>NZ_WUEG01000015.1 GCF_010468565.1 Allomuricauda sp. TY007
ATCGTCTAGAGAGTTGCCTCCCATAAAGTTCACTTCTAACGGTGCGTTTCCGCTTTCTGGCGTAGCGAAAATCACTGCCTCTGGAGCTTGGTTTTCCGCTGCTTCTGTAACCACAATCTGTATGGTTGCAGAATCCGACAATCCAGCTTCATCGGTTACGGTCAAGGTGGCATCGTAGGTCCCTGCATTTTCAAATGTCAGTGTTGGATTCATTTGATCTGACGTTCTGCCGTCGCTGAATTCCCAGAAATAGGTATCGATGCCAACATCATCCCTTGATCCTCCTGCGTTAAATGTAACAGGGAGTGGCGCTTCACCCTCGGTTGGATTTGCACTTGCTACCGCCTCTGGGGCTTCATTGCCCCCAACTTGGGTTACTTGTATAAGTACAGATGCTGTAGCCGTTGCTCCTTCATTATCTGTTACCGTAAGTTCAGCAGTATAGTTGCCCGGGTCTGTATATGTATGTACCGGGTCCGCCTCAGTTGAGTTTGAGCCATCTCCAAAGTCCCATGCATAGGTATCAACTGCAATATTATCGGTAGACTCACTTCCAGTAAAGGATACTTCCAATGGTGCTTCACCTGCGTCTGGGGACCCTGTCGCTACGGCTACAGGGTCTTGGTTTGTCACTGTTATGGTCACCGTATCGGTTCCTGCCAATCCCCCTCCATCGGTTACGGTCAATACCACATCATAAACCCCTGTTGTGTTAAAGGTATATGTTGGATTTTGTTCTGTTGATGTGCCTCCATCTCCAAAGTCCCAAGCGTAGGTAATTATACCCACATCATCTGAAGAATCGCTTCCTGTAAAATCAACCTGCAAGGGCGCCGTTCCAGATTCTTGAGAGGCCAAAGCTTCTGCTATAGGAGCATCATTGGGCTGGTTCACCGTAATGGTAACTTCGGCCGTATCGGTCAGTCCTTCAATATCTGTAACGGTCAGTACCGCGGTATAAATTCCTGCAGTGGTATATAAATGCGTTGGGTCTGGTTCAGTAGAAGAGTTACTGTCTCCAAAATCCCATGAATAACTTTCAATTACACCTAAATCATCGGTTGATGTACTTCCAGAGAAAACTACTTCCAAAGGGGCCTCACCTTCAGTAATATCTGCTAATGCTTCTGCTTTTGGTGGCACCCCTGTACCTGTTACATCAATGGTGATACTTTTGGTATCAGTATTTCCATCAATGTCCCCAACTGTCAAGTCCACTGTATAAATTCCTATTTCGGTAAATTCATAGGTAGGGTCAGGTTGTGTTGATATGGAACCAGGACCATCCTTAAAGTCCCAAGAATAGCTGGTCACACCTACATCATCCAAGGAATTACTTCCTGTAAAGTTCACCGTTAATGGTACAGTACCGCTTGTAATATCTGCTTGTGGTACTGCTATAAGATCTCCAGACTCACCAATGTACCATAAGAAATCAACGGTTTCATTGCCTACCGGGTCGCCATTATCCGTAACTGTTACCGAAACTTCGTAAGGTAATTCTTGGGCAGCTCCCGGACCACTGGAACCAACGCCCTGTGAAGATTCCGGTGCATTGTCCAAATCTGAAGTAGTATACCCCTCACTTACCAAATGTAAAGCAATACGATCAATCAAGTGGCCATCGGATCTTGAGGAAATTTCCATAGTATACGTACCGGGTGCATTAAACTCAACAAAAACCGGATGTGGATCATTGTCACTCACAAATGAGTTCCAGTTCCAATCTAAGGTGTTGGCATAAATTTTAAACCAACCATTGGATCCTACACCTTCAGGATTAGGCGTTTTACCACTACCATATGGGTAAACGATTCCGCCTCCACTTTTCTCTCCATAAAAATCATCCGCATCGGGAAAACGCAGCCAGGCATCGTTATGTTCCGTCGATGGATTTGCAGGGGGAGGGGCAATAATCCCAATGTTGTTGCGCCATTGAAACCTGTATTTACCCGGGGTTGAAATCTTAATTTGTGCTGTTATGGTTCCATTACCGGGAATATTAAGACTTTCAACGTTATTAAATAAATAACCCGACCCCGTAAATCCGGCCTCATCGGTTTCAATGTCCCAGTTGGAATTGATGTCCAAATTTTCTGCCTCAATAATCACCAATCCATTTTCCGCCACGTATGCATCGCTGCCGTTATCAACAACACCGTCATCGATGGTACCGGAAATCATCCCGGTATTTTCGTCTATGGCCAAGTTCGGTGGTAATCCTGTAGCACTGTACGAAGTTACATTGGGGCTTGTAGCCTCAATCTGAAGTGATACAGCATCTCCTTCGTAATTGTACTGGTCTCCTGGGTTGGCCACACCAAAAGTGGCGTCCGGGTTATTGGTCAATGCAATACTTGCCGTATTTGAATTGCCATAGTTAATGGTCAGAATTGCGGTCCTGTCCGGACCGGTGCCCGAGAGGGTTACACTCAGCGTACGCGTTTCATTCGGATTCAAAAGCATATTTTCCAGTTCTCCGGAATCGATACTAAAATCAGTAGCATCTGCTCCTGTAATTTCCATAGATTTTACAAAGATTCCCACATTCCCATCAATTAAGGAAAGGTCGACATCCACGGTCTCTCCATCAGCAATCACTACGGTGTTTGGAACGGACAATGTACTGCCAATACTAGGTGTTCCCACTGGATTATCTTCTCCCAAATACTCCATGTTCTTTTGGTTTCCTCCACCTCTACCTGGTGCTCCGGCCAATATATGCACCCCTGGTCCGGATACGATGGCCTGTGTTCCATGTCTCTCATAGTTCATATCGGGCAATCTTTTCCAAGACGAAGTAACAGGATCATATTCCTCTGTGACCTTTAAAGCGTCATCCGTAAGAACTCCATACACTTCTTCATCTTGTACCTCTCCACCAATAACAACCAATTTGTTGTTAAAGTTAACAGCGGAAGCACCTCCACGCGGGGTGGGAATGTCCTGTCCACTTGGCAATGTACTCCAGGTTTCTGCTGTAAAATCGTACACATCCACCTGTGGAACGGTAGGCCTCCAAGTGGTTTCTCCCCCGGATTGTCTACCAGAAGTAACATATAACTTATCACCAATAACCACCGCATTAAAGTGGTCTCTTGCTATGGGCGCGTCTGCCAACGGGGTCCAGACCCCCGTAGCCGGGTCATATTCGTCAAACCATTCCACATAGCCTCCTGCATGACCGTCCGTGTTTCCTCCTACGATATAAAATTTATCATTGTAGACCGCCAAACCTGTAGAACCACGTCTTCTATTTTCAGGAATCTCAGGACCCTGTATCCATTCTTGAGCTTTAGGATCAAACATCCAAATATAGTCGGTTGGTACCTCATTGGGAAATTTATTATCTCGGAATGCACCTATAACCCAAATCAGTCCTTGATATTCTGTTGCTTGGAAATGATTGAATTCATATCGTGCTGGTGGATCTGTTTTGGGGTCAATAGGCGTACTGTCCGTGATTGAACTCCATGAATCCGAAGTGTAATCATAAATATCTATAGTGGTTGCATTTTCTCGTCCACCCATTAGGTAAAACTTATCTCCGGCCTGCACAAATGAGTTCTCGTGACGTGCTGTGTAGTTTTCGTTCTCATCTTTATCATTCCACAAGTATTGTGAATCAATAGTCCAAGTAAACACTTGTGTCACAGGTGCAGAAAAAGGTTTCATGGCCGTTACCGCTACGGTATGAACACCATCGTTATTAGGCCCTCCATTGGCCGCGGCCACTGTTATGCTTCCTGAGATCTCACCTGTTAAAGGGTTGATGGAGATCCCATCTGGATGACCGGACATGTAATAAGTAACATCCTCAGCAGGGTCTCCACCAGAAGCCGATGCGTTTAAATTCACCGTGTTGGTTATCTCATTGATTTGTTCAGGAATACCATTAAGGGCCAATGGGTTTGAAGGATTGTCCGCATAAACTTCTATGGCATTTACCAATGGATTTTCGGTTACATGCCCGAAGGAAATGTTCAATTCTCCATCTGATACAGTTATTGGATAGGATAACATGCCACCAACCTGATGTCCAAATGTTTCTATTATATCAAAATCGTTTTCAACCACAACTCCCTCAAGAAGTATATCGAATTCACGATCACCAATGACATTTGAGCCTTCAAAACTATTGCCTAGAAATAAATTGACAACGTACTCACCATTTTCGACAGCGAATGTATACTCCATTTCATCTCCTGTATCAGCGTCATAGCGTTCTTCTGCAAAAATAGCATCAAAAGTAGCCTGATTAATATAAGCTGGAATTGAACTGTCCTTATTTTCAAAGGTTATTCCTCCAAAATCCGCAATTACCCCTGTATTTACAAAATAATTTTCTCCAGATTGTTCTCCCTCAGATGCATTGTTCTCCCAATTTGGGCCAATATCTGTGGTAATAATGGCCGCTCCACCAGCATTGATTCTAAAAGCAGATCGTTCAATTATACTCCAAACAAATTCAATCTGTACTTGGTCACTGGATATTCCATCGTTGTCATCAACAGTGATGGCTACGTTGTAAGGGCTACCCGCAAAGGCATTCTCATCTATAGAGCCATATATTTGGCCATTGGTGGGTTCGATATCAACACCGGGTGGCAAGCCTGTTGCTGAGAAATTAAGGTTTCCGTCACCACCTGAGGCATACAAGGCAAAATTTCCATCAACATCATCGCCTGCAAAACTCAATTGGTCTGCAATTCCATTCACGTAGATGGGTGTATCTGAATCTGAAGCATCCAGTATCTCAATACCATTTATTAGTGGATTCTCTTGAAGCCCATGTAAGAACTCAATATCTAAATTGCCATCGCTAACTTTAACAATATGACTGATTACAATGCCCACATTGTGTCCATAAGTTCCAGACAGATCTAAATTATTGAGCAAGGGCATTATATTTCCTTCTATTGCCACATCGAAAATTCGTTCTCCTGCATCAGATGTTCCATCGAAACCATTGCCCATGTATAAACGGACCTCATAATTACCTGGTTGTGGTGATACAGGGAAAGAATATGCCATATTGGGATTACCTGGCACGTTATCGAATCGTTCCGAGGCATAAATATCCAAAGGTGTCGTAGTTGTATTTACAGAACCATCAGTAGTTGTTATTGTTCCTCCAAACGTGCTGTTACTTCCTGCGGCTGCCAAATACATTGAATTATTAACATCGGTGTCCTCTGCCCAATCAATATCGCCATCAATGCTAGATAACAAAGGTCCCCCAGTATTTACTCTATATAAAATAGGTGGTGTTTCAGTAACTGTAACAGTAAATGTTTCATCCACGGTATTACCGTCTTGGTCCTCTGCTCTAATAGTAATGTTGGATAGTTCGGCAGTAGAAGGAAAGGAAAGTGTCAAAATATTATCAGTAACAAGGGCTTCAATCGCAGGATTAGTATTATTTTCAACCGTATAAGTAAGATTGGCTGCTCCATTGTCATCATCAAAATAAACATCCAGATTGATATTTTCATCAACAGAATCTATCAATTTTTCAAAATCCGGTATGCTTTGAGCCACCGTTGGAGCTTCAGGTTTTACGTATAAGAATTCCCATGTACCTTCCAATTCAAACCCGGGTGCATTCGATGTCCCGATGACCCCAACAGCCAAATCCGAAGTTGTTTGTTGTATGGCATCCAAAATAGACCCCTCAGCTGTAATAATGCCTAATGTCGCTCTAGAACCATCATCTAATTGGTATTGTAGTGTAACATCTCCCGAAACCGCATCTACAACAAAGAAAAAGTCAATATTTGAACTTGGCCTGTTTGACACAGGTATATTAAAAAATATTGGGGGTTGGGCAACATCCTCTATTTCTTGTTGGGCAACAAGACCCGAAGGAGTGGCCACAAATTTTATATAATTGCTCTGTGTTCCGTCCCCAATGTAGTAACCTATCTCTCCGTTTGGTGCGTTGGCATTGGTGTACAATTGATTTTGGGTTATGTCAAACCCCCTAATTTCACCATATACTGTAAAGCCTCCTATAGACTGATCGGTTTGGATTCCATATTGGAACGCTTTTTCTTGATTGTTGCTGGACTCGAATGCGGTTCCATCTGTCATTTGCATGGTCAAGGCCCCAATCGCACCGCCTAACAAATCGTCAGGATTTGGACCTGGTTTATCCAACCAATCCAGCCAGTTGTTTCCAGTATCGCCGTTGTTCATCAAACCTGTCATTCCCAGACCTAAATAACCACCAAGACCAGTGTCTGAATATAAATCGTTGGTAACAGGCAACTCAAAAGCATCACTTCCACCTACATCGGGGTTACCTAGTTGGAACGGGTCATTGGCATCCAGGATACCATCTGCATCATCATCATCATCATTGAGGTCAGAGATTGAATCATTATCAAAGTCATTTGGTTGTGAACCTCCATTGCAGGGATCGGTACCATTGTCTTCTTCATCTTGATTGGTAAAGCCATCATAATCGTAATCAGCATTGGCGTCATACTCGGGGTCACTGGAATCCAAACAAGCTACAAAATCTTGTGGCTCCAAAACGACAATGCCCCCACTATCAGTATTAAAAAGGCCTACCCATATAGTTCCTGGAAAAGGGTCAAAGTCACTATTGCAAGTTATCCCCAATGCGTTGGTGGCTCCTCCAGCACTTAAACCAGAACCCCAAGATTCCTCAAGTTGATTTAAGGTACCATCTGGGTTCAAAACAACTCTATGCAAAATACCACCATTCTTTCCTACAATAAGATTCCCTTTATAAAAATCATCACCATTACTGGCAGTATATTCATCAATACCGTTGGAGTTTCTTGGAAAAATTGCAATAGGGGCATCGTCCGGTCCATCATCCAGATTGGGTACCGTTGGTCCTCGCCAATCACCTTCGACTGGATTTGCCACCTCAACTGGCGGCCAATCCGCAGGAAGGGCAATGGAAGGATCGTCCGTATAACCCGCTTGTGGGTTTGAGGGATCATAAATCAATGTCCTGTACGTAGCATTATTTGGATTCGAATCAGGAGAAGTCAAAAGACCTGAACCAGTTGGGTTTGCCCGAGTTGGGTTAGGGTGCCCTCCATAAAATGTGTTGAATGTATAATTTTGAATATCCAAGGTTATCAACTCCAAATGATCTTCGTTGTCCATACCCTCACCATTCTCAGTGTTGGTTGCTATATCTCCACCTGGCTCTCCAGGACGATAGGCATTGGTCACATTTGCTGTTCCTTCATTTTCCGGAAGTCCGCCCCAGCCTTCATTGGCTCCATTGTCAGTAACGTATAGAGCGCCACTTTCGGTGACCACCAAATCGTATGAATTACGATACCCTGGTGACAAAATCTTTACGGGACCATCAGCTACGACTTTAGCCTGGTTTAATCCATCATTACCCCCAAATGGATCATTCACATCAATACCATTATATCCTTGGGCACTTGGATCGTTAACACCGTTTGCATTGGCCCTTGTCGGGTCATCCAATGTGGGTAAATCATATTTGTATTTTCTGCCATTATCGAACTTGTCCGTCATGGCTTCTATTACAGTTAAATCTATTGCCAATATGGCCGCTGAAAGTGCATATTCTCCTAGCAAAGCAAAGTTTACGGAGGGAGACCCACCATTGGCATTACCCCCTTGTGCCACAATAAGATAATCCGTGCCTCCAATGGTCACAAACTCCAAGCCGTTGGTCGCATGATTTTCTTCAGAACGCGGAAGTCCTCTTACCAGGTCTACCACATCCCAAGAACTGCCGTTCCAACTCAATCTTGTAATTACGCCTGAGTTGGTGTCCAAACCTGTGTCTCCTTGACCTGTAGTGGCTCCACCAACTCTAATATCACTGGAAGCCACGTAAATAACCGGATTTGTTGCTGTTCCTGCAACAGCCAATCCTGTAGTTTCTCTTTGAGTAATGGAGTTGTTGGAACCATCATCGTTGTGGTTCTGGATTCCTTGGACACCAGTTAAAGTTTCCATGGAAGTTACCTTGTAGTCATTCGGACCGTCACGTTGTATGGTCATAACATGAACCAGACCTGTATATTCGGTAGCATAAAGTCTTCCATCTGGGCCATACGTCAACGAGGTAATCCCTGAAGTAAATGTTCCTTTGCCATTAAGGTCCAATGCACTTTGAGGAAAACTCAATTGGGCATGCACATCAGCATAAAAAATACTGGATAAAAAAAGAAAAGCTCCTATGGAAACTTTGAGTAAATAAGAAAAGTAATTTTTTTTCATGGTATTGATATAGTTCATAGCAATTTGGCCAGAATTCTTTCTAACAATCAAAAATAATAGAATAGCCCCCCTCCCTTTAATAAGAGCGTTTTTATTCGATTAAACCAAATGCTTTATCGTTAAATGACCATGTAACCGCAATGGGTGGGGCTTTGCTTTTTTTTGGAGAAAAAATAAACAGAAGAAATGTGCGGTTTGTCCAACTCAAAAAAGTAAAAAACGCTGAATAAACTTTTAAAAACAAGCCTATTCAGGTTGGTTTTCGGACATGGTAAATTAGCCCGGAATGCAAATACCCCAAGCTTATTTGACCAAGCTATCATAAACCTTAACCTTGTTATTTTAAGTAAAGGTTATTCATTACCAAATTTTCAAAACAAGGTTTTATTGAATCTTTTCCAGTATTCTATCAATTACCTCCGGGTCTTTGTTCATTGAAAATTTTCGGCTGAACAATGCCTTTGAAGCCATAAGCTCATCAAACTCATCAATGGTCCATGTGTAGGGTTTCCCCCGGTCCCAATCAATCAATCGGGCATAACTCATGGATTTGGAGTGGCTATCTTTAAATTCTGAGTTCATCAAAAGAGTTTGCATAAAAACCTCATCGTTAAAAAAACCATTGTCAAAGTTCTCTGCAATAAATTGTTCTTTGCCCACGACGTATTTTGCAAAATCGTTTGTAATGCTAAACCAAGCCTGTCCCCAATAAAAATCCTTTAAGCTACTGTTCCTAAACCTGTTGATGAACAAACAGGTTTGCAGCAATGCAAATGGATAACGGAGTGATCTGGACCACTTTCTGGGCAACCTTTTGTTTATATTGATAAAGTGATAGTATTTATAGCGGCTGGCTATTTTCCAGTTTTTTACCTTGGTAACTGACAAAAATTGTCGCCCCTTGTGTTTTTCAAAGAAATCATGAATGTAATCCTGGCTCTTGATGGGCAGGTCCACTCCGGAAATCAAGTGATAATAGGCATAATTTTTTTGGACGGCCGCCTTCAACAATCTCAATTCACAATCGATTTGACTATAACCGGACCAATAAATCGGTTTTCTTTCGATAAAAAAAACATTGGAATATTTACATTGATCTTTTAGGTCGTCCTCGGATATGGCATCAAATTTTTGGTCCAAATGAAGATAAATGTCATTACGCTCATCATCCAAACAACCTAACAGTTTGCATAGCAATTCGGGTTCGTTATGGGCCATGACAAGGTAAGCATGTTTCCTATTTTCCATTGTAAACTAAGGTGATTTTAATTTTGGTTGCCCAATTGGCAGACTTGTTTTCTTATAATTTTTATTGTTTTGATGGGAACGGCTAAAACTTCCACCATTTTTTACTTTGGGCGCCATAGCCGTATCCATATTTTCCACCATAGCCCAGTTCCGATGCTTTTACGCCATTCACCACAAAGGCCAGGTTATTTAATTTCCCTTCTTTTCGGAGCTTAAGCGGGAACTCTATATCGCCTATGCTCGATTGGCCCGCTCTCGTTACATAAACCAAAAGGTCGGCGTGTTCGCTTATAAGGAGTGTATCCGTAACCGGCATCATTGGTGCGGTATCGACTATGACATAATCATAAACTTGGGAAACTGTGTCCATAAGGTGTCCAAATCTATTATTCATAAGTAATTCGGAAGGGTTTGGAAATGTTTTGCCCGAATGGATAACATCTATTTTGTTCTCGTTCACCTCGGTGCTATTGGTTATATCCTTCAAACCGAGGGAGTCATCAAACAAATAATCCGTCAACCCTGCACTCCTTGTAAAACCTGACCTCTTGTTTTTAACATTTTCCTTTCCATCGCTGAAAAACATATAAAACTTCGGGTTTCGAATATCTGCCCCGACCAATAAGACTTTTTTGCCCGTACTGGATAAGATCAAGGCAAGGTTGGTGGAGAAAAAGGTCTTTCCTTCTGTTGGAAGACTGGAACTGACATAAATTATATTTTTTCTGGCATTGCCGCCCTTCAGTTCCGTTTTAAGCAAATAATCCATGTTGGTCCTGATAATTCGCAAGGCCTCCGATAGTACGGAGCGGTCGTCCTTTGCTACAGTTTTTATGGATTTATTCTTTAATCGGGGCAATTCTCCGATAACGGGTACCCCGGCCCCTACAACCAATTTTTCCAATGCGTGGGCACTGTGGATCTTGTCATCTATTACATCCAAGCCATAAACAATTCCGGCCGGAATTAAAATTCCCAATAAAAATGCCGCCAAATATATAATACTTTTTTTAGGCGATACCGGAAACTTACTTGCAGGGAAGGCCCTATCAACGACCTTTGAATTGGGCGATGCCGAAGCATATGCAATCTGGGCCTCTTCCCTTTTTTGCAATAAATACAGGTAGAGGCCCTCCACCGTTTGCTGCTTTCGGGTAATCTCCCGTAATGCCCTTTCGTTCCTTGGAGCGGAATATATTTTTGAGTTGATGGTGGCCAACTGTGAACTAAGGTTGTTTACCCTTAGGTTCAAATTATTGGTCATACTGTTCAAACTGGATTGCATGCTCTTTTTCAGGTTCTCCAACTGTTCGTCTATGTTGACGATAACGGGGTTCTTTTCATTGGAACTCTTCAATAGGCGCTCACGTTCCAAAACCAGTTGATTGTACCTTGCAGTTGTGCTGGTTATCGAAGCATCGGCCAATCCAATGTTAGAGGGAAGAATGCCGTACCCCTCTTGACTCTCAAGTTCATCACTCACGCTGTTGGCTATTTGCAATTGAATCTGTGCATTCTGCAATTCTTGCTGATTTGCCGCACTTACATTTAAATTGATATTGGATTGTGATTGGATATCCGTAAGCCCCCTATCCGATTTAAAATCTTGTGCACTTTGGTCCGCTTCCGATAAGTCGCTGTAAATATCCGCAATTCTGTCATCTATAAATTCAGCAGTTCGGTCGGCAATTGCCTTTTTGTCATTTTTTCCATTGAGGTTATAGATATGTATCAACTCGTTCAAAAAATCCATGGCCTTCTCCTGTACGGCATTTTGGATGCTCAAATTTATTATTGAGGAGTATTCATCGGCAATACTGGCCCCAAGCGCATTTTGGTAGCTTGAGGTAACATCGCTTACGGGGGAAAGCACTATTTTCAATGTTTCCCCAATATAGGGTTTCAACTTTTTGCTTTCTTGTGGAAGGATTGTTATTTTACCTCGATTTGTAGTGATTTCCTCACCAAAAGTTCTGTTTTGCTGTTCTTCGTTCTCTTCTGTCCAGTACAAAAAGTTGGTTTGGGACTGTGGAATGATATAACAACTGAATTGTACGTCCCTTTTAATGGAATCTATCGAAATTTTCACAGGTACATTACCATAAACTTCGGAATTTTTCACCCTGCCCACATGCATCACTTTTTTATCGAGCCCCAGATTTATGACCACCTGTCTAACATTGGTTCGGGAACGCATCACCTCAATTTCATCCTCGACCTTTTTTGATCCTCCGGGCAATAAGTTCAAATCACTGAAAAGGCTGAGTTCCGAAGGGGAACTTTTTTCTTCAATGATTTGAATGGTAGCGTTGGCCCGATATTGTGGTGTAGCATATCTCAGATGTAGATACGCTATACCAATAGCTATAATTACAGAGAAAATAAACCAATATTTGTACTTCAGATATTTCTCCAGCTCTCTTTTAAAATTGTTTTTTTGAATCTTTGAGTACAGATTGGATTGTTCCATTTAATCGGAAATTTTATTTTAAATTAATTCCTAGTCAATAAGACTACAGCAGAAGTTATCAGAACTGATATGATGGACACTGCAATACTCGCCCTATTATCCAAAGCACTGGAAGTAATAGCGGATTTATTGGGTTCCACATAAACAACATCGTTTTGTGTTAAATAGTACACAGGGGATTCCGCTGCACTGTTGCTGGTCAAGTCAATTCGGTAATACACTTTTGTCCCATCGAACTCCCTAACCACCAAAACATTCTTTCGCATTCCTTTAATGGTCATATCTCCGGCCAACCCCAAGGCTTCAAAAATTGTGATTTGCTCTCCATTGACCACGTATGTCCCGGGGCGCTTTACCTCCCCAAGTACTGTAACGGTAAAGTTTTTTAATCTGATATTGATAATGGGATCTTTTAGATAATCCGCTAAATGTTCTGTCAGATTAACACGCAACTCTTCGGGGGTAAGTCCAACTACCTTGACCTTACCAACAACCGGAAAATCAATTTCGCCTTCTTTGTCCACCAAATAATCTACCTGCTCTGGCCTAATGCCACCTTCCTGTGTTCCCCTAAAAAGGTTGAACGGTGCACTGGCTTCTGGGTCAAGGGTGGAAACATAAATGCTGATCAGATCATCCACTTTGAACCGAGTAGTGGATTTACTTTCCTTTACCTGCGTTTCCAGACCGGATAAGGCAGCATTTTGAAAATAAACCACATCCTCTTTGGATGCACAGGATCCTAGAAAAATTATGGTAATTAAAAAAATTACTATGTTTCGAGCTTGGAATTTCATTGTTGAATATTTTGGTTAGATGAACTTAAATCGTTTTAAAGCGAAATATAGAATAACTTTGGCTGCCAAAGAAACCTATTTTTACACAAATTAGGGGTACGGCCATCAACAGCGGATAATGCACCCGTATTTAAGCCGCTCTTGGCAAAACCATTATTTAATAAGTATTTACTTTTATTTGAACAAAACATCTATTTATGTATTGACATAATATTAAAGGATAGTTCGAGTTTTAATAAAACATAAAATCGCGACTAAAAGTATATCAGTCTTCCACAAACCTCTTTTTATATTCGTTTAAGCTTATGAAAAATCGTTCAACCGAACTAATTTACCTTTTTATCTTTGTGATTCCATTTTATCGTCTGACAGAATTTTTCCTTGCACAATAAATAATCATACCAAAAATAAATGACCGATTAAATGCAATCACTATTATTCCCTTTCATCCAAAAAAAGGTGACTTGGTCTAAAATCAAGTGCAAGTCTCATATTTTTTTTACCATCTTTGAATTCAACAAAAATTAAGCATGAAAAAAATCAAGAATATTTGCTGTATTGGAGCCGGTTATGTTGGCGGCCCCACTATGTCTGTAATTGCCTCTAAATGTCCTGAAATAACGGTAAATGTAGTCGATATAAACCAAAAAAGAATAGATCTTTGGAACCATGAAGATTTGGATAAGCTTCCCATTTACGAACCTGGCTTAAAAGAAGTTGTAGGAAAGGCCAGAGGGAAAAATTTGTTCTTCTCGACCGAGGTGGACCGCGCCATAGATGAGGCCGATATGATCTTCATCTCCGTGAATACACCAACAAAAACATACGGTAAGGGCAAAGGCCAAGCGGCTGACCTAAAATATATTGAACTATGTGCCCGAAACATAGCAAAAGTGGCCGTTAACGATAAAATTGTGGTTGAAAAATCCACACTTCCTGTTCGGACAGCAGAAACACTGAAAAGTATTTTGGAGAATACGGGCAACAATGTGAATTTTGAAATATTATCCAACCCCGAATTCCTCGCAGAAGGGACCGCCATTGATGACCTACTTGATGCGGACCGTATATTGATAGGTGGGGCGGATACCCCATCGGGGCAAGAAGCCAAGGATGCCTTAAGCTGGGTGTACGAGCACTGGCTGCCCAAAGAGCGTATTTTACAGACCAATGTTTGGTCTTCCGAACTCTCCAAACTTGTGGCCAATGCTTTTTTGGCACAACGTGTCTCTTCCATCAATTCAATTTCGGCACTTTGTGAAAGAACAGATGCCAATGTTGCCGAAGTATCGAAGGCAATTGGATACGATTCTAGAATTGGGTCTCGGTTTTTGAATTCCTCCGTTGGTTTTGGGGGATCTTGTTTTCAAAAAGATATCTTGAACTTGGTTTACATTGCCAAAAGCTTTGGTTTGCAAGAAGTTGCCGATTATTGGGAGCAGGTGATCATAATGAACGATTACCAAAAAAGACGTTTTGCGGACAATATTATTTCCACCCTTTACAATACTGTTTCGGGCAAAAAAATAGCTTTCTATGGTTGGGCCTTTAAAAAAGATACCAACGATACCCGCGAATCTGCAGCCATATATGTGGCCGATGCTCTTTTGGAAGAAAATGCAAATATTGTGGTGTACGACCCAAAGGTATCCAAAGAAACCATTTATGCCGATCTGGAATACCTCGGAAACAAATCAAGGGAGGAAATCGAAAAATTGGTAACCGTTGTAAACAACCCTATCGAAGCTGCAAAAGATGCCCACGCCATTGCCGTGTTAACCGAATGGGACGAATTTAAGGAGTACGATTGGCAAGCCATACACGATTTCATGCTCAAGCCAGCCTTTGTTTTTGATGGGCGAAGAATTTTAGACCACAAAAAAATGGAGGCTCTGGGCTTTAAATTCTACAAAATTGGACAAAACGGAAGCTAACCATAGGGTTTAGCATCCAGTTATGTGCTACACGTACTATATGGCCACACGCTTTTTATTCAGAAAAACACACCTTTTGGGCAAATGAAGATAATTCAGGTTATAACACTTAGCGAACCTATTGGTGGAGCTCAAATGGTACTTTTCAATAATACGGAAGCCATGGTCAATAGCGGTCATGAGGTTCAGGTAATGGTCGGACAAGAGGGTACTTTGACCAAACGGCTTGAAGCACTTAACGTAAAGGTTACCTGCATACCAAGTCTTAAAAGGGAAATTTCACCCATAAACGACTTTAAATGCTACAAGACCATCTGCGAATTATTGAAACAGGAAGCACCGGATATTGTAATCTCACATTCATCCAAAGCGGGAATTTTATGCCGACTTGCTTGTCATAAAATAGGGATGCCCAACATTTTTACAGTCCATGGTTGGTCGTTTACGCCCGGGGTAAAGGGGCTTAAGCGATATATGTACATGGCCATTGAAAAAGTGATGGGCAGGTTTACCGACCATTTGATCACTGTTTCGGCATTTGATTTCAATTTGGCTTCAAAGCACGGCATAGTCCCCGAATCCAGAATGCGGGTGATTTATAACGGAAGTCCAGACTTTTTAAAAGAAGAACGGAAAGAAGCAAAGGAAGACCCGATTACCCTATTAATGACGGCCCGTTTTTCATATCAAAAAGATCACATGACCTTGTTTAAGGCGTTACAAAACCTGAAAGATGCACCTATCCAAGTGGATTTGGTGGGCCATGGGGATTTGCACCAAGAATTTGTGGACCTGTCCAAGAAAATGAAGATCGACCATTTGATCACCTTTCATGGTGAAAGCAATGATATCCCCTCATTTTTGAACAAGTCGGATATTTTTGTGCTTACCTCCAGGTTTGAGGGGCTCCCCCTTTCTATATGTGAGGCCATGTCCGTAGGAGTTCCCATAGTAGCTTCGGATGTGGGCGGGGTTCATGAAATGGTGAGGGACGGCTACAATGGATATTTAATTCCAAAGGAAAATCCCGACCATTTGGCAGAAAAGCTCTCTAATTTGATACGGGATAGAAAACTGATAGCGGAGTTGGGCAAGAATTCAAGAAAAACCTTTTTGGAAACCTTCTCAACACACCAAATGGCAGCCTCGACCGAAAAATATATCGAGGATATTTTAAAGAAAAACTCAGCGAAATAATATATAGCAATACGAATTTATAAAAAACAACCAATGAACATCTTAGTAACCGGGGCAGCAGGATTTATAGGATACCACCTTTGTGAGCTTCTGATCAAAAACGGTCATACCGTAATTGGCATGGACAATGTCAACGATTATTATGATGTTGGGTTAAAATATGCCCGTATACAGCAACTGGGCATTCCAAGGGCCAAAGCAGAAGTTGACGGACAAATATCCTCAAGCACATTGCATGGCGAGCAAATGATGTTCATAAAACTCGATCTAGCCGACCGCCAAGGTTTGGATCGGCTGTTTCAAGAAAACACCTTCGATGTAGTCTGTAATCTGGGAGCCCAGGCCGGTGTGCGCTATAGTTTGGAAAATCCGGATGCATACATCCAGAGCAATGTGGTGGGTTTTGCCAATGTATTGGAATGCTGCCGACATGGCAAGGTTAAGCATTTGGTATATGCCAGTAGCTCCAGCGTTTACGGATTGAACGAAAAAATCCCATTCTCCACGGAAGACACCGTGGATAGGCCCATTAGTGTTTATGCTGCCACCAAAAAGAGCAACGAGCTTATGGCACATACCTACAGCCACTTGTACCAACTGCCCACAACCGGGCTTCGGTTCTTTACCGTTTATGGTCCTTGGGGAAGACCGGACATGGCCCTGTTCCTCTTTGTGGATGCCATAAAAAAGGGCGAGCCCATCAATGTGTTCAACTATGGTAATATGGCCAGGGACTTTACCTATGTGGATGATATTGTCGGGGGAATGGGCAAAATTATAGAAACCCCTGTAGCGGAAAGCAAACGAAAGGACGAACTTTATAAGATTTATAATATAGGCAACAACAAACAGGTAAAGCTTACGGATTTTATTGATGCCATTGAGTCCTCCTTGGACACACCGGCCAAACGAAATTTAATGCCCATCCAACCCGGTGATGTGGAAAGTACTTGGGCAGATGTGAACGACTTGATAAGAGACTACGACTACAAACCCGATACACCCATTGAAAAGGGAGTAAAAGAATTTGTGGATTGGTATAATGGTTTTTATGAATAAACCACTATGGATTCTAAAATCCATGGTTTTAAAGAAAGAGTTAAATTCTTTGCCATCCAGGTATCAAGTCCTCCCTTAATCCCTCCAAAGGAGGAAAACTCCTCCCTTGGCGAAACTGGAGAGGGGACCATCTATAAAAATTTATAGAATACAAACCAAAGGCTTAAAAAGTGTCATACCGAATGACTTTTGGCTACAATTGACACAAATTCCACGAATCTGCAAGAACCATCTTTTTTGTGATACTGAGTGCAACAAAGAATCCATAATCTTGTACTTGAATTTGTCCTTGAACTTGTTCTTATATAAGAGGTTCTTCAGTCGCCATGCCCCTTCAGAATAACAGTAGGAGTTTATGTGTCATACTTCCTAATGAGCCACAAAAAGAAATCTCATAATTTTAAATTTCCAATAAGATTTCTCACTGCGTTCGAAATAACACAATACTCTTAAATACCCATTGTGTGTTTTGAACATAGAACTTAGTTCTAGGCGTCAGTTCGAGTAATCTTTATGAGTAAAATGAAGAAAGATTGTACCTGCCTGAACGGGGACTGATACAGGCAATAGGCCTCAAAGCCTTTGCGGCAGGAAAGTTCACCCCGTTCTTTTTTGTTTACCAATAAAATTATGAACATTTTGTCAAGTTATCAGTCTCCCCCGGACCCCCTCTTTCCAACATCACCATTATAAGTTTTATCTATAAAACAAATCTAAAGGCCGGCAGGTCGAGAACCTTTTTGTTACTTATCATTCCGAATGAAGCACGAAGAGGAATCTCGGAATCTCGTTGACTGAAAACTTCTCGTCACTCGACCCCCTGCGGTCAACTACCTCAATCCCTAGCTCTCTCAACTAAAGTATTTCGGAATCTTATTACGCTAGCAACAAGAATTTAACCAGCACCTAAAAGTTGATTGGATATCCGAATGTTAAAAAAAACGCCTCGATGTTAAAAAAGAGTGTATTTCATCGATAATCAATGCCTTGCACATCCAAAAAAGCATTGCCCACGTAACACAAACGTTTATAATGTATTTCACCTGATTAAAACCTATTTTCATCGAAAAAATAAATAAGTACAGAGAATCAATTGATTATAAAGTGCATTTCATCGAAAAAAAATAGTTTTACGTCGATAAAACATACAATTAAATTAGATTTGTTTCCCAAGTCGGAAATATAGTTTTTAACCACTTAACCTCTTTATTCTAAATGGCATCCCACAAAACCATTTCGTACGTGAGTCTTTTATTGCTTTTTATTTCCCTGACGCTTTCTTCATGTAGTAAGGATAATGATCTGTTCGATGAAACGATCCAAAACCAAATTGAAGAAGAAACAACTGAGGATGGCGAGCTCATAAACTCAGTATCTTTTAGTGTAAACAATGATGAATTCACAATTTCCGGAGCTGTGGAATCAGCTATCTTGGATGTGTTGAAAAATGACAGTATTCCTTCCCAAGATTTGGAAAGCTTTCAAATTGTGGCGGTTTCCGATGCTCTGGAAGGCGACATAAGCCTCAACGAGGATAATACCATAACCTATTCACCAAAACCGGAATCTGCCAACAAGGCCGGCAACAATGGTATGGTAAGCGACGAATTTACCTATACCGTCGAGGTACGAGGAAAAGGTAGTCAAAACAAATATGAAAAAAAGGCCACCGTGGTCGTCAATACTCAATATGGCGATGTGGATATGGGGGCGGTGAAAGCCTTTCCAGGAGCGGAAGGCTTTGGTAGAAATGCCACAGGTGGACGTGGTGGCAGGATTATCCATGTTACTAACCTAAATGACAGCGGACCAGGGAGTCTACGAGCAGCCATAGAAGCGCAAGGTCCAAGAATAGTAGTTTTTGATGTTGGAGGTGATATTTTTCTTGAAAATCCTTTGCAGATTAGGGAAGCGAATGGTAAGGGTTCCGGAGATTTATCGGTTCTGGGACAAACAGCACCCTATCCAGGCATTACCATTAGAAATTATGGCATAGAAATAAGTGAGTCAAATATTATCTTAAGATATTTGACCATTAGGTTAAAAGAGACTAGGGATACTGTAATTACTAGGGACTGCCTGAGGATAAAGAACTTTGACAAGCCTCTAATAGAAAACTTTATTCTTGATCATTTAACTTTTTCTCACGGCGACGATGAGGTTGTTAGCTTTAACGGAATTGACAATGAAATCAGAAATGTAACGTTGCAAAATTCTATGGTAGGAGAGTCAAATACCTCTTACAATATTTTAGTAGGCACAAATGTATTCAACCTCACAGTGTTTGGGAATTATCTCCATAATACCAGCGACAGAAACGTGCTTTATGGCTATGGTTTGAACAAGGAAAATGCGGAGCAAATCAACAATGTGATTTATGGTTATGATTGGGGTACGACTGTGGCTTGGGGTAGCATAGTTGATATAATTTCCAATGTTTACAAAAAAGGATATCCTAATGGTAATGGATATGCCATAGGATATGGAGTTAACACCTATAATAATCCTAATGCCTTAGAAACAGATGGTGATCTTCATGTGAACGGTAATTTTCAAATCGACGGGCATATTTTAAAAAGTAGCGGAGCACAAACATACAGTGAACCGAATAGGGTGATAACAAATAGTTTAATTGAATCATGGGAACATGATTCAGAGAATATTATAACTAATGTTTTGGGTAATTGTGGCAATTCTATCCATAGAGATGAAATGGATTTACAGGACATTACAGATTTTTATAATGGTACTGGGAATTGGGAAACTGAAACTATTCCCAACAAGACTGCTGGATATTGGTCTGAAAGCTATGATACGGACCAAGATGGTATGGCTGATACATGGGAAATAAGGACTTTTGGAGATTTACTCGCAGCACCTTCGGACGATTATAACGGAAATGGTTACACTAATATTGAAGAATTCGTGTTCTCATTAATTCCAAATCAAGAATGAGAAAAGTATTTTAGTTTAAAAACTTGTCCATTATCGATTAAGCTGTTCCTTTGAACAGCTTTTTTTTTTAGGTTATTTCTTCATTTATATTTTTCATTAAAATTCCAAGATGAAAGCTCTATTTAATGATTTTTATACCAAAAACCTATTTGGCTTTACTATTCTTAAACCATTGGTATTGGCATATCAGTTTTTTTCGCAGAAAAAGTATTTGTCGCGTAAAAAATTCATTCTCCTGCAGTTTAAAAAAAACTTTGGTTATGAATTGAATCTTAAAAACCCTAAAACTCTTAATGAAAAAATAAACTGGTTGAAATTACACTACGAAAATCCAATCGGTAACAAGCTTGCCGATAAATATAGGGTAAGGGAAGTTATTAAAAGTGAGATTGGTGAAAACTATTTAATACCACTGGCCTATATGACCAAAAACCCTAAAGATATCATTCCTGAAAATTTACCCAATTATCCAGTAATCATAAAAACAAATCATAACAGCTCAGGTGGTATAGTTATTAAAGATAAAAATATCAAGAATAATTGGAGAAGATTACAAAATCAGTTAAGAGCCAATCTGGCTGAAAACTTTTATTGGGTTGGACGTGAGCTAGTTTATAAGGATATTGAACCATTAATTATAGTCGAGAAATTACTAGGTGATCATAATGGAAACGTCCCTAACGATTATAAAGTACATTGTTTTGACGGAGAAGTTCAAATGATCAATGTAGATATTGGGAGAGGAGGTGATAACCAATATTGCAATTGGTACAATAAACAATGGAATAGAGAACCCTATGAATGGGGTGGGCGAATTCGAAATGGCACCTATGCAAAACCAAGCGAAGAAGATGTTGAAAAACCTGAGTGTTTACAAGAGATGATTCAATTGTCACAAAAGTTGGCAAAAGATTTTAAATATTTAAGGGTGGATTGGTACATTATTAATAATAAGCTTTATTTTGGGGAGTTAACATTATATCATCATGCGGGAAGTAAACCCATATATCCTTTTGAATGGGATTTAACATTAGGAGACAAACTAATTCTAAAGCAAAAATGAAGATTGACTTTGTTATTGATAGTCTTGATGGAGGCGGAGCTGAGAGAGTAATGGCAACATTGGCCAATGGATTCGCTAAAACTAATAATGTTACCTTGATTACCTTCAACGAGGGTGAAATTTTTTTTATTGATTCACTGGTAAAAAGAGAAAAGTTGTACCATGGAAAGTTTAAAAACCATACCTTAAGATCTTTATTAAACCTGTTTCAGTATTACAAAGGACGGGATTCAAGGCCGGATGTAGTTATATCATTTATGCCAATGAATGCCTTTGTAGCTGTGCCAATTGCAAAACTTTTTGGATTTAAGATAATAGTTAGCGAGCATACCAATCATTTGGCCAATCTTACGAGCAAAAAAAAATATATAAGGAAATTTATTTACCCCTTAGCTTCTGCAGTGACCGTGCTAACGCACTACGATTTTGACTTCTTCAGAAAACTGAATCCAAGAGTCGTAATTATGCCCAATCCTATCATTCTGCCAACCTACATAACTCTTCTTCATAAAAGAAAGAAAAATATTTTAGCAGCTGGTGCATTAAACAGGTATGAGGATAAAGGATTTGACAGCTTACTAAAAATAGCTGCTCCTTTACTACACAAACATAAAGAATGGACATTGACCATTGCCGGCAACGGTGATGAAGGAATGTATGCTTTGACCAATTTAAGCAAAGAACTTAATATTGAAAATCAAGTAATCCTGCCTGGCTTTTGTGAAGATATACAAGACCTGATGCAAGGTTCACAAATTTTTATTTTGCCATCCAAGTTCGAGGGGCTACCTATGGTATTGATGGAAGCTTTAAGCAATGGGATGGCCTGTGTTGCTTACGATTGTATATCAGGGCCTCGTGAATTAATTGAACATAAAATCAATGGACTACTCGTGGAAAACCAAAATACAAAATCTATGCAGCAAAATCTAAGACTTTTACTGGAAGATGAAGGTCTAAGGTTGCAACTAGCTAAAAATGCTCCCAAAAGCATGAGAAAGTTTGAGTTATCAGAAATTATAAATAAATGGAATGGTTTGTTTAAAGAACTAACTGCAAAATAATGGAATCAAAGCAAGAGGTATTGCCCATACTGCGATACGTTATTTTAGGCCTTATTATATGGAATTTCCCTGCATTTGCTCTAGTGTATATAAATTCTTCTATATCTTCCCTACTAAGTTATGCATCTTATGGATTGATATTAGCTTATGTTATCCTCAACAAAAAAACCGGGAACTCTTATGAAATGCTCATCTTTGGGGGAGTATATTTTTTGATTGGTATTTTAGTGAGTCAAGAATATATTGAAGGGATTTATTCTTTTTATGTAACCGTAATTAAGTATTTCATCATTATCTGGGGCGGATATGAGGTAGTAAAGAATACCTCTCAAAAAGAACTTTGGTTTTTCCTATTGATTGGTGCATTATCTATCTTGGGTAATATTTTTCTTTTTCAAAGTCCTTTGGCCGATTACGGACGCTATAGCGGTTTTTATTTGGACGCCAACAATGGTGGTTTGGTCTGTTTAATGGGCTTAGCCCTGAGCTTCACTACTCTCAAATCATTACAGCTGTTTGGCAAGCTATCTTTTACTGGTTTGGGACTAATTACCCTATCCCGGACCTTCATGGTAACCTGGATTTTAATTAACCTCATTTCTATCCGGTTGAGTTTGAAAAATGTCAAGATGTTAGTAATTGGATTTGGGGTATTGGTTTTATTGGTCACTTACAACGAATTCCTTCCGGTTAAAAACCCTCGATTGGAACAGCTAGCCGTTTTGGTAAAAGGAGGGCAGCAAAGAAGCACTGGCGCATTAAATGAAGACTCTCGAACAGAAACTTGGGCCCGATATTACGATGCTATTCTTTCCAGACCCATTTTCGGGAATGGTTACCGATCATTTTATGGAAATGGTGTAGCTGCAACAAATTTTGGGGTACATAATACCTACTTGCTTATATGGGGAGAAGGCGGTATACTTCCTATCTTTGTTTTTTTGGCTTTCTTAGGCAAACTGTTTGTTAGAGGTATTAACCAGTTCAAACAAAAACCTTATGGTCTTATGATGTTGGTTGCATTATCATTGTTTTTAATGACCAACCATAATTTTATGACCAACGACTACTCCATCTTTTTACTGATGTGGATTGCCATCCAACTAAAGCCTACATCTACAACAGTTAGGGAGAATAATATGTTTTCCATAGAAAAAAGGTGATGAGCGAAACCAATCAACCCTAAGGTATGCGAAATGATAAAAAATACTGGTTCCTCCAATTGAAAAAACTTTGGAAAAAATATCAAAGTCAACTGTTGTCAGACATGTTGACGGTTGCCATAGTTTCATTGCTTGTAAA
This sequence comes from Allomuricauda sp. TY007, assembly GCF_010468565.1. Classification (GTDB taxonomy): domain Bacteria; phylum Bacteroidota; class Bacteroidia; order Flavobacteriales; family Flavobacteriaceae; genus Flagellimonas. Next base: position 23,337 of record NZ_WUEG01000015.1, read on the forward strand.
AGGAGTTGGTTTTTTTAAGGAAATATTGATTGCTGATGCATATGGTGTATCCGAGCTTTTGGATACTTTTCTCATCGCTTTTCTGGTTCCAAAATTTATCCAAAGTGTATTCCTTAATGCCTATGGCAGCGTCTTTATCCCCAATTACGTACAAGAAAAGCAAGTTGAGAAAAATACAGGAACCTTTCAAGGTTCCAGTTTTATAATTACGGTGTTGATAGCACTGTTTATGATAGGTGTCACCTATATAGGTATTGACACCTATTTGGAACTTCTTTTTCCAGGTCATAAAGCTCAATACTACGAACTTATCAAAACACAATTATGGATTATCCTCCCTTGTATCCTGTTTTGGGGAATCTCCTCTTTGATATCAGGGCTCTTAATGGTTGAAAATGAATTCCTATATTCATCCTTGAATGTCATATTTGTCCCAATTATTACAATTGTTTTACTACTTTTTTTTCAATCCGAATTACAGGAAAAAACACTGGCATTGGGCTTGCTATTGGGCAGTATAGTCAGTTTTCTCTATTTAATCGTATTAGGGCTTAAAAAGAAAGTGCTCGCTTTCAACAAACCTGATTTTAAAAATAAAAACATACGAATTTTACTTACTCAGGTTCCGGCAAAAATGTCATCTGGCTTAATCAATGGGGTCAACCCTATGGTGGACCAATATTTTTCGGCCCAAATTGCTATTGGTGCTATTGCAGCCCTTAATTATGGTCATAAAATACCGATGGTAGTCATTGGATTGGCAGGTGCCCCTATTGGAAACACCTTGTTGCCTTATTTCTCCAAAAAAGCGATGGAAGGCCATCATAAATTGTATGAGTATTTAAAACGTGTATTAAGAACAGCTCTTGGATTAATGGGCATTATCACGGTGGTTTTAATTTTTCTCTCCAAGCTTATTGTCCAAATACTTTTTGAACGTGGGGCTTTTACCTCTGAGGACACCACACAGGTTTATGTGATTCAGCAGATGTATCTAATTCAACTACCCTTTTATATCGTTGGTATCATAATGAACAAATACCTGACGGCCATTAATAAAAATAATTTTCTAGTATTATCCTCGTTGATAAGTTTAGCTCTTAATATTTCTCTAAATTATATATTCATGGAATTAATGGGCACCAAAGGGCTTGCTTTGGCAACCTCATTAGTTTCTCTAGGAAATTCAATTGCTATATACTTGTATATAAAAAAACTACATAAATAACAATGCTATGTTTAGTATTATTACTCCTACCTACAATAGATCCCATACACTAGAGAGAGTTTATTGTTCTTTGCGTAATCAGACAGATCAGGATTTTGATTGGATTATAATGGATGATGCCAGTACTGATGATACGGATGCTCTAGTACATTCTTGGATAGCCGAATCCAATAAATTTTCTATACAATACCATAAATTATCAGAAAATAAGGGAAAGCCCTACGCTTTAAATCAAGGGTTTAAATATTGCCATCGCCCTATTACAATTATTGCGGATAGTGATGATACATTTGTATCCCGGACAATAGCTGAATTGAAAGTGTTATGGAAAAGTGTTGAATTGAGTAAAGATGCGAAAAAAATCGCAACAATATGGACATTAACCGATGATGAGCAAGGGCGATTGGTTGGTGAACCTTTCCCGCATAACTTTTGGCAAGTAAATTACAAAGAACGGGTTTTGGAAAGAAAACAACAGATTGCTGGCGAAAAATGGCATAGCTGGAGAACCGAAATACTCAAGAAATATAAAATGAGTTACAGCAAGCACTCTTTTATCCCAGAAGGTGCTACATGGAAAAGAATTAACCAAGACCATGATTTTTTATGCATAAACATTGTTCATAGAAAATATTTCTCAAGTCCAGATGGGTTAATTAAAAAGAAAAAATCAAGATTAGAGCTTGAAAAAATTAAATATTATAATGCTTATTATCAACTTTATGACGTTCCGTTTTTTTCACATTTAACGCAGCCATTCTATAGAAGATATTCATTTGAGTATTTGAAGGCAAGTTTTTATCATAAAGATAAAGAGGTTAGGTTAGGAATTAGAAAAAAGCTCTGTTGTTTAATTCCCGCCATCTTGAACCTACCAAAGGGTATAATGGGTTATCTAAAAACCGATTCCAAATAAAATATAGGCTATCAAATGATTAAAAAAATAATATGAAAAGCTTTTAAACGTTTTCCTTTCGAAATATAAACAGACTAATTTGAATAGCGTGGCTCAAAAAAAAGTTAAAATTTTCTTCTGTATTCCCAACTTATCAGCAGGCGGAGCAGAACGGGTTATGGTTTTTTTGGCAAAAAATCTTTCTTCAAAACTGTTTACGGTTAAACTTATAGTTGTTGGTTTTGAAAAAGACTCTGTTTATTCCACTGCTGGAATAGATGTTTGTTATTTAAACGAAACAAAAGTTCGAAAAGCATTCTTCAAAATTTTCCGCATTTTGAAGGAATATGAGCCTGATATTCTTTTTGGAACCTTGGCTCACATTAATCAACTAGTTGGCCTACTTTCTTATTTATTTCCAAGACTTGTATGTGTCACAAGGGAAACCTACGTTCTAAGTGAGGACAGAAAAACTGAGTTGAAAAAACCTTATTTTAAAAGAGTAAAGAATAGATTCATTACAAAGCTCGCGAATAACAGAATTAATTATATAATCTGCCAGTCCAATGATATGCAAAACGACATATTACAAACTGGAATTTCTGATTCTAAGAAACTGAAGGTACTTAACAATCCCGTTTCTAACGAAATACAGGTTAAAAAAGTACAGCTTCTCGAAAGCCCAATCAAGTTCATTACCGTAGGTCGCTTAACAAAACAAAAAGGCCATGATCGAATTTTAAGGTGTTTATCAAAAATAACTTTCGATTTTACATACACCATCATAGGAGATGGACCTAAAAAGAAAAACTTGTTAGATCTAGCAAAAAATCTTGGGATTTCGGACAAAATAATCCATATACCATTTACCGACAAAGTATACGAACAGTTATACAAACACCATATATACTTACAAGGATCTTATTATGAAGGGTTTCCAAATGCATTATTAGAAAGTCTTGGTTCAGGAACTCCCGCCATTGTATTTGAGGCACCTGGTGGAATAAATGAAATTATGTCGAACGATTCAAACGGATTTATTGTCGAAAATGAACATGAATTCATAAAAAAAATCAACTATGTGAAAGACAACCTAAGTGAATTTTCTCCTAGCAAGGTTTCTAAAATAGTTAGAGAAAAATTTGGTTCAGATATTGTTATTCGGCAGTACGAAGACTTTTTCAATCAAATTGTAACATAAAAACGAATAAATGGCTTTACCTAGCTTTATACACCCCATCATCTCAATCCTTCCGGATAGAATTTACATTGCTATGAAGTTTTGGTTTTATCAGGGATATTTACCTGACCTTAATGCACCCAAAACCTTAAACGAAAAAATTACTTGGCTAAAACTTAATGACCGGACTAATCTTCATACAGAATGTACCGACAAATATGCTGTTAGAAAATATATCTCAAACACCATAGGTGATGAATATTTGGTCCCATTGTACTTTCACACAGTCAATGTAAAAGATGTTAGACCAGAAAACATCAACAAACTTCCCTGCATTATTAAAACCAATAACGATAGTGGAGGTGGGTATTTTGTTAGAGATATTCGTTCAGTGAACTGGGAAGTAATCCGTAAAGCACTGAAGTATAGGTTATCCAGCAATTATTATGGCAAATCGAAAGAATGGCAATACAAACATATTAAACCCAGGATTATAGTTGAAAAATTATTAGAAGACAAGAATGGGCAAATTCCTTTTGATTATAAAGTACACTGTTTTAATGGAAAACCAAGAATGATCAGTGTGGACATGGGACGTAATACAAATACACATTATAGGAACTGGTATTCCCCGCAATGGCAAAGAGAACCATATAGCTGGTCATCCCCCAAAGGCAGGGGAAAATCAACCAAACCAAGTGAACAAGATGTTCCAAAGCCAAAAACACTAAAAGAAATGCTACAATTATCCAAGAAACTGGCCGAGCCTTTTACCTATGTTCGAGTGGATTGGTACGATGTGAACGATAAATTATTTTTTGGGGAACTGACGTTTTGCCACGATAGTGGGCTTATGCCCATTGTTCCCAAAATTTGGGATGAAAGACTGGGAAGTGAACTAAACCTATCGTCTTGAGAACTTTAGTAACTCCTGTTTTGTTTGTATCCGTAAACCATACCTTTCCAAATTTTATAGCCAACTAAACTAATCGCTCCATTATGTCGACTTCAAAAAGATTATTTTTCCAAGTCAATTCCCTCATCCGTCTCAAACGGATGGAACAAGTTTACAATAACAAAATAAATAAATTAATACGTAGAACTAAGGTTCACAGTTTAAACTCTGGAACCAAAAAACAAATTGTGGAGCGGTTTGCGAAGTATGGATTTAACAACATTTCATTAAAGTGGCATAGGTACTATAATGGTGCAGCTAGTTATCCACATATCGATTTTATTCCGGAACACCTTTTCTATGGATACATTGAGCCCGCTTTGAATAGGGTTCCTCTTCATCCTGCATGGGAAGACAAAGCTTCCATGGAAAAATTTGTAGATCCCAATTTAACACCAAACACCATGCTAAAAAACTGCAATGGGTTTTATTACATCAATGATGAGATGGTTTCCCTTGATGAGGCTTTAGAGTATTGCTCAGAGTTGAGTCAATTTGTTATCAAGCATTCCATGGGCACTTGGGGAGGCAATGGGGTGAGAAAAATAGTTTTGGATAACTCAAACGATAAAAAGAAGTTTTTGAAAGCACTGTTCGACGAATATAAAAAAGACTTTGTGGTACAGGAAATTTTAAAGCAATCTGCCGAGTTATCTAAATTTAACCCAACCTCCATCAATACCATCAGGGTCATGTCCTATTTAAGGCCATCGGGTGTTGTTATTTTGTCCAAATTACTGAGGACAGGAAAAGAAGGTTCATTTACCGATAACACTTCTTCTGGAGGTGTTGCCTTTGGTGTGGATTTAGAGGGAAAACTTACTGATTTTGGAATCGATCAGTTTGGAGTCAAAACAAAAAGTTTAGGTGATGACGATAGATTTAATGGTTTTGTTTTTCCAGAGAATGAAAAAATTGTTGCAACCATTGAAAAAGTGCATAAACAAATGCCTTATTTTAGACTTGTATCCTGGGATGTTATGGTAAATGATAAGTCTGAAATCAAAATAATCGAGTTCAATACCTTTGGTCAGGGCATCAATTTGCACCAAATCACCAATGGCCCCTTATTTGGGGAATATTTTGATGAAATCATGGAAATTGCCAAAAATTACGATAAGTTGAGCGATATTATGAATAATCTTGGATAGTACTTTAACAATAAGCCATATACTCAACTCCTAGGAATAATCTAATTTAATTTACTTAAAAAACCATTATGTTATTAAGCATTATATTACCCATTTACAATGTAGCCAAATACTTGCCCTATTGTTTGGATAGCATATTACGGCAAAACCTTAGTCCAGATGCCTACGAGGTAATCATGGTTAATGACGGTTCTACCGATTCAAGTCATGACGTTGCCAGCACTTACGCAAAAAAGCATGCCAATTTTAAGGTAATCGATCAAGAAAATAAAGGTGTGGGAGCGGCAAGAAATGTAGGATTGGACGCCGCTGTGGGAGAATATATCCACTTTCTTGACCCTGACGATTATTTGACAATGGATGTACTGAATAACATTTTAGGAACCGCAAAGAAGTTCAATACCGACATTTTGGCCTTTAAAACCAAAGATACCGACACGTATTCCTTGGCCGATTACCAAGATATCAGCAAAGAAAATGAAGAACCTCGAATTTATTCGGGGATAGAGTATATAAGCGAAAAAAAATACGGTAATGAAGCTTGGTGGTATATCATAAAAAAGGATTTTTTACAAGAGTCCGGCATACGTTTTATGGAAGGAAGATGGATGGAAGATGCCATATTTACAATCTCTGTTTTGCTAAAGGCCAAACGTATTGTGCACCTTGACCATACTGTACTCATGCACGTTAAATTGCCAAGTTCAGCAATGAACAGTAGAGAAGAGTCTCACTACAAAAAACTTGTTTATGATTATTTGAATGCTGCAGTAGTTTACAATGATATAATTAATTCGATGAAACCGAGTGATAGTACCGATGATGGTGCTATTAAAAGAATGAGGGTAAGACAGGATTCTTTCATTTTTTTCGGCATTGCAAGAGCAATGCAATCGACTTTAAAATTTGAACACTTATGGGAACAATTGAAAGAAATGAAATCGATTGGAATCTATCCTCTCAAGAATTTTACCAAGCTTAATTACACAAGTCTGAAATACAAAGTGTTAGTGACTATTTTTAATAATAAAACGCTTCTTTCCACATCATTTATTGTTTTTAAAAAATTAAACCTCTCCATATAGAAATTACAAAAGATTAAAATTTACCAGACCATCTTAACAAATTGGTTTGCCAAAGAATTAATTTATAAGATGAGTCAAAACGGAAAACAACATAATCAGTCTATTTTGAACGAAGACATTAAAATCTCAATCTTCATCAACTCCTTGGCCGGGGGCGGTGCCGAAAGGGTCACCTCCTACCTGCTCCCTTATTTGATAAAAAAAGGGCAGTCCGTGGTTTTGGTACTGACCGAGGAGGAACTGGCTTACCCTGTTCCCGAAGAGGTTCCCATTTATTATTTGGCCAAATCAAAAAAAAACGAATCCGGTATTCTAAAATTGGCAAAGCTCCCATGGCTGGCATATAAATATGCACGTTTTTTAAAAAGGGAAAACATTACCCATTCCTTCAGCCTTTTAACGCGCCCCTGCTACGTGAATATTATGGCGCGCTGGTTTACCAATCATCCCTACAAACTCATGATCAGCGAACGCAACTTTCCGAGCATGCAATACGGTGGGAACGACCTTCAATCCCGGATCAATAATTTTTTGGTGAAACGCCTATACCCAAAAGCGGATTTGGTGGTAAGCAATGCCAAGGCCAGCGCCCAGGATTTGGTCGATAATTTTGGCGTTCCCAAAGAACGGACCCAAACCATATACAACCCCATCGATATTGACAAAATCGACAAAATTGAAAAACTGGAAGGCTTTTTTGATGCCGATTATGTGAACGCCGTCAGTATTGGCAGATTGGTTCCGGAAAAAAACCACCTTTTTTTGTTGGAGGCCGTAGTCCCTTTCAAAAACCTACGCCTCTACATTTTTGGGGAAGGTGAACTTAGGTCGCAACTGGAAGCCAAGATCAAACATCTTGGATTGGAAGAACAAGTGTTTTTGATGGGTTTTGAAAGCAATCCGTTCCAATATTTAAAAGCTGCCGATTTCTTTTTGTTCGGTTCTTTAAACGAAGGATTCCCCAACGTGCTCATGGAGGCCATGTGTTGTGGCCTGCCCATTGTAAGCACCAATTGCAAATCGGGCCCCGACGAAATGATGGAGCTGAAAGAGGCCAAAACCGATGATATCATGTTTACCGACTACGGCATTCTAACTCCGGTAAACAATGTGGCCTGCATGCAAAAGGCCTTGGATTATGTGTTGCAACATCCCGAATTTTTGAAGGCATGCAAGCCCAAACTTTTACAACGAATCCAAGATTTTAGGCGCGAACCTATATTGGAAGCTTATAGAAGTCTTTTTATTGCATAAGATTAAGCGGTATGAGGTCACCTAAAAAGCAACAAAATTGTGAATTTGTCAGGTTGAGCGCAGTCGAAACCCATTGATTATCAACATACTTTAGATTCTCGACGGCGCTCGAACTGACAGATAACGAGCTTTGTAGAAAGCTTCATCAGATTTTACGCGCTCAGAATTCTATTATTATGAATTCCGACCTCCTGTTCTTAGCATGTTTATCCTCAGTACAATAAACCCCATCGGCACATTCATTTACCAATTGAGTTTCCCCAAAGGCCTCATGACTGATTCTATCCGCAGAGATTCCTTTTGAAATCACATAATCTACAGTTCGTTCAGCCCTTCGTTCGGAAAGCCATTGATTGTATTTTTCCGTTCCCCTGGAATCGGTATGGGCAGTAACCCTGATTTTCAATCCAGGTTCGTCGTTCATGATGACGACCAACTGATCCAACAATTCTTTATCTTTTGAAGTCAAGTAAGAGGAATTGAGCTTAAAGTACACATTCCCCAAATCGTTTATCTTGGTCTGCAATGCATCTCTTCTAGCTTCTTCTGCTTCCCTTTTTGCCTTCTCCGCTGCAGCTAGTTCAGCGGCCTCTTTTTCTTTTTGAAGTCGTTCGGCCAGCAATCTTGCTTCTTCTTCGGCTTTGGCAATGGAATCCTGAACCCTTTGTTGCTCTTTTTCCATTTCCTGCAATAAGGCCAATTTCTCCTCCCCTTTTCTGGAAAGTCCTTTTTCTACATCAAACCTATAAGCTACACCTATTGCATGCTGAATGTGATTGGTTGCATTTTCCGTGTCCATGGCCCATTTACCTGTGGAGTTGAAATCCAAGCCCCAATGGTCGGAGAGCCACGTCCTAAAACCCAATACGGCATTATAGGTTCCCCTACCCTGATTGTTGGCATCGGTATACCCGGCACCAATTCCTACGTACGGATCAAAAAAGCCCATGTGTCCCAAAATCATGTTCAAATCATAGCTTACCCTAAAATCAAGCCCCCAATAATCCACATCTTCTGGATTCACATTGTTGTCCACAATTTTTCCTTCCTTGTATTTGTTGTAAGAGCCTATGGCCTCCAAGCCAAGACCGTTTTTAAAATAACGGCCAAAACTAAGCCTGGACGGATAGGGCACTGCGTTCCATGCATCGCCTATGTCAAAAAGCCTTCCAAATTCATCTCCGGAGTCATCTACCACATTGGTTCCCAACGATACAAGCCAGTAGCTTTGTACAATACTATCCTTCTTGGTCAGTTCTACGTCTTGGGCATAGGCCATGGCAAAAGAAAAAAAAGCCACGACCAATAGGGTCAAAGGTTTTGAAATATTCATTTTTACTCGATTTGAGGTTTATCGCTTTCAAAGCTATGGCAAGCCCTTAAAAAAAGAAACTTTGCACTTCAAAGTGCGCTTATTTTCGATGAGAGGCAAAATATATTTTAAAAGTCCTAATGGTCAATCCTTTGGAAAGTGATGGTTTTATCGACCAATGGCATTTTGTAGAGGTAAAAGGGAAAATTAGTGGTCTGAACCGTGGTTGCTTCCTCCTTTTTCTGCTCAACAAGCTCCAAGGCCATCGAAATTTCCGCGTCGGTCTCCTTCAATTTGGACAATACGGGCGTTTTATCTCCTTTCTGCTCGCCCAAACAGACCAAAATTACCAGCTCTTGGGAAAAATCCACAACAGGAACGGGTAGGCCAGGTTTACGGGTTTTGTTTATTTCAGCATAAAATTTTCGCAACGATTTTGCATCCCGGATCACCCGTGCCCCGAATACATCTATGTTGATAAAACTATGATGGTCTATCAATACCATGCCTTCCATTGCTTCGCCCGCAGGGGAATGCCCCTCTTTTTGGGCCCTACAGGAGAGCAAACAGACCAATGCTATGAAGACTATATATCTAATGGCTAAAAAGTGTTTTTAAAGCGTGATTTAAAGGCTTTTTCATAAAGGTCTTCGTACAAGGGCAGCACATGTACTATATCAAATTTTGATGCCACATTGAATGCATTTTCCTTGAACTTTTCCAAAGTTTCGTCATCCTTTAAGATTTCTATGGCCCGTGCTGCCATGGTCTCCACATCGCCTACATTGGCCAAATAACCGGATACCCCGTCGATGTTTACTTCGGGAATCCCTCCTGTGTTGCTGGAAATTACGGCCACCTTATTGATCATCGCCTCCAAGGCCGCCAAACCAAAGCTTTCCGTTTCCGAAGGCAAGAGGAACAGATCGGAAAAACAAAGGATCCGATCAATTTCATTGCTATTGCCCAAGAACAACACTTTGTCCTTCAGGCCCAAAGAATCGCAAAGATCTTCCGCCTTTTCCTTTTCGGGCCCTTCGCCTACCATAATGAGTTTTGCAGGCATTGTTTTTTGGATCTGATGGAATATTTTAATGACGTCGGGGATGCGCTTAACCTTTCTAAAATTACTGATATGGGTAATGATCCGTTCATCTTCCCTTGCCATCATGGTGCGTTGGCAATCCGTATAATTGTTCTTGTACTTGGTGGTCTCGATAAAGTTGGGAATCACCTCAATATCCTTTTCAATATCAAAAAGTTTTAAGGTCTCCATTTTCAAGGCCTCGGAAACCGAAGTCACCACATCCGATTTATTGATGCTGAAGGTAACCGCCGGTTTATAAAAGGGGTGTTTGCCCACCAAGGTTATATCGGTTCCGTGCAAGGTGGTGATCATTGGAATAAAGATTCCGTATTCCTGGAGCATCTTTTTGGCCATATAACCTGCATAGGCATGTGGTATGGCATAATGCACGTGCAACAGTTCAATACCGTACAGTTTGATGGTATCCACCAACTTACTGGAAAGCGCCAGCTCGTAAGGTTGGTAGTGGAACAAAGGATATTCCGGTACGTGTACCTCATGAAAATGAATGTTGTTACCCAAAAGTTCCAAACGCACAGGTTGACGGTAGGTGATAAAGTGTACTTCATGGCCCCGCTCTGCAAGGGCAATACCCAATTCCGTGGCAACAACACCACTACCGCCAAAGGTTGGGTAACACACAATCGCTATTTTCATAAGACAAATCTAAGGCAATTATTTATTACCTAATTAATAATGGAATCATAAATGGCTTGCTGAATACGTGTCCGCAATCCAGATTTGATCAATAATGTATTCGTTGCAGACGGGTAGGTCCTGTTCGACAGAAAAACATAGACAATTTCCTCTTCGGGGTCGGCCCAGGTATAGGTTCCCGTAAATCCGCTATGGCCAAAGCTCTGTCTGGACACACAACCACAGGTAGGGCCCTTTTCTTCCAGTTGGGGTTTATCAAAACCAACGCCACGCCTCACATTTTTGTTACAGAAATAGCAGGTATTGAACCGCTTCACCGTACGGGGGTTAAAAAACCGTTCCCCTCCGTAGTAACCGCCCTGTAAGTACATTTGCATGATCTTTGCCACCTCATTGGCCGTGCTAAAGAGTCCTGCATGGCCTCCTACACCGCCCTGCATGGCCGCACCCATATCGTGCACATAGCCCTGCACCGTCTGATACCTGTAATAGTCGTCCTCTTCGGAAGGAACTATCTCCTCTTTGGAAAATTTTTTTAAGGGATTAAAGGTGGTTCGTTGCAGCCCCATGGGTTTGTACAGGAACTCATCGATCAATTCGTTGATAGGCCTTTTATAGGTATCCTCAATATACTCCTTGAACACATAATAGCCCACATCGCTATACCGGTACCTGTTCGATTTAAGGCTTTGTCTGCCAATCCTGCTATAGATGGAATCTTTATATGACCTGGTCAGATATAAATGCTCGGCCACTTTGTACGGAAATGCCTCCGATGGGTTTTGCCTGTAAAATTCCGATGATGGCTTTCGGTCCTTGTTCAAGGTATCCAAGTAAAAGGCAATCCAGGAAGGCAATCGCCCATAGTGGGATAGGGCTTTGAGGACGGATACCTCTTTCAACTCGGTATCGGCATATTCGGGAATCAGCTCCCCGAATGTATCGTTCAGGGCAATCTCCCCCTCTTCCTCCATTTTCATGATTAAGGGCAAGGTGGAGAGGATCTTCGTTAGCGAAGCCAGGTCGTAAATAGATTGTTCTTTGATACGCTCCTTGGATTGATAGGTGGGTTTACCAAAATTCTTGTCGTAGACAACCTTTCCCTTTCTGGCAATCAATACCTGTGCCCCTGGAAACATCAGGGAATCCAGTCCATGTTGCACCAAGGTATCGACCTCGGCCAAAAGTTCGGAGCTCATCCCCACCCGTTCTGGAATACTGTACCCCAAACGTTGAATGGGCTCAACATCAACACCTGTGCCCACTGGAAACTCGCCATGGGCCGATACGGGCAGTTTGCCCGATGCCCCAATGGCACCAAAAATAAGCTCGGCCACCTTTTTCTGTGCTATCCTGCTATTTTGATAGCCCACCACTACCCCGTCCATAGTATCAAAATTGAGGACATCCAACAAAGCGTACGGCCTAGCGAACAGGGCCAAAATGGTGTTACTGGTCCGCAAACGGGATATTTCCTCCAACCAAAAAAGTTCGTTCTTTGAAAATTTGTACCCCTTCCAAGGGCTTGAATTGTCCTTATGGAAACCGATGATGACCAAATTATACTTCGCCAGTTCCTTTTTATATTGGGCAATATCCTTGGCCTTGATATGGGTTACTTTGTAATATTTGTTCAATGCTTCGTGGAAAGTGGCCCCGGGATCATCACCAAAATGCACATAAGCAATTTTTTTGTTGTCCAGTTTTTTGATGGGCATCAACGAAAAATTGTTTTTGGCCACCGTAATGGCGGCTTCAATGGCCTCCTCGTAAACCACATCGTTTTCAATGCTGTTCAAATCTTCAAGGAGGTTTTCCAAACGTACGGGCCGATAATTGTACAGACCTGCCTTGTACTTGGCCATCAATATTTTTTTGACGGACTTGGCCAATCTTTCCTCCGTGACCACACCATCGTTATATGCCTTTATGAAAGTTTCTTTGGCCTTGAGCACGTTTTCCGGCATCAACAATAAATCATTCCCTGCCAAAAAGGCCTGCAATTCCACCTCGCCTTCGGGGGCAAAGTCCGAAACTGCCTTCATGTTCAAAGCATCGGTGATGATCAAGCCTTTAAATCCCAATTGGTTTTGCAACACTTCCGTAACTATGTTTTTGGAAAGTGTTGATGGGTGTCCCTCCCTTGGTTCCAAACTAGGCACATCCAAATGGGCCACCATGGTAGAGCTCAATCCAGTGCTCATTACTTCTTTGAAAGGATACAGTTCAATCGAATCCAATCGCTCCAAAGATGAGTTGATGATGGGCAAGGATTTGTGTGAGTCGGTAGCGGTGTCGCCATGTCCGGGAAAATGTTTACCACTGGTGAGTACGCCTGCTTTTTCCATGCCCCGAACAAAGGCCCTTCCCTTTTCTGCCACATTTTTGGGGTCTTCGCCAAAAGAACGGTTACCTATGATGGGGTTTTGCGGATTATTGTTCACGTCTAAATCCGGGGCAAAATTAATGTGTACCCCAAGACGTTTGGCGTGTTTTCCGATCTGATGCCCCACCTTTTCCACAACGGTACTATCCTGGATTGCCCCCAGGGTCATGTTCCACGGAAAAGCGTAGGTGGAATCCAAACGCATGGCCATGCCCCATTCGGCATCGGAACCAATGAGCAATGGCACTTTGGATGCAGCTTGATATGCGTTGGTCAATTGTGCTTGTTGGACAGGTCCCCCCACTAAAAAGATGACCCCTCCAATACCTTCGGATGCGACAAGGTCTCTTACCCTATCCGTTGCGGATTTACTTTGGTTCGATGCAACGCTCACCATAAACAACTGTCCTATCCGTTCTTCAAGCGTCATGTTTGCATAGTGGTTCTCCACCCATGCCATTTGGGCCACGGAGTCTTTAACGACCAACGGGTTAAATTGCCCGATAGCTTGTAAACAAAACAGTAGAAAAAGGGGGAGATGGAGATTTATCCGCATAAAAATCTTGTCTAAGACCTGAACTTATTGGCAATAAAAATATTGTATTTCATCGAGGAAAGCATAAGATTTAAGATAATTTAAGAGTGTAGCGCTTTAGTTGTTGTAATTCTCTGTTCTACTAAAATCCCAAAAAGCAATATATCCCGTTCGTAGGCAAAGACAGGTGCCGAGAAGTGTCTGTGGTCAATGAAAAAATCTCGGTGTTGGTTTATGCCTTGAAATCAATCGAATTTAAAGGTTTGTCATCCAGTATTTAAAACCTATACAAATCTGGAGTGCCAACTTTCGCTGGCAGGGACTTCCCAATGGTCCAAATATTCTTGTTTTGTGGCCACCAAGTTGTTAAAAACAATGGTGTTCGGGGAAACCGATTTGGCCTTGGCCATTTTCTTGAAATCTTTTAGGGGCTTGTAGGCAATGTATTCACCTTGTTTGAAGGATACGTTCATCCTGTCCAGCAATTCTACATTGTATTGCTGCTCCAGACTTTGGATAAAGTGTACCGAAGCGTCAATGGAGCAACCCGATGCACTTACATTGGTCTGGTCCAATCCGATAACGATAAATCGCTTGTACTTTATCTCGAATCCGGCATGTAAATTACTGCCATGTGCGGTCCATTCCTTTAGGAAAGCTGTCAGGCCCTCTTCCAGTTCCTTCAGTTCTTCTTCGGTAAAACTCCTATTGGATTGATAGATCCAAACTCTGGAGTGGTCTGGCAATTCATTGAAATCTACTAGCATTTTTTTATTTTTTTTTTCGGGGAACACCCTTGTAGTCCCCTCAAGGGGACAATTATATTCTTACAAATTTTGGGCGTTGGCCAGTAACTCGGCTACATCCAAAACGGTGACACTATCTTCTTTTTCATGTGCTTTTATCCCATCTGTCATCATGGTATTGCAATATGGGCAAGCTGTTGCAATAATATTGGGGTTGGTTTCCAAGGCATCCTTGGTACGCAATACGTTAATGTCCATATCCCCTTTTTCGGGCTCCTTGAACATTTGGGCACCTCCCGCCCCACAACATAGGGCAGTTTTCCTGTGTCGTTTCATTTCTACCAATTCAGCACTGGTCTTGCCGAGCACTTCCCTTGGTGCATCGAAAACGGAATTGGCCCTGCCCAAATAACAGGGGTCGTGGAAAGTAATGCGTTTTCCCTTGTATCCGTCCCCGGAAATGGCCAAACGCCCGTCATCAATAAGTTCTTTAAGATATTGTGTGTGGTGGACCACATCATAATTGCCTCCTAAACTTGGGTATTCGTTTTTTAAGGTATTAAAAGAATGTGGATCGCAGGTGACTATTCGTTTTATTTCGTAGCCATTCAGTAATTCTATGTTCATCATGGCCTGCATTTGGAACAAAAACTCGTTACCGGCTCTTTTTGCCACATCTCCCGTGGAACTTTCCTCGGTGCCCAAAACGGCAAAATCCACATGGGCTTTGTTCAACAACTTCACAAAGGCCCGCGATATCTTTTTGGCACGATCATCGTAACTACCCGCAGAACCTACCCAAAACAATATTTCCGGCTGTTTGCCTTCTGCCATAAACTGCTGCATGGTCTTAACCTTTAATTGTTCGCTCATAGTACTAGATTTATTCGTTTACCCAATTTAAACGGTCCATTTGATTGTAGGGCCAAGGGGCTCCGTTGTTCTCTATGTTGGACATCATATTGTTCAGTTCGGTAGGGGCGGCCGATTGCTCCATGACCAAATACCTGCGCATTTCCACGATAATGGACAAAGGATCTATGCTTACGGGACAGGCTTCTACGCATGCGTTGCAGGTGGTACATGCCCAAAGTTCTTCGTGACTGATATAATCGCCCAACAACTGTTTGCCATCGGGAACGAACTCGCCCTTGTTGGCGTCCATAATTTTGCCCACTTCCTCCAAACGGTCGCGGGTATCCATCATAATTTTTCGGGGTGATAGTTTTTTTCCGGTCTGATTGGCCGGACATTCCGAGGTACATCGTCCACATTCGGTGCAGGTATATGCGTTCAACAATTGCACCCAGTTCAAATCCATGACATCGGAAGCCCCGAATTTTTCGGGCTCGGCCGCATCATCTTCCACTGGTGCGGCATAAGGGTCTGCATCGGGGTCCATCATCAATTTTACCTCTTTGGTGACGGATTCCAGATTATTGAACTGTCCCTGTGGCTTTATTTTTCCATAATAGGTATTCGGGAAAGCCAAAAGGATATGCAAATGTTTTGAGTAATAGAGGTAGTTTAAAAAAGCCAATATGCCCAAAATATGCAACCACCATGCCGTTCGTTCCACAAAGATCAATGAAGATTCCGATAGCCCGTCAAACAATGGAACAATAAACTGGCTTACGGGAAAAGACCCTGCTTGCACATAATGTTCCGCCCCTATCCGCTGTAACTGAAAATCCGTAGCGTTCATGGTCAAGAACAAGAGCATCAGCACAAACTCGATATAGAGAATCATGTTTCCATCGGTTTTGGGCCAACCTTTCATTTCGGGTTTTATAAAACGCTGTATTCTGATAATATTCCTTCTGATCCAGAAAACCACTACGGCGACAATTACCAAAAGTGCCAATATTTCAAAAGACCCGATCAAAAAATTGTACACGGGCCCCAAGGGAGAAAACAGCCTGTGTGTTCCCAAAAGGCCATCGAGGATAATCTCCAGCACTTCGATATTAATGATAATGAATCCCACATAAACAATAACGTGCATAATCCCGGCAATGGGGCGCACCACCATTTTGGTCTGTCCCAAAGCTATCTTTGCCATGTTTTTCCACCGTTGGGATTTATTGTCGCTCACATCAACATCCTTTCCTAGTTTGATATTTCTGGACAACTTTTTAACATTGCGGGCAAAGAACCCAATGCCCACGATAAGGGCCACGGCAAAAATAATGTTGGGCAAATATTCCATTTACTGATTTTCTTTTAGTCCCGTAGAATCTTGCTGTTCTGCAGGATCGTTCTCGGGGAGCGTGTACTCCTTTTGCTTTTTACCAAATACGGATACATTGACGTAACGCTTGGGGTTTAGCCTAAAATCCTGCAACAATAGATCCAACTCCCTTGATGCCTCGGCCAAATTGTTATAGAGTGCGTCGTCTTGGTGCAATTTGCCCAAAGAGCCCTCGCCCCTTTCTATTTTGGCCAATATGTCGTTGAGCTTTTCCACGGTAGTCTTAAACTCGGTAAGGGTTCCACCAAGGTCGGAGTTTACCAAGGAATCAGACAGTTTTGAAAAATTGGAGGTGATATGACTTACATTTTTCAAGGAACTATCCAACTGCATTTTATTGTTGTCCAGCAAAGTGTTCAGATTATCCGCGCTTCCCTTAAAGGATTTTACCAACTGATTTAATGAAACTATGGTTTCTTGAAGCTGTTTTTTGGTAGGATCGTCCAATATTTGGTTCACATTCATTAATAATGAATCGGCATTGGACACCGCCCCTTCCACCTTCATCTGCAATGGTGTCAATTTTTGTTGTACCAACTCAGTGATTCCCGGCTTTATTTTGGATTGTAGCGTATCGCCCGATTTTGCCCTTGGTGCTTCATCAAAGACCGGCACTATTTGAACTCCTTTCCCCCCAATGATTCCAGTATCAAAAAGTTCGGCAATACTGTTTTCGGAAAATTCGAATTCATTGTTAATGGATAAAGTCACCAGCAATTTACCGGAACTGTCCTTAAAGCCGATATTGGTGACGTTTCCCACATTGTATCCGTTAATGGAAACCTGGGTCCCGGGCTGCAATCCGCCTACATTGTCGTAAACAGCGTAAAAAGTCTTGTTGTTCTCAAAAAGTGGAGAGGATTTTAAGTAGCTAAGCCCAAAAATGAAGGCTACGATTCCAGCGACTACGATAATCCCAGTTTTGATTTCCCTGGATAGTTTCAAAAGATTCGGTTTATGGTTTAAACAAATTTAGGAATAATTATTACAAGAGTGCTTTTGAGGGCATTCTACTTCACTACATCCGTAATGGGAACCCTTAGCCCGTTCTTGTATGCCACAATGTACGATGTTGTATAGCCTTTGGCATCCGCATTTTTCTTTAACCTCTTGGCCTCTTCATAAGTATTTGCATTCCCGTACATATACCGAAACAGGTTCTTATAAGGCTCCTTGGACAATTCGCCCAGGCCATTAAAGTTACTTCCATTGAGTGCAATATTTTTTCCACTGGCCATCAATTGCACTTTGAACACTATTCCCGTCTCTTCTTTGGCTTTCTTTTCTTCATGCTGGACCCCGGAAGATTTCTTTTCAGGCTGTTTCTCTTTTACTTCTTCTTGCTTTTTTGGGCCATCCGTTGGTACGGTAGTAGCTATTTTATCCTCCTTTACTGGAGGGGTGTCGTCCACTGGTGTGGATGTAAAGCCCATATCCTCTTTATAGGCCAACACGGCATCGGCAATGGCCTTTCCCATTTCCTCCTGTCCTTTTTTGGAGTTAAGATAGCTTCCCTCGTTTTTATTGGTCAAAAAACCGGCTTCCACCAAAACACTGGGCATAAAGGTTTGGTGCAGTACGATGAACCCTGCTTGTTTTACCTTTCTATCCTTGCGCTTGAGTCCTTTGGTAAAATTATCCTGCAGCTTTTTTCCCAATTGTATGCTCTGGTCAAGAAACTCTTCCTGCATAATGGTTAGGCCTATCACAGATTCTGGGGAATTAATATCGTACTCCGCATATCGCTGCTCGTAATCATCTTCCAAATAAATTACGGAGTTCTCCTTTTTGGCCACCTCAAAGTTTTGACGATTGGCATGCAGCCCCAACACATAGGTTTCCGTTCCGTAAGCACTGGAATTATGTGCATTGCAATGTACCGACACAAAAAGATCGGCATTGGCCTCGTTGGCGATCTCGCCCCTTACGAACAAATCGACAAAGGTGTCATCGTTCCTGGTATAGACTACTTTTATATCGGGGTGCTTTTCCAGCTCCTTCCCAACTTTTAGGACAATGGCCAGGGCTATTTCCTTTTCCAGGTACCCATTTCCAATATTCCCCGGGTCGTGCCCACCATGCCCTGCATCCAAGACCACAACAAATTTATCTTTGGGCAATACCTCGGTATCATTTTTGTTAAAAGAGGTCAAAGGAAGGACCAGAAGTAGAAAAACTAAAAATGCTAACCGACTTTTATTCATAAGAACTGAGTAATTATAGCGTTCATTAATGGTTAAAAATATCGTAATCACCAATAAGTAGAACAAAAAATATATGTAAGTTTGAGGCCAAAAACTGGGCCAAACTAGCACAAAAATAGGATTTATCACGTTGCAACCAAATAAACATCTTTTACTTTTCCTATTTGTTCTTCTTTGTGGCACAGTTACCTTAAGTGCTCAAGAAGACCTTATCAGACCTTTGCCCATCAAGGCTTCCAAGGACACCATCACTGCTCCTTTGTTGCCCCCGAACATCTTGAACGATTCGATAAAGACGGATTCCGTTGCAACGGATACCGTTCCCAAAAAACAGCCTTTGCTTTTGGACAAAATCAAATATAAGGCCAAAGACTATGTAAAACTTAGCCAAAAGGACAATAAAATTTACCTGTACGACGAAGCGGAAATCTATTATCAGGATACCGAGCTTAAAGCGGGAGTCATTGTTATGGACTATGTG
The DNA here is from genome assembly GCF_010468565.1 of Allomuricauda sp. TY007. GTDB lineage: Bacteria > Bacteroidota > Bacteroidia > Flavobacteriales > Flavobacteriaceae > Flagellimonas. The sequence goes on from NZ_WUEG01000015.1 coordinate 42,744, forward strand.
AAAAACGAGGTCTATGCCGGGCGCATGAAGGATTCGTTGGGCAATTACTCGCAACTGCCTTTTTTTAAACAAGGGGACCAAGAGGTAAGGCCCGATTCCATCCGTTTTAATTTTGATACCCAAAAAGCCCTGATCTGGAATTCCAGAACCGAGCAACAGGCGGGTTTGGGACAATTGGGAAGCGACGCCATGAAAGTATATGCCGAAAAGACCAAAAAGGAAAACGATTCGGTTTACTTTTTAAACGAGGGCAAACTGACCACCTCCAACGACACGGTAAACCCCGATTATTATATTAGGGTACGAAAAGCCAAATTTGTCCCCAAAAAGAAAATTATAGCGGGGTACAGCAATATGTACATTATGGATGTACCCACACCTGTTGCCCTGCCCTTTGCTTATTTCCCCTTGACCACGGGCCGGGTGGCTGGAATATTGTTCCCTACCTTTGGCAACGACCCCCGAAGAGGCTATTTTATCCAAAATGGCGGATATTACCTGCCTATAAGCGATTATGTGGACCTGAGTATCACGGGGGATTATTACACCAACGGCAGCTATGGTCTACAGGGAAGTTCCATTTACACCAAACGCTATAAGTTCAAGGGGAATATAAACATCAGTTACGAAAACCTGGTCACCAGTCAAAAGGGTTTTGACGATTACAGCCGAACCAGCAACTACAACATTAGGATATCGCACTCCCAAGACTCCAAGGCCAGCCCCAATTCGCGTTTTTCCGCATCCGTCAACTTAGGGTCCAGTCAATATTACACCAACTCCCTTAACCAGGTAAACCGGAACAATTCGCAAACAAACACTTTTGCATCCTCCATAAGCTACTCCAAAACATTTCCGGCCTATCCATCGGTAAATACAAGTCTAACGCTGAGCCATACCCAAAACACCCGGTCGGAGGAACGTACCATCAATATGTCCCTGCCGAACTTTCAGGCAAGCATGGAACGTATCTACCCTTTTGTGAAACGGGATGAAATCAAAAAAGGGGTTTTTGAAAACATCAATTTTCAGTACGATGTCAATGCGCAGAACAGCATTACCACAACAGAGGAAAACTTCTTCAAAAGCGGTATGTTCGATGATGCCAAAATCGGGGCAAGGCACAGAATACCCATTGCGACCAATTTTAAACTGGCCAAATACCTTAGTGTAAGTTTAAGTGGTAATTACGAGGATGTATGGACCATGAAAACCATTAGGCGGCAATATGATGCCGAAATGGAAGAAGTGGTCACCGACACCATTTCGGGTTTTGATCGTTTTAACCGATATAGTTTTGGAACCAGTATAGGTACAACAATGTACGGTACATGGAACCGTGGTGAGGATAAAAAGATACAGGCGTTACGGCACGTAATGCGCCCATCGATCAGTTATAGCTACACCCCTTCCTTTGAGCAGTTCTACGAATCCTATACCGATGGGGATGGCGAAGAGGTTCAGTACACTCCCTACGAAACCAGCATCTATGGAAGACCTTCCCTGAACAAAGGTAGTTCCTTGAGCTTTTCCCTTCAGAACTCCCTTGAGGCAAAGGTCAGGGACAAAGATTCCACGGCCACCGAACCCAAGAAAGTAAAAATCTTGAGCAATCTTTCGTTTTCCGCCAGTTATAACCTAGAGGCGGATTCCTTAAAGCTCAGCCCGGTAAGTATGAGCGGGGCCACCGAAATCATAAAAAATGTTCCCATTAATTTTGCCGCCACTTTTGACCCCTATGCCATTGATAACAATGGTCGCCGCATCAACACCCTCAATATAAAAAATGGCGGGGGCATTGCAAGATTGACCTCAGCAAGGATAAATACCAGTTTTTCGCTAAACAGTGAAATGTTCCAAAAAGGGGGCGCAGAGGAAAAAAGCGACGAGGAAAAGCAATCGGATTTTAGTGACAACCCATTTGCCATGGACGATGTTCGTGGAGATCGTGCGTTTGGCAGAGGACAGACCGGGGGGCAACAAAACAAAGGCAACACACAGGACAATCCTATTTACAACAATAAACTGCCTTGGGATGCCCGCTTTACCTATGTGGCCTCATACAACAACAGTAACCGACAGAGTGAAATCACCAATCATTCCTTAATGTTCTCGGGGAACATTCAGCTTTCACCCAAATGGGAGGTAGGCTTTAACTCTGGGTATGATTTAAAGAACAAAGGTTTTGCCGATACACGGTTCGCCTTTAAACGCGACCTTGGCAGTTTTAGACTAAGTTTTGACTGGACACCCTTTGGCAGGTACGAACGTTGGTACTTCTTTATTGGGATAAAGAGTTCCCTATTGAGCGATATCAAATGGGAAAACAGAAGTCAGCGATAATTTTAGCTCGATATTTTTTACCTTGAACCAAAACATTCTCATGAAAAAAATAATAAATACTTCAAAAGCACCGGCACCTATTGGGCCGTACAACCAAGCAGTACTCATAAAAGATACGCTTTATATATCCGGACAAATTCCCATTGATCCCACAACGGGAGAATTGGTTAAAGACGATATAAAGGCTGAGACCAGACAATCCATGGAAAATCTAAGGGCCATTCTGGAAGAAGCGGGAATGACTTTTGAGCATGTGATCAAATCCTCGATATTTATCAAGGACATGAACCAGTTTGCCCAAATAAATGAGGTGTATGGAACTTATTTTGATGCTGATACTGCTCCAGCCAGAGAAACAGTAGAGGTTGCAAACCTTCCCAAGTTTGTTAATGTAGAAATATCGATGATAGCGATTAAATAGTTTCCTTGTGAAACTCCACCAAGCCTTCTATAGGTCTTCTTCTGATAACACCAAGAATCAGGTCATTTCGTTCAATACAAGCTCTTAATTCGTCTTGCAAGAAATGTGCAATACTGCCCACGAAGCTCACAGGAACCTTTGTAGCCAGTTCGTATTGCATTATGTAATTGTTCACGAATTGCTGTAGACCTTTTTCAATGACTCCCTTGCAGTAGGGATGCTCCTTGTTCTCGATAATGAACCTGGCAAAAGTGGCCAGATATGTATTGGGATTGGGCTGTTTATATAGGTGCTCTTTGATTACATCTGCATCGAGATCATATTCTTTGGCAAACTTCATTCCCAAGTCCTGTGGCATTTTATGGAAATAATAGTCCCTGATCAGTTTACGTCCAAAGAAATTGCCACTGCCATCGTCCATTAGGATGTATCCCAAAGATGTTACCTTTTGTATCAATTGGTGACCATCGTAATAACTACAATTGGAACCGGTACCCAAAATACATACGATGCCTTGTCTACCAATTTTTGTAGTGGCGTAAATGGCCGCATAGGTATCTTCCCGAACTTCTGCCTTGGCATTGGGAAAGAAATCCTTGAATATGGACTTTAAAAAATTCTTCATTCTATCGGTACCACAACCGGCACCATAAAAAAACAATTGACGTACTTTTTCCTTGTTTTTGGAAAGTTCAAAATTATTGGCCAACCTGTCCTCTATTACTTCTTTGGTAAGTACTTCCGGGCTAAGGCCCAAGGTTTGGGTAACAAACAGTTGTTTCCCATTATCATCCAAGGCAATCCAATCGGATTTAGTGGCACCACTATCCACAATCAAAACCATACGTCGAGATTTATATTGAAATCCTGAAGAGAGGAATCCCCCCTTCAGGATAAAAAATTATTGAGATAAAAAATTATAGGCTTGCTGCGTGCAGGGCCAAATCAACCAATTTGTTGGAATAACCGGTTTCGTTGTCGTACCAAGAAACCACTTTGAAAAATTTGGAATTTAGCTCAATTCCAGCACCTGCATCGAAAATGGAAGTTCTAACATCTCCAACAAAATCTTGGGAGACTACAGCTTCTTCGGTATATCCCAAAATTCCCGACAATTCACCTTCAGAAGCAGCCTTCATTGCAGCTTTAATACCCTCATAAGAAGTTTCTTTTTCCAATTTCACGGTCAAATCCACTACAGAAACGTCAGCAGTAGGGACCCTGAAGGCCATACCTGTTAGTTTACCTTCCAACGAAGGAATAACTTTGGTAACAGCTTTTGCAGCACCTGTAGCTGCTGGAATGATGTTTAAAAGGGCACTTCTACCACCTCTATAATCCTTTTTAGAAGGACCGTCAACCGTCAATTGGGTAGCCGTTGTAGCGTGTACTGTTGTCATCAAAGCTTCAGCAATACCAAACTCATCGTTAAGAACTTTGGCGATAGGTGCCAAACAGTTGGTGGTACACGAAGCGTTTGAAATTATGGTATCCGTAGCTTTTACATCTTTGTGGTTTACTCCCATTACAAACATTGGGGCATCTTTGGATGGGGCTGAGATAACTACTTTCTTGGCACCACCATCAATATGTGATTGGGCCATATCCAATGTGGTAAATATACCGGTACATTCTGCAACGATTTCAGCACCAACTGCATCCCATTTCAAATTCTTTGGGTCGCGCTCTGCTGTGATTCTGATAGTGTTACCGTTTACCACTAGATTTCCATCTTTAACCTCCACGGTACCATCAAAGTTTCCGTGAACCGAATCATATTTCAACAAGTATGCAAGGTGCTCAACATCCAACAAATCGTTGATTGCCACAACATCTACATCGCCTCTTTTTACGGTTGCCCTAAATACCAACCTTCCTATTCTACCGAATCCGTTGATTCCTATTTTCAAATTTGACATGTTCTTCTTTTTTGTGTTTAAATTAAGTTGTCATTATATCCGAAACTCTAATGAGCTCTTCGTCGATTTCCGTATGTGCTTTTATGGCCTCTGCCAAAGGTGTAAGCACCAATTTGGTATCCTTTATACCTACCATTAGGTTTGATTTGCCTTCCAAGATGCTCTCAACGGCCTTAACGCCCATTCTACTGGCGAGAACACGGTCAAAGCACGTTGGGTTGCCCCCTCTTTGCATGTGTCCCAGCACGGATACCCTAACGTCATAGATAGGCAAATGCTCTTCCACGTATTCCTTTAGTTCAAAAACGTTCTTACCTATTTTATCCCCTTCGGCAACAATTACGATACTGGATGATTTCCCTGAGGCTTTACTTCGTTTTAGGGAATCCAACAAACGTTCCAGTCCCAGATTCTGCTCAGGAATTAAAATTTCCTCAGCACCTGCGCCTACACCAGCGTTAAGGGCAATATGCCCTACGTCCCTGCCCATTACCTCAACAAAAAAGAGCCGGTTGTGGGAACTTGCGGTATCACGGATCTTGTCAATGGCATCCACCACTGTGTTGATTGCTGTATCAAAACCTATTGTATAAGAAGATCCCAAAATATCGTTATCAATGGTGCCCGGGATTCCCATTACAGGAAATTTATATTCCTCGTTGAACAAAAGCGCACCTGTAAAGCTTCCGTTTCCTCCAATGACCACAAAGGCATCAATACCTTCCTTGGTCAGTTGGTCGTAAGCTTTCTTCCTTCCTTCCTTGGTTCTAAATTCTTCGCAGCGAGCAGATTTTAAAATAGTACCTCCCTTATTGATAATATTGTTTACACTACGTGCATCCAAGGTCTTAAAGTCACCTTCCATCATTCCTTGATATCCTCTGTAGATGCCTACACACTCAATTCCCAAATATGCACAAGTACGGACAACGGAACGAATTGCGGCATTCATCCCAGGAGAGTCTCCGCCTGAGGTAAAAACTCCTATTTTTTTAATTTCTGAAGCCATTCAAATTTTTAAGAGGTCAAAGCTAGGAAACTTTATTCAAATTTTGAATACCTTAATAATTTATTTGTTTTAATGGGTTTTCTCAAACGTTTTCGTAATAAATTAATACAAAAACCCTAAAAAATATAAATTTTATTGTGTTGATTAGGGTTGATTAACAGGCTTTTCCGAAAAACGAATCAAACTGTCCTTTCCCATGACCTGCGTGGGCTGTTTTCTGGAGATGGTTTTTTGTTCCGTTGCTGACTTTTCCTGCTTGTTGAACACTTTTCGCATCAACTCCCTGAAACTGTCAAAATCCACTTGGTAAGATAGCCCCACTCCTTGGGTATACCCTTGCCTTTCGGCCAAAAACTGCTGTACTTGGTTTTCCCTGTTAAATATCTTGGCACTGAGCGTTCCCTCATCGTTCAACAGTACCTGTACCTCAACATCGCCGGCTACCACTGTTTCCGAAACGCCGCCGACCGGCACCCCTACTCTTCCGTTCACCAAAATTCGGTCGGACAACTGTGTGGAGACCGTTACCCCTATCCTATCCTCCGTGGCAATATCGGCGTTGGGATCATTATAGCCCTGTTCGTAGGATACACCAAAATTCAGTTTATCATTATTGCCCGAGAGAATTTGATTGAAAAGCCCAGAGGCGGTCTGAATCAGATTTCCGGTAACGGCCTGTTGATTGATTCCTCCCGATTGTGGGTTCACAAAAGTTCCCTGTGCCAATAAAAAGAAGGCGTTTCTTTCCTTTATGGTCGGATCTTGCAGGCGATACTCCAGTTCGGACTGCACTACAGAGGTTGTCCCTGGAAAATCGATATCGAAATTAATATTTGGGCTTTCCAGTTCCCCATCCAACCTTATAACAACTTCGGTGGGTATTCTTCCTGTATATCCCGCATTGTCCAAAAGTGGTGCGGGATTGGCATTAAGGGAATATACCGCTTCCAAATTCAACTGTGCCGCTAGTGGGTCGCGTTCCCACAGAATGGTGCCTCCAGGACGCACCTTGAACTTTTTATCTATGACACCTCCATATTTAAAATTGTATTCCCCGGACACCACAACAAAGTCTCCGTACATATTAAATTTTCCATTGGTATTGATCTCTATCAACAAAATACCTTCCCCTGTTCCCTTTAGGGAACTTCCTGTGGTTTGGTCCACTACAATTTCCACTTCTGCCTCGGGGGTAACAGCAAGGTCAAATGCCATTTCCAGGCCTTGATATTCCTCTAGGACACGCTCTTCCTCCAATGATCCCTCTCCCCCTTTTTCAATAAAATTTATAAAGGAATAGTCTCCTACACTGGTCACATCGCTCAGGGGTATTTTAAGTGATGAGCCACGCGCTGTAGTAGCATCCACAGCAATGGTCAATGCATCGGTTGGACCATAAATACTTCCCGTTCCATTAATGAAACCTGTTCCGTAGTAGAGGGTTTCCTCATCGTATTCGGTGTTTAAAATCATGAAGCGGTCGTTATTGGTATCCACATCCAGCCCAAGGTACCAATCATCAAAACCAGTATGACTAATGGTACCGTCCATAGTTGCCGTGGTACCTTCTTCCACATCGGACAGCTCCACATTTTCAAAATAAAAGGTCTGGTCGAACAGCCGAACCTGGGAATATGGCGCAAAATCATAGTCCACGTTAAGATAGGGGATTCCAATGCCCGCATCATTTAAGTTGAGCACCCCATTAATAGCGGGGTTTTCCACATTACCGATTATAGTGGCATTGCCACTGACCTTCCCCCTAATATTGGAAATAATGCCCTCTCCCAAAGGATTGAAAGGCTCTAGGGCAAAATCGGTAAAGTTGGCAACCAAATCCAGTTCTTGCTTATTGTTTATGTTGGTGACCTTGCCATTTATGCTCATGAGTTCTTTTCCTTGATCGTTGAGCCAAGAGCTCACGCCAAACTCGGTAAGGTCGTTGTTGCCATAAATGCCAACTTCCAAATCGCCCATGTGCATCTTGTTGATACTGAAGTTTTGGATATTTAAGCTTGAAGTGGGCAAATACCTTCCATCTTTCTGTAAAATATTGAGAAAGCCATCCACTTTTCCATCCATTTTTAGGCTATCGATTGCCGGGGTAATCTTGTTTAGAGATACCAGTTTAAACTGTAGGTCCAAATCTTTATAGGTGGAATCGGCAAACTCTCCCCTTAATCGAATCTGTTCTTGGTTATTGTTGTCCATGACCACATCCTCTATCCTGATGCTGTCCAAAGAGCTGTTAAAGATTACCTTGTTCTTATTGTTCCCGTTCTTGTTGAGCACCCAAGTGTTCCCTTTAAAGCTAATGTCCGATTTTTTCAGCCCAATGACCGATCTGTTGTTTTCGTTAAAGGTGTGATAAAAGTTCAGATTATAGCTATCATTATACTCACTTCCCCCTTTAAACTCCGTTCTAAAGAAAAGGGTATCCTTTAAGGTAGTATTGATCAGATTAAAATCTTTAATGTCGTAATACACCGTGGACATGTCCTCTACCGAAACAAAGGTGTTGAACAATGGATTTTTGTTGTCTATCTTTAACTCAATATTATCAAACTTGTTCCCAAAGGCCTCGATATTGGGCGATTTAAAGGTGAGCTTAAAATCACTCTGGTCCGCCTTAATGGCCCCTCGGATATAGGTATTGGCATCGAAAGCCATTTCCGGGACAAACACATCAACAATCTTATTGTAAATCTTAAAATTGAAGTCGAGATGTTGTCCGCCCGAAATCTCAAAGGGCTGGTAATTGGTATAGATACTTCCAATGGAATTCTGAATCAATCTTCCCAGTTCGTTTACCTTGAAATTCCCTCGCATATATCCGGTGATGATATCCGGTGAGTTGATCTCCACGGTTCGTATGGTGTCCCGATCAAAGGAAGAGGTCACATTGAAATCCTCGAAATAGTAGGTGTCGTTCGCATTTTGATAGGTGGTATTGGAAAAACGCAACTGTCCTGCCATGTCGTCAAGATTGTTGCCTTCAATATCCATATCCACATGCCCTTTAAATATGGAAATGCTATCGTTGATAAAATTCAATTCCTTAAGGTCGGCGTAGTCCACTGCGGCCACAAAGTTGAATTTGTTCTCCCGGGCCCCGAAATTGGCCAATCCTTGAAAATCGAACCTAAAGTTATCGTCGTTGCACAAAAGCACGCCATCAAAAAGTTCGTTCCTCAAAATACCGGAAACCTTTATTTTGTTATACTCGTAATCGTTGAATTCAAATTTGTAGATGTCCCCGGAAACTTCGGTATTCAAGCTCTCCGCTACAAATCCCTTTCCTTCCACGTTCATGTCCATAGAGGCAAGTCCAAGGTCTTCATTATCTATAAATTCACCAATATCAAAATCGATCAAAGAAATAAAACCAATGTACGAGGCATCTTCTATGGTCTGCACATTGGTCATTTGAAGATCCACGTAGCTATCACCCACAGCAGTGTTCAAATTGACGGTTACGTCGATGGAGGTCTCTGTGATCTCCGTATCCCCACGCACTGTAAACTGACCCAATTTTTGAACGGATTCCGGAATGTTTCTGCCCAATATTTTGGGCAAAATACTTCGTAATTGATAATAACTGGAGGTAAGGTTGTCTATATCCCCACGTAGTACAAAGGGAGCATACTCACTAAAAATATTATCGAACCTAAAGTCTCCCCGAATACCTGTATTATCGGTAAAAAGGAACAAATTATCGACCTGGAGCTGGTTGAGCACCCCACTAAAGTCCCCGGTAAAGGTCACCGTTTTGTCCTGACCAAATTCATCGTAAAAGGCATTTATCTCGTTTAGGGCCACGGAAGATTCCGTAAAATTGGCATCGATCTTCACCAAATCAACAAAATTGGCCAGATCGTCCCGCTCATAATTGAACACCAAATTACCTTTTAGTTCGGATTGCTCGGTATCGATCAGCAGGGAATCAAAGCGCATTTGTTGCTTGGTGTATTTAAAATCGGTCGCCAATTTCTTAAGGCGTATTCCACGCTTCGCCAAGGTGGAAAGGTCATCTATTTTTAAGGAAACATCCGGTCCAAGTATCTGAAAATCGTGCGCCAAAACTTCAATTTCCGAGAAATTCAGCGTCTCAGGTTTTTCCAAGTTCTCATCAACCAATCTAAACTTTCCACTATGTATCTCGATCTCATCAGAAGACATAAAAAATGGAGGGGTTCCCGGATCTCTGGGTTTACCGTCGTCCAATTTGGCCACAAATACATCCAGATTGGTATCCGTCTCCCCTTCGTAGGTCTTTAAGTTAAAGGTGAGACCGTCCAATTCCATATCGCCAAACTCCATCTTATTATTGGCCATATTGCGCAAGTTTAAAATGGATGTGGTTAGTTTGTGAATGTAAATTAGTGTATCCTTCTTGTAGTCTTCTACATAAATACCCTTTATCCCTGCATTCATGTTGAAGAGGGACACGCTTACCCGTTCAATTTGGATATTTGTGCCAAACTCCTCGTTTAAAGAATCGGTAGCGTATTTTCCCAACTTGGTCTGTACCACAGGCAAGGACAATACCAAAGAGCCCAATACCAGAATAAGGATAATGGCCAAAAGGAAACGCAACAGTATTTTACGAAGTTTTTTGATAGGGTTTTTATGTTTTACCTTTGACGACCAATTTTTGTTCCAAAACGAGTGGAAAATCCAAAAAAATATATTCTTGCGATCGAATCATCCTGCGATGATACCTCTGCTGCCGTACTTTGCAATACAAAAGTACTGAGCAATGTGGTAGCTACACAAGAAATTCACAAGCAATATGGGGGTGTTGTCCCAGAATTGGCCTCAAGGGCACATCAACAAAATATAGTTCCCGTGGTACACCAAGCCTTGGCCAAGGCAAATATCGACAAAAAACAGCTATCTGCCATAGCATTTACACGAGGCCCCGGACTTATGGGATCCTTGTTGGTGGGAACCTCTTTCGCCAAGTCTTTGGCACTGGGCCTGGACATACCCTTGATCGAGGTAAACCACATGGAAGCCCACATTCTCGCCCATTTTATCGAGGATGGGGACCAGACTTCCCCAAGATTTCCGTTTTTAGCGATGACCATTAGTGGGGGACACACCCAAATTGTGAAGGTCACGGATTACTTTACCATGGAAGTCTTGGGCGAAACCTTGGACGATGCCGTGGGCGAAGCCTTTGACAAAAGTGCCAAATTGATGGGACTGCCCTACCCCGGTGGTCCATTGATCGATAAATATGCAAAACTGGGCAATCCAGATGCTTTTACCTTCCCAAAACCAAAGGTTGATGGACTCAACTTCAGTTTCAGTGGGTTAAAGACCAGTATTCTCTATTTTTTACAACGAGAGACCCAAAAGAACCCAGATTTTGTTTCCGAAAACATAAATGATATTTGTGCTTCGGTGCAATTCACCATTCTGGAAATATTAATGGAGAAGCTGCAATTAGCTGTTGACCAGACCGGTATAAAACAAATTGCCATCGGTGGCGGGGTAGCGGCCAATTCCGGCATTCGGGGCAGACTTAAGGATGCCGAGGAAAAGTTGGGCTGGCAAACCTTTATTCCTAAATTTGGGTATTGCACGGACAACGCCGCCATGATCGGTATTGTTGGTTACCTTAAGTTTGAAAGGGGAGTGTTCACGGACCAAAGTATTGCCGCCAAGGCACGTTACGCCATAGGTAGCTAATTAAAAATAATTCATTTCGACCTAGAACGTCGGGGAATCAAGCCCTCAATGGGGGATTTAAATTTTAACTATGCAGCTTTTCTACAATCCATCGTTGGACAATAGTGCCAAGCAGTTCATTTTTCCACCCGATGAAAGCAAACACATTGCCCGGGTTTTGCGTAAATCCGAAGGAGACATTGTTCACATCACCAATGGTAAAGGATATTTGTTCGAAGCTGAAATTTTGGAACCAGACCAAAAAAGATGCAAGGCACGTATTACTTCACAGCGTAAATCAATTCCAAAAAGATATAAACTGCACATGGTGGTAGCCCCTACAAAAATGAATGACCGATATGAATGGTTCTTGGAAAAAGCCACAGAAATAGGTGTGGATGAGATTACCCCGATCATTTGCGATCACTCCGAACGAAAAACCATTAAACTGGAACGAATGGAGCGTGTATTGCAAGCTGCCATGAAACAATCTTTGCAAACAGTTTTACCACAGATCAACCCACCAATATCCTGCAAGGACTTCTTGGAATCCGATACTACCGTTGGCCTAAAATTTATTGCCCATTGCCAAAATGGCGAGAAAATGGAGTTAAAACGAAGAGTTATCGCCGACAACGATGTTACCATACTTATTGGACCCGAAGGCGATTTCTCCAAAGAAGAAATTGACCTGGCCAAAGAAAAGGGATATATCCCCATTGCCCTAGGAAGGAATCGACTCCGTACCGAGACAGCGGCCATTGTGGCCTGTACAACAGTGGCCATAATCAACAACTAATAGGGACGCACTTTATTTTTTACAAAGGAATACCCTATTTTTGAAAGGCTGGTCAACTGCTTCTATATGAAACAACATATCCATTTAATATGTACCCTACTGTTTTTTGCGGTAACTGCAACACATGCCCAACAGATTGCCGTACTCAAATATGGCGGTGGGGGCGATTGGTACTCCAACCCCACGGCACTTCCCAACTTAATTCAATTTTGTAATACCAATATTGATACGAAGATCGATTCAGAACCGGAAACAGTGGAGGCAGGAAGCGTCTCTATTTTTAAATATCCATTTTTACACATGACAGGGCATGGCAACGTCTTTTTCACAGATGAAGAAGTCCAGAATTTGCGAACCTATCTTTTGTCCGGAGGATTTTTACATATTGACGACAACTACGGTATGGAACCTTACCTGAGAAGGGAATTGGAAAAGGTTTTCCCGGACAGACCATTGGAGGAACTGGGTGCCGACCATCCCGTATTTTCACAAAAATTCAAGTTTCCGGACGGATTGCCCAAAATTCACGAGCATGATGGAAAAAGACCGCAGGCCTTTGGGATTTTTGATCAAGGTAGACTTGTGCTGCTCTACACTTACGAGTGCGACCTTGGGGATGGCTGGGAAGATCCAAGCGTGCACAACGACCCGGAAGAAGTTCGGTTGAAAGCCTTGCAAATGGGATCAAATATTGTGGAATATGCTTTTAAAAGTTAAAACATGAATGCAAAAATAATCGCTAACGGAATATTACGGGCAGTGGCCATTATGGTCGGTGTGGTTCTTTTAGGCTGGTTTTTTTATAAAATCCAGTCCGTGTTGGCCTATTTGGCCATTGCAGCTGTTTTGGCCTTGTTGGGCAGACCCATTGTACTTTTCCTGCGAAGAAAGCTCAAGTTTCCCAATACCTTGGCTGTTGTGGTTACCATGATCTTTATGCTGGCCATTTTTTTAGGGATACTCGCCCTATTTATCCCCCTGATTGCCGAACAAAGTAAAAATCTGTCCCTACTGGATATTGAAGCACTCAAAGCCGACCTTAACACGCTTTACATTCAAACCTTAGACTATTTTGGTGCCTCAACAGGGAGTTTCAACACCTTATTGAACGAATCCCGTATTGAAGAAAATGTGCTACAAGGTTTGGATTTAGGTTTTATCCCGAATTTTCTTAACTCATTTGTCAATGCATTGAGTAATTTTAGTATAGGCCTTTTTTCAGTACTTTTCATTTCCTTTTTCTTTTTAAAGGATAGCAAATTGATGCAAAACGGTATTTTGACCTTTGTGCCCGATGACAAGGAAAGTAACTTGGTCAAGTCCATTGATAAAATCAATAATCTGCTGTCCAGATACTTTGCTGGAATTTTACTTCAGCTATTTATTCTCTTTGTAATTTACACCATAGCACTATTGATCGTGGGCGTGGAAAATGCCATTGTTATTGCTTTCTTGTGCGCCCTGTTCAACATTATTCCTTATATAGGCCCTATTATTGGGGGAGCAATTATGATTACCCTGACCATGACGAGCTCGCTCGGGGCGGATTTCAGCACCGTTATTTTGCCAAAGGCCATGTATGTTTTTATTGGTTTAACGGTAGGTCAGCTCATTGATAATTTCTTTTCACAACCCTTTATTTTTTCCACAAGCGTAAAGTCCCACCCTCTGGAGATTTTTCTCATCATCATTATTGCAGGGCTTTTATTTGGTGTGGTCGGAATGGTGGTCGCAGTACCCGGATACACGGCCATAAAGGTTGTTTTAAAGGAGTTTTTAACGGAATATTCCTTTGTGAAGAAATTGACCAAAAACTTATAGCATCAATTTGAACGATATTATTTTAAATATCGGTGTCCAGGATTTTATATCAAAAAACATCTCCGCAGACACCATGTCAATCTTACTTAAAAAACCTGTTTTTGAGGGTGTTTCACAAAAAGAGCTGGTCGAACAGATAGAAGCTAAAAAAAAGAGTCGTGATAAACTGCCCACTTGGTTTGCCTCATCCCATATCTACTATCCCAATAAACTCAATATTGAACAAACCAGTTCCGAATCAACAGCTGAATATAAGGCCCAAATTGTAAGTGGAAAATCGTTGGTAGACCTTACAGGTGGGTTCGGTGTTGACAGTTACTTTTTTTCAAAAAAAATAGCGTCCGTTTTTCATTGTGAAATCAATTTGGAACTGAGTGAAATTGCAGCCCATAATTTTAAAGTTTTAGGGCAGAACAATATAAAATGCCTGCCCGAAGATGGCATTACATTTTTAAAGGAATCAACACAAAATTTTGATTGGATCTATGTTGACCCCTCTCGAAGAAACGATAAAAAAGGAAAGGTTTTTCTCTTAGAGGATTGCCTGCCCAATTTACCCGAACACCTCCCTTTGATTTTTGAAAGAACACAACATATTCTCGTAAAAACATCTCCACTTTTAGATATAAAAAAAGGGGTTGAGGAACTGGAATTCGTAAAAGAGGTTCATGTTGTGGCCATTAATAACGAAGTAAAGGAACTCCTCTTTATTTTAGAAAAAGGGTACAACGGAAACATTGGAATAAAAACCATCAATTTACTGCCAAACCGAACAGATACATTCAATTTTAAACTGGAAGAAGAACAAAACACCACTATTGATTTTGGGGAGCCTTCTGCCTATTTGTACGAACCCAATGCCGCTATTTTAAAGTCCGGTGGGTTTAAGTCCGTAGCCAAAACCTACAAGCTTAAAAAACTCCACCCACACTCCCATTTATACACTGCTGACACTCTTGTAGATTTTCCCGGGAGAAGGTTTACCATTGAAAAGACCCTTCCTTATTCCAAAAAGTCCATAAGATCAATGGCCGTCCCAAAAGCGAACATCACAACACGGAACTTTCCCATACCAGTTGCCGAGCTTCGCAAAAAACATAAGATTAAAGATGGCGGAAATCGTTACCTCTTTTTTACCACCAACATCAACAACAACTTGATATTTTTGGTGTGCAAAAAGGTTTAATCGTCGCATTCCCATTTAAAATTGGCGACCCTATCATTGGATGCAGCTGAAAGGTTATAATGCCACCATTCGGTTCTAATGGACCAAAAACCGTGTGCCTCCATGGTCTCCTTAAGTAGTTTCCGGTTATCCAAAATCTCTTGTGGCAAATCTAAATTATCGTGATAGGCCCTTTTCCCGAAGTAATCAAAATCGGTTCCCATATCGAGTTCGTTGCCCTCCATGTCCACCAAAGTAATGTCCACGGCACCGCCCTTGTTGTGAATAGATCCTTTATCTGGATTGGCTACATATTGTGGATTGGGGACAATCTCCCACATTTTGTATTGTACCGAGTTAGGGCGATAACAATCAAAAAACTTGATTTTTACCCCTTTTTCCATAAAATCCTTATTGGCCTTGATCAATGCCTTTGCTGTTTTTACCCTTGTATAGCATTCGGCGCAGTCGTACACCTTGGCCTTTAAAAAATTATTCTCGGTGGCATAGCGCATGTCATACGCAAAATCTTCACTAAAATCGGCCAGTCGCACAAAAGTGGTATCGGCCAATCCTTCGAATGTTTTTAAAACAGGTTTTTCTTCCTTTATAATGGTGTCACTGGAAACGGAGTCCAAACGAATTGCTGTTTCGGTTTGGGCAGATTCATTTTGGTTTTTGTCTTGTTGTTTACAGCTAACCGTCAAAAGAAGACCTAGGAAAATAATCGGGTATTTCATCAAATTTAGTTTATGCGTTTTTGCTCTGCCAACCAAGTATAGAGCGAGTCGGTCGTGTAAGCTCGGCCCCATGCGTTGTGGCCCACACCTTTGTATCTTGTGTAGCGGACATCGCGACCCATCGCCCTCAACTTTTCCACCATCTTGTCTGATTCCTCTACATGGATTACCTCATCCTCATCGCCATGAAAGACCCAGATGGGCATGTTCTTATCTATCCAATGGGCATAGGGTAATGGCGTCATACCGCAAACTACGGCCATGGCAGCAAACTTATCCGGATATTGGGTGGCCAATTCCCAAGATGCACTTCCACCCCTGCTTAGTCCGGTCAAGTAAATTCTATTTTTATCCACCCTATTGGTGTTGACCACGGAGTCCAATAGTTGGACAACTGCATCCGTATTCCACCATTTTTGGGCGTGGGGATTTTGTGGGGCCAAGATCAAAAAGGGAAATTGTTTGCCCTCGGCCAGCATTTTTGGCGGACCATTGTATTTGACTTCTTTGATGTCCCCTCCAGATTCACCCCCGCCATGAAGAAACAGCAACAGGCCAAAATCCTTATCTTCTGATGCGAAGTAGTCTTCAGGATAATAGAGATAGTATTTTAAATTTTCTTTGGTGATGGTCTCCAGTTCGTCCTGTACCAAATGGGATTGTGCGGCACACGCCTGAAACATAAATGTACCGGCCAACAACAGTAACTTGGATAGTTTTTTTTGCATTGCAATTACAAGTTACAAAAGTTTGTTGGCGATATCCTTCCAAGTATCCGCACGTTCAAAGGTGGTGACCTTTGTATTATGTGGTGAAGTAAACATAATGGATCTACCATCAAAAGGCTTGAGGTTCTTGCTACGGTCGTCTATGAGCACATCACCCTTTAAAACATGCTTGTTTCCGCAGAGGATTCGGTTTTGCCACGGAATAAAGGGAAAGTGTTTGTCCAACCAATCCGACTTTTCCCTTAAGGACTGTGGAAACTCCATAGCTGCCGAAGCAATATATACCTCATGTTTTTTGCTTAACGCCTCAAGCACTTCTTGGCTGTCGGCAATTACTTTTAAATCACCAAAAAAACCATCTCGCCTGGTGTGATCTTTTATCGATTGTTGATGTTCCACTGGAACACATTGCCAAAACTCCTTGCCATGGCAGGCTTCAAGTGTTAATTGGGCATTAAACTCTTGATTGTAAATATTTAAATGGGCATTGTAAGCATCTGCAATTACCTCGTCCATATCAACAAAAATCGTCATGGTTTATCTTTTTTCGTGAAGTACGACAAATCTTTATAATTATTAAAACCAACCATCTAAATCTATTGTTAACGACTTTGAATTTCTTTAAAAATACTTATTGTTTTTCTAAAATTTATTTGCCCCGCTACAAACTTTATTGCTTGGTTTTACTTTTGGGAAATATCCACTACCTTCACACAACGAGATCAATGAGGTGCTAAAAAGCAATACAACCTGACGGATAACAAGTTTTTTAGACGGCCTCTTACTTAAAACCAACCTTACATGTTGCCCAAAGGAAACTTTCCTGAAAAAGTCTATCTGAATGGAGAAATAGTAACGGCGGACAATGCCAAAATATCCGTTTTTGACCGCGGATTTTTATTCGGAGATGGTATTTACGAAGTAATGATGCAATTGGAAAATGGCATTTTCTACAAAAGAGCACATTTGGACCGATTGCAGGACAATCTGGACAAAATTGGCATCCCATACTACGTCAAGGGAATTGATGATAATCTGGACGGACTTCTTCATGCGGCTGGTTTAAAAGGGGAATCGTGCTTAATTTATATGCAAGTTACCCGTGGAGTCGCCCCCAGAAAACACTCGTACCCCAAAAACGTTCCCCCTAGCGTGATGATGTATGCACTGCCCTACAATCTCCCTCCCATCAACCTTAAGAACATGAAAGCCGTTCTAGAACCCGACTTTAGATGGCACAGATGCGATATCAAATCCATTTCACTGCTAGGCAATATTATGACCAATGAAACAGCAATGAACGCAAATACAGATGAAGCTGTTTTGGTCCGAAACGGTATAATTTCTGAAGGCTCCCACACCAATATTTTTTTTGTGGAAGACGGAAATGTAATTACCCATCCAGCCAACGAACATATTTTGAACGGTATAAGCAGGCAGATTGTTATAAAACTCTGCAGAAAGTTGGAAATACCTGTTATTGAAAAACCCGTGGCAGAAAATGAGGTTAAAAATATGAACGAGGCCTTTTTTACCGGTACCACTACCCAAGTGGCATCCATTTCACAATTGGGCGATCATATTTTTTATAAAAATGATGCTATTGGAGAAGTGACAGCTAGGCTCCAAAAAGCATTTGCCGAGCTTAGAACAATGGATTCATCGCACATAACACTATAAAGAATAAATATACTTGATTATGAAACAACTTACGTTCGGTCTCATTATTATCTTTAGTCTGTTATCTGGTTCGATAATGGCCCAAGAAATTGAAAAAAAATACACCAAGGAAGTGGAACGCTTGGCCAAGAAAAAACAGGTCAAGAAAGCTTTTGAATTGATAAAGGCCCAAAAAAATCAAACCACAGAAGACCTGATTGCTTTAACAGAAATTTTGGCCCCTCCTTTTATGGAAGATGAGCGGGGAAAGGTTTTTTCCAAAATGTTGAAAGAAGCAGGTGTTGACAGCATTTGGACAGACAAGGTAGGAAATGTCATCGGGTTGCGAAAAGGTACGTCGGGCCAATCGGGCTATGTTGGGGTCGATGCCCACTTGGATGTAGTTTTCCCAGAGGGAACCGATGTTACCGTTAAAAAAGTGGGGGACACGTTAAAAGCCCCAGGGATTGGTGATGACACACGTGGTTTGGCCATGCTCATTAGCATGCTCAAAGCCATGAACAAGGCAGATATAAAAACTGAAAAAGATGTATTAATTGTTGGTTCCGTTGGTGAGGAAGGTCTTGGAGATCTTCGAGGCATGAAATACATGTTCAATGAATCGGGACTGGACATTGACTCTTGGATTGCTATTGATGGCGGCGGTTTGGGAAGAATAAGCAATGCCGGATTGGGCTCCAAACGTTATAAATTGCTCATCAAAGGGCAAGGTGGACATTCTTGGGGGGCTTTTGGGCTTGCCAACCCACATCATGCTTTAGGAAAAGCCATAACTACATTTTCCAAGGATGCGTGGGCATACACTTCTGGAGATATCCCTAAAACAAGTTTCAATGTTGGCAGAATTGGTGGTGGCACTTCTGTAAATTCCATTCCGTTTGAGTCTTGGATGGAGGTTGATATGCGTGCCATCGACCCCAAAAACCTTGATGAAATCGAGACCATCTTTAAAGCCTCTGTGGAAAAAGCCATAACGGAATACAATGCCAGCGGTGTGCGTGGCGAGGTTAGCTATGAGCTCATAAAAATTGGTGATAGGCCATCAGGGGAATTGCCCGCTTCCCTACCCTTGATCCAAAGAACCATGGCTGCCACCAAGTATTTTGGGGAGACCCCGCGTTTGGGGCGCGGCTCAACCAACATCAATATACCGGTTTCCAAAGGAATTCCGTCCGTTTGTATTGGTCGTGGAGGACAAGGAGGCGGAGCCCATTCCTTGCACGAGTGGTACTTGAACGATGAAGAGGGCGATGAATCCATTCAATTGGCGTTGTTGATCACATTATCTCAAGCGGGACTTAGCAAATAGCATATAAATAAACATGGTTTGCTCTTTTGAGTGAGCAAACCATGTTTATCTAATTTCGACTAAAAAGTTATTTTGTTTTGGTAAAAACCAATGCTTTGCCCCTATTCTGTGTTACAATAATAAAGGGATTTCCTCCCCCGGCCCGTTCTACTTGAACCATATCCTTGGCATCTCCGGTAACCTTAAAACCACTCTCTTCCGCATTTTTAAAATTAAAGCCTCCATTGTTGTCTCCAAGCAGCACTCCACCGTTAAACGCATCGTACCTACCAATAAAGGCCTCATTGCCAAAATCGTTCCCTATCATCAACACATCGGTAGAGGCGTTGCCCCCTGCCTGTGTAGTAATCATGCATTTTATGGGGGACGATTGTGTTTGCCACGGAAGTTTGCCCATCTTAAACTGTCCGTTGCCATCATTCTCAAAATAAGTGGTTTGATCGTGATTTGCCATTAATTCATCGGCTCCCTCAAGTTCTTCGGGCGTAAACAGCCCACTCTTGGTGGTCGTGGCAAACTCCCGGAAGTAATTGAACTTTTTCCTGAACATAGGACTTTGACTCATAAGATCACCCCAAAAATTAACAGGATAGGGCTGGTATGTCGAGTCCTCAAAATCGCTTTTAAAATACGCGAACATTACAGGGTCAATGGCTCCATTGTTGTCAAAATCTTTGGCCAACATGGTTACGGGTCTTTCTTCGGAAGGATTGTACAGATTATTCTCTCCCAAGTTTCCTGCAAGTAAGTCCACATCGCCATCGCCATCAAAATCTTCTGCCAAGACACACTCCCACCAACCTGATAGTTGCTGTACGCCTGTTTGGTCCATTTGCTGAAAGGAATCCCTTTTGTTCATAAAAATGGTTACGGGCATAAATTCGCCTACCAAAATCAAATCCTTTAAATCATCATTGTTTAAATCGGCCCATTTGGCATCGGTTACCATACCCGGTTTCCTAAGTGCTTTGTTGTATGTTTCCGTCACATCGACCAGTTTTCCCTTTTCATTTTTCAACAGATAACAATCATCTGGCTTGGGATACTGGGAAAATGGAGTGCGTCCGCCAACAAATAGGTCAACATAGCCATCACCATCAAAATCCTCTGCTTCCACTACGGAACCACTGGAATTTATCTCTGGTATTTTATCTTTTGCCATGATAAACTTACCATTTCCCTGATTGACCATTAGGTAATCTTGATAGTATGGTGAGTCCAAATCAAACTCATTACTACCTGCAACCATGTAAATATCAAGATCTCCATCATTCTCTAGGTCAAACAACGCAATGCTGGTCTCTTCCCGTTTTTTGCTAGCTTCGTCATTGAACAAAGCTGTGCCTGTAAACGTTCCTTCGGCATCTTGCATAAAAATCATTGGGGAGTACCCGGATGAACTTCCAACGATAAAATCCTCAAAACCGTCCCCGTTGATGTCCCCCTTTGCAAGTCGAGGTCCATTTTGGGTCAACTTGTGGGGCAATGTAGGCTGTAGGTAAAAATCGGCCTTATCGGTTTCTTCGTGAACATAATTGACCCCCACTTGTTCCGATATTTCGCGATATATGGGAGTGGTTTGTTTGGGTGCCAAGGGAAATGCCAATTGTTTGCCTTCCAAGGAAGAGGCGTTCTTATAATCAATGTCCAAGGTTTGATTGCTCGTTACATTGGTCAACTCCTGGTATTTTCCATCGGGCCAAACTATTTCGAGGGATGCGATTGTTTTTTGAGGTCCCAAACCAAAATGGGGCATGCTTTGTACTGTTGATAAATACCCCCTATTCAGCTGATGTTCGTAATATTGAAAGGTTCCGTCTCCAAAACGTAGGGCCACCTTGGTGCCCAAACCTGCCTGATTGTTTTTTGGGCCTTTCAAATCCAACTGAAGGAAATTTTTACCCTCTTTTTGCTTTGTTTCCAGATTATTCTTAAAAAGAAAGGCTTCATCATTGATGTTGTTCACCACATAATCCAGGTCACCATCAGCATCCAAATCGGCAAATGCCGCTCCGTTTGAAAAGGAAGGGATACTCAACCCCCATTCTTCGCCCACATCCTTAAACTGGCCATCACCTTCATTTCGGTATGCGTAATTCGGGATTTTAACCACTGGAATGGAATCCAAGATTTGTGAAGGGCTAAGGTATTTCTGAACATTAAAATTAAATTCGCCAAAATCAAGGTCGGTGATGTCTCGTGGAAAACCATTGGTAATCAATATATCTTTTCGTCCATCGTTGTCGGCATCAACAAAAAGTGGTGACCAGCTCCAATCTGTTTTGGCGATGCCTGCCATTAGGCCAATTTCACTATAGGGCATATCGGGACCTTGCCCCATTTGAAGCATGTTACGCATATATTGATAGTCGTATCCATACTTATCATTCATGTGATAATCGTTGTACTTGGTTGCCTTAATGGTTGTTTTTAACCTATAATTCGTTTCCCCGAGCATATCCAAAGTTAGAATGTCAAGGTATCCATCGTTGTTAAAATCGGCTACATCGGAGCCCATGGAAAATTTACTTTGATGTTTTATGGACTCACTTATTTTATCGGTAAAGGTCCCATCGCCATTATTAATGTACATAATGTCGTTGCTCAGATAATCATTGCTTACATAAATATCCGGCCAACCGTCGTAATCCAAATCGGAAATAGCCACGCCAAGACCGTAGCCTTCAATGGTAATGCCCGCCTCTATGGTTACATCGGTAAAGGTATTGTCGCCATTGTTGCGGTATAAACGGTCGTTGCTCAAAGAGGAGCCATCGGTGATCTTTTCCCTGTAGTTGGCTGGCAGTACATGTATATCCACATTGTTAAGCACGTATAAATCCAATAAGCCATCTTTGTTATAGTCTATAAATGCTGCATTCATGCTATTTCCGGTATCCGCAACGCCATATTCTTTGGCCATTTCTTTAAAAATGGGAATGCCATCATCATCCACTCCTTGGTTGATGTATAGCATATTGGCCTTTTCCTCTGGGCTTTCATACATAGCGGCACAGACATAAATATCTAGAAGTGAATCGTTGTTTATGTCGATCACCGCAGCACCTGTTTTCCACTTATCTGCCGCTTCCACACCAGATGCTTGGGTTACGTCCTTAAACTCAAAATCGCCTTGGTTCAGGTATAACTTGTTGGTTACTTGGTTGCCTGTAAAAAAAAGGTCTGGCTTGCCATCATTGTTAAAATCACCTACGGCAACCCCTCCACCATTGAAGATGTATTCGCTTGTGAGAATGTTAAAACTATCGGTCTCAACTATTTTATTGTTGAATGTAACTCCGGAATGGTCGGATGAAACTGGAGTAAACAAAGTGTCCTCTTGTTTCTTGGAACAAGAAATGACCAGTAATGAAGTTAGTGCAATTAAAATATAACTTTTGCTCACTGTGTTGAAGTTTTTACGGGTTAACCAAAATTTTGATGTTACACCAATGTTTGAATACTGAAAAACCAGTGTGCATCAAAAAGGAATCAATTGGATTATTTTTTTAGCTGATGGGCTCACCTCACTCTAAAAATACAAATTCAGGTACTGTATGTGAACTGTTAACAATTAATGTTTGATTAATAACGGTTAATATTTAATTAATAGGGTTTGTCCATAATTAAAATAGGTTGCCAATATATATTGGCAACCTATTTACTTGAATTAAATTAAACTAACTCAGACTACTTTTATTATTTCCACAGTGGACTCTGTTCCAACACACCACCACTTTGGTCAATGGCATTAATAGGAATAGGGAATAAATCATGTTTTGGTTGATATGTTCCAAATTTAGTGCCGTAACCCGCTTGATCGAAATCTTCACCCTCGTTTTGGATATACGTATTTATCGTTTCCATCGCATTGCCCCATCTTCTCAAATCGAACAATCTATGTCCTTCCATACCAAATTCCAAACGACGCTCAAAACGGATTGCTTTTCTAGCAAAGTCTTGACTTCCGAAGGATGCATAAGGTTCAATTTGATAATTGGCAGCATCTCCTGTACCATCGACTGTTTGCACTGGGGTCATATTTTTTGCCCTGTTACGTACTCGGTTAACATATTCCAAAGCCAAAGGTAAATTTGGGTTGGCCTGCTCAACAGCTGCTTCAGCTGCCATCAACAACACATCTGCGAAACGCATTACGTTGTAGTTGATACCTGACCAGTCCGATCCCCAACCCCCTGTACCGCGTTGGGCATCCACTTCATCGGCTTGATACATATTCTTTTTGGGCAAATAGGGTCCTGAAATATCACCAAAGGTCGCCCTTATCCACTCTTTACCTGGGTGTATACCGAATCCATTGTAATCAATACCTCTTCGACCAATGGTATAATCAATTCGTGGATCTAGTGGCCCTGTGTGGGGCGTAAAAGGCTCGTCACTGTTGATTCCATAATCATTGGCTACATCAGTAGCGGCATAGGAATCCAATAATGGCAATCCGGAACCGTCTGTTTGAAAGGCATTTGCCAAGTCTTGTGTTGGCTGGTAAAAACCACAGCAAGTACCCAATGGCCCTCCGCCTGGAAAGTTCAAAGTACCGGCACCATTTCCGTTGAAGGAACGTCCATCATCCGAAGCAAATTGAATAGCAAACATAGATTCCGGTCCGTTTTCACCGGCAAGGTTGAAATTGTCCACATATTGCTCGTTCAATGAATATGGTCCGTTGTTGATCACATCGTTGAACAATGGCAAGGCTTGCTCGTATTTTCCTTGGTACAAATACACTTTGCCCAAAAAGGCTTTTGCAACCCAAGCATTGGCTCTACCAACAATAATATCATCCCCTAGTCTATCAATGGCTGCCTGAAAATCAGCTTCGATTTCAGCCCAAATAGGGCCTGGGTTGGGTTGGTTAAACTCTGTGTTAACCAAGTTCTCCACTGAAATAAAAGAAGGGTATCCATAAAACTTCTGCAGGTCAAAGTTGTAATAACCTCTTAGAAAATATGCTTCTCCCTCTTGTTGGGTAAAATCACCTTCCTCAATCTGATTGATCAAATCCAAAACGGCGTTTGCACGGTTTACCCCGCCATAAAGTGCACTCCATCTTCCTAAAAACCAGTTGTTACCGGTTTGCCAGTCCAAGGTCTCAACTTGAAACAGGGCCGTGTTGTCCCCATCGGTACTACCCCTGTGGGCATCATCGGATACCACATCAGTCCACCAATTATCACCACCAGCGGCAACACCCTCTCCTTGTCTATTTATACGTTCACCGTCCATTGCGGAATAGGCCGCTGTCAACTTTAGGTCTACCCCTAAAGCATTTTGTAAGGCTTCATCCGAAAGTGCCCCTGTAGCGGGCTTTTCTGTGAAATCTTCGCTACAGGCCCATAGCAACAGACCTGCAAATATTGTTGAAAATAATATCTTCTTTCTCATTTTTTTAAAATTTTAGATTAACTCCGAAGGAATAGATTGCAGCTAATGGGTAATTGTTGTCCGAAACCCCTATAGTAAGGTTATCTACAGCACCGCCATTAAATCTGGGTTGTAGCTCTGGGTCTACTCCATCATAATCGGTTATAGTCAACAAATTGGTTCCTTGAAGGTAGAAACGAACACTATCCATTCCCAAATAACCAGAAACCTCTTCATTAAAAGTGTAACCAATTTGAAGGTTTTTCAATCGCATATAGGAACCATCCTCTACGAAGAATGAACTTGCCGTACCTTCATTGTTTGATATACTCTGGCTCAACGCTGGCAATTCGGCATCCAAATTGTCAGGAGTCCATGAATCCAGCACCCTTACACTTCTGTTGGCATTAAAGAAGGTTGGGAAGTCGGTATACACTTTATCGTTGTTGAATATTTCGTTCCCTTGCGATCCTTGGAAGAAAGCTGATATATCAAAACCTTTATAGGCAGCTCTCAAGTTGATACCATAAGTGAAATCTGGGTGAGGAGAACCGATAAAGGTTCTATCGTCATCATTGATTACGCCATCATTGTTCAAATCTGCATATTTAAATCTTCCTACACCATCTGCAGGAGTCGCAAATCCTTGATCTGCCGCTGAGGACACTTCGGATTCCGAAGCAAAAATACCTTCGACCACTCTACCATAGAAAGATGAAATTGGCTGTCCTTCTTGCGTTCTAGTAACAGTTCCTGTAGTTCTAAAACCTCCAAAGCCTGTTTGGAAAGCACTGATCAAATCAACCACCTCGTTTTTGTAATGCGAGAAATTAAGGTCAATTCCGTAGCTAAATCCAGAATCGGTTTGATCAGAATAGCTTAAGGTTGCATCCACTCCTGTGTTCTCAATAGAACCCAAGTTTACATAAGGTGGAGCGGCATCAATAGCTGTTGAACTGAACAATTGCTCATCCTGATTGATCAAATCCTTGGTTTTGATATTAAAATATTCCGCAGAAAGGCTCAATCTGTTATCAAAGAGACCAAGCTCCACACCAAAGTTGGTGGTTTCACTGGTTTCCCATCTCAAATTAGGGTTACCTGCTGCTGATAGTATCGCTCCTTGTGCAAACCCACCGCTACCTGCAAAAACATAATTCGCATATTGCTCACTCAAGGCTGAAATATTGGTTGTTGGGTTATTGACCGGAAGTGTTTGGTTACCCAATTGCCCCCAAGAACCTTTAAGTTTCAATCGACTCACAAAGGAATCTACCGGCCAGAAAGATTCGTTACTCACTACCCATCCTGCACTGAACGAAGGAAATATATCGCTCTTGTTGTCCCCAACAAATCTAGAGGATTCATCACGACGTACCGTTGCCGTCAATAAATAACGACCATCGTAATCGTAATTTACAGTCCCGAACAAAGAGAAAAGGGAGTTAGCGTTATCGTAAGCATAAGCTACGTTAGGCGCACCAGCACCATTGCTCAACAAATAATAGTCCGGTGTTTCGAAGAAATAATCCGTTCTGGAAATTTCTTTTCCTTTTCCGTGGTTATCCAAAGCTTCAATACCGATCAAAGCATTTATACTGTGATCGCCAAAAGATTTGTTGTAGTTTAAAGTATTTGTCCAAACCCACTCATAATTATCCTGATCGGCCTCCGTCAATGTATTTGTGGCGATAGGCTCGGAAGATTCTGGGATCAACGGCCTAAAACGTCTATCGTTGAAGGCTCTAATAGACCCACCAAAAGAGGTTTTGAACTGTAGTCCGTCAATAATATCCAATGTGGCGTAAACATCTCCGAATACCCTAAAGGTCTTGGCAAAATTATCTTTTTGTCGGGTAGCTTCCGCAACAGGGTTGTTAGGGTTGGATAAACCTGTATCGTTACTGTAGTTACCGCCAAAATTGCCATCCGTATCATAAACAGGAACCAAAGGAGACATCCTTTGTGCAAAATTAAACCAAGATTGTCCTCCGCTTCTTCTATCAAAAGAAATATTGGCGTGTTGTCCAATCCGTATTCTATCCCCGATTTTAAACTCAGAGTTCAATCGCACATTCCCTCTTTTAAAACCAGTATGGATTTGAATACCTTGACGGTTCAAATATGATGCAGAGAAAAGGAATTTAGACTTTTCGTTGCCATTTTCCAAAGTAATGGAAGCGTTCTGGGTAATGGCACTTCTGTAGATTTCCTCTACCCAGTCAGTACCCCCAGGCTTAACATTCATAGTAACAGGAACCCCTTGAATCGTAGAAGGAATCACAGGACTTGGACCATTACCATATTGCGGGTGCGAAGGTGTTCCACCATCATTTAGGATACTTTGCCAAAGCATTTCCCCATGTTGCTGAGTGTTCAGCATATCCGGTAAATTGGTTGCCACAGAGAATCCTGTGTACATATCCACCGAAACTTTTGCCGTGTTCAGGTTATAACCGCCACCTTTGGTAGTTACAATCACAACACCATTGGATGCCCTTGCCCCATAAATAGCGGCAGCACCATCCTTAAGAACGTTCATCTGCTCGATATCGGCAGGGTTTATTGAGTTTAAGATGCCAGGATCGTCTGTTTGCACCCCATCAATAATATACAAGGGGTCGTTGCTGTTACCTGTTCCGTATCCCCTAATACGCACCACTGGAGATGCTCCTGGTGAACCATTGTTGGTAATTGTAACACCGGAGACACGCCCTTGCAAGGCTTCTGCGGCATTAACAACAGGTGTTTTAGTGGCTTCTTCCACATCTACTGTTCCCACAGAACCTGTTAATTCCCCTCTTGTTTGGGTACCATACCCAGTTACCACTACCTCATCCAGTGCCGCGGCATCCTCTTCCATAGTAACATCAATGGTAGTATTACCGTTTACTGGAATCTCAGTGGTTTTAAATCCTACATAAGAGAAAATCAAGGTAGCATCAGAAGCAGCTGTAATGGAATAATTACCATCAAAATCTGTCTGTGTACCATTAGTGGTACCCTTTACAATAACGTTGGTACCAGGTAAAGGGGTTCCAAAATTATCCACAACTGTACCTGTTATGGTTACTTGGTAAGGGGGTGAAGTGGCTTCACCCAAGTCCGGGGCCGCTGCTAATGCAGATCCACCCACCAACATCATTGTCATTGACAAAAAGAATGTCTGAAACGCTTTTACCGAATCAGCCCACCCTGTCAAAATCTGAATTTTGTTTTGATTCATAGATAGTCTATTTAGTTTAGTTATTTTGATTGATCTCGACCGTGCATATTGTCTCAATCAGGAACAATAATAGTTAAAATTTTACAATTGGCAATATTTTAACATTATATATTGCAAAAATAAAATTCAACTCCCTCATAAAATGCGATTTGATATTTACGAAAAATCCGCAGCCAACTGTACATGGCGGCCAAACCGATGTTTAATGAGCTATAAACATTCCTTTTTTTGCGTTTAAAAAACAACAAAAAAGCACCTATTTGTTATGGTTCAATCTTTCATTGGTCAACACATTTTCCACCCAAAAAATTCGTGGCGATCCTCCACACTTAAGAACAGCTATTTAAGCCCCTAAGCAATAACCATTTTTAGTGGATCGCCATCAGTTGTTTTGGCATTCGGCCAATTGTGCAATTTCTCACCATTGGGACTAGCATGTAAAATAGAATTGACAAAATATTTCTGAATGGCTACCGTAGTTTCCTTCTACATTACCATTTTCAATATGAACCTAAACGGGAAGTGCATTGTTTTTTTTCGCTTAACCGTTCCTGAAGCCAGAAACATGGGCAAAACATATTTTTATATTCTCGATTTGCCCCCATTTATTGTATCAATTTGTTACAATAATACTTTCTTTTTTTCGTAATTATATTTTTTTGATGTAAATTTTGCGATGTTTACAACATGCTACCATTAGAATCAGAACATATAACCAACATTGCCTACGATACGGTAATCCTAGGTTTTACTGGAAAAGAATTGAAAATATTGATCTTGGAATATCAAAATTCCGGTCAATTTGCATTGCCCGGAGGGTTTATTCGGCGAGATGAAGATTTGTACGATGCTGTTAAAAGAGGGGTTCGGGAAAGAACGGGTCTGGAAAAAATTCATTTAGAACAGTTTCACACGTTTGGAAAAAAGAACAGGGACAGTTCCTACCCCTTCAAAAAGATTGCTGCCGGAAAAGGCTATTCCATATCTTCCGACCATTGGGTTTTGGATAGATTCATCACCATTGGATATTATGCATTGATCAATTACAACCAAGTACAGCCCACTCCCGACAAATTTTCGGATTCCATCAATTGGTATGACATCAACAAGTTGCCAACTTTAATGATAGACCACGCTGAGATTGTTGAAAAAGCATTGGAGTCCATTAGAAATGACCTTGGAAAAAAACCCATCGGAGAAAATCTTTTGCCCGAAAAGTTTACCATGAAGGAATTACAAAAAGTGTATGAGACCATTCTAAACAAAGAATTTAGACGTACCACCTTCCAACGGAAAATGCTTAGTATGGATATTTTAAAACGACATGAGAAATTGTATACCGGTGCGGCCAACAAGGCCCCTTACCTTTATAGTTTTGACAAGGAAAAAGTTGAAAAGACATAAATTATAACAAAATCACTTTAAAAAATAAGGAAATAATCCCAACCTTTAAATCCTAAACCGAATACGCCAATGCCAAATTTTAATATAGATGCCGACCCCAAACACACCTATGATGCCATTGTAATCGGCTCTGGGATCAGTGGAGGGTGGGCCGCCAAAGAACTTTGTGAAAAAGGACTAAAAACGTTGGTTTTGGAGCGCGGCCCCATAGTGGAGCATCCAAAAGACTACACCACAGCCCATCTGGATCCTTGGGACATGGAACTTCGTGGCGGACTTACCCCAGAACAACAACAAAAACATTATAAGGCCATACGCTCAGGGTTTATTGGTCAGGATACCGAACATTTTTTTGCCAATGATGAAGAAAACCCATATACCGAAGAAAAACCATTTTTATGGATCCGCGGTCACCAAATGGGAGGACGTTCCCTATTGTGGGGCAAACAGACCTACCGTTGGAGCGAAATGGATTTTGAGGCCAACGCCAAAGACGGTCACGGAGTAGATTGGCCCATACGCTACAAAGATTTGGAACCGTGGTACACCTATGTGGAGAAGTTTGCGGGTATCAGTGGCGAGGCACTTGGGCTGCCCCAGCTTCCCGACAGCCACTTTCTACCTCCCATGGAGTTGAACTGTGTTGAAAAACACATCAAAAAAAGAATTGAGCGTGACTTCCCCGAAAGACATATGATCATAGGCCGTGTGGCACATTTAACCCAACCCTTAAATGGTAGGGGACAATGCCAATACCGTAATCGCTGTAGCCGAGGATGCCCATACGGTGCCTATTTTAGCAGTAATGCCGTAACCTTGCCAGCAGCCAATGCAACCGGGAATCTTACTTTTAGACCTTACTCCATTGTGCAGTCCATTATGTATGATGAAGGAACAGGCAAAGCATCGGGAGTACGAATTATTGATGCCGAGACCAATGAAGACATCGAATTCAAGGCCAAAATTGTTTTCTGCAACGCCTCTACCTTGAGTACCACCCAAATACTATTGAATTCCACCTCTAATCGCTTTCCTGAAGGGATGGGCAACGATAGCGGTGAGCTGGGCCATAACTTAATGGACCACACCTACCGTGTAGGCGCACTGGGCAAGGTTGAAGGCTTTGAGGACAAATACTACAGTGGTCGCCGACCCAACGGAATTTATATCCCCCGCTATTGGAATATCGACGAAAACTCCAAAACGGATAAATTTTTGCGTGGTTTTGGTTATCAAGGCGGCGGTTATCGCATGGGAAACAGTGAAGCTGCCAATCGTAAAGAATTCGGTGGGGATTACAAGGACAGTATCATGAAGCCAGGACCTTGGGAATTCTTCATTACTGGTTTTGCCGAGTGTTTGCCCTATCACGACAATAAAGTGTACCTCAACAAGGAGGTTACCGATAAATGGGGACAACCTACCCTATCCATAGATTGTGAGTATAAAGAAAATGAACTGGCACAAAACAAACAAATTCAAGAAGATGCCGTGGAAATGTTGGAAAAAGCGGGAGTCAAAGATGTTCTTGGGTTTGATAATGAGCATGAGCCCGGATACGGTGTCCACGAAATGGGGACCGCACGTATGGGCCGTGATCCAAAAACTTCAGTTTTGAATGGAACCAATCAAATCCATTCCGTAAAAAATGTTTTTGTGACCGATGGCGCCTGCATGACCTCCAACTCTTGTGTAAATCCGTCACTTACCTATATGGCACTTACAGCAAGGGCTGCTGACCATGCCGTGAAAGAACTTAAAAAAATGAACATTTGATTATGGACCGCAGAAAAGCTTTAAAATTCACAGGAAGTATGGCCGCAGTTGCCGTTGCAGGCCCTTCATTATTATCCATACTTCAATCTTGTAAAAACGAAACACGGGTTGATTGGCAACCGCAATTTTTGACCATGGACGAAGCGGCATTCATATCCAAAATAGTGGACATGATCTTACCGCGCACCGAAACACCGGGCGCTTTGGATGTGAAAGTTGACATTTTTATCGATAAGGTCTATGCCCGATTATACGATGCAGACGGTCAAAACCATGTTAGAAAAGAAATAGAAAAGTTCAACGCCGATTGTATTTCCGATTTTGGCGACAACTTTGTGAACCTTTCCGAATCAGACCAAATCAAAGTTTTGGAAAAGGCCGAACAAAACTCGGGACAATTTGGTAGTGCTGTTTGGGGAACCGCCGTAGGAAACCCAGAACCCGTAGGCTTCTACCGTTCATTAAAATCAACAGCCCTATGGGGATACTTTACCTCTGAGGAAATCGGTGAAAATGTTTTGAACTACGATCCAATTCCCGGTGCCTATAATGGATGCCTACCTTTAAGCGAAGTAGGCAATAAATGGAGCCTATAATGGATTCTAAAAATTTTTACATCAACCGAAGAAAATTTCTGACCAGCACCTCTGCTGCCTTGGCCTTATCATCATTTGGTGCGTATGGCATGGAATTGATGTATTCTTCGAAAAAGTGGAATGTAGGGCTAATAGGCTGTGGTTGGTACGGGGTAAGTGATTTGTTCAAACTGATTCAGGTTGCCAATGTAGAAGTAGTATCGCTCTGCGACGTGGACCAAAAGCACTTGGACGAAGCTGCACATTTGGTGTCCCAGCGACAAAAATCCGGTAAAAAGCCAAGATTGTACAGCGATTACCGCAAAATGCTGGCCGAAAAGGATTTAGATATCGTTTTGATAGGTTCGCCCGATCATTGGCATGCACTACAAGCCATCGAAGCCATGGAAGCAGGGGCACATCTTTATCTGCAAAAACCCATCAGTCTCGATGTTTTGGAAGGCGAAGCCATTTTGTCCACGGCCAGGAAACTGGGCAAAAAAGTACAAGTAGGCACACAGCGTAGAAGCACGCCCCACTTGATCGAAGGCAAGAAAAATATTATCGATGCCGGACTATTGGGGAAGATATCCCATGTAGAAATGTGCTGTTACTATCACATGCGATGGAATGCCAATCCACCGGTACAACAAATCCCCGATCATTTTGATTACGATCTTTGGTCCGGACCAGCTCCATTAAGGCCCTACGTAGGTCTTCCGCACAGAAGATGGCGGGCATTCATGGAGTACGGAAATGGTATTGTTGGCGATATGTGCGTTCACATGTTGGATGCCGTTCGGTGGATGCTCGGTCTCGGATGGCCCAAAAAAGTAAGCTCCACCGGAGGGGTTTACGTGCAAAAAGATTCCATAGCCAACATTTCCGACACACAAACCGCCATTTTCGAATTTGAAGAGCTCAATTGCGTATGGCAACACCGTAGTTGGGGTACTCCAACAGACCCAGATTACCCTTGGGCCTTC
Organism: Allomuricauda sp. TY007; assembly: GCF_010468565.1. Classification (GTDB taxonomy): domain Bacteria; phylum Bacteroidota; class Bacteroidia; order Flavobacteriales; family Flavobacteriaceae; genus Flagellimonas. The sequence continues at coordinate 75,706 of NZ_WUEG01000015.1, forward strand.
TTTATTTATGGGGAAAAAGGAACTTTTAAGGGAAGTGTGCACCAATACGAGTTTATTCCCAACGATGGTAAAACCATTAAAAAAGAAGTGGTTTACGAACGTGAAAAATATCCAGAGGATTTAAAGGAAAAGGATATCGAGCTCCATACCGCACCAGCTACACGGGGCCACATGTTGGATTTGTTGGATGCCATCGAAAGTGATAGATTTCCTGTTGCCGATGTAGAGCAGGGGCATATTTCCACAGCCAGTTGCATTATGGCCAACCTTGCCATGGGATTGGAACGCCCATTGGTTTATGATCCACAAAAAAGGATTATTGTTGATGATGCGGAAGCCTCTTCATTGCTCAAACATCAGTATCGAGGGCCATGGAAACATCCCTCGGAAACCATTTTATGATCAAACAAACCCACTATCAACATAAAAATTGATGGCCATCAGAACCAAAATGACAAAATTCAACCTTTTATTGCCACTCCTATTCATGTCCTTTTCCGTTATGGCGCAACAAGAGCATAAACGAACCATTGTTACCACCGATGGTGAAATAGACGATGTGGACACCTTTATTCGTTTTTTGATGTACACCAACGAATTTGAGACCGAAGGATTGATCTATTCCAGTTCCATGTGGCATTGGAAGGGTGATGGCAAGGGAACCACCATGGTCTCCGAAATGGAAATGACCCGAAATATGTATGGTGAACGAAGCGAATTGAGATGGCCTGGAACCACTTGGATACAGGAACTGCTGGCCGAATATGCCAAAGTACATCCCAACCTATTGCTTCATGATAAAAACTACCCCACCCCAGAAGAACTTTTGGCGCTGGTAAAAGTGGGCAACATAGATTTTGAGGGAGAAATGGACCAACGCACCGAAGGTTCGCAATGGATAGCAAAAAAATTGCTGGATGATGACCCTCGCGAAATTTTTCTTCAGGCCTGGGGCGGAACCAATACCATTGCCCGTGCCCTAAAATCAATCGAAGAAGACTATTCCAGCCATAAAGATTGGGAAACAATCAAGAAAAAAGTATCAAAAAAGGCCATCATCTACACCATCATGGACCAAGATGCCACCTATAAAAAATACATCGGACCCAATTGGCCCAACATACGGGTCTTTTACAATGCCAACCAATTTTGGTGCTTTGCCTACCCATGGAAACAAGTGGTTCCCAAGAGCCAGCAACCCTATTTAGAGGGGAGTTTTATGGGGCCGAACATCATCAATAACCATGGTCCATTGTTTACAAAATATTATTCTTACGGGGATGGACAAAAACAAGAAGGAGACCCTAATCATTTTGAAGGGGATATTTCAAAAATTGCACATACCGAGCGTGGCAATTTTTCCAAGTACGATTTCATCTCAGAAGGAGATTCCCCTGCGTTTTTACATTTGGTGGATGTGGGTCTGGACAACTACGAAGACCCGTCCCGAGGTGGTTGGAGCGGTCGCTTTGAGGAATCGACCGAAAATCCATACCGTTTTGAAGATGGTGAAGCAGCGGCCGATTTAAATCCTGAAACAGGAGAAATGGACAAAAGCTATCCCCAGACCCGTTGGATAAAACCCATGCAGCTCGATTTTGCCGCCCGTGCCGATTGGTGCATCAAACCTTTTGAAGAAGCCAACCATCCTCCACAGATTTCTGTATCGCAAGGGAATTCGATTAATGCAAACCCAGGAGAAAAGGTTGTTCTCAATCTTTCTGCTGAAGATATTGACGAACACCCTGTCTATTTTAAGGTTTGGCCCTATGCCGAAGCTGGTGATGGAGCTGCGACCGTTGAAATAAAAACTGATGTGGTATCGGTTAAAATTCCAAAAACCGCCAAAAGCGGGGAACAATACCATATCATTGTTGAAGGTACGGATACTGGCTTCCCTGCTTTGACCAGGTACCAAAGAGTTATCATTTCAATCAAGTAAATCAGGGAACAAACTAACGTTTAATTAAAAAATCCTCCACGTTTGCTTTTAACCAGTCTGCTTATCATCATTGTTTTATTGGTACTTATCCTAACAAAAAAGATGAGTGCCATGGCTGCCCTGATTTTGGTGCCCGTAGTAGGCGCCTTACTAGCTGGATTTGGCTGGGAAACGTTTGATTTTGCGCTGGACGGAATCAAAAGCATTGCTCCTGTTGTGGCCATGTTCGTATTTGCCATCCTATTTTTTGGGATACTGACCGATGCGGGAATGTTCAATCCCATTATAAACACCATTTTAAAATGGGTGGGCACCAACCCGACATTAATTGCCATTGGCACCGCCTTGTTGGCGATGACGGTACATTTTGATGGCTCAGGAGCCACCACCTTTTTAATCGTGATCCCGGCCATATTGCCCCTTTATGAAAAACTCCAAATGGATCGCCGCGTTTTGGCTTGCGTCGTATCCTTGGCAGCGGGCACCATGAACATGCTTCCATGGGGCGGCCCTACCATCCGTGCAGCATCAGCGCTCAACTTAAGCGTGGCGGAAATATATTCCCCTATTATGCTGCCACAGATTTGCGGGCTTTTATTTGTTGTTTTCATTGCCTGGCGGTTGGGCAAGAAAGAATCCAAACGCCTCAATATTCAAAAAAACACGGTAGCCAAGGAAGAAATTGAAACCATGGGGGCAGATGTGCCGACCATGCCTTCCAAAACCAGAAACTTTTGGCTCAATATTATTATAACCATTTTAGCACTTGTATTTTTAATTTCCGGCACCGTTCCTCCCGCCCTGGTTTTTATGATCGGGTCAGTCTTGGTCTTGATGTTGAACTTTCCAAGTCTGGAAAAACAAAAAGATTTGATTTTTTCCCATTCAAGAGCTGCCATTTTAATGGCCTCCATATTGTTGGCAGCTGGCGTTTTTACAGGGATCATGAAAGAATCGGGCATGATAGCAAACATGGCCGAAAGTGCCGTGGACGTTATTCCGACCGCTGCGGGTGAACGATTACCGCTTATTCTGGCGATACTGAGTATGCCGCTTAGCTTTTTGTTCGACCCCAATTCGTTCTATTTTGGATTTTTGCCCATATTGGCACAAACTGGCAACGAATTTGGTATAGCTTCTGCAACCATGGGTCAAGCGGCAATTATGGGGCAAATGACCACGGGCTTCCCTTTAAGTCCTTTGACAGCCGCAACCTTTTTATTGATCGGTTTGGCAAAAGTGGATTTGGCGGACCATCAAAGGTTTACTTTTAAATATGCCTTTTTGACCACATTGGTCATGACATTGATTTCAGTTTTAATCGGAGTGATTCCCATATAATATGAAAAAAACAATTCGCATAGGATCGGGAGCTGGCTATTCGGGAGACCGAATTGAACCAGCCATGGACCTAATACAAAAGGGGGATTTGGATTATATCGTCTTCGAATGCCTTGCAGAGCGCACCATTGCGTTGGCCCAATTGCAGAAGATGCAAAACAAAGAGCTTGGCTATGATCCTTTGTTGGGAGACCGCATGAAGGCTTGTCTGCCTCTTTGTATTTCAAAAAAAGTGAAGCTAATCAGCAACATGGGTGCCGCCAATCCCATTGCTGCAGCAAAAAAAACGGCTAAAATAGCCAGTGAATTGGGTTTAAAAAGCATCAAAATAGCTGCGGTATTTGGTGACGACGTTCAATCATTGCTGGATTTTGAAACACAGACCTTATTGGAAAGTGGCGAATCCTTATCCGTTTTGGACGATAAAATCATTTCTGCCAATGCATATTTGGGGGTGGAAGGAATTTTATCGGCCCTCACGGATGGGGCAGACATTATCCTGACTGGCAGAGTGGCCGACCCTGCCCTGTTTTTGGCTCCCATTATCCATGAATTTAGTTGGTCCCTCGGCAATTACCCTCTTTTGGGCAAAGGAACTGCCTTGGGGCATTTAATGGAATGTGCCGGTCAAGTATGCGGTGGTTATTTTGCCGACGGAGCTAAAAAACAAGTTCCTGATTTGGCCAATTTGGGATTCCCCATTGCGGAAATCAACAAAGAAGGTTCTTTCTTCATCACCAAATTAAAAGATTCGGGTGGCATGGTAACCCCTGCAACCTGCAAAGAACAATTACTCTACGAGGTCCATGATCCATCGGAATACCTAACTCCCAATGTCATTGCCGATTTTTCCAGCATCAGTTTTAAGGAAATAGAGAAGGATAAAGTAGAGGTTTCTGGAGCTTCAGGAAAACCATTGACCGGAAAATTAAAAGTATCCGTAGGCTATCATGATGGTTATATGGCAGATACCCAAATAAGTTATGGTGGAAGTTATGCATTGGAACGGGCCAAATTGGCGATTGAAATCATCAAAGAAAGAATACAATCCATTGATTTCGATGTGGAGGATATCCTTTTTGACCTTATTGGGGTTGACAGTCTCTTCAAAGAAAAGATTGCAAACATGCCCCCAACGGAAGTTCGACTGCGCGTAGCTGCTAAAACAAAAGACAGAAAAGAGGCCGTACAGTTGGTCAATGAAGTAGAAACACTGTACACCAATGGTCCAGCGGCTGGAGGCGGTGTTAGCAAAACAGTCACGGAAATTGTTGCCATCCAATCTGTTTTGATCGATAAAAATAGGGTAACCCCCATAGTTGAATACTTTGAAAGCTAACAAATGAAACTAAAGGATTTAGCACATTCAAGAACAGGAGACAAAGGAGATATTATAAATATCTCGGTCATTGCTTTTGATGAAAAAAATTATCAAACCTTGCAAAAATTGGTGACCGCCACTTCAGTGAAAAAGTTTCTTGGGGAAATGGTCCTGGGCGAGGTAATACGGTATGAGCTACCAAATCTTGGTGCGATGAATTTTGTAATCCACAAGGCACTTCGGGGCGGTGTAACGCGCTCCCTGCGTTTGGACAAACACGGAAAAACACTATCCTCCTACCTCTTGGAAATGCCACTGGAAATAAAAAACTAAAACTTGATTGATGAAAATATTCTTAAAATTGATATTGGTCATTTGTACCCTACAGTTGACCTATGCACAAACAACAAAGGGAACCATAGTAATTGATTCCATTTACTCTGAGAATTTGGAAAATAATTTTGATGAAAACCCTACTCGCGAAGTTGGGGTTTATCTTCCTCCCAACTATGACAAGGAAACCAAAAAATATCCCGTAATTTATTTTTTGCACGGCTTTTATGGCGATCACAACATGCTGGAGCCCATGAAGGAAATCTTGGATTTTGCCATAGAGACCAAACGAATTCGACCTTTTATTTTGGTGATTCCCAACCAAAAAACCACCTACGAGGGCAGTTTTTACTCCAATTCCGGCATTTTTGGAAATTGGGAGGACTTTACCGTACAAGATTTGGTGAAATACATGGACGAAAACTATCGCACGCTAGCCAAAAAAGAAAGCCGTGGTATTACAGGCCACAGCATGGGGGGTTATGGTGCTTTGAACATCGCCATGAAACATCCCGATGTTTTCAATACCGTTTACGCCATCAGCCCGGGAGCTTTGGCCATAGTTCGTGAGTACGGGCCGAACAGCAATACCTTTAAAGAGCTTTCGGAAATATCGACCTACGAAGCATTGGAAAAAACATATTTTGGCAAAGTCATGGTTGCTTTTGCCCGTTCCTGGTCCCCCAACCCGAACAAACCTCCTTTTTATTGTGATTTCCCGTTTGGATATAAAAATGGCGAGTTGGTCATACACCAAGAAACACTTAAAAAATGGCACGACAATATGCCTTTTTACAATCTCGAAAATTACATTGACAATCTAAAAAGCTTGAAAGCCATCAAAATGGATTGGGGCAGAAATGCTGGGGAACGATTTACACAGCAATGTAAAATGTTCAGTATAAAATTGGAAAATCTGGGCATTGACCATTTCGCCGAGGAATACATCGGCACCCACGTGAATAACATTTATACCAAAAATGGACGTTTGCCCCAACAAGTGCTGCCCTTTTTTGAATATTATCTTGAGTTTGAAGAATAAAACTATTCAAAAAGGAGACAACATATTATTTTTCTAATCACAAGTCGTTAACTTGCAATTGATTATCACATAGACAACTAAACATCAAACTATGCATAGTTTAAAACAAAACCTTCGATGGGGCAGTCTGCTCTTAGCAACGCTTTTTATAGGTTGTAGTCCAAAATTTACCGAAGAACAAAAAGATGGTTTCAACCTTGTTCACAATGAAGATGGGGCAACCCTTGGGTACAGTTCTGGTTCCGAAGTATCCATTTTAACCGTTGACCGTTTGGCCTTTAAGGACTTGAACAAAAATGGCTCTTTAGACCCTTATGAGGATTGGAGGCTTTCCGCAGAGGAAAGAGCCGACGACCTGGCCTCAAAAATGAGCGTGGAACAAATTGCGGGATTAATGCTGTACAGTGCCCACCAATCCATTCCCGGAGGTGGCAACAGCTTTTTTGGTGCGGTTACATACAATGGCAAACCGTATGCTGAAAGTGGGGCCAAACCCAGCGACCTTTCCGATGCCCAAAAGAAGTTTCTTTTAGAGGACAACCTGCGCCATGTTTTGATTACCAGTGTGGAGTCGCCGGGAATATCGGCACAGTGGAACAATAATGCCCAGGCCATGGTTGAAGGTATAGGATTGGGAATTCCCATAAATACCAGCTCAGATCCAAGACATGGCAGTGATTCTTACGCAGAATTTAATGCTGGTGCGGGTGGAACAATATCCATGTGGCCAAGCACCTTGGGGTTGGCAGCCAGTTTCGACCCATCTTTAATGCAACAATTTGGCGAAATTGCTTCCAAAGAATATCGTGCTTTGGGAATTACCACTGCCCTATCTCCACAAATAGATTTGGCAACAGAACCACGCTGGTCCCGCTTTGACGGTACTATGGGAGAAGACCCAAAACTTGCCGCCGACATGGCCCGAGCATATGTTGAAGGATTCCAAGCCTCAGAAAATGGCGATTGGGGCAACCAAAGTGTAAACGCCATGGTGAAGCACTGGCCTGGAGGTGGCCCCGAAGAAGGTGGTCGTGATGGCCATTTTGGATATGGGTCCTATGCCGTTTATCCTGGCAAAAACCTAGAAGATCATCTAAAGCCTTTTACCGAAGGGGCTTTTGACTTGGAAGGCCCAACTGAAATGGCCACTGCCGTAATGCCTTACTATACAATTTCCTATAATCAAGATACCAAAAACGGAGAAAATGTGGGCAATGCATACAATAAATACTTGATTACAGACCTGCTACGTGGCAAATACGGTTACGATGGTGTAGTGTGCACAGATTGGGGGATTACAGGCGATGCTCCCAATGTATACGAGTTTAGAGGCAAACCTTGGGGAGTTGAAAATTTGAGTGTTGCTGAAAGACATTATAAAATTATTGAAGCGGGCTGCGACCAATTTGGGGGCAACAACGATATGGGTCCTGTTATCGAAGCCTATCAAATGGGCGTGGAGGAACATGGAGAGAAATACATGCGTAAACGTTTTGAAACTTCTGCCGTACGACTTTTGAAAAATATATTCAGGACAGGGTTGTTCGAAAATCCGTATTTGGATGTATCAGAAACAGAACAAATCGTCGGTAATGCAGAATTTATGGAAGCGGGTTACAATGCACAGCTCAAATCCGTAGTAATGTTGAAGAACAGTTCAGAAACTTTGCCAGTACAAGCCAAGAAAAAAGTGTACGTACCTCAGCGCTACGTTGCCCCTACCGTTAACTGGTTTGGCGTTGCGACCAAAGAACGTACGGAACATCCATTTAACATGGAAGTAGTAGCCAAGTATTTTGAAGTTGTGGATGAACCTAGTGAGGCGGATTTTGCACTTGTAGGCATACAAAGTCCAAATGGTGGCGTGGGATACGACGTTGCCGATACGGAAAAAGGAGGCAATGGATATGTTCCCATTAGCTTGCAGTATGGCACCTATACGGCAACCAATGCCAGGGATGAAAGCTTAGCTGCTGGAAGCCCTTTGGAAGATGGTATAACAAACCGCTCTTACAAAGGCAAAACAACAACCGCTGTCAATATTTCGGATATGGGCCTGGTTACGGATACCAAAAGAAAAATGGGGAATAAACCCGTTGTTGTAATTGTTAAAGTATCCAAACCTATGGTCTTTGCCGAGATTGAGCCTTCAGCCGATGCTATTTTGGTACATATGGGCGTTCAAGATCAAGCATTAATGGATATTGTCTCCGGCAAAGTGGAACCCTCCGCCATGTTACCATTCCAAATGCCAAACGATATGATGACTGTTGAATCTCAATTTGAGGATGTCCCAAGGGACATGGAACCCTATACCGATTCCAATGGAAATGCCTATGACTTTGCCTTTGGGCTCAACTGGAGCGGCATAATTGATGATGCGCGGGTAAAAGAATATAAATAATAACAACAAACAATCAGAACAACAAAAGCCTCCTATTGGGGGCTTTTTCTTTATAGCTCTGCCCTACCTAAAAATATGATGTTGGGTAGCGGTAAAATAATCTTTAAAGACCCGGTTCAAAGAATGGTTTTCTTTACTGGCGGCAATACCCAAGGTGGGGTATACCCTAATTATGGCATCAGATAACGACCGTACAGAACCCGAGGCCTCTTGGTGTATTTTATCTGTCATCGCATTCGGCAACTCACTTCCCATATCTATCATCCGCTGTATTTGTTCGGCATATCCCATAGTTAGTAAATCCGCTTTGAGGATCACTTCTTGCAGTTTGTCCATACTTAGGTTTTGGCCGGAAATCTTTAGGGCCTCTTCCAAAAAATGCGCTGCCATACCTACATAGTTTACCCACAAGGTCAAATCGGCAAATATGGAAAAAGGTATTTTAAAAATGGAATGGGGTTGGTGCAGCTCATTATATACAAAACAATATTTTTCATGTACCCACTTAGATTGTACCTCAAAAGACTCTGTAGCAGTGGCCTTTAGCCCCATAGTGTTCCAATCCTTGATAATTTGGACCTCTTCCTTTTGGAGAACAAAGGAGCGCACCAAGGGAGTACCGTCTTTCTGGAGTACATCTTTACCGTCTTCGCGAATCTTTGCATTTAAGGTAAAGTGTGTGAGGTAGGGAGCCCCAGTGGCGTATTTCCATATTCCAGAAATAACGTAGCCCTCGCCTTTTTTCTCAGCTGTGCCAAAGACACCTCCACTGCCCCCAAAGCATACTGGCTTTTCTGGGTCAATAAAAATTTCATCGGCCACTGCCTGTTTTAGATTGCCAATAAAGAAATTCGCACCACTGCACAACGTAATTGTCCATCCCAAACTTCCATCGACCTTTGACAGCGACCGTAATTTTTTCAGGCCTTCGAGAAGGGACATTTCCAATCCACCATAAGATTTGGGAACCCATAGATTCCAAAGGTTTTCTTGGGCAATCCAGTTCAACACCTCGGGAGAGAATGCTTCTTTACCAAAATCAAGACTGCTAAGCTCCTGCATAGGTTCCATCACGCTCATGTGCAATAATTTTTTTCCATTTGATATACCCGGATATGGCCACTGCGAACAAAAAAGCCGTCAATCCTGCGTAGATGTACAATTCCTTATAGATCAACAAGGGAATGGATATAAAGTTGCTAATGTTCAAATAGATCCAATTTTCTATTTTCCGTTTTGCCATCAACCACATACCGGCCCAAGCAAAAGCGCAGACCAAGGCATCCCAATAGGGAACATCGGAATCCGTGTGTTGTGCCAACCAATAGGCCATCAGCCCAAAACAGCCCAAAACAATTCCTCCCGCTATGGTATGCTCCCTACGGTTGGAGGTAGATATGGGTGTTTCTTGCTTTTGTTTTCCCATCTTCCAATAAAACCAACCATAAACACTCATCACCAAATAATAAAGGTTGAGCAAAATATCCGCATACAATCGGGATTGGTACAATACCCAAATACTGATCAGGATGGCAACAATTCCAAAAAGGTAATTATGGATATTGTTCTGACGGGCCAAAAGGACCTGAACCACACCAAAAATGGTTCCCAGCCATTGTAATAAGGTAAGTTGTGAAAGAAATTCCATTGTTTTGAGTTATCCATTTCTAATCATCATGGGGTACCCAAATTGGAACACGGGCAAGATTGACTCACCAAATTCCCTACGCCAGCATTACCTGGATCAGGTGCGAAGTATTCAACTTCCGGGTATGATCTCAGCCCCTATCGGGACACCCCATTCATTTTGTAAAGGTATGGAATAGTCATGATTTTTTAGTAAAGTAGCTCCCGAATCACACACTAACCCTCTTGCGTTGGAAATCTGTAAAAAACAATCGCGCCAAATAAAGACAGATGAAGTGAATCTTACTTAAGCACTCAACAATTCTCTTTCCAGAGCAATAAAATGGGTCAGCTCTTTTTTTGAATCATAAAGCGGTAGTATTTTAATCTGGCATACATAGGATTCCCCGCTCTTTCTATAATTTACAATGGATCCTGTGTAGCTCTGTTTGGAATGTAGCTGTTCGCCAATGTCCCTGATCGTGCTTTTTGAGGTTTGCTCTCCCTGAAGAAATGTAGGTTTTTTTCCCAGTGCATAGTTTTTGGCGTAACCCGTCATCTCCGTAAACCCATTGTTTACCCAAATAATTTGTTGATCAGAGCTTGTTAAAACCAAGGCGTCATAAATTTCTTGCCTTAGCACATCTTGAATATTGGGCCCAATATTTCCCTTGAGTATGTATTTTAATTGTTTTATATCTGTTTCCCTTTTTAAATTTTTGATGAGATGATGGTAGGCCTCTAAATACAAATCAAAACTGAGCAAAGGTGAAATATATGTGCTGTTTTCTTCCTTCATAACTTTAATTTTTAATGGTTCGTGCGGCCGTGGTAAAAGCTGCCTCATCCATAAGAATCAGTGCGTTTGCTTTGAATAAAATGCCGTAGTGATTGACCGTACTGGGAAAAGGGGCTTTAAATATGCCGATTTTGGGGTTTTCCATTCGTTCAGTTATTTCCATTGCTCTTCCTATAATAAACTCCTAAAATTTTTCTAAGGGATTGCTGGTGCTTTAAGTTTTGGTACTCAGATTTCAATAGTCTCAAACATTGTGCACAAAGACAATCGGAATACTTAAGGTTGATATACTCCCACTCTTCTTTGTTGATCTCTACCTCATTACATTGGCATAGGGTAATAGATCCCACCTTGCATTCGAACTGTGCATTGCATCGCTGACAATATTTTTCCTCATGGTGCGCCATAAGCAAAAGGACCAATGGCTTGGCATTGGTCCCTTAATAGTTTTAATTAGTAGGTTCTCCCACAGTTTTTCTCATCTGTTGAGCTGCAGATACCATAAGTTTTAAGGCATTCCTGGTCTCTTCCCAACCACGTGTCTTGAGCCCACAATCCGGATTCACCCAAAGTTTGGAGGCAGGCAGTACATTTTCCGCTTTTCTCAAAAGCTCCAAAATCTCGTTTAAAGATGGAACCCTAGGGGAATGGATATCATACACACCTGGCCCTATATCATTGGGGTAATCGAACTCGGAAAAAGCATCCAATAGTTCCATTTGCGATCGGGAACATTCAATAGTAATCACATCGGCATCCATATCAGCAATGCTCTTGATTATATCATTGAACTCAGAATAGCACATGTGCGTATGGATTTGTGTGAAGTCTTTCACGCCGCTTGTGGATAATTTGAAGGCTCCAATGGCCCAATCCAAATACGTTTCCCAATTCTTTTTACGCAAAGGGAGTCCTTCCCGTATGGCAGGCTCATCCACCTGAATAATCTGTATGCCCTCTTTCTCAAGATCGACCACCTCATCTCTGATAGCTAGGGCAATCTGGTTGCAAGTAGAGGAACGTGGCTGATCATCTCGAACAAACGACCACTGTAAAATAGTGACCGGTCCTGTGAGCATTCCCTTTACAGGCTTTTTGGTCAACGATTGTGCAAAGGATGTCCAGAACACCGTCATTGAGCTTGGTCTTGAGACATCCCCAAATATAATGGGGGGCTTTACACAGCGGGACCCATAACTTTGTACCCAACCGTTTTGAGAAAAGACAAACCCGTCCAATTGCTCCCCAAAGTATTCCACCATATCGTTGCGCTCAAACTCACCATGTACAGGTACATCTAGGCCAATCTCTTCTTGAAAAGCCATGGCATCAGTGGTTTCCTTTATCAGAAACTCAACATACGCCTGTTCGCTCAGCTCTCCCTTCTTAAACAATGATCTGGCCCGTCTTACCTCTTGGGTCTGGGGAAAAGAGCCAATGGTGGTCGTGGGAAACAATGGTAAATTTAAATGGGCTTCTTGAAGCACCTTTCTTTTTTCAAAAGGGGATTTTCTGTAGAAATCCTTTTCAATGAGCTGCTCCACCCGCTTTTTTACCTTGGGTTTATGGATCAATGTGGAATTTCTCCTCTTTTCCATTGAAGCCAAATTCGCTATAAAACGTTGATGGGATTTATAATTGGGGATACTGGCCAGAATCTTCAGGCTTTGAATCTCTTCCAATTTTTGCTTGGCAAAGGCCATCCAGTCCTTTACATCTTCGTGAAGCACTTGTTCGTTTTTCTCAAGCTCCAAATCATACGGAACATGAAGCAGGGAACAAGATGGAGACAAGATTACACGTTCTTCCCCTAGTTGTGCCTTTGCCTTTTGAACAAACCCCAAAGAAGTTTTAAAGTCATTTTTCCATACATTACGACCATCGACCACACCCAAGGACAAGGATATTTTTTTATTGAGTCTTCCCGATTCCAAGACTGTATCCAATTGATTCGGGCTTCGCTTTAAATCCAAATGAAGGGCACAAACAGGTAATGATAGTGCCGTATCCAGATTGTTTCCAAAATCTCCAAAATAATTGGCCAACAGCATTTTTAGGGTTGGGAGCTCCGTCGCAATCTCTTGGTATACCTTTTTGATGGCTTCTTGTTCCTTGTCCGAAAGGTCTGTGGAAAGTATAGGTTCATCAAACTGTACCCAAGTTGCACCTGAATCCAACAATCTTTTTAAAATGGAACGGTATATGGGAAGTAGTTTGGGCAAAAGATCCAGTCTATGAAATCCTTCTTCCTTTTCTTTTCCTAACAATAAATAGGTAACAGGGCCCATAATCACAGGCTTTGTGTGTATCCCCATTGCCTTTGCCTCATTAAACTCATCAACGATTTTTGATGAAAGCAGTTCAAATTCTTGGTCTTTGGTAAACTCTGGAACGATGTAATGATAATTGGTATCAAACCATTTGGTCATCTCCATGGCAATAACATCCACACCATCTTTCTGTACTCCTCTTGCCATGGCAAAATAGAGGTCCAAAAGAGTACCCTTGGTGTTTTGGGCATTCTTGTACCGTTCAGGGATAGCGCCAACCATAAGGCTGGTATCCAGAACTTGGTCGTAAAAAGAGAAATCGTTTGAAGGGATAAGGTCAATGCCCTTTTGCTGTTGGAGTTTCCAATTTTCCTCTCGGATACTCTTACCGGTTTGAAGCAGGTCTTCCAAAGTGATCTTGCCTGACCAATACTTTTCGCAAGCCTTTTTTAGCTCACGGTGGGCCCCAATTCTTGGGTAGCCCAAATTGCTTGTTTTCATTGCTAAAGCTTTTATAAAATTGAACAATTAGATAAAAGCTCCTTAGCTCAACTTCGCAATGCCTTAAACAAGAAGAACGCTATGTTTTTTCTATAGAAAAACCCAGAGAAAGAAATAAACACGCCCGACTTGCCCTTAACGCGAAGGCACCGTCAAAATCCTACAAGGTAGGAACGATATGGGCAGGTATCCTGGCTTGTTCGATTCCTACCGGCCTTCTCGCCCCCACTTTGGGGACAATGGCATTGTTGGTAAAAACATACTATCCCGTGAAACAGGATCGGACTTACAGTTGCGCGTCAGCTCGTGATTTTCACACGATTCCCTTTTAACCCCAACTTTCGAAGGGGACCCTTACCGTTATGATAAAGAAATTAAGTAAAGAACTTATTGAAGTGTAAATGTAGCCATTAAAATTATGAAGGGATAACGAATAAGTAAATTATCTTTCATCCAACAGTCCCCATTTACTTTTTCTTGTTGAATATGTTTGAACCTAAGAATAGTTTAGATCGCTACCAAAAAATATAATACAATATTTGAACACCAATCCAACACTTATTTTGAGGGTATGGTGATTTAAAAAAACGTATCGGGAATTCCATACCAAGTCCAATATTTTTTTGTAGAAAGTCAGATACATGCGATGAAAATAAAAGAGTCTAAAATGTCGATTTTCGTCAACCTGGACTTGATTCAGGTTCTCATAATGATTTGATTATGGCATAATGAGATTCCGAATTCCTGCTCGCAGGAATTCGGAATGACACATTTCAATACTTTTAGAGTTTTTTATCCAATATCTATTTAGAAAAATCTTGAAGCGTTTTGATGATAATGGAAACACAATCCATCAACTGCCCACGGTTCATTACCAAAGGTGGTGCAAAACGGATAATGTTGCCATGCGTCGGTTTCGCCAACAATCCATTCTCCTTTAATGCCATACAAATATCCCAAGCGGTCGAGCTCTCTTCCGTATCGTTGATTACAATGGCATTGAGCAACCCTTTACCACGTACTTTCACTACCAAATCACAGGAAGGGATAAACTTGTTCAGCTCTTCGCGGAACAATTCGCCCAATTCTTGGGCGTTATGGGCCAAGTTTTCTTCTTTGATCACCTCTAGGGCAGCCGTGCTTACCGCAGCGGCAACAGGATTTCCGCCAAAAGTACTTCCATGACTTCCCGGGGTAATCACTTCCATGATTTCATCGTTCGCCAAAACACCCGAAACAGGGTAAACTCCCCCCGAAAGGGCTTTGCCCAAAATTAGAATATCCGGTTTTACATCTTCATGGTCTACTGCCAGCATTTTGCCCGTTCTTGCAATACCGGTCTGTACTTCATCGGCAATAAAAAGTACATTGTATTTTTCACAAAGGGCCTTGGCTTTTTTCAAATATCCTTCGGATGGCACATAAACCCCGGCTTCACCTTGAATAGGTTCTACCAAAAATCCAGCAACATGTGGATTACTTTTCAAAGCATTTTCCAGTGCCGTCAAATTATCGTATTCGATTTTTACAAAACCTTCGGTGTACGGACCATAATTTTTTCTCGCCACTTCATCATTGGAGAAAGAAATAATAGTGGTAGTTCTGCCATGAAAATTGTTTTCGCAAACAATCACCTTGGCTTGGTTTTCTGGGATACCTTTTTTCTGGTATGCCCACCTTCTACAAACCTTCAAAGCAGTCTCAACGGCCTCTGCCCCTGTGTTCATGGGCAACAACTTATCAAAACCAAAGGTTTCGGTTGCGTATTTTTCGTACTTCCCCAACATATCATTATAAAAAGCCCTCGAAGTCAAGGTCAATGTTTTTGCTTGCTCCACCATGGCCCCAACGATTTTGGGGTGGCAATGTCCTTGGTTTACCGCCGAATACGCAGAAAGAAAATCGTAGTATTTCTTTCCTTCCACATCCCACACATAAACACCTTCGCCCCTGCTCAAAACCACAGGGAGAGGATGGTAATTGTGTGCTCCGTACTTGTTTTCCAAATCTATCGCTTGCTGCGATGTTAAATGCTCTAAAACAGCCATTTCATTAAATGATTAAAATTGATAAAATAACCATTCCTACTGTACCTTTATTCTTTCGAAGTCTCGAAAAAGCAGCGTGGGAGAGAAATCATCCCTTGGAGTGCCCGCAAATTACAAATTAATTGATGAAAATGTAATCTTTCAGAATGTGATTCCCGCTTGAACAACCAAAAGTTTAGATGCAATTTAAGAAGCTGTGTTCTGTGAAATACCAAAAAGAACTTACTTTTGCGGCATGCGTAAAAACAAAAGGAGAAAAACGTTTGAAAACGTAGAGGTAGTCGATGCCGGCGCAAAGGGGAAATCCGTGGGCAAGGCCCCTGACGGACGTGTAATTTTCTTGACCAATGCCGTTCCCGGAGATGTGGTGGATGTAATGACCACCAAAAAACGAAAAGCCTATTTTGAGGGGGTTGCCACCAACTTCCACACCCTTTCCGATAAAAGAACCGAACCTGTATGTGAGCATTTTGGTGTATGTGGTGGCTGCAAATGGCAGCACATGGGGTATGAGCACCAACTCTATTTTAAACAAAAAGAGGTAGAAAACAACCTAAAGCGCATTGGTAATCTTGAATTACCAGAAACCACCCCTATTCTTGGTTCCAAAGAGCAGTACTTTTACAGGAACAAAATGGAGTTCTCTTTTTCTGATAGCCGATGGTTGACCCAGGAGGAAATCAACTCCGATATCGAAATTGAGGACAGAAATGCATTGGGATTCCATATTCCTGGCATGTGGGATAAGATTTTGGATATTAAAAAGTGCCATTTACAGCAAGATCCTTCCAATGCCATACGGTTAGAGGTGAAAAATTTTGCCAATAAAAATGGCCTCCCCTTTTTCAACCCTAGAAAACAGGAAGGCCTTTTAAGAACATTGATGATCCGAACATCATCAACAGGGGAAATTATGGTGCTCATTCAATTTTTTGAAGATGGTAAGGAACACCGCGAATTATTGTTGAATCACATTAATGAGAAATTCCCTGAAATAACAGCCTTGCTCTACGTCATCAATTCCAAAGGGAACGATACGATATACGATCAGGAAGTGATTTGTTTTGCGGGCCGTGACCATATTTTTGAGGAAATGGAAGGTCTTCAGTTCAAGATCAACGCAAAATCTTTTTACCAGACCAATTCGGAACAAGCGTATGAGCTTTATAAAGTGGCAAGGGGTTTTGCTGGGCTTACCGGAGACGAATTGGTATACGATTTATATACTGGAACGGGGACCATAGCTCAATTTGTGGCCAAAAATGCCAAAAAAGTCGTTGGTGTGGAGTCCGTTCCCGAAGCTATCGACGATGCCAAGGCCAATGCGCTTCACAACAACATTTCTAACGCTGAATTCTTTGTCGGCGATATGAAAAATGTGTTCAACGATGATTTTATCGCTGCACATGGCCAACCCGATGTGATCATTACCGACCCACCTCGGGACGGTATGCACAAACAAGTGGTGGAACAACTCTTGCAAGTGGCACCGCCTAAAATTGTGTACGTAAGCTGCAACAGCGCAACCCAAGCCAGGGATTTGGCACTTATGAAAGAAAAATACAAAGTCACCAAGGTACAACCCGTGGATATGTTCCCGCAGACACACCACGTTGAAAATGTTGTACTTTTGGAAAAACGGGTGTAGTTTTTGAATTAAAATCCACAGGTAACCGGAATGAAGAAAATAATCCCCATCCTACTTATAGCATCAATGCTCTATTTTGTTTCATCCTGTGAAAAGGATGATATCTGTGTTGAGGGTGACACACCACTGATGGTCATTGGTTTTTTTAACATTGATGATACCACGGCAGCAAAAAGAGTTTCATCGATACGGATCAAAAGTTTGGATATAGACAGTATTTTGACCAATGATTCTTTTAGTGACAGAGCAAATTCGCCAGATTCATTGATGGTTCCCTTAAGGAGCAGTGCAACAAGTACCATGTACCAGATTATTTCTGGTTCACGGGATGATGAAGAAACGGAACAGGAAATTGGGAATATCGATACCTTAACCATTTCTTACGACCTTGGTGAAGCTTTTATCTCAAGGGCCTGCGGGTTTGTGGTCAATTATAACAACATCACCGTTACCGTACCGGAAAGTGCCGAGAATTGGATCCAAGATATTAAGGTCGTTCAACCTAACGTAGAAAACACCGATAACATCCATGTCAAAATATTTCATTAGCATTTTTATTGGCCTGCTGCCAATTTTGGTGCAAGCACAAAGCGAACCTATCGACCTTCAACAAAAGGATACAATTGAATATAAAGATCAGTATGGGCTTCGCGTGGGTGCAGATATTAGCAAATTGGTGCTTTCCTTTATGGACGAAGATTACACGGGCTTGGAGCTGGTGGGCGACTACCGACTTACCCATAAGTTGTATTTGGCTGCAGAATTAGGGAACGAAACCAAGAGGCAGAACGAAAGTTTGAACAACACCCTTTTATACGATTACGAAACTTCGGGAAGCTATATTAAAGCAGGTGTGGATATGAATACCTACCAAAATTGGTATGGAATGAACAATGCCATTACCATTGGGGGGCGTTATGCAGTGGCAAGTTTTAACCACACCTTGAACGATTATAGCCTTTACGAAACAAACCAGTTCTTTAATAAAGACTTTTTGCCCGGTGAAAACCCCAACCGTGAATTTAGCGGATTATCTGCCTCTTGGCTGGAATTTGTAGTAGGTGCAAAAGTGGAACTGTTTGCCAATATTTTTGTGGGTATGAGTGCCCGATTGGGATTTTTGATCACCAATACAGAAGATGAAGCATTCCCCAACCTTTGGATTCCCGGATTTAATAAAGTGACAGAGGGAAGCAATTTTGGTGTGAACTACAACTATTCCATCTCTTACTTTATCCCACTTTACAAAAAGTCCAAAAAGAGCAAGGAGGAACCTGAAAACAATCAATAGTTTGATGACTGCCCCATTGATGGTACTGGATAGCGAAAATCTGGACAATACCAATAAATGGGAAGGACTTAAAAAGAAGAAACTCGAGTATGGTACGATAAATAAAAGGAGCCACATTGGACTCCTTTTATAAAATTTGGTTGAGTTAGTTAGTCGTGTTTTAAACACATCACCAAATCTAAACAATTCTTTTGCACTAAGCCAAATCTATTTTTATACGATTCCTCATCATTTTAAAGCATAGGTAACTGACCTTAGCTCTGTTTTTTCGCCTTTTTGCTTCCTTCATAAATTTCATACTTTACCAATCTTGCTTCCAGCTTACCATTAAAGGTCTTTATTTTTTTGGAAGTCTTTAGGCCTATGTGCTTTAGCGCCTCCAAGTTGGAAGTAATCAACCAGATATCCGTACCTGGATAAATCTTTTTAAAGGTGTCCCCCATTTTGCCATAGAAAATTTCCATATCAATGGGCAATCGCTCTCCATACGGTGGATTGAACAACATGTGTAATTTACCATCAACTGGTTTGTCCACTCTAAAAAAATCCTTTCGCTCCACGGTAATGTAATCCGACAAATTGGCGTGGTCCACATTTTCTTGTGTTTTTCTTACCGCAGATGGGGCTTTATCGTAACCAATAATCTTATGATGGAACTCTCGCACCTTTTTTAAACTCGCATCCACGATTTTAGTGTGCAACTCAGCATCATAATCGTTCCAATGCATAAATGCATAAGACTCCCTATTAATGTTTGCAGGTATATTGCAGGCAATCATTGCAGCTTCAATCAGAAAAGTTCCGCTACCGCACATGGGGTCAAAGAAATCCGATTGCCCATCCCACCCACTTTTAAGCAACAGACCGGCTGCCAATACTTCGTTGATGGGCGCAATATTGGTCAACATACGGTATCCCCTTTGATGAAGGGAGCTCCCGGAACTATCCAAGGAGACCGTACAGGTATTATTATAAATGTGTATGTTTATTTTTACATCGGGATTTTGGGTCTTTACATTGGGGCGTTCCCGAACCACTGCCCTAAACTTGTCCACGATGGCATCCTTGGTCTTTAGGGACACGAACATGGAGTTGTCAAAAACCTCTGTATTGGCAATACTGTCAATGGCAAAAGTTTTTCCTACATCAAAAATTTCGGGCCAATCCAGATCATAAATATGCCTGTAAAGATCCTTTTCATTAAAAACTCGAAACGTTTTTATGGGTTTAAACACCTTTAAGGCCGTTCTAAGGCAAAGATTTGCCTTGTACATAAAACCTGTATCTCCCTCAAAAGTTACATTACGGACTCCCTCTTCCACATGGCCAGCTCCCAAATTACGGAGCTCCTTCGCCAAAATAGGTTCGAATCCGTAAAGGGTTTTGGCCATCATCTTAAAATTTCCTGCCATACTATCTTAAAAACTTTCTGCAAAAATAGGCTATTTTTGCTCCTTTAATTCCACCTATGGATTTTCCTTCCGCTATTATTTATATAATACCCATCTTGGCCGTTTGGGCCGGTTTTGGATTTGTTTGGTTCACAAAACCAAAGAACAACAACAATATTAAGCTCTTGTTGGCTTTTAGTGGAGCATTTCTGTTGTCATTAACTTTTTTTGAGCTGTTGCCCGATGTTTATAATGGCCATGACCCAAAAATAATTGCCCTGTACATTTTGGGAGGGATACTTTTGCAGATATTCTTGGAGTTTTTTTCCAAAGGGGCCGAACACGGGCACATGCACGTCCAACTAAAAGAAAACAAATTTCCCACCTTGTTATTTTTGAGTCTTTCCATCCATGCTCTGGTCGAAGGTGTGCCCATTCATGGAAACGATTCCATTTTGTACGGCATCATCATCCACAAAATTCCGATAGCCATTATCTTGAGCATCTTTTTGATCAATTCAAAGATGAAACTTGTCACATCCCTATTATTTATTGCTGCATTTTCTTTGATGACGCCTTTGGGCAGCTATATTTCCACATCCGTTTGGATGGATAATTATGGTCATTTACTAACCTCCTTGGCTATTGGGGTGTTCTTCCACATATCTACCATTATTTTGTTTGAAAGTGCCCAAGGCCATGCCTTTAACTTACGAAAATTAGTGGTGATCATCTTGGGAATCGGGATTGCTTACTTTGTATAGGAAGGTCAATAATGCATTTCCAGCAAGAAGATTTGCTGAACGTAACATCATTTACCTCTTAACGAATTTTCTTACTTTTCAAGGTGATCTGATTTGTCTTATTTTTAAAAAGCTTAGATTTCGTTTTTTTAAATCTCACAATGAATTCAACCAAACTAAACTATCTTGTCCTTTTTGCTGTTTTTATTCTATTTTCCTGCTCTTCTGATTCCGAAGACCCTACTCCAGAGCCTGATACCGTAGCACCAACACTGAATTTTACCATTTCGGGAACCTCCAGTGGTTCCGCACCCATCGTTGTAAGCGACCAGATGGAAATTAACATCAACGCACAAGACGCGAACGGCATTACAAAAGTGGAAGTCTTTATCGATAATGAAAAAGTTGGTGAGGACACTAGCGCACCATTTAAAATAATAGTTGATTTATCAGGGTATACAGCTAAATCTTTGACTGCCAAATCCCAAAATTATACTCTGCGTGTAAATGCCACGGATACCTCAGAAAATACTTCCTCCAAAGAACAAACAATCACTATTGAATCAAAGACCCAACTGATAACCATTAATTTTCCGGCACAAGTCGAAAATCCAGAGTTAGTAGATTTTTACATATTTGCCTCGCGCATGTCTGGCGAACTTTTAGGTATTGCAAAATTGGAATCAGGTCAAAAAACAGTTTCCATAAGTACAATCGAAGATATTGGCGAGGACGAAGAGTATATGTTGACCTTTGCCCAGAAGTTTGATGCTTACAATGGGGAAACCAATCAATTGGCTACCATTCAAAACATCGAAATTTCCGTTTTAAAAGAAATCAACATTAAAAATTATCCGATTTTTTCCTCTAACTTTTTTGAACGTGAAAGTCCGGAGAAATTCCTCATTGAAGGTTTTTGGGATGAGAATACCGCCGAAACCATAGCCATAGGTGCTCAAGGGTTTGATTATGGTATCAGTGGAAACAATTGCAGCTGCAATTATACAGGTCAAAACAACACTATTTCAATCGCACGGTACAATGAACATGGCAACGGATTCGCCACAGATAAAATCTATTTCAATTTGGTCAATACCAATCAAAACACAGCACAATATGCATTTTTAGACAAAAGCATGTTCCAAGAGGGGTTTAAACTAATTCCCGAACTGTTTTCTACTGAAGGTATGTCATTGGAAAGCTTTGAATACCTCAATTTGGACACTTCAAATTCTAAAGGTCCCAATCTTAAAATATTTGTTTACGAAGATGGTATTGATTATTTGAACAATATCTTTCACACAATATACCCGTATACATTTAATTCAAATATTGAAACGGAATTCAATTATTGGTTGGACAATAATTTTACTAACTATATCACTGAACTGATTTACCTCAATTACAAAATAGATCACACTGGACAACCATATCAAAACTACAATGGAAACGATTGGACATTGAGCCATACTTTTCAAGATGAAACTTTTACCGTAAATAAAAATACGGAAAATCAGGATTTTGTTGGCAGGATTGGTATATCAGATTCCTTTTCTCCAAAAAATGGAGGCCAATCAACCGTATTGGATGGACTCAACTCAACCAATAGATGGCATATTTTATTTGATAGCCAGAACAATTCAACGGTACGGTTACCTGTAATACCCGAAGCCCTACAAGAATGGGTGTTTATTGACAAATACAATAGTCAAACTTTTGAAAGTTCAGAAAATAGTGACCAGCGACAGCTGGAAGTTATCAAATATGAGAGCCTTATTTCCTATAATGACTATTTACAAAAAGTAATACAAGACAACGAAAAATGGTATATGGTTTCTCCCGAAAGGGAAGCCATATTTGATAACCCAAGCTTTTGGAGCGATAACTACTTTTATCCCAACCACTTTTTGTTCGACTAGGACAACAAACCAAAATACACTTAAATAACCATCACAATATTATATAAAGAAGTAAATGAAAAATCTGGAAAATTTCAATCGAATCATATTGTTAGGTATTACAATAATAACGTTCCTTTCCTGTTCCTCAGATTCTTCGGACCCGGCTCCAGAGCCTGATACCGTAGCACCCACCGTAGATTTCACAATAGCTGGCATATCAGATTCCTCCAACTCTCAAACCGTAGTGGTCAGCAGTCAAATCCAGATAAATATTGATGCAGAAGATAAAAGTGGTATCGCAAAAGTGGAAGCTTTTATTGACGGAGAAAAAGTTGGTGAGGATACAACTGCACCTTATCAAATAACTATTGATGTATCTGGTTTTGCTTCCAAAGTGGCTTCAACAGCAAAATTTCAGGATTACGTTCTAAAGGTTGTAGTAACAGATTCTTCCGGAAATAGTACATCTAAAGAACAAATAATCAACATTGATAATGAGATTCCTGTTATTTCAAATCTTTCTATTTCAGAAAATCAAATAATTGGAGGCGATTTTAACGAGGTAACTTTTGAAATCGAAGAAAACCAAGGTTTGGAATCTGTTGAAATCTATATCAACAACCAACTGTATCAAGAACTTGATACGGACAATTTTAATTTCAACTTGCAAACGTCAGAACTTACAGATGGAGCAAACACACTGAAGATTGTAGCACGAGATTTAGCGGACAATATTGCTCTTTTTGAAGTTCCTTTCATTTCTGACAACACAGGTCCTGAAATATCCATTGAGAATTTATCCGACGACCAGATAATTGATGGTACAATTACCATAGCACCCAATCTTACAGATGAATATTCCGAATTGTTTTCGCTTTCCATAGAAATTGATGAACAGGCACTTTTAGCAGTTGAAAATCCCGGAAATGAGTCTTATGTCTTTAATTCCTTACAGTTTCCAACGGGTCCTGGCACATTCAAGATCACAGCTAAAGATGTTTTATTGAATACTACGGAGGTTGAAGTTCCAATAACCATTTTAAGACGTCTGCTAGAAGTAAATGTTCCTGCCAATTATTTTCACAGTAACCTCGAAGTAATACTTTTTCTTTCCAAATTGGATGGCTCTCTATTGGATGAGGCCATAGTTTCACAAGATGAACAGCAAATTGTTTTTAGAACTGCTTTAGATTTGGAACCGGAGGAAAAAACGATGTTAACCTTCGCCTTGAACAGTCCTAGTCCCGGTAATGATTTCGCAAGATTTTATTCCATTTCTGATATTGACATCAATAGACTTCCTATCATCAACCTAGACTATAAACCGATATTGGAGCACAGCTATCAATATTATGAAGCGAGTGGTTTTACAACGGATGACATACATGCGGTAAGGGCTGCAAGTACCAAATATCAAGGTAATTTGGTTTGGGATGATCCCAATAAATTCCAATTCTATAATATGGATTGTTCTACTTGTCCTGTATACGAAATGGAGAATTACTACTTTATAATACTAGATTCTGATACACAACCTTACCAATATACATGGATACCCGCTCCGATTGATGCTAATACCATTTTAGATAAACAAAACTTTACCACAGCAGGTATCGAACAAAGATTCGTACAGGCTTACAACCTCCCATCGAGTAATTACCAACTACATTTGGAAATATTGGGTTATTTAAATGAAGAAGAGTTTAGAGGTGATTATTATCATCTAATGGATGAAAATTCAATAAGCTATTGGGAACTAGGCCCCAATGGCATTGGATATAATTACAATGATGACTTTGAATCCTACGCTACTAAAATCAAACTACGCAATTATCAACCCTCAACTCAAGGTTACCAACTTACAAGTTTTGGAGCAGTAATCGAGTCATTCACAATTCCTGACTGGACTGTTGATTGGGTTGAAACAAGTAGGGTAATTACTATAAACAAATCTGGTTCAGGTGATATATTGGGAAAAATCGAACTTGGTATAGATAATCATGGAGATGAAAATTTTGTTCCGTACGATTGGAACATCATTTTCAACAGTGCTGAAACAAGTTCGGTTAAACTTCCAGAATTACCTGAGACCATAAAATCATGGGATTTTTATTCCGATTTTGTGGAAAAACCTCTCTTCATTCAACAAGTGGATATCAAAAAATATGAAGGAATTTCTGATTATAACGATTACTTACAAAAAGTGATAAAAGATAATAAATCCCCTCATTTGGCATCTCCTAGAATAGAAAGTGTATTCAATAGAAATCCATTGGCTACCAGCGATTCCTTTGATTACTATTATTGGCTATTTGATTAGAACTATACTCTTGATCAATTTAGTTTAAGATTTCAAGTACTAGGCACCAATGACTTATTGCCCCTCCCAATACAAAAAAATGCCATATTAAATGATTATATGGTATTTTTTTTACTGCATAGAATAAGATACCAATGGTATAAAAAGCACCACCTGCGGTAAGGTAAATCAATCCAGATGAAGACATATGCTCCAACAAATAAGGCAAGTCTATTACGATAAGCCATCCCATCACTCCATACAGTACTAAGGAAAACACCTCGAATCGACCAGTAAAGAATATTTTAAGAACTGTCCCAAATAATGCAATGCCCCAAACCAAGTAGAACAACAACCATCCTTTGGATGGTAATAAAACAGACAGGCATACTGGGGTATAGGTTCCAGCAATCAAATAGTAAATACTGATATGATCCAGAATCCTTAGTCGCTTTTTGAGCTTAGGGTCCTCTACCGCATGATAAATTGTAGAGGCCGAAAACAATAGTATTAAAGAAGATGTATAGGCAATGATACTTCCCTTCATAAAGGGTTTGGTTTCGAATTCATTTTGAAAAAGAAGCATTGCTCCTACAACTGCCAATGCTATACCCAGGGCATGGGAATAGGCATTTAGTTTTTCTTCGAGTAAAACGGGATTGGATTGGGTACTCAACGGTATATTTTAAAGTAATAATTCTTCTAGCAAAGATACCATCTAAAAACAAAAAAGCCCTTCACGTTTGTGAAGGGCTTTGAGGAAGGCGGCGACCTACTCTCCCACCTGGTGTGGCAGTACCATCGGCGCAAACGGGCTTAACTTCCCTGTTCGGAATGGAAAGGGGTGGGCCCCGTCGCCA
>NZ_WUEG01000016.1 GCF_010468565.1 Allomuricauda sp. TY007
AAGGGAGGCCACAAAGAAGTGGTCCATGCCCATCAGGAACTGGGGCATCATTTTAAACCAGTTCCTAACGATCTATGAAAAAAGGGTCAGACTCTAATAAAGTCCAACCCCCGTTATTTTCAACTTACACACTTATTGGGATAGTGTCGATATAAATAAAAAACCAACGGATTGCCGTTGGTTTTTTTATTGCCAGCTATGAACTATAAGAGATTCTTAGCTTTGCCCAAGATGACAGTCGTTTTTGGAACATTGTTAATTGAATATATTGGCTGTAAATGAGATTTCTCACATTCGTTCGAAATGACAGTTATTCATTAATTTATTGCCAATAGCTCATTGTAAATTGAACACTGACTTAGTGTTCGTAGATATCATTGTACAAATCAATGTACATTTCCTTTACGGGCTTTCGTTTTAGTTTCATGGTAGGGGTGAGGTGGCCATCTTCCACGCTCCAAACATCTGGGGTAAGTCTAAACTGTTTTACTTTTTCCCATTTGGCGAACTCTTGGTTGGCCCAATCCACTTCTTCCTGCATACGGGCGATAACCTTTTCGTTTTTGACCAATTCATCATTTGATCCCAAGTCGATATTATGGCGTTTGGCCCATTCCTTTACAAATTCAAAATTGGGCTGAATCAAGGCTGCCGGCATTTTTTCACCTTCGCCGACCACCATGATCTGTTCTATAAATCGGGATTGTTTAAAACGGTTTTCCAATAATTGGGGAGCCACATATTTTCCGCCGGATGTTTTGAACATCTCTTTTTTACGATCGGTAATGCGCAAAAAGCCTTCTGCGTCCACTTCTCCAATATCTCCAGTATGGAAATAAGCTCCTGTCATTACTTCAGCAGTTTTTTCTGGGTCTTTGTAGTAGCCCATCATCACATTGGGGCCTTTACAAAGAATTTCCCCGTCCTCGGCAATTTTCACTTCTACATTATCAATCATTTTCCCTACAGTGCCAATTTTCCAACCTTTGTTGCGTTGGTCGTTTACTGCAATTACGGGCGAAGTCTCTGTAAGTCCGTATCCTTCCATTACGGGCATCTCCGCTGCAGCAAAAATTCTGGCAAGCCTTGGTTGTAGCGCGGCACTACCGGAAACCATCACGGATAGATTGCCGCCAAGACCTTTTTTCCATTTGCTAAATATTAATTTACGGGCAAGCCCAAGTTTTTTCTCGTACCACCAGCCGTTTGCACCGTAAGGCTCAAATTTGAGCCCTACTTCAACAGCCCAGAAAAAGAGTTTCTTTTTTATGCCCGTTAAATTGGTTCCCTTGGCAATAATGGCATCATAGACTTTCTCCAGCAATCGGGGAACAACACTCATCACGTGGGGTTTCACCTCTTTCACGTTATCACTGATTTTGTCCAATCCTTCCGCAAAATAAATTTCTACACCACAATATTGGTAGAGGTAAAGAATCATACGTTCAAAAATGTGGCAAACAGGCAAAAAACTCAAGGCAGTTCCACCTGTTTCAAAAGGAACCCTAACTTGGCTATCGACCACGTTGGAAACTATATTGTTATGAGATAGCATAACTCCTTTTGGTCTACCGGTTGTGCCAGAGGTGTATATAAGGGTGGCCAAGTCATCAGGTTTTACGGTATCTTTTAATTTTTCGACTTCATCTTGGTTGGAGGTATCGCCCCCCAATTCCAAGACTTCTTTCCAGTTTTTGCAATTATCCAGCTCATCAAAGGAATAAATCTCTTTCAGCTTTTTAATTTTTGAGCTTATGGACAAAACTTTTTCCAACACTTCACCACAGGAAACAAAACAATATTTTGCTTCGGAATGGTTAAGGACATATTCATAATCTTCTTCGGAAATGGTAGGGTAAATGGGTACGTTCTGCGCCCCAATTTGAAGAATTCCAATATCAACAATGTTCCATTCCGTCCGGTTGGTCATGGAAATTACAGCAATTTTGTCGTTGGGCTTAACACCCATCCGAAGTAAGGCCCTGCTCACGGCATTGGCTTTGTCAATGTACTGTTGTGTGGATGTAGCTATCCATGTACCGTCACTTTTGGTGACCAATGATTTTTCTAAGGGGTATTTTTCAAGTTGATAGTATGGGAAATCAAATAATCGGGTAACCGTCTGCATAGTTAGTTATATGTTAAGCGATTGCAAATTAGCAAATCAGACCTTAACAATGAAACAGATTTAACAATTACATAAGGTAAATTTTGAAAAATCCCCAAATAATAACCCTCAAGAGGAATAAATTATACTAATCTTCCAAATTTTCCAACCATTCCCTTGCATTCACAAATGCTTGTAACCAAGGCGATACCGCATCATTTCTATCCTTTGGATAGTGCGCCCAGTTCCAGGGGAAAGTAGAGCGTTCTATGTGGGGCATAGTCACTAAATGACGCCCTGTTTTATCGCAAAGCATGGCCGTATTGTAATCACTTCCGTTTGGATTGGCAGGGTAGCTTTTGTAACCGTATTTGGCCACGATATCGTATTGGTCCTCGGTATGTGGCAAACTGAATTTACCCTCACCGTGACTAATCCAAACACCCAATGTGGTTCCTGCCATGTTGGAAAGCATCACAGAATTGTTCTCTTGAATTTTAACCGAAGTAAAATTACTCTCGTGCTTGTTGGAGTCGTTATAGGTCAATCTTCCATGAGTTTCATGTTCTGGGTTGATGAGGTCCAACTCCATGAACAATTGGCATCCATTGCAAATCCCTATCGATAAGGTGTCAGGTCTGGCAAAGAAATCTTTTAAGGCTTTGTTGGCTTTTTCGTTGTACTTAAAGGCTCCGGCCCAACCTTTGGCACTTCCCAATACATCGGAATTGGAAAAACCACCAACCGCACCGATAAATTGAATATCCTCCAGCGTTTCCCTTCCAGTGATGAGGTCGGTCATGTGCACATCTTTTACATCAAAACCAGCCAAGTACATCGCATTTGCCATTTCGCGCTCGGAATTGCTTCCTTTTTCACGTAGGATGGCTGCTTTTGGTCTGTTGGTGTCTCTTGACTGCGCTCGAGTTGACAATTTCCCATCAAAATGTTTAGGAAAAACATAGTTTAACGGTTGCTCCTTGTAATTGTCATAGCGGTCCTTGGCCAGACTATTTGCGGTCTGTTTGTTATCCAATAGATATGACGTTTTGAACCAAGTATCACGTAAAGAGGCAATGTTCAACCCGATTTCAATACCATTATTTTTGATTTTCAAGGTGCTTTCTGAGGTTGGCGTACCGATTTTGGCGAATTCAACGCCTACGGCTTTAAGTTCATTTTCCACTGATGTATCCTTGGCTTGGAATACCACGCCACTATTTTCAGCGAACAATAGTTTGATGATATCCTGCTCGTTTAAGATGGACAAATCCAAATTGGCACCCAAATCGTTATTTGCAAAGCAAAGTTCCAACAAGGTAGTGATCAAACCACCTGAAGCTACATCGTGCCCCGCCAATAGCTGACCATCTTTGATGAGCTTTTGCAAGGTATTGAAAACGGTCTTGAAATAACCAGCATCCAAAACAGATGGGGCTTCATCGCCAATTCCGTTCAAAATCTGTGCAAAGGAGGAGCCGCCCAATTTGTGGCTATCCTTGGATATGTTGATGTAGTATATATCCCCGCCATCTTTTTGCAAAACAGGTTCCACTACTTGGTTGATGTTGTTGCAATTGGCAGCTGCTGAAATAATTACTGTTCCAGGAGACAATACGTCACCGTCCTTATATTTTTGTTTCATGGAAAGTGAATCCTTTCCAGTGGGCACATTGATACCCAAGTCTATCGCAAATTCCGATAAGGATTCCACGGCAGCGTATAAACGGGCATCTTCACCTTCGTTTCTGCAGGGCCACATCCAGTTGGCGGATAGCGATACGGATTTTAGACCATCTTTCAACGGTGCCCAAACAATATTGGTCAAGGATTCCGCTACGCTGTTTCTGCTTCCTGCCACAGGGTCGATTAGAGCTGAGATAGGGGAGTGCCCAATACTGGTGGCAATACCTTCTTTTCCTTTAAAGTCGAGGGCCATCACACCGCAATTGTTCAAGGGCAACTGTAATGGTCCGGCACATTGTTGCTTTGCAACACGTCCGCCAACACATCGGTCCACCTTATTGGTCAACCAATCTTTACAGCCCACGGCTTCCAGTTGCAGCACTTGTTCCAGATAATCGTGGAAATGCTCCAAAGAATACGATAGGGCGGGATATTTCTGCTGGGCCGTTTTGTCGGCCATAATGGTTTTGGGGGAACTTCCGAACATATCGGAAAGCTCCAAATTCATGGGAGTTTCACCAGTTTTGCCCGAAGTGAATTTAAAGGTGTGGTCACCTGTAACTTCCCCTACGTTGTACATGGGAGAGCGTTCGCGTGCCGAAACGCGGTCCAATAGGTCCAAATCCTTTTCCCCGATTACCAATCCCATACGTTCTTGGGATTCGTTTCCTATCAATTCTTTTTTGGAAAGCGTAGGGTCTCCGATGGGTAGCTTGTCCGTATCAATGGTTCCCCCGGTTTCTTCGACTAGTTCCGACAAACAGTTCAGGTGTCCACCAGCTCCGTGATCGTGAATGGAAACAATGGGGTTGTAATGGCTTTCGAACAAGCCACGAACGGCGTTCGAAGCTCTTTTCTGCATTTCCGGGTTGGAACGTTGTACCGCATTCAATTCAATAGCAGAGCTAAATTCTCCAGTATCTGCACTGGATACGGCGGCTCCACCCATCCCAATACGGTAGTTGTCACCGCCTAGAACAACTATTCTGTCTCCTTTGCTGGGAGTATCTTTCAAGGCTTGGTCGGTTTTTCCATAACCAATGCCTCCGGCCATCATAATTACTTTGTCGAAGCCTAATTTTCGTGCTTCTTCTTCATGCTCAAAGGTCAGAACCGAACCGGCAATCAGGGGTTGACCGAATTTGTTTCCAAAATCGGATGCCCCGTTGGATGCTTTGATCAAAATATCCATTGGGGTCTGGTACAGCCAATCCCGTTCCTTCATTCCTTTTTCCCAAGGACGGTTTTCTTCCAAACGTGAATAGGAAGTCATATAAACAGCAGTTCCTGCCAAAGGCAAAGAGCCTTTTCCACCAGCCAAACGGTCCCTGATTTCTCCTCCGGAACCTGTCGCGGCCCCGTTGAAAGGCTCCACGGTGGTCGGGAAGTTATGGGTTTCCGCTTTTAGCGACAGTACGGAATCAAACTCTTTTTCTTCATAAAAGTCGGGCATGTCAGCACTTTTCGGAGCAAACTGAATGGCTTTTGGCCCTTTGATGAAGGCCACATTGTCCTTGTAAGCCGAAACGATATCATTAGGGTTGGCTTCGGATGTTTTTTTGATTAATTTAAACAGGGAAGAAGGTTTCTCCTCTCCATCAATCACAAAGGTCCCATTAAAAATTTTGTGCCTGCAATGCTCGGAATTTACCTGACTGAAACCAAATACTTCGGAATCTGTCAACTTGCGTCCCAATTTTTTGGCCAGTCCCTCCAAATATTCCACTTCTTCATCGCTGAGGGCCAAACCTTCTTTTTCATTATAGGCGGCAATATCATCAATTTCTTGGATGGCTTCAGGAACAATATTTATGGTAAAGATATCCTGTCCCAAGGAGGTGTATTTTTGGGAAAGCATGGGGTCAAAATCGGTGAAACCCTCTTCAACGGCATGGAATTCCTCGATACGGATAATTCCGGTGATGCCCATGTTCTGGGTGATTTCGGTGGCGTTGGTGCTCCACGGCGTTACCATAGCGGCACGTGGCCCAACAAAAAAGGCGTCGAGTGACGCCGCTTCTATCTTAGGCTGGTTGCCAAACAACCAAGTTAATTTATTAATGTCTTCCTGAGCGATTTCCTGAGCGGTTTGGACGGCAAAAACCTTGGTCGCCTTGTCCCCAAAAAAATGGATCATACAATCTGTGCGTTGAACGGTTTAAGAAAATGCAAATTTACGATTTTGGAACGTAATTCGTCCTACAGGAAAGGTGTTTTGTTAACTAATCAATGTTGATAGGGTATTCGTCAATTGAAACGGGGGTTACATGAATTGATCCACTTAGTTTAAGACTGATTAATGTAGGTTTGGTACCATATAAATAATTGATAAGCATGAAAGAAAGTGGAGAATCAAGTAAAATGAACAAAAGATATACTGTTATACTTTTATTTACGGTGTTTGCTGTTTTGTTTTCGTTGCTTCATGATGATTGGAATTGGGCCAACTTTTTTAGGCATCTCATAAGAAACATCATTAGAAATATTTTTTGATTGGATTTTGTATAGGAAATTGTTCTTGCCGAGCTTCCAGTTTTTTGTTTCATAGAAATGTTACATAAACTTTATTGATTTGAGAAATCGAAGCTTAGAATGGTTCAGAGTGTGCAAAGTTAAAGTAGTTTAACTATCTTAGAAGCATTATAGCTAACTCAAAACCAACCTTATGAAAACTACCAAAATCCTGTTGTGCGGGATTATGCTGTTCGCTGGTATTGCCACTACAACAGCACAGAAAAAGTATTCTAAAAGTAAAATCAAAAAGTTTAAAGCGGAAGTCGAAGCCATTGTGGAGGCCAATAAAAAGCAGACACAGGTAATGGTGGATAAAATTTTCAGTTTTGCAGAACTGGGCTTTCAAGAAGAGGAAAGCTCGAAATACCTCACTGGAATTTTAGAAGAAAATGGATTTACCATAGAGCGCTCCATTTCCAATATTCCAACGGCATGGTTTGCAACATGGAGCAATGGAGAAGGTCCCGTTATTGCCTTGGGAAGTGATGTGGACTGTATTCCAAAAGCTTCGCAGTACCCTGGTGTAGCTTATCACAAGCCAATTGTTGAAGGTGCGCCTGGGCACGGTGAAGGGCACAATGCCGGTATTCCATTGAACATTACATCGGCATTGGCCGTAAAAGAGGTGATGGAAAAGGAGAATATTGGAGGAACCTTGATTCTTTGGCCGGGAATTGCCGAGGAATTGGTCGCAGCCAAAGCATGGTATGTTCGTGATGGCCTTTTTGATGATATTGATATGTGCATTTTTACCCATGTAAGCAGTAATCTTAGTGTTTCTTGGGGACCTACTCGGGGAACTGGCCTTATTTCCGTGGAATATATGTTTGAGGGTGAAGCCGCACATTCTGCAGGAGCGCCTTGGAGAGGACGAAGTGCCTTGGATGCCGCTGAGCTTATGAACGTAGGGTGGAACTATAAAAGGGAACATTTGCATCCATTGAAACGTTCACATTCG
Organism: Allomuricauda sp. TY007; assembly: GCF_010468565.1. GTDB lineage: Bacteria > Bacteroidota > Bacteroidia > Flavobacteriales > Flavobacteriaceae > Flagellimonas. The sequence goes on from NZ_WUEG01000016.1 coordinate 7,266, forward strand.
ATTTTCACCGATGCGGGAGACCAACCCAATGTGGTGCCTTCCAAAGCAGGTATTTGGTTCTATTTTAGGGATGTTACTTATGAAGGAATCATGGAAATGTATGCCGAGGCCAATGATATTGCCAAGGGGGCAGCCATGATGACTGGAACCAAAATGACTTCTCGCGTGTTGGGTACCGCTTGGCCAAGACATTTTAACAAAGTGATTGCCGAGACCATGTATGAGAATATAAAGGAAGTTGGTCTCCCTACTTGGTCCGAAGCCGACCAAAAATTGGCTAAAGCAGTACAAACAGAGATGAAATCCAAAAAAGTGGAAGGCCTGCCCACGGAACTATCAGAATTAGGACTTCCAGTTTTGGAACCTGTGAGCGGGGGGTCGGATGATATCGGGGACGTTTCTTGGAAAGTGCCCACAGTAACCATGCGTTTTCCGTCCAACATTCCTGGATTACCTGGTCATCACTGGGCCAATGCCATTGCCATGGCTACACCGATTGCGCATAAAGGAGCGACTGCTGGAGCCAAAGCAGAGGCTATGACTATTATGGATTTCTTGTTGAAACCAGAACTATTGACCCAAGCTTGGGATTATTTCAATAATGAGCAGACCAAGGAAACCAAATACGAGCCCATGATTTCTGCGGATGATATGCCACCCATATTTTTGAACAAAGACAAGCAAGACATGTATCGAGGCAAGTTGGAAAAATTCTACTACGATGAAACCAAGTACGACACCTATTTGGAACAATTAGGAGTAGAGTATCCAACAGTGAAGGAATAATTTGATATGTCAGTTCGAGCGGAGTCGAGAACTTAAACCTATCTCGACTACGCTCGATGTGACATAAATATTGAAGCAAGTCGTCATGCTGAACTAGTTTCAATTGGGATGAGATTCCGTATCAAGTGCGGAATGACAATTTTAGACCATTTCATTGTGTCATTCCTGCGAAGGCAGGAATCCATAATTCATTTGGCACGAATTTTCTCGAATACAGCATCTCGACTGCGTTCGATATAAGAGTGTTCAATTAAAAGAAGCTCGAAAGGCCAAAGGTGACTGTTGGGTTTTGTTCTTGAACAATTTGCTAAAGGATTGTGAGTGTTCAAAGCCAAGTATATGGGCGATTTCACTAACTGAAAGTTGGGTAGTGGATAGTTTTTCCTTAGCCTTTTCAATTAGTTTTTCATGGATATGCTGTTGGGTACTCAATCCTGTTAACACTTTGAGCAAACTGCTCAAATAACTTGTTGAAACATGCAGGCTTTGAGCTACGAATTGGACCGACGGTATTCCTTTGTCGATGGCCTCTTCATTGTTGAAGTAGGTGTCGAGAAGATTCTCCAGCCGAACCAAAATCTCGTGGTTATTGATTTTTCTCGTAAGAAATTGTCTTTGATAGTATCTTTCGGCATAGTTAAGCAGTAGTTCGAGTTGTGCAACAATGATGTTTTGACTGAATTTGTCGATGTTTGATTTATATTCCTGCTGAATATTGAGCAAAACATCAACGATGGTTTTCTCTTCCTTTTCTGAAAGGAAAAGTGCTTCATTTATGGCATAGCCAAAGAACTCATAGTTTTTTATAGTCTTGGCCAATGGAGTGTTCCACAAAAAATCCGGGTGGATGAGCAATAACCAGCCTGAAGGCTTCTTTTCTGTAGGTAACATTTCAAACTGAAGAACTTGTCGTGGCCCGATAAAGGATAAAAGCCCTTCATCAAAATCATACTCCTGTTGCCCATAACGTACTTTTGCCTGGATATCTCGCTTCAATCCAATGGAATAGAAATTTTGCATCCATGTGATTTGATTTTCAATAGTTTGATAATCCACTTTGCCATAATCTATCAAGCTTATTAATGGATGTTCGGGCTTGGGCAGCGCACAAAACTTGTGGAACTCGGTAAGGGTGTTAAAAGTGTGCATACGTTAATCATGAATTCAGGGCAAGGTTTTAGCTTGCCCTGTTTTAAATTACATATTAATTTTTAAAATCCGTTGAGTGACTTAGTTCTTTGTTGGCTTCCAAAGCGCTCTCCAAGGTTTCTGTTTTTTGCTTTGCCATACCGTAAGCATCACTCCCTAAAAATAAATGTAAGGCAGGATTTTTGCTTTCCGCCATTGTTATAAGTACCTCAGCGGCTTTTTCAGGGTTTCCCAGTTGATTTCCTGCAATTTCTTCTTTGTGCAACCGCTCGGATTCACGTGCTTCTTTATAAACATCCATACGATTGCTTGCCAATTTGAAGGAGTCATCGGAAAGAAATTCCGTTCTGAAATACCCAGGATATACCAAAGTGGTATGAATACCAAATGGTCTTGCTTCTACGGACAATGCTTCGGTTAATCCAGCAACGGCAAACTTTGTGGCACAATATATTCCAAAACCTGGAAAATTGCCCACTACACCTGCAACCGAAGCAATATTGAAAATGTGTCCCGATTTTTGGGACCTTAACTGCGGCATGGATTTTCTAATGACGTTCAATAGACCAAAGACATTAACGTCGAAATTAAGTCGAGCTTCCTCATCCGAAATTTCTTCCAACGTACCATTTTGTCCATAGCCTGCGTTGTTGACGACCACATCAAGATGTCCAAAAGTTTCGATTACTTGAGAAATTGAGTTTGCCACACTTTCCTCGCTCATTAGGTCCACTTTAAGTGGCAAGAAACCATTATGATTTCCTACCGCATTTTTCAGGGTATTCAAATCTCTAGAAGTGGCAGCTACAGGATAGTCGTTGTTCAACAATTTCTTTACCAAAGTCAGTCCCAAACCTTTAGATGCGCCAGTGACCAACCATACTTTTTTTGTGTCCATTTTCTCAGATTTTTTGTTATTATGAATTGACACAGCAAAGTTGCCCTTAGTAGAGGGAAGGTATGTAGCCTAATCTATGATTGTTGTAGTCTAAATTTTATAAGAAGTGTAAAAAGGAAAAGGTGGCCTATTGCTTTTTCAACAACGCCATATAAAATCCATCAAATCCCGTTTCCGAAGCAAAAATGTTTCGCTCTTTCACAAACTCAAAATCCTTTCCGTTTTCAGATTCCAAGAACTTTTTGATCTGTTCTGAATTTTCTTGGGGTAGAATGGAGCAGGTGGCATAGACCATTTGCCCTCCTTTTTTCACCATTTTACTGTAATTCTGAAGAATATCCTGTTGAACTCCCATGATTCTGTCCACAAACTCGGGCTCTAGTTTCCATTTGGAGTCAGGGTTTCTTTTAATGACTCCCAGACCTGAGCATGGAGCATCAAGCAACACTCGGTCGGCACTATTGTGCAGTTTTTTGATCACTTTGGTGGAATCGATTACTCTGGTCTCAACATTGTGCACACCGTTTCGTCTCGCTCTCTTTTTGAGTTTTTTCAATTTACTTTCATAAATGTCCAAAGCGATCAATTGCCCTTTGTTTTGCATTTGTGAAGCTAAATGAAGCGTTTTGCCTCCTGCTCCTGCGCATGCATCAATTACTCTTTGCCCTGGTTCCACTTCCAAAAATGGAGCGACCAATTGGGAGGAAGCATCTTGTACCTCGAACAAACCATCTTTAAAGGCTTGGGTTACAAAAACATTCTTGCGTTCCACCAGCTTTAACGCATCGGGGTAACCTTCTATAAATTCCGTAGCTATATCCTCCTTGGCCAAAAAATTCTTTAGCTGGGGTTTTGGGACCTTTAGTGTGTTGGTTCGCAAAATAACATCTGCTTGTTGGTTTTGAGCGGCAATTTCTTTGGTCCAAAGCTCGTTGCCCAACGACTTTTCTCCAAGTTCATCCATCCAATCGGGAATGGACTCCCTGAACTTTCGGATTTTGGACAATTCATCAAACCTTCCTTTTATGCGACGTTCGGGCGTGCCTTCCAATTGTTTCCAATCAGGGATTCGGATGCCACGTAGCACGCACCAAACACCGAACAATCGGAACAAATGGGGTTTGCTGTATGGTTCGTGAACTTCGGCAATTTCGGAATAGAGGCGTTTCCATCGAACAATATCGTAGGTTGTTTCCGCGATAAAACCACGGTCACGAGACCCCCAACGTTTATCGTAACGAAGTACTTTTTCAATCACTTTATCGGCATATTCCCCCTCGTTGAAAATCATGTGAAGGGCATCAATTACGGCAAATACCAAGTTTCTGTGTAAACGCATCATATAAAATAAGGTTGCAAAGGTATGATTTCTCCTTACTTTTGAAGAAAATAAATGCAATGAGGTCCATCCTATCCTTTTTAATTGTTCTTGTTTTGTTTTCTTGTGGGCAAGAACCAAAGAAACAACCATTCAAAACAGTTGATGTAACTCCAGTTTTTGAAGATTCCGTAAGCATTCGCGCGATAACCTTTTTGGATAAACAAACCTTGGCCTTTGCTGGTAGCAATGGGATTTATGGCACTGTTGATGTTAATTCGCACAAGGTTAGGGCAAATGTTCAGGTGTTTGATTCCATTCAACCACATTTTAGGGCCGTAGGCCATACCTCAAGTGATTTTTTCATGCTTTCGGTGGAAAGTCCTGCCTTATTGTACAAAACAGGTGACCAAGGAAAGATGGAATTGGTATATACCGAAGATGGGGAAGGTGTTTTTTATGATAGCCTTACATTTTGGAACGATTCCGAAGGTATTGCGGTAGGCGATACGGTAGATGGATGCCTTTCCATAATTATTACAAGAGATGGAGGGGCTTCGTGGAGCAAATTACCGTGTTCAGACTTGCCTAAAGGTATTGAGGGCGAAGGTGCTTTTGCTGCCAGTAACAGTAATATTGCCGTGCAGGGAAATAAAGTTTGGATTGGAACCACGGAGGGAAGAATTTATTTTTCAGGTGATAAAGGAGCGACTTGGGAGATACAAGAAACCCCTATTATTTCGGACGAACCCACCCAAGGTATTTATTCCATGGACTTTTTTGATGAGCAGACCGGGTTTGCCATTGGAGGGGATTACACCCAACCAGAATCCAACAAGGCGAATAAAATAAAAACGGTTGATGGAGGTAAAATCTGGCAATTGGTAGCTGATGGCCTGGAACCTGGATATAAAAGTTGTGTGCAGTTTGTTCCGAATTCTGGTGGCAAGGATTTGGTAGCTGTTGGATTTACAGGAGTTTCCTATTCCCATGATGGGGGTGAAAGTTGGCTACAATTGAGTGAAGCGTCTTTTTACACCCTTCGTTTTTTGAATGATTCAATTGCATACGCTGCAGGAAAAAACAGGATTGCACAATTGATGTTCAAATAAAGGGACTTTTTTAGGAGTCGGGAGTTTACAGTAACATTTGAACTTGAACTTGAACTTGATGTTTGAGTTTGATGCGCGGTGCTCGGTGTCGGAAGCACGAAGTCTGAAGTGTCACGTTGAGCCCTTAGGCTATGCTCAGGATAAACTAAAGTCGAAACGTCGGGAGTTTTGGAGCTTGATATTTGAACTTGAACTTGTCCGAAGTCGGGGTCGGGAGTCTTTTATTGACACAAATGGCACAAATTATCTCAAAATAACTGTGCTGAGATGGATTAAGAGGTGAACGACTGCATTTCTACCAGTTTTTTATAGCTTTTTGCGGATTTCATCAGTTCTTCATGGGTGCCTTGTTCTACAATTTCCCCTTTGCTCATCACCACAATGGTATCTGCATTTTGGATAGTGGATAATCGGTGTGCAATTACAATGGAAGTGCGGTTCAGCATCATTTTTTCCAAGGCGTCCTGTACCAATCGCTCACTTTCAGTGTCCAAGGCGGAGGTTGCCTCGTCCAAAATCATAATAGGCGGATTTTTGAGTACGGCACGCGCAATGGACAACCGCTGTTTTTGTCCGCCGCTCAATTTATTTCCGCTATCTCCAATATTGGTATCGTAGCCATGAGGGAGCTCCATAATAAAATCGTGGGCATTGGCGACCTTTGCGGCGGCGATAATCTCGTCCATCATGGCATTTTCCTTGCCTAGGGCAATGTTGTTCTTTACGGAATCGTTGAAGAGAATAGAGTCCTGCGTTACCAGCCCCATGAGTCCGCGCAACGACTTTTTGGTAATGTTTTTGATGTTGGTGCCATCAATCAGTATTTCTCCTTTGTTGACGTCGTAGAAACGGGTAACCAAATTGGCAACGGTACTTTTTCCGCTACCGGATTGTCCCACCAAGGCAACAGTTTTCCCTTTATCAACCTTTAGGTTGAAATTTTTCAGGATATAATCGTCTTCATATTTGAAACCGACTTCTTTCAATTCAATACCTGAATTAAAATCTGTTTTATCTTCAGCTCCATCAATATCGGTGATGGGGTTTTCGGATTCGAGTATTTCCAAAACTCGCTCGGCAGCGGAATTTCCTTTTTTAACGGCATAGGAAGCCTTACTAATGGCTTTTGCAGGCGTCAATATATTAAATGCTAACCCCATATAGGATATAAAAGAAGCGGCGTCCAATGTTCCCTCCAAAAGTACCATCCGTCCGCCAAACCAAAGCAGTACGCCAAAAACAACTATTCCAAGGAATTCGCTGGTGGGTGATGAAAGGTTTTGACGGTTCAACAAGGAGTTTGAAAACCTGAAAAAGCGTGAAGTTGAGGTTTTAAATATATTGTAGAATTTAGATTCCGCGTTAAATGCTTTGATAACGCGAAGTCCGCCCAAGGTTTCTTCAACGATGGAGAGAAATTCGCCTTGTTCCTTTTGTACCCTGTCCGATTTTTTCTTTAAAGATTTTCCAATCCGGGATATGATCATTCCGGCAATGGGAATAAAAATGAACACAAAAATGGTCAGCTTTACACTGATGATAAACATTACAATGATGGTAAACAGGATGGTCAATGGCTCGCGCACGATCAATTCTAAAATTGACAGAAAGGAATGTTGTATTTCCAATACATCGGAAGTGATCCTGGCAATAACATCGCCTTTCTTTTTCTCGGAGAAGTAGGAGATGGGCAAATCCACGATTTTCCGGTACATCTTGTTGCGGATATCCTTGAGTACTCCGTTACGCAAAAAGGTAATAAAATACATCGCCAAGTAATTGAAGATGTTCTTGAAGAGAAACAAAAACAAAATGAGTCCTACAGCCAAAAGAAGTCCTTTCATGGGATCCTCACCGGAGTATTGGGTCACCTGATAGTTCATATAGTCCATGAAATAATCCTTCAGCTTGCCAATGCCATCATATGAAGGAGGCTCATTGATTTGCTTGGTTTTATCAAAAAGTACATTGAGCATTGGTATTAGTGCAGCATAGGACAATGCACTGAACAATGCATAAAGAATATTGAAGAAAATATTCAGAACACCATATTTGCGGTATGGTCTCGCAAATTGGAGAATCTTTTTAAAGTAGTTCATTCACTTATAAATTCAGCTCAGAAATAATACCTTCTATTTTGGTATCCAACTGCGAATTTACGGATTTATAATCCGCTGCCTTTTCCAATTTTGCATTTGTACTGATGTAGAACTTTACTTTGGGTTCTGTTCCGCTGGGTCGAGCGGCAATTCGGGTGCCATCCTCTGTCTCGTAAATCAATACATTGGATTTTGGCAAGTGAAGCGTAAACTCTTCGCCTGTCTGTACATTTTTAACAATGGAAGTATTGTAATCCTCTATATACAGAAGCTTTGAACCTTGAACGCTGTTTACTGGGTTTTCTTTAAAATCCTTCAGCATTTGTTTGATTTCTTCTGCTCCGCTCATGCCTTTTTTGGTGATGGAGATGAGTTTTTCCTTGTAGAAACCAAATTCAACGTAGGCATCAATCAAATCTTTATAAAAAGAGCTTCCATTGGCTTTGGCATTCGCAGCGATTTCGCAGGCCAATAGGGTAGCGGTGACTGCATCCTTGTCACGTACAAAGTCGCCCACCATATATCCAAAACTTTCCTCGCCACCGCCAATAAATCGGGAGTTGGGAAAATCCTTGATCATTTTGCCGATCCATTTAAAGCCCGTCAGTGCTGTTTTAAACTCCACGCCATACGATTTTGCCATTTGCTGCATCATTGGGGTAGAAACAATGGTGGTAGCGATAAATTCGTTGCCCTTGAATCCTTCTTCCTTATATTGGTCCAAAAGAAATTTTGTCATGAGTACCATGGTCTGGTTCCCGTTCAGTAGCTCTATTTTACCATCCAAGTTGCGCACTGCGATTCCCAAACGATCACTATCGGGGTCGGTGCCCACCACCATGTCCGCACCAATCTCTTCGGCTTTTTTTATGGCCATGGACAATGCTTCCGGTTCTTCAGGGTTTGGAGATTCCACAGTTGGGAAATCCCCATCAGGTTTTGCTTGCTCCTCAATAATGGTAACGTTTTTGTAACCTGCTCGTTTCAAGACCTCCGGAATAGCGGTAATGGAGGTTCCGTGCAAGGACGTGAACACGATTTTAAAATTGTCCTTCCCCTTGGCGTCAAAACTTCCATTTTTTACAGATGCATCAAAAAAGGCTTCGTCCACATCTTCATCAATTAAATGTATCAGACTTTCATCCTTATCAAATTTGATATCCTCAAAAGATAGCGCATTGATTTCTGCTATAATTTCTTCATCCTGCGGAGGCACAATCTGTCCGCCATCGGCCCAATATACTTTGTACCCGTTGTATTCCGGCGGGTTGTGGGAAGCTGTTAAAACAATCCCTGCATGGCAGCCTATATGCTTTACGGCATAAGAAAGTTCAGGGGTTGTCCTTAAATCGGAAAACAGGTGCACCCTGATGCCATTGGCCGAGAAAACCTCTGCCACCGTTTTTGCCAAAGATTTAGAATTGTGCCTACAATCGTAAGCAATCACAACCCTAAGATCATTGTCTGTATATGTTTTTTTAAGATAATTGCTAAGGCCTTGGGTGTTTTTCCCCAAGGTGTACCTGTTAATTCTATTAGTGCCAACACCCATTACACCGCGCATGCCCCCGGTACCAAACTCTAAATCCTTATAAAAGCGTTCCTTAAGCTCTTCAGGGTCGTTTTCTATAAGATGTTTGATTTCCTTTTTTGTGTCTTCGTCAAAAAAATCGGTCAACCAAGTTTGCGCTGTAGCTGTAATGGAGTCCATAGTGTTTATAGTTGTTTAGATGTTTAAAAATACAAAGTTTACTGGGTTTGGGAATGACCTAGAGGTTAATTTTATCGGAGATGTTGTATCGTGTATCATTTTTTCGGGACCGCACCATAATTTCTCCAATAAAGCCCGCCAAAAATAATTGTGTACCAATGATCATGGCAGTCAACGCTATATAAAATTGTGGTCTTTGCGTAATTAGACGACCTGTTGGGTTTAAAAAGAGTTTGTCAATGCCCAAATAGAGTGAAAACCCAAAACCCACAACAAACATGAGTACGCCCCAAGCCCCAAACAGGTGCATGGGTCTTCGACCAAATTTTGAAATGAACCAAATGGTGATCAAATCCAAAAAACCGTTGATAAAACGTTCTGCCCCAAACTTGGTGGAGCCATATTTTCTGGCTTGGTGCTGTACCACTTTTTCGGTAATATTGGAGAAGCCGGCATTTTTGGCCAAAACAGGAATGTACCGATGCATTTCACCGGAAACTTCGATGGTTTTTATCACTTTTTGATTGAAGGCTTTGAGTCCACAATTAAAATCGTGCAATTTTACGCCAGAAGTTTTCCGTGCCGCCCAATTGAACAGTTTGGAGGGAATGTTCTTGGTAATAACGGAATCGTATCGTTTCTTTTTCCAACCCGATACTACATGATGCCCTTCTTGGGTGACCATCCGGTACATCTCGGGGATTTCTTCCGGATTGTCCTGAAGGTCGGCATCCATGGTAACGACCACTTCGCCCTGGGCAGCTTTAAAACCTGCGTGTAGGGCTTGCGATTTACCAAAATTCTTTAGAAACCGAATGCCTTTTATATTTGGGTCGGTTTTGGAAAGCTCCAAAATGGTTTTCCAAGAACCGTCGGTACTGCCATCATCAATAAAAATGACCTCATAAGAAAAATGATTGGATTGCATCACTTGTACAATCCAATCATGTAGTTCTTTTAACGATTCCTGTTCGTTAAGTAAAGGAATTACAATGGAAATCTGCATTGTTCGATTCTGGAATTCCTTTCAAAAGTAGCATTTTTTGTTTAGTAATCCGCTTTGGACTTTTTCAAGATCAGTCCGGTAATAAGACCCAAGATCAGACCGAGTACACAATTAATGATTAAACCAATGGGATATTGGAGCCATGAGAGGCTTTTTTGCATTTCTACACCCTGTTCCCATTGCTCCTCCGTCATGCTCGGGTTTTGTTCCATGGCTTTTGGCTTGGCCATTTCTATGGCTTTGTCCATAAAATCGGGCTCAATAAAATTGGTAAGTACAAATTGATAGGCCAAAGAAATTACAGCCCCGATCAAAGCGGCTCCCACAGCAACTTTTAAAGCTTCCGAAATGGTTAAATACCCACCATTGGCCTTTTTAAAGGCGTTGACCGCCATAAATACGATGGCAGCCATTATTACAATGGAAATTACGATAATTGCTGTGTTTCTTTCGTAGTGCATTTTTTGGGTGTAGAGCATAACTCCGAACACCACGGATATTACACCCAACAATAATCCGTAGTTAAGTGCAAATTTTCCAGTTTTTGGTTGTTGTTCTTCCATGATTTTAAAATTAGTGTTGCTTATAGTAGGTTAGTTAAAGAATGCTTAATTTTGTTACATATAAATTTAACTTTATTTTTTTAGTGATTTTAAGTTGGAGGTCTCAAAGAAATCATTAAATTTGCACCCTGAAAATTCTGAGATTAAGCATTTAAGACGATGAGAAAAGGTATACACCCGGAAAACTATAGATTGGTTGCTTTTAAAGACATGTCCAACGACGATGTGTTTATTACAAAGTCCACTGCTGAAGCGAAAGAGACCATCACTGTTGATGGTGTTGAATACCCTTTGGTAAAATTGGAAATTTCAAGAACTTCTCACCCATACTATACAGGTAAGACTAAATTGGTCGATACCGCTGGTAGAATTGACAAGTTTAAAAACAAGTACAAAAAATTCAAGAAAGAAGAGAAGGAGACCGAGTAGGTTGCACTTTTTAACGAAATATATAGACGCTCTCGATGGTTTTCGAGGGCGTTTTTTATTTTTACGGTATGTAGTCTGTTTGGGAATTTCAATCAAAACTTTCCAAATAGGCATTCAAAGTTGAGCTATGAACTATATCCTTTCCGACGGTATCCATCGCGAAGACCTTTTTCCTTTTACGTTCACGCGCCCTGTATCTGAGATTAGAGTGGGTATATTGACGATTAGCGAAAAATGGGAAAAATGGTTGAATGTATCCGTGAGCCATCAAACCGAAGCATACCTTTCGGAAAAATTTCCGATGACTGTAGCTACCGAAAATACTGTCATCAACAGCAGTTATTTGCCCAATCAATCTTTGATTGACGCCATTCAAAACCTAAAAATGGGAGAAGCTTTGATTGGGGACGATGGTTATATTGCTTACGTAACAGAAAACCCAGAAACGGGTTTAGAGGAATCGGCATATACCGCCGTTCCTTTTGATGGTGAGGTGCTGACCATTAAAAATACTTGGGATATCTTTTCTAAAAACGGGGAAGCCCTTCAGTCCGATTTTGATATATTGACCCAAGGAAGAGAGAGCCAACCCATATCCCGTACCAACCAAGTGTTGAACCCAGAAAATATTTTTATCGAAGAAGGTGCTTCGGTGGAGTTCAGTATTTTGAATGCCTCCACAGGTCCCATCTACATTGGTAAAAATGCTTTGGTGATGGAAGGTTGCAAAATCCGTGGTGGATTTGCGCTTTGCGAAAGTGCCATTGTAAAGATGGGCGCTAAAATTTACGGTGCGGTTACTGCCGGACCAGGATGTAAGCTCGGCGGAGAGGTCAACAATGCCGTGCTGTTCGCCAACTCCAATAAAGGTCACGATGGTTTTCTTGGGAATTCCGTGTTGGGGGAGTGGTGCAACATTGGAGCGGATACCAATACCTCCAACTTAAAAAACAATTACGCACCCGTGCGGCTGTGGAACTACAAAACCGAAGGTTTTGCCAAAACAGGGCTGCAATTTTGTGGGTTGATGATGGGCGACCATAGCAAATGTGGCATCAATGTAATGTTTAACACGGGAACCGTAGTTGGGGTGAGCGCCAATATTTTTGGCAGTGGTTTCCCCAGAAACTTTATTCCCAGTTTTAGTTGGGGAGGTGCTTCTGGGTTTACAGCGTTTAAGACTAACAAGGCTTTTGAAGTGGCCGAAGCTATGATGAAGCGCCGCAATATGGAATTCAACAACACAGAGGCAAAGATTTTGGAGCACGTTTTTGAGCTGACGCAGAAGTGGAGGAATTTCTAGTATATACCCCGAGTTTCCTAAAAAGGAGGAGAAGAATAAGTTTGTTGCAGGTCCAACACACAGTATAAATTATTTTAACCTGTACAGATAGGGACCTCCCTTAACACCTTGCTTTTTCTTTCCAGTGTTCTCCAAAACATCCATTTGGAATATCCGTTTTCTGAAATTCCTTCTATCCAGTTCAACATTCAGGATATCTTCATATAGGTTTTGCAGTTCGTGTAAGGTAAACTCTTTGGGAAGAAGTTCGCCAACAATAAGTTTGTGCCGTAAGTTGTTCTGTACAAATGAGTAGGCTTCGTGGATCAGCTTTTCATGGTCATAACCAAGATTTTCTGGGATATTGTCCACATCGAACCAATCAATGCTCGTAATGTTGTCCTTTAACGTCAGCGGATGGTTCTCTGGTTTCACCAATGCATAAAAACAGATGGTAATGACTCTTTTCAAAGGATGCCTGTCCAATGCTGTATAGGTCTTTACCTGTTCAAAGTGTATGTCCCTAAATCCAGTAAGGGAAAAAAGGACCTTTGCGGCACAGTCCTCAATGGTTTCATGTTCCTCCATTACCCCTCCAGGGACATGCCATTGGTTTTTAAAATGTCCCAAAGATCTTTTTATAAGAAGGACCTTTAGTTTTCCGTCAACATATCCAAAAACCGTTATGTCAGCAGTGACAGAGCATTCAAAGGAATCCGGTTTTACTTGAATATCTTGTAATTTTTCGTGAGTGTTCATTTTTTTATGGGAAATTTTATCTTTTTCTCTAAAAGGACAATTAAAATTTATATATTTGAAACTATGTCAAAAGTACACAGAATATTTTTTACCTAGTCCAATACTTTATTCAAAGAAAAAGATAATAGCAATGGATAATCCCAAATATAAAGAATTGAAAGGCAAAGTTGTGGCGATAACAGGTGGTGGCGGCATTTTGTGCAGCACCTTGGCCCATGCTTTTGCCGATCAAGGTGCAAAGGTCTGTGTTATGGATTTGAATGTGGAATCTGCCCAAACCGTTGTCGATAAGATTAATAAGTCCGAAGGCATGGCGATTGCTCTCAAAGTGGATGTACTTGATCGGGAAAGTCTGGAAGAGGCCAAAAAGAAGATTACGGAAAAGTTTGGTCCCTGCGATATTTTGATTAATGGAGCAGGAGGGAATCATCCTTTGGGAACGACCAGCAACCCCTATTTGCTCAAGGAGGATTTGATTGAAACAGCAAAGGATTTCAAGACGTTCTTTGACTTGGATACGGAAGGGATTCAATTTGTGTTCAACTTGAATTTCATTGGAACCCTTTTGCCCACACAGGTTTTTTCAAAAGACATGGTAGGTCGCAAAGGATGTAGTGTTTTGAACATTTCCTCGATGAATGCCTTTACACCGCTTACGAAAATACCAGCATACAGCGGGGCAAAAGCTGCCGTTTCCAATTTTACCCAATGGCTTGCCGTCCATTTTTCCAAAGTGGATATTAGGGTCAATGCCTTGGCCCCTGGTTTTTTTCTGACCGACCAAAACAGGAGTTTATTGACCGAGAAGGAAGGTGGGTTGACCGCTAGAGGAAAAACGATCATCGATCAAACCCCGATGGGACGCTTTGGTGAACCAGAGGATTTGGTGGGTACTTCCTTATGGTTGAGCAGTGAACAATCTAAATTTATAACGGGTATAGTAGTTCCTATTGATGGGGGATTCAGTGCTTTTAGCGGCGTTTAATTAAATTAGGGAACGATGAAAATTCAATATCAATGGGTTTAGAACAGACATGGCGATGGTACGGGCCAAAAGACCCCGTTTCCCTTGCAGATATAAAGCAGGCCGGGGCAACTGGCATTGTAACGGCATTGCACCACATTCCAAATGGTGATGTTTGGTCCATATCGGAGATAAACAAAAGAAAGCAAGAAGTGGAGGCCTATGGTCTTACTTGGTCAGTAGTGGAGAGTATACCCGTTCACGAGGACATTAAAAAACAAACAGGGAAGTATAAGGAATACATAGCGAATTACAAGCAGAGCATTGAAAACCTCGGTCTATGTGGGATTGATATAGTGTGTTACAATTTTATGCCCATTCTGGACTGGACCCGAACGGATCTTTCCTATAAAATGTCCGATGGTTCCTATGCACTTCGTTTTGATGCTATTGAATTTGCAGCCTTTGAACTCTTTATCTTAAATCGTGAAGAAGCCTTTGGTCATTATTCCAAAGAAACTATTGAAATGGCCAAAACAGCATTAGAAAGCATGGATGACGAAGCCAAGAAGCGTTTGGTCCAAAACATCATTGCCGGTCTGCCCGGGGCAGAGGAGGGGTACACCGTTGAACAGTTTCAAAAGGCTTTGGACATGTATCGGGACATTGGAGAAGAAGAACTTAGGAACAACCTATATAGTTTTATAAAAGAGATCGGCCCAGCAGCTGAAAAGTCAGGTGTCTTTTTGGCAATCCATCCAGATGATCCCCCATACCCTATACTGGGCCTTCCAAGAGTGGTGAGTACGGAAGAGGATGCCCAAAAATTGCTTGCAGCCTACAACAGTCCCCATAATGGACTGTGTTTTTGTACAGGCTCCTACGGGGTAAGGGAAGACAATGATTTGGTGGGTATGGCCAATCGTTTATCGGAAAGAATCAATTTTATACATCTAAGAAGCACGAAAAGAGATGCGCTCGGCAATTTTTATGAAGCGGACCATTTGGATGGTGATGTGGATATGTATGGAGTCATGTACGAATTGATAAAAGAACAGCTTGCTCGCAACGAAAAAAATGTAAAGAACCAACGCATGCCGATGCGGCCTGACCATGGACATCAAATGTTGGACGATATCCACAAAAAAACGAATCCGGGATATTCCGCAATAGGGCGCCTTCGGGGCCTTGCTGAATTAAGAGGGCTCATGTACGGTATAGAAAAATCCTTGCTTCAATGAAGTTTATAAAAGATGACTTTTTGCTGGAGACCCCACAAGCAAAGAAGCTGTACCATGGCTATGCCAAGGAAATGCCCATTATCGATTACCATAACCACTTGTCACCCGAGCATGTTGCCAAAGATCACCAGTTTAAAAACCTGACTGAGGCCTGGTTGACGGATGACCACTATAAGTGGAGGGCAATGCGGGCTTGTGCTATTGATGAAACTTATATCACCGGTGATGCACCGGAAAGGGAAAAGTTTCAAAAATGGGCCGAGACAGTTCCCTATACCCTAAGAAACCCCTTATATCATTGGACACACTTGGAGTTGAAACGTTACTTTGGAATCGATGATTTGCTTACCGGAAAAAATGCAGGACGTATTTATGAGGACACTAAAGAACAATTGCAAGAGAAAAGCCATAGTGCATTGGGACTGTTGCAACAGTTCAACGTAGAGGTCATCTGCACGACTGATGACCCCATCGATGCTTTGGAACACCACCGTAGCACGGCGAAAAAGAATGCCTCGCTAAAAATGCTGCCAACCTTCAGGCCCGATAAAGCATATGCCTTAGAGAACAATAGTGCCTACAGGGCATATTTGGAAAAATTAGGAGAGGTATCAGGAACACAAATATCCAACTATCAGGATTTGATTACGGCCCTCAAAAAAAGAATGGCATATTTTCATCAAGAAGGTTGTCGTCTTTCAGACCATGGTTTGGAACAATTGTATCATTTTGAGATGAACCGTTATGATGTTGAGTACATCTTTGGAAAACTGATGAACGGTCATTCTCTGGAAGTCGAGGAAATACAATACTTTACCTTTGAGACCTTGGTTCATCTTTGCCGTGAATACCATAAACTGGGATGGGTGCAGCAATTCCATTTGGGTGCGCTGCGTAACACAAATAAAAGAAAATTGGCCCAGCTAGGAGCTGACACAGGTTTTGATTCGATTGGCGATTTCCCACAAGCCTTCAATCTTGCAAAGTTTTTGAACACTCTTGAAAGTACGGGACAGCTTGGCAAGACAATCCTCTATAACCTCAATCCCGCCCTTAATGAGGTTTTTGCCACAATGGTGGGAAATTTCAATGATGGCAGTGTGCGCGGTAAGATGCAAATGGGTTCCGGATGGTGGTACAATGATCAACTGGAGGGTATGGAAAGACAAATGAACGCGATATCGAACATGGGATTGCTCAGTTGTTTTGTGGGAATGCTCACGGATTCCCGGAGCTTTCTGTCCTTTCCAAGGCACGAATACTTCAGGAGACTGTTGTGCAATATATTGGGGAATGACATAAAAAAGGGCCTGGTGCCCAATGATATCGAATACATAGGCGGATTAGTCCAAGACATTTCTTACGGAAATGCCAAAGCCTATTTTAATTTAGGAGATAACTAAAACAAAAGTAACAGAATGAAAAAAGTAGTAACCTTTGGGGAAATAATGCTTCGCTTGGCCCCTTCGGGATTTTTGAGGTTCTCTCAGGCCAATAGTTTTGATGTGGTCTATGGCGGAGGGGAGTCCAATGTCGCAGTTTCCTTGGCAAACTATGGCGTGCCAGTGGATTTTGTGACCCGATTACCAAAAAATGATATTGGGGAATGTGCCCTGATGGAGATGCGAAAGCGAGGTGTCGGTACCAATAACATTGTTTATGGAGGAGACCGCTTGGGCATTTATTTTTTGGAAACAGGTGCGGTCAGCAGGGGCAGCAAGGTGGTCTACGATAGAGCACATTCTGCCATGGCGGAGATAGAGCCTGGTATGGTAGATTGGAACAGTGTGTTCAAGGATGTGGAATGGTTCCATTGGACCGGAATCACACCGGCGATATCGCAGGGAGCAGCAGATGCCTGTATCGAGGCCGTGAAAATCGCAAAAAAACATGGGGTTACTATATCCACGGATTTAAACTACCGGGCCAAACTTTGGAACTATTGTGACGATGCCAAGCGAGAAGAGATCATGTCCGAACTGACCTCGTATTGCGATATTGTTTTGGGAAATGAGGAGGATGCGGAAAAACACTTTGGTATCAAACCCGAAGGGCTGGACATCACCACGCAAGGCGAGCATGTAAAGGCGGATGCTTTTTTATCGGTCTGCCAACAGATGATGAAAAGGTTCCCCAACGCAAAAAAGGTCATTACAACATTAAGGGGGTCTTTGTCAGCTTCGCACAATACATGGGCCGGCGTGCTGTATGATGGCAGTACCATGTACCAATCACGTGAGTATCAAATCACACACATCGTGGACCGTGTCGGTGGAGGAGACTCCTTTATGGGCGGTCTTATCTATGGATTGCTGAACTGGCCCGGCGACGACCAAAAAGCATTGGACTTTGCTGTAGCGGCCTCATGCTTGAAGCATACCATAAAAGGGGATGCCAATTTGGCCACCGTTTCAGAAGTAGAAAAGTTAATGGGAGGTGATGCCTCTGGGAGAGTATCACGATAAAAAAATAAAATGGCAAGATATACAAGATTGGAAGTAGTTCGGGTAATGCAGGAAACGGGTATGGTTCCCTTGTTCTATCATTCCGATATCGAAATTGGGAAGAAAGTGCTCAAAGCATGCTATGATGGTGGTGCCCGTTTGATGGAGTTCACCGCACGTGGCGATTTTGCCTTTGAAGTATTCTCGGAGCTGAACAAATATGCAATCAAGGAGTTGCCCGGTATGATGATGGGCGTTGGTTCCATTACAGATGCAGCTGCAGCATCCATGTACATGCAAATGGGAGCAAGCTTTGTGGTGACCCCGTCTTTAAGGGAGGATATCGCCATAGTGTGCAATCGAAGGAAAGTACTTTGGTCACCGGGGTGTGGCTCTTTGACCGAAATCAACAGAGCGGAAGAATTGGGCTGTGAGCTCATCAAGCTTTTCCCCGGGTCCACCTACGGTCCAAGCTTCGTAAAAGCCATCAAAGGACCCCAGCCGTGGACAAGTATCATGCCCACTGGAGGGGTCAGTACAGAGGAGGCAAACCTGCGGGCTTGGTTTGATGCAGGAGTAACTTGCGTGGGAATGGGCTCGAAATTGATTTCCAAAGAGGTTCTGGAGCAAAAAGATTTTGAAGGATTGCAGAAAAAAGTGGCGGACACCTTAAAATTGATAGAAACAATCAGAAGGGAAAAATAATGAAACACTTCAATGTCATCCTTTTATTGTGCACGTTGTTTTTTGCCCTCGGTTGCGAAGAAACCTCGGGCATTAGAACAATTAGGTTGGCACATGGCTTGGATATCAACCATTCGGTGCACAGGGCCATGGTGAAAATGGGGAAAGACCTTGATAGTGTTTCAAAAGGAAAGCTTCGAATCGAGATCTACCCCAATCAGCAATTGGGCACTGAACGTGAAATTCTGGAGTTGATTCAATTGGGAAGCCTTGATATGACCAAAGTGTCGGTCGCCACCTTGGAGAATTTTGCCCCGAAGACCAGAATATTGGGGCTACCCTATCTTTTTGAGAGCCGGGAACACGCATTTGAGGTGTTGGATGGTCCGATCGGACAATCATTGTTGGACAATGCCGAACAATTTAGATTGAAAGGTTTGGGCTATTACGATGCTGGGTTTCGAAGCTTTTATACCGAACATTCGCCAATAACCGCCCCAGATGACCTAAAGGGACTTAAAATCAGGGTGATGGAGAGTATTACCGCAATGGATATGGTCAAAAGTCTCGGAGGTTCCCCGACCCCCATTTCGTGGGGAGAGCTCTACACATCCCTACAACAAGGTGTGGTGGACGGAGCGGAGAACAATCTCCCTAGTTTTTATCTTTCCAAACATTATGAGGTGTGTCCTTATTATTCGCTGGACGAACATACATTTTCGCCAGATGTCTTGATCGTTGGCACTCAATTTTGGGACACCCTTTCGGAGCAGGAAAAAGGTTGGCTCGACAAAGCAGTAAAAAAGTCGCTGGAGCATCAGCGGAAATTGTGGGCCGAATCGGAAGCCGAAGCGTTGGAAAAAATCAAGGAAGCTGGTGTAGAGGTTTCATATCCGGACAAAAAACCGTTTATCGAAATGACAAAGGAAATGTACCGGACCTACGAAAAGGACGAAGCGTTGAACAACATGATAGAACAAATCAAATCATTGGCAAATTGATGGGACTCAAAAGGACATTGGAAAATATTTTGGCGCACTTGCTGGTATTGTTAATGAGCCTTATGGTACTTAATGTGCTTTGGCAGGTGTTCAGTAGATATGTTCTGGGTACACCAAGTGCCTTCACGGATGAACTTGCCAGATTTCTTATGATCTGGTTGGGATTGTTGGGAGCGGCGTATGTGTCGGGGAAAAATGGTCATGTGGCCATAGATGTATTGGCCAAACGGGCCAATGCCAAAAATCAAAAAGTATTAAAAAGAACAGTGTCCGGTTTTATTATCCTCTTCTGTCTGGCGGCAATGGTGATAGGCGGCGGATGGTTGGTGTACACTACCTACGAACTCAAACAGCACTCCCCTGCATTGGGGTTGCCCTTGGCGTATGTATATGTCGTGATTCCCTTGAGCGGATTGATAGTGACCTATAACAAAGCTGTTGATATAATAACGGATTGAGTCTTATGGAATATATACCCTTGCTAGTTTTGATCATCAGTTTTGTGGGGCTTTTGGCCATTGGCACTCCTGTAGCTTGGAGCATAGCCATTTCATCTATGTTGACCCTACTGGTCAGTTTGCCCATGCTGCCCGCATTCGCCACTATATCCCAACGAATGGCCACGGGCTTGGATAGTTTCGCTCTGTTGGCGATTCCATTCTTTATATTGTCAGGCGAACTGATGAACCACGGTGGAATTGCCCACCGTTTGATAGCTTTTGCCAAAAGCTTGGTAGGGGCATTGCCCGGAGGGCTTGCCCTGATCAATATTATATCGGCGATGTTCATGGGCGCCATTGCAGGTTCGGCCATGGCCTCGGCCTCTGCCATGGGAAGCATTCTGGGCCCGGAAATGGAAAAGGAAGGATATGATAAGGGTTTTTCGGTATCCGTCAACATTACCTCGGCCACAACAGGGTTGGTAATTCCTCCAAGCAATGTATTGATCGTGTATTCCTTGGCAAGTGGAGGGGCATCGATTGCCGCACTTTTCTTGGCCGGATACATCCCTGGTTTGATCACCGGCTTATTGTTGATGGTGGTCGCCATGTTCTGGGCCAAGAAGAAAGGCTACGGCAAGGGACAACGAAGCTCATTAAAACAAGTTTTTAAAACGTTTGTTGATGCCGTCCCAAGCTTATTTCTTTTGGTTCTGGTCATTGGGGGCATTGTGGCGGGTGTGTTTACCGCCACCGAAGCTTCCGCCATTGCAGTGCTCTACAGTATGATACTGGGCTTTGTCTATAAAGAGATAACGTTTAAAAAACTACCCAATATCTTTTTGAACGCCTCGGCCACCACCGCTGTTGTTATGCTTTTGATAGCAGCCTCCATGAGCATGTCATGGGCACTTTCCTTTGAGCATATACCTCAGGACATCAGTTCGGGACTTTTATCCATTACCGATAACAAGATTGCCCTGTTGCTCATTATAAATATAATCTTGCTGATAGTGGGTATCTTTATGGACATCACCCCGGCCGTTCTCATATTTACCCCGATATTTTTGCCTATCGTGACAAAATTGGGAATAGATCCGGTGCATTTTGGTATCATAATGATCTTGAACCTTTGTATTGGACTATGTACACCTCCGGTGGGTTCAGTACTCTTTGTAGGGGTTGGGGTGGCAAAGACATCCATTGAAAAAGTGATAAGGCCGTTGTTGCCATTGTTCGCCGCCATGATATTAGCACTTTTTCTGATTACCTATATCCCAGAATTGGCCTTGTGGCTACCAGGTCTATTTGGCCTATAAATCGAATTGTAGAATATAATTTATAACTCATGACACATAAAATGAACAAACTGAAACTAGGGGCCTTGGCATTGCTACTGTGTTGGGCATGTGCCGATGCCCCCAAAGATGATGCTCCGTGGATAGAATTGTCCGATGGAACGCTCAACGGATGGAACCAAAAGGGCGGAAAAGCCAATTATGAGATAAAAGGGGATGTCATTGTGGGGTCTACCGTCCATGATACCCCCAATTCCTTTTTGACCACGGATAAGATGTACGACGATTTTATCTTGGAGCTGGATTACAAAGTGGATTCCACCATGAATTCCGGAATCCAAATACGGAGCAATAGCTTTCCCCATTATCAAAATGGAAGGGTGCACGGTTATCAGATTGAGATTGACCCATCGGACCGGGCGTGGAGTGCCGGAATCTACGATGAAGGACGAAGAGGTTGGCTCGTAACCTTGGAAGATAATCCTGAGGCACAAAAGGCCTTCAAACAAAATGATTGGAACCACTATCGCATCGAGGCCATCGGAGATACGATTCAAACCTGGATCAACGGAGTGCCGGCTGTTCATTTGATTGATGACAAAACAGCAAGCGGCTTTATTGCGCTTCAGGTGCACAGCATTGGCAAAGATCAGAAGGCGGGCACGGAGATAGCCTGGAAAAATGTCAAAATATTAACGGACAGTCTTTCAAAATACAACAAAGAAATGCCCTTGGCCCAGGTCGTGACCAAAAATCAACTGACCATTGATGAGGAGAAAAACGGATGGCAGTTGTTATGGGACGGCGAGACCACTGTAGGTTGGCGCGGTGCACGCTTGGATGATTTTCCAGATAAAGGATGGGAAATCAAGGACGGTGTGTTGACCGTTTTGTCTTCAGGTGGCGAAGAATCTGCTGCAGGTGGCGATATTGTGACCACTGAGTTGTACGAGGATTTTGAACTCAAAGTCGATTTCAAATTAACGGAAGGCGCCAATAGTGGTATAAAATATTATGTGGACACGGATTTGAACAAGGGACCCGGCTCTTCAATTGGTTTGGAATATCAAATTTTGGACGATGAAAGGCATCCGGATGCAAAATTGGGAAACCATGAAGGTAGTCGTACCGTAGCTTCTTTGTACGATTTGATTCAAGCGGATATCAACAAGCCCATCAACCCGATCGGGGAATGGAATACGGCCCATATTATTTCTAAGAACAACCATGTGGAGCATTGGCTCAATGGCACAAAGGTTTTGGAGTACGAGCGAAAAAGCGATGCATATCGCAAACTGGTCTCCGAAAGCAAGTATGAGAAATGGCCCAATTTTGGGGAGGCCGATAGAGGTCACATATTGTTACAGGACCATGGAGATCGTGTAAGTTTTAAAAACATCAAGATAAAACCTATTAAATAACAGTAAACCATGACTACAAGACGCGATTTCATAAAAAAAACAACTACAGGTACCGCTGCAGTTACCTTGGGCGCTACAGTATTTCCTTCTTGGGCGAATGCCCGAATTCTGGGAGCCAACGATCATATCAATTGTGCGGTAATAGGTGTAAGGAGCCGTGCCAAGGCACATGTATTGGCTATCCACCAAGATGTCAACGCCAAGATTTTATACAGTTGTGATGTAGACGATACCATTCTGGAAGAGCACAATGCTTGGTGCCAAGAGCGCATAGGATATGTACCAAAGGTAGAAAAGGATTTTCGTAAGATTTTGGAGGATAAGGATGTGGATGCCATCTTTATTGCTACACCTGAACATTGGCATGCTCCCATGGCCATTATGGGCCTACAGGCAGGAAAACATGTTTATGTGGAGAAGCCCTGTAGCCATAACCCTTATGAAAATGATTTGTTGGTTGCAGCTCAAAAGAAGTATGGAAAAAAAGTACAGATGGGCAACCAACAACGCTCGGCCAAAACTTCGATGTCAGCGGTGGAAGACATAAAAAAAGGTGTGATCGGAGACGTTTTTAAAGGGGAAGCCTACTATTCCAATAACCGTGGTTCCATTGGACACGGAAAGGTGATTGAAGTACCCCAGACCTTAAACTGGGATATGTGGCAAGGGCCGGCGCCTCGTGAAAATTATCGGGATAACATCCACCCCTATAACTGGCATTGGTTTCGGAATTGGGGCACGGGAGAAATCCACAACAACGGTACCCACGAGATTGATATTTGCCGTTGGGCACTGGGCGTGGACCTACCAGAAACAGTAACAGCGTTTGGGGGAAAGTACACTTATGATGATGACTGGGAATTCCCCGACAACCAACAAGTGACCTATACATTCCCAGGGGATAAATTTATTACATGGACTTCCCACAGCCGTGGTATAATGAAGCCAGAGCGACCTGGACGGGGAATCACTATTTATGGAAGCAAAGGGGTAATCGAGCTGAGTCGAAATTTTTACAAGTTATACGATCTTGGAGGTAATCCGATCAAAATTGAATTTGAGAAAGAACTCAGTGCCACCACCAATACCCAGGGCATCGGTGGACTGGATGTGGATCATGTGTCCAACTTTTTCAATGCTATCCGGAAAGATAATTCCCTAAATTCCGATATAAGGGATGCTAGCGTTTCCACCATGCTCTGCCACTTGGGAAATATGGCCCACGACGCCGGGCATACCATCGAAATAAACACCCAAACAGGCAAGGTCTTGAACAGTGAGAAAGCCATGCAAAGCTGGAAAAGGGAGTACGAAAAAGGCTGGGAACCTAAACTTTAAGTAGTATGAAGCGACGAGATTTTGTGATAAAAAGTAGTTTGGCCGGTTCTGCCGCCTTGTATGCCCCAACGGTGCTTGGGTATGGTCCCTCCAGGGCGAACGAAACCATCAATATTGGGGTCATTGGAACAGGGGACCGAGGCGGTGGACTTATCCCTTTCATCAACCAGATTCCCAATTTTCGGGTGGTTGCCTGTTGTGACATCATCCCCTTCAGACTTAGGTCGGGACTTTCAAAAGTAGAAGGGAAGGCGAAAGGCTATTCCGATTATAAAAAAATGTTGGAGGACAAGGATGTGGATGCCGTTTTGGTAGCGACGCCTTTCAGTACACATTCCCAAATCGTTATTGATGCCTTACGGGCAGGAAAGCATGTGTATGGGGAAAAGACCATGGCAAAAGGATACGAAGGGATTGAGGAATTGGTCTCAGCGGTCGATGCGTCCAATGGTATATTCCAAGCAGGGCACCAATACCATAGCTCCCGTTTATATTCGCATGTTGTGGAGGAGATCAAACAAGGGAAAATAGGCAAGATAACAGCTTTTGAGTGCCAATGGAACCGAAATGGCAATTGGCGGCGTCCTGTACCTGACCCAAAATGGGAGCGCATGATCAACTGGCGAATGTACCGGGAATATTCTGGTGGGCTTTTGGCCGAACTTTGTTCGCACCAGTTGGATTTTGCCAACTGGGTAATGGGTGCCATGCCCGAAAAGGTGATGGGAGTTGGTGGTATCGATTACTGGAAAGACGGTAGGGAAACTTATGACAACATCCATCTTATCTATGGCTACCCTGAAGGGGTACGGGCATCATTTACCTGCCTTACCAGTAATGCCATGGGCGATTACAAGGTCAAGGTAATGGGGGATAAGGGGACCTATATTTTGGATTATGTCAATGCTTGGTACTATCCCGAGGGAAGCTACGAAAAAGAGATTGGAGAGGTCGATGGTGTTTCAGGAGCCACCCTAAACTGGGACAAAGGCAAGGGCATACCTCTAAATTTTGATCATGAGGACCCTAGTAAGCAAGCCTTGATTGATTTTAGGGACAACATCATAAACAATACGTTGCCTGTTTCCAATGCTAAAACAGGTGCCATGGCCGCAACTTGCGTACAAATGGGATTGGATGCCATGTATGATGATAAGATTGTGGTCAATATACGGATTTGATCTTACTCTTTGCTCACTTAACCATTTCGTGTTCAGGGCAGTCCAATCGTATTTGAGATTCGGCGAGTTTTGTTTTCAGTAAATTACAATAATGATTTCCATTTTCGCCATTGTAAAAGGAGCAGGTAAAACACATCCGTTGAATGGTAATGACACCGGACTTGTTTAGGTCATAAATCAATTTCAGCAACCCGTTGAGCATTGTTGTTTTCTGTTCTTGTGTCAATTTTTCAATCGGTTGTTGGATGGAAGAAGCAAAGAACGATGCTTTTTTGGCAATATTTTTTCCTTCGGCCGTAAGGGAAAGGGAATAGCTTCTTGTGTCGGCGGGGTCTGTTTCTTTGGTAACCAATGCTTTGGAGAGTAAAACCCTGACACTGTCACTAATGGTGGCCTTTGTCATATTAAACTCGTTTGCCAAATATCCCACTTTACATTTTTCCAAGGAATGGAAAGAGATGAATATCAAAATTTGAATTTGTATCGGGCTTAATGAGCTTACTTTGCTTTCGTTCCAAAGCAATACCCTGAATGCTTCCGAAATACGTTCCAAAGCAACCACGATCCGGCTCTCTATTTTTTGGTTTTGTTCGTTTAAATTGAATGATGGATATTTCATAGTGTTATATTTTCGCCACATAGACCCAGGCCTTTTTTTCTGATTCAAAAGTTTCGAGTATTCTATGGTATTCACTTACTTCATACTTGTCGGTTTCGGCAAGTTCGGTATTCGTAATTTCAAATAAAGTTCCTTCTATAGAATCATTTTCATTGGCAGATTTAACGGCAATTGGGTGATAATCTAGCTGACTTTTAGCAAGGACTGTTGGATCTGTAATTTGTGTTTTTTCAACTGTATACCCAATCAATCTATCTCGCTCTCCTTTTAAGGTTCGACCGTAATTTTCAATCTGTACCTTCTTTAACTGTAAGGTGCCGTAAGAGAATAATAAATGTGTGCCCTCTTTCATTTACAATTTTCCATTTCAACGATTATGTACCCTTTTTGCTTAATCTCCGATTCCCATTGGGTCTGTACTGTTTCCATGTGGCAGAATCTACATTCTTTTGATGTTAAAGCTTGTCCTTCTTGCGCTTTGGTTTTTAAATATTCTTTACCATAACTATAGATTAAGGCTGTATCTCTAATTTCTTCAGGAGCAATAATATCAAAGTGCATTACGCTACCGTCTTTTTTGGTTACATAGGTGTCCCAAACTGCTACTTTCATTTTAGTTTTGTTTTGATAAAAGGAAAGCCCCGTAAAGATAGGAATCCTTACTTTACAGGGCAAAAATATTACTTGACTTTATAGGGGAGAGACAGGTCGCCACTTGCCACGGAATATAGCTTGTAAACGCCGAGCATTGGTAAATTTTCATTACTTGTGTTTACCTGCATAAATGCGGTTACTCCATCATAATTGAAATCCGTTTTGTTGTTCACTCGGTAATCGGGAACTACAACTTTTATGGTGTTGCTTTTAGTGGTAACAGGGTACCCAGGTGAATCCATATACATGGGCATTCCTGGATTTGTTGGTGGTAATACTACTGTTTTATCCGCTTTTTTAAATTGTTTTACCGAGAGACCACCGGCTACTCGCTTATCTTCATGAAGTATTACCCAATGTGGATGCCAAACAACACCATCGTTGTTGTATACTTGATCATTGTTCTCGTCCCATAATGGTGTGTCGTCAAAATCGGGATGAGATGTTAGGGCAAGTGCCACAATTCCATCTGTTTGATTAAATCCTACGTCGGTTGGATTTAAATTGGTCGGGAATACATACCCTAAAACTGGTGCGCCATCAAGCTGTCCAGCTTTTGTCGGTGTTGTATTTCCTGCGGTTCCATGTACACTTATTTCCCAAACCACAATTCCGAGATCCGGTTCGTGCTTGACGCTTACCTCATGGATCTTGAAGTCATTGTTATTGTAGTCGTTTGCTTGTGCACAAGTTTTATTGGTGCTTAAAAGTAATGTTATTGAAGATATAAATAGTATTGTTTTCATTGTGGGTTGTTTTTAGAAGTTAGGATCCCGTTTTTAAATTAGGAATCCTAACTATGTAGTTAAAAAAATTATCCTTTCACATCTGCCATGGAGGCACCAAAATTGATATGCAATACATTTCCATTTGGTGTTAGCAAAGCTGGAACAGAGTTTACTCCTGCTTTTTCTGCTTCTGTGATTCGGTCGCGGTCTTGGCCAATGTGAACGAGTTCAACATTTTCCGCGCCAATTAGATTTACTATTTCGTGCTCTGCACTTACACATACAGAACATCCGGCGTGATAAAAAATTGATTTTTTCATTTGATTAAGGTTTAAATTGTGTTTTGGCACTATTGCCGATACAAATATAGTAAGGAATCCTAATTAAATAAATTGTTTCAAGAATTTATTTTTGGTTGCGTATACAATTACCGATACTAACCACTTTTCGTGTTAAAGTCTATAGGAGTGTACGGGTTTTCCAAGAAGTATACGATGTTTGGACATAAACCGATTCATGAGGAACACAATTGGTCAGAAACGTGGAAAAAGTTTCTAAAGCACCATTCTTGGTAAACTAAAAGACGGGCAGATTTGTTAAGCCTAAAACATCTTTTCACCAAATTGAAAAACATGGTCTGCGACATACAGAAAGCTGTTGTAATTGGTATTTTTGGGAACCAAACAAAAAACTAACTAATTTTTACATGTTGCCCAAAAAGAATACAGAGAAAAATCTATTTATCATTTTATTTCTCAACTCAATCTATCCCTTAAGCCCCAGTTTAAAAAATTATCTTGTTCAGCATCTAAAAAGTTGTTCCTTCGAAAAAAACGAACTTATTAGCAAGGCCGGGGAGGTTTGCAACCGTCTTTATCTTATTAAAAAGGGAATGGTAAGAGGGTATTTTGTAAGTGATTCTTCAGAAATAACAACATGGATAGATACCGAAAATGAAGTTTTCACTTCAATAACGGGCTTTTTTAGAAATCAAAAGAGCGAAGAATATATTGAAAGTCTGGAAAAGACCCATTGCGATTATTTGGAATATGAGGACTACAAATACTGTTTGAACCATTTCCCCGAAATGCGACACATTAACCGTATATTGCTCGAAGAATATTACATTTTGGCCGAACACAGGGTTTATTTGGCAAGAATTCCGAATGCCCGAAAGCGGTTGGCCTTTTTTATGCAATATATGAAGCCCCAGATTGTGGAACGAATTCCTCGAAAGCATTTGGCATCTTATCTCGCCATAAGGCCGGAGACGTTATCCAGACTTATGAAAGAAATAAATTAAACCTTACTCCCGGCTTCCAACCCACCAACCACTTCTTGAAGGAAATATATAAAGGAATGTATTTCCCAATCTCTATATGTTACATTTTTCTGTTATTATCCTGCACTTTTTGTGAGAAAACGACCTCAAATTGATATATGTCAATTTCGTGAACGATTTATTAGAATAATAAATATATCCATGCCGTTTCCTCTGTGACAAACAAGAAAAATTGTACTTGTTCGGATTTCATTTGTAAGAAAAAAATGAAAAATCCTTTCAAAAACCAAAAGTAGTTCCCAAGTAATATGACATAAAAATACATTCCCAAAAACCAAAAGAAATTTCGCAAAAACTTATCGGTAACCTGATTTAGCAGTGCTAAATACATGGCGTACGAAAAAAAGCCGCAAACAAGCGGCCAAAACCCTCTATGCCTTTTCCGAACGAAAAATCAATCTATTAAAACCTAAACTGAATTTACAAATGAAAAACTTTTTTAGCCGAAAAACATCGTTGAGCTTCATGCTCTTTTTTTCTATGGCCATAGGTATCTCCATGGCCCAAACGGATGATGTCGTAATTATGGATTCCAGTTTCCCGAATAGCGGTGGACTCATTGCATCATTGCCGATAAATGTTGGGCTGGTTGAAGCAAATACAACCGCTACTCTGTCACAGACATTGAAACAGGCATTGACCAAAAACCCTGATGTGAAGAGTATTCACCTGTTTGTGCCAACTGGCGAGAAATCCTTTACCCTAGGCGGCCAAATTTACACTGCCGACACCCTACAACAATTAAGTTCTGAGGTGTTCCAAGCCAACAGCGATGTTACCCTATTTGTGTATTCCTGCTCTCTGGCAAAAAACAACGATGGCAAAGCATTGTTGGAAACCATGGCCTCCAATACCGGGTTCAATGTTGCCTCGTCTGCAACATGCGATAATCTGAATGAAGCAATTGTCTTTGACTTTTCCATAAGGCCATTGACCATAACCAGCAACCTTTTTGAATAAACATTTCAATATCCAAATACAAATTCAACCAAAAATGAAGAAAATCAACCTTCACTATTCCTACATCATAGCTCTAATGTTCTTTGGGTTGGGATTCAACTCTATGTTCGGCCAAACGGTCAACATGGAAGTACAACAAGGCCCCAACATTGATGTGGTACTTACGGTAGGAATCACCGACCAAAACATTGACACCTTCGAAGAAGATTTAGGTGCCGCCCTGGAAAGCAAGGGTATCCCTGCAGACAAACTCTACGTACAAGGGTTTGAACGGACTACCATCTCCTCCAACTCCGAAGATGCAGCAGACATCTTCAACAACTGGATACGTTGGGGCTACAACCCAGAGACCTGGGAATTCGTAGATGCGGAAAAGTTTATACGAAGAATCAATAACGACTACATGGCTGGATTTTACGACCCCGTTTTCGATTCTTCCAATTATACCTTGGAAGCGGACATTGCCTTTACTTCTGGTTCCGATGACGATGATATGGGTATCACTTTTGGAATGGAAAATGGTGCTGTAGGCTCCTATCTCTTCAACCTTTCGGGAGCGGTACGAACATTTACCACCAATGAATTTATCCCAAGCCACGGTTTTGCATCAGGCCTTTACAAGATTACAAGGGATGATGGTACTGCGAACCCCCGACACTATGTTCAGGGATTGCAAGGTGCTGAGACTACCATTTTCAACAAAAACTCCACCACGACTTGGTATCATTTTAAGGTAGTGGTCAGCGGTAAGAACGTAAAAATCTATATGGATGATGCATTGATCATCGACTATACCGCGGCCGAGGAGATAGGCGGCAGTTATGGATTCTTCTCCAACAGTCAGCCTTATGCCACCTTTAAAAACATTGAAGTGACCTCGTTGAGTCTTAAAAAGTTCAAGGACGTGCTTAGGGAGCCACAATGGAGAAACAGTGCCATGCGCTTTAATGTGAATTTGGACGATCAAGAAGTTGCGGATTTCGACAACGACCAAGACCTGGCGGAGATATTGATGCGAACCATCAATGAGGACATCCACTACATTGGATGGGGACTGAACGGCAACCAAGCCCAGTTCGAGCGTTTTGTGCAACAAAACAACGACAAAGGAACCTTTGTAAACCGGGATATGGGAAGTTGGTCTACCTGGATGGATGATATCGCCCAATATATCTATGAACAATACCAGTTCCTTACCGTGACCGAAGGGGACTATTTTATTGCTGGAACAAGCGTTGAAATAGCTGTGGACCCATCCGAAATGAAGACCAGTACCGCCAACGCAAGCTACCCAAGCGGTAGATGGAAAATAACACACGATGAAACCTTTTTCCCCAACAATCAAGGAAGAGTTTCATGGAACGACCTTTATTTGGAAGATGTTCCCGAATTCTATGAAAAAACAGGGAAATATTCCTTTACTTTTGAAGACCTTCCTACCTCACCCACTACCCTTTATTTCCACAGAAAACCGGTGGCGAGCTTCTCCTATAGTTCGGATACAGGGGTGTTCAATGATACTTCTTACGATTTGGATGGTGGTGCCAACAACGGTATTGCACAGACCGAATGGAAATGGAAACCCGTGGATGCAGCGTCCACCGCAGGCTGGACCAACGGAATATTCGATAAAAATGCCGTTGCCGATGGAGAATATCTGGTGATGTTGAACGTGCAGGACCATCAAGGGGTATGGAGTAGCCCATCCAGTGCATATATATTGGTGGACAGCAGCAGTTCATCCACAAATGAAGACCTACCTGTGGCACAATTCAATATCCAACCGGATGCACTGTTCACCTACAACGGTTCCATGAACATCAATATTGAAAACAACTCTATCGATCCTTACGGACGAACACTTTCCAACGAAGAATGGATCGTGACCCAAAGGGTGTATGACAGCGAAGGAAACCCAGCCGATACCGAAATCCATAACTCCACTACTGAAATGACGGATTTCTCCAGTTACAACAATCTAACCGCGGAATACATCATTAGCCTGCGCGTCCAAACCGGTACAGGGGTTTGGTCAGAGCCGTTCTTCCGAACATTGACCATTACCCACGATACCACCGAACCAACGTTATCAGCAACACCAAATAGTGGTTCCATTGACACGGACACCAACATTTTGTTGACCTTTCAAGATGAAAATGACGGAAGTGGTTTCGATGTTCAACGTTATGTATTGATCCAAGACAGTAATCCGCCTGCATCCGACAGCAATCTTTGGACCTCTTGGAGCAACAGTCAATCCAAGACCACCTCGTTCTCAAGCGGTGGCTCGGGATGGTACATTCATGCTGAGGCCAAGGACAATGCAGGCAATACGGGAACCGCTTCCTTTGGTCCGTTTGATCTTGCCTTGGTGGTCGGTGCAAAGAACGACTTGGCTGTATTGGACGAAGATACCGAGTCCGACCCCATCGATGTTTTGTACAATGACGTCTACGATACCAACAATACGCCAACGGTAAGCATTACAACACAAGGAGCCAAAGGTTCCGCTGTGGTGGACGAAAACAATCAGATTATCTATACCCCAAATGAAAATGAATTTGGAAGTGATTCGGTCATCTATGAATTGGATGATGCCGGCACTAAGGTAACCGCAACACTTACCTTGTCCATCACCGCTGTGGACGACACCCCAACAGCTATAGCGGATTCCTTCACTTTGGATGAAAACGCTACCCTGAATGAAGATGTATCGACCAACGATGTTGAAGTGGACGGTGATGATAGAATTTACCACATCATCTCAAACCCGGCAAATGCAAGCGCATTTACATTTAATGCTGATGGTACGTTCAGTTACGAGCATAATGGAGATGAATCAGCAACGGATAGTTTCACTTATAATTTTGAAGATGCCGTTTCCTTTTCGGAAACTGTAACAGCAACTTTGAACATAACCAATGTAAACGATGCACCGGAAGGCGGTGATATTACCTTGGAAGTGGTTCAGGATTCAGGGTATACTTTTAAAACAGATGATTTCAACTTTACTGATGTTGACCCAGGTGACACTTTTAATGGCATACAGGTGATTTCACTTCCCGCAAAGGGTACTTTGGAATACAATGGAACTCCCGTTCAGGCAAATGATATGATCGATGACGTAACCCAACTTGTCTTCACAACGGTAGATGGGGAGTATGGTGACAACTATACCTCTTTTTCTTTTAAGGTAAAAGATGGCGATGATGCCCTAAGTACAGCTACGCACACCGCGGGTATTAATGCTGCCCAAGATACCGATGGTGACGGCATACCCGATGAGGATGACGAAGACGACGACAACGACGGTACACCCGATGCCGAAGATGCCTTCCCGAAGGATGATTCGGAGGATACCGATACCGATGGGGACGGAACCGGAGACAATACGGATGAGGATGATGACAACGATGGCACACCCGATGCCGAAGATGCCTTCCCGAAGGATGATTCGGAGGATACCGATACCGATGGTGACGGCACGGGGGACAATGCAGACGAAGATGATGACAACGACGGTACGCCTGATTCCGAAGATGCCTTCCCGAAGGATGATTCGGAGGATACGGATACAGACGGAGACGGAACAGGGGACAATGCCGACGAAGACGATGACAACGACGGTACACCGGATTCCGAGGACGCCTTCCCAAAGGATGATTCCGAGGATACCGATACCGACGGCGACGGAACAGGTGACAATGCCGACGAAGATGATGACAATGACGGTACACCGGATTCCGAAGATGCCTTCCCGAAGGATGATTCGGAGGATACCGATACCGACGGCGACGGAACAGGTGACAATGCCGACGAAGATGATGACAATGACGGTACACCGGATTCCGAAGATGCCTTCCCGAAGGATGATTCGGAGGATACCGATACCGATGGTGACGGAACTGGTGACAATGCGGATGAAGATGATGACAATGACGGTACACCGGATTCCGAAGATGCCTTCCCAAAAGATGATTCGGAGGATACCGATACCGATGGTGACGGAACTGGTGACAATGCGGATGAAGACGATGACAACGACGGTACACCCGATGCCGAAGATGCTTTCCCGAAGGATGATTCGGAGGATACCGATACCGATGGTGACGGAACCGGGGACAATGCAGACGAAGATGATGACAATGACGGTACACCGGATTCCGAGGACGCCTTCCCAAAGGATGATTCGGAGGATACCGATACCGATGGTGACGGCACGGGGGACAATGCAGACGAAGATGATGACAACGACGGTACGCCTGATTCCGAAGATGCCTTCCCGAAGGATGATTCGGAGGATACGGATACAGACGGAGACGGAACTGGTGACAATGCCGACGAAGACGACGACAACGACGGTACACCGGATTCCGAGGACGCCTTCCCAAAGGATGATTCCGAGGATACCGATACCGATGGGGACGGAACGGGGGACAATGCTGACAATGATGCCGACAATGATGGTACCCCTGATGATGAGGATGTTTTTCCTAACGACCCCAATGAAGATTCCGACATAGATGGCGATGGTATTGGTGATAATTCCGATACGGACGACGACAATGATGGGATAACCGATACCGATACGGACGGGGACGGTCTTGGAGATAATGTTGACAACGATGATGACAACGATGGGATACCTGATGATCAGGACGATTTTCCAAATGATGCCTCTGAAACAATAGATACAGATGGAGATGGAACAGGTGACAACGCCGATACCGATGATGATGGCGATGGTTATTCCGATGAAGTGGAATTGACCGAAGGAACCGACCCAACGGATGCATCCAGCACCCCATTGGATACCGATGGTGATGGTATTCCTGACAGCACGGATGAAGATGATGACAATGATGGTGTTGCAGACGTCGATGATGCATTTCCAACAAGTGAAGAACCTTCATTGGTGCCGGCACAGGCCTTTACACCAAATGGTGATGGAAACAACGATGCTTGGATCATACCTGGAATAGACAACTATCCCAATAATGTGGTCAAAGTTTACAACCGATGGGGGCATCAAGTGTTCGGTACAAAATCGTATCGAAACAACTGGGAAGGCTTCTACAAGAATAGGAACGAGAAACTCCCTGCCGGATCGTACATGTACGTCATCAATTTAGGTGATGGCTCCGCTCCCTTGCAAGGATGGATATTCATCAACTATTAATACCAACAGAACAAAAAACACCATACAAAACAGATGAAACTTTTCAATAATATACAATTAATGGTCATACTGCTTGTAGTTTCCGTTACGGTAAGCGCACAACAGGACCCAAACTATACGTTTTACCGCTATAATATGAACCTTTACAACCCCGCCTTTGTGGGGAGTTCAGAGGCAGCCGAATTCTCTTTGGGAATCCGCAGCCAATGGGCGGGCATTGAGGGAGCCCCGGAAAGCCAAAGTGCCATTTTCGGTATGCCTGTGGGGAAAAACGTTGGGCTGGGTGCATCCATACTCAATGATAAGACCTTTATCGAACAGCAGACCTGGGTAGCCATAGATGTATCTTACAACATTCAATTGGACGATGAACACATGCTCTATTTTGGAATTAAAGGAAGTGCCAACTCCTATGATGCCAACACCCAAGGCCTTGTGACCTACGGTGTGGGTCAGGATGGTGCCCTAATGGACTACGAGAGCCGTTTCACCCCCAATGTCGGGGCGGGGGTCTATTTAAAGCACGATAGGTATTTTGCATCTCTGTCCGCTCCAAAGTTGTTGACCCCGGAACGGCTACAAGAGCGCGATGGCAACGCCTATCTTGGTGTAGATCGCATGCATGCCTACCTCAGCGGGGGATATACCTTTCTCTTGGGCAAAACCTTGGATTTGAAGACCATGGGGATGTTGCGCTACGTGGATGCTTCCCCTATATCGGTGGAACTGACAGGTATATTGGACTTTGGGGAACGTTTTGAGTTCGGAGCCAGTTATCGTCACGAGGAGAGCATCAGCGGGCTGTTCCTGTTCAACATCAGCAGTGGGTTCAACTTGGGCTATGCCTATGAGACCTCCATCCAAAATCCTATTGATGGGCTGGACAACAATACCCATGAATTGTTCATGAGATTGAAAATGTAATTTCAAACCAAACAATATGGTATGAAATATTGTGAAGAATAGAAGCTGTCCAAAAGGCAACAAAATTTTATTGCCTTTTGGACAGTCTTTTTTATCTGCTAAACAATAATAAGTATTGGTAAATACTTTGATTGATTATAGAAGAAAGTGTTTTTCAACTTTTTAAACATTTGTAAATTGCTACAGCGACAATACGTTTTGTCATACAAAACTTTGGTTCTGCCAAGCAACGTGGAACCTATTCAAGTCAAAAGGTTGGAACACAATCTTCAAATTATTCATTCATGCCAATCAATAGGCATAAACTTTAGTTCAATTTGCAGCACGCTCTTTAAACCTCTCCATACCATTATCAAACTGGTAATCAGGGCTTTTTAACATTCTTCGATAAAGAGTTTCGTTGACAGTTACGGGTATATGTAGATAGGGAAATTGGATGTTATAGTTTCTTCCACTTTTACCTACTAATCTAACTTTGACCGGTTTATTCTCCATAATCTAAAATTTTTAAATGTTAAACTATTGGAACATACCGGTTGACAATTAGTCAAAATGTATTCCAAACCATGAATCATACATTATTATCGCAAAAATGGTTTTTGAAATGTCAAAATGGCAATTTAAACTCATTTTCATTGTCTAAATAATGAAAGGAATGACAGATATTCTTAAAAATTTCCTAAAAGAAACTGACATATTTTCAATTACTCATAATTTTTTTCGATAAATTTTTATTGTTTTTCAATAAATATTGGTTTATTTGCCTCAGTATTCAAAAATTAAGAGAAATGAAAGACATTAAATCACAAATTACAGATCGAGGCTCCACTCTCTTACTAAAATTTGTTGTTATATTTTTAGCTATCGCAGCAATCTGTTTGTTTGGGTTTTTATTGTATGTATCCATTACCTCCGATAGCGTAGGGATGTTTAGGCCAATTTTATTGGGGATATGTGTGACTGAAATTCCTTTCCTGTATGCTCTCTACCAAGCCCACAGACTATTGCTTTTTATTGATAGGAACGAAGCATTTTCAAATGTATCGATCAAAGCCTTAAACAAAATTAAGTTGAGTGCTTTTACGATAAGTTTGTTGTACACTGGGGGGATGCCTTATATATATTATGTGGGAGAGGTTGACGATGCGCCCGGCGTCATATTAATGGGGTTAATTTTGGCCGCTGTTCCATTTGTAGTGGCTGTATTTGCCGCAGTTTTGCTCAAGCTGTTTCAAAACGGTTTGAATATAAAATCTGAAAATGATCTAACCGTTTAATATATGGCTATTATAGTAAATTTAGATGTAGTAATGGCCAAGAGGAAGATGTCCTTAAATGAACTTTCCGAGAAAGTAGGCTTGACATTGGCAAATCTTTCAATACTTAAAACGGGCAAGGCCAAAGCAATTAGGTTCAGCACACTGGAATTGATTTGCAATGTATTGGAATGCCAACCAGGCGACATCTTGGAGTATGTTGATGACCAACAAAGCACAATCACTAGATAACTGCGACCTGCTTAATATGTATGTTTATGATATTGTTCCTAACAATCATACAGGGGGCAAAGCCTTTTTGGCATTGCCCCCTGTAGAAAAGATGCTCGACAACAAAGGTGTCTTATCGCTGTTTTACAAACTAGCAGGATTAATTTTTGTAATCCTTGTCCAAAAACTCGTACCGCGCATCATCTACGGCCTTGGTCAATTTGCTCTCCGTATCTATGATCATTACGGCGGGTTCATTTGC
The DNA here is from genome assembly GCF_010468565.1 of Allomuricauda sp. TY007. Lineage (GTDB taxonomy): Bacteria > Bacteroidota > Bacteroidia > Flavobacteriales > Flavobacteriaceae > Flagellimonas. The sequence goes on from NZ_WUEG01000016.1 coordinate 44,545, forward strand.
TTTGGGCTCTACTGCTTCCCAATTGGGCAAATCTTCACCATTGGGGTTTCCACTCTTAATAAAATTGGCAAAAAACTGCTGCATGGTTTTGGAAGCCTTGTAATCCTCGGCGGTCCAAGCATAATCATCCACAAGATGCAGATTACCCATAGCGTATTCGATTTCAGCTGCATGTGGCGCGCCAATGGGCTTGGGCATTTGTGGGGCATTGGAATTTTTTTCCACGGTACCACCCGCCAATCCAGATACTAGGTTTTTATCCTTTAACGGAGGTCTTATTTTACTGTATAGATAGCGATATACGGGTTGATCACTGTTCTTGCGGTGTAAGTCGAACCACTTCCATGTGCTATAGGCTATAAAACGATCGGAAGCAAGGTTCGTTGCTGCCCATTGAAGCTCTTCTTCTGTACTATGTGGGTACAGATCCAATACAGTTTGATGGTTCTCCGGATAGGCCTCCTTCACTTTAGCTACAAATACCTCTTTTGTAATGGGGCCTTGGGTAAAGGCCATACCAGGTATTTCGGCAGAATTCCATCCAACCAATAATGGAACCTGTGCCTGCTCCTGTGAGGCAAAGGTTTCGGGCAAGGACTTGGTGAGTAAATACCCGTCAATAACCATAGGAAAGCCAAATCTCTGGGATTCATTATAAATCTCGTACAGGTCACGTGTGCTCAATTTTCTTAATTGAGAAATGTTCTTGATACCGGCATTATCCAAAAATTGTACACCTTGCTTTTCCGCCTCTGCCAAAGGAATTGGTGCCATAGTTGGTGGAATGGCAGCTCCGCTTTCCCCAATAGCTCCTGCAATAAGGTCTTTGGACAAAGGGGAGGCCATTTGTACACTAACCCCAATAGATCCGGCAGATTCCCCAGCTATGGTCACTTGATTTGGGTCTCCGCCAAAGGCAGCTATGTTTTCCTGTACCCATTGAAGGGCCATGTTTTGATCTAGCTGTCCATAATTTCCAGATGCTTTGTAAGGAGCCTCGGCAGACAGCTCTGGATGGGCCAGATTCCCGAAAATATTCAGGCGATAATTGGTGGTGACAACCACAATGCCCTTTTTCGCCATACTTTCACCGTCATATCTATATTCCGATGCATCTCCCGCAACGTTCCCGCCCCCATAAAAGTATACCAGAACGGGAAGGTTTTTATCGTTACGCTTGGCAGGTGTCCAAACGTTAAGGTAAAGACAATCCTCACTTACGCCATTGGAGCGGGACTTCATATCGCCGAATACCATGGCTTGCATAGGCCTTGGGCCAAAACGCTTTGTCTCTACCACACCCTCCCAAGGGTCCAAGGGCTGGGGGGCCTTCCATCGCAATTCACCGATCGGTGGTTTTGCAAAAGGTATTCCAAAATATTTTTGGATACCCGTATGAGTATCGTAAAGCCCTTCAATAATACCGTTCTTGAGTTTGGCTTGAACAGGAAAGGCGTTTTTCTGTTGTGAGCTCAGTTCCGACATTACAAAGAGAACCAACGCCACGGAAAGTAGTCGCTTTTTCATTATATCTTGTTTTTCTATTGTTACATATTGTTACAATAGTACTTTGTTTTTACGAGAAAATATACTTTATTTAAAAAAAATTTCATTTTGGCCCCAAAAAAACAGATCCTTAACAAAGAAGACTACATTCCAAACCTGGCATTTGATTCAGTTATTTTTGGTTTTAACGGCAAGAAATTGAAAATACTTGTACTGGAGTATCGAAATACGGGACTTTATGCGCTTCCTGGCGGTTTTGTTAGACGCAATGAGAGTTTAGAAGAAGCTGTTAAAAAAGGGGTGAGCGAGAGGACGGGGCTCAAGAACATCTATTTGGAGCAATTTCGGACCTTTGGTGATGTGAAACGGTTTGACCCAGAGCCCATGAAACGGATTTTGGAAATGAACGGGCTGGACATAACATCGCATAGTTGGTTATTGGACCGGTTTATCACCGTTGCCTATTATGCCCTGATCAACTTTGAAAAAGTGATGCCAAAACCAGACCCATTATCCGACGGAATTGATTGGTATTCGTTAGATGAGCTACCACCCTTGATGATGGATCACCAACAAATTATTGAAAAAGCACTTGAAACCCTTAGAGAAAATCTGGACAAAAAGCTATTGGGCATGAATTTGCTTCCCAAAAAATTTACCATGAAAGAGCTACAACAGGTATATGAGGCCATTACCGGCACCTCTTTTAACCGAAGTGGTTTTCAACGAAAAATGTTGGGTGCAAATACCTTGTTGCGTCATGAAAAGAGGTTTTCTGGAAATTCCCATAAGGCTCCCTATCTGTACAGTTTTAAGACAACCCATACGACAATCGGCTAAAACCATATATGAGTGACGAAAGTGAATATAAGATGAGTTCGACATCACAAAGAAGCTGTCTTAAAAGCATTGAAATACACCATTTCCCCCGTTAACCCATGTCCACCATATTGACAAACAGGTTATTATGAAAGATGTAACATGTTCAGTTTGACTAAAACGGACTTTTTAGACAGCCTCTTTTTTTAAAAAACTATTCAGGCTGTTGTTCTTCCAACTTGGTTCTTAGTCTACCTTGTAGTTCGGCATCACTTTGTAACGCCATTGCTATTTTTTGGTAACGTTCTATGCTCATGCCTTCATTACTGATAATCTCTTCGATTTGTTCGGTAAAACCAACCTGCATTTGCTGAATCTCGTTCATCAACTTGCCAAAACGTTCTTTTTCCTCATCACTGGCATCTACTGTTTTTTCCGGAGAAGCAGAGGCTTGGTACATTTCGTTGAACCTATTGGCATCAAAACCACTTTCCTCAACAGTTTTCATTACTTGTTGCTGAGCTTCCATATTCACTTTTTGAATACCTTGGAATGCCGAGGCGATTTTATTCAATTCCGCATCGCTAACCTGTACTTGTTCTTGTGCATTGACTTGTGCAAAAGCACTTACACCAATGGCTGCAATACAGACCGCTAAAGTTTTAAATGATTTCAAAAATCTCATTCTGTACGTGTTTTATTAAAAATGTTAGTTTCCGAAACTACAATAAATAAAAGGGCTTGCCAAAAATCACCGGGATTATGGGTGTTAATCTAAACTTAAAGAAATTGTAACGAATTCAAGGATTCGACGGTTTTCTTGAGTCAAAAACACCGTGGTTTTACCTAGCCTTTTATATTTTTGCAGCATGAAATATAAACGATTGACCAAGGAGCAATTAGAGGAACTCCATCCCGAATTCATCAACTTTTTGGCGACCCAGTCCATCACCGCAGATGAGTGGGATAATTTAAAAAAGGAGAAGCCGGAAGTAGCCGAGGAGGAAATAGACGTTTTTAGTGATTTGATTTGGGAAGGGGTATTGAGCAAAGTGGAATATTTGGAGAATATTTCCGAACGGCACATGCATTTGTTCCACTTAACAGAAAAAGAGATGAAGCTCCTGTCCGTTAAGATTTTAAATCCTGAAATCGACCTGAGGACCGAGGTAGGTTTTGGCTGGTTCAAGCGCAACTATCAATCTGATTTTGTGGAATACCTATCCGCTTCCAAGGCGTATGGTGAGGACAAGAATATGGATAAATTTGAAATTATCAAGCAGGGAGCTGTCATTACCAAAGGGGAACTGTACCAATGGTTTGAGCAGATAATGGAATAATCTTAAATTTAAAGACCAAGTTCAAGAATCAAGCCCAAAGGTTTTGTGGTCATTCGTGCCATTCGTGTCAAGTACGGGATACATTAAAACAGCGCATAGAAAATAGAGGCACATGATTAGAACCAACTGCAACTGCCTACGGGGTTATTTTGTTATCAGGTTATTGCCTGCCTGCGGCAAGCAGGGAATCTGGGATTTGGTGCTTGAAACCCGTAATCCGTAATCCGAAACCTTTGACTACCCACTGCCAACTGTTAACTGATTACTGCCTACTGCATCTTCAACCTAAAACGTATATTTGCACGAGAATTTAACACCACATGGCAAAGAAACCATCCATACCTAAAGGAACCCGCGATTTTTCACCTGCAGAGGTGTCCAAGCGTAACTATATCATCCAGACCATAAAAAAACATTTTGAAACCTATGGTTTTCAACCGATTGAAACTCCTTCTTTCGAAAATTCGGAAACCCTGATGGGTAAATATGGGGATGAAGGCGATCGTTTGATATTTAAAATATTGAATTCGGGAGACTTTATTTCCAAAGTGGATGATGTAACCTATAGTTCTAAGAATTCAGCCTCGTTGACGCCGAAAATTTCAGAAAAGGCCCTACGCTACGACCTTACTGTACCTTTTGCCCGTTATGTGGTGATGCACCAGAATGAAATTGATTTTCCATTTAAACGCTACCAAATTCAGCCTGTGTGGCGTGCCGACCGTCCGCAAAAAGGGCGTTTCCGTGAGTTTTACCAATGTGATGCCGATGTGGTTGGCGCCAATTCCTTGCTTCAAGAAGTGGAATTTATACAGTTGTATGATGCCGTTTTCACCGATTTGGGACTGAAAGGAGCCACCATCAAAATCAACAACCGAAAGATACTTTCAGGAATTGCCGAAGTTATCGGTGCCAAACATTTATTGGTAGATTTTACTGTGGCCTTGGACAAGTTGGATAAAATAGGGGAGGAGAAGGTAAAAACGGAGATGATGGAAAAAGGAATTTCCGAAGCTGCTATTGCCAATGCACAGCCTTTGTTTGATATGACAGGTACCGCTTCGGAACAATTGGAAAAACTAAAAACCATTCTTGCCGACTCCGAGGTCGGAATGTTGGGTGTTTCCGAATTGGAAGAGATTATCTCCACCGTGGATATGGTCGGGCTGCAGTCGGCCAATTTGCAGTTGGATGTAACCCTTGCCCGCGGGCTTAACTATTATACAGGTGCCATTTTTGAAGTCGCCGCACCCGAAGGCGTAAAAATGGGTTCCATTGGCGGTGGAGGCCGTTATGATGACCTTACTGGTATTTTTGGGCTCAAAGATGTGAGCGGTGTGGGGATTTCCTTTGGACTGGACCGTATTTACTTGGTTCTGGAAGAATTAAATCTGTTCCCTGACAGCCTGGATACTTCGTTGGACGTACTTTGCCTCAATTTTGGGAAAAAAGAGGGGATGGCAACCTTAAAATTGGTGTCTGGACTGCGCAAACAAGGACTTAGGGCGGATTTATACCCAATGGATACCAAAGTGCAGAAGCAATTTAAGTATGCTGATAAAAGGGGTGTTCCCTACGTGATACTTTTGGGGGACCAAGAATTGACCGATGGTAAGTTTGTAGCCAAAAACATGAAGACAGGCGACCAAAACGATTACGCTTTAGATTCGCTCGAAGAATTTGCGGAAAAAGTTAAGTCCGACTTTTAATCGCTTTAATGATGGTTTTGTAGTAGGTAGGGCCGTGGGGCACGTATTTCCCCACACTGGCCAAACCCCAAGTTTCTTCGGCAAATTTAAAAAGGGGTGCCAATGCCAAGTCCTCGACCTCGCTTTCCTGTTTGGTAAGTTGATTCAAAGGAACGTTCAACTTGCATAAAAAGATATGATGTAGTTCCGCATCTATAAAATCTTCAGCAATTTTGTGAACGGCTTTATAAGTGCCCAAAGGTTCCAAATCGGGTTCTGATATGGTAAGGCCAATTTCCTCTTCAACTTCACGTATGGCAGCGGTTACAATTTCTTCCCCTGCAGCAACGTGGCCAGCGACGGAGACATCCCAAAGTAAAGGGTGGGTGGACTTATTTCTGCCCCTTTGCTGAATCAAAACTCGACCATCGGATGTGTAGAGCCAAACGTGAACGGTAGGATGGAGCAATCCTTTGCGGTGTGCTTCCGATTTTAAACAGGATTTCCCCGTAGGCTTTCCTTGTTCGTCCAAAATGTCAATGCGCTCATCCATATTATATAAAGATAAGAAATTGTCACATCGAGCGCAGTCGAGATGGAATATAATTTCTTGAAATCGGTTTTTATGTTTCTCTATGTCATCCTCTTACAAACATAGGATGATAGGTGCTAGTGTCATTCCTGCGGAAGCAGGAATCCATTCGTTGTAAGCCCCTGAAACCATCCCGATAGTTATTGGGGACAGGATGATGGCAAACAATGATAATCAACCAATAACAAAAAAAGCATCGTAACCTATTTTTGGATTACGATGCTTTAAGATTTTTGTGTCATTTCGAAATGAGATACAAAGTATCGATTGAGAAATCTAAGCGTGAGATTTCTCACATCCGTTCGAAATGACAAGTTTTAATCAAAATAACTGAAAGTTTCCCCTTCTTTGATGTTCAATAAAGTTTCGTAAATCAACCGGATAACATTTTCTACATCATCTTTATGTACTGTTTCTACCGTAGTATGCATATAACGTAAAGGCAGTGAAATCAATGCAGACGCCACACCTCCGTTACTGTACGCAAAGGCATCGGTATCCGTTCCCGTGTACCTTGATGATGCATTACGCTGGAACGGAATCTTTTTGGATTCCGCTGTTTCTAAAATACGCTCTCGCAATTTGTTCTGTACAGCAGGGGCATAAGAAATTACAGGCCCATCACCGATTTTGGTCTCACCCTCAGTCTTTTTATTGATCATGGGGGTAGTGGTGTCGTGGCAGACATCTGTTACGATGGCTACGTTCGGTTTTATGGTCTGTGTGATCATTTCAGCACCACGAAGCCCAATCTCTTCCTGCACCGAATTGGTGATGTACAGTCCAAAAGGAAGCTCTTTTTTGTTCGTTTTGAGCAAACGGGCCACTTCGGCAATCATAAAACCGCCCATACGGTTGTCCAAAGCCCTACAAACAAACTTGTCCTTGTTCAGAATCTGGAAATTGTCAGGGTAAGTGATCACACAACCTACGTGCACGCCCATTTTTTCCACTTCTTTCTTGTCCTTGGCGCCTATATCAATAAATATGTTGTCCAATTTCGGTGGTTCCTCCTTGGCCTTGTCCCTTGTGTGGATGGCGGGCCATCCGAAAACACCTTTTACAATACCATTTTTGGTATGGATGTTTACCCATTTAGATGGGGCAATTTGATGGTCGCTCCCTCCATTTCGGATAACGTAAAGGAGACCTTCATCGGTGATATAGTTAACGTACCAAGAAATTTCATCGGAATGCCCCTCGATCACAACCCTGTATTTGGCATCTGGATTGATAACTCCAACCGCCGTTCCGTAGGTGTCCGTAATAAATTCGTCCACATAAGGTTTTACATAGTCCATCCAAATTTTCTGCCCTTCCCATTCATAACCTGTCGGGGATGGGTTGTTCAAGTATTTTTCTAAAAATTCAAGGGATTTTTCGTTGATGATCTTCTCTTTTGCCATGTATCTGATTTAGTACACAAACATAAGAATATTCACTTTTATTTAATAGCCAAATCACACCTTTATACTTACTTTTGGCAAGACTATTGCGAAAGAAATGTTATGCTGCGTAACTGTTTTCTTGTTGTTTTTCTGGTAATTAACACCCTTGGGTTGGCTCAGGAACCGCAAAAGGATTCGTTGATGAACCCCAAGGATTCCATTGTCAACGATTCCATTGCCGATTATTATGTTCGGTTTGAGGGAGACTCCATTTTGATGAGCTCCATTGAACTTGACGAAGTCTACATTTTTGGAAAACTGGAGTTCGCAAACCGCAATGATAAACTTCGCTATTACATTCTACGACGAAAAACCTTGAAGGTGTACCCTTATGCCAAGTTGGCCGCAGAACGATTAGTAGAGCTCAATGATAGCTTAGAACTCATAAAAAAACGTAGGCACCAAAGGCGTTATACCCGAAAGGTTCAAAAATATATTGAAGGGGAGTTTTCCGAAGAACTAAAAAAATTGACCCGTACCGAAGGACAGATTTTGGTAAAACTGATTCATCGTCAAACAGGAACAACCGCTTTTGATTTGGTAAAGGAACTCCGTAGCGGTTGGCGGGCATTTTGGTACAACACCACGGCAAGCTTGTTCAAGATCAGTTTAAAGGAAGAGTTTAGGCCCGAAGAAATCCATGAGGATTATTTAATAGAGGACATTCTACAACGTGCTTTTGCTGCAAGCAGGTTGGAACGGCAAGAATCGGTCTTGGATTATGATTACGCCCAACTCACCAATAAATGGAAAAGCAAACCGTCCAGCACGGGCAACTAATTTTTAGGTTTCTTACCAAAAACAGCGTCCATTACAATTTTTACAGACCTAAACCCTAAATAGATGGCCAAAATGGCGCAGATAATGCCCAAAATCAAAACAGGCCAATAAAAAGGGTGCCCCTCATTTTTAAAGGCCTCGTAGATTAAAAATGGCCCCATAAACATGGCAAGCACGGTGTAGCCAAACGATTTTATTCCTTTTACCAGAAGTTCCTTGTTAGTTCGCCTCATGGGACCAAAGTAGGAATATTAGCTTATATTTAGAGCAAATAGCGCCAAAAATTGACCATGGAAATACTAGTTCTTGGAGTTGTCGTCCTCTTCATTATTATTGCAACCGTAAAATTTAAGATGCACCCCATTTTTTCACTGACCATTGCTGCCATAGCTTCTGGTTTTTTGTTGGGAATTGCGCCTAAAGATATCATGTCCACCATGGCCGAAGGCTTTGGAAATACACTTTCGGGTATTGGATTGGTTATCGCATTCGGAACTGTTATCGGTATTTATTTGGAAAGAACGGGAAGCACCCAGGTTTTGGCCAACAGCATCTTAAAAGTGATTGGCTTAAAACGTTCCCCATTGGCGATGAATTTGGCTGGATTCGTCATTTCCATTCCGGTGTATTGCGATTCGGGTTACATCATACTTTCCTCCTTAAACAAGGCTATCAGTAAAAAAACGGGGATTCCTACTTTGGTTTTTGCCATTGCATTGGCCACAGGCTTATATTCTGCCCACGTTTTTGTGCCTCCCACACCTGGACCGCTGGCTGCGGCAGCCATTTTAGATGCTGATTTGGGCATGGTACTGATTTTTGGGCTGGTAGTTGCCATTCCTGTTTCTATTTCAGGGTATTTTTGGGCACGGTTCATAGGTAAATCTTTAAAGGAAGATGAAACTGCCCATCTACAGAAAGAAAAAGAGGAGATTCAATCTACAGTAAAACCATTTCAAGCTTTTCTCCCCTTGCTCGTTCCCATAATTTTGATTGCGATGAAGTCCATTGTAGATTATCCAACACACCCTTTGGGTGAAGGTTGGGTTTTCAATATTTTCAACTTTTTGGGCAGTCCTGTAATTGCATTGCTCATCGGTGTTTTCTTTGCGTTCGCCCTAGGTAGGAATGTACCGTCCGAAGACAAAAAAGGATGGGTGCCTGAAGCTTTTAAGCAGGCAGGTGCCATTGTGCTCATAACTGGTGCAGGAGGGGCTTTTGGGATCATTCTTCGTACTATGGACATTGCATCCATCATTAATTTGGAATCCAGTACGGGGGTTGCTGGGCTTTTGATTGCTTTTGTGATTGCAGCCGTGCTTAAAACGGCTCAGGGGTCATCCACAGTAGCCATTATAACCACTTCGGCCATCATAGCGCCATTACTGGAGACTTTTGGGCTGGTTTCTATTACAGACAAGGCTTTGGCCGTTTTGGCTATTGGAGCAGGGGCCATGACCGTTTCCCATATCAACGACAGTTATTTTTGGGTAGTTTCGCAATTTTCCAATATGAAGGTAAAAACGGCACTACGAGGACATACCCTAGGCACATTGGTTCAGGGGGCTGTAGGTATTTTAATGATACTGTTGCTGTACTTTTTTGTTTGATGATGGGGGTTTACCTACCATCAAAAACAAAAAAATGCAAACCCAGAAGAACATAGATTTGCATTTTTAAAGCAATTTTGAAATTATTTATCCTATAGAAGTTAGAATATTGTTCAAAGTTTCACTAGGTCGCATAGCTTTTGAAGCCATCTCAGGGTTTGGAAGGTAATAGCCTCCGATATCCACGGGCGATCCTTGTGCGTTTATCAATTCTTGAGCAATTTTCTCCTCGTTGGATGACATTGCATCATAAACCTTGCTGAATACAGCCTTTAGTTCACCGTCTTTATCTTGTTTGGCCAGTTCTTCTGCCCAGTACAATGCAAGGTAGAAGTGGCTTCCACGCGTATCCAGTTCGTTTACTTTTCTGGATGGTGATCTGTCTTGGTTCAAGAATTCTTCAGTAGCCTTATCCAAGGCATCAGCTAAAACTTGGGCTTTTGTATTGTTGTTCTTTTCTCCAAAGAATTCCAAAGAAACAGCTAGTGCCAAGAACTCCCCAAGGGAATCCCATCTAAGGTGACCTTCTTCCAAGAATTGTTCTACGTGTTTTGGAGCGGAACCACCGGCACCGGTCTCAAACAATCCACCACCGTTCATCAACGGTACAATGGATAACATTTTGGCACTGGTACCAACTTCCAAAATAGGGAAGAGGTCGGTCAAGTAGTCTCTTAATACGTTGCCCGATACAGAAATGGTATCTTTTCCTTCCTTCATGCGCTTCAAGGTGAACTTGGTAGCTTCGATAGGGGAAAGGATTCTGATGTCCAATCCATTTGTATCGTGGTCCTTTAGGTAAAGGTTTACTTTTTTGATCAATTCGGCATCGTGTGCCCTGTTTTCATCCAACCAAAAAACGGCTGGGGTATTGGTGGCCCTGGCACGGGATACGGCCAATTTTACCCAATCCTGAACAGGGGCATCCTTTACTTGGCACATTCTCCAAATATCGCCTTCCTCAACAGCGTGTTCAATCAATGTTTCGCCAGCTGTGTTGACTACTTTTACGGTTCCAGCTTTTTCAATTTCGAAAGTTTTGTCGTGTGAACCGTATTCTTCGGCTTTTTGGGCCATTAAACCTACATTGGGAACAGTTCCCATGGTTTTGGGGTCAAAAGCACCGTGTGCCTTACAAAAATCTATAGTGGCCTGGTATACTCCAGCATAACTACTGTCTGGAATAATGGCCTTGGTATCTTGAAGCTCTCCGCTTTTGTCCCACATTTTACCTGAGTTTCTGATCATGGCAGGCATGGAGGCATCAATAATTATATCGCTAGGTACATGAAGGTTGGTAATCCCCTTGTCGGAATTTACCATAGCCAAATCGGGTCCGTTTTCTATGCTGGATTTGATGGCCTCTTCAATTTCTTTGTGCTGCTCTTCGGGCAGTTCCCCGATTTTGTCCAACAAAGTCTCTAGGCCATTGTTTGGGTTGATTCCCAATTTTTCAAAAGTATCTCCGTAGGTTTTGAACAATTCAGAAAAATATACTTTCAAAGCATGTCCAAAAATAATTGGGTCGGAAACCTTCATCATAGTAGCCTTAAAGTGCAAGGAAAGCAAGATGTTTTTTTCTCTGGCATCGGCGATTTCCTTGGTCAAGAAATCTACCAATGCTTTTTTGCTCATCACCGTGGCATCGATAACCTCACCTTGCAACAGGGAAAGTTTATCTTTAAGCACGGTTGTATTGCCCGCTGTGTCCACCAATTCAATTCGGATATCCTCGGCATGGGCCATGGTCAACGATTTTTCGTTGGCCTTAAAGTCACCATGAGACATGGTAGCTACATGGGTTTTGGAATCCGAAGACCATTCGCCCATGGTATGTGGGTGAGCTTTGGCGTAGTTTTTAACGGCTTTTGGAGCGCGTCTGTCTGAGTTGCCCTCACGAAGCACCGGGTTTACCGCGCTACCTTTTACTTTGTCGTATTTGGCCTTAATGGTTTTTTCTTCGTCTGTTTTGGGTTCATCTGGGTAATCTGGCAGTTTATAGCCTTTTCCTTGAAGTTCCTCAATGGCTTCTTTTAACTGTGGGATGGAAGCACTGATATTTGGAAGTTTGATAATGTTGGCCTCAGGGGTTTTGGCGAGTTCGCCCAAAATGGACAGGTCGTCAGAAACTTGTTGGTCCTCGGTTAACAATTCCGGAAATACGGCGGCAATTCTACCGGCCAAAGAAATATCCTTGGTTTCTACGGCAATATTGGCGGTTTCGGTAAAAGATTTTACAATGGGTAAGAATGATAATGTTGCTAAGGCAGGAGCCTCGTCTGTTTTGGTATAATAAAGTTTAGCCATTTATATGTATTTGTTTGAGCGGTTGCAAATATACGATTTATGGGCCGTGAAGCACGAATGGAAGTGGCTAAAAGTGTGTGCTTTTGATAAGAATTTGTGAAAAAAACAAAAGCCATATCATTTTTTTTACAAAAGATATGGCTTTCAGATAGGACTCAAGATTTGTTTGGTGGTACCAAAACTGCAATCTATCAGATTACATCTATTGCCCTTTCGACGTTTATACGCTGCTATGTTTTTAATTTTTCAACTAAACTACATTTTGCAAAGCGTGCTGTTGTATTCCTAAATTTTATCAAAACGGAAAATTGCTCTTCCATTCGCACATAAAATTTATTATTTCTCATTGGGTTCTGCCAAAGCACTTCCCAAATCGAAATTCCTTTTGTGATCAGTAGTGTTACCAATTAAAAGGGAATCCACAGTTTTAAAGAACGTCAACTTTAAAATTTGATATAATCGTGATGGTATCACCATCATATCTTCTGCTAAAGTAGAGCGTAAAATTAAATTCAGCAACTTTTCAAAGCATTAAAAATCAACACAATATGAACCATAGTTATTAACAATTGTTCATAAAAAAAGCACCCAATTTGGGTGCTTTTACATGTTGTAGTGGATATTGATTATCCCTTAACTTCTTTGATACGTGCCTTTTTACCGGTAAGACCTCTAAAGTAGAAGATTCTAGATCTACGTACTTTACCTTTTTTGTTTACTTCAATTCTTTGCAAAGCCGGCATGTTTACCGGGAAAATTCTTTCCACACCTACGGTACCTGACATTTTGCGGATGGTAAAGGTTTCAGTGGCACCGCTCCCTCTACGTTGTATCACTACACCTTTAAAGAACTGGGTACGTGTTTTTTCACCTTCTTTGATTTCGTAATAAACAGTGATGGTATCACCAGCTGAAAATTTTGGAAATTCTTTTTTTGGAACAAATTCGTCTTCAACAAATTTTACTAAGGATTCCATTTTTGTTTTTTTTAGCGTTTTTTACAAGACCAACTTTCACGGATTTCGTCAGAGGTTGATTTTGAGATTGCAAAAGTAATGCAATATTTAGAAATTGCAAGTGGTTTTTTCCGTTTTTGAGCTCCGAACTGCTTTTATTTTCCTAAAAGGTCGGGCCTTCTTTGCTGGGTACGTTCCAAAGCTTGTTGTTCCCGCCATTTTTCAATTTCGGGAAAGTTGCCGCTCAAGAGAATTTTCGGCACTTCCATTCCCTTGTATTCCGATGGTCTTGTGTACACGGGCGGAGCCAATAGGTTATCCTGAAAAGTATCCGTGAGGGCAGAGGTTTCATCGTTCAACACGCCAGGTAACAATCGAATTACGGCATCGCACAATATGGCGGCCGCAAGTTCACCTCCCGACAACACATAATCGCCAATGGAAATCTCACGGGTAACAAACATATCTCTTACCCGTTGGTCCACACCTTTGTAATGACCACAAAGCACAATAATGTTCTTTTTCATGGAAACCTCATTGGCCATTCCCTGGTTGAGCGTGTTGCCATCTGGCGTCATGTAAATGACTTCGTCGTACTCCCTTTCGGATTTTAGTTGGGAAATGCATTTATCGATTGGTTCTACCATCATTACCATGCCTGCACCTCCTCCAAACTGATAATCATCTACCTGTTTGTAGTTTCCAGTGGAGTAGTCCCTTAAATTGTGAAAATGTACCTCTACCAACCCTTTTTCTATGGCCCGTTTTAAAATGGAGGCTTCAAAAGGGCTTTTTAAAAGTTCGGGAAGTACGGTTATAATGTCGATGCGCATGGACATGGCTGCAGTATTAATTCACCCCAAAAGTAGTGAATGCTGGCAATAACAATAAGTGTAAAATACATTTTTACACCTTGTCGGCTTTTCGTTTTTTAATTAATTCCTCGAGGTAACTCAATTGTTTCAAGAAATTTTAGAGCATTTTCTTCCACAAATGGCTTAGAGGCTTTCCTTGGATTCCATCCATTTGAATTAAAATATTTAATGAGTTCAGCTATTACGGCTGGTCGATTCAAATTAATATCAACATGGTCCGTTTGTGGTTTCTTGTCGGCTCTAGGTTTAAACAACCAAATCACCCCGTCTGGGTAACCAACACACCACTTTTCTTTTTCAATATCAGTTTTTAGAATTAAGTTATCTTCTTCTCTGAAAAACAACTGAAGTGGTGAATTTTTGAATCCTTCAAGATAAACAGTGACCTTTTCGACACATTTTGAGTATTCAAATTCAGTTAAATGATGGTGCTCGCGTTTCCACAAATAAGTTTCACCATCTATTTTGATTTTTCTTAATTTATTTTTCATTCATCTTGTACTTAATGAAAGCGGAATCTTGGTATAAAAGAAAGGCTTCCTTTTTGGGGAAGCCTTTATTCTTATTTTTTCTGTTTGTTGAGCTCGTCCTGAAGCTGGCGGCTGATCTTTTGCTCACGCTCCAAAGCCCGTCGCCTATGGTTTTGGTATTCTTCCTCTAAATCGGCAAGGGCAGATTTGGCTTGTTGCGTCAAGAAATTACTATTTCTAAATCGGTAGATAAAGAATAGCAAAAGCAGCAACAATCCAAAAATGATGGACCACAGGATAAAATTATAGGTTCCTTTGCTGATCAGGGCACCAAAAAATGAAATACTGTCCTTTTCTTCGGTAACGGCGTTCAGTTTATTGGTGGTTTCCTGCAATTTGCCGTTAAGGTCCTCTATTTCGGCATCGTTGGCCGTAATGGTTGCCGATAGATCTTTGATGGTTCTGTTGGCAGTTTCTATGGAATCAAAAATGTTCTTCTTGGTTTCGTAGAGATCTGACAACTTAACGACTTCGTAGCGGATACCATTGGCCCGGTAGTTCCCCGACTTTCTTTCCAACTCTTCCAATTGTCCCCTTAGGGTATTGTCTACTTCATCGGTAGATTCCTCTTCCTGGGCGTGGATAGTGATGGATGGGATAAGTAAGGCTAAGGCAAATAAAATGCGTAAATACTTCATGTTCAATAATGTTCTCGTATTAAATTTAGATTAAGGGTGGGACGAAATTACATCAATATAGCAAATTTCAAAAAAGAAAACTGCTTCTTTGAACAAATTCGTACCCTACTAATAATACGTATAACGCCTAACTTTCGCTATATATTTTGCCAATCGAACTACTTGATGGGAATATCCATACTCATTATCGTACCAAATATAGAGCACAACATTTTTACCTCCGGGTGAAACAATGGTGGCCTTACTGTCATAAATTGATGGTGCCGTGGTGCCTACAATATCCGAAGAAACCAATTCATTGCTCAATGCATATTTGATTTGTTCCACCAAATCCCCCTCCAAGGCATATTTTTTAATCAGTGTATCCACCCCTTCTTTTGATGTTTTGTTCTTTACCTCCAAATTAAGAATGGCCAATGAACCATTGGGAACTGGAACCCTGATTGCGTTTGAGGTCAGCTTTCCCTTTAAAGATGGGAGTGCCTTGGCAACGGCAGAACCGGCCCCTGTTTCGGTAATTACCATGTTGAGGGCTGCTGCACGACCGCGGCGATACTTTTTGTGCATATTGTCCACCAAATTTTGGTCGTTTGTATAGGCATGGATGGTTTCCAAATGTCCTTTTTTGATGCCCAAAGAATCCTCGATTACTTTTAAAATGGGGGTAATGGCATTGGTGGTACACGAAGCGGCGGAGTAGATTTTAGTTTTGTCTGGGTCAAAATCCTTGTGGTTTACGCCATGTACAATATTGGGCACTTCTTTACCGGGAGCGGTAAGCAATACTTTGCTGGCTCCTTTGGATTTTAGGTGTCTGGATAGTTCCTTGTTGTCCCTAAAAGCCCCTGTATTGTCAATAATTAAGGCATTGGTAATACCATGTATGGTGTAATCGATATCCTCGGGTTGATTGGCGCTTATAATCTTTACTGTGGTACCATTGATTACAAGGGCTTGTTTTTCCTCGTCAACGTCCACAGTTCCCGTAAAAGGGCCGTGTACCGAATCGGTTTTAAGAAGGGCCGCTCTTTTTTCGAGCACGTCTTTGTTCAATCCCCCTCTAATTACAATGGCACGTAATCGCAACTGGTTGCCCCTACCGGTTTTGGCCATGAGTTCTCTTGCCACCAAACGGCCTATACGTCCAAAGCCATAGAGCACAACATCTTTTGGTTTTATGGCCTTGGTGGATTGTGCATCCTTTAGCTTGTCGATAACAAAGGCCTTTACATTTAAATGTGCATTTTGATTGGAATGGTACTCATAGGTCAACTTGCCAATGTCCAGTTTAGCGGGAGGGAGGTTGATGTCGTTGATCGCCCTTAAAATTTCCACGGAATCGAAAATGGACATGGGTTTTTGGACAAATTCGCCAGCGTACTCGTGCAGGTTGATAATGTCGCTCACATTTTTGTCTATGATCTGATTTTTGAACAAAACCACCTCAATGGCCTTATCGTACCAGAGATCGCTTATGATTTTTATAAATTCTGTGGTTGCTTTTCTTCTATCTGCTTGAAAGGCAAGTTCTTTTTCGTAAGAAACATTGTTGTTCATTGATGATGGGTTGCGTTTGTGAAGTTGTAATTTTGGCTAAATTATATATTTCAAACGTTTTCGTAAAACATATTGGGCATAAAAAAAGCGCCTTGTTTAAAGACGCTTTCAAGTGTTTTTTCTGCACTTTTACTGAAGTATCATATGTTCCTTTTCACCATTCTCATTGATCATGGTAAAACTGGTTCGTCCGTATCTGGATATTTCTCCAAAGTATTTTTTGGCATCGTTTATATCGTTGACTTTATTGCCATCAACTTCAATGATTACTTTGTTTCTTAAATCGTACCTTCCATAACTTTCGGGGACATCGGTAATTTTTACGCCTTTGGACACTCCAAACTTTTTAATGTCTTCTTTGGACAGGTTTTTCACTCTAAAAGAAGTGGCGGGAAGGATGACGCTGTTTTGTTTTTTTAAGGTTACATTTTTAACTAGGCTTTTTCCATCTCTGTCCAAGGTAAGTTCAACCACATCACCAGGTCTTTTTGCAGAAAGATAACCTGTAAGTTCCGAGAATTTTCCAATATCTATATTGTCAATTTTTTTGATGACATCTCCTTCCTTCAAACCGGCATCATCTGCACCGGACTCTTCTTCCACACTAGAAACATAAACACCTTCCAAGTCGTCAATTCCCATTTCCATGGCAGCTTCAGGGTTTAGGTTCCCCCCTCGAATACCCAAAAGTCCTTTTTGTACGTTGCCATACTCCATAATGTCTTCCACTACTTTTTTGGCAATATTGCTGGGTACGGCAAAGGCATATCCGATATATGAACCTGTTTGAGAAGTAATAGCTGTATTGATTCCGATAAGGTCACCGTTGGTGTTTACCAAGGCACCACCACTATTTCCGGGGTTAACGGCAGCATCTGTTTGAATAAAGGATTGAGCCCCTGTTCGGGAAAGCGACCTTGCTTTGGCGCTTACAATTCCTGCAGTTACGGTTGACGTTAGGTTAAACGGATTGCCAACGGCCAATACCCATTCCCCGATTTTTGTATTGTCGGAATCTCCAAAAGCCAAATAGGGCAGAGCCTCTTCGGCATCAATTTTTAGAAGGGCAATATCTGAATCGGGGTCTGTACCGATTACTTCCGCCTCGTAGGATTTGTTATTGTTCAGCACCACTTCCAATTGACTTGAATTCGCAATTACGTGGTTATTGGTTACGATATATCCATCTGGAGAAATGATAACCCCGGATCCTGTTCCCACTTGTGGGGTTTGTTGGCGCTCATACCCATAAAAGAATTCAGCTATGCTGGATGGCCCTCTACTGCTTATGGTCATATTTTTAACGTGCACCACGGAGTTGACCGTTTTTTCGGCAGCGATGGTGAAATCAGCTTCGTTGATTCCGGCACCTTTGGCCGAAGTGTTCAAATTGCTCGTCGTAACAAAGGGTACTTCTTGTTCCGAAGTGACCCACTTATAGTTTTCTTTCTCAAAAAATAATTTGTAAGCCCCCAATGTAATTGCGCCAGCAAATACGGATACTAGGAATAAACTCGCTATTTTCTTCATAATTCTATAATTATTTAACATTAAGCTCCAAACAAAATTAAAATAATTCAATTTTTGATCAGGTCGGTTTAACGCTGTTTTAACTCCAAAAAAAACCTTAAATAATCCCATATATTTGTTCCTTTGTAGATAATCATGGAACTACAGTTTTTTAAATATCAAGGAACGGGAAACGATTTTGTAATTATCGACAATCGTCAACAAATATTTCCCAAAAATAATACCAAGCTCGTTGAGAAGCTTTGCGACCGAAGATTTGGCATAGGAGCAGATGGGCTGATACTTCTTGAAAATGACAATATGTCGGATTTTAAGATGGTTTACTACAATGCCGATGGAGCTGAAAGCAGTATGTGCGGAAACGGAGGACGTTGTTTGGTGGCCTTTGCCCATTATTTGGGTGTGATTGATAGCGAAGCCACCTTTAATGCGGTTGATGGTTTGCACCATGCCACGGTAGAAGGAGATATTGTTAACTTAAAGATGATCGATGTAGATAAAATCCACGAAAAACAGAACCATAGTTTTTTGGATACCGGTTCCCCACACCATGTGCAAATCGTAACAGCACTGGAAAAGTTTGATGTACAAAAAGAAGGCAAAAAACTCCGTTACGGATTATATGGTCAGCCTGGAAGTAATATTAACTTTGTGGAGCAGACCAACGGCGATACTTTTGATGTACGGACCTACGAAAGGGGAGTGGAGGGCGAGACCTTTTCCTGCGGTACAGGGGTAACCGCCGTGGCCTTGGCCATGCACCAATCTGGTAAAACCGCTGCCAACGAAGTCCATATCCATACCATTGGAGGGGATTTGGCCATTTCTTTCGAGAAAAAAGATGGAAAATACAGCAATATCTATTTAAAAGGTCCAGCCGTACAAGTATTTAAAGGAACTATCGAATGCTCAATCTAAAAGGAGAACAAATCTATTTGAGAGCTTTGGAGCCTACCGACCTCGATTTTCTGTACAAATTGGAAAACGACACATCGGTCTGGGAGGTGAGCGGTACGCTAAAACCTTATTCCAAAAAGGTGCTTCAATTATACCTGGACAATGCCCACAGGGATATTTACGATGTAAAACAATTACGATTGTGCATCAGTAATCATCAAGATGAATGTATCGGGTTGATTGATTTATTCGATTTTGACCCGAAACATCGAAGGGCCGGTATTGGAATCATTATTGTGGAACCTGGGGACCGAAACAAAGGTGCAGGAGCAGAAGCGTTGTCGCTTTTGTGTGACTATGCTTTCTCCACTTTGGATTTACATCAATTATATGCCAATATCTTGGAGGATAATGAAGCCAGTATCCATTTGTTTCAAAAAATGGGGTTTGAGGAAATCGGTATCAAAAAGGAATGGATAAGAACCAACCAAGGGTTCAAGAACGAAATAATGTATCAAAAGATCAATACAAATGAATCTTAAGAAAGTACTTTGGGCAACGGCTATCCTCGGATTGTTGATCTGCGGTTTTATTGCCTATCAAATTTACAGTGCCATTTTTAGTCCCAATACCCAGTTCAATAATGATGAAGCCTTTGTTTACATTGAAACGGATGCATCGTTCAGTGATGTAAAAACTTCATTGGAACCTTTGTTGCAAGATTTGTCGACTTTTGAGGCCGTCGCCAAGCGTAAAGGCTACACAACCAATATAAAAGCGGGAAAATACGCTTTGAAAAAAGGGATGAACAACAACGAGATCATCAATACTCTGCGCAGTGCCAATATCCCTGTGCAAGTGTCTTTTAACAATCAAGAGTCCTTGGCCCTGTTAGCAGGAAGGATTTCAGAGCAAATTGAAGCTGATAGTCTTTCTTTGCTTCAAACATTTAACGATTCTGTTTTTTTGGAAGAGACCAAGTTTGACGAAGACACCAAACTGGCCATGTACATTCCAAATACCTACGAATTTTTCTGGAATACCGACGCCACGAGTTTTAGGGACAGAATGCGCACCGAATATGAGCGCTTTTGGAACGATGAACGCCAGCAAAAAGCTGAAAATATAGGTCTTACTCCCAATGAGGTTACTGCTCTGGCAGCCATAGTTCAAAAGGAAACCGCCAAGGTGGATGAACGTCCACGGGTGGCCGGTGTTTATTTGAATCGAATAAAGCGAGGTATGTTGTTGCAGGCCGACCCCACGGTAATTTTTGCCATCAAAAAGGAAACGGGCAACTACGATACCATTATAAAAAGAGTGCTTTTCCGTGACTTGGAAATGGATTCACCCTACAACACCTATAAATATGCAGGGGTTCCTCCAGGTCCGATTACCATGCCGGACATCACTTCAATAGACGCTGTTTTAAACCCTGAAAAGCACGACTATCTCTATTTTGTGGCCGACGTTTCCAACTTCGGGTATCATAAATTTGCCAAAACCTTGGCGCAACACAACCGAAATAAAGTGCAATATACCCGTTGGTTGAACCAACAAAGAGTGATGAGATAGTGCTCTTTGCCGTTGATTTTCATCACTTTAACGGATTTTAAGCCCTATTTAAGAAATCTTTATGAGCTTTAGGGTATCCGTTAAGATAACTCCCCCTATATTTGCCGGCCAAATTGATTTTTGATACGTATATAGTATTGAGATCACAAATATGAACATTATGAAAAGATGGATAGGTTTTATACTGCATCTTGCCATGATCGTAGTTTTGACAAGTTTTGGTTCTTATACCGTAATGAGGAAAGGGGATGTTGAAATCCCTGAATCATTGAAGGTTACAACCAATCTGGAATTCTTTGCACCGCAAGATTCCGTTGAACTTCTTGACGAGGACGAGGTAACACCTCCTTTTCTGGGCAAAGCCTTTAATGGCTTTAAAGAAGCGCTCGCTTTTAAAGAATCCCAGGGTAAATATCATAGCGTAAACACATTGGGATATTTGGGTAAATACCAGTTTGGTAGTAGTACCTTAAATTTGATGGGCGTTTACGATATGGATGAATTTTTGGACAGCCCAGAACTTCAGGAAAAAGCCTTTATGGCCAATATTGCCCGTAACAAATGGATTCTGCGAAGAGATATTAAACGCTTCAACGGAAAAACCATTGGGGGAATTAAAGTAACGGAATCCGGTATTTTGGCTGCGGCACATTTGGCCGGAGCAGGAAACGTGAAGAAGTACCTACGATCGTATGGACAAAACGATGTAACCGATGCTTACGGAAGTAGTATATCGTATTATATGAAAAAATTTGCGGGTTACGATATTTCAAACATCAAACAGCAGAAAAATGCCAAAGTATAATTGGCTAAGAATTGTAACTAAAAAAGCCCTGATTTTTCAGGGCTTTTTTATTGGTACTGAAAATAACCCAATCCCGATTTTTAGGTCAGGTTTTCTATAAAACTAATATAATTTCAAGCTGATCTCTTAGCACGTATGGGTATTCTATACTTTATACTCTGTTCTAGGCTATTCAAAGCTTTAAGGCATGGTTGATTTTATTTCGAGTTTTGATTTAATCAGAGCCAAACTTTCTTTAACTTTCCGCTCTTCACAATTATCCAACAAAATTTCTTTAAACTCGTTTTTAACAACCATGCAAATTCGAGGAACTTCTTTGATAACTTTTCCAAAACCTAACCCAGAAGGCAAAAAAAGCGATATGCCCATCGTAAGCATTGAACTTGCCGTATTAATTTCTTCTTTTTTGTAATAAATGGAACTTATGTCGGAAATATAGAATGTTCTACGTTGTTTTCTATCGGATTTATCTTCGATGCGAAAAGAATCATCGTGTACTTCAATGATAAATGCAGGTTTTTTTCTAAGCTGAATTCTTTGCATTGTTATAGCCTTGCGTGAATATAAAAATAATATCCATGAATTAGTTTCACTGACTGGTTGTAATTTTGAACAGTTTAAGATATATCTGTGAGAAATATGATCATGTATATGGTTTGACCCGTATTATTGGTTGAAATCAGGATTCATTTTCAAAATATTTGTTAGGTGACTTGCTTTATAACCTTTTGGCAACTTTTTATCATTTAAGAAAAGTGATGGAGTCGACTCTATTTTGACCTTATCCGACCAAACATAGGAATGTTCCAAAATAGTTTTTGATAAATCATGGGATTCATGAGGATACTTGTTTATTAAAGCTTTAATGTCTTTAAATTGGAACCAGTCAAGAAGAATATCTATAAATGATTCTTTATTTGAAAGATATAGATCGATTAGATATTTTGAGATAAAAATTACAGTTTTGTCCATCGAATTAATATTCCCAGTGAATCGAATTACAACTTTCGCATATTTTGGGTGACCATCCAAAAGTTCTAAAATATCCAGATATTCTTTTTTGCAAGCTGGACAAAATGGATTCATGGCTACAGTTAGAGTGTTCTGGGAATGGTTGTTTCCGAGAATTACTTCGGCCTGAAGAAAATCCATAGTTACAGTTGGTTGTTTTTCTAATAGAACTTGAAAAACCTTCAAGTCGTTAAATAATCTAAGGTTAGAGTAATGTAAACTTTCGAATTTAAGAGATTTTGACAGGATTACTTTAAGATTGGACCAAACTACAATCATTAAAGCAAAACTTATTCCCAAAAGGTAAAAGCTGGTAACTGAGGAAGGATAATTATAATCGGTATCGGTTAAGATTAAATAACCCAAAAAACCATTTAATATGAGAACAAGAACGGTTCCTAGACATAGAATACACCATTTTTTCAGAACGATTCCTTGATAGCCAATCGAATAAAGGGATAAGGGTAAGGAGGTTATTCCCAATATAGCCACTATGGCAGACAAGGAGGCGAAAATCTCAGAAGATAAAAAAGGCATGAGAAGTATGATAAAAGTAACTGATGAAAAAAATATAATTACCAAGTCAGTCAAGGAAAGCCAGCTAAATATTTTTGCGCCTTTCGAGTTTAAAACGCTATCACAATCCATCCTAGTACCCACTTTACAAAAAGGATATTCGGTGTTCTTATTAATCTCCTTCACACCTAAAAGCGCACCAAAGAATAGTCCGGTTAAATGGGTTAGAAACATTATTTTTAAAAAGACACTGTTCAGGCTTACCAAAGTATAGCTGGAAATCAGGATTAACAAGGCTATTGTAAAAAGAGATTTCAGCTTATTGAGTTTTTCTGTAGTTCTTTTTTTAAGATATTCATTTTCTTTTAATTCAGATGAAGCGTCTACCAAGACCACTAACCCATCCCAATTGGTCTCAAAATCTGTTATAGATTTTAATTTTCCAGTGGTTGTAAAAAATTTGATGGTTTCTCCCTGAATATTTTTGACCAGGAGACAATCTGTGTTTTTAGAGATAGCCAAAAAAGGGGTTTCCAATTGACCCAACTGTTCCCTTTTGACCCTGACCGCCTTGTTCTCCAACCCAAAATTCCCAAGGGTATTGGTGAGGGAAAACAAACTGGGATACTTAGGATGCTGTAATAACTTATCCTTAATGGAACTATATGTTATCCTGGCCCCCAGCAAAAGAAAAAGTTTATAAACGGTCAAGGCCATGGGGTGTTTTTTGTTTTTTATCATGGTTCAAGAGAGTTGACTGTTAACAAGACGATAGTAAGCACCCTTTTGGCCCAACAATTCACTGTGTTTCCCCTCTTCCATAATCCGTCCATTTTCCAATACGACAATTTTATCAGCTTTTTTTACTGTACTCAATCGGTGTGCAATAACAACAACAGTTTTATTCATGGTTGCCTTTGTAAGATTTTCAATGATTAACTTTTCGTTTTCGGCATCAAGTGAGTTAGTAGCTTCATCCAAAAAGATGAAATTTGGTTTTTTGTATAAGGCTCGTGCAATTAAAATTCTTTGTTTTTGTCCTTGGCTTAAGCCTACACCTTCAATGCCGATTTTCGTTTGATATTTTAAGGGTAGGGATTCAATCCAATGATGGATGTTCGCAATACGGGCTGCTTCCATTGCGTACCCAATGTCAATTCCATCATAAGTTTTTAGAACAATATTGTTTAATATGGTATCTGAAAAGATGTAATTATCTTGCATTACAACACCACATTGCTCTCTCCAATGGTATTGTTTTATACTGTTGATATTGATGTTGTCTACAGTTATATTTCCTTCTGTTGGTTTGTACAGTTGAAGCAATAATTTCAGTAAGGTAGTCTTTCCACTACCGCTGGCCCCAACTATTGCCGTGGTTTTGTTTTGAGGAATTTCTAAATTGACAGAATCCAGAACTCTAGGGGAGTGTGGACCTTCGTATTGAAAAGAAACCTTGTCCAAAATGATATTTTTATCTTTTGGAAGAGAGGAATAGAGCATAGTTTTCTCATCGTCTTCCTTATCGATTACCTCGCTCAATCTTTCTAAACTGATTTTGGCGTCTTGATAAGAGTGTGTTAATCCCAAAAACGAACTCAAAGGTGCTTGGATTTGTCCTAAAATAAATTGTACGGAAAGCATCATGCCCAAAGTCATTGATCCTTCGATGACAGATAAAGCTACTATAAGACTTATTACGATGCCGACTGTGGAGTTTATTATCGTTGCCCCTGAGGATTGGAATTGGTTCCATATCAGTTTCTTTTTACTGAGCTTATATTTATGGGATTGTACTCGTTCCCACTCCCAGCGCTTCTCCTTTTCTATGTTATTAAGAATAATCTCTCTGGCCCCATAGAACAGTTGCAAAATTTTGTTTTCACTATCTGCGGCTATTTTAAAGCCTTCGTGGTCAAACTCTCTCCTTTTTTTTAGAAAAAGTAGTATCCATCCTATATAAAGTCCATTGCCCAGCAGGAATATTAATAATATTCTATAGTTATAATAGGCAAGGATGGAGGTGTATATAACAAAGTTAAAGGTGGAAACAATTACGGAGAATAGGGACTGATTTAAAAAAGCTTCTATTCTGGAATTGTCACCAATTCGTTTGGTAATGTCTCCAACTGTCTTCAATTCAAAAAAAGTAAATGGCATGGTCATAAGTTTTGCAACATATCCTATTACAAAGGATAAACTAACCCGAATACTTAAATGAAGTGAAATCCATGCTTGTATAAAAGATATTACGGTGCTACCAACAGTCAGCATTAATTGTGCTGCCAAAACCAGATAAATGAACTGAACATTTCTGCCCAAAATACCTATATCAACAATAGATTGGGTAATAAAAGGTGTCAGTAAGCTTACCAAACTAGAAAAAATAATTGCAAAAAATATCTGCAACAACAAGTTTCTGTGTGGTAAAAAATATTTTAAAAAATGTGAGAACGTAGCTTTCTCACTGTCTTCAACTGGACTTGCAACAAAAAGTCGGACATTTTTTCTAAGACCTATGCTACATTTTTAAATTGATAAAATTCTTGTTCTACTTCATAAGGAGTCTTATACCCTAAAAAAGAGTGCAAACGTTTTCTATTATACCATATCTCGATGTACTCAAAAACAGCGGTCTTGGCCTGCTCTATAGTTTTAAAATCATCATCATAAATAAGTTCTACCTTTAATGTTTTAAAGAAGGATTCAGCAACTGCATTGTCCCAACAATTTCCCTTTCTACTCATAGATTGGGTCACCAACGGGTTGGATTTAATAAATGTTCTAAATGTTTTTGAGGCGTATTGTATCCCCCGATCTGAGTGGAATATTAAATCGATGTTTATATTGCGTTTGCTTATGGCCATTTTCCATGCAGGGATGATAGTTTGACTGGTATGCAAGCTTGCACTTAATGACCAACCTATTACCTGTCTATCAAACAAATCGATAATAGTGGTCAGGTACAGCCACCCTTGATTGGTCTGGATGTAAGTGATATCGCTGACCCAAGCTTCATTTAGCCTGCTGGGATTAAAGTTTCTGTCGAGTAAATTTCTGTGCAAACCGGATATTTGTGGTTGGAATCCGTGGTTGCCTTAAACTTCCTTTTGTGTTTGCTTGTCCAATTGTTCGCCCTCATGATTTTTGCTACTCTGCACCTGGATATACAGTAGCCTTTGCGCTTTAGTTGCTCCGCTATCCTTGTGGAGCCATAACGTTGTTGGCTCAGGTCAAATTCCTTTTTTATCAAATCCGTGAACAGGCTATGTTCCAGTGCCCGTTTTGACGGGCCACCCGTGTACCATCTATAAAAACTGCTCCTACTTACTTTAAAAACCTTGCACATCCTCTCGATGGGGTATAAATGCCTATAACTGGCTATAAATCCATAGATTTCCCATCGCTCTTGGAGAAGATGTGCACGGCCTTTTTTAATATCTCAAGTTCGAGCTCCTTTTCTTTAAGCGCCTTGCGCAGTCTTTTAACCTCCAATATATCATCAGGTATTGGTCTTTCTGGCTTGGGGGATGTCGTTGTTTTGGCTGCCTTCCGCCATTTATATATCCTTTGGACTTCTATACCTAACTCGTCTGCCAGTTCTTTTATGTTCTCTCGTTGGTAACTTAACCGAACTGCTTGCTCCTTTAATTCAGGACTGTAATAGCGTTTTTTCATGTTTCTAAGATATTTTTTTGTGACAAACAGTCTTAAATTTTATGTCCGAGTAAAGGTAGCAACTCCACAAGTCTATTCGGGTGCCCAACGATTTTAACCCTATGCTCTCTGCTGCATGGCTGATTCCCATGAGGGACACTCCTTCTCGCGTTATATAACTTTCGCTTCGCAGTTTGTCCAACGAA
Source organism: Allomuricauda sp. TY007 (assembly GCF_010468565.1). Lineage (GTDB taxonomy): Bacteria > Bacteroidota > Bacteroidia > Flavobacteriales > Flavobacteriaceae > Flagellimonas. The sequence continues at coordinate 71,388 of NZ_WUEG01000016.1, forward strand.
ATTTCTTTGCCAAAATGTTTTGCTACCATGCGAAGGCAGGTAGGCCCACAGTCCATTAGGTCAAACTGTTTGAATGTTTTGAACTTGGTCACGGATTCCGATTGGTTTTAGTTTCTAAAAAGATTTTCAAACTGGTAAAAAACACGTTGCAACAGACTTTGGTCTTTGGTAATAATATCGGCAGTTGCGCCCAAACGCTGTTTAAAAACAATTTTGTTGTCGTAGTTGGTCACAAGCTTTTGCGGTAGGTCTATAACTATGTTATAGGTATTTTCCATGGGTATTTCCGAAATTCGTTTTACAACGCCTTCTACGGTGCCAAACTCATGGTAAGGATAAGCATCCAATTTTAGTACCACTTTGTCACCTTTTTTTACTTTACCGGCATTTTCCGAAGGTAAAACCCCAGTGGCTTGTAATTTGTCCTGTTGTAGTGGGATAATGGTAAGTATGCGCTCGCCCGAAGCTAAAAAATCTCCCTCGTTTAAATTGTTAAAGTAGGAAAGTTTACCTTTTATGGGAGGTTTTATAAGGTATTGCAGTTCCCACTGCTCCATTTGGCTTTTAAGTTCGTTAAGGGTGTTTTGGTAGGCCAATTGTAATTGTTGCTCGTGTTCTTTTTGTTGCAGTCCCAGTTCCAATATCTCCCGTTCCAAATTGGCTATGGACAATCTTTCTGAGTTCAATGCCTTATGGTCGTTGGCATATCCCATTTCCTTTTGTGCCAAGGTCTGCTTTACCTGTTCAAATTCGGAGGCCGAAATAACGCCTTTATCGTAAAGTTGCTTGTAGCGATTGAACTCGGTTCTTTTGGACTCAAAGTCTTTACGGCTGCTACCAAGGTAGTTTTCGACAAAACGCAGTCCGCGTGTATTGCCCGAAGCAATTTTTTTTAGGCTCTCAATCCTTTTGTCAAAGGGTCTCTCCCTATTGTAGTATTCCAACCGTAGGCGGGCCAGGGCAAAACTGTTATAGGCAGGTTGTAGGCTGCCAAGGCTGTCCAACCAATGGCGGGTATCGTTTTTATCTGCTGCTCCAATAGTTCCCATAGTTTCTTGCAGCAATAAAAATTGACCATAATGGGTGGTGCTTTCCAACAATAGGATGGGGCTGTTCTTGGAGACCGTGTCGTTCTCCTTGTGCCCAAAAACCTTTGCTATGGGGGCGTTGATCTTGGAAAGAATATCGATTGGAGGGCGCGGAGTAACAATAGTAACCTTGGCCACCAGCACATCGGGGTATTTAACCAACCAAGCCGCCACCAAAAACAGTAAAAGCAATAGTAGCATACCGCCTATGCCACAACGTATCAGCCAGTTGGGTTTCTTTTCTATCAGTTCATTTATATGGGGGCTAAATGGGTGTTTTGTCGAATTTTCTTCAAAATCCATTGCGAAAAATAATATTTATAAGTAGGTTTAGCAATATTAATTAAAAAAACATTAACCATTATGAGTATCAAAAAATTAAGTTTAAACGATTTTGAAGCAGTTCCTGTTGGAGAACTTTTGGAAGTAAAAGGAGGAGCCTCAATTATGCACATGCCCGCCGATGATGGTGGGGTAGGATGTTGTTGTGGCGGGTATTATATTCCTATTGATGGAAGTGGAATTGTAAATGCTACCAATAGCCAAATCGCCGAATTGGGCAGGGCAGCAGAAGATGGATGGAATGCTTCTGTTGAGTTGGCCGAAGTAATGTGGAATATTTCGACAAGGAATGCGGAGGCTTTAATTGAGTCGGTCTTACCTCTTGCCATTCCTCCAGTTTATGACTTACCCATTTATAATCAAGAATATAATCAAGAATATGATTTGGGGCCAACATCGGTATATAATGAATGCAATTAAATAATGAACAATGATTTTGTATTATTGGGTTTGAAGATTCTTTCTTCAAACCCTGTTTTTATTTGTACTTAAGCCATATGGGGATTATCAAATCAATATATAGAGATGTTTTACTGTTATTATTAATTATATCAGTTTCTGCATTTTCATCACATATATCTCCACACTTAGGATATAAACTTTTTGGAGACGTACAGTATTCAACTTTTGTATTGCCAATATTTTGTATAAGTATTTTATTCTTCGTTTTGGTTTTTTATGGTTTGCACAAGAGCATCGAGAGCTATGGCCTTGCTCAAATTTGTGATTTTCTTAATCTGAAAAAGATAACATTCAAAAACTTTTTAATCAGCACGGGTATTTTTTTATTGGCTATTGTATTGACCATGCTTGTCAATATGCTTT
>NZ_WUEG01000017.1 GCF_010468565.1 Allomuricauda sp. TY007
TGGCGACGGGGCCCACCCCTTTCCATTCCGAACAGGGAAGTTAAGCCCGTTTGCGCCGATGGTACTGCCACACCAGGTGGGAGAGTAGGTCGCCGCCTTCCTCAAAGCCCTTCACAAACGTGAAGGGCTTTTTTGTTTTTAGATGGTAATATGGTTTGTTAACCACATCACACAACAATAAAAAAACTCCCCTAAGCAAAAGCCTAGAGGAGTGACGTAAGTTTAGTTGAGATTTACGTGCTTTTTTATACTCTGGGTAGATCTCCCTCACCTTTTAAGGGCAAATCCGATTTTCCCATTAAATATGTATCCACGTAGTGTGCAGCTTCTCTTCCTTCAGAAATGGCCCAAACAATAAGTGATTGTCCTCTTCTTTGGTCGCCGGCCACAAAAACTCCGGGAACATTGGTTTTATAATCGGCTGCAGAAGCCTTAATGTTGGTTCTTGGGTCCATTTCAAGATTTAGTTGATCAGCAACCGTAGTTTCCGACCCTGTAAAGCCCAGAGCCAAAAGGACTAGATCACAGTCCCATTCTTTCTCTGTGCCCTCTACTTCTTTAAGCATGGGTCGTTGGCCAGGTTGCTTGATCCATTCAACTTCTACAGTTACCAAACTTGTTACGTTGCCTTCTTTATTTGTATTGAACCTTTTCGTGGAAATGCTGAACACACGTTCGGCACCTTCTTTATGAGAAGAGCTGGTGCGCAAACGCATAGGCCAAAAAGGCCATGGTTGTCCTTCTGGGCGGTCTGGTGTTCCTTTGGGCATGATTTCAAAATTTGTGACCGATATGGCCCCTTGCCTTATGGATGTACCAATACAATCTGACCCTGTATCCCCGCCACCTATTACAATTACTTTTTTGCCCTTTGCAGAAATATCTTCTCCCTTAAATGGGATACCATCCACTTTTCTGTTGTTCTGCGGTAAAAAATCCATGGCTTGAACTACTCCTTTGGCATCTGCGCCAGGAACGGGAAGACTACGCCTAACCGTTGCTCCTCCACAAAGTACAATGGAATCAAATTCTTTTTGAAGTTCTGTTGCGGTGATATCCACTCCAACATGAACCCCATTTTTAAATTCAATGCCCTCTTGTTCCATTACCTCAAGTCTTCTGTCGATAACGTTTTTCTCCATCTTAAAATCTGGGATGCCATATCGTAATAGCCCACCGGGCTTTTCGTCCCTTTCGAAAACAGTAACGGTATGGCCTGCACGATTCAATTGTTGAGCGGCAGCTAAACCTGCTGGTCCAGAGCCTATCACGGCCACTTTTTTTCCAGTTCGGGTCAATGGAGCTTCAGGTTTTACCCATCCGTTCTTAAAGGCTGTTTCTACGATGTTTTTTTCAATGTTTTCTATGGAAACGGCTGGCTCGTTGATTCCCAATACGCATGCTTCTTCGCATGGTGCGGGACATAATCTTCCTGTAAATTCTGGAAAATTATTGGTTGAATGAAGTATCTCGGCAGCTTTTTCCCACTTTCCTTTGTAAACTGCATCGTTAAAATCGGGAATTAAATTGCCCAAAGGACATCCGCTATGGCAAAATGGAATTCCACAATCCATACAACGGGCTCCTTGATTTTTTAATTCACTTTCTTTTAAAGGTTTTGTAAACTCCTTATAGTTTTTGATACGTTCTTTGACAGGGGCGTATGCTTCGTCCTTTCTGTCATATTCCAAAAATCCTGTAATCTTTCCCATGTCTCAAATTATAAGGTTTGCATTTTTTCTTCTTCTAATCTAATAAGTGCTTGACGGTATTCCTCTGGGAATACTTTAATGAACTTAGGAAGATATTTTTCCCAATTTTCAAGAATATTTTGTGCCAAAGGACTTAAGGTGGCATTGTAATGGTTTTCTATCAAATCTTTCAATTCTTTGATGTCTTTATCCTCATCAACAGGAAGAAGATTTAAGTGGTCCCCGTTACAGTTTTGTCTGAATGTATTGTCCTTGTCGTAAACAAAGGCGATACCACCGCTCATACCTGCACCGAAATTTCTTCCAACTGAGCCAAGGATAACGGCAACGCCACCTGTCATATATTCACATCCGTGGTCGCCAATTCCTTCAACAACTGCTTTGGCCCCAGAGTTTCTTACGCAGAACCGCTCTCCTGCTTTACCGTTGATGTAGGCTTCACCCGAAGTGGCACCATATAAGGTGACATTTCCTGTGATAATGTTATCCTCTGGTTTTATGGTTGACTTAAAGGGCACTTTGATGACCAATTTAGCTCCTGACAAACCTTTTCCAAGATAATCGTTGGTGTTTCCGTTGACCACCATGGTAAGTCCTTTAGTAGCGAAAGCACCAAAACTTTGCCCAGCGGAACCTGTAAAGTTCAATCTCAAGGTGTTTTCAGGTAAGCCGTCCGCTCCATAAATTTTTGAAATCTCATTACTAATAATGGCCCCAACAGCTCTATCCGTATTGTAGATAGGGAAATCCAAAGTGGTTTTTTCCTTTCTAAATAGGGCAGGGTGGGCTTTGCCTATGATCTCAAATTCTATGGACTTGTCTATTTCGTGATATTGTTTTTCCGTATTGTGGAACTTGGTTCCTTCAGGTACATCAACCTGATAAAGAATCGGTGTCAAGTCGATGCCTGCTGCTTTGTAATGTTCAATGGCCTTTTTTCTGTCCAATTTCTGAACCTGGCCCACCATTTCGTTCAATGTTCTAAAACCAAGTTTGGCCATAATTTCACGAAGCTCTTGGGCCACAAAATACATGTAATTGACTACGTGCTCAGGTTTTCCTTCAAACTTTTTGCGAAGTTCAGGGTTCTGTGTGGCAATGCCCACGGGGCATGTGTTCAAATGGCATACACGCATCATTACACAGCCAGAAGCTACAAGCGGAGCCGTGGCAAATCCGAATTCCTCTGCTCCCAAAAGGCATGCGATTGCAACATCGCGACCAGTTTTTAACTGTCCGTCACATTCCAAGGTTACCCTGTTGCGTAGGTCGTTCAACACCAAAGTTTGTTGGGCTTCGGCAATTCCAAGTTCCCAAGGAAGTCCTGCATGTTTCAAAGAGGTTAAAGGTGATGCCCCAGTTCCTCCATCGAATCCTGAGATTAAAATAACATCTGCCTTGGCTTTTGCGACACCTGCCGCCACGGTTCCCACACCAACTTCGGAAACTAATTTTACATTGATCCTTGCCTCTCTGTTAGCAGATTTTAAGTCGTAGATCAACTGTGATAAATCCTCAATGGAGTAAATATCGTGATGGGGAGGTGGAGAAATCAACCCAACATAAGGGGTCGAGTTCCTTGTTTTGGCAATGGCGGGGTTTACTTTTGGACCTGGCAACTGACCACCTTCACCTGGTTTTGCCCCTTGTGCCATTTTAATCTGGATTTCTTGGGCACTGGTTAGGTAGTTGGACGTTACCCCAAATCTACCTGAGGCCACCTGCTTGATGGCACTGTTTTTCCAGTCTCCGGTTTGACTTTTATAGAAACGAGCCGAATCCTCTCCTCCTTCACCCGAATTACTCTTGCCTCCAATTCGGTTCATGGCAATCGCAAGATTTTCGTGGGCTTCCTTGCTGATACTTCCGTAGGACATGGCCCCAGTTTTAAACCTTTTTACTATTTCTGTCCAAGGCTCAACTTCCTCAATGGGAATAGGGTCGTAGTTCGAGAATTCGAACAGTCCGCGGATAGTCATTAGGTGTTTGGATTGCTCATTGACCAGTTTGGAATACTCTTTATAAGTATCCGGCTCGTTATTGCGTACCGATTTTTGAAGCATGGCGACACTTAATGGATTGAACATGTGCTTCTCGCCATTTCTTCTCCATCGATACTCTCCGCCAACCTCAATATCGAGATTGGCTGCTATTTGCTGTGATAGGAATGCCTTTTTGTGGCGTTTGGTTACTTCTTTTTCTATTTCGTACAACCCAATTCCCTGAATACGGGTAGGGGTGTTTGGAAAATATTTGTCAACAACCGTGGTATTTATTCCGATACACTCGAAAAGTTGTGAACCTCGGTAGGAGTTAAGGGTAGATATCCCTATTTTGTTCATTACCTTGAGTATCCCCTTACCGATGGCCTTGTTGTAATTTTTGACCGCTTCTTCGAAAGTATAATCGGTAATGTCGTTCTCTTCGATTTGTTCCCCAATGATTTCGTTTACCAAATAAGGGTTGATGGCACTTGCTCCAAAACCGAACAACAAGGCAAAATGATGCACTTCACGTGGTTCGGCAGATTCGATGATGATGCTTAATTTGGAGCGTTTGCCCAATTTTCTTAAGCCGCTGTTTACATAGGAACATGCCAAGAGCGCGGGTATTGGAGCCATTTCGGCACTCACCATTCTATCCGATAAGATGATGATGTTTGCATCATCATCAATGGCATCGGATGCTTGTTGTAAGATGGAGTCCAAAGCTTCTTCCAGTCCGTTGTGACCTTTGTTGATTTCATATAACATTGAAATGGATACAACTTTATAATCCGGACTGGCATCGTAATTTTTGATTTTATCCAAATCCTCTTTGGAAATAACAGGGTTTTGGATTTTTAGCTTACGGCAGTGTAATTCCGAAAAATCAAAAATGTTATGGTCGCTTCCAAGTGTGAGACTGATATCTGTAATCAATTCTTCCCGAATACCATCCAATGGTGGGTTGGTTACCTGGGCAAATAGTTGCTTAAAGTAATTGTAGATCAATTGCGGACGCTCGGAAAGTACGGCAATTGGGGTGTCGGAACCCATGGAACCAATGGGTTCTTTACCATTTTCTGCCATGGGCATTATAATGGTGTTGATGTCTTCTTGGGTATATCCAAAGGCCGTTCTTCGGGTTTGCAAAGGGAATTCGCCAAAGAAAACAGGGCAATCGTTATAAGGTATTTCCTTTAGGTGTACCAAGTTGTCCTTTAACCATTTTTTGTATGGATGCTTTTTGGCAATATGTTCTTTTATTTCCTCATCGTTCACAATTCTGCCTTCTTCCATGTTCACCAAGAACATTTTTCCGGGCTCCAATCTGCCATGGAATTCAATATCTTCAGGCTGTAGATCAACGACCCCCGTCTCAGAGGACATAATTACATATCCTTGTTTGGTAACTGAATATCTTGATGGACGAAGTCCGTTCCTGTCGAGTACGGCACCTATATAATTTCCATCGGTAAATGGAATGGATGCTGGTCCGTCCCATGGTTCCATGAGGCAGGAGTTGTATTCGTAAAATGCTCTTTTGGCCTCGGACATATCGGGGTTTTTTTCCCAGGCTTCGGGAACCAACATCATCATTACTTCGGGCAAGGAGCGACCTGTCATCAGGAGTAGTTCGACCACCATATCCATGCTTGCGGAGTCGGACTTAGCTGGCAATACAATGGGAAGTATCTTTTTAATGTCCTCACCAAACCAGTCACTTTCCATTAATTCTTCGCGCGAGCGCATACGGGAAACATTGCCTCGTAAAGTATTGATTTCTCCATTGTGGCACATGTATCTAAAGGGTTGAGCCAAATCCCACATTGGGAAAGTGTTGGTTGAGAATCTTTGGTGTACCAATGCCAAGCGGGTAACAACACGAGGATCTAAAAGATCTTCGTAATACCTGCTTATATCCTTTGGAACCAAAAGCCCTTTGAATATGATAATTTTTGTGGATAGGCTGGGCAGGTAGAAAAAATCCCTTTCCGATAGTTTGCTTTTTATTACGGTGTGCTCTGTAATTTTACGGGCGATAAAAAGTTTAAGATTGAACTGGAAATCATCCAAGTCTTTCCCTTTTGCTACAAAAACCTGCATTACATAAGGTTCGGTTTCGGCAGCTATCCGCCCTGGAACGGAACGGTTAACGGGTACATCTCTCCAACCTAATAATTGAAGCCCTTGCTTAGCCATGTTTTCTTCAAGAACCTTTATGCAAAAACTACGCTGGTTTTGCTTTTGAGGTAGAAATACATTTCCTACGGCATATTCTCCTGCTTCTGGTAGATCAAAAGTGCAGGTGTCCACGAAAAAATCATGGGGTATATCAATCAAAATTCCTGCTCCGTCCCCAGTTTTCCCATCGGCACTCACGGCACCTCTGTGTTCCAATTTATCCAGAATTTCGAGGGCTTTGTGTATTATGTCGTTGGACTTAATTCCTTTTAGGCTGCAGATGAAACCTGCACCACAGTTATCATGCTCAAATTCTGGTAAGTATAAACCTTGTTTCTCCAATCTCATCATTAACGTATTTCCTCAAAAATATCAAAATTGATATATAAATTATAAGGTTTTTATTGATTATCAGATAAATAATCAACGTAATGTTTCAAAGGTTGAAAAAAACTCAATTTAGGAAAATTTGGAATCTTAAATTATCATTATATCAAATTGAGCAGCAAAAATGCTCTCTTCCCTTATTGAAAAAGAGTATTGGTAACACTAAGGCGTGTTTAGAGGCTTTTTGCTCCTTAAAAATATGGAGTGCGGTAAGTAAAAAGCGTTTTAGTGATAAACACCCCCCTATTTTTGGAGGGGTGTTTGTTGTTTAATCTTTAAGTATGCTTCTTGAGATTACAATTTTTTGGATTTCGGAGGTGCCTTCGTAAATCTGGGTGATTTTGGCATCCCGCATCAGGCGTTCTACATGGTATTCTTTTACATATCCGTTTCCACCATGTATTTGTACGGCCTCAACAGCGGTTTCCATTGCAACTTCGGAAGCATATAGTTTGGCCATGGCTCCGGAAAGGGTATAATCGTTTCCTGCATCTTTATCGCATGCGGCTTGATAGACCAAATGGCGTGCTGCTTGAATTTTGGTGTGCATGTCCGCTAATTTAAAGGCAATGGCTTGGTGGTTCGAAATTTCTGTGCCAAAGGCTTTTCGCTGTTTGGAATACTGCAGTGCCAGTTCGTATGCCCCAGCTGCAATGCCCAGGGCCTGTGCTGCAATGCCTATTCTTCCGCCTGCCAAGGTCTTCATGGCAAACTTAAACCCAAAGCCATCTTCGCCTATACGGTTTTCTTTGGGCACTTTTACATCGTTGAACATTAAGGAGTGTGTATCGCTCCCCCGAATACCCAGTTTATTTTCTTTAGGGCCTATATCAAAACCTTCCATGCCTTTCTCTACAATCAAGGCATTTATGCCGCGATGGCCTTTATCTCTGTCTGTTTGTGCAATTACCAAGTAAACCTCGGCCTGATTCCCATTGGTGATCCAGTTTTTTGTTCCATTTAAGAGGTAATGGTCGCCTTTGTCCATGGCTGTTGTTTTTTGGGAAGTGGCGTCACTTCCTGCTTCAGGCTCCGAAAGGCAAAAGGCACCGATAATTTCTCCCGAGGCCAATGGGGTCAGGTATTTTTCTTTTTGTTCCTCTGTTCCGTAGGTTTCCAGTCCCCAACAAACCAAAGAATTGTTTACTGACACCATTACCGAAGCGGATGCATCAATTTTCGATAATTCTTCCATGGCCAATACGTAAGATAGAGTGTCAAGGCCGCTTCCACCATATTTTTCGCTGACCATCATTCCTAAAAAACCCAGTTCTCCCATTTTTTTAACAAGGTCACTAGGAAATTTTTGGCTTTCGTCGCGTTCAATCACTCCGGGTAAAAGCTCATTTTGGGCAAAATCTTTTGCCGCTTGTTGTATCATTAACTGTTCTTCGGAAAGTGTGAAATCCATAAAACTGAATAATATTTAAAAACTACCTGCAAATATAGCTTTACAATATTAATATTGTATAAATAAGTGTAAATAAATGAGAATGATTGAAATTTTAAATGTTTTTTTAAAAATAGGTATTTCTCTTTCACATTTTTTTATACCAATAAGATTATGCGGAAATATTCATTTTGAATATCTTTAGCCGCACAGATAACTACTCATAAATATTATTCCTTAATTAAACCAAACTTAACATGGAGACCCTTTTAGTTGTCATTTTTGTAATTGGATATTTGGCAATTACCCTAGAACATAATTTAAAAATAGATAAACTTATTCCAGCCTTGGCCATGATGGCCATTTTGTGGGCCTTGATGGCTTTTGGGATAGATGGCTTTACCACATGGTTCGATTCTGGCAATCATGCATTGTTGGAAAACTTCGGGTCTTTTGGCCATGAGGAAAAAATGGAGCTGATGGAGGAGACTCTTTTGCATCATTTGGGTAAAACAGCAGAGATTTTGGTCTTCCTACTTGGTGCGATGACCATTGTGGAGATTATCGACTATTTTGATGGGTTTGCCACCATAAAATCTTTTGTAAAAACAAGGAGCAAAAAGAAGATTCTTTGGATTTTCTCTTTCTTGGCATTTATTCTTTCTGCCATTATAGATAACCTTACAGCAACTATTGTATTGATTTCTATCCTTCAGAAAATTGTGAAGGACCGAGAAGTAAGGCTTTGGTATGCTGGTTTAATCATTATCGCTGCAAACGCAGGTGGCGCTTGGTCACCGATTGGAGATGTTACCACCACAATGTTGTGGATCGGCGATAAGGTGTCCACAGCTATGCTTATTGAGCATTTGTTGATACCATCTTTGGTTTGTATGCTTGTGCCTTCTTTTATTGCATCCTATCTCCCGGCTTTCAAAGGAGAAATTGATGTAGATGAAGAAGAAGATGGAACGAACTCAAAATATGGCCCCAGAATGCTTTATTTGGGCTTGGCAGCCATTGTTTTTGTGCCGATTTTTAAAACAGTGACCCATTTGCCGCCTTATGTGGGGATGATGTTGTCCTTGGCAGTAGTGGCTACTTTTGCTGAAATTTATAGTAACAAGAAAATCGCCATATCTTCCATAGACCAAGAAAGTGATGACCATTCGCACCACAGTCCGGTGCATAGTGCCTTAACCAAGATAGAATTGCCCAGTATTTTGTTCTTCTTGGGTATTTTAATGGCTGTGGCCGCTTTGGAATCTCTCGGTCTCTTGTTCAACTTTGCCGAAGGATTGAAGCAAGGAATGCCATTGATCGGAACAGAAATGGCGGGAACCCAAGTTTCCGACCTGGTTGTTGTACTATTGGGTATTGGTTCTGCAATTATAGATAATGTGCCTTTGGTAGCTGCCAGTTTGGGGATGTTCTCCGAGCCAATGGATGATCAATTGTGGCATTTTATCGCCTATTCGGCAGGAACGGGTGGAAGTATGCTCATAATTGGTTCGGCAGCAGGTGTTGTTGCCATGGGTATGGAGAAAATCGACTTCTTCTGGTATCTTAAAAAGATATCGTGGTTGGCCTTTTTAGGGTTCATTGCCGGAGCAATTTGCTTTATGGTGATGCGATATTTGTTCTAAAAAATACTTTAGTTCAAAAATCTCCGTTATAATTGCAACTTAAAATTGGGGATTTTATATGAATATTTTTCAAGAAGTAACGGAAGGTGCTGAGGCAACAGCCTCAATTTCCGAAGAAAAGACCTTATCCGTAATAGATCTTATTGTAAATGGAGGAGCAGGGAGTGTTATAATCATTGTGGTGCTTTTTGTGCTTCTTTTTGTAGCCATGTATATTTATTTTGAACGCATTTTTGCCATCAAGGCGGCGTCCAAGATAGATAAGAATTTCATGAACCAGATTCGTGATCATATCAGCAATGGCAAACTGGAAGCTGCAAAATTGTTATGTGCCCAAACGGATTCTCCGGTAGCGCGACTTATCGAAAAAGGGGTGGCCAGAATAGGCAAGCCTTTGGACGACATTAACACTTCCATTGAAAACGCAGGTACACTTGAGGTGTACAAGCTCGAGAAGAATGTAAGTGTTTTGGCCACTGTTGCCGGCGCTGCACCAATGATTGGTTTCTTAGGGACCGTAATTGGTATGATTTTGGCATTCCACGAAATGGCAAGTAGTGGCGGGCAGGCAGAAATGGGCTCATTGGCATCCGGTATCTATACGGCAATGACCACTACGGTTGCCGGTTTGGTGGTTGGTATTATCGCGTACATTGGTTACAACCACTTGGTGAACAGGACCGATAAGGTAGTGCATCAAATGGAAGCCAATGCGGTAGAGTTCTTGGATCTTTTAAACGAACCTATATAAACCTTTGGCTATGAAACTGAAGGGAAGAAACAAAATAAGCCCGGAATTCAGCATGTCATCAATGACGGACATTGTGTTCTTGTTGTTGGTGTTTTTCATGTTGACGTCCAATGCACCGAATGCGCTGGATTTGCTTTTGCCAAAGGCAAAGGGTAAATCGACGAACACACAGAATGTTTCGGTTACCATTGATAAGGATTTGAAATATTTTGTGAACAACGAGCAGATCAACAAAGAATACATTGAAATTGAATTAAAAAAGGCACTTGAAGGTCAAGAAAAGCCGACAATCATCCTCAGAGCAGAAGAAAACGTGGCCATAAAAGAAGCGGTCAACGTAATGGACATTGCCAACAGGAACAGTTACAAGGTTATCTTGGCAGTGCGGCCAAAATAATGTCCTTTTTAGATACGAGACACAAGAAAAAATCCTTCACGCTTACAACACTTTTGTTAAGCGCGCTGCTCCTATTGCTTTTTTATATTGGATTGACCTACCTAGACCCGCCCATTGAAAATGGAATCGCCGTCAATTTCGGAACCATGGATTATGGAAGTGGTGAAGTTCAGCCTACGGAGCCAGTGCGTTCGGAGCCTAGGGAAGTTCAAAGCCAACCCGAAACTCAAGAAGTGGCAGAATCTGCCGAGCCTGAGGAAGCGGTTGTAGAAGAAGCCCCTGTTGAAGAGGTATTGACAAGTAATGACGAGGAAACCATTAAACTGCGACAACAGGAAGAAGCCAAACGTAAAGCGGAGGAGGAAGCAGAAAAAGCCAAAGCCGAAGTAGAACGTATTGCCCGTGAAAAACGGGAGGCCGAAGAGCGTAAGCGACAAGAGCAAGAGGCCAAGAAAAAAAGTGTGGATGCCCTTATCGGTGGAATCGGAAAATCGGACGGTACCGCAACAGGTAGTGAAGGTGATGATAATCGTGCAGGGGACAAGGGACAACCCGATGGCGACCCATATGCCCCCACTTATTATGGTGCGCCTGGAGTTGGAAATGGAGGTGCTGGTTATGGGTTGAAGGGAAGGTCTTTGGCAGATAGCGGAAAAGTTCGACAGGAATGCGATGAAGCGGGTGTGGTCTGGGTAAGGATTACCGTTGACAGGTCCGGGAAAGTCATCAAGGCCGAGCCCGGTGTAAAAGGTACCACAAACAACGCTCCATGTCTGTTGGAACCTGCCCGTAAAACGGCACTGCTCCATAAATGGAATTCGGATTCGAATGCCCCGGCACAACAGATAGGTTTTGTGGTTGTCAACTTTAAATTGGGGCAGTAGTGACGTACCAAGAAACATTGGACTGGATGTTCGGACAACTTCCGATGTACCAGCAGAAAGGTGCGGCGGCATTGAATGCTAAGTTGGACAACATCATCCATTTGTGCAATGTGCTGGAGAATCCTGAGAAAAAATTTAAAAGTATTCACGTTGCGGGAACCAATGGCAAAGGGTCCAGTAGCCATATGTTGGCCTCCATTCTTCAAGAGGCAGGTTATAAGGTCGGACTTTATACTTCACCACACCTAAAAGATTTTAGGGAGCGTATCAAAATAGACGGTAAAGTTGTCAGCAAGAGATTTGTAAGAGATTTTATTGAGGAAAAAAAAACCTTTTTTGAGTACCATAAGCTTTCTTTTTTTGAGATGACCGTAGGGATGGCTTTTAGCTATTTTGCGGAAGAAAAAGTAGATGTTGCCATAATCGAAGTAGGATTGGGAGGGCGGCTCGATTCGACCAACATCATAACGCCCGAAGTGTCGCTAATCACTAATATTGGAATGGATCATACCCAGTTTTTGGGAGATACTTTGGAAAAAATTGCGCTGGAAAAAGCAGGGATTATCAAAACAAGTGTTCCAGTGGTCATAAGCGAAACCCAACCCGAAACAAAGATGATTTTTAACCTGATTGCCCACCAGCGTAGATCCAGCATTGTTTTTGCGGATCAACAACCCGCCACAGGGTATAAAACCGATTTACTGGGTGAATATCAGCAGAAAAATATTAACGGAGTAGTGGCATGTATTCGTCAGTTGAAGAATTTTGAAGTTCCTGAAAGAGCTATTTCTGACGGACTCACAAAAGTTGTGGAAAATACCGGTCTTTTGGGAAGATGGCAGGTGCTACAACATAGACCTTTGGTGGTTTGCGATACAGCACATAACAAAGAAGGGCTTAAAATGGTTTTGGAACAAGTGAAAAAACAATCGTACGATCAACTCCATATTGTGCTTGGTTTTGTTAAAGATAAAGATGTAAAGTCCGTTTTGCCTTTATTTCCCAAAGATGCCAAGTATTATTTTGTAAGACCAAGTATTCCGAGGGGCATGGATGCTGTTCAGCTAGAGGAACTTGCTCAAGAAGAGGGGCTTAAGGGAAAGGTGTGCAAGTCTGTAAAAAAAGGATTGAACAAAGCGTTGAAAAATGCAACAAGCGACGATATGATCTATGTAGGTGGCAGTACTTTTGTTGTTGCTGAAGTTGTGTAATTTTTTTCATTTTTTTGTTTTATAAATCAAAAACAGTCTTATATTTGCACTCCCATTACGGAAAATAATGGGCGCTTAGCTCAGTTGGTTCAGAGCACCTCGTTTACACCGAGGGGGTCGGGGGTTCGAATCCCTCAGCGCCCACTTTTAGAGTTTAAACAAAAACAAAACCTTGCATATCTTATTGATTTGCAAGGTTTTGACGTTTTAGGCCTTTATTTGAATTGGTTTGATTTGATATGTTTTGGTTTGCAATTCGGTTAGTAAATTTTTTTGTGAAAAGTGTTAACCGAATAAGCCTGTAAATTACTATATTACAGCAACTTAGTATTTGACTTTCGTAGGTGATTTTCGTTCAATTTAACACAAAACCTATGAGAACTCGGTCTACATTTTCAATCAGTTTTTGGATAAGCACTGCCCGGCGGAATGACGGAACCGCTAAGATTTATGCCCGTATCACCGTTGATTCACAACGAGTTAACATGAGCCTCAAATACACCATTCCTGCAGAAAGTTGGGACCGAAAGGGATCGAGGGTTCTGGGGCGCACAACGGAAGCGCAGGAAATCAACGCCTATTTAATGGAGGTTGAAACCGAACTTTTCCAATGCTACCGTGAATTACGATCCAAAACAACCCACATTACACCGCAAATGGTCAAGGCGAAGTATTTCGGGGAGGATGAGAACCAAATGACGTTAACAGCCCTATTTGAGCACCATAACCTCCATGGCGCACATAATCTGGGTAAAGCGACCCTGAGCCATTATAAAACCACCCAGAAGTATTTATTGGGCTATCTGAAGAAGCACTATAAATGTGATGATTACAGATTGTCACAGCTCAACCATCAGTTTGTTGTGGGTTTCGAGACCTACTTGCGAAAACTACACCCTATTCACCATCATGGTAGACTTTCGAACAACGGAGCAATGAAACATATCCAACGTTTGAGAAAGATGGTCAGAATGGCTGTAAACAATGAATGGATAGAAAAATATCCTTTTCAAAAATTTAAGATTAGGATGGAGAAAAAGGAAAGGGATTTTTTGACCTTGGAAGAATTACGTAAAATTCTGGATTTCCAAACCAAGATTGAACGGTTACGAATTGTAAAAGACTTATTTGTTTTTAGTTGCTACACGGGCATTGCCTATTGTGATATAATGAACCTTAATGAGGACAATCTAGTATTGGGTATCGATGGAAAGCATTGGATAAGTACAAAAAGACAAAAGACCAAGAACAGCTTCAAGTTGCCTTTAATGGGACCGGCATTGTCGATTGTTAAGAGATATCACTATCATCCGAAAAGGCGTACAAATAAATTATTTCCCAGAATTTCCAATCAAAAATTAAATAGCTATCTGAAGGAGATTGCGGATTCATGCCATATCAATAAACACATAACTTTCCATATGGCGAGACACACCTTTGCCACCACCATTACATTAAGCAATGGAGTACCTATCGAGACGGTTTCCAAAATATTAGGACATTCAGAATTGGCCACGACCCAAATTTATGCGCGGGTCTTGGATAAAAAAATCAGTGAGGATATGAGTGGTTTGGAATCAATTCTGGAATCTAATTTCTCAGATTCAATTGATGATAACGAGAAGTTTGGTAACTCTGTCTTTTAACCTTGAGAATTCATTGCAATGATTAGGGTGCCGAAACTATCGAAGATTTTTAGTCCCAATCTTACCCAGACTTTTGCGCTTGGTTCCTATCGGGTTTTTGTAGTGTTCGGGAAGATAAGCGTTGAGCAAAAAACTGATAGGGCGCAATCTACAACCTGCTTTGGCAAAAGTTTTCTATTTAGCGTCGCCTTGGCGACACTAAGTTGAAAAGCAAGAGGATAGCGCGCTAAAGCGGCGCTATTGATTCATTTTCCTTCGGAAAAGCCCTGTTTGTAAGGGTTTTTGGAAATGTTTGAATTCAGAGATTACGGTTTTTATTGTTGCAAAAACGTTGAAAGTACATGTAATTACTGAACAAAATTGTAACAATTGAGCCCTTTAAAACATGTATTATGGACGATTTTAGAGCAGTACGAATAAAGAAAAGGACACTATTAAGATTCAAGGTCTTTTCAAGAAAAGTGGGCAAGAGTTATTCCCATACCTTGGATATGGTAATGGACTTTTTTGAGTGGCACGGTTTTATGCCATCTGAAAGATTTGAAAAGAGCATAGGTCAAGAGATCATTAAAAACAGGAAACGGACAGATGCGGTCATTGCCATAATCAGGGACATTGAAAAGAACCAAACCTTGCCCACCATTGGTATGATGCAGGCCCTGTTCAATCAGGAATTGGACAATGATGAAGATGGGGATGATTTTCTTGAGGACATGATCGAAAAGAATCCACCAAAGCCAGACCCAGTGTTCGAGGGTGAAGTAACTGTTCCGAAAATCAAGTATGATCGGTTGGAGGAAAAGGCGGCCTCGCTCCAATCGGATTTAAATAGTATACTTGATAATGTCAAGGTGGTCAAGAGCAGTTTTGGGAAAAGCTATCTGAAGCTTGAAATAACGGAAGGGCGGTTGGAACGATATAGACGTGAAGCAAACAGACCATTGGATTACCTCAAATGATGAGGAGACTATATCGTTAATAGATAAAATTGCCTCGCTCAGTAAGGTTAGTTTGGCAAGATTTGGGGCTTGCAGCACTCCACTTCGTTGCGTTCGCCCTTATATCGATTTCTATTTCATACCAAGGTTTTGAGAGCATTTTGTTTAAAACGAACATAGATTCCACTGAAAAACGTCTTCACGGATTCTATATAGTTTCCTATCTTTGAATCAGATGCGAAAATACCGAAACATAAAGGCACTTTTCTTTCTGGGGATACTCAGTATGCTTTTGATGCACAAAGTAGTACCACACTGGCATCATCAACATGTAGAGGAGCATCATCATGATGTGGCACATAACCATCACGACCATCATTCCGATGAAACGGAAAAAGAAAATCCAACAAAAGGATTCCTGGATTGGTTTTTTGAAATGCATGCCCATACCAATACCACGACCGATATATTGGTATTGAAGCAAAGAACAGTCGAAAAAGTTTCCGTAGAAAAATTAATAGCAAAAACGCGATTTCCTAAGCTGGTCATTTATACTTTTTATAAATCAGATACCATAGTTAAGAAATGGTATCGTCCACCAGACAAGCTTCGAAAAGCGTATTTATTCAATTATTCACTCCGGGGACCCCCTTCATTAGGTTAATCAAGAAGGCAAACTGATTCCACTAGTAATTGGATCAGTTTGTTTGTTTCTCAATTTTTGATAAACCTAAACAAAATCATTATGAAATTTAAATTCGTATGCGCTCTTTGCGTATACCTGTTTTTTGGTAAAGTGTTTTCACAATCCACTGAGATGGAGAAAGTACTAAGCCAAATAGAACAGAACAATAAAGAGTTGAAGGCCTACCAGTCATATATCAATGGGCAGCAACTGTTAAATGAAAGTGGCAACAATTTACCGAATCCAGAAGTTCTTGGGTATTATTTACCGTTTGGTGAACACCAATCGGACGATTATTCAGAATTTGAAGTATCACAATCCTTTGAGTTTCCCACAGTGTATTTGGCACGCAATAAATGGAACAAGCTTCAAGAGGATCAATTGGAAGCGATGTATACCAAAAAGCGTCAAGAAATATTGTTGAATGCGAAGAAGGGTTTGATCAATCTGAACATGCTTCGAAAAAGGCTGGAGATTGAAGAGGTCCGGAAAACCCAAAGTTTGGAGGTCTTCCAACAAATCCAGGAAATGTACAATAAGGAACAGGTTGGAATTTTGGATCTCAACAAGGCTAAAGTAGCTTGGATACAGGAACAGTTTGTTGTGGAACAGATACAAGCAGATATACAAAACCAACTGACCGAATTGCAAACGCTAAATGGTGGCCAATCCATTGAAATGAATGATTTGCAGTTGGACAGTCCTGTCCAATTACAAAGCATTGAGACAATTTGGAGTGAAAAACTGGCCAATGACCCAAGATTGACTGAACTTCAAGCTAATGAAGCTTCTGCTTTCCAGAACGTCAAACTGGAAAAGAACAAAGTCCTTCCTAATATCTCATTGGGATATAACTACCAAGGTGTGAATGGCAATGATTATTCTGGGGTATTTGGCGGTTTGTCCATTCCCTTATGGAACAGTAAAAACAAAGTCAAGGCGGCGAAGGCCGACTTTGAGTATCAGCAAACCAATTCAGAAGTAACAAGGGCATTGATGTATTCACAATTTCAACAAGAATACAACCAGTACCTTTTGTTGTTCAACAAATACACCGAATATCAAGAAACCCTATCCAACCTAGATAGCGAAGCACTTTTATTTAAAGCCTATAGTCTGGGGGAATATTCCTTTTTGGAATATTATATGGAAGTTCAGTTTTATCGGGATGCAACCGATAGGATGTTGGAAATGGAAAAACAATTACAGCAATTACAAGCACAATTATTAATACATCAATTGTAACACCTTAAAAAACAAAAAGATGAAAACAGTATCAAAAATTTTAATGGCATCAATGGTAATCATTGCAATAGGAATTACAGGATGTCGCGACACCAAAAAAGAAGAACCCAAAGACGACCATGGACATACCCATGGGGAAGGTGCAGACCATAAGCACGAACAGGAAGAAGTTAAACAAGAGGAATTTACCATGGATAAGGACTCCGTAAAAACTGAAGAGGGCACCCATACCCACGAGGACGGAGAAACACACCACGATCACTAAAAAACAATTCAATGAAAAAGTATTTAATAATTGTGCTTGCCTTAATGGCAACAGCTTGTAAACAAAATAACGAAGAAGATCATGCCCATAACCCAGATGGCAGCCATGTAGGGGATGAAACGCCTCGTTTGGATTATACCATTTGGACAGATGACACCGAACTGTTTGTAGAGTTCCCAGCATTGATTGTTGGACAACCGAGCAAGTTCGCCGCACATTTTACTGTATTGGACAAACATCAGCCAGTACGGGAAGGTTCGGTTACGGTAAGTCTGGTCAAAGGAGAAAAAGGAATACGGTCAACTGCGGACGCTCCCTCGTCACCAGGTATATTTTCTCCACTGCTTCAGCCCACAGGATCTGGGGAACATCAATTGATTTTTGATCTTACCACCCCGCAATACACTGATAAAATCGTAATCGAGGATATTATGGTCTATGCCAGTTTGGACGAAGCCAAAGAAGCTTTGGGTGAAGCGGGAGAGGATGGATCCATTTCATTTTTGAAAGAACAGGCTTGGAAAACAGCTTTCCAAACTGAACCTGTAACAAAAGGTGAAATATATGATGTTATCAAAACCTCTGGGGTTTGGCAGCCAGCCCAAGGGGCATTAAAAACAATGGTGGCAACGGCCAACGGAACCGTCAACTTCTCAACTTTAAACCTTACAGAGGGTATGGAGGTAACAAGAGGACAATTGCTATTAAACGTGAGCAGCCAAGGACTGGCATCCAATAATTTAAGTGCCGAGGTGGCCAAAGCAAAGGCTAATTATGATCAGGCAGCATCGGAATACAACAGAAAAAAGGAACTCTACGAGAGCAAGATCATTCCAAAGGCTGCATTTGAAAAAGTGGAAAGTAATTATGCCATAGCAAAAGCAGAATATCAATCCATTGCTTCGGGAGTGTCGGGAGACAGTAAACAGATTCGAGCACCTTTTAATGGTTTCATAAGATCTGTAAATGTGGCCAATGGTGATTATGTAGAGCAGGGAGCTGTATTGATCAGTGTGGCAACAGAGGATTCAAAAGTGTTGAAATCGCAGATTGCACCCACCTATGGTTTGACCATGGAAAATATCAAAGGTTTATGGTATCAAACGGAAACTGGTGATTGGAAAAATATTTCAGATTCAGATGGTGAAATCCTATCCATTTCAAAAGATGTGGAAATGGAGAGTCCATTGATTTCAGTATTTGCCAGAGTGAACGACATTATTGCAGTTCCAGACGGTAGTTTAACCCAAGTACAGATTGCAATGGGTGATGGTAAACAAACCACAATTGTTCCCGAATCGGCCTTACTGGAAGATTACGGTAACTATTCGGTTATGGTGCAACTTTCGGGAGAAAGCTTTGAACGGAGATCAATTACCATAGGTAAACGCAATGGTGAAAATGTAGAGGTCTTAAAAGGTTTGGAAGCTGGTGATGTTGTGGTAACCACAGGTGCGTATCAGGTAAAAATGGCTTCCATGTCAGGAACAACCCCTGCACATGGCCATGAACATTAAAAAGCAAAAATTATGTTGACTAAAATATTAAATAGTTCCCTACATAATCGTTTGCTGATTTTGTTGGGAGCCGTAGTGTTGAGTGTATTGGGAGTGTACTATGCAAAAACAATGAATGTTGATGTATTCCCAGACCTCACAGCACCTACGGTAACCATTCTTACCGAAGCCCATGGCATGGAATCGGAAGAAGTGGAAAAACTGGTGACCTATCAATTGGAAACCGCCCTGAACGGTTCGCCCAATGTAAGACGTATTCGCTCCTCATCGGCAGCGGGTATTTCCATTGTCTGGGTGGAATTTGAATGGGGTACGGATATATATCGCGCGCGCCAAATTGTAAGCGAACGCATCCCGATGGTTCGTGAAAATCTGCCTGAAGGTATCGGCGCACCAACTATGGCACCTATTTCATCCATCATGGGAGAAATCATGTTATTGGGTGTCACCTCCGATAGTTTGTCACCTATGGAATTACGTACCCTATCCGACTGGACGATTCGCCCACGCATCAAGGCAATAGGAGGAATCGCCAATGTGGTGGTTATTGGTGGTGAGTACAAGCAATACCAAGTATTTGCCAATCCCGAAAAGCTGAAGCACTACAACGTGAGCTTGTCAGAACTGGTAGAGCACGTTAAGGAAGCCAATGTAAATGCTCCTGGTGGTATAGTGAATCAGTACGGCAATCAATACATCATTAAAGGAAGTGGCAGGGCCTATGCTTTGGAAGATTTACAGGAAGCTGTTTTAAAGCAAATCAACGGTCAGACCATTAAAATCAAAGATGTAGCTACCGTACAGATCGGGGCATCGGACAAGATTGGAGATGGCTCATTGAATGGGAAGGAATCAGTGATTTTGACCATTTCTAAACAACCCGATGTCAATACTTTAAAATTGACCGAACAATTGGATGAGGCTATTGCAGATTTGCAGAAAACCCTGCCAAAAGGGGTAGAAATCAAAAGCCAGATTTTCAGACAGGCTGATTTTATTGAAGCTTCCATAAGCAATCTAAATTCGACATTGTTGGAAGGTGCATTTTTCGTGGTTATTGTATTGTTCATTTTTTTGATGAACTGGCGTACCACGGTAATTTCTTTGTTGGCAATTCCCATTTCATTATTAGTATCAATCATCATCTTAAAACTAATGGGATATACCATAAACACCATGAGTTTAGGCGGTATGGCCATTGCCATTGGTGCTTTGGTGGATGATGCGATTATTGATGTGGAAAACGTTTATAAACGTTTGCGAGAAAACAGTCGTTTACCAAAAGAAGCACAACAATCGGTAATTACCGTAGTACGTGATGCTTCCGTGGAAATTCGAAGTTCCATCATCATAGCGACCTTGATCATAATTGTTTCGTTCGTGCCTCTGTTCTTTTTGAGTGGAATGGAAGGTAGATTATTACAACCGCTCGGGATTGCTTTTGTAACATCTGTATTAACTTCCTTGATTGTTGCAGTTACAGTAACCCCTGTGCTATGTTCGTATTTGCTGAACAACGAAAAGCTGTTGAACAAGCAAGCCGAGGGCACAAAAGTGGAACAATGGCTTCAAAAACGTTATGCAAACACACTCGACAAGGTGATCAAGTTCCCAAAGACGGTGATAGGTGTAACTGTGATTGCTTTTGTTTTGAGTTTGGCATTGGCAACCCAATTGGGAAGGAGTTTTTTGCCTGAGTTCAATGAAGGTTCATTGGTGATCAGTGCGGTTGGTCCTCCTGGTATGTCTCTGGAAGAAAGTAACAAGGCTGGGAAACAAATAGAAAACTTGTTGTTGGAAATGCCCGAAGTTGAAGTGGTGACCCGCAGAACTGGCCGAGCGGAACTGGACGAACACGCACAAGGGGTCAATGCTGCCGAAATTGATGTGCCATTTATATTGGATGGTAAAACCAAAGAAACGTTTTTCGAGGAAGTCCGTACCAAATTGAGTGTGGTGCCCGGGGTTAACATTACCCTTGGGCAGCCTATTGCACACCGTATAGACCATATGCTATCGGGAACGCGTGCCAATATTGCGATCAAAATTTTTGGCTCTGACTTACAACGTTTGTTTGAATTGGGAAAACAGGTGGAGCAAAACATCAAATCCATTGATGGATTGGCAGACGTGGCGGTTGACCAGCAAATAGAAGTTCCCCAAATTCGGATCAAACCCAAACGCCAAATATTGGCAGCATACGGAATGACAGTTGGCAATTTGATGGAACAAGTGGACATTGCGTTTGCTGGTGAGGAAGTAGGCGAAATCTATGAGGGCCAACAATATTTCGATTTGGTGGTACGCTACGAAAAACCCTTTCGTGATAATATTGAGAACTTCAAAAATACCTTGGTAAGCCTTCCTAATGGCGGACAGACCGTGTTGGGTGAATTGGCGACCATAGGATCTGTAAGCAGCCCAAATACTATCAGTCGAGAAGATGTCCAGCGTAAGATTGTTATTGCCGCCAATGTACAGGGCAGAGATCTTCGAAGTGCTGTAAACGAGATTGAAGACGTGGTCAACAGTACCATTAACTTTCCTGAAGGGTATCGTGTACAATACGGCGGACAGTTTGAAAGTGAATCCAAAGCATCTCAATTGTTATTGGTCACTGCATTTTTGGCCATTGGTATCATTTTCCTGTTGCTGTATTATGAGTTCAAAAATGTAAAATTGGCCTTTGTGGTGCTCATCAATTTGCCTCTGGCATTGATTGGTGGTATTTTAATCGTGTATTTCACATCTGGAATCGTAAGTATTGCAGCAACCATTGGATTTATAAGCTTGTTCGGTATTGCAACCCGAAATGGTATTCTTTTGGTATCTCGATACGAAGATTTGCGACAAGAAGGGAAAACAGGAATAGATCTGATTAAAACCGGGGCATTGGATAGGTTAAACCCTATTCTGATGACGGCCTTTACCACAGGGTTGGCATTGATTCCTTTGGCCTTGAAAGGAGGCCAACCAGGCAGTGAAATACAAAGCCCGATGGCCGTGGTCATTTTGGGAGGGTTGCTATCTGCGACCCTTTTGAACCTAATTGTAATTCCTTGTGTTTATGAATTGGTGATTAGCAAAAATAAATAAAAAGGAAATTGGGCTACTTCATATTGGAGCAGCCCACTTAATTTTTAAAAGGAAAATGACACGCTAAAAGCCGGTTTAATATTTTATGGTTAATTTTATAGTCTACGAAGGTAGAGTATTATAAATTATCTGTAATTCGGTTAGTAACCAAAGCATAAGCAAGGATAAACTCAATAAAAACAAGGGGTTGCAGGGATGGTTCGAATCCCTCAGCGCCCACTTTTACAGTTCAAACGAAAACAAAACCTTGCATATCTCATTGATTTGCAAGGTTTTGACGTTTTAAGGCATTCATTTGAATTGGTTTG
This sequence comes from Allomuricauda sp. TY007, assembly GCF_010468565.1. Classification (GTDB taxonomy): domain Bacteria; phylum Bacteroidota; class Bacteroidia; order Flavobacteriales; family Flavobacteriaceae; genus Flagellimonas. The sequence goes on from NZ_WUEG01000017.1 coordinate 22,245, forward strand.
ATTTGATATGTTTTGGTTTGCAAACTACATCCAATCCACCACCATGGAAGGCTTTCGAACAACGGGACCATGAAGCACATCCAGCGTTTGAGAAAGATGGTCAGGATGGCGGTAAACAATGAATGGTTGGAAAAGTATCCTTTAGATTTTCAACGATGGCAGAACCGACTTGTCCTGTTGCTTCTAAAATTATGTTCATGTCCATATCATTTTTGTTTTTCAGTTATGGGGTAACATTCTCGATAAGCGTCGTCTGGGATTTTTTACTTTATCATTATCATTGCTAATAGTTCATAGGTTAAAATTTTGCGTTTTCTCACGCAATACACCCACATATTGTTGGGGGGGTTATTCTTTCCGTTTGTATTTCAGTTGTACCAATCCCGTTTCAAATGTTTTTGCGGTAACGAATTCAAGGAGCTGTTCAGGTCTTCCATCTTGAAATAATCTGGTTCCATTACCTAACAATACAGGAACGACTGAAATAATAAGTTCATCGATCAAATCATTTTTTAATAGTTCGTTTATCACTTCTGCACCACCGTCACAATAAATATGCTTTCCGCTTTTCGCTTTTAAGCGTTCAACTAAATCGACTAAACTTCCTGTATAAAAAGTTGTTCTTCCTATTTTGGGTTTTGGCGTTCGTGTAATGACATAAACATCCCGTTGCCCATTGTCGTAATGGGAAGCTCCAATTTCGCTGAGCACATAGTCGTAGGTTTTTCTGCCAATGATCAAGGTGTCGATTTCTTTGGTGAATTCAGTATATCCATAATCCTCCCCCTCTTTTTCTACCAATTTTAAGAAACTGAGGTCATTATTTGGCTTTGCAATATAACCGTCTAAACTTGTTGCAATGAAAAGTGATATTTTACGCATGGATTCTTAATTTTTTTTGCTTCTTCAAAACTAGTTGTAGCTGATGAAGGATACTTTGTAAAAATGCGACATTTCAAAGTTGTGATGGGACCAGCCCTGTGTTTCGCTTGATTTCGTTGGTTAGATGTGAATGGTCATAGTACCCGCATTCAAAGGCTATATCCAATAAACTCTGGTTTTGAGCTGGATTTTTGATTAACCTCAATGCGTTCTGAAAACGGATAATATTTGCATATTCTTTTGGGGACAGTCCAATGAGTTTTTTGAAATTCCGCTCCAACTGCCTTACTGTTATGCAATTTCGTTTTGCCAACTCGTGGATACTGATCTGTCCGTTTGTTGAGTGAATAGTGTTGATAACGGATTGCAAGGGATTGTTCTTGCTTTTTATTCGATCTGAAAAGAACCGGTCAAAATAATGGAATGGATTATTACGTACATTATCAATATTGAATGAATTGGACTTTTCAAATGCTACCGTGTCGTTCGTTAGTTCATTTTGTGCGCTAAAGCTATAGAAATTTGAAAATGTTGCAGGTTTTAGACACGCACCCATTAAATGGGTGTCGGAATCAATAAAACTGTCTTTGAATGTAGTCATGGCTCCAACTACGTAGGTTTTGCCAAACTCCAATAAAACAGCGCCGTTGTCAGTTAAGCAAGGCGCTCCCAAATTCATTAGTACACCGGCACAACCATCTGGAAACACCCGTTCCCACTGTTTTTTCTGCCCCATTCCTTTCAGTTCCCAATAGAAATGAATAAAGGGGGCCAATGTCTTGTAAGGTTTTAATTTCTTGTATTTCATTGGTTGCTGCGTGTTTTTTGGTCAAATGAACGCAACGGGCTTCTGCAATGCGTATTGGTGTGTTTTGTCGATTAACTTTGCAAGTGCACACCAAGCCCGGTGGAAATATCAAATATAAATAAGAACAGGGAATTGCTTGTGGCAACGGTTATGTGTCATTTAATGTAATGACTTTATCTTTTTGATGTTCGGATAACCTTTCCGACATCGTCCTGCACAGTTGTTTATTTACCATAGTCAATGCGTCTCTTTCTGCAATGCCATAAACTAGATTGGGGAATTTTTTTTGAATGGACCATATCTGTTCGTGTTTGTCGGGTGACAGTTTTTACCTGGAATGACCGACCGCAATACGGCGTTTTCCAATACAATGCAATTTTCTCCTATCGAAATCGAATTGTTTTCAGCAATGATTTGAGCTCCAAACATGATTCTGCTATTTGCTCCGATGGTTACATCCCCACAAATGGTAGCATTGGGGGCAATATAGGCTGTGGGATGGATTGAAGGTTTCTTTCCCTTGTGTTCAAGTATCATAAGACTTTGGTTGGTCTCTTGGTTCTCATTGTTATACATTGCAGTTCAATACACTGCTTTTTTACATTTGAGCTATTCGGCCAAGGGGCGTACCTGGGTGACCAGTTCCAATAGGAATTTCCCCGGTTCTTCCATGGGCAGTAGGTGTGAAGAGTCGTGGAACCAAACGGCCTTTTTATAAGGAGCCTTGACCTGTTCGAGCCAATCTGCTGTCGGTTGGGTCGGTGTCGTGTAATCATGTTTGCCCATGAATTGGAACACGGGTATGGGAAAGGTGGTTACCTGGGTGAAATCCACGGAAAGAAATTCATCAAGGATTTTTCCCAAGGTGAAGACATTCCCTTGATTGATGGCCCTGACATCATCACGATCGTATTCGGGGGAAAGTAGGGGAGCTTTGAAGAAAAAATCAAATTCATGGCGATAAGCGGCCAGTCCACCATAGTACTGCGCCCATTTTCTGGCGATAACGATCCGATGTCTGGTCAAGGGTTCCGTACCCGGGTATGGGGCAATCGACATCAGTTCCTCGACCGCTTTTTGGTTATTTCGTTTTTTGGCTTCCCTTAATCCATATGCAAAGCTCAATCGCTCATTTTCCACAGGTTTGATGACCTGCCCCACACCGATATAGGCATGAAATAGGTCGGGGCGGCGAAGTGCTGCTTTTAAGCCAACAATGGTACCCCAACTATGGCCCAACAGGAACACCTTTTTCTTTTGGTACCTGTTGCTTATCTTTTCTGCTATCGCGATGGCATCGTCAACATATTGCTCGATATGAATGGTCTTACCCAGTGAAATGGTATCATTGTCACGGTAGGTTTTTCCCGATCCCCTTTGGTCGTAGTTGACCACGGTAAAGTATTCCTCAATCGGGCGTTGAAAGGTCCATGCCAAGGGGGCCAGGGGTGATGCCGGGCCACCATGCACCATAAGGATGACAGGGTTGTCCTTATCATTTCCACGGGCATATACCCATTGTTCGACCCCTCCAATGTCCAACTGGAAGTTTTCTTGGATGCCTTTAGGGGTTACAATGGAATCCAAATCGGCAATGATAGCCCTACTGGGATTATATAAGGTGTCCGATGCGGTTTGCCCATTTGTGGTTTGAAAGGCAAGGACCGCGATGATATAAATGAGATACTTTTTCATAACCGATGATATTTGATTTACATACCGGTATATTGGTATAGAGCTGAGCGAGTCTTTACTTTTTTGTCAGGCTATATCGCAAATGGGTGGTCAGTTCAGCGGGGATAACCTCTTCTATATTAATGTCATATTGGTCCTTATCCATGCCATCAAAAAGTCGGACTCCGCTTCCTAAAAATACCGGTGCGATATGGATCATGAACTCATCCACAAGTCCAGCCTTGAGAAATTGTTGGATGGTATCGGCCCCACCTTGGATTCTAATATCTTTACCTTGAGCTGAATATTTGGCTTTTTCCAAGGCGCTCTCAATGCCATCGTTGATGAAGTAAAAGGTTGTTGATCCCTTTTGTACCCAAGGTTCCCGTTTTTCATGGGTCAGTACATAGACATCCGCTTCGTACAGGTCTTCCGCCCAATGAACCTCGCCTTCCTCGAACATTCTCTTGCCCATGATATAGGAACCTGTCCGTGCAAACACATCATCGATCAACTTGCTATCGGGACCGTACTCTTCACCGCCTTCCATTTTAATGTGTTTCCAAAATGCTTTTTGCTTGAACATCCATTGATGAAGTTCTCCTGCGACCCCTCCCATGGGATTGTCAGGGCTTCTATTTTCGCCTGCAAAATAGCCGTCCAATGAAATGGCACAGTCAAAGATAATTTTACTCATAGGTTTGTTTATTTTGTTAAAGTGGTTTGCTGCCTAGTGTTTCTATATGGAGTAAGGGTTTTACTAATTCCTTAATTATCAACTTAATCATATTGATGGAATAATCAAAATGAATGGTTTTGACATCATTCAACTACTTTGGATACCACGCAAAAATCAAGTTTTTGGAGTTGGGACACCATGAACTTGGGTTAAGAATTGCTTCTGTCGGTCCTGTTAAAGGCAGGGGACTTTCCTTGTGTAGGGCGCAATGTATCATAGTCGGTAAGATATTATTTTCAGTAAAGCGCTTACCATAGAAAACATGGAATAACTCATGTTATGTTGACAAAGTTGATTGCCAGCCCAAGAGGATAATCCTACTCTTTCGAAATATTCCGTAAAAAGGGGGCAATGTAGTTCAATAAGACTCCTGTTTTTTGCATAAGGGTAATGTGGGTCGTACCTGGAATTACCGCTAAACGTGAATTGGAAAGTGGTTCCATAATTCCAAAACCTCCACCACCAACAGCTCTGAAAAGTTCTTGGCTGTGGTTTAAATCTACGCCGTCATAATCTCCGTTAATGATCAAGAGCTCAAGATTACGTTTTTTAATTTCATCAATGTTTAAATCAAAAGGTCGATTTTCAAACGCTATCATTCCTTCAACAAAACTGATCCATTGGCTGGGATCCGGAGCTACTTCGTCGTAAGCGGATTTTAATGGCGTATTTGTTAGGTATTCCGGCTTCATGTTTGCAAATGTTTGTTGTATCTCTGGAAGCCACCCATCCATACTGTAAACGGAAGAAATAAACACAATTTTGTTTGTTCTGTCAGGATAACGTAAGGCTGTTTTAAGTGCAATGGTAGCTCCCAAGCTATAACCTATAAGATGCGCACGGTCAATGTTCAGATGATCCATTAGACCAATAATGTCATCGGCAAAATTTTCGTAGGAAAAAGGTCTTTCAATATTCTTTGTGTGCCCGTGACCTTGAAGCTCCACAGCTATTACCTTATTGGATTTGGCCAGTTCTGGGATGAATTGTCCATAGGTAGTGGCAATGGTCATAAAACTACCGTGTACCAAGATCAATGGTTCGCCTTCCCCATATATTTCATAATACATTTCAAGGCCATTTATAGGTGCGTAGGTGGCCACATTGGGTTGTAATTGTGCCTGTATGATTGACAACTTAAAGCACAATCCCAATACCATTATTACATATTTCATATTGTATTTTATTAGTGGTTCTTGTGAGGTACGGCTATTTATCGCTTCGATAGGTTTGAATTTCTAAATACGCGTCCAAGTTGTGAAGTCCAGAGGTAAAACCTTCTTTAAAGCCCATATCAAGTAAAGTCTCGATGTCCTCAAGCCTATCGTGTTTCAAGGTAATGTCCACTAGGGTAATCTCATTGTTTTCCGAGAAATGATTTGTCCATAGCGAACGTGGCTTTACCGTATTTTCAGTGCCATATTCGTCACAGAACGCATCCAACCAAGACAATAGCTTGTTTGTTTCAATCGCCTTATAATCAGCTTTGCACCAGGTTTTTTCATTTTTGGGGCTTACCATTGCATAGAGCCACATTCCTCCAACTTCTAAATCCAGGGATTTCGTTTCTATATGATAGGGTTTTGGTGCCCACCACTGGTCTAGTATTTCAGGACTTGTCCACGCCTTCCAAACGAATTCAAGATTTGCATTAAATTCCCGTTTAATGTTGATGGTTTTATTTTCCTTGTCAACAGAAAAATTGAATAATAAGCTACGATTCATTTTTTATTCTTTTTAAATGTTTCTATTAATTCTTGAAGTTGGTTTAGCCCCGCAGTGAAACCTTCCTTAAAGCCCATTTCAATCATTTTTTGTAAATGGTCGGCATTTTCATATTGAATCCGGATGTTTACTACGGTCAGGTCTGATTCCTGCTTAAAACGATGTCCCCATAGTGACCTAGGGACTTCGGCGGCCACATGACCGTTTTCGTCACAAAAGGTTTTGGAGGCCGAAAAACTTTTTAAGGACACGATGCTCTGATAGTCTTCCCTGCCCCAATGTTTATGGTTTTCCGGACTTACCATGGCATATAATCTGTAGCCCCCTTCTTTAAACTGCATCATTTTTGTCTGGGAACGATAGGGTTCGGGCGCCCACCATTGGTCCAATAGTTCTTGTTCTGTCCAAGCTTTCCAAACCAGTTCAAGGTCGGCATTAAACTCCCGTTGAATATGAATGGTGTTGTTTTCCCTGTTCACGGAGAAATTGAATAGGAGATTATTTTTCATTTTTGTTCTTTTTTAGTGTTTCCAGTACATTGTCGAGTTGGTTAAATCGATGTTCCCAAATGGCCCTGAACTGTTCTAACCATTTATCGATTTCCTTCATTTTTTCAACCTTTAGCTCATAGTATATCTCTCTGCCTTTTTGGTTGGCTTCAACCAAATCACATTCATTTAGGATTTGAATGTGTTTTGAGATGGTGGGTCTCGCAGCATCAAATTTTTCTGCTATGGCACCAGCTGTCATTGTCTGTGAGGTAAGTAATACCAATATGGCGCGCCGTGTTGGGTCTGATATGGCCTGAAAAATATCTCGTCTTAATTTCATTATGATGTTATTTGGCTACGAATATAAGTGAAGTCATTTAACTACGCAATTTTTGTTGCAAAAAAACCAACTGTTTATGGATCAATTGCGCTGCGTCAATTAACAATTTGAGGGTTGGGGTAGTTTGGGGGAATTCTATACTTCTGATTATAAGAAAGCAAATAGACCCCCAAGAATGAATTATGAGGTTACACCATTTTTTGCCATTTATATTGTTTCCCGCTAATTTGGTATGCTTGTAAAAACTTTTGATCCTTAGGTATATGGGGTATTCTGGCTATCCTATTAAAATAAGAACAGGCCAGAATTTCATTTATTAAACGTTGAAGTTATTTCAATTTACTTGCAGCCCTCTCCATACCGTTCCTTATACCGTACCTAATCATATTCCCATACCCATCATCTGATAAAAATTTGGTAAATGATAATGCTAGATCATAATTGATTTTAGCCTTTCTGAAATCATTTAGATTTTCATAACCCTTGGCAATATGGTTCTGTTACATAAAATCAGGTAGGTTATAAAAGAAAACGGGTTGTCAGTAATAGTTGGCGAATGGATGAAACCTATATCAAGGTGGCAGGTTTGGATAGGTATCTATATCGAGCAGTTGATAAATATGGTAATACCGTTGATTTTCTGTTGACCAAAAGAAGAATGAAGGGGTCGGCCCAGAAGTTTCTCAATAAGGCGATATTGAACAATGGCAAGCCCAGGGTTATAAATAAAGTGGAGCCAATACCTCAGGCATAAAAACATGGAACAAACGGAGTTGTTCAGTGGCAAGGATTAAGATTAGACAATGTAAGTATCTGAACAATATAGTGGAACAGGACCACCGCAGTATCAAACCACGTATCATCATTAGTTGTGGATTTAAAGAGTTTTGAATCCGCACAGCGGACGTTGGCGGGCATAGAAGTTGTGAACATAATCAGGAAGGGTCAAATCATAGATTATAAATCGACGGTGTTTAAAACATTTTGTTCATTGGCAGCTTAATGTGAAAATCCTATTGGATTAATAGAATTAATGCAACAGAACCTGTATAAATCATCTTTTAAATAGATTGTTGGAGGACACAGAGTACCGTAAAATAAGTTATCCTATATTGTAAATTCAAGCGGATTTAACAACCTTAACATATTTTATTCAGCCTTTAAAAAACGTTTGGGAATCTTGCCCTCTTATTTTATAGATAAACTCAATAAGGAAGAGCTTTGATTTTAGTTTCATATGAGGTATATGGTGGACTGTCGTGATTCCAATCCTTGGTATTCGATGCCCGTTCAGTATATAATTGGTGCGCTATCGGCGGCCCTATGCGGTGACTCCCTGTTGGGACTCGGCTATTGTTTTCAAACATATCGGATAAAAGACCATTGAGGGTTATGGTCATGGCCGGTACCTTTGTTTTGAAAATCTGGGGCAGAGCCCAGAGGGAAGGATAACTGGGTATGGCACACTAAAAAAGGGTACAATCCTTGCCATTTTGGGCTTGTCCCTTTTTATCATCCAATTTTATTTGGGTGTTGGTCTTTTCACGCGGATGCTATTCCAAATTCAGGGATTTTGGTAATTCCACAGCATCACTTTCCATATGGTAACGAGAGGCTGTTAAGGTCTTTTCGAGAAACCTCTTGATATCCATCTTTGTAAATGAGCTGATATAATCTGGGTTCAACCCTGATTCAAAGGCATAGCACAGATTGCCTTCCGAAGACTCCCCATCTATGAAGAGCAGTCCTAAGTGGCGGGCCAAACGCTGTATGAAAGCCATCTTCATGTCCAACTGTAATAGTGCTTCTTTGGTATAAACAGGCTGGGATGGATTATAGACAAAAATTTCACCAAGAATCGCTCGCATGCGGATGGGTCTTTGTTTTCTCTTTTAAATATACATCATTATGAACTACCACCAATATGGCTCCCTAAGGATTTTTATGGCTTTAGCTCGTTTCTATTGGTACTGCCATTTCCGCGACCGCTTTCATTTTTGGAAATCAATAGGAAGCCCAAATAAGTCAGATTGTATTCATGGACGATTGTCGCGGTACCTCCGCCAAGATTGGGCTCTTCGGCCAACGTGACTTCAAATTCCGGTTCAACTTTTGCACAGCTTGCCAAAAGAAGAAGCCCCTAATGTCTATAGGGCCATTTTCAAGGGTAAATGACAACTGTTCATCCTTAGTTTTTAGGTCACAATACGTACAAACAAAAGATTCCCGGTTAGGTTACAGCAGTTCTCCAAGTTTTATTCGGGATTTTGACAAAACTGCCCGGTTGATATGGCTCAACCATTCGCCTGGCATTCCTATCGGTAAGGGTAACTCGGTCAGAAGCACCAAGCTATTTTCAGGAATTTTGTATTCAACCTAGACACACATCAATCGGTTACCATAACTATTAGATTTCATGTTTGACCATTGGAAATTAAGCCTACCATACCTGCTGTGGGATGACTCAGATCATCAGCGGTAATCTGGAATAGACCTACTTTTATCAATGGGATGTACAAGAATCATTTTAGGAAACAAGGTGATGCCCTATCTGTTAAGATTAATCGGAACTGTATGGATCTTCATGGGAATATTAAAGGATTAAATGCGGAACAAGTACACGAATCCCGATTAAAATATGGCTACAACCGCATCGAAACCAAAAAGCTCCCCCCTTGGATTAGGGCCTTGAAGGATTTATTGACGGAGCCGATGGTCATTCTCTTACTCATAGCGTCCTTCGTATATTTTTTAGGGGGAAACTTGGAAGATGGGATATTTCTGGCCGTAGCCGTAATCTTGGTCGCCATTATTTCACTGTATCAAGAGGCCAGGAGCCGGAAGGCGATCGAAAGTCTCAAAGAGTTGACAGGGGCCAAATCCAAGGTGATGCGTAATGGGGTCATTGAGCAGGTGAAGGTGGAGGAACTTGTGGTCGGGGATGTCATCATCGTGGAGGAGGGGACTTCGGTTCCTGCAGACGCCTTGATCCTTCAATCCAATGACCTATCGGTTAATGAGGCCATATTGACCGGGGAATCGCTTCCCGTTTTTAAGGGGGAAGAACATGCCGAATCCTTCATATATCAAGGAACACTGGTGATGAGTGGCCTGGCGATATCAAAAATACTGGCGGTAGGTGCAAAAACCGAGCTGGGCAAAATAGGGAAAAGCCTTCAGGATATTGCAAAGGAACGCTCACCCTTAGAACTACAAATAAAACATTTTGCACTTAAGATGGCCGTTCTTGGTGCCTTCATATTGGGTATAATTTGGGTGGTCAATTTTATGAATTCCCATAATTTTTTGGATAGCCTCCTCCAAGCTCTTACCCTTGCGATGAGTGTACTTCCAGAGGAAATTCCCGTTGCCTTTACCACTTTCATGGCACTTGGCGCTTGGCGATTGATGAAGATGGGGGTCATTGTCAAGGATATGAAAACAGTGGAGACCTTGGGCAGTGCTACCGTTATCTGTGTCGATAAGACCGGTACCATTACAGAGAACACCATGGAACTTGCATGGCTTTTTACTCCGGCGACACAGTTGTGGACCCGGGTAAGGGATTCATTAAACCATGATGAATTGGAACTGGTTACAATGGCAATGTGGTCCAGTGAACCCATTGCTTTCGACCCGATGGAGGTGTCCTTGCACAAGGCGTATGTCGACTTGGTTCAACCAGATGTCCGCGCAAGGTACCATATGGTCCATGAATACCCCTTGTCAGGTAGTCCGCCCATGATGACCCATATATTTGAAGATGATAAGGGGCACCGCATCATCGCTGCAAAGGGAGGTCTTGAGGCTATTTTAGCGGTTTGTTCCCTTGATAATCAGGTTATTATGAAATATGAAGGCGCGGTCCGAGAACTCGCAAGTCAGGGATACCGGGTTTTGGGTGTCGCTGCATCCCAATTCTCAGACAACGATTTTCCTGCTGTCCAACAGGAGCTTCCCTTTCAATTCATAGGGCTGGTCGCTTTCCATGATCCTCCAAAGCCAAATATCCATGACGTTTTGGAACAGTTTTATGCCGCTGGTATTCAAGTCAAAGTCATTACTGGTGATATTCCAGAAACGACCAAATCCATTGCTGAACAAATAGGGCTTCGAGGTCTTGAAAACCAAGTTCAAGGGTCGGTATTAAATACACTCAAGGGGCCGCAACTGGAAGATATGGTATCCAGGAACACCTTATTTACGCGTGTTTTTCCCGATGTTAAATTAAAAATTATCAATGCCTTGAAGGCTTCTGGTGAAATTGTGGCCATGACGGGGGATGGTGTCAATGATGGCCCTGCCTTGAAAGCGGCCCATATAGGTATTGCCATGGGCAAAAGAGGAACGGAAATCGCCAAGGAGGCCTCATCCCTTATCTTGGTCGATGATGATCTGTCCAAGATGGTTCAGGCAGTGGCCATGGGCAGACGGATTTATGACAATTTAAAAAAAGCGGTGCAGTACATCATATCAATTCATATTCCCATTATATTGGTGGTCTTCTTGCCATTGGTGTTGGGTTGGTCTTACCCCCATATTTTTTTTCCAAAACATGTCATCATCCTGGAATTGGTCATGGGACCTACTTGCTCCATCATTTTTGAGAATGAGCCCATGGAACCAGGTACAATGTCACGGAGACCAAGGCCCTTTGCACAAACCTTCTTTAAGGCCAGTGAATTGGCTATCAGTATCGCTCAAGGACTGCTGATCACCTTGGGTACCTTGAGCTTATATTACTTTGCCATGAACAAAGGTGCCAGTGAGTCAGAGGTAAGGACCATGGTGTTTGCCACCTTGATGACCTCCAATGTTTTCTTGACCTTGGTGAACCGTTCGTTTTCTTTTTCGATGTTTAGGACCTTAGGCTATAGGAATGCTCTGATTCCATTGATCATAGGCATAACGGTGACCCTAACCGGACTGTTGATTTATATGGATGCCTTTTCTGCCCTTTTCGGATTTGTTCCTCTTGACGGAAAACAGTTATGGGGCAGCATAGGGATCGGGTTTGTCTCCGTCATCTGGTTCGAGCTTTGGAAAATCCTCAAAAGATAATGGAAGATGGCCTTTTTGACCCATGGTGCAAGCGCTGTTGTGCCCCTATTTCGGCATAGTTCTTGGGTAGGTGCCAGCGTAAGGGTGGTTGATTCAAGTCATTTCCCGGTGGAACTGCATGGACTAGCTTCAGTTTATCAAAAAATAGGTTGACATGGATTCTTTTCCCCTTGTGCATTGGTGTAGTACTCATTGGTGGCCATGGGAAAACGGGTTACTTTACGGCTTCCATCGAGGAGGGTGATTTTGTGGTCTTCCCCCACATTTCCGGTTAACTGTACATGATTTCTGAAATTGCTCATGATTGAAAGGATTTATGCCGGCTACAGGAAGGGATGTTATTGTTTTGCCTACCAAGTGGGACGGCGGGCTCAGCAAGGAACATCAATAACGAAACAGGGGAAGTTCATGGTCCCATGGAGGCAGCACGGAACAAAGGATTGGAAAGAGAGGATGTCAGTTGCTTGATAGACCATAGGCGGATATCGATAGGATGTATCACGGAATAAAATGAACTTTATCATTAGTTTGCGATAGCTACAAACCATCAATTATTATAAAAGGCTCGTGGCCATTGAGACCCTTTTCCTTAAAACAGTATTATTGTTTCGATAACCTGGTAAAATCCCCATATATACTCAATTTGATTTCCGAGACCATAAGGCAAATTCGGATGGAGTATTTGTGGTTGTTTCTAAGTGGTCCATTTAGAAAACATAAGAGGTGTTAAGCTGTACTACCGACGCCTTGGTAATTTGAGGGGTAGCTGCATGTTTTTGACCTTTTTAGAAAGCCTAAGATTCGATGGATATTTTCGTTGTTGGGTCATGTTATTGCAGATGACTGCTACAACAAATAAGATGAGGACCCCCGACAGCACGGGAAACAATGCATAGAGATAGCCTAGCGACCGTACATGTTCCGTTCCGATTACGGCAATAAGCGCAGTAGCACCCCCTGGAGGATGTAAGGTTTTGGTATACTGCATTGTGATAATGGACAGGGAAACGGCCAATGGAGCACTGACCCAGATAGGTTCTGGCACTAATTTGTATACACTCACCCCTATCAATGCTGAAATGAGGTGCCCCCCGACTAGATTTCTAGGTTGGGCCAATGGACTCTGAACCGCTCCATATATCAAGACACAGGTAGCTCCAAACGAACCGATCAGGAATACATTTTCAAGAGGCAATAAGTACAGACTTTGTATATAGCCTATCAAGGCCATTCCAAGAAACGAACTAGTGAAGGACCAAAAGGTTTCCCGGTAGTCTACGGTAGTCTCCTTTTGAATAAGATATTTGGTAATTCTGTAGTTACGTTTGATTCGTTTAAGTAGCATGCCCCATCTTTGATTTTCAAAGGTAGGAATCCAAACAGGATAAACTAAATGCAAGCATAGCTCTATGATTATGTATAGCAATTGAAAAGTTGATTAAAGCACTGAAAGACAATTGTATAAAAATATCGAGATTGATTTGTGGATTTACGGTCTTTATTGCTGACACAATTTTATGTACTAATGTTGGTTGGTCAACATGTAACCTATTCCCAAAAAATGCTATATATTTCCGTGCACTGAATTGACGAATAATCAATAGTTAAACAAAGTGGCTGTGATAGCAAATTTATGTTGGGTACAATACCAAAGATTGATATGCAGCCAGTATAGAAAACCATTTGTTTTGACACCTTTCTATAACGCTTTAAATTAATTGTTGATAATTAAAAACAAGCAACTTTATTTTGCCATTATATGGCCCAAAGAGGTTCTGTGAGTGCTTTCAACTATTGCAAATAATTAAAGAAAGATTCACTTCAAGGGAAGGTTTTTCAATATGGCCCTTATTCCATTTGTTGAATAAAAAATAAGGGATAAATTAGTTAACTTTCTTCCAAATAGATATTAAAAAACTTTTCTCATTAGCCAAAACCAACCTTATTGTGAAACCAAAAACAATTGATACGCTGCCCATTTTTAAACCTTTACTATTGCCTGTTTGGGTTGTGGGCATTATTTTCTTGTCAAGCTGCGCCCCTCAGGAAGATAATTCCAACAAAGAAGAATGGGTCTCACTTTTTGACGGGACCAATTATGAGGATTGGACACCTAAATTTACAGGCTATCCCTTAGGGGAAAATTATAATGACTCCTTTGTCTTCAAGGACAGTCTCTTAAGTGTCAGGTATCAGGAGAAAGATACCTTTAACGGTACTTTTGGCCATTTATTCTACAAAGATAAATTTTCATATTACAAGCTAAAAGCAACCTACCGTTTTGTAGGGGATCAAATGACAGGGGGACCGGCATGGGCCATCCGAAATAATGGTTTAATGCTTCATTGTCAAGATCCAAAGACTATGGGGCTAGAACAGGATTTCCCAATTTCATTGGAATTGCAACTGCTGGGAGGTGACGGTACGCATGATGGAACCAATGGGAATCTATGTACGCCAGGAACCAATGTGACAATGAAAGATTCGTTGATCACAGACCATTGTATTGCCTCTAATTCAAGGACCTATCATGGCAATGGGTGGGTAACCATCGAGGCACTTGTTTTGGGCGATTCGATAATCCGGCATATCCTGGACAACAAAGTTGTGATGGAATATACCAAGCCCACTATTGGAGGAGGTATGGTCGAAGGGTATCTTGATAGTGCCTATGAGGAAGGGGAACCCGTAGAAGAAGGTTTTATTTCAATTCAAGCTGAGACTGCGCCTATAGATTTCAAGTCCATCGAATTGTTGGATTTATGTGGTTGTACAGATAAAAAAGCCAGGAATTATAAATCGTATTATATAAAATCCAACAACTCAGAATGTGTCTACTGAGTTGTTCACATTACACTTTTTCAAACTAGGTTTGATTGCCCTTTTATTACAAACCATTCAATGTTGATGTACCGTTGACAATTTGAACCTGGAAAGCCCAAAAATCATAAGGGCGTACTTTAGAATGCTGGTACTTTTGTCCCATATCCGGGGACTAGTGTCAATAGCGGGATTCAGCGTTTAGGTAGAAGGTTCATACTTGCGGTGCATAGTCAATTTTTTATAGAAATATTTCAGCTATTTTTCCTACTCCACATCTTCCTGTTAATAACCCCAAAATGATGTCCTTAAAAATTTACATCTTTATAGGAACAATTGTACCATCTGGAATGGTCTAAACTTACAGGAACAAAACAAAAACCTTACATGTTAAAATCCCTCGGCTATATTATGTTGTTTTTGATCTTGGGCGAAGCCCTAAGACATCTTTTCCATCTTCCTGTTGCAGCAAATATCTTAGGAATGATATTTATTTTCCTTGCTTTGAGAACAAGGGTCATTAGTTTGGGTTCGGTAAAACCGGTCGCAGATAAACTCTTGGACTATATATTGTTCCGTGAAGAGTATGATGAAATCAAAAGCAATTTGATACCCTTTTTTGCCGTAGTGACCATTGGGGGTGTCTCCAGTATATTTATAGTTTTGTTGAGCTTGATCTGGTTGGAATCCCCCGGTTTTATCGTTAGGTCATTGGCCGCCAAATCAGTGACCACGCCCATAGCCATTGAAACTACCAAATTGGTTTCGGGAATACCGGCGATTACGGCCGCTGTGGTCATAGCCGTGGGTATTTTTGGAAATGTCTTCGGGGTTCCTATTCTAAGGGCATTTGGCATTAAGAGTGAAATGGCCATAGGAACGGCCCTGGGCACGGCATCCCATGGCATTGGTACAGCTCGGGCCCTGGATATTGGCAGGAGTGCCGCCGCTTACAGAGGTATCGCCATTTGCGTAAATGGCGTGGTCACAGCAATTTTGGTCCCCTTGATATTGGATGGGTTCAATTTTTTATGATAGGCTTGAACACACTTAAAAAACAAACACTTTGAAAACAAAAGACAAAAACAACATGACAATAAAAAATATCATACTGTACATACTTCTTCCAATGGTAATGTTGGGCTGTAAAACAGTTGCCCCGCCCGAAGCTGTGGGACCGACCCCCTCAAAAAGGCAAATGGCTTGGCACAAAATGGAATATTATGCCTTCGTACATTTTAACATGAACACCTTTACCAATAGGGAATGGGGAACAGGGGCCGAATCGCCAAATCAGTTCAATCCCTCCAATTTGGATGTCCGACAATGGGCAAGGGTGGCCCGAGATGCCGGTATGAAAGGTATTATTCTTACAGCCAAGCATCACGATGGTTTTTGCTTGTGGCCATCCAATACTACCGAGCATTCGGTCAAAAATTCACCGTGGAAAAACGGTGAGGGAGACGTGGTCAGGGAATTGAGCGAAGCCTGCAAAGAGTATGGACTGAAACTAGGACTATACCTTTCCCCCTGGGATCGGAACAATACATATTATGGCCGGCCCGAGTACGTGAAAATCTTCCATGAACAGCTCCGGGAACTTTTGACCAATTATGGAGAATTGTTCGAGATTTGGTTTGACGGGGCCAATGGAGGTTCTGGCTACTATGGAGGTGCCAACGAGTCCAGAAAGATCGATAGTAAGACCTACTACGATTGGGAAAAGACCACCGCCATGATCCGAAAGTTGCAGCCCAATGCCGTAATCTTTGCGGATAACGGACCTGATGTACGCTGGGTGGGCAATGAGGAAGGCTGGGCCAATGAGACGAATTGGAGTATCATGCGAAGGGACGAGATCTATCCCGGTTGGCCCCGTTACGTTGAGCTGCGTTCCGGCCATGAGGACGGTACCCATTGGCTACCGGCCGAAGCAGATGTTTCCATCCGGCCGGGTTGGTATTATCATGCCGCTGAGGACCATCAGGTGAAAACGCTGCCCCATCTGCTGGATATTTACTATAACGCTATTGGTAGAAATGCCGCCTTGCTATTGAACCTTCCGGTGGATACCCGTGGATTGGTACATGAAAAGGATGTGAAAAGCTTGATGGCCCTAAAAGAACAAATCGACAAAGATTTTGCCCATGAACTTACAAATAATTCAAAAATAGAGGTTTCGAACACACGAGGAGGTCATTCCGACTATTCGGCCAAAAATATGTTGGATGGCAACAATGATACCTACTGGGCAACCGATGACGGCATTACAAGGGCCACTATCACAGTTTCGTTTGATGAACCCACCGAGCTAAACCGGATAGTTTTGCAAGAATTCATTTCCTTGGGACAACGAATCAAAAAATTTACCGTGAGCGCAAGGGTCGATGGAAAATGGAAAATACTCGACGAGCAGACAACGGTAGGCTATAAGCGCATTCTTCGCTGGGAAACCGTTTTGGCGGATAAGGTGAAAATAGACATTTTAGATTCCAAAGGACCCATTCTGCTGTCCAACCTTGCACTGTACCGTGCACCTAAGCTAGTGGTGGACCCCATCATTACAAGAAACCGTAAAGGGCTTGTTTCCCTTTCGGTGCCAGAGAAATCGGTCGATGTTTTCTATACCTTGGATGGTACCGAGCCTTCCATGGGCTCCCAAAAATATCGTGCACCATTTTTGGTAGAAAAACCCACTACCGTCAAGGCCATTGCGATAAATCCCGAAAACGGACAGGGAAGTGGCGTGGCGGTCAACTATTTTGACCTGGCCAAAAATGATTGGAAGGTCGTTTTTCCGATCGGGGAAGAAAAAGAGATAATAAAATTGATGGACGATAATCCCAAAACCTTTTGGGCAACCAATGAAAAAGAGATTGTGATCGATTTGGGACGCACCCATGAGCTAAATGGTTTTACCTACTGGCCCAACCAAGAACGCTATCCGTTCGGAATCATTACCCATTATGAATTTCTGGTGAGTCAAGATAATAGGAACTGGCAGTCTTTGGCATCGGGGGAGTTCGGTAACATTATCAATAGTAGAATCGAACAAAAGGTTATGTTCCAACCAACGAAGGGGAGGTACATCAAATTACGTGCCTTGGAGGTTGATGGTGCAGATCCACGGGCATCTTTTGCCGAAATAGGGGTTTTGACCCAAGACCCATACCAAGATAATCAATAGATGATGAAACATAAAAGAACAAAGCACAGCATACCCGTATAGCCGAAAAATTAAAACAAACCGATACACAATGCTGCAACTACGACAAAATCTAAAAAAAGCCAAAGTAGCCTTCACTTTATGTATGCTACCGATAGGATTATTGGCCCAATTGAGCCTTTTCCCTACTTGGGATGAGGCCATCAAGTCAGGGATAAGGTTAATGCCTGAAGAGATGGCATGGGATTCACAACCACCTTCTTTGCCCAATGCCGAGGGCAAATATCCGATACCAATCCCGGGGAAGACCAAGGTTCTTTAGGACTCGGATACCATATATTGTTAACATGGGGCAAGCGGAAAGTTTGTCCATGGATTTCCTTTGAAGGAGCAATAGGTATATAAGTGAACAGCTTTACTTGTAATGGGGTTGACTGCAATCGTATAAGAGGAGATTCGACATTGGTCATTGTTTCCCGATGTCCAATGTCGAACTTAAAAACCCGACAATGTCCTTATTGATGTGAATGTTGGCATCGGCATTCGTGAGGGTATGCCATAACCATGAAGAGGCGTGACATCAAAAAAATTGGAGGAGAAATGCCACATCCAGCAGGAATGATATCCGTGGATTATAAGAAGTTAGGTAAAAAGCTAGAGGCTACGATTACCTTACAGGATGGTGTGATAGGTGAGCTTGTTTGGCAAGGAAAAAATACTATGATCAAGTCTGGAACCAATACATTCAACCTATAATAAAGCATATTTGTCCTCAGAACAGATAAGAACAGTTATTTGGGAATTATACCTTATAATTGGATAGAAAACTAAACAAACTAGGATGGATAATTATAACCAAAGGCAATCGAGCGTTTTGAGAAAAAGTACATTCGCTTTTTTTCTGCTGCTTTTTAATGTTTCTTTTTTGGCTATAGGCCAGCTTTCCATAGAAAACTTAAAGGTGGACTATATGGAAAAACCATTGGGAATTGATATTTCCAATCCTAATTTCAGTTGGCAGATGAAGGCCAACGATAACGAAAGAGGATATGGGCAGCAAGCATATCAAATTGTTGTGACCGATGAGGATGGAGCCTTGGTTTGGGATTCCAAACGACAAAACAATGCCGAATCTTTAGGGGTAGCCTATAGCGGTGAAACGCTACAGGCAAGAACCCGATACAATTGGAAAGTCACGGTTTGGGACAAAAATGGAGACACTTTTGAAGGCGAGTCTTGGTTTGAGACCGGACTTATGGAAAGCGATGCCAATGCCGAAGCTTGGAATGGTGCCGAATGGATAGGCGGTTCCGATGAAGATATGGTGTTCTATCCACATTACCTATCCGTATACAAGTTGGAATACGCCATACAGTTGGATGAAAAATCAAAATCCACCAAAGGCGCTTTGGTCTTTGGTGCCAATGATAAGCGGTTGATGGATAGGGATTTGAATGTACAAGGTGTTGAAAATGGCCTTGATGAAAGCTTCATCGCGTTCGAATTGGACATCTCTCAATTGGACGATACTGAAAAAGGTCTCGCACAAGTGCACGTTTACCGAGTAGGTTACGATTCAGAAGATTCCAAAGAGGCACCGCTGTACAGTTTTTCCATACCAAAATCGTTGGTCAATGAAGCGAACAAATACCAACAACACACCTTCTATGTTGATTGTAATTTTGGGTTGTTTGATATTTACTTGGATGGAAGGGAAAAGCAGAACAGGATTTCCAAATCCGATTTGGAAAACCCTTCCCCTTATGAAAGCCAGGGATTTAACCTGAACCCAGTGGGCAGGGGCAACAATTACATCAGTTTCCCTATGGTGGGAGACATTGGTTTTTGGGCAAAAAAGGGCCAAAAAATGGTGATATCCGAACTTAAAGTGAAGAACTTCCGCCAACCTTCCAATGATTTGTTACATGAAGATTTACAAAACACAGATTCCTATTTGGGTGTTTTTAGTATCGCTTCCAAGTCTGACCAGCTTACCATTTCAGCAAAGGGCTACCGTGTTGATGGAGATGATGACGGAGCGCTCATTTTGGTGAATCCTAGTCAAAATGCAGCTCCCATGTTACGTTCTGCGTTTACTTTGGACAGCAAACAGGTACAAAAAGCAAGGCTTTATGTTACTTCACGAGGTATCTACGAAATATACTTTAATGGAGAGCGTGTAGGGGATAGCTATTTTTCTCCCGGACTCACACAATACAACAAGAACCATATGTACCAAACTTATGATCTTACAGACCTATTGAAATCAGGAGAAAGGGAAAACATAATTGGTGCATGGTTGGGTGAAGGCTGGTGGAGTGGCAATATTACCTATAGTGGCGAAAATTGGAACTATTTTGGGGACAGACAGTCTTTATTTGGTCAATTGATTGTCACCTATACTGATGGAACAGAGCAAGTTTTGACCACCAATACAATGGATTGGAAGTTGTTTACCGATGGACCTGTACGTTACGGAAGCTTTTTTCAGGGCGAGGTATATGACGCCAACAAAGAAGACGCCATTCAAGATTGGTCCACCTCAACCTATGATGATTCTTCTTGGAAATCTGCCAGCGAGGTTCCACTGGAGGGAACGGCATACCTAAGTGATGAACTTAGTTATAACAATATGCAATTGGTTGGTCAAATAGGGGAGAACCCATCCATAGTAAAAACTTTGACGCCAAAAGAGGTAAAAGAAGTGAGACCAGGGGTATTTGTTTACGATATGGGCCAAAATATGGTAGGGTTCCCGGAAATTGATTTGCCCAATGGACGATCAGGGGACACCATTACTTTGAGATATGCCGAGGTGACCTATCCAGATTTGGAGGAATCTGGCGATAATGTCGGTATGGTAATGCTCGAAAACATTAGGGCGGCATTGGCTCAAGATATCTACATAAGAAAAGGAGGGGAAGAAACCATAACACCGAGATTTACCTTCCATGGATATAGATATTTGGAGGTAACCGGGCTGGACCAGCCTCTACCATTGAACAGCGTAAAAGGAAAAGTGGTGAGCTCCATCAAAGAATTGGCCTCCAAGTATGAAACCTCCAACGAGTTGGTCAACCGGTTTTGGAAAAACATAACGTGGTCCTTAAGGGGCAATTTCCTATCCATACCGACAGATACCCCGGCCAGGAACGAACGAATGGGGTGGAGTGGTGACATCAATGTATTTTCCGAAGCATCTACCTATTTGGCCAATGTCGAGCCCTTTTTGAGACGCCACCTTTTGGGTATGCGCGATATTCAAAGAGAAGATGGCAGGTTTACCGATGTGGCACCCGTTGGTGGTGGATTCGGGGGAACGCTCTGGGGAAGCGCAGGTGTCGTCATACCTTGGGAGATGTACCAACAATATGGCGATGTAAAGGTCTTGGAGGAACATTACGGGGCCATGCAACGCTATGTGAGATTTTTGGATTCCAAAATTGATAAAGGATCTGGAATTTTGAATGAAGGCCCATTAGGGGATTGGTTGAGTCCAGAAGGGTTTAAAAATGATAATACTTTGTTCTGGACGGCCTATCATTTGTACAATTTGGACATTTTGAAGAAAACTGCTTCCATTCTCGGGAAGACCAACGATGCTTCAAACTACGAAACGCAATATCAGCAAAAAAAGGAATTCTTTAACGAAACATATATCAACAAAAATACAGGGGAAACAGTGCATTCCGGGTTTGTAAGCCAAGGGTTTGGACCACCGCCATCGGAGGAAGACCGACCCAAAAAAGGTAATTTGGTGGATACCCAAGCATCTTATGCCATACCACTGCATCTAAAGGTATTTAATGATGAAAACAAGGAAAAGGCCATAGACCAGTTGGTGGAAAGCATTGTCCGTAGCAATGCGGACGAACTTGGGGTTGAAAGACCCGAGTATTCCTTGATGACGGGCTTTATTGGAACGGCTTCGTTGAACCACGCACTTTCCGAAAATGGAAAGCACGAAACTGCTTATAGGTTATTGCAGCAAACTACCTATCCATCTTGGCTTTATCCCGTGATCAACGGGGCAACCACAATTTGGGAAAGACTTAACTCCTATACAATTGAAGATGGATTCGGAGGCAATAACAGCATGAACTCCTTTAACCATTATTCTTTTGGGGCAGTTGCAGCTTGGATGTACAATTACTCTTTAGGTATCCAAAGAGATCCCGACCATCCTGGGTTTAAACACTTTATTTTGGAGCCGATACCCGACCCTACGGGACAGATGACCTATGCCAAGGGATATTACGATTCCATGTACGGAAGAATACAAAGCGAGTGGAAATTAATTGATGGTGGCTGGGAATACAAGGTAACCGTTCCGGCCAATACCACAGCTACCTTACAATTGAATACCGATTTGGTAAAAAATGTAAAAGAGTCGGGGAAAAGGTTAAAATCTGTAGAAGGAGTAGTGAAAATAGACCAAGTCAACGGAAAGCTCAGCATGGAATTGAAATCCGGAAGTTATCTATTTACTATCCAATACTAATTAGGATAATGGGAACAACTTAAAACGGTAAAATATAACAAATCCAACATTTTACTGCAGCAGACCGTGGTCAGTATAACAGTGAAGGACATTGTCATTGCCCTGATAGAGATCATCGGAAATCACATTACCAAGACCAACAGGCTTTTCCATATGCCAAGCCCAGATTAAGGTATATGGATTCACAAAACCCTTGTAACTTGTAATGGGACATTTTAACCGTATCGCGCCAAGAAATGGGCTTTTATGGCCCTAAGTTACTATCTGTCCCCGACCCAATGCGGATAAATCGGTGCTTGCTCTGATATCCCATTAAGAAGCTTTAGGTGTTCTTCGGACAAATTCCAACCGACGGAATCAATGTTTGAGAGCAATTGCTTTTCGTTCCTTGCGCCAATGACAATGTTCGAAACTCTTTTGTTCTGAAGCAACCAGTTGATAGCTATCTGTGGAATGGATTTTCCGATTTCACTACTTATTTTTTCCATAGCATCAACCACGTTAAATAGGAACTCATCCTCAACAGGTGGTGCCCCCACATCTCCGCCCGATTTTATCCTACCTTCCTTCATTTCCATTCCCCTTTTTATTTTTCCCGTCAATCGTCCCCAACCCAAAGGGCTCCAAACCATCAATCCCATATTTTGGTCTTCCAAAAGGGGAAAGAGTTCCTGTTCGCAATCCCGGCCGATCAGTGAGTAATAGCCTTGGTAGATGATATACTTTTCCAAATTTGCCCTTTCTGACACGGAAAGTGATTTCATCAGCTGCCAAGCGGCAAAATTTGAACAACCGATGTACCGCACCTTGCCACTCTTTACCATAGTGTCAAGGGTCCTCAATGTTTCCTCAATTGGTGTGTTCCGGTCAAAACCATGCATTAAATACAGGTCGATATAATCCGTGCCCAATCGTTTTAAACTGTCTTCAAGGGCGTTCATCAAATGGTATCGTGACGACCCCTTTTCGTTGGGTTGTTCGCCCATTTGGAACGTTGCTTTGGTAGAGACAATGCTTTTGTGTCTTTTCCCTTTTAGCGCTTTGCCCAATACGAGTTCCGAATCACCAAGGGAATAGACATTGGCCGTGTCAAAAAAGTTGATGCCCCTATCAAGGCAAATATCGATGAGTCGTGTGGCTTCCTCTGCATCGGTTTGTCCCCAACGCTGAAAAAATTCGTTGGTTCCCCCAAAAGTACCTGTTCCAAAGCTCAATACGGGTACTTTCAATCCTGAATTCCCTAAATTTCTGTATTCCATTACTATTTGTTTTTATGTTGATATTGATTTTCTCTTTGTATACTTATGATTGCCATTAGGATTGCGATGAGCGCAAACACCGCGCTCATCAAAGTAATCGACAATAGACCCGATGATCTGGAAATGAGCATTCCACCAGTGGATGACCCCAATGCTATTCCTACATTAAAAGCGGAAATATTCAAGACCGAAGCAACATCTTCGGTTCCGGTCAGGTATTTTTCTGAAAGTTGAATCACGTACAATTGCATGCCGGGCACGGTCCCGAATCCTATGAAACCCATCGTTGCGACCAAAATAAGGGCAGTGGTCCTGTAGGGTAAAAGTGGGTACATCAACCCAAAGGCGATGGATAGTACGGTGAACAAATAAATCAGTGTCCTGGCGGGCTTCTCATTGGAAAGCTTTCCGCCCATTAGGTTTCCGAGGGCAACGGCTACACCATAGAGCAATAGGATCAGTGTAATCTGGTTTTCGGTGAACCCTGAAATTTTGTCCAACAGAGGGGGTAAAAATGTGAACGTTCCGAAGAGTGCGGCAAATGAAAATAACGTCAGCGAGAAACCTAAGAGCATTGACCTGTTTTTCAAGACCTTGAACTGGTCCCTGAGTCCAATTGGCGCTCCTTTTTCTATGTTTTTGGGCAGCCAGAGTTGGTTGGCCAACAGGCAAAGAAACCCTATGCCTGCAATGCCACCAAAGGTAAAACGCCACCCGAATTGTTGACCAATATAAGTGCCGAGCGGAACACCGGTCACCATGGCAACGGTCAGCCCGGTGAACATAATTGCAATTGCCGTCGCTCTTTTTTCTTTGGGAACCATACTACTGGCAATATTTGCACCAATACCGACAAAAACGCCGTGGGCGACCCCAGATAAAACCCGTGCAATAAGCAATAGGCTGAAGTTGGATGAAACCGAAGCCAGACCATTGCTGACCACAAAAAGTAATATAATGGTGAGCAGCAATCTTTTACGATCGACCGTATTGGTAAAAGCCGCTACAATTGGCCCGCCAATGGCTACACCCATAGCGTAGGAAGTCACTAACCATCCGGTGGAGGCGATACTAATGGAAAACTCCTTGGCGATGGTCGGCAAGAGACCGATCATCACAACTTCGGTGGTTCCAATGGCAAATACGCTTACGGCCAAAGCCCAAATGGCAATGGGCATTCTAATTTGGCGGACGGTTAATACGCTGTTGTTTTTCATTGGGACAAAGTTCTGTGAAGCATTTTTTGTTCCACAGGACATTTGTCAAAGATTTGATGTGAGGAATGTCACATCATTGGAGCTCGATTTTGGTCAATCGGCTCAATGTTTCCCGTGTGACCCCCAAGTAAGATGCGATCATGGACTTGGGCACACGTTGCATCAAACCAGGGTATAGGGTAATGAGATTGTGGTATCTGTCGTTGGCATTACTGCTTAAAAAACAGAGGATTCGTTTTTGTAAAGCGATATAGCCATTGGTTGTTTTTTTGAGGAAAAAAGTCTGCATTTTGGGCAATTCCCTGATCAACTTTTCTTTATTGTCCAAGGTCAGGGCAAGTGTTTCGGTATTTTCAAGACAGTCTACGATCAAAGTTGCTTTGGTTTTATGGTGAAACGCTTCTGAATCCGTGATCCACCAATTTTCCATGCCAAACTGCAAAATATGTTCTTTGCCGTCATCATCCAGTTTGGTAACGCGCATCAATCCTTTCAGTACAAAGAAATCAAATGGGGCATAGTCGCCCTCATGTAGAACAATTTGATGTTTTTTGAACGTTTTTTTTGGAAAGTGTTCCAGTACAAATTCAAATTCATCATCGGTCAACTGTACTATTTCCTCTATTTGTTTTCTTAATGGATGTTTGTTCATTTATATCATTTGCGTTTTCTTGCATTGCAAAGGTACCAGACCCATACGTAGCCTGTTCACCTTAGGGTTGATTTTAAATGTATTTAAATATACGAAGTACAGGGAGATTGAGGATGGGTTACTTTTTGGTGTTGATGGTTGATTGCCTTTCCGTCTATACTGTGGCATGGTTAATTTTTTGGACCATTGCGCTGTAATTAGAGGGATTTGACTTTTTCCAGTATTGACCTACGATTCTAATTGAACGGGATTTTACACTTTTATCTACCGTTATTGTTCTTTTAAAAAATTCACAATTTCATCTATCAAATCTCTTCTTCCCCGTTCATCTCTGTCCAAAAAAACATAGTGGGTTCCTTTGATGGTTTTAATCCTTTTTCTCTTGCTGTTTGTTAAATCTTTTTCAATGGCGACAAGATCCTGGGGTCTTGACCAAAAATCCAAATCAGTTCTCAGGATCAACGTAGGACAGGTTATTGATGATGCATCCCAATATTTTCTGCCATTGGACATATAAAAGGATTCTTCCCGATACCCGCCCGGAACCTTCATTGTGGTCTTATCCTCACCAAAACTAACAGCCGTGGCTCGATATGCTTCCATGACCAAGGAATCCCTCCAATCTTGTTTGTTCTCAATTGGGATAGTGGAAGTCCACTTCCTGACAAGTCCTTCCTTGTCGGATGCCCTAAAAAATCCGGTTTTATTGAATTTGGTGGAGTCTGACCCTTGCCAAAAGAAATGCTTCAATTCCCAAGGAGCATTGGTCCCGTACAATGAATTAAGGGAAATGAATCCCGCTAGTTTATCGGAGTTTTCAGCTGCATAATTTCCTCCCCAATGCCCCCCGGTTGCCCAACCGAACAAGGATACTTTGTCCACCTTGTCCTTTTCTCTGATGAATTCTACGACACTTTCTATATCTTGGGTTGCTTCTTTATAATTTCCGACTACGACGGTACTGTCACTTAAATTGTAAGTGGGCAAGGTGGATTTTTCCCATCCCCGAATGTTCATCAGGTATACCTTAATACCCTTTTTTGCCAAGTCTTTTGCAAATGAACCGTTGGGAACATCCAAATCAAAGGAAGCGATGGCCCCCGGACCACCTCCATGGATCAGGATCAAGGGATATTCGCTTATTTGTTCTTGTGCTCCGGTTTGAAACTCCCTAACAAAAATCTGCACGCCATCTGTGCTTTTCACAAAAAAATCATCGAATCCAATTTCTTGATGGTCCTGTTGTTTGGTATCCGTTTTGCAGCCTGTGATCAGGTATAGTAAAATTGTTGTAAGCAAGATCTTCTTCATTGTATTTCCTTTTTTTACGGTTTTGCTTTTACAGTTCAAACTCCAAACTGTCTCAAATGGTGGTCGGTGTGTTTGTAGACCAGTATACCGATCTGCTCTTTGGTCATTTTCCCAAAAAAACCATGCACAAAATCAGGGTTGCTGTAGTTACCATATTGGTGGATCAATGAGATCCATTTTGCCTTTTCAGCTTCCAGGTCCCCACTTAGTTCCTTGACCTTGAACTGCTCTGGGGTAGGGATGTTCCTGTCAAAGGGTTTTTCATCCTTGATCGTTCTTTTCAAGGCTATTTTACCGAATATCTTCCCTAGAAATGCCTGTTTGTACGTGTGGTCTTCCGTGCCAAGGATCCAGCCGTTCCAATAGGTGTTATGCTTGAGCATTTGAAAAACGGTCATTTTGCCCCATTGGGCTTTCTTGTCCCCATCGATCTTTTCAATGCGCTCGATCAGTTGCTCTCTAACCACGGGATCATGAATGTTCTTCATCATTGAAATTATTTATGGGTTGTAGGGAAAAGAAGTTGCCTGAATCGTCTTTGAACAATGCTTCCGTACCATAAAATTCCTTGGTCGGTGGTTTGATGAATTCCACTCCCTTGCCCTTTAGTTCTTCATATGTGGCGAAAATATCTTTGCAAGTGAAAACCCCGCAGCCAAATATGCCCTTTTTGATCAGATCGATCAAATTTTCCGCTACCTCTTTGGGAAACATTTTGCTTACGGTAACTGGAAACAGTACAATTTGCAAATCGGGTTGTTCGGGCGGCGAAACCGTTAACCACCTAGTACCCGGCCCCATTGGAATATCATCTACTACCCTGAACCCTAATTTGTTTACATAGAAATCATAAGCACTATCTTGGTCGATAACGTTGACATTGGTAACCGTCATTTTTGTAATCATCACTTTTCTTTGGTGTTAATGTGTTTGCAATTTCAGCAATGGTTTATTTGCTTGCTTCTTCAAAATTGCTATTTTCCAACCAGCCGTGTTGATATGCGTAACAACTTGGAACAAACGCCAAGGGTTTTTTGTCAATGTTCTTTTTGACCATCTCTTGTTGCTTTGAATAGTTGGATGGTGATTCCCCGGCAATTCTTTTGAAACAACCACTAAAAGAGGACAAACTATCAAACCCCACTGAAAAACAGGCTTCGGTAACTGATTTGCCTTCTTTTAAAAACTGTCGGGCTTTTTCAATTCTAACGGATTTCAAATATTGATGTGGAGTCTTTCCATACATGGATTTGAAAAGTCTGATAAAATGGAACTTTGAAAAAAAAGCTTCATCTGAAATATCATCAACATCTATTTTATGCATAAAGTTCGAGTCAATAAATAGTTTTGCCTGGACTATTCTTCTGTATAAATAGACTTTTGGATACTCTTCTTTTATCATAATCAATGGATGTTATGTTCCTAAAACTATAAATTTTTTGTCCCATAACTTGTTAATTTAATAATACTTAACAACTTGAAACAGCTAAAGGAACTGTTAAATCAGTAATGATATGGACCTATTGGGTTTCTTGTACATCATTCCAATTCGGCCAATTGTGCCATCAGTTTTTCCGACCAATCGTTCAATTTTGTTTTTCGCTCGTCGGGTGTGAGCCGGTCCACGGAATAGATAATGTGCGGGTCAAGAACGGTGAACGCTAAAAATTCGAGTATCCCACGATGTATCGGGAACAGGATTGAATTCATGTCACCGTATTTTTCCGGTATGTAGTATTTTTTTGGTCCACCCGTTGTTACCGATAGCATGGCCTTTTTACCGACAGAGAATCCGTTGTCATAGATTTTACCATTGTCGTAGAATTTGCCCATAGCGAAAACTTTATCGACCCAACCCTTCAAAATTGCGGGTACGGAGAACCAGTACAATGGGAATTGCCATATCATGATATCGCACCATTCCACCTTTTCCTGCTCTGATAAAACATCAATGGAAAAGGTGTTTTGCTCAACGGCATGTAGTTCTTCATATTGCTGCTTGAAGAATGTTCCATTTTTCAAGCGTGTAAAATTTCTTTCATCACTTACGGGTTGGAAATTATCCCTGTAGAGATCGGATGTTTTTACCTCATGTCCGTTCTTTTTTAAAGTATCGATTGCAGTGTCGTACAATGCCGAATTAAAACTTTTTGTTTCAGGATGTGCTAGGATAATCAGGATTTTCATAGGTACTATAATTATTTTAGTTTCAAAACTAACTTTAGTTGGTTATGTTTGCAATAACTATCGAAATGGATAGGTTTAAAAAAATGGAAAAATGAACACAGAATGTATCGGTGATTGTGTGAAATTGAACGGGAAGGTATACCCCTGTACCATTAGCCTTACGTTGGATCTGGTGGGCGGAAAATGGAAAGCCGTCATACTTTACCATTTAAGGGACAAACCGAAAAGATATAATGAACTCCACAAGGAAATGCCCACTGTTACAGAAATGACCTTGAGTCTACAGCTAAAAAAACTGGAGAAGGATGGCTTGGTAAAAAGGAAGGTTTATGGAAAAAAGCCACCCATAAAGGTTGTTTATAGTTTAACCGATCTGGGGAAAAGCTTTGTTCCGGTTTTGGAAGCGATCACAGAATGGGGAAACCAGGTAGTCAGCGAAAACGGGGAATTTTTGTACAATTCCCTAGGCCCATCCCAATAAAAGTGACGCCATATAGCTACTTTTCAAACAGTTTGGTTTTAGGGGTAGCTTAACTAAGTATGTAATTTTTATTCGAGTTTTTTATGTTTTCTTCCCCACTTTTCAAGTTCCCGTATAATTGACCTTAGTTCATATCCAATTGTAGTTAGTTCGTATTCCACACGGGGCGGGACTTCTGCATAGACTGTTCTCTTTACAATTTTATTTTGCTCTAATTTCCTAAGTTGTAAGGTAAGCATTCGTTCAGTTATGTTTGGTAACCGTTTTTTTAATTCTCCGAACCTATGTTTTCCGTTTATCAAATAACAACATATCGATAAAGCCCATTGACCTCCTATGATATTTGAAGCATATACCTCCAAACATTCCTGTTCCAGTATTTTTTTGTTTTCGAAATGTGTTGATGTTTCTTTTATTTTGGTCATTACTTACATTTTTTATAGTACCCTACAATTGGTTGTAAACGTGTAAAATTACTGTTTGCAAACTATTTTTGGTTTTCAAATTTAGTTTGATAAAACATGAAGACATTGATAATTGTTGCGCATCCAAATATAAAAGATTCAAAAGTCAACAAGAGATGGATTGAAGAGTTGCAGAAATATCCTGAGACTTTTTATGTCCATCAATTGCACGAGGTCTATCCCAACGAAGAAATCGATGTTCCGGCAGAGCAAGAACTGATAGAAAAGTATGATAAAATTGTATTTCAGTTTCCTTACTACTGGTTCAATTGTCCTCCGTTCCTTAAAAAATGGTTCGATGAAGTGCTCACCTATGGTTGGGCTTATGGCAGCAAGAGTGGTTATAAGGTTGGGGGGAAGAAAATCGCCTTGGCGGTTTCGGCTGGAATTGATGAAAATGAATATCACCCAACGGGAAAATACAAATACACTTTGGAAGAATTGCTTCGTCCTTTTGAGTTGACCTTTGAATATATAAAAGCCGATTACCGTCCATTTTTCGCGTATTATGGAATCGAGCTAAATTCATCAAAGGAATGGATCGAGAAAAGTGTTCCAAAATATCTTGACTTTTTAAATTCTTTTTAAAATTTTATGTCGATTGGTTTGGTCAGTATGACGCATAACAGTCTCTTTTATTTTGAATTCATAGCACGGTCCAGATACCCGACCTGTATCTTTTGAACACTGTACTTTTTTGAAGTAACATCTGCTAAGTCATCTTATGCCTGCCAAAAATTGTCTATGTAGGAACACGAAATTTTAGGAGCCATTTCTTGTCCATTCAGAATTTATAGCATCCCGAAAATTAAGAGTTACATGAACACTTTTCGTCCTATTGTGGCAAAAGGGTGGCATAATGGGTATTGGAGGTTTGGGAAAATTTGTCCCATTGCGCTTGCAAACTTTTAACGGGTCGTTTTTCATTTATTTTTTACGATTCTAAAGCCTAAATCATCTATTTTGAACAAAAGGGGGATGGCTTCTTCTCCGTGTTGTGGGCATGACACTCCGTTCTTGGTCGAACCAACCGCGGCCACGCAAAACACGGTATATCCCATAGTCGGTTTCGTCATAGAGGTCTGAACACCATTCCCATACATTGCCCAACATATCATAAAGCCCCATGGGTTGGGTTCCTTTTGTACGACTTCCTGGGGCTGACCATTGGAATTTAATCAACAAAGAGAAAACTAGGGCTTGGCCTGTCAATTGCTCTTAATATGGTCAAGAACGAAATCCGCTCTTTCCTCCACAGATGCCTTGGGAACCTCAATGAGATTATATTGGTACCCGCGATAGGTCTGTATCATTTTGTTATAGGTGAACACAGCTTCGTTCCAATCCTGCTTTCGCTGTGCATCCGTTTGGTAGATGTCCTTCCATGGGGGCAGGATGAAAACCTTGCCGTTGTATCTGTTGGTTTCTGCGAATGTTTTCATTTCCTGATCAATGGGAATGCCTTCCAGTGCTGCATAGCACAAAGCATCTAAAAAGCCCCGGTCGAAGAATATTGGAATATTGCCCTTGAAACCTTCGACAATCCCTTCAAAGCTTTCAATGGAACGCTGAAACATCAGTTCCATGTAAAGCTTTTTGTTCTTCCAAGGAAGGGCCTCACCATCTAGGTTCTGCTGTTCTTTAATCAATTCGCGGGCTATTTCGGGCACAACGATCACGCCCCTATTTTTTAGTTCCTGTAAAAGGGTTGTTTTGCCCACTCCCGGGCCGCCTGTAATGACGTAAAATGGAAAATTATTCAATTCGGTTTAATGGGTTGGTATGGTGGTACTCGCTTTTACCTTCAAAAACAGTCTGTAAAACTACAAACTTATTGGGAATTGTGCATGCCGAAGGAAGATCTGTAATATTGCTGGGACGGACTTTATTTATCCAGTGTGTTTTGACTATTTTTTCGTCTTGTATGGTGAACTTAAAATCGATTTACTCTATGGATTCTCAGTTTATTGCACTTAATCTGCAAAAACCAACTGTTATTTTATGTCTTTCGAATTGGAATCAATTTAGCATGAACACTTTGGAAACGGATTAGTTCTCAAAGCTTTAAATTTCTGTATGTTAAGCGTTATGTAAAAACACCCTCCTTATCCATAAAAAAATTGCTTGCAAAGAATTCATGGCTATGATTGGAATTGAACTGAATTTGGGTCATAATTAATCGATGGAGTTTTTTGGGTTTTATATTTATAGTAGAAAAAAACCATAAATCATCAAGGTCAATTTTTATTTTTAGCTAAATAAAAAACCAGAAAATATTTATTTTCTGGTTTTCAATCCATATTTGGAATCCAAGTCAATCCGTTGAAGGGGGGCTAATAGCCAAAGATTTCCTCAAGGGTCAACTTTTCCACTTCACCAATTTTTTTTAGGTCATCTTCACTGATTCTCTCCTGAGACCCAATAATACAATATGTATAGGGTTTATCGGCCAATTTCTCCTTATGAAATTGCCGGACTTCGTTCAAGGTGATATCATCAATGGCTTCATACACCTTTTTTCGCATATCATAATCCAACCCTTTCTCCTTGGCCTCAAAATAGTGATAAATAGGTTCAATTTCCACTACACGTTGGGTTGCTATTGATTGTTTGATAGCCGCCTTGTTGGCAATAAATTCCTTTTTGTTCAAGGGGAGTTCATCCAACAGATCATCCATGGCATCAACGGCCTGTAGCATCTTGTCGGATTGGCTTCCAACATAGGCCATCATTCTAAACATACGTTCATTTTTGGAAGGAATGGCATAATGGGCATAGGTAGCATAGGCCAAGGCCTTTGATTCTCGAATTGTCTGGAAAACCACAGAACCCATACCTCCTCCAAAATAAGCATTGAACAGCTTGATTACTGGCTCTTTTTCAGCATCGTAGTTTTCAACATTACGTATCCATTGGATTTCACTTTGGACCATATCATAATCGGCAAACAACACACGATTTTTATCTTGTGTGGTATAGGTATATGTGGTCTTTTCCGGATAGGGTTCAAAAGAACCGGGGAAGGAATGGAGGGAGGTTAATGATGATTTCAATTCCCTTTTGGGCATGGGGCCATAGTAGATGACATTATGTTCAAAATCCAATAGCCCTTGGAGAATTCCGATCAATTGTTGGGAAGTCATGGTCAATATCTCCTCATTTGACAGCACATCATTGAATGGGTTATTTGGTCCGTATGTGGCATAATTGGTCAACCCTTGCAAAATATTGCGTTTTTCCAACTTACTGTCCGAGCGCCCCTTCAAAATCCGTTCCTTCAATTTGGTCAATGCCTCCTCATCAGGTTTGCAGTTTTGGATTACATGTTCAAAGAGACTGACGACTTCGGCGAAGTTTTCTTGAAGCCCGGTAAAAGTGACACGGGTAAGTTCCGATGAGGCGCTTGCCCTATAGTTGCTGGCCAACGCATATAACTTTGTATTGATTTCTTCCGAGGTATAGGTATCGGTGGACAAATAATTGAGATAACTTAATGCCAAGGGCAAATATTTATTGTGGTACGACCCCATTTCGAATCGGTATTCCATGGTAAAAAGATCATTTTCCGTATTCTGTATATAGAACAAGTCCGCGGGACCGACTTTATCGATATCCAAGTCCTTTTCGAAATTGATCCATTTAGGCCGTATGGGTGCCACCTCCATCTGTTTGATGGCTTGGACATACTGGGACTCCTTTCCCGCATTGGTCTCAATGGGCGTAATCGGTGGTTTGACTACTTTCACCACATTTTCGTCCTCTCCCTGCCTTTTGTAAAGGGTGAGGTAATTCTCTGACAAATATGCATTGGCTACCTTAACAATATCTTCTTTGGTGAGCTCAGACATAGTGTCAAGGGATGCCACATCATTTGCCCATGCCGAGTTGTTACTTTTAATAAAAACGTTTAGAAGAGCGTTCAACCTGCTATTGTTCGACTTCAGGGCTTCTTGTTCCTGTAGTTTATAATTAGCGACTATCGCATTTAAAAGGTCTTGGTCAAAATCACCCTTTTTTAGTTTTTCCAACTCAGCCATTAAAATGGTTTTCACCTCCTCAAGGGTCTGTCCCTGTTTAGGTCCTCCACCGACCATAAAAACACCATGGTCCTTGTATTGCAGCAACCAACTATATGCACCCTGTACTCTTTGTTTTTGGTTGATATTGATATCGAAAAGCCCTGCTTTTCCATTGTTCAGTATGGCTGTGATCAAATTAAGTGCCTCAGCATCTTTCGTATAGGCTGCTGGAGAACGCCATGCCAATCTGACCTGCTCAGGACTAGGTCCGTAGACTTCTTTTTCCAAGGGCGACTCCATCGGTTTCTCTGGAGCGGGATCATACGCTTCAAAGGGTTTGGGACGCATATAGGAAAAATGTTCATCAACCTTTTTTATCATTTCGTCCGCATCAAAATCCCCTACCATGATAACGGCCATATTGTTTGGGACATAATATGTTTCATAATACTTCTTTATAGCAGTTATGGATGGACTTTTAAGATGTTCAATGGTTCCTATAGTGGTCTGTTGCCCGTAGTTATGGGTCGGGAAAAGTGCATCGTTCATCACCTCGTTCATTTTTCGTCCATCATTGTCCAAGGACCTGTTCTTCTCTTCATATACCGCCTCCAATTCCGTATGGAACAACCGCACCACCGGGTTTCTAAAACGCTCCGCCTGTACGGCCAAGAACTTATCGATGGCATTGGAGGGGATATTCTCCTTATAAACGGTCTCTTCCATCCAGGTATGGGCATTGGTACCCTCAGAACCAATATCGGTCATCAATTTATCGTATTCCCCAGCAATGGCATACTGTGAAGCTATTTGGGACATACTGTCTATTTGTTGGTATATTTTTTTGCGCATCGCGGTATCCTGTGTCGCATTGTGCTTTTCGTACAAGGCCTCGATTTTATTCAATAAGGGCCTTTCCTTCTCCCAGTCCAGTGAACCGAATTTATCCGTTCCCTTGAATAAAATATGCTCCAGATAGTGGGCCAGGCCCGTATGCTCCTTTGGATCGGAATTACTCCCCGTCCTAACGGCAATATTCACGGCGATTCTAGGGGTGCGGTGGTTTTCGCTGAGCACGACCTTTAGACCATTGTCCAACGTATAAAACCGGGTTTTCATCGGATCATGGGTCACATATTCATAGGAATACCCGTTGGAAGTAGCTTTCTCCCATTCGTATTCGACCTTTTGGGAAAGTGCCCAACCCGAAACTAAAAAAACTATGCATGCCGTTAGCATGCCTTTCAATCTAAATGAGTTTGATTTCATATATCTGTTTTTCATTGATTTTACTGATTTGCCATTTTCTTTTTGAGGAGCCACCCAAAAAGTGGGCAGCCCCTAACTAACTCAAAAAGAAAAATGAAAGGCTCTATGGAAGTAGGATTTTGATGCACAATAGCCTGTACAATCTTGTTCCCATAAGGCTCTGACTACTTTTTATTCACTTGTTGTTTTATTATTCATTACTATGGTATTTCAAAATTTCGTGTAGCATAGGGTTACAATTCAAAAAAAGAAAGGTGTCCGATACTTGCATAGGTCCCGTGGACATATTCAAATTCGTTGTTTTTGGGATTGTATTGATAATCTTTTTCCCATTCGTCCTTGTTCCGCACAATTTCCCGAAGGGCCCCGGTAATATATCTTACATCATCAGCGTCCATAATGGGATGTAGGGAGACACGGACCCATCCTGGTTTGTTTCGRAGGTCTTTCCCATCAATGTCCTCCATGATCTGTGAAGACCTTGCCCGGTCCAGCCCGAAAAGRTAATGGGCAAAGGTGCTTGCGCACGACCACCCTCCCCTGACCTGGATCCCGAAGCGGTCGTTGAGCAAACGGACCACCAGGTTATAATGGATATCCTTGAGGTTAAAGGACAGACAGCCGATACGTTGGGCATCCTCATTCCCCAAATATTGTATTTCCCCAAGATCCTTGAGCTCATCCCGAAAAAGCCCCAGCAAAGCCTGTTCCCTTATGGCCATAAATCTGGTATCCATCTTTTCTTTCAATTGTATGGCAAGGGCGGCCTTAATGGTTTGGATGATACCCGGTGTGCCCCCATCTTCCCTGATCTCCAAATCCTCAAAAAACCTATGTTTTCCCCAGGGCGTGGTCCATTTCACATTGCCGCCTCCCGGGATCTCGGGCACTTCATTTTGGCAAAGGTTTTTATTGAACACCAAAATCCCGCAGGCTCCGGGACCTCCCAGAAATTTATGGGGCGAAAAGAAAATGGCATCCATCCGACATTCCGGATCATTGGGATGCATATCGATATCCACATAGGGAGCGGATGCTGCAAAGTCAAAAAAACAGACCCCTCCATGGGCATGCATGG
>NZ_WUEG01000018.1 GCF_010468565.1 Allomuricauda sp. TY007
AAACGGCGGTCACCAGTGATCCCAACACCACATAGATCAATACGATGGAGATACCATAAAAAACAGCGTTTTTGACCCCCTGCGCACGGTTCTTGCTCTGTTTGGTAAAGAAACTGACCGTCATGGGTATCATCGGGAACACACAGGGCGTCAGCAAGGCCGCAAAGCCGGAAATAAAGGCTATAAAAAAAATGGACCACAGCCCTTTCAGGTCTTCAGTCCCTTTATTGACCACCGTCTCGTCATCGGTATCGGGTAAAGCGTTGCCCGGCACTTGATCACTGGCCGTGGTTCCGCTGGTCTGCTGTCCATTCAAATCAAATACCAATTCCTCCTCCGCAGGTGGCAGACAACGCGTATCATCACATACCATATATTCAACAATGGCGTTGATGGTAGACAGATCCCCTTCAGTGGTCACCTGCTGCCTGAACACGGCCTTATCCTCGAAGAACTTGATTTCCATTTCAAATACGGGGTCATACACCGTATGGCCATCATCTTCGGAGGTATCTCCAATAATGTTGAAAGATTCATCCGTGGTATCAAATGCAAAGGATGTGGCAACGGGCCCCTCCTTGGGGACAGTCTGTGAGTATAAATGCCAGCCAGCATCGATGCTCGCCTTGGCGACCAGTTCATATTCGGTCTCCGATATTTTGTTTACGGAGGTTGTCCATTTGACAGGTTCAAGAATTTGCGCATTCCCCATCCATGCACAAAACAGGAACAATGCAAGGCCAATGTATTTTTTCATTATAGCATACGTTTATTGTAGGACAATGGTCCAAAAAGGGTTGTTTGGGTAAAACAACCCCTTTTGCCATTTTCCAATTGTAGTTTTTGGCTAATTCAAATAACTAGTAAATAGGAAGGTGTGGGCAAATATTAACAAGAGGTCATTGGTATTTGCCCATGCTTTTTATGGTTCAATTCAGCAGCTCGGCCAATTTTTCATCAAGCGCACTGCCCCGAAGGTTCTCTGCGATAACGACACCATTTTCGTCCACCAAAAATGTGGCCGGAATTGTTTTGACATTGAATTCCTTGCTCAGGTCCCCGTTGTCCAAAAGGTTGGGCCAACTCATATTTTCTTGGTCCAAAGCCTTGATCCAAGCATCATGTTTCTTGTCAATGGAGACGCTCAAGATTTCAAAGCCCTTGCCTGAGAATTCAGTATAAGCCTTTTTTAGATTGGGGATTTCCTTTCGACAAGGTGCGCACCAAGATGCCCAAAAATCAATCAGGACATACTTTTTACCGGAAATAATGTTCTTGGTTTCATAGGATTGTCCGTCCTTGTCCTCAAGACTGTGGTTGGATACCTTTTCCCCGATGAATCCTTTGGGATATACGGATTCATGGACCAATTTCCCATAGTAACTATTTTTGGCCTCTTCGGAGAACGCATCATAGGTGGGTGCTTCCTCGGGGGTCAAAAAAGTGTACTGGTGCATCATAAAAAAGGGGCCCCACCACGAATCTTTATGGTCGGAAATAAGTTTCTTGTTGGTTGATTTCACTTTATCGAAAAAAGCATTTTCAGTCTTTTCCATCTCCTTATATGCTGACGTCCCCATCAGCGAGTCCAGGACTTTCTTATCACCATTTTTCCTAGCGTTCCCCAGTAAGTTGCTCATGTTTTCCGTGGCTTTTCTCATGGCAGTATACTCAACATCCAGTTCCTCTCTGAAAGCCGTTCTTTCTTTATAGTAATCATGGGCCTCTGAGCCTTCGATATGTTCATTGGAGAAAGTGATTGTTTTATTCTCGGTATCTCCCATTTTTGCAGAGGCTGTCATCAAAATCTCTGAATTTTCCAGCATCACCGGGACAAATCCTTGGTTATCTCCGAACACCACGTAAAAAAACCGGGGTTGCTCCAAGCTCCCTGTAAAATGGAATTTGCCATCCTCAACTGTGGTCTCCGCAATTGGATCTTCGTTGGAATGGGTTGCCCCGGGCACCAACTTCACAGCTGTTCCATTGGTTAGTCCGGATATTTCCCCTTCCAACTCAAAGGAATCTTCAAGCTTTGCCCCTTCCTGCTTACAGGAAACAAGCAGGAATATCAGACACAATCCCAGTATTCTATGTATATTATGAATCATTTTTAACATGTTTTAAATTATTTTTCAACGTTTTGGGTTATGGTCCCATTACCAGGATTGTCGACTGCACCTTGTGGAAAGGGCATGGTCCACAAATGGGAATCCGGGGCCAAGCTATAGGTTTGCCCATTGTACTCTTTTGAGAATCCAATCGTATAGGTGCCTTCAGCATTCAACCGTCGGGCATCACAAAAAGGAACCAAAGTCAAAATAAGTTCGTTCATTTTGGTTTTAATGATGGCTTCCATGGCCTGAGCTTCGTTGCTTGCGGTCAGCTCCATATAGGACTCGGGCAATATCCTAGTCTGTCTGACTTGGTTCAGGATATCCATGGCCGCTCCCCATTGATTGTCACGGGCCAGACATTCCGCCTTGATCAGATAAACTTCCACTGTGGTGATGCCTCCATAATTGAAATAACCGGACAGTGTGGCGTTGTAAAAGGTCTCCGCCCCAACTGTCCTTATCTTCCAACGGGAAAGAAAACGGGCATCCCCTGCTTCAAACCTTTCAGCACGGTGAACCGGAATGTTGTTTTCCGTTGTAATGCGTGAAAGGGCACCGTGTCTAAAATTATAATTCTCGACATAATCAAAACCCATGGGTGAAGGTTTGCCCACGTAGGATTCGGAATCCTCGATGACCATTGCATTGGCTTGATAATAGGCTGTCCAGTCGTATAAGCTGTTATTCTCTTCCAAAGCTCGATTGGCATTGGCGAGCGCTTCATCATAATTCCCCATTTGAAGGTGGAGCCGTGCCAAAAACGCATAGCCCGTCCCCAAATTGGGGTGTAGTACGGTCACAGATTCAATTGGCAAATAAGGCAGGGCCTCTTCCATATCGGACAACATAAAATCGTACATTTCTTGTATGCTCACCTGTTCACTGGGTGCATTGATATCAGCACTTGTAATCAGGGGGACGGATAATTTCTCGGATGCGTTGGACGCTTCATAGGTGTCCGCATAGAAATTGACCAGATTAAAATAGCTCATGGCCCGCAACACTTTGGCCTGTGACCAAAGCACACGTTGCTCCCCTTCTGAGGCTTCGGTAGTGGTCAGCGCATTTTCAATAATCAAGTTGAAGGTCGAAATACTCGCATAACTATTATAATAGGTGGATTCGTCCGAACGGTTCAGAGCAATGCGGTCTGCGGATTCGTCCCATAGGTAATTGGCCTTGTCCAAAGGGCTGAAAGACAGGGTGGACTCACTTATAAACCTATCGTTCAACAAGTTCAGCGCTTGGTCGACATTAACCCTATGATTGCCATATTCATTACGGACAAAAGCTTCATAATCGGCCAATGTCAAGGGGGTCTTGGATCCTTTTGGAATATCGTCCAAATACTCTTCACAGGAAGAGAGCCCAACAAGTATAGCCAAAGAACATATGATGTATGTATATATATTTTTCATGATCTTACTTTTTGATTAAAGGTTTACATTGAATCCAAGTACAAAATTGGGGGTCTGGTATCCGCCCAGTAGATACTTGGCATCCCTACTTTTTGCCAGGGTAAACACATTCTCTACATTAAAGTTCATCCGTAGACCCTTCATCCCAAGTTTGGAAACGAGCTCGGATGGCATTCTGTAGGCCAGAGACACATTGCTTAACCTCACATGGGAGGCATCCAAAATGTTGATGTCCGCATAGGAATAAATAGATCTTAGGTCGTAGCTATACTCTGGATCATATTCATACACCACCCTGGGCACATCGGTACGGGCCTCATCACCTGGATTCCTCCAACTATCCTCAATACGATTGTTCACCGGTCTTATATTGGTAATATATCCACCGGCTGCACCCGAATAACTGTTGTCAAACATGGGCAGGAATGTATTTCGGATCTTATGTCCCATCCCATAAATGAAGAGTGCGGAAAGTGAAAAATCCTTATAATTTATGGAGGTATTGAAGGATCCACTCTGGATTGGAACCGTGGTGCCATAATCCTCAATGGCTTCAAGATCTCCCGGATTGTAGGATACAGGGGTCTGTTCCGCATCATACACTTGGGGCAAACCGGTACTGCTCAACCCTGCCCATTTATAGGCATATATGGAGTTATAGTTTGTTCCGACCCTAGGAAACTCGGACGGATAGTCCAATTGGAGAAAGTACACTGGCGCTTCTACATTGACATAGGTCACCTCATTTTTATTATGGGCGAACATGACCCCTATGTCCCAGGAAAAATCTTCGGTCCTTAAAATACTTCCGTTTAAGGTAATCTCCACTCCTCGGTTGATCATTTCTCCATTGTTCAGGGTATACGTGGAATAGCCCCAACCTTCCGTTGGCACACCATTGCTGTTGGCCAAAAGATCTTCACCTTTCTTATGGTAATAATCCACGGTTCCGTTCAACCTGTTTTTAAAGAAGGAAAAATCGACACCCACATTGGTCGTGGTGGTCTTCTCCCACGATAACTGGGGATTGGGCCTAGAACTCACATACCCTTGTATTCCACCAACATTATTGTTAGAGGAGTAACCCGCCGTTAGATAGGGAGCGGAATTTTTGGCTACATTACCTCCAATCCCATAAGAAAATCGCAATTTTAACCTGTTGATCCAATCCTTGTCCAAAAACGATTCATTGTGAAGGTTCCATCCTGCTCCGGCCGACCAGGTCGGTTTGTTCTGGTATTTATTATCGGTACCCCATAAGTTGGAACGGTCCCAACGCAGGCTTCCGGTCACCGAATACCTTGAATCATAGGTATAACCAGCGTTGCCGTATACAGAAACATAGCGGTTGAGCAGTTCCCTTTCCGCTGAAAAATCATTTTGGCTCAGATATCCTCCAAACACGGAACCATAAACTTGCAGCAAATCTGCTTGATTGATGGGCGTATAGGACAATGTTTGGGAATCGTACCCATAACGGATATGCTCACTGTATTCCAATTTGGAGTGCCTTACTTCCGTACCGGCAATGGCACTCACATGATGGCCGCCATTGAACAGTTTGTCAAAGTTCAGTTGTTGGCGGAAATTGTATGCGTTGGAATATTGGTTACTCCTATCGGAAATATCACCATAAGGCAAATTAAATATAGCTTGGTTTGTCGGTGAGATGGTCACCAAACCATTGACCAAAGACCGTACTGCATAGGAATCGGAACTTCTCAATTGTTCCGAACGGTCAACCCCGTATTCATATTGGAACATGGCGTTATAGGAAAACGCATCACTGATTTGAACGTCCAATTTGGCAAAACTTCTGTTCAAAAAGTTTTTTCGTTCCCTGATGTTCCTCCCCAATTCTTCCATGGGCGTTATATCCATACTGTAAAGACCATAGGTATCCATGGACTGCAAGGTAAAGGCACTGTAACGAGATTCTGCTGTTGACACAAAGGGCGAGCCATCGGCATTGACCAATCCATTGTATGGCTGATAAACGAATTGTGGATTCAAAGCGTTGTACGTTTGTTCTTTCCCATTGTTAAAGAACATATACGTGCCCACATCCAATGTTAACCAATCGGTAATCTGTGCAGTGTTGTTCAGATTGATACCCAATGACTGTTCATCCGAGTAAATATCTTCGAACTTATTGTCCTTATAGGTAGCTGAAGCATTGAAGCTGTTCTTTTCAGAGGCCTTTCCGAACCGGATATTGAATTGTTGGAAGTATTGATCCCGCTTGGCGTATTTATCGAGGTCATCATAATATCGGAAACCAGATGCCGCTAAACGATTGAGCGTATTGTTCATTTGAGATTCCGAACTATTGCCTGCGTAAAAATTCAACAGGGTTTGCATTCCCTGGCTGGTATATACGGCATTGTCCAATAAGGATGAAGCGTAAGATGCCGCGCCCCCACCTTCAAGATTGGGGTTGCCATTGGCCCAATCCCTTTCGAAACCCACAATGGCCTCGGAACCGGTCAGGTTCCCGGTATAATATTTGTAAGGGGAAAGGGTCAAATTACTTGAGAACGATACGTTTGTTTCACCGGCATGGGCCTTTTTGGTCAGTATGACCACAACCCCGTTGGCGGCACGGGCGCCATATATGGATGTGGCCGCGGCATCCTTAAGAACGGTGATACTTTCTATATCTTCAATGTTGATGTTGGGTAGGTTCTCTTCCAAACCGTAGTTGGCATTATACCTGGTCTGTTCCACAGGGAAACCATCAATAACGAACAAAGGGGTCGTTAAACCGTTCATGGAAGTCACACCCCGTACAACGCCGTCACGAAGCCCGACGACCCTACCCTCCAGCACGGCGTCAAGACTGTTCAACCGTTGTGTCTGAAAATCTTCCGAGTCCAAGGTAGAATAGGAGCCCGTGACCCGTTCGCTTGAAATGGCCTGATAACCGGATTGGATGACCACCTCTCCAAGTTCTGTGGCACTTTCCTCCAAGGTCACGTTGATCTCATTTTCAACACCCACCGCAATCTCTTTGGTCTTGAATCCAATGTAGCTGAAGACCAAAACATCGCCTTGGTCTGCTCCTATCCGGTATTCTCCATTCTCATCGGTGGTGGTACCCTTTCGGGTTCCTTGGACAATTATGGTCACCCCCAACAAAGGAATACCGTTCTTATCGGACACCGTTCCCGAAATTTGGGTTTCCTGGTCTTCCTTTTCTTTATCCTGATGGGTTGGAAGGGGATTATTTTTCCTTTGTGTGAGCACGATGTGCCTGTCTATGATCTTAAAGTTGGTATTGGAGCCGGTAAAAACTTTTTGAAGCACACTTTCAATCCGTTCTTTGTCAACCTGAATGTCGACCTTTCTGTCCACATTGAGTTCTTCACTGCGGTAAAAGAACCTAAACTCCGTGGTTGCCTCTATCTCTTCAATAATCTCAAAAACGCTGGCAGATTTCATGTCCAGACTGATCTTGGTGGTCTGGGCATAACCGGTTTCCGCCTGCATCTGAAAAAATACGATCAGAAAAAATGTGAGTGTCAGTTTCATCTTTAAATCGAACAATGGGGCAAGGGTGCACCAATGATTCGACACGGATTTAATTTTTTTCATAATTTTAATTTGGTTTTTGTTATTCAGACTTAAATCATTTTTTCATCGGGGGGTGTTGCCGCACCCTCCGATTCTTTTATGCCCTTCCCATTACTATATTTCATCAAGAAATGGTCGGACACTGATCAAACCTAATGGTGTCCCTAGGTTCAATGTCATTTTTTTTGGTTCATAGGCTATTGATTTTTTGTTAGTTAGTTGTTTGTTATGGTTATGGTATCCCCGTTTCTGGTATAGGCGAACGGGGTATGTTCCCTACAGATTCTCAAAATTTTCTCTAAAGGTTCGCCATAGGCAAAGCTTCCCGTAAACTCCATGTCGTTCAAGGCCTCGTATTGATTTTCAAAGCGAACATCAAAATTTCGTTCCAGCTCCTTCAGAATAAGTTCAAAACGATCATCCACAAACACCAGCTTGCCTTGTTTCCACCCAATATACTTGTCGATGTTGGCCATCTCCACATCTATGGCGCCATTTTCGTAAACCGCCCTTTGTCCGGGAACAATGGCAATGGGTTTGGAGCCCTGGACATTATTGGAGTGGTAAACACCGACACTTCCTTCTACCAGTACCGTAAAGGTGTTTTTTTCATTTTTGTAGCTCGACACATTGAACTCGGTGCCGTACACTTGGGTGTTCATATCATCGGTCACGACCGTAAAGGGCCTTGCTTGATCCTTGGAAACCGAAAAATAGGCCTCACCATCCAAGAAAACATCCCTGGCCTGGTCTTTCAAAAATGTGACGGGGTAGCGAAGTTTTGATCCCGAATTCAAAAAGATATGGGAACCATCGGACAGAATCAGCTCAAACTTTTTTCCATAGGGCACGGTAAGTTGGTTATACTCCAAGGTTTTCCCATCATCATCATCGCCTTCATCACTATTATTATAGACCAGTACATTGTATTGTTGGTTTACGACCTTGTCGCCTTCCGATGTGTGGATGGCCCCCGATTGGTTTTCATTTATCGTTTTTATTGTTCCATCCTGCAGTTCCAATGTGATTTGAGATCCGGCTGGAAGGGAAACATCGTTGACCGAAGTGAAAGAACCATATTGATAAATGGCAATGGACAATGCCATCAATCCCACAAAAACGGCAGCTATCCTTAAGATTGCCCTTGGTCCAAACTTCGTCGTTTTGCTTTCGTGGGAATCGTAGGTACTTGATTTCGTCCGTTGCTCAACAATATTTTGCCACATAGAGTCAAAATCTTCCTTGGCAAGCCTATCCTCATCACTGGCCAATAGGCGTACCATC
This sequence comes from Allomuricauda sp. TY007, assembly GCF_010468565.1. Classification (GTDB taxonomy): domain Bacteria; phylum Bacteroidota; class Bacteroidia; order Flavobacteriales; family Flavobacteriaceae; genus Flagellimonas. The sequence continues at coordinate 8,393 of NZ_WUEG01000018.1, forward strand.
TCTTTGGCCTTTTCGACAACATCCTTCTTATCGGGATTTCGGGCCAACCAATTGTCCCAAAAATTATCGGTCATGGTATCGCTGTGCAGCACCCATTTTTGGAAATATTCATCTTGGATAAAATCATCCACTTTAAAATTGTTGTACTTCATCTTGCCGATAATTTGAACTTGGGACAGCCCTAGTTTATTAACAAGAGAGAAAAAATGACTTTTTACTTCAATTTTATTTAAGTTTTTTCAAAAAAAATAAAAGACCCCAGTATTAATGGGCTTTTAGAGAATAAAAATATTGTGGGCAATTTAAAGCGAGGACAATAATATCCCCATAAAAAGAAAGGTAACGAGTATGGAACGAAGCTGATGGATTGCTCTTGCCATAAGGTTATATACCGCTTTTTTGTCCAAGTCCAGTGTCTCGGCAATCTCCTGATAGCTCAGACCCCCGTTATATTTTAAATGGACGATTTCTTGTTGGTTCTTGTTCAGGGATGAAAGGGCTTTCTTTATTTTTTTTCGTTGCAAATCGAAATGTTGCTTTTCAATAAGGCTACGCTCTGGAGAAGGCTCACCTTCGGGGTAAAAATCCCCATCGATAAATTCTGCCGTAACGGCCCTCAATTTAACGGCCTTGGCTATCAACTTTCTCCGAAGGGATTTATAGAGGTAGGATTTGATGGACCTTACTTTCCCAAGGCGCTCCTTGGTATCCCATAATTCCACAAAAAGGTCCTGGATGGCATCCATGACCAGTTCCTTATCCCTGACCAATTTGAGCCCATAAGCATATAACCGATCGACATTGTTCTTATAAATGGTCGCAAAGGCTGCTTCACTCCCAGATTGAAATTCGCTCCAAAGCTGTACATCGGATGGACCTGGCACATTACCTGTCCCTGCCTTAGATGCCTTACCTGTATCACTGGCATCTGGATTCCGATTATTTGCAAATTTCAATATCAATTAACAATAAGGTTTGTTGAATTCCAACCGATTATATGTTGTTAAAGGTAAAATAAAAATTACAAAACCTTAATCATACCTTAATGTCGGAATCAAAAAAAATGAAGGTTAAAAGATTTTCATAACACCCAGCCGAAGGTGGAACGGTTGCCATTGTTATGTGGATGATCTCAATAGCGTTGTGGGATAAGGTTAACTGATGTTTATCTCCATCTTCCATATGTTATCAAATCTTTAAATGCAAATATTCGCTTACGTGTGGATGGAATTTATGGTGTCAAGTTAATAGAAACTATAAATGTCATTCTATTGAAAACTGAAGCGTTCATAAAAATACTGGAGCGGTACTCCAAAAATGAGGCCTCAAGGGAAGAAATCGTCCTGATCGACACATATTTGGAGGGGAAGGCAGGAAAAAATAAAGGGAAAGCATCCAATATTGAGAAAGTCCATGATAGGCTCTATGGCCAAATAGAAGCTTCACTCAACAAAAATCAAAAAGTTGTTCCGTTTAAAACCGTGTATCGAAAATGGGCCATAGCTGCCAGTATTTTGGTGGTTTTCGGCACCTTCTTTTTCGCTTTTATGGATTTTTCAGTTAAGGTAGTGGAAGTGACCACAGCGTATGGTGAAAGAAAGGAGATCCAACTTCCCGATGGAACCATGGTGACCCTCAATGCAGGGAGCAGGCTGAGATATCCAGAAAAATTTAAGGGAGACCGACGGGAAGTGGCCTTGAATGGTGAGGCATTTTTTGATGTTTTTCGAGATACCCTAAAGCCATTTACCATTGAGACGGGAAAGTTAAGGACGCAGGTTTTGGGAACCTCTTTTAATATCAATGCTTTTCAAGAAAGTGATAGTATAAGGGTAAGTGTTGTTGAGGGAAAGGTCGTGGTCTATGACTCCATGGCAGTAAAGGAAATCTTGCTTCCCAATGAACAGCTCAAGTACAATAAAGTGGACAAAGGGTACCGTACTTCCAAATATGATTCATCCATCGATAGGGCATGGTCTAGCAATATCATTTATTTCAACGGTACCTCTTTGGAAGAAGCGACCCATATACTGGAAAGGTGGTATAACGTTACCATTGAGATTACAGATGCCGATCTGGGCGATAAAGTGATTACCGGAAAATACAACGACCCAAAATTGAAAGAAACCATGGAAAGCTTGGGCTTTTTGATGAATATCGAGTTCAAACAGCTCTCCCCAACCCTATATGAAGTAACCCCAATAAAAAAAGCGCCTATGTAACAACCAAAAAAATGGCCTCCTCTACGGTAATAGAAAAGGCCTGTGATTTCACTAAAAGTCTAGAATACTAATAGAAAACCATAAAATGAAGACAAAAATACTAAAAATAAGTACGAAGGTAAAAGTACTGGGACTTTTGCTTTTATTGACCTCTTTCAAGGCATTGGCCTTGAACAGTGATAGTTCATTTTCAGATGACATCAAGATTACCCTTTCCCAAAAGAACAGTAAACTCATTGAATTGTTCGCGTATATTGAATCAGTTTCCGAGGTTTCTTTTGTATATAGCGAGGATATTGAGAACCTGGAAAGTAGGGCCACTGTTTCGTTCAGCAACGCCACTTTACCTACTGTCATGCACCGTTTGGCAGAAACCTTTCCCATCAATTACAAGATCATTTCATCCACGGTCACCGTAAAGTTGGCTCCACGAACGCAAGAGGAGATAAAGGTTTTGGGAAAAGTACTTGACGATGAGGGAAATCCAATGATGGGTGCAAATGTTATGGAAGCAGGTACCTCAAATGGTACCATAACCGATTTTGACGGTAATTTTTCCATCACCATAAAGGCCGGGGCAACCCTGGAATTTTCCTATTTGGGAATGGTCACCAAGTCCATCCAAGTCGATCAAAACCAATCCAGTTTGAATGTCACGCTTCAGCCCAACCAACAAATGTTGGATGAAGTGGTGGTAGTTGGATATGGTGAAAAAAGCAGGGAGAAGTTGATCGATGCGGTAAGTACCGTGGATGTGGCCTCCATAGAGAACCGGCCCGTGCCCAATGCGGTGAATGCCCTACAGGGCGTGAGTCCCGGTTTGAACATTACCCAAAGCAGTGGGAGTCCCAGTGACCCCCCTAGGATCAATATCCGTGGTTTTACCTCCATTAATGGTGGCTCTCCTTTGATTATAGTCGATGGAGTGGAAGGCGATATCAACAACTTGAACCCTAGTGATATTGAGTCCATAAGTGTGTTGAAAGATGCCGGTGCCTCGGCCATTTATGGGGCCAGAGGCGCCTTTGGAGTTGTCTTGGTGCAGACCAAGCGGGCCAAGGAGGGTAATATTGTTGTTGATGTAAACCATACCACGGCATTCAGTTCACCTACAATGAACACCGATTTTGTGACCGACCCTTACCTATCGACCATGTTGGTCGATGAGGCTTTCAGGACGGCTGTGGGCAGGTCCTATACTGGCTATACAGAGCAGGATTATGCAGCCTTGTTGGAAGTATCCCAAGACCCATCAAAGGCCAGGGTAGTAATCGACAACCGCAACGGTAGGGACCAGTATATCCACTATGGGGCCACGGACTGGTGGAACACCTTTTTTAGAAAAAGTTCCCCCTCCCATATCACCAATGTCTCCCTTTCAGGGGGATCTGAAAAAGTCAGGACTTTCTTCTCCTATAGAAATTATCAATCCACAGGGATATTGAAGGTCCAGGATGATATTTATAAGCAGTACAACCTTAGGGGCAAACTGGAAGTGGATGTCAATGACATGTTGACCTTTACCAATAATATGCAATATAACAGGTCCAGTGACCTTCAACATGGCGGTAGCCAATATGGTGACTATGCCAGTCCCTGGGGCAGTTTGATCTGGGTGCACGCCTTGCCGGCCTATATGCCCACAAACCCGGATGGTAATGCTTTATGGAGAACGGAACTGAACAACTATACCGTTGGGGATGGGGTCTATGCCGCCCTGTTGCATGGAAAGTCCAAGCAGGGAACGGACAATCAAGAGTTTTCCAATATCGCCAGTGCCGTGTTCTCACCCTTGGAAGGATTGGATGTGACGGCCAGTTACTCGCTTCGAAAAAGGACGTTTAACCGGTATCAAAGGTCCACCCGGATCCCGTATTCCATTTTTGTCGGGGAAGTTGGAACGATGGGCAGTGATAGACTTCGGGAGTACAACACCCAATCCAGTTACAATGCCTTCAACCTGTACGGGGAATACAAAAAGCAATTGGGGAACCACTTTTTCAGTGCCATGGCCGGTTTTAATCAAGAGTCCTTTGATACAAAAAGTATTGAGGCCAGTAAGCTGAACAGTATATCGGATGACTTGAATTCCTTGGGCTTGGCAACCTCCAATGCCGAGGCGACCGGGAGTGCGTCCGCATGGGCCCTGCAAGGGGTGTTTTACCGATTATCTTATGACTTTAAGCAAAAGTACTTGTTGGAACTCAATGGCAGATATGATGGGTCTTCAAGGTTTCCCGCGGACTATAGATGGGGTTTCTTCCCATCGGTTTCCGCCGGGTGGGCCGTTTCCAACGAAGATTTTTTAAAGGAATCCAATACGATCAGCCAGTTAAAGCTTAGGGCATCCTATGGGTCATTGGGTAACCAGAACATTGCGGATTATGCCTATATCCCCACTTTGAACAAGGACATAGATGAAGGTTATGCCCTTGATGGAGGTACTTTGGATTATATAGAATCACCCAACCTCAATCCAAGGTCCATAACCTGGGAAGAAGTAAAGACCCTGAATATGGGGACGGACATTTCTTTGTTCAAGAATCGACTGAATGCCAGCTTTGATTGGTACCAGCGCAATACCGAAGGGATGCTCACCCAAGGTGCCACATTGCCCAGTGTATTGGGTGCGCCCTCTCCACAGGAAAATGCCGCGGACCTGAGAACACGGGGCTTTGAACTGTCCTTGGGGTACAATGATTCATTTGGTCAGGGCAAAGATCGTTTCGATTTCTCTATTGTGGGAACCCTATCGAATTCCATTACCAAGATCACCAGGTTCAACAACCCGAGCAATAGTTTGCTGGATTATTATGAAGGAATGACCATCGGTGAGCTATGGGGTTACCATGTGGAAGGATTGTTCCAGTCCGAGGCCGAGGTGGCGGCCCATGCCGATCAGACACGGGTGTCCAATAGGATTGTTGCCGCTGGAGGTCTCCAGCCCGGGGATGTCAAATATATAGATCTCAATAATGATGGGGTGATCAGTGAGGGGGAGAACACAGCAGATAATCCGGGTGACCGAAGGATAATCGGAAATACAGCGCCACAATATTTATATAGCTTCCGAATCAATGCGGCCTATAAAGGATTTGATTTTTCAGCGTTTTTCCAAGGTGTTGGTAAGCAAGACTGGTATCCGCACAGGGACTCAAGGATTTTCTGGGCCATGTACAACCGTCCCTATGATTCCTTTATCAGAAAGGATATGGTCGATAATATTTGGTCACCGGAGAACCCGGATGCCTATTTCCCAAGATTGTTCGGGTACATTGCCCTTTCGGATAGTGATGCCTTGGGGGCCGTCAACAATAGGTACCTCCAAGATGTTTCGTATTTAAGGCTCAAAAACCTCACGTTCGGTTACACCTTGCCACAAAAGGTGACCCAACGATTGCCGTTCCAGAAGCTGAGGTTCTATTTCAGTGGTGAAAACCTTTTGACCTTTAGTAAGTTGACCGATTATATCGATCCGGAGGCGGCGAGCAACTCAGTGAACCTTAACGCACCGTCCACCTCGACCAACAGAAGTACCGCACAGACAACTCCATTTTCCAAAATATATTCATTAGGTGTTTCATTGCAATTCTAAAATATCAAGTATCATGAAATTCAAATATTCAATAATGATCTGCATTCTGCTAATGGTCGGATGTAGCGATGACTTTCTGGACAAGCAGCCCTTGTCCGATGTGACAGCGGATAATTTTTTCCTTAAGGCAAGTGATCTGCAACTCTATACCAACGGGTTTTATAGAATGTTCCCCAGTACCGCCATCTACGATGGTGATGCCAGGGCGGACAATATTGTATCCACGACCCTCAGTGAGGAAATGCGTGGGGCAAGAACCATCCCAACCACTGGTGGTGGTTGGGACTGGGAAGATTTGAGGGATATCAACTATTTCCTTGAAAATTATGAAAAGTGCGAGGATGAGGCGGCCAAGAGGCATTATGGAGGCGTTGCTTACTTTTTTAGGGCCTACTTCTATTTTCAGAAGTTGAAGCGCTTTGGCGGTGTACCCTATTATGATGAAACCATAGACCCGGATGATATGGAGAAACTTCAGGCACCCAGAGAGAGCAGACAATTCATTGTTGACAGGATCCTTGAGGATCTGGACAGGGCCATCGATGGGCTGAACGAGGAGGTACAGGCCTATCGTATCACCAAGTACAGTGCATTGGCCCTGAAATCAAGGGTTGGGCTCTATGAGGGGACTTATGAAAAATATAGGGGTATCAGTGGATATGAAACCTATTTGAACGCTTCGGTTGATGCTGCTATGGAGCTTATGGACAAATCACCTTATGAAGTATATGCAACGGGCAATCCTGACACAGACTATATGGAACTCTTCAATTCCCATGATGCACAGACCAGTGAGATGATATTGAGCCGTCAATTTTCACAGACCGTGGCAGTTGATCACAATGTGAACTATTATACCACAACCTCCTCTTATGGTAGACCGGGAATGCCCAAGGATTTGGTGAACAGTTATTTGATGCAGGACGGAACACGGTTTACGGACAATCCCAATTATGACCAATTGTTCTTTACCGCGGAAGTTGCCAATAGGGATCCCAGACTTTCCCAGACCATTCGGACCCCGGGCTATACCCGAAAAGGGGAATCCATGGAACTTGCTCCCAATCTTGGTGCGACCATGACCGGATACCAATTGACCAAATATGTTACCGAACCCGTCTATGATACCAATGATGAGTCTATCACAGATCTTCCCATTTTACGGTTTGGAGAGGTATTGTTGAACTATGCGGAGGCCAAAGCCGAGTTGGGTACCTTGACACAATCCGATTTGGATATCTCAATCCAATTGTTGAGAGACCGTGTGGGCATGCCGGCAATGGATATGGCACAGGCCAATGCAAACCCAGATCCATTTATGCAAGATCAATATCCAACAGTTAGTGGCGCCAATAGTGGGATCATTTTGGAGATACGGAGAGAGCGCAGGATCGAGCTCTATATGGAGAACCACAGATGGGACGATATTGTGAGATGGAAGTCAGGACAAACACTGACGCAGCCCTTGAGGGGACTTTATTTTCCAGGGGTAGGGGATTACGATATGGACAATGATGGTGAATTTGACGTGGTTTTGTACGAAGGGGAGGAACCTTCCGGACAGGTACAAGGTGTTCAATATATCCGTATTGATTCCGACATATTTTTTGATGGCAATGGCTTGGTTGATCCCCAACCTGATTTCAATACCAGGACTTTTAATGAAGAGCGAGATTACCTGTATCCAATCCCACGTGTCGAGTTACAATTAAATCCAAATCTAACCCAAAATCCCGGCTGGGAATAGAACTTAAAATGATCATCGAATGAAACTAAGAATAATAAGCACGATAGTTTTGGCCCTGTGCCAATTTTCCTTTGCCCAAAAAGCCGGTTCCTTGAATGTGGCAACCTTCAACATCAGGTATGCCAATCCAAATGATGGGATCAATATTTGGGAAAACAGAAAGGACTGGGTATGCCAAAGTATGGACTTTTTTGATGTGGATGTTTTCGGGGCACAAGAAGTCATTGCGTCCTAATTGGCAGATATGGTCCAAAGACTTCCGGGATACGATCATATTGGGATAGGTAGAAATGGAGGGAACGAAGGTGAATATTGCCCGGTGTTCTTCAAAAAAGATGTATTCGAACTATTGGATAATGATACCTTTTGGTTATCGGAAACCCCTGAAGTAGCAAATTCCAAGGGATGGGATGCTGCACTGCCGAGGATTGTGACCTGGGTCAAGCTCAAGGTCAAAAGTTCCGGTAAAGAATTCTATTTTTTCAATACCCATTTTGACCACAAGGGCAGAACGGCGCAATTGGAGAGCGCAAAGCTCCTGAAGGAACGGGTCAATCAAATTGTAGGCGACCTTCCATTTGTGATTACAGGGGATTTTAATTTTTCACCGTCGTTCGAGGCGTATTCCATTCTTACAAAAACTGGATTGGACAGCGATTTTTATATAACGGATGCCAAGGAAAGCGCCGAGCGAAAGTACGGTCCAATTTATACGTTTAATGGCTTTGCCTTGGAGCCCGAACAAAGCCGGGAACGAATCGATTATATCTTTTGTGATCCTAAAGTGTCCGTGCACAAACACCATACGTTGGATGGCCAACGTGGTAAAAATTACGTGTCGGACCATTTTCCAATAATAGTTTGTTTGAGTTTTTAATAGTTAGTTTGTTGAAAAAGGCTCGTGCCCGTATAGGGTTCGGGCCTTTTGTTTTAAACCGTTTAACCGTTTTTTAACCTATTTATAAAGCTTAGGTCTCCTAAATATTTGTTGGGGACCTGTAATTTAGGAGTACAAACCCCACATCTAAATGTATTACGAATCAAGTGATCAGGAATTGTTGGAAAATTTGAAAAAGGAATGTCGGGATTCCTTTCAGATTCTTTACAGCCGTTATTTTCGAAAATTATTTACCTACACCATGGCACTCGTGAAGGATCAACAGATAGCGGAGGACCTTCTTCAGGAATTGTTTGTCGGTCTTTGGGAAAAAAGAGAGGTTCTCGTAATAGAAAATTTGGGTGCTTACCTTAAAACAGCACTTAAGAACAAAATCATCAATATTTACAAAAGGAACAAATATGTGGATTTGGATGAGGATATCATCGCTTCTTTTTCAAGTCTTGACAGTATTGAGGACAAATTGCAAGAGAATGACTTGGAAAAGGAATTCCAGTCCACTTTGAACAGATTGCCCCAGCGCTGTCGCAATGTATTCTACCTGAGTCGGATCAAAATGTACCAGAACAAGGAGATTGCTGAAGAACTCAATATATCCGTTAGAACGGTGGAAACCCACATCAGTAATGCATTGCAGCACTTTAAAACCATATAAATGGCAAACTTGTTTATCATTGTTTGTAAGGTGCTGAATTTCTAAAGGCACTGCTGAACTTTTGATGCAATGTGTGCTTGAGCTAATAAACCTTATTTCTTAGTCGTGAACATGTCTTAAATATGTAGGGGTCCGTTAATCATCTCCACAACATGGTCAAATTTTCCTTACGGGAAAGAATGGGGGTCATCATCATTTTTGGGAAATGGAAATACCCAAAAACTAGAATAATTTCCATAAAATTAAATTAAAAGGATTCAGGTAGACTTCCCAGGTTCTAGTAACGCAGGTTCTTTTTTTATCTTTTCATTTCATCAATTGTTTTGGTGCTCAACTCTTAGTTTGTAGCCTTCCAAAGATTTTCAGGTGGTCGGCAGTGTTGTCTTTGAGATGTATTTGATTGCTTATTGACCGATTTATAGTGCATCTTATGAGTGTAATAGGGTCACGTTTCAAAAAACAATTATACATTTTACTGAATGCTTATCAATATTACGGTTCGGTGTTCATCGGTGCCGATATTGCCCTAACTTTGAGTAATCAAAAAGCGAAAAATACCATGGAAGAGATAATAAAGTTCAACAGTATTTGCGAATATAACGAGTACTATGGTATCAATACCGAGCATCCCTTGGTAACGGTCATCGATTTTTCAAAGGCACAGCCTGCAATACCGGGCAAAATGAATTATGGGTTTTATTTGGTCGTGCTCAAGGATGTGAAATGTGGTGATATGCATTATGGCAAACACTACTATGACTATCAAGAAGGTACTTTGGTATTCCTGGGACCTGGACAGGTGGCCGGAAGGGCGCTGACCAAAGAGGAAAAAGCGAATTGCGAAGCGGAGAACGGCAAGAGAAAACCAAAGGGGTATGCCCTGGCTTTTCATCCAGACCTTATCAAGGGTACGGCATTGGGCAGTAAAATCAGTAATTATACGTTTTTCTCCTACCAGGTGAACGAGGCCTTGCATATTTCGGATCAGGAGCGGGAAATCGTCCTGGACAGTTTCTCCAAAATTGCTTTTGAGCTGAAGCAGGCCATTGATAAGCATAGCAAAACACTCATCGTGTCAACTATAGAATTGTTCCTCAACTATTGTCTGCGGTTCTACGACCGACAGTTCATCACAAGGGACAATCAGAACCAAGGGATTTTGAACCGATTTGAAAGTTTGCTCAATGATTATTTTGTGTCTGGGGACCCAAAGACCAACGGATTGCCCTCGGTGGGGTATTTTGCCACTGAATTCAATCTTTCTTCCAATTATTTTGGGGATTTGGTCAAAAAGGAAACCGGAAAGACAGCTCAAGAGTACATTCAGACCAAAGTGATTGATGTGGCCAAGGAACGGATCTATGATACCACCAAGTCAGTGAGCCAAGTTGCCTATGAGCTGGGGTTCAAATACCCATCACACTTTACACGCTTGTTCAAACAGCATGTGGGCCATTCGCCCAATGACTATCGCATGCTCAATTAATGGATTGCCACTGTTGGGGAAAACAGTGTTTTGAACTATGATTCCGTGGTCGATTCTTAACCGCGGAAATGAGATTTTTTTCAAAATTTTAGGGATGTATGGAAGACTAACCCGTTATCGGGCTTGGGTTTCTGACCCATTATTACAATTAATCAAAAACAACAACACCATGAAAAAAGAAAATTTGCAAACAATGACGGCCATTATTTTGATGGCAATACTTGGAACAGGTTTGGTTTCTTGTCTGGATTCCAATGCTGCAGAGCAGACCACAGCAGCCCTGCCAACACCCTACATACTTCCTTCCGAGGAAAATATCACGGATTGGGACGAGTATATTGGACGTTTTGAGGCTTCCGAACGGGTGGAGGTCAGATCCAGGGTGAATGGATATATCGAATCCGTGAACTTTCAGGATGGCGATTTTGTGGAAAAGGGTCAAGTACTTTTTGTAATCGATCAGCGTCCTTTCCATGCAGCACTGAAACAGGCAGAAGCTGAGAAGCTTCAAGCGGAAGCCGATTTGCAGCGGACCAAGAGCGATTATGAGCGTGTGGCTGCGGTGCAGGATTCCAGAGCGGTATCCATGGAAGAAGTGGAGCAGCGTAAACAATTGGCCCGTTCCTCGGAAGCCAGATTGATGGCGGCCAATGCCCGATTGACACAGGCTCGTTTGGATTTGGGCTATACCAAGATCAAAGCACCCATTAGTGGGAAGGTCAGTGAGAAATTTGTCGACCCCGGTAATTATATTTCGGGTGGGGCTGCCAATGCTACCTTGTTGACTACGGTACTTCAGGTAAATCCCATGCATTTTTATTTTGATGCCAGTGAATCCGATTTTTTCAATGATGGATCAGGTTCAGGGGAAAACCTCTCCAATGCCCAAAAAAAGGTTTTGGTGAAATTGACCAATGAGAACTCGTTCAGTCGTGAGGGCCAAATGGATTTTGTGGACAATGAAATCCAACAGACCACTGGGACCATCCGAGGAAGGGCCGTTTTCAACAATGATGACATGGAACTTGAATCGGGGATGTTTGGAAGGGCCAGGCTCTTGGGCAATAAATTCAAGGTTATATTGATTCCCGAGGAAGTTGTCACCACAAACCAGTCCCAAAAAATTGTGTACACCATTGGTGATGACAATACGGTGCAGATCAGGCCCATTCAAGTCGGGAAGCTCTACAACCATAAGTATAGGATTGTTTTGAACGGCTTGTATCCTGAAGATAAGGTCATCAGTGGCAATTTGCTCAAGGTTCGTCCCGGTATTCCGGTCCATCCAAAACAAACTGCATTTAAAGTGGAACGTGACACAGCGGTCACCTCATTGGCATCCTTATGAGAATACCCCGATTATAATTTGAAGTGTTAGGCCAGGCCCACTGCGGAATCGGTCAGTGGGCCCGGCATTTCATCAATAGGCTTTTCCATGCATGCGCACGGACTGGCCAGGGAACTTAATTTTAAAATTGAAGTAAAAACGAACGTGGTTCGTAACACATTAACCCATAGTAAATCATGAAATTCACACATAATTTTATCAAGAGGCCCATACTCTCCATTGTGATTTCCATCATTTTGATGATCCTGGGAGGACTGGCCTATTTTACGCTACCGGTATCCCAGTATCCCGAAGTGGCGCCGCCAACGGTTGTAGTGACGGCCTCCTATCCCGGAGCAAGCGCCGAGACCATTTCAAAGACCGTGGCAACCCCCTTGGAACAAGAAATCAACGGGGTGGAAGGGATGATATATATGCTGTCCCAAGCTACCAACGACGGTCTGTTGAACTTGACCATCTCCTTTAAACAGGGCGTGGATGTCGACCAGGCCCAGGTCTTGGTACAAAACCGGGTGGCCATTGCAGAGGCAAGGCTGCCGGAACAGGTAAGACGATTGGGGATAACCACCCAAAAAAGTTCTCCCGATCTTATGATGGTCATCCATATGATCTCTCCAGATGAAACCTATGATCAGACCTATTTGGCCAATTATGCCAATTTTCAGATTATAGATAAGATTTCAAGGATAGAGGGAATCGGGGACGTCCAAATGTTTGGGGGCGATCAATACTCCATGCGCATTTGGCTCAATCCCGATAGAATGGCCAGCATGGATATGACCCCAAACGAAGTGCTCAACGCATTACGGGCCCAAAATGTACAGGTGGCTGGGGGTACCCTCAACCAACAGCCCCTTATGGATCAAAATGCCTTTGAGGTCAATATCCAGACCCAGGGAAGACTCCACACCAAGGAAGAGTTTGAGGATATTATCGTCAGAAATGGCGATAGGGGGCAGTTGGTGCGTGTCCGTGACATTGGTCGCGTCGAGCTTGGCTCGGCCAGTTATGCGACCAAAGGTTATTTGGACGAGTACCCAGCGGTGGCCCTGCCCGTTTTTCAACGGCCCGGGAGCAACGCCTTGGAAACTGCGGACTCCGTTATGAAGACCATGGAGGAGGTGTCCAAGGATTTTCCCAAAGGGGTGGAATACCGCATCGTGTACAACCCAACGGAATTTATAGCCCAATCCATTGATGAGGTGGGCGTTACTATTTATGAGGCAATCATTCTTGTGGTTTTGGTGATCATATTGTTTTTACAGACCTGGAGGGCGGCCATCATACCTATTTTGGCAATTCCGGTATCACTGATCGGAACTTTTGCCGTAATGCAGGCCCTTGGGTATTCCCTCAATAATTTGACACTTTTCGGGTTGGTCCTGGCCATTGGTATTGTGGTGGACGATGCCATTGTGGTGGTGGAAAATATGGAACGGAACTTAAGAACTGGCATGGGCGTTAAAAAGGCGGCCCAGAAGACCATGGATGAGGTCGGCGGGGCCTTGATCGCTATGGGGCTGGTCCTGGTGGCCGTATTTCTGCCCACCATTTTCCTAAAGGGGATCAGTGGTGCCTTTTACAGCCAGTTTGGTGTCACAGTGGCCGTGGCCACGATGATATCCGTGTTCGTTTCCCTTACCCTGAGTCCGGCCATGGCAGCCATTGTAATGAAAAAACATAAAGAAGAGCCTACTAACACAGCGGTAACGACAAAATTCGGCTTTGTGCCCAAGTTTTTTGACCGGTTCAATACCCTTATGGATTGGGTATCCATGAAGTACGGCAAAATAACGGAAAGGTTCATTGGAAAAAGAAAATGGGTCCTGTTGGCCTACTTAGGACTTATTTTGCTCACTGTGGTTGCCTTCTATCGGGTGCCCACCGGTTTTATTCCCGAACAAGATCAGGGCTATTTCATCAACATTATCCAATTGCCCCCAGGGTCTTCCTTGGAGCGGACGGATAAAGTGATCCAAAAGGCCATTGATAGTGTTTTGACCATAGATGGGGTGAAAAATGCTGTGGCCTTTACCGGATTTGATGCCGCAACCTTTACCAACTCCTCCAATGCGGGCGTGATCTTTACGGCCTTGGAAGATTTTGAGGTACGAAATAGAAAGGATATCACCTTTAAGGGACTCCAACAACAGTTGACCCAAAAGTTGGCCCCATTTGAGGATGCCTTTACTGTGGTCGTGGCCCCACCCCCGGTTCGGGGGATTGGTAATGCCGGCGGTTTTAAAATGATGTTGCAAGATCGGACCGGATTGGGTACGGAACAGTTATTACAGGCAGGTCAGCAATTGATGGGGGCGGCGAACCAAGACCCGGCGCTCAACAGTGTCTTTACCTTTTTCAATACCAGCTCGCCCCAGTTGTTCTTCGATTTGGACAAGGAAAAGGCACAGACCTTGGGCATACCCATCCAGGAAATCTCAAGTGCCATGGAAGTCTATATGGGCTCTGCCTTTGTGAATGATTTCAACATGCAGGGGAAAACTTTCCGGGTGACCGCACAGGCGGACGGAGCGTATCGATACACCCCGCAGGACCTTACCCGGATCAGGGTGCGCAATAAAAATGGCGAGATGGTTCCCTTGAGCGCCGTGGGAAAACTGAAGGATGTTTCGGGGCCTGCCCGTGTACCGAGGTACAATCTGTATCCAGCTTTGGCACTCAGTGGAAACGTTAATCCAGGGTATAGCTCAGGAGAGGCTTTGGAGGCCATGGAACGTTTGGCGGACCAAATACTACCAGAAGGTATCGACTATGAGTGGACGGAATTGGCCTATCAACAAAAGGCCACTGGAAATACCGCTGGAATCGCCTTTGGATTGGCTGTTCTGTTTGTATTCCTGTTATTGGCCGCCCAGTATGAAAGTTGGGTGTTGCCCTTGGCCGTGATTCTGATCGTACCGATGTGTTTGTTGTCTTCAATGACAGGAATTGGCATCATGGGCATGGACAACAACATCCTTACCCAGATAGGGTTGGTGGTTCTGGTGGGACTGGCCAGTAAGAATGCCATCCTGATTGTTGAATTTGCCAAGCAATTGGAAGATCAGGGGTACAGTTTGGAGGAGGCTGCCAAAGAAGCCGCTAGATTGAGACTTCGGCCCATTTTAATGACCGCGTTTGCCTTCATCTTAGGGGTGGTGCCCTTGGTGTTGGCCACGGGTGCAGGAGCTGAAATGAGACGTTCCTTGGGTACTGCGGTCTTCAGTGGCATGTTAGGGGTAACCCTCTTTGGTTTACTGTTCACCCCGGTTTTCTATGTACTGTGCAGAAACTTGGGAAAAAAACAAAAGCAATTGAACTAAAATATTATTGAAAATGAATTATATCATCAAAACAATATGCTATTCTTTGGCCTTTATAGGTTTTTTGACCGTTTATGGACAAGAGGATGGGCTTGATTCGGGTTGGCGATGGCACGTCGCTCCCCAAGAACATGTGGAACTTTATATTGGCAATGATACCATCACCCGAACGGCATTGCCCATAACGGACGAAAAGCATTGGTGGGAGGCCTTTGGCTATCAAACCTTGGACACCTTGGTGGAAAAGGCCATGGCGAGCAATGTGGATATCAAAATAGCGGTCGCCCAATTGGAACAGGCCAAGGCTCGAAAAAATGTGGCCATGGCCAAATTGTTCCCTACTTTGCGTTTGGAGCCTTCCTTTTCAAGGCAGGAATTCTCCGCCAATCGGCCCAACCCGTTTGGTGGGCAACTGGGACCGGTAACCTTGAGTACCTATGAAGCACCGGTGACCCTGTCCTATGAGTTGGACATATTTGGTAAGAACATCAATGATCTCGAAGCCACCAATCTAATTTCTAAGGCAAATGATGAAAATAGGAAACAAGTTATGTTGGAAGTGATCACCGAGGTGGCCAACAACTTTTTTTTGATGCTGCGCTTGGATGCTGAAATAGATTTATTGAAACATACCGAGAAAACCCGATTGGACAATCTGGATATTGCATCGACACGATATAATGCCGGTTTGGTCAGCCAAATTGATGTGCTCAGGGCCAAGACGGAACTGGCTTCCGTACAGGTGCAAATGAAAAACACCCAAAAATTGCGCTCCGAAATCGAGTTGGTATTAGCGGAACTCATTGGGGAGGACGCGTCCACTTTTGAGGTGTCGCACACCCAGATCAAATATTTGCCTCCGGATGTCGCATTTTTGAGAAAAGACTCCATTTTGGTTACAAGACCGGATCTTAGAGCTTCAAAATTGATGATTGCATCCGCAGAAAAAAAGTTGGCCCATCAGCGGAAACAATTACTGCCCGCACTTCATCTTAGCGGTGCCTATGGATATTTGTCCGGAGATTCAGACAATCTCATAGAAAGGAACAGTAGGACTTGGTTTGCCGGGGTCTCTGCCTCGCTGCCGCTCTTTGAAGGAGGAAAAAAACGAGCGGAGATCAAATTGCGTAAAAGCGAATTGGAAGAGCAACAACGGAATTATGACCGGGCAGTGCTCCAATCCTTTCGACAAGTCGAGAATACCTTTTCCAATTTGAATTGGAT
Source organism: Allomuricauda sp. TY007 (assembly GCF_010468565.1). Taxonomy (GTDB): domain Bacteria; phylum Bacteroidota; class Bacteroidia; order Flavobacteriales; family Flavobacteriaceae; genus Flagellimonas. The sequence continues at coordinate 24,891 of NZ_WUEG01000018.1, forward strand.
CCACGAACAGCTTTTGGCCCAGCAAGAGTTTGTAATGGCTGCCAGGGATGCATCGGAGCTGACCAATGAACGATATCGAAAGGGACTCGTGAATTATATTGATGTGGTGGATGCGCAGCGCCAAGTGCTGGAGGCCGAACGTCTCAGTGTACAGCTTTTTGGTCAAGAACTTTCCGAGCGGGTCCGTCTGATCAGGGAGCTGGCCCTTGCTCCAGAATGGGAAGGGAATTAAATACAATGTTTAAGGCAGGGGGTATTGACGATTCATTTTATGTAAAGTGGATTTGGGAACATTATTTTCTTGGGAAATAATTTTTGTCCAAGAACAGTTTAGGATAACTATGTCCCAAGTAGCCCCTGCCTAACTATTGTTGGGTTTCGCTGAGAACGCCCTTGTTTTTTTTTAAGAATGGTGAACCGGCATACATCACCAAACGTTTTGATATTGGCGAGGACGGTTGTAAACTCGCCCAGGAGGATTTTGCGACCTTGGCGGGAAAAACACCCCAAACGGATGGTGAGGACTATAAGTGCCAAGGCAGCTATCTTGATCTTTTCGAGTTGATGCAACACTTTTTACCAGCCTATAAATTGGAAATGCCCAAAATGTTCAAGCTGTTGGTTTTCAACTATCTGTTTTTCCAATGGTGATGCTCATTTAAAGAACTTCTCCATACTGCAAACCCTCTTTGGAGACCATCGATTGAGTCCCGCATATGACCTTTTTAATACTGCTATCCACGTCAATGATGACACCTTTGCCCTAGATGAAGGTCTTTTGCCTAGAAGCATGGCACAGACGAATATTCCATCCCAGTTCAAGATATTCTCAGATACCATAGAATTGCATAAAAAGCAATTTGAGACCATTATGGAAGATATGTTGACCCAATCCAAAAAGGTTCAATGGTTCACAGATGCTTCTTTTCTGGATAAAAGGACCAAAAGAAGTTTCTTTCAAGCGTATCAGACACGCTTGGCACAGTTCAGGAAATTAGATCAATAGTTATTGCTATTTGCTCTCTCTACGGTCAATATATTTTTTCAAGCAATACGTTTCCATACATCTTCAAATGGGTTAAATCTCTCCAGACCTTCACCGGATATGAAGGGGAATCCTTACGTGGCCTTCCTCCGTTGATTGCCGATTCATTGTAGGATATGTTCGGTAACATTATTTTCAAGGAATGGCTGGAATCCACCAATAGAGAACTTCAAATCATACTGTAATCGAAAGGATTGGACTCGTGGATATCGCTTCTTTGGTCAGTAATCTTCTGTCTGGTCATACTGGATCAGCTGGATGGTTGATACCACTAAAAACGGTAAATTGAGCCACCCAATAAACGACTTTAGTGATCTAAAATCAGCTTTTTGCCTTATATCCAAAGGTGTTCAATGCTATCCAGCGAGTGTGGTATACGATGTCCAGCGTTTCCAGGATGATTGCAAAAGAACATGTAGAGACATTTAAATGATATGAAAGTCGTTAAAATTTAGTAAACGTTGTTAAACCCTTACTTCTTGGCATTTTTTTGATATTCTTGAAAGCATATTGAAATTAACATATCAAGAAATCATGTCATTATCACCGTCCGCTAATTTTTTAACTTCTATTAAAAGATTAAACCTTAAAACCGACAACATCCATTATCAATTGTCCCCGGAGGAGCTCCAGGACATCACTACCGGCAAGGGCATGGGCCGTGAGGCCTCCTCCGGAGCCTTGGCGGTCAATACCGGGGAGTTCACGGGCCGTTCGCCGAAGGACCGCTTCATCGTGAAGGACGAGATCACCAGGGACAAGGTCTGGTGGGGGGCCATCAATATCCCCTTTGATGGTGAAAAGTTCGATGCGCTCTACGACAAGGTGATCGCCTACCTGAACACCAAAGAACTTTATGTTCGGGATGCCTACGCCTGTGCCGATACGGACTACCGTTTGAACATCCGTGTGATCAACCAGTACCCATGGTCCAATATGTTCGCCTACAATATGTTCCTTAGGCCGACTGAGGAGGAACTGGGGGACTTTGACCCGGAGTGGACGGTGGTCAACGCGCCCGGTTTTATGGCCGACCCAAAGGTTGACGGTACCAGACAGCACAATTTTGCGATACTGAACTTTGGCAGGAAGATCGCCCTTATCGGCGGCACGGGCTATACGGGGGAGATCAAGAAAGGGATATTCTCCGCGCTGAACTTCATCCTTCCCGTGTACAAGGAGACATTGCCCATGCACTGCTCGGCCAATGTGGGGGGATCGGGGGACACGGCGATATTCTTTGGTCTATCGGGAACGGGGAAGACGACCCTTTCCACGGACCCAGACAGAAAACTGATAGGGGACGACGAGCACGGATGGACACCGGACAATACGGTGTTCAATTTTGAGGGCGGATGTTATGCCAAGGTGATCGATTTATCAAAGGAGAAGGAACCGGAGATCTATGGAGCCATCAAAAAGGGCGCTATTTTGGAGAACGTGGTGATGGACGACAAAGGCGAGGTCGATTTCACCGATACCTCGATCACCCAGAACACCAGGGTAAGCTATCCCATCCACCACATCGATAACATACAATGGCCATCGATAGGGAAGAATGTAAGGAACATCTTTTTCCTTACGGCCGACGCCTTCGGGGTACTGCCCCCCATCTCCAAACTGACCCCAGCCCAGGCGGCCTATCACTTTATATCGGGCTATACGGCCAAGGTGGCGGGCACGGAAGCTGGCGTTGTGGAACCACAGCCATCGTTCTCGGCCTGTTTCGGGGCGCCCTTCATGCCCTTGCACCCTGCGAAATATGCCGAGATGTTGAGCAAAAAGATGAAGGAATCGGGCGTGGACGTTTGGTTGGTGAACACCGGATGGACTGGGGGGCCTTATGGAGTAGGCACTAGGATGAAGCTGAAATACACACGGGCCATGATCAGTGCTGCACTCAGTGGTGAACTTGGACTGTACAATTATGAGAAGTACCACATCCATTCCGTATTCGGAGTGGCACAACCGAGGGAATGCCCAGGAGTGCCCACCAAAGTATTGAGCCCAAGGGCCACATGGAACGATGACGAGGCCTATTACAAAACGGCCTTCAAACTTACGAACGCCTTTAGGGAGAACTTCAAGAAGTTCGAGGGATATGCCAGCGAGGAAATCCGAAGGGGAGGTCCGCAGCGGTACGCATTCTAAACCATTGGTTTATCTACAGAAGGTACTGATGTATTGATCGGTGAAAATGTAGGATTTGTTATAGTCAACAAGAAATCTCCCAGTGCTGAACTGGCAGTCAAAACTTAGGACATCCCCCTCTTTGATTTGGTTAAAATCCACATTGGGCGCCATCGTCGGATTACACGTAATGGGCTTTGAAAAGTCATCCAATAGATTTTTGGCTATGGAATTGGTCTCGCTTTTTAGTTCGTTCAATAACTTTGTTGATACGGCCTCTTTTTCCAGAACTTCTTGGGGAACAAACTCAATGTCGCGCCCAATGGCCTTACCTGAACGCTGTATCTGTTCACCATCAATACTGAACTCCGTTTTGAAAAAGGTATGCACATAGGCAATTTTTACATAATTGGGGTCATCTTCAAAGTTAGAGTTCAGATAGGATGAAATCAACTTGGGATTGGCGTCCTTGGTTAGAAATGAATCGATGGGAACCTCACGTTTATCATACCAAATCTCATGTTTTTGGTATTCGTATCCTTCGAAAGATTCTCCGCGATCATCCCGTTCATCCATGCACCTGGCATACATGACCACTTCTTTTGCTACGTAGTGAAATCCGTTTCTTTCCCTAAAAAAAGGAATTTTATATTCCTCTTTGAGTCTCCATTTACCTTGGTATTTGTAACAGGGGTAATAACAATCTTCAGGCAGTTCCTTCAGTCGAACATAGGGTTTTACGTAGTTATTTTCAAAACCCCACCGTAACATTTCGTATCGGGTCTCCTCGGATAGTTCATCGGTTTGGTCAATTGTTTCGTTGGAGCGTGCTATCATGTAGGTGGTCAGGATACAGCCTAATAGTAAAAGCCCGGTGCCCAAGAGATACTTTTTATTGCTGAAGAAGGAAACGTTAGGCTTTTCACCTAACTTCTTCACCTTACCGCGAAGCTCATTTACGTCCAAGAGACGCTGAACATTTCGTAGGGCCCGGGTAAGCTCACCTTCCGATGCTGTATTGTTTATTAATCTAGAGAATTGTGAATCACTATAAAATAGGTCACGTGCAATCTTTGAATTGCTTGTGGATTCGAATTTGTTCGTGTTCGGATCGTATTTGCCATAATGGCGTTCTAGTTTTGAGATAAATTCCGCATGAATTTTATTTATCTCGTCTTCTGTATGCATGTAAGTCGGTTAAAAATTGATAAAAATTGATAAAAGTTATTAAAGTGACAATATAAATGATGATTATTTATATAATTGTCAATCACATAAGCACAATAATATCAAAACAACAACTTTTGTTTTTTTGGTAGTTTTTACTCTAAACTAATCAAACTTAAAACATTTAAAATGAAATTCAGACTTAAGCATGCATTTTTGCTTCTTGGGGTCCTTTCCTTTCAAATTGTATCTTCTCAAAAACAAATTTCCGGAAAAGTAACTGACGAAAATGGGCAGCCATTGCCCGGGGTTTCCATACTTGAGCGAGAGACAACCAATGGAACCACTTCAGACTTTGATGGTAATTACGCCATTACGGTACGCGATGAATCCTCACAAGTTCTATTCAGTTATATTGGGTTTACCACGGTAACCAAAACGGTGGGGAGCGGTGCTACCTTAAATATTGTAATGGAAGAGAGTGCAGAGGCCCTTGATGAGGTTGTCGTAACTTCTTTGGGATTTAAGGAACAGAAAGACGATTTGGGTTATGCCAGTTCCACGGTTTCTGGGAACAAGGTGGCCGAGGCAGGGGAGACCAATGTACTCAATAGTTTATCGGGTAAATCCTCCGGGGTACGTATTTCACGGAACTCGAGCGATCCGGGGGCAGGTTCCTACATTCAGATCAGGGGTGTGTCTTCCATCACCCGAAACAGTCAACCGCTTATTATTGTGGACGGCGTTCCCATTAGTAACGATGTGCGAGGAAACAGCGATAGCGGTGGAGTGAACCAAGAATCAAGGCTGAACGATATCAATCCGAACGATATCGAGAGCATTACCGTACTCAAAGGAGCATCGGCAGCGGCTCTATGGGGTACCCAGGCCTTAGGCGGTGTCATCAATATTACGACCAAAACCGGTAAATTCAACAGCCGACTTTCCGTAAGCTTAAAGAGTACCTATTCCTACGATGAAATTAACCGTAGATATCCGCAACAGGATGAATACGGCCAGGGCGATAATGGGGTATATGATCAAAGGGCCAGGGATTCCTGGGGCGATAAGCTGTCCGAAAGGTCCGGTGGCCTGGATGAACTGGATACCTCGGGCGAATTTTATTTAGATCAAAACGGAAATGTCTATTACCCTATTTTGAACAAAAACTCAAGGCAGACCTTCCATGATTCCAATTTTGATAAGATTTTCAATAATGGGCATTTTTTGGAAAACAACTTGAGCGTTAGTGGAGGTAATCAAAAAGGTTCCATGTTCTTTAGTTTGGGAAACCTGGACCAACAAGGCATCATCAGGAACAATTCCGATTATAATAGAACGACCATGCGCTTTAATGCCAGACAAAACTTTACCGATGCAATTAGTTTGAAGATAAGCTCATCCTATTCACGGACCAAGTCCAATAGAATTTTAAAAGGGGCGAACAGTTCAGGATTATATCTTGGATTGCTGAGGAACCCAGTGGATTTTGATATATCGGGTTATCGGGGTGACTATTATGCAAATGGTAATGCGACTCCGGTATCTGACAGACATCGATCATACAGGGAACCCTTGGGGGCGGACGGTACACCTACATACAATAACCCGCTTTGGACCATAAACGAGCAAGAAAATTTGGCCAAGGTAGATCGTTTTATCACCAATGTGGAGTTGACCGCTACGCCCAACTCTTGGTTGACCTTGATTGGTAGAGTGGGGCTTGATCATTATAGTGAGAAAAGAAATCAATTTTTTACACCAGGATCAGCGTCAGGATCCTACAGATCTGGTTTTATAAGTCAGGAGTTGGCGACCAATACCATTTTTAATATGGATTACATCGCCAAGACCAATTTTGACCTAACGGACGATGTCAGTGGTGATTTTTTGTTGGGATTCAATTATAACGATAAATCAAGAGCGGTAAATGGATATGTCGGGACCAACTTTGTTCAGTTCCTCGATGTGGATAGTGGCATAAGGGATTCGGATAATATCCTGCCCGAAAATATAGTGACCAATAGTTTCCAAGGACAGGAACGTACCGTGGGGGTATATTCATCGGCATCTTTTGCATTGTATGAGATGTTGTATGTAAATGCTACGGTTAGGGGCGAGACCGCATCAACTTTTGGGGATATGGACAACAAGGCCTTTATTTTCCCATCTACTTCCGTGGCTTGGCAGTTTTCCGAGTTGGAACCTTTTAAGGAAAGTACCTTCTTTTCTTTTGGGAAATTGAGGGCTTCCTATGGTGAAGTTGGTGTGCAGCCCGCACGATACAACACCTCAAATGTATATGTTTCTCCCACATTCGGGGATTCCTATGGAGGAGGACTGAATCTTGGGTTGTTCGGTAATGGAGCTTTTGTACCGAGTGCCAGTCGTGGAAATACCAATTTGAAACCGGAAAGGAAAAAGGAAATGGAGTTAGGTTTGGACCTACGCTTTTTTAGAAACAAGCTTTCCATCAGCGGTACTTACTTTTCCAATGTTACGGAAGATGTGTTGTTGGAGTTTCCACAGGCCAATTCAACGGGCTACACATCCGTATATACCAATGGTGCGGAAATCGAAAATAAAGGGTACGAACTGGATTTGGGCTATCGTATCATAGATACGGGAGATTTTAGCTGGTCGATGGATGCGAATTTCACACAGGTTCGTAATAAAGTGACCGATTTGGCAGGAATCGAATCCTTGAACCTAGGAGGCCTTTCAGCGGTTAGCTCCCGTGCGGTAGAAGGAGAGCCTTTGGGTGTTCTGTGGGGCTCTAGGACCCTCCGGAATGAGGATGGTTCCATTGTTTATGATGAATACGGATTCCCCGAGCAAGACCAAGTGGAAGGTGTGATCGGTGACCCCAACCCAGATTGGCAAGGGTCATTGGCCACCAGTATTTCCTATAAAAATTTTAGATTGACGGCCCTGTTAGAGACCTATCAAGGTGCCGATATTTATGCTGGAACCAAATCCGTGATGCGGGATTTGGGAACCTGGTACGATACGGCCAACGAGGTTACGGCTACACGAAATTACTTTACTTCGGACGGTAACATTATCAATATCGGAGAAACCTTTAGGGGCAATGTGCAGGATTTTGGCGCAGGTCCGGTCGCTCTTACCGAAGCATGGTACAATGGCGACGGAGGTTTTTTCAGTAATGGAAACGACGAGCTGTATATTGAAGATGGTTCATGGACCCGTTTAAGGGAACTGAGCCTTTCCTATCGTTTAAAAAATGCATGGATGGCGGATTCCATGGGGATTCAATCCGCTGAATTTTCAGTGACCGGAAGAAACCTGTTCTTATGGGCCCCATTTGAAGGAAACGACCCCGATACCAATCTTTCGGGGGTAAGTGCAGCTAGGGGGATAGATTATTTCAACAACCCAAGCACTAAATCCTACTTGTTTAGCCTAACACTTAACTTCTAATCAAAAAAACTATTATAATGAAACGCTATATATCAATCGTAATACTTTGCGCACTACTGATATCCTGTAGTGACCTGGTCGATGATTTGAACAACGACCCCAATAATCTTACGGAGAGTTCTTTTGGTTCGGTTCTTACAGGTGCCGAAGTCGGAAACCTATTGTTCCAGAGCGGGGAATCCGCCCGTAGGGCCGCTATTTTTGCAGGCCAGTATAGAGGAATTGATAGACAGCATGAAGGCTTCTATAATTATTCGGTGACCACCAGTGATTTTGATGCCCTTTGGAATGATGCCTTTGTGAATGGTTATAGAAACGCTTTGATTGCAGAAGAGACCGCTCTCAATGATGAAATTGGCCCAATCGCTCAGGGAATAGCCCTGGTTTTACAGGCACAGGTTGCAGGTTCTATTGCATCCTTGTATGGTGACATCCCTTTTGATGAAGCCGGGAATGTTGGTATCACAGACCCTGTGTTTGAAAGCCAAACCTCGGTTTATGGAAAAATACAGAACAGCTTGGATGCCGCAATTTCATTGTTGGGCCAAGGAACGGGAAGACCAAGTGCCGGTTCCGATATTTATTTTGATGGAGACGCCAATGCATGGATAGAGGCAGCTTATACGCTTAAGGCACGTTTTTACATGCATACCAAGAACTATCAAGCTGCATTGAATGCCGCGGGCAACGGAATTAGCTCCATGGCGAACAGTATGTACGGACCGCATGGAACTGCGGCGGAAAACTCCAATCTCAATTATCAGTTTTTTGCCATAGAAGTACGCCAGTCCGATCTCATAGTATCCGATTTTATGGCAAGCCTTGTGGATCCAAGCGCAGGCAATCCGATACCTTCCAATTATAGGGGAAGTGCCAAGACGGATGAAACAGGACGATTTGGTTTTCTTTTTACCATAAATAGTACAGGGATACAACCCAATATAGAGGACGGTTTTGCTGCACAAGATGCTCCCGCACCTTTGGTGACTTATGAGGAAAACCTACTTATTTTGGCTGAGGCAGGCTTACGAGTCAATGGTTTTGGGACAGGTCTATCCAACCTGAACGAGTATAGGGCATTTATGGATACCGGAGGGTACCTGAGAAATGTAGACCCATCCCAAGTAAATTATGAACCTTATGTGCCTGCTGACTTTGAAGCGGGAGGTATGGAAAACACGGATGGTATCAGTCCAGAAAATGCGCTACTTCGCGAAATCCTGGAAGAACGTTACATTACCTTGTTCGGACAAATAGAGACATTCAACGATACCCGAAGAACTGAGGGAGAAACAGTGGTCAGGGTGCCTATTACCCCGAACACGGGCAATCAGTTACCGCAACGTTTTTTGTATCCACAATCCGAAATAGACAGGAACGATAATGTTCCCAACCCTATCCCCGACTTCTTTGATGAAACCAAGGTCAATCAATAAATAATAAAGAATTGCATTATCAAATTATGAGAAATAAGCATATCAAGAATCTGAGTATATGGATTGTTGCACTGGTGCTGACCATTCCGGTTCAGTTAAGTGCCCAAGAAAAGGAGGATCCTATCAAAATATTGTTTGTCGGAAATAGCTTCACCTATTTTTGGAACATGCCCCAATTGGTGGACGCCATGGCCGAAACACAGGGAGTTGATATTTCTGCACATCAATCCACTGTGGGAGGCAGTAATTTGGAACAGCATTGGAAAAGTGAAAAAGGAACGGTTACCCGCCATCTTCTTGAAGAAAAGCAATGGGATTATGTGGTGTTTGGTGACCATAGTCTTAGTACCATAGATACCCCGGCACGATTTAAGGAATACGGGACCAAGTTCGCCGAACTGGTCCGTTCCAAAGGGGCGGAGCCCATTTTTTATATGACTTGGGCCTATAAATCCAATCCATTGATGCAAGAGACCATTACCAAAGGGTACATGGATCTGGCCACATCGCTAAATGCAAAGGTGTTGCCCGTAGGCCCAGTATATATGAAGGCTAGAACTGCGAGGCCTGATTTGGAATTCTATTTTGATGACAAACATCCTTCTTCAGATGGGACGTATTTGATTGCTTTGACCATTACCAAATTGCTTACGGGTAAATCCATCATTGAAGTTCCCAACCGTTTGATCACCAAGGATGCGAACGACGAAAAATTATATCTATCGTTTGTTTTGCCTACCACAGGTGACTTTTTGAGACAATTGGTGGAAGAAATGAATTTTGAACCTTACAAGACCCAAAAATGAGTTTGGTAAAAAGAAATATATTTTTGGTACTGGGGCCATTGGTCTTTTTGATACTACAAACCTTTGACCCTCCTTCCGGTATGCCAGAGAGTGCTTTTAGCATGTTGGGAATTACCCTCTGGATGGCCATATGGTGGGTAACCGAGGCTATCCCAATTGGGGTGACCGCACTTTTGCCCATTATTTTATTTCCATTGACGGGAGCTGTAGACCTTTCTAGCACCACTGCATCATACGGACACAAATACATTTTTTTGTACATGGGCGGCTTTATGTTGGCCATTGCCATTGAAAAATGGAATTTGCACAAGCGAATCGCCTTGCATGTTATTCGCATCATAGGAACCAATGTGTCCAAGATCATTTTGGGGTTTATGGTGGCAACGGCTTTTCTGTCGATGTGGATTTCAAACACGGCCACTTCTGTAATGATGTTGCCCATAGCCATGTCCATTGTAACACAACTAAAAGACAATCCAGCAACCAGGGAAGACGAAAACTTGATTTTTGGAAAGGCGCTTATGCTCGGAATAGCCTACAGTGCTTCCATTGGAGGGGTGGCTACCTTGATCGGGACTCCTCCCAACTTGGTCTTTGCTGGTTATGTGGAAGAGGTTTACGGAATCGAGATTACTTTTTGGCAATGGGCCAAGTGGGGCTTGCCCATTGCCATTCCGCTTTTAGTCATAGCTTGGATTTACCTGACCAGATTTGCCTTTACCTTCAAACAAAAGGAATTTCCAGGGGGTAGGCAGGAAATCAATCAATTGATACGACAGTTGGGGCCCATGAAGAAGGAAGAAAAAATAATCCTTGGCATTTTTATTTTTACGGCCTTTGCTTGGATTACACGGTCTTTCGTACTTCAGCCCTTGCTGCCCGCCATTGACGATACCATCATAGCCATGTGCGCTGGTATTTTGTTGTTCACCATTAAAAGCGATAACAAAAAGGAACCCTTGATTAATTGGGAAGATGCTGTAAAGCTTCCTTGGGGAATCATATTGCTGTTTGGAGGGGGAATGGCCTTGGCCTCTGGTTTTGAAACGACCGGATTGGCAGAATGGCTGGGCAGTCAAATGAGTCTGTTGCAAGGATTGGCACTTATGGTATTGGTTGTAGTAATCGTTGCCTCCGTAAACTTTATTACCGAGGTAACCTCAAACTTGGCTACAACCGCCATGTTACTTCCCATTTTGGCACCAATCGCCGTTGGGCTCAATATTAATCCCTACATATTGATGGTGGCAACCACCGTGGCAGCGTCCTGTGCTTTTATGCTTCCCGTGGCAACACCGCCCAATGCCGTTGTTTTTGGGTCGGGATATTTAAAAATATCCGATATGGCAAAGAGTGGGATATGGATGAACATTGTTTCCATAGTGTTCCTTTCACTTATGGTGTACTACTTACTGCCTCTTATTTGGGATTTTCATCCAAGGGAGTTCAGTGCATTTATTTCAGAAAAGATTACCAAATGACAAACTAAAAATTAACTAAACATGAAAACGTATAAAAACCCAATATTGCACATAGCCTTTTTTATGGTGTTTTTATTTATTGGTTGTAACGATGACGATGAAGGAACTATTTTAGATGACGGCTCGTTGCGAGTATTGACCACCAATATAACCGAAACAAATTTTGGGACCAGTGTCGAAAATGTTCCGGTGAACACCTCGGTCGATTTGATTTTTTCCCATAGTTTAAATACCGAAGCTATAGTATCGGCCCTGGAATTTACTTCAGGTTCCGCAAACGTAGATTACGAAATTGAATTTTCAAACACCGACTCAAATGTTAGTTTGATTCCAAGTGAATTGGACTATGAAACGAGTTATACGGTGACATTGCCAGAGGGAACGTATGGTGTTGAAGGTGAATCTTTGGACAAGCCTTTTGCCATTAATTTCACTACGGCAGCTTTTGTACCACCAATACTGTCTTTGTCGAGCGATGTTTCCGAATTAAAGGAAGATGGCGAAACGGCAACAATCACGGCAACCTTGAATAAAATGGCGAACGATGATGTAACCGCTACCATCATTTTTGATGGAAGTGCCACCAAGGATGTGGACTATACTGTTTCCGGGGAGGAAACCATTACTATTCCTCAAGGTTCCCTATCCGTTTCTTTTGAGATTACCACAGTATTGGATGGCGAAAATGAAGGCAATGAGGTAATTGATATTTCATTGGGAGAAGTAACCAATGCCTCAAGTAGCTCAGAAGGGATAACGGTAGCCATTATTGAGCAATTACCTGCCTTATCATTAAAGGGGATTATGGCCCTAACATGGGATGGTTCCGGAACCAATGACGGTAAGGCCATCCATCTAGTGGCCAATCAGGATATTGCCGACCTGAGCCTCTATGGTTTAGGAACAGCAAACAATGGTTTAGGAACGGACGGAAATGAGTTTACCTTGCCTGCGATTTCTGTTGCCGCAGGGGATGACATCCTAGTGGCAAGGGAAACAGCTTTGTTGTCCACATATCTTGGAGGATGTACCGATGAGTTTGAACATGTACTTCAAGCTGAATCCGCCATTAACCAAAACGGGGATGATGCCATTGAACTGTTCCAAGGAGATACCGTCATCGAAACCTATGGGGACGCTAACGTAGATGGTACAGGTGAAACCTGGGAATATTCCGGTTCTTGGGCCTATAAATTTGATGGGTTCTGGACCACTGGCGGGCTTGATTGCTCCGTTGGCTCCACTACTTCTGCCGATTCCAACTGCCCTTACCCCATTTGTAACGAAGCACTTTCCTTAAAAGGAGTACTAGCCCTATCATGGGACGGTAGCGGGACCAATGGAGGAAAGGCCGTTCACTTAAAGGTTAATAAAAATATCCCCGATTTGAGTATTTACAGTATAGGTGTTGCCAACAATGGAGGCGGTACCGACGGTATCGAATTTACATTGCCTGCTATTGCCGTTGAGGAAGGGGACGATATTCTTCTGGCTCGCGAGCAAGCAACCATAGCGGCTTATTTTGGTGGCTGTATCGATTCATTTGAACACATTATAGAGACCGAGTCCATGAACCAAAACGGTGATGATGCCATAGAACTGTTCAATGGGAATGCCGTGGTTGAAACCTATGGTGATGTGGATGTGGATGGAACAGGGGCAGCCTGGGAATATTCGGGATCTTGGGCCTATAAAGAAGGTGCAACTTGGATGACAGGTGGTGTGGATTGCGCTGCTGGTTCCACCACAACACAAGAATCGGCTTGTACCTATCCGGCATGTAATTAATTTATAAAAGAATAAGATGGTGAAAAATATAGTAAAGAATGTTCAATTTGTGCTTATGGGCGTAGTTGTGCTTTGGTGTATCGGTTGCAGTGAAGATGATGATGCATTGGCAGGCTCGTTAAGCGTGATTTCTGTTAAATTGAACGATGTGGTATTTACAAATGATATGCAGGGTGTTCCCTTGAACAGTACTTTTGAAATTGTTTTTTCGTCTACGGTAGAACCCGAGATATTTGAAAATGCTTTGTATATCAGTGCAGGACAGGAGCAAGTGCCCTTTACGACGGAGTACCTTAACCAATCCACAAAGGTATTGATCGGTTTGGATGATATGACACCCAACACGGCCTACACTATTAATGTTGATTCTGGCCGAATTGGTGTCGAGGGAAAAATACTCCAACAAGCAATTTCCTATTCTTTTACAACGGAAAATGCTGACACAAATGCAAAGGCCCCATGTCTATCGGCATCGGAAGATTGCATGCAACGATTGGAGTTTTTGGACGATTCCGAACAATCCTTATCCTTTGATGTTTATTCAAATTATGATTTTATAGAGGACAGCGGGTTTGTATGGGGTTTTATAGATAAGGTCGTTGTGGTGGTACACGGCGCCAATCGAGATGCAGATAATTATTACAATTATATGGTCAATTCGTTGCAAAGTATGGGGATGGAAAGGAACACACTTATTATTGCACCATACTTTCAAGATAATGGAACAGCTCCAACAAATGGATTGGTATGGAACGATTCTAGATGGAGAGAAGGGGCAAATGCCGGAAACAATAACTCGGGAATAAGCTCCTTTACCGTAATGGATAGCTTGGTCAATCGCTTTTCGAACCAAGAGAAGTTCCCCAATGTAGAGACCATTTTTATTACGGGACATTCATCTGGAGCCACTTTTACACAGCATTACGCCTTGTCCAATAAAGTGCAGGCTACGATAGAAAACATTGATTTTCAGTACGTAGTGGCAAACAATCAATATTTTTATTATCCAGATGGCCAACGATACAACGAGGATACTTTGAGCTTTTATGAACCTATGGATTGTGCGGGATACGATTATTGGCCGTATGGATATGAGTTTGCGGTGCCTTATTTGGATGGGGTCGATGCAATTACCTTGACCCAACAGCAGGTTTCCCGAAATACGGTTTACTTTTTGGGAAGTGATGACACATCAACAGAAGGAACTCTTAACACTACGGACTGTCAAGCAACTTTGTTGGGATCCAATCGCTTCAATCGAGGGGAGCATATGTTTCAATACATGGAAACATTTTATCCTACCGAACATCATCATAGAAAAATAATTGTGCCCAATGTGGCCCATGATGGGAACGGGATGTTCAATTCACCTGAGTTCAAGGATTACCTTTTGGAATTTGAATAAGGTAATCGTGAGTTAGAGTAAAATTCTAGAATAGTTGATTTTTGATTTAGTTAATTCAAGATGGCCCACAATGGGCCATCTTTTTATATGACTAATTTTTGAATCCTATACTTGAGGTATTAATCGCTAGAAATTTAGAGATGTTTATTTTAATGTGAAAAAATATTTTTACAAAGGATGTTATAGAAGTAGGAAAATAGTTGGTTCAGCATTGTTATGCACACGAAATGTTATTATTTATACTACGGATTGAACACATAAGATATGTATTCAAAAGTTGTTTTTTGCTTTCCGTGTTCTTAACGAGAATACCTTCAAGATTACAGGGTTAAAATAATGATTTTCAAAACGATAAAATTTCGTCGATGATTCAGTTATCCCGAATTGGATAAATTGGAAAAACTGATGCTTCTTATTGGAGATTAGCATTCATCAATTCACTAATTTATATCCAAAACCCGGACCATCACATGGAAGGTAACCTCCATTGAATATTTCCATGTTGTTCAAAATAGAAATATGTTCTTTAAGCGAGCTTCCACAGTTTTGAATTAAGTAACTGTCTTCTTCATGCTCAAATTCATAGTACTTCGAGTCTTCTGATTGAATCAAAGTATAACGGCCTGTGGAACTACTGGTACTGTCAGGATATACTCTTCTTTTGACAAAGTGATTGTCAGATGAAAATTCAATGAACTCGTTAAATTCCATATCTTTCTTCTCGATGATTTTTCCCGACATACCTGCATTGATATACTGAAGTTCAAAAAGCTTGTTACCTTGAAGGTCGATTTCTTCATCTGTGCTATCACAAGACTGATTAATCATTAAAAAAGTAAAGGAAATCAATATGACAAGCTTTTTCATGGTATAAGGGAGTTGATTTATCTATAAGATACATTGAAACACAAATCGTTGCTTATCAAAAAAAACGCCTAAACTAGTGGGATTTTTATGGTGTCTTCATCTCTCATTTCTATGATTTCCTTGATACTGGCCATTTGGTCCAGTAGGTTTGGGGTGGCCTTACAATGGTTTTTATTTTAAAATATGCTATTGCCAAACGGGTTGCTGGACAAAAGCTTTACTCTCGGTTAGTCTGGGTTAAGTTTACTATGTCATTTGGATATATATCGAACGTTAAGAATGCATTGGAGACATCCAGTTTATATTCATCATTGGCCAATCCGTCCATGCTCCAGCTATTATCACCTCCTACACCTGTCTGACCATAATCGATATGAAGATACACAGCTTTTTTGGGTTGAATGTCCGTAGTGTGCCGTTGTGCTTTTTTGTTGGATCCCGAATCAAAATCCGACATAGGGTTGTGGTGTGCCGAAAAGGAGAAGGGTGTGTTTTCCGAAACAAAATTTAGGCCACTGCCCAATTCGTTGGTGAACAACGCAAAGCGCACATCTGTTCTATTGCCATTTTCCTGGGGCCTGATGTAGGGTACATAAAAATCAGCTACTTTGGATTTGTACAAACCTATAAAGGATGCTGTTTTTCGGTCTATATAGTTTTCATGCGGGCCTCTACCGTAGTATTCTGCATTTTGGTATTGATTATCCAACACGAAAACCATTCCATAACGTGGCATGTATTTCAACTTCTCGGGGTGTTCGGGCAAGAACTTGCAAGATACATTCAATCCTCCATTTTTGTCCACTGTGTAGGTGATGGTATTCGTTGCCTGTAAATCTTTGTAATCGAATTTATAATGGAACGAGTGGGTTCCATCCTTATTCTTTTTATGGTCGAAATCAATCAATACTTTTTTGTCCGCAGCATTTCTATAGCCAAAGTAATCCACATCTTTTGGAGCGTTCCAAGAATTCCATGCACCAAAATCATTATCAATGGGCGCTCTCCAAAATGTCAGTTTCACTGGTTCAAGTAACAGATTTTTATCGCCTTTTTTTATGGCATTCAATCCAAAACCGTCCTTGCCGAACACATAGGTGTATTCACCCACCGATACGGTGTAAGATTGTTCGTCCTTAGACGTTTTGGTTTTGATTTTATTTGGCTCGTTTAAGATATTTAGGGATATGTTGCCATCCTGTAACTTAAATTGTTCCGAAACCAAAACCTCGCCTTTGGGCAATAAGGGAGTATCCTTTTTTAAGGTGCCAAACACATTGATATAATATTCTTTGGATGCATCCAGGTCATAATTAAAATTGATGGTGATCTTGTGCTTTTGTTGTGGTTCAATAGCTGGAATAGTAAGGGGCTGTGATGCTACTTCAATGCCATTTTCCAATAAAATGGCCTTAAATGCGTACTGCTCGGTTGTGGTGAAGAAATTCTCGTTGAAAATCTCGTATGTGGTATTGTCCAATTTGGAGAACAGCACATTTTGATAGACTTTTTTCACTTCGAAGAGACCGGGATGCGGCCTTAGATCCGATCCCATCAGTCCATTGGCACAAAAGTTTTCATCGGAATGCACGCCTTCCGGTTCAAAATCCCCTCCATAGGCAAAGTATTTTTCCCCCGTGGAAGTGGTTTGCTCCAGACCTTGGTCCATCCAGTCCCAAATAAATCCTCCTTGGGCTCTGGGGTGACTTCTTACCCAATCCCAATAATCTTTAAAGTTTCCACTGCTGTTTCCCATGGCGTGACTGTACTCGCACCAGATAAATGGACGTTGTTCACTTAGGGGCTTTTTGCTATCTGCCTCAAAATACTGCTTGTCCACATCGTTTTGTCCATGGTACATCCAACTTATAATATCGGTAATCCTTCCTTTATAGTGTATACTGTCATTTGCCCTTCCTGCCCGTTCATAGTGTACCGGACGATCGGGATCATATTCGTGGATCCAGTTGTAAGGGATTACAAAATTGTTGCCGCTACCCGCTTCGTTGCCCATGGACCAAATAATAACCGAGGGGTGGTTAATATCTCTTTTCACCATTCTTTGAATACGGTTTAGGTGCATTTCTTGGAATTGTGGATCCTGTGCCAAAGTTTCTCCTTTGTTGTAACCATAACCGTGGGACTCTATGTTAGCCTCATCGATTACATAAATGCCGTACTGGTCACAAAGTTGATACCATAGGGGGTCATTGGGGTAATGCGAGGTTCGAACGGCATTGATGTTATATTTTTTGAAGTTTTTGATATCTGCTAGCATTGACTCCTTGCTCACGACATGTCCATTGACGGGATCATGCTCGTGCCTGTTTACGCCTTTAAGAAGAATGGGCTGTCCGTTGACCCACAACTGACCATTTTTTATTTCACTGGTTCGGAAACCGATCTTAAATGTTGTCGCATCGAGTTGATTGCCATTGGAATCCGTTAGTACGATTTGAAGATCGTACAATTTTGGATTTTCAGCCGACCAAGGGGAAATGGTCAGTCCGCTCTTTTCCAAGGTCAATTTACCTGTACCATCTTCTCCGGTGCCAAGGGAACCATTTAAGGATGCAATTTCCTTTGCTCCGTCAAGCACTTTGGCCTCTATTTGCAAGTTCGTTGCCTTTTGTTCTGCATTTACCCATACTTCAAGTTCAAGTTGACCATTTTTGTAATGTTCCCTATCTAGGGATGCCCTTGAGATAATGTTTTGAAATCTGATGGGATTGGTGGCGTACAGAATTACATCTCGTTCAATTCCGCTTAAACGCCAGAAATCCTGGTCCTCCAAATAGGAACCATCACACCAACGGTATACCTCCACGGCAATGTCGTTTTCTCCTTGTTTGATGTATGGGGTGATATTGAACTCGGCCGGAGTTTTGGAACCTTCGCTGTAACCAACTTTTTGTCCGTTTACCCATAGATAAAATGCTGAATTGACTCCACCAAAATGGATGTATACCTGCTTGGAGGCCCAATCTTTGTCCAGATTGAATTTTCGTTTATAGCTGCCCACCGGATTATTGTCATGTGGAATAAGAGGAGCATTTTTGGGGAAAGGATATTCGATATTGGTGTAAATGGGGTAACCATATCCCCTCATTTGCCAGTCGGAAGGCACATCGATATTGTTCCAATGGGATACATCGTAATTTTCGGTATAAAAATCTTCTGGTCTATCGGCAGGTTTGGGTGACCAGTGAAACTTCCAGGTCCCATTTAGGGATAGGTAATTGGAAAGCGTTTCCTGCGGTGTATCCAAAGCATGGCCATTATAATGATAAAAGGAGGCATGTGGCTCCTCTGTATTGATCGTAATAATTTTTGGATTTTCCCAATCGGGCAAGCTATCTTGTGCGTTTATGATCAAATTGGGAAGCAAAACCAGCAGTATTGTAAATTGCCATTTGTTTGTCATTTTAGTATTGAGATTAGAGGTTGTTGATTTTTATCTTTAAAGTGAACTACGGCTAATAAGGTTTGTAGGGATAATGGTCCTTATTTCGTTTCCATCCATAACATATCTTGCTGCTATTTTGGCCATTTCCTTAAAATTTGTGGATATAGTGGTTATGCCTCCCATAACAATTTCTTTGAGCACATTATCATCATAGGAAAGGATGCCCAGATCTTTACCAAGCACATAATGTTCTTGGTTGCAATCCTTAAGGAAAGTCCATAGAATGGAATCATTTTTTATAAAATACAGTGTATCCTTTTTAATAGTTCCCGAGATATAATTCTCTTCGATGGTACCTTTAATATCATGGTCTTTTAAAAACCTTTCATAAGCACTTCGGATTCCTGCTGGTGAATAATCTGTTTTGGAATTGAAGAACAGTACCATGCTCTTGTATTTCTTTATATCGGGCAGTAATTTTACCAAGGTGCCGTATGTAGCGTTTTCAAACTCTTGGGCTATAAATGAATATTCCGGGCCTAGGTCCAAATATCTATCTACCAATATCAATTTGTTCGGAGCTATGGTCTGCAGCATGGGTTTTACCGCATCGTCTTGTATGGGAGCGATTACATACATGCCATATTTCCCTTTTATATTCGTAATCATTGTTTCAAATATGGAGATGTTGTTATGGTGAAAAAACACATCTACTTGAAATTTTTTTCCAAGCTCCTCTCTTAGGGTGTTGTAAAAATCTTCTTGAAAACTCTGGAAGGCAAATAGTAATAACGCCACCCTAAGTACAACTCCTGTTTCTTGACTGATGACAAAATAACCTTGCTTGTTTTTTGATTCCACAAGTCCTCTGTCCTTTAACTCCTCGTATGCCTTTACAATGGTTTTTCTGGCATATCCTACATCGCGAACCATAATATTTATTGAGGGTAGTTTGTCACCAACCTGGAATTCATTGTCTCCTATGGCATCCACCATACTTTGAACCAGTATTTCATGCTTTGATAATAAATGGCTGTTTTGTAAGTCCAATATTCTATCTAGTAATGGCATGTTTCAACATTATTCGGTTAATCTGTTCAATCTCAAAAGTACTTTCAAATTGCGAGGATGTACATCCATGTTGCTGTTTTGTGAATTACCTCTTCTAACTATGGTGCTGAATAGTCAATATTATTAAGGCTAAATTGGTTATTTGTCAAAAAAACACTTCTAAAGTTTTGATATTACAAATTTAACACTAATTTAGCAACAGTAGCACAGAGTATCATAGATTTTTTAAATTTTCGCGATTTATGATTAGATGTTGCTGCTCACACGAACACATAACTAATTAACTAACACTCATTTTATGAACAACCATTTGTCATTAAAAGAAGGATACATAGGTAAGACCAGTATCCTCTTGGCCTTTGTCCTGTTTTTGGGAGGTGTATTGTTTTCCACCGCGCAGGCACAAGGTACCACTGTTACAGGAACGGTAACGGCCTCCTCAGATGGGCAACCTTTACCAGGTGTCACTATTATTGACATAAACGATTCCTCAAAGGGGACCATTACAGATTTTGACGGAAACTATTCCATTTCTGGAATTCAAGGCACAACAACCTTGCGGTTTAGCTCCATAGGATTCAAGACCGTAGAGGTTCCTGTTAATAGTCAAACAACTGTAAATCTAGCAATGGACGAAGACCTTTCCTCCCTGGATGAAGTAGTTGTGGTTGGGTATGGTACCCAGAAAAAGGCAACGGTCACAGGTGCAGTGGCGGCCGTTAAGGGAGATATATTGGAAACTTCACCAACAATTAGCGTATCCAATTCATTATCGGGTCGTTTGCCCGGTTTGGTGGTGATTCAGACCAGCGGCGAACCTGGGAGCGATGCCGCCAGTATTAGCATACGTGGTACCAATACTTTGGGAAACAGTAGCCCTTTGATAGTTATCGATGGTATTCCCGATCGTGATGGAGGTATAGGAAGACTAAACGGAAGTGACATTGAAAACATTTCTGTGTTAAAAGATGCCTCGGCCGCCATTTATGGTGCCAGGGCAGCCAATGGAGCTATTATTGTAACCACAAAACAGGGTAGGGTCGGCAAGCCCGAGGTGACCTATACTGCCGATTTTGGCCTGGCCCAGCCTACCAAGGTGCCAGATATGGCCAATGCCGTGGAATATGCCAACATAATGAACGAGATAGGTATTTTTAACAGCAATGTTCCCGTTGGGGAATGGGGCGCGGCCTGGTCTGCATTCAACAACTCGGGAAGTTATACCGTTCCTTCAACAAGTGAGACGGTTAATGCAGCTTTTTCGCCTACGGCCCTACAAGGTTATGCACAGGGCTCAGACCCATGGCTCTATCCAAATACAGATTGGTTTGACTCTACTTTTAAAGAGTTGTCACCACAAAGCAGACATAACCTTTCTATAAGAGGGGGGAGTGAAAATGTAAAATACTACTCCTCAATAGGATACTTTGATCAAGATGCGTATTACAAAAACTCATCTACCCGTTACCAACAGTATAATTTTAGAATCAACACGGACATCAAGGTAAATGATTATATCCAAACAAAACTTGGTTTCGCCTACCGTAAGGAAGACAGGCGCTACCCAACCGAAGGTTCCGGTGCCATTTTCCGTATGCTGATGCGTGGACGACCTACCGATCCGGCCATTTGGCCTACCGGTGAACCCGGCCCGGATATTGAAAACGGACAACAGCCAGTAGTTATTACGACCAATGCAACAGGATACGACAGCCAACCTACGGACTACCTTCAATTTACGGGTTCGGTGGATATTACCCAGCCTTGGGTCGAAGGGTTGAAATTGACCTTGTTGGCCGGAATAGACCAAAGCCAGATTAGAAGGAAACTGTGGCAGGTTCCATGGGAATTGTATTCTTTGGACAGAGAAACATACATAAATACAGGAGAACCTGTTCTTATATCCAATATACGTTCCAGTTTTACAGACCCAAGATTGACCCAGTCCGCTGCGAACAACCTTAACACCAATCTTACGGCAATGCTCAATTACGACCGCACTTTTGCCGATGATCATACTGTGGGCATTATGGCGGGAGTAACACGTGAGCGATTCCAAAATGAGTTCTTTTCCGCCTACAGTAGAAACTTTATTTCTTCTTCAATTGATCAGCTGTTCTTTGGAGGTGCCGATGGGCAGGAAGTGGACGGCCGGGCATTTGATAGGGCCCGTTTAGGGTACTATGGTCGTGTTCAGTATGATTACAAACAAAAATATTTGGCAGAATTTATCTGGAGATATGATGGTTCCTATATTTTTCCTGCAGATGATAGATTTGGTTTTTTCCCCGGTTTTTTGGTGGGTTGGAACGTTTCCAATGAAGACTGGTTCAATGTAGAGGCAATCAACCATCTTAAGCTGAGGGGCTCTTATGGACAAATGGGCAATGACCAAGTGTTTTTTGATGGCTCCTTGCAAGAATATGCCTATTTATCTACATACTCTCCAAACCAATTTCCAATAAACGGTGCGGTGGTGAACACTTTGGAAGAGGCCCTTTTGGCCAATCCAAACTTTACCTGGGAGCGAGCAAATAACTTCAATGCCGGTTTGGATGCCTATCTTTTTGATAATGCCGTAGGTTTGAGCTTGGAATATTTCTATAACAAAAGAGATCAAATTTTGATTCGTGAAACGGGGTCAACCCCCGGTTCTTCAGGTATTTCGGACAAACTCCCTCCGGTAAATGCAGGCGAAGTTGCCAACAAAGGTTTTGAGTTTGCCGTAAATTATTATGGAGGCAACCAGGATGGCATTAAGTGGGACGTTGGAATCAATGGAGGTTATGCCAAGAACGAGGTGGTTTTTATGGATGAAATTCCGGGAGCTCCCGAATACCAACGTCAAGAAGGAAAACCTATTGGAGCCTATTTTGTTTATCAATACGATGGAGTATTCAGGGATGAGGCAGATATAGCATCCAATACCTTGGACTATAGTGAAGTGACACCTAATCTTAGACCTGGTGACATGAAGTTCAAGGATGTGGATGGAAATGGTGTTATCAATGGAGATGACCAAGTTAGGCTGGAGGAAAGTATTGTCCCTAAATTTAATTTTGGCGCAACCTTTAATGCTGAGTACAGAAATTTTAAACTGGCCGTACTCTTTCAAGGAGCTACAGGTGCTTCTCTACCCATCCAAACGGAATCCGGGGATATCGGAAACTATTTAAAATATTCCTATGACAATCGTTGGAGTATAGACAACCCGAGCAGTGTGCACCCTAGATTGGCTACCAGGGGAGATACCTATTATACGGGCGGAAATTATGGTAACAACACTTACTATCTTTTTAGTAAGGATTATATCAGGCTCAAGAACATCCAATTGGCCTATAACTTTCCAGAAAAGCTTTTGGAGCCCTTTGGTCTATCCGGTTTTAGTTTGTACGTGAGTGCCAACAACTTGTTTACGTGGGCCAAAAATGACATATACGATCCGGAATCTACAGTGAACAGCGGACAGTTTTATCCACAAGCTAGAGTTTTTAATACTGGATTTACAGTAAAATTTTAATTTGATTGTTATGAAAAATATAAAGTTCTATACGATATTGACATTGATTGCTGTGATGGGTGCCATACCAATATCCTGTTCGGAAGATTATTTGGAAACAGAACCCTTGGACAAGGTGTCCTCCGATGCAACATGGGGAGATGGGGCACTTTCAGAAGGCTTTGTGTTCGGTGTGTATTCACATTTAAATTATGGAGGCTTTGAAGAAGAAGGATTGGCTTCCCTAACCGATGAAGCCATGTTTACGCACTCAGGTAGGGGAATCAATGTGATTACAGAGGGTACGTTATCACCTTCGGGAACTGGAAACACAAATATAATTCCACAATGGGATGAGCTTTTTTCTGCTATTAGACAGGCCAATATAGCCATAGCAGAATTGCCAGAGGCCACATTTGACGATAATGAGCTACGAGATAGGTTGTTGGGGGAATCTTATTTTCTAAGGGCCTATTATTATCACCAATTGGTCAGATACTATGGAAGTGCACCGATAATTGACAAACCTTATGGATTGGACGATGATTATTCTGCTCCCCGAGGTACTTATGAAGAGTGCATCAATTTTATTGTAAGTGACCTGGAGCAAGCCACTACCTTGCTTAAGGATAAAGGACAAACCCCAGGAAGAGCATCCGATTTAAGTGCAATGGGGTTAAAATCAAGGGTGTTGTTATATGCAGCGAGTGATTTAAGGCATGGCCCAACAGTATCCTCCCAATCTTCTGCCCATGGTAGTTATTCCAATTTGGAATTGGTGGCCTACACTTCCGGCGATAGAGCAACAAGATGGAATGCGGCCAAGGCAGCGGCAAAAGCACTGTTGGATGCTACATCTGGTTACAAGTTGGACCTGTCGTCCCCAGTTAGCCCCGAAGAAGGAGAAGCAAATTATATTGCCCTGTCTATGGGCGGAGGCAGTGGAGCCGCCGACGCTGCTGCACACTCGGATATACTTTTTGAAAGGACCCACAGTGCATTATATACTGTAGAAGACGATTGGCCTCTTGGAGGAATACACTATGGAATCAACAATGGGCCCAATGGCTACCACAACTGGGCCGGTAATACACCGATCCAGCAGTTAGTGGACGATTATGAAATGATGGACGGTTCAAAGTTTGATTGGAACAATCCTGACCATGCTGCAGCACCTTACACAGACCGGGACCCAAGATTTTATGCTACCATACTTTATGATGGGGCTGATTGGAAACCCCGTCCAAGCGATGTAGCTTCTATCGACCCTTACGACCAGATACAGACCGGAACGTACGATGATGGATCTGGCGGAACAATTCCAGGTGTGGATACTAGAAATTCATCTATTGAAAACTGGAACGGTTCAAGAACAGGCTATTATGTCCGTAAATTTATTGATCCAGACCCCTCGGTTGAGGATAACATATCAAATGCACAGCTGGTTCCATGGCCATTTATACGATATACGGAAATCGCATTGAACTATGTAGAAGCCTGCTTGGAAACAGGAGACGAGGCCGAAGCTATTTTATGGCTCAATAGAATTAGGTATAGGGCAGGTATGCCGGCCATTTCAGCCACAGGAAATGAACTGGTGGAACTGTACCGTAACGAACGAAGAATAGAACTTGCTTATGAAGAGCAACGCTATTTCGATGCACGAAGATGGTTGATAGCTCCAGAAACTCTGGGTAGGGGTATAAAGGTTATAAGGGTAGAGGCAACTTTAAAAGCAGGGGCAACACCACATGTACCTTATAGATATGATCCGGACGTTTATGATTACACCTATACCGTGGTTGATAATACGGAAAATGAAACCCGGACCTGGGAAGATAAAATGTACTTTATGCCCATAAGCAGGGACGAGATGAACCGTAATGACTTATTGGTTCAAAACCCTGGTTATTAATCTATGAATTTTGATTTATTTCATTTAGTTTGAGTTTTTTAGTTTTAATACCTTTGAGTCCTACCCCTAACAGTCGGGGGTAGGGCTCTTTTTTTATTGCCTTTCACCAAAAACAGTATAATGAGGTACACGCTATGTTTACTATTGTTCTTCTTTTTTTTTAGTTGCGACAAAACAGATAAAAAAACAATTGATGCTGAAAAAACTAATAGTGAACCTGCTGTTTTTCAATCTATTTCCCCTGATTTTTCTGGAGTCCATTTTCAAAATACGTTACAGGAAGGGCCTAACCTGAATGTTTTGATGTACGAATACCTATACAATGGCGGGGGAGTGGCGACAGCTGATTTTAACGATGACGGCTTGATCGATCTGTATTTTACATCCAATACAGGTGAGAACAAATGCTACCTTAATATGGGAGGAATGAAATTCAAGGACATTACCGCCATCGCAAAGGTTGGGGGAAGAATTGGGCCATGGAAGACAGGAATCACCGCTGCCGATGTAAACGGAGATGGCCGTATGGACCTATACCTCTGTTATTCTGGGGCACTGCCTCCCGAAAAAAGAACCAATCAATTGTTTGTCAATATGGGGAACGACTCCAATGGAATACCCGTATTTGAGGAACAGGCAGAACAATATGGATTGGCTAGCAATGCATTCAGTAACCAAGGCTATTTTTTGGATTACGACCGTGATGGTGACCTTGATATGATCCTACTGAACCATAATCCAAAATCCCTTCCCATACTCAATGTGGCTAACACAAAACGATTTTTGGAAATGGACGACCCACTGCAAGGAATCAGGCTTTACCGGCAAGAGAACAATTATTTTAAGGATGTGACAGTTGAGGCCGGCATAAGTGGTTCGGCCCTTACTTATGGTTTGGGCATTGGTGTTGGGGATTTTAATAATGACGGTTGGTCCGATTTTTATGTCTCCAATGATTATGCCGTGCCAGACTACCTATATATTAACCAAAAAGACGGAACTTTTATTAATGAATTGGGACAACAACTAGGGCATACAAGCCATTTTTCCATGGGTAATGACGTAGCGGACATCAATAATGATGGCCTGCAGGATATATTCACCTTGGATATGTTGCCCGAAGATAACCGTAGACAAAAGTTATTGCTTTCCCCCGATAATTATGACAAATTTGATTTGAATGTACGCAGCGGTTTTCATTACCAATACATGCGTAATATGTTACAGATAAACAATGGTAATGGTAGTTTTAGTGAAATCGGACAATTGGCGGGAATATCCAATACCGATTGGAGTTGGGCCGCTCTTTGGGCCGACTATGATAATGATGGTTGGAAAGATCTTTTTGTGACCAATGGATATTTGAGGGATTACACCAATCTGGATTTTATCGATTACATGGACAACCAAATAAAATCCAAGGGGCGCTTTAAACGGAAGGATGTACTCGAACTTATCGAAAAAATGCCGTCTTCAAAGCTCAGTAATTATCTTTTTACGCACAGTGGTGCTAACAGTTATACCAATAGCACCAAAAAATTTGGATTGGACGAGCCTGCCAACAGTAATGGAGCGGCCTATGCCGATTTGGATAATGACGGTGACTTGGATTTGGTCATTAACAATATCAATAAGCCAGCTTCCATTTATCAAAACAATACTAATTCCGGTGATTCCCATTTTATTCAGTTAAAATTGGAAGGCGAAGGGGGCAATACACAGGGAATCGGAACCCAAGTAACGGTTTACCAAGATTCCTTAAAACAGACCCTGGTTCAAATGCCCACCAGAGGATATTTGTCCACGGTGTCCCCGATCCTGCACTTTGGATTGGGTCAAAACAGCACTATTGATTCCATAGTTGTACGATGGAACAGGGGAGGATCGGAAACGATTGCCCAAGTTCCAGTAGATGGATTAGTAGTGCTTAAGGAAACTGATGCCGATAAAGGGAAGAAAGAATTTTCAAGCACTTCTACCTTGTTCAGTGAAGTGGACTCTCCAGTGAAGTATACCGACAAACCATCAGAGGTCAATGATTTTAAACGCCAATCATTGCTTATATCCCAATATTCCCATAACACGCCAAGCATCGTCAAAGGGGATTATAACAACGATGGTCTTAATGACCTTTTTATAGGAGGTTCCAAAGGAAAACCTGCACATATATTCTTGCAGGAAAGAAATGGTGCATTTGCCGAACATAAAGTGGGTATTTTTTCCCAATATAAAGAATACCATGACAGTGACGCTGCCGTATTCGATGCCAATGGTGACGGATTTCTAGATATTTATGTGGCCAGTGGTGGATATCATGATTTTAATGCTAAAGATCCTTTGCTGCAGGATAGGTTATACCTAGGCAATGGAAAGGGAGAATTTACCAATGGCACAGACCGTCTTCCGGAAATGCCTACGAATAGCGAAACCGTAAGAGCTGCGGATATCGATGGAGATGGAGATCTGGATATTTTTGTGGGCGGTAGGGTAATACCTGGAAGATATCCAGAAAGTCCAAGAAGCTATATGTTGGAAAACAAGGGTAATGGCCGTTTTGTGGACGCTACACAAAGATTGGCTCCTGAATTGGAAGAAGCTGGTATGATAACCGATGCAGTTTGGTTAGATCTGGACGATGATGGCGGTAAGGATTTGGTGGTTGTCGGTGAATGGATGCCCATCACCTTTTTTATGAACAGATCAGGGGTGCTCAAAAACGAAACCAGTAACTTTTTGGACAAGGAATACCTTGGGCTTTGGAACTCCATTGACGTTGGCGACTTTAATGGGGATGGTCGCCCCGATTTTGTTATGGGCAACCTTGGGACAAATTCACAGTTCAAGGCATCCCAAGAAGAACCCGCAGCATTGTACTATACTGATTTTGATCAAAATGGTTCGGTAGATCCCATTCTCAATTTTTACATTCAGGGAAAAGCATATCCTTATGTAACCCGTAATGAACTTTTGGGGCAACTGGCCTATCTACGTTCAAAGTTTACAACTTACGAGAGTTTTGCCGATGCTACACTAGAAAATATCTTCACATCAAAGGAATTGGAAAAGGCAAAGAAATTAACTGCAGATCAGATGCAAACGTCCCTTTTGTTGAGTGGTCCAAATGGTAAGTACATATGGAATGAGCTGCCTAAACAATCACAATATTCGTGTGTTTATGGAACCGTGGTAGAAGACTTTGACCATGATGGTAATATGGATATATTACTTTTGGGCAACAATCAGTTTTTTAAACTCCGACTTGGAAAATTTGATGCCAACTATGGAACACTTCTCTTAGGGGATGGCAAAGGGTTTTTCAAATATATTCCACAAACAGAATCTGGATTGCAGATAATGGGCGATGTACGAAGTTCGGTGGTTATGGACGATAAATTATTACTAGGTATATCTGGAAAGGATATAAAAATGTATAAATTCAACAACTAAAATTGTTGCAATGGGCGAGCGGTATATTCCATAATTTATGGCCATATACTGTTAAAGTTATCAAGCGAAGTATTAATGCACATTCTCTCTTGAGATGGTGGTTCCTTGGCTTGGAACAGTTTGGAAAAAAGTCAATGTATTGGAAAAACGCTCGTGGTAAACTGAGCTCGCCTTTTTTATAAAATCATCGATAGCTTCTTTATGTATAATGTTAAGGGTGCAGCCCCCGAATCCGCCTCCCATCATTCGGGCGCCAAGTACATCGGTTTTGTCTTTTGCAAAATCGACAAGGAAATCCAGCTCAGGACAACTTACTTGGTATTTATGGCGCAATCCCTCATGGGTCTGGTACAATAATTGGCCAAATTTTGTAAGGTTCTTTTCTTTTAGGGCCTTAACGGCCTCAAAAACTCTTAAATTTTCTTCAATCACATAACTGCACCTATTAAAAATGGTTTCGCCCAGTTCCTCTTTGCATTGATCGAGCAATGTTGAGGTAATATGCCTATAGGTAATATCTTCACCAAAGTTTTTCCGAAGTATGGCCAAACCTTTTTCACATTGGCTTCTTCGAATATTATATGCGCTGGATGCTAAATTATGGGCAACATTGGTGTTCAACAATAGAATACGGTAAGGTTCTATATCCATGGGGATGTATTCAAAATCCAATGTCATGCAATCCAAAAACATTACATGGTCCTTTTTGCCCATCACTGAGGCAAACTGATCCATGATACCACATTTAGTGCCCACAAATTCGTGTTCCGCTGTTTGGGATAATGCTATAATTTCCCATTTTGTAAGACCAAGGTCAAAAAGAGCATTTAATCCAATGGCAAGACCACATTCCAGTGCGGCGGAGGAACTTACTCCCGAACCAACGGGTAGGTGGCTCTCAATGGTGCAGTCAAAACCTTTTAATTTATGGGTTCGTTGTAAAATTTCATGGAGTACCCCAAGCACATAATTTTCCCACCCTTTGGGTTTCTTGGTAATCGAATCCAAGTCAAATTCAAGTATATCGCCAAAACCCTTGCTATAGATTCTACAACATTTTTCAGTGTCGTTCTTCCCTAATTTAAAAGTTATGGTTTTATCAATTGCACCAGGCAATACATAACCGTCATTGTAATCTGTATGCTCACCAATTATATTGATTCTTCCTGGGGATATGACCGTCAAATCTGTTTTAAGACGACCCAATTTTTTTTGTTTTTTTATCAAAATGTATAAAAAAAATCATTTTTGCCCTCTTTTTACTTTCATATATTGATAAAAAGTATTCAGCTAAAGTGGCATTTAAAATCTTCCTGTGATAGGATTGAATCCAAATTTCCAGAGACGAACAAGATACGGGTTTTAACCAAAAAAAAGTAGAAATCTTATTTTATATCTTGAAGTTCCCACACATTCGAGATATGAATAAAAGTAGAAACTTTAGGGGACACCTCGATAATCAAACAAATTTTCAAGTGTGACCACCCGCGACCACGGCTTTTTAAAAGGAACTTGAACTGAAAAAGGTTCCTATGTGGAGTTCGACAAGGGGTATTTAGATTATAGGCAATGCCGAAAATGGACATGGAGTGGATTGACCCATTCGCTATTAGGATATTGAGCCATGGTACACCTATGTGGAAAAGTTTGCAGGGATTAGCGGGGAAGCATTGGGGCTTTCCCAATACAATATCCGGAAGCATCAATTTCTTTCCTTTTTTTACAAAATACGCAACTGCTTTGGATTTATCTATTTTAATAGGAGGGAAGGTATCATAATGACATCCGATGATTTGATTGCACTGGATAAAATCACTGGCATTGGCAGCATCTTCGTATCCCATGGTAAAATTGTCCCCAATAGGTAAAATTGCAATATCCAATTTTGGACAGGTTTTAGGAATCAGCTCCATATCCTTGGTCAAGGCAGTGTCCCCGGC
>NZ_WUEG01000019.1 GCF_010468565.1 Allomuricauda sp. TY007
ACAAAAAAAGCACTTAGACTTTTTACAGATAGATCTAATCTAAAGGTGGGTCACTTTGGCCCGGCGGGGGTGGGTCACTTTCGTCCGGCCAGCTATGGTCACTTTAACCCGGCGAGGGTGGTATACTATGTCCGGCGTTTCCAGATTGGGGTTGGACCTTAACGAGAACCACATCATCAACCACATTCTCTATCTGGATGACAAACACAAGTGGCGTAAACTCCTGGACAAAAAAGTGGAGGAACTGGGCAAAAGTTCCAACTTCGGTTCCCAGAACAAGGTCGTCCTCAAAAAGGTCCAAAATATCCTGGACCAAATCAATACCGATGACTCCTCCCGTATCATCCGTGGCCATCTCAATATCATTTTTTGGCATCCGGAAACCGAACAGGTAAAACGGATTGGCTCCAAGATCAAGGCCGAGTTCAAGGAATTGGACATGGTGCCCTATCATCCCAATGGCGAGGAACGCAAGCACTACTTTTTGAACTCGAATCCCTGCCATGCCACCAACTTCTCCAACGAAGATCTCTATGTCACGGATCTCAAACATGCCCTGTGCCTGTACATCAACAACACAAATTACAGATCTGATGATACGGGGATTCTATTCAATGACCGCCAGCACAACATCCCTGTCTTGAAGGATGTCTGGGACGAACGGAAAAAACGCATCAAGGCACGGAACTTTGCCATTTTCGCCCCAACGGGTGAGGGCAAGTCCTTTTTGGCCAACAACATTCTGCGACAATATTTTGAGCAGGGGGTCCGGCTGGTCCTAATCGATTTGGGCGGCTCCTATGCCAAATTTGCGAAGCTCTATCCCGACCAACATATTATCCTGCGCTACGAGCAAGGAAAAAATCTCGGCATCAATCCTTTTTATATCTCGGAGGAATCCGATTTGACCCCAGAGCGTTTGGAAGACCTCGCTGTATTTCTCTTGGAACTCCTTGCAGCGGACAATGCTTCCAAATCCCAAGAAGTAGCCATCAAAAAAGTCTTGCTGCTCTATTACAAGAAAGTCAGACAGAATCATTCCTTGGCTTCCCTCTACCGGTTTGTGGACCATCGAAAAGATACCCTTATCCAAGAACTACAGATTAAGGAAGCCCATTTCAGTAGCTATGACTTTCTGCATATCCTCTCGGAATATGTGGAAGAAGGTCCTTACAGCTTCCTGTTCAATGCGGGGGCCGACCAGACCTATACCATCGAGGACAAGCGGTTGATCGTCTTTGAACTGGACGAGGTACGGGACAACAAGGAAATCCTCTCCGTGATGCTCAAGCTCATCAAGTCGGCCATCCAACGGACCATTTGGCGGAACCGTTCGGAGCGGGGCATCATCCTGTTCGATGAGTTTGCCAAGCAGCTGAAGTTTCCCAATGTATTGGAAAGTGTGGAATTCTACTATCAGGCCATTCGGAAGCAGAACGGCGCCATTGGCATCATCCTACAGTCCATCAACCAATTGCCCAACAATTCCACCTCCGCGAGCATTTTGGAGAACACACAGATAATTTACAGCCTCCGTAACGAAAAGGGCTATGACGAACTGAAAACCAGATTGAACCTATCGTCCCATGACCTGGAGCAGCTGCGGTCCATCCGCAATAACCTGACCGGGGATAGGAAGTACACCGAAATATTCATCAAGATAGGAAAGGAGAGCAACATCTTCCGCTTGGAAGTGCCCCCCGAGGTCTATGCTGCCTATCTGACCGATGGGACTGAGAGTACACAACTCATTGAACTTTTTGAAAAAACAAACGATATGGAACAAGCCATCAAAACATTCATTAACCATAAAGACAAAGCGACATGAAAACAATTAGAAAGCCCACTTTTGGGAAAAAGATCCTTACACTGGGATTTGCCTTAACCTTCACCTTATTACTGCCGGCAGGCGCTGCCTGCCAGGGGATGCCGGTGTATGACAATACGAACTTCATCAGCATGACCAAGTCGCTGGTGGAGTCGGCCAAACAGACCTCAGAGCTATTGAAGACGGTGCAATTTCTAAAAGAGCAAAAGGATAATGTCGTCAAGGTCAGCAATACCATCAAACAATTGAAAGCCCTACAGGAGCTGACCAAGAACAATGAGATTTTGTTCAGGACCGTACAGCAAGATGTAAGGGATATTTTGAATTCCCCTTATATCAAAGCTGGGGAAGTAGAGCAGGTATCCCGCTCATTTGAACAGATTATGAACACGGCCATTGACGACCTGGATTTTGTGAACCAGATCCTGTCCAGTGATTTTTTGAAAATGACCGATGCGGAACGCACGGCCATTTTGATGGAAAAGAAAGTCCAGTCCCAGGAAATGGTGGCAGAACTGGAGGTCAAGACCAGACGCTATAGGGAGATCATCTCCTTTCGGAAGATGCAGGACAGGATCAACAACCGTGAAACTAATTATTAAGCAGTTATGTTCTTGGGAATAGGATTGGAATATGTGGATGCGGTCTACCGGACGATAATGGACAGTGATTTTGCCCAGTACACCATTACGGGCATGAAGGCACTGGCCGTCCTGTTCTTTTTGGTGAACATCCTAAAGAAGTACAATGAGGGCATCGCTTCGACGGATGGCCATACCTGGGGGCTGACCCCCACGGAACTGGCCAAGAATTTTGCCATTGTGATCTTGGTGATTTTCTCCACACAGGTGCTGGATGTCTTTGATGCCATTTTGGTCTCCATTGAGTCCCAATACCGGGATACGGCCCCGGCGCTCCTCCCGTTACAGCTACAGGATGTGGATCTGGAACGGGATGTGGGCGCACTGGAGGCCGCCAAAAAGGCTTTGGCACTGTTGTACGAGGCCTTGGTGACCCCCTTGTACGGTTTGAAGGTGCTGGCCTTTATCATCGGGATTTTTCTTTGGTTGATGGACCTGTTCATTTACCCATTGTTTTTGGCGGAACGATTTTTCTTGTTGGGCATTATGCGGGCCTTCTTTCCCCTAGTGATCAGCTTGGCCGTGTTCGAAAAGTTCAGGGGACTGGCCTATAACTTCTTTAAGCTTTATGCGGGGGTCTATATGCTCGTACCGGCCTTCTTTTTGGTCAATGTCTTCGTCAATGCCCTGTACACGGAGATCAACACGGATTTTTGGAACAACCTGTTCGGGACGGACTGGGGCAGTGAGTTTTTTGCCCCCCTGATCGAACTGGCTTCCATTGGATTCATCGTGCTGTTGAAGTTCAAACTGTACCGCAAGGCCACCTCCGTTACCTTCAAACTCTTTGGTGCCTAAGGGTGCCTAAGGCACATTTATAATTGCATATTATCTGCACTAAAAACTACTACTGAAATGAAAACACCCTATAAAAACATATACGATGTCCTAAAGCTCAACCGCTTTATCGTGTTGGCTACGGTCATCGGGGCTGTACTGACCTGTATCGTTTCGGTACTGATGGTCATCAAGCTCCACAGGGAAAGTATGGACAATGCCTTTGTGGTCAACGGGGATGGGAGCGTGATTCCATTAAAAATGGTCTCCCAATTGGAAAACCTCGAAGTGGAGGCCAAGGCGCATCTGGAACTGTTCCACCGCTATTTCTATGGAATCGATGTCAGCAATTATGAGAACAACCTTGAAAAGGCACTGTGGCTGGGCAACAGCTCGGTGGACGCCCTCTACCGGCAGAAAAAAGCGGAAGGGGTCTATAACCGTTTGCTGCAATATTCCTTGGTACAGAAAGTACTGAGCATAGCATCCAAGGTGGACCTGCAATCGGAACCCTATAGGTTTGAGACCGTCACCGTATTTGAGATCAACCGGGGGTCGGTCACCGATACCTATGAGCTGACCACCACGGGGAACCTGATCCATGTGGACCGGAACTTTCCGAACAACACCCATGGCCTGTTGATCACCAACTTTTTTGAAAACACTTTAAAAAGAATTGAAAATTATGAAAGTAGAGAAAAATAAGATTGTCTTTGCGGCAGTCATGCTTTGCGTGGTCCTGTTCATTGTGGGCTATGCGATGATGGCATTGGGCGGGGACGAAGAGCCAAGTATTGATAACAACCAGATTCCGGTACCGGAACTGGGGGAGGAGCAGGAGCAGTACAAAACCAAACTGGAGGCCCTGGATGCCATCAAGGAAGAGCGGCAGACCAACGCCCCGAGCATTTATGACGAGGGTCTCTTGGATTCTACGGGTGTATACGACCCGGACCTGATGGAAAAGAAAAGGATACGGATCATTGACAGTATCTACAACGAGGGGCGCATTGATTACTCGGAAGGGACATACCGGAAATCCAAAACAGCTAAAGAGGCATTGGGCAACGCCAGACCGGATTCCATCGCCACCACAAAAGAAATGGATACTAAAGACCCATCTGTTGAAGTGAAGGAATTGGCATTGGAGCACGAGTTGTTCTTTGCCTCAAACCCCATGGAAAGGCTCATGGAGGTGAACGAAACCACGGATGCCCAGATCCTGGCCAGGGTGGATGGCACCCAAACGGTACGCCAGCATAACCGATTACGGATGCGGCTCTTGGAAGAGGCCATGATCAATGGTACCGTGATTCCAAGGAATACGGCCATTTACGGATTCGTGAGCTTTAAACCCAACAGGGCCATGATCAATATTGAACATATCGACCACAACCCCATAAATCTCGGAGCATATGACCTTCAGGATGGCAGCGAGGGCATCTACATCGAGAACAGTTTTCGGGCGGAGGCCGGAAGGGAAGTGGTTGGGGATGCCATTGATGATATCAATATCGGTGGTGTGCCACAGGTCAGGGGCATCAAATCACTTTTTCAAAGGGACAACCGCCAAGTAAAGGTGACCGTAATGGACAATTATCAACTCATTTTAAAGCTGAAATAATGAAACGTATTTTAATAATCTCCATACTTATAATAAGCAGCCAAATGTCGGCACAAAAACATTTGGACACCATCTATGCGAACGAGCATAAAAACGTGGCTTTGTTCTTTCCTGAACCTATCCGTCAGGGCATTGTGGGCGCTCCGAATTTTGTGTTTACCTATAACCGGGAAAAGGAGCAGTACCTTGGTTTGGTACAAGCCAGTCCGGGCAAAGAAAGCAACCTATTGGTGTTGACCAAGGATGGACGGGTATATTCCTATATCCTGAAATACCAAAAACAGCTCGACAAATTGAACCATTTTGTTACCAGCTCACAAAGTATCGGGACCGAAAGGTCCGTGATGGAAATACCGGAGCTTGAAAAGGGTACTGCCGCTTCCAACAAGGAAAGGAGGGCTTATTTTGAAAGGGCAAGCCAATATTTACTTGGATCTGGCCATAAGACCATGGCCACAAAACGCAAAAAAGGAATCCGGATACAGTTGCAGAACATGGTATACGATGATTCCGAAGTCTACCTGGTCATCGAAGTAAAAAACAATTCTGGAATCAACTTTGAGATAGACTATCTTAAGGTATACCGGACCAACCGAAACCCTAAAAGAAAGACCTCTTACCAACGATTACCCCTAATGGTCGTTCACAAACATAAAATGCCATATGCCATTATTGATGGGAAAAGCCAGCGTTTTGTTTATGTGCTACCCAAATTTGTTTTGGGTGATAATGAAAAGCTGATGCTGGAGCTCAAGGAACTGAACGGGAGCAGGAGAGTTATAGTATCCTGGAAAAAGTAATATCCCAAACAAAGGGATACATCTTACCATAAAATGTAAACAATTTTGTTTATACTTATAGTATGGTTTCATATGCTGAGAAATATAGGGGGATACACCCGGGCCAGGTACTGAAAAGGGAACTGAAAAAACGCTCCCTTAAGCAGCGCCCTTTTGTCCTGTCCATAGGTGAGCATCCACAGACCTTGAATGCCATTATCGGCCAAAGGCGTGACCTTAATACCGCATTGGCCTTAAGGATTGAGGATAAACTGGGGTTGCAGGAAGGTAGTTTGGTCCTTTTACAGGCATTTTACGACATTAAAAAAGAGAAGGAGGGTCAGCGTGCAAAAACACCAGATTTCTCGATTTTGAGAAAATCCCTTTTCTGGGATACGGATATCGAAACCATGGATTGGGGCAGGAAATACAAGGCGGTCATCAGACGTTTGCTTGAGCGTGGCAATGACCAGGAGAAAAAGGAGATTTCCCGATTTTATGGTGCAAAAAAGGTTGCCGCTGTTGCCAGCTCCATTAACGCAACCTTTCCCACACCTTAGATAAAGCCGATCAAAGTGCTCCATTAAATACCGTAAATAGGCTACTCAAAGAAAGCCTTGTCAAATTAATGAATGCGAAGATATTACAAGGTAAGTTGTACTCTTTAATCGAAAGTATGGTAGACATAAACACCTAAAACAGACTTTTTAACCATAGCCAATTTTATCTTAGAAGTATGGTTTCCAAACAATTGGAACTATTTTTCTTATGCTCAGTTTTTTATGGCGAAACCGGTATACTAAGTCCGGATTTTACACCGGTATGATATTTTCTGGTTGGGCGGGATGGAAGAGACTACTAAAAACGGAAAAATTTGAGCCATTCAATATTTGATTGTACTGACTTGAAAGTCATTTTTTTGTGCTATGTTGGAAGTTACTCAATTTAATCGCGTGAGGGTGGTATAGGATGACCGGCGTTTCCATATAAAGGAAGCCATGGTGGCATTTATCAGTTGAATAAAACCTTTGTCTTACATTGATTTGAAGATTTAAATTACACAGTATAGTGTGGAATCTAAATGAAAATCACTGGCAAAATCTAAAAAAACCTTTAAAAACACATTATATTGTGAAAATTAATGTATTTTTATACTGAAACGTAGAATATAATCCTGAAACCACATTATAGTGTGGGTATAGATGTGTTAGTATGAATGCCAAAAAGCATATAGGTCATATTATACAAGAACGTCGCAGCCAAATGCGGATAACCCAGGAACAGCTGGCAGAAATGGCCCAGGTGGGTATCAATACCCTGTATAAGATTGAAAAAGGGGAAGCCAATCCAACCTTGTCTTCCTTGGAAAAAATTGTGGATGTTTTGGGATTGAAAGTGACACTTAGGGTAAAGGAAATTTCTGGAATAGGAAATGAGACAGGCAAAAATCTACTATAAAGGGGAATTGGCAGGGATTCTTGCCCAAGACGACCATGGTCAATATACGTTTCGATATACTGAGGCCTGGCTCAGGGATGGGACCACTCCCCCCATAAGCCTTACGCTTCCCAAATCATCGGAAGCATACAGGTCGGATCATTTCTTTCCCTTCTTTTACAATATGTTACCGGAAGGAGCCAATAAACAACTGGTCTGTAAAAGCATGGGAATAGACCCTGACGATTATTTCGGACTGCTGGTCACCACGGCCCTCTATGACACTGTGGGTGCGATTACAGTACAAAAAATGGAATAGAACTTATGATGCCGGAAATAACACATTGTCCAGGAACCTTGGCCGAAGGATATGATACATATAGTCGGACCTGCTTAAAGCGGGTGTTCAGTAACCGGAAGGTATCCCACGTATTGAGATATGATTCGCCTACATCGAACGAGGAAACGGATGAGCTTTTTGAAGACAATCGAAAGCGGATTTCGATTTCCGGGGTACAGGAAAAGTATTCTGTCTTGTTGGAAAAGAACCAATTGCGTTTGATCAAGGAAGGCGAGAAGGGCACCCATATTCTCAAGCCTATTCCACTGGCAGGAAAACGACGAGATCAAATGCCGGCAAATGAGCATTTGACCATGCAGATTGCCCGGCAAGTTTATGGAATCGAGACCGCTGAGAATGCCCTTATTTTTTTTAAGAACGGTGAACCGGCATATATCACCAAACGTTTTGACGTTAGAGAGGATGGTCGTAAACTGGCCAAAGAGGATTTTGCCACCTTGGCGGGAAAAACACCCCAAACCGATGGTGAAGACTATAAATATCAAGGAAGTTATCTTGATCTTTTCGAGCTGATGCAACGTTTTTTACCAGCCTATAAACTGGAAACACCTAAAATGTTCAAGCTATTGGTTTTCAATTATCTATTTTCCAATGGGGATGCCCATTTAAAAAACTTCTCCGTACTGCAAACTCCCTTTGGAGATCATCGATTGAGTCCAGCTTATGACCTATTAAATACCGCTATCCACGTTAATGACGACACCTTTGCCCTAGACGGAGGTCTTTTGCCCAAAAGCATGGCACAGACGAATATTCCCAATCAGTTCAACATACTTTCAGATACCATTGGATTGCATAAGAAGCAGTTTCTGACCATTATGGAAGATATGTTGACCCAATCCAAAAAGGTCCAATGGTTCACGGAGGCTTCTTTTTTGGATGAAAGAACCAAAAGAAGTTTCTTCCAAGCATATCAGACACGCTTGGCACAGTTCAGAAAGCTGAAAAGGTAAATGGTGAAACGATAAAAATCATATTGATAATTTTGTAATCACTTTGTTTATAAAGTTTGGTTACAACCATAGCCCTGTTGAAAGAGCCTTTAATACTGACCTTAATCTTATTCACTTTTTATATTTCCTGTATAGTACACCTTTATTTCGAAGCAAAAAAGTGAACTTCACAAACATCTGGACTCTACATAATGCACCATAGCCTGATTGTTTGGCAAAAATAGGTTTTTGAACTAGAAGAAACGCTTTCTCTTGAACCAAAGAAATACGATCAGGCAGATCAGAACCATAACCCCCAAGGTATAGAAATACCCATTTTGCCAGCGAAGCTCGGGCATGACATCAAAGTTCATCCCATATATCCCGGCAATGAAGGTCAGGGGAAGGAAAAAAGCCGAAAAGATGGTGAGCACCTTCATGACATCGTTGCTTTTCTGTGCAGTGACCGATAGGTAAGAGGCCAAAAGCCCGTTGGTATCCTCCACGGCCTCGTCGTAGAGCAGGTGATGGGCGGCAAGGCTGTCCTTGATGTCCTGTAATCGAGACTTGTGGCCCTTGCCCACCGCTAACTCGTTGATGACGGTCTGGATGAGCCCAATCAGTTTTTTACCGATACGGGCCTTGGATTTCAGGAAGTAAAGCTGCTCCAGAGTGAGATTGCTCCCTTTTTTGGTAAAGATGTGGTTCTCCATATCATCGATCTTGTTGGACAGGTTTTCCACCGGTTCCTGAAAACTGTCCACCATGTTGTCCACGATATGGAGCACGAGACCGTCCACATGCTTTATATGGGAGGGAGCACTGTCGAGAAAGGCATACTCCGCCCTATGTATGGTGATCAAACGGTCCCTGAACACAAAAAAGGCGATCTTGTTGGAAAAATCGTTGATGGAGGTTGGTTTGTCGACTTCCTGAGTACAGGCTCTCAGGATCATAAAATAACCCTCTTCGATGTGTTCCAGCTTTGGAAGGTGCCCTGCCTGCAGGCTATCCTTTACCAAGATGGGGTTCAAACCTTGGGTGGTCGCCAGTTCATTGGCTTCCTCGTCGGAGGGGTCCTGTATATCGACCCATGTAAAATCAGGGTATTTTTTTTCTTTGATGGTGGCGGTACGTTGTTTATTGTTCATCGGCATATTTAATCAGTCCGTTGATTTGGTTGTTTTATTGTGGATTAAAATTACACACTTTCCAAAAGTTCTGGGAATTGAATCCACTGTTTTCTTATTGGACCATCTCATCTTGATGGATTTTGGAGTCCGAACGCTAAAATTCAGGTAAAAGAACAATTTTCGAGGTTTAATTCACTAAAAGACATTGCTTTTGGTGAATACGTTCACTTGATTATATATGATTAAAAGAATATTGGAACAAAAAATTATCCAAAAGTTGGACAAGGGCTAAGCAAGGACGATTTTTTTGAAGGTGTGTCAATTCCAAGAAATAAGGGATTGATGCGGGTTTACAAGGATTTGGAATTGGTGGAACAACTAGGTTCAGGCGTCCCAAGGATTTTACAGAATTATGGCAAAGAATGTTTTAAGTTCATGGATAGTTTTACCAGAATGATATTTCCCATTTCTGAAAAAGTTACCGAGCAAGTTAAAAATCTTATAGCTGTATTCCAAAACGA
Organism: Allomuricauda sp. TY007; assembly: GCF_010468565.1. GTDB lineage: Bacteria > Bacteroidota > Bacteroidia > Flavobacteriales > Flavobacteriaceae > Flagellimonas. The sequence goes on from NZ_WUEG01000019.1 coordinate 10,034, forward strand.
GCATAGCCGTAATGACCTTATGGACTTATTGGGCCTTACCCATAGAGAGCATTTCAGGACAGAATATCTACAAAGAGCCATAGATCTTGGATTGGTGGAACCAACAATCCCAGACAAACCCAAAAGCAGTAAACAGAAGTATAGATAAACGGAAAAGGGCAAATAGATTGGATAAAATGAATCTATAGAACCGTATCCCTTTTTCAAGAACAGTATTGTTCCTTCTGCTATGGGAATGACCTTCATAGAGTTAGGGATACTAAATCTTGGGAACCCTCATCAAATTTTATTAAATTTGTATCAGAAAGTGAATCGAAACGGTCAAAAGTTACCTATTCGGTTACCTTTGTGAATAAAATCAACGTAACTTTTTGATTGTCAATAACATATATGGTGGCTAATAGTTCTGCCACCCCGACAGACATGGTTTTTTTAACAACAAACTAAACCATAAATAATTGAAAACCAGAAAATTAATTTTTTCTGGTTTTTTTTGTTTTGGTCTGAAATCAAGGGTGAGGATGTCCTATATGATGTCCTATTTTTGTCGGGGGAAATTCCTTATCTTGTATTTCCCGATTTGATATTTCGTGTGATTTGACTTTCGCTCAACGGATTGTTCCACTTAAGGCGAAAACACATGAATAGCTCTAATTCATTCAGTATCAGCTTTTGGCTAAAAAAAACGGCCAAAAAAAAAGATGGCCGGATTCCCATTTATGCCCGTATAAGATTTGAGGGCCGCTATTCCGACCTCAGTGTCCATAGATCAACTTTTGAAGAACGATGGTGTCCTATTTTGGGCAAAATCGATCATCGTGCCAATGAAGCGAACAGCATCAACCGATATCTAGACGATGTTCAGGCCAAACTCTTGGAGTGCCATCGGCAGTTAATAGGGGAGGGAGCGGTGATCAACGCAAAGATCATCAAATTGCGCTACCTTGGAAAGGACAAGGTGGTCAGGACATTAAAGGATATCATCGAATTCCATCGCACCCATGAAATGCCAAAATTGGCAAAGGGCACGATCAAGAACTACTCGGCCACGGAAACCTACCTAAAACGGTTCGTAAAGAAAAAGTTCAACTCACAGGACATAAGATTGTCCTTTATAGATTATGCATTTTTGGTCGAATTCGAGAGCTTCCTTAGAAATTGCCCTCCGATTAACAAGGCCCAGCCATTGACCAATAATGGCATCATGAAGCACATGGAGCGGTTCAAGAAATTGGTGGGCATAGCCTTCAAGTTCAGGTGCATCCCCCAAAACCCCTTCAACCAGTACAACCTGAAGTTCGAGGATTACGACAGTGATTTTTTGGAAGAGGCCGAAATACAACGCTTGATTTCCACTAAAATCAAGGATAGCGGCAAGGCCATTGTAAAGGATATATTTCTTTTTGCCTGTTATACAGGCCTAAGCTATATTGAGGTCAAGCTCTTAAAGAGAAGTGATATTGTAACAGGAATAGATGGAGAAGAGTGGATCAATGTCAAACGGAAAAAGACCAAGACACCTGTAAGGATTCCCCTGCTGTATCATGCCAAGGCCATATTGGACAAGTATTCCAATCATCCCAATGTCGATAATGACCATACGTTATTGCCTGTATATTCCAATCAAAAAGTAAACAAATACCTAAAGGTGATTGCCACCAAGGCACAAATCGATAAGCACCTGACCTTTCATGTGGCCAGGCACACTTTTGCGACCACTATTACCCTAATGAACAATGTTCCCTTGGAAACGGTATCCAAGCTATTGGGGCACACCAAACTATCGACCACCCAAAAATATGCAAGGGTGGTGGAGAAAAAGATCAGCAAGGATATGGCCCAGTTGAAAGCGGTTCTCGAAAAAAGTCCCGAAAAGGAAGTAGTGAATGGCCAGAAACCTGGGGCCAACCTGCGGATCATAAGATAAAATTTAATAGCTTAACCAATATCATCGAAAGCTAAGCCCGCAAAAGTTTGTCGGACAAGGGACGGCATAAAGCCGCTCCTTTGTCCCTTTTTATTCCGTTTCCTTGCCGCTCCAAAATTTTGTCTACCACTTGTTACATGCTCAAATATTGTTTAATTAAAAATTCATTTAACATGGAAACAAAAACAAAAGAGACCGGAACCAAGAAAACGGTAACAAGACAAAAAGCATCCAACAAGGATGTCAAAGACCAACTGACCAAGGAGGCTACTGGTAACGCCAATGGTACTGAAAAGACCAAAGAAGCCAAGGCACCGGTGGTGGTTCCCAAAATCAGCATCGACAGCCGGATCCAGAAGTTTGAAAAGTTGAGAGGCTTGGCGACCAACAGGGAACGCCTGAACCAGACCCTTGGAGAACTCACCAAGTTCAACTACAACCAGGACGGTTCCAGTTCATTTTACATCAGGGATTCCCATGGATTGGAATTCAAGACAACCAACAGCAATCTCATCAATTTGGTGACCACACAATTGCAGAATACCTTGGAGGAACGAAAGTCGGAGTTTGAGCAGGAGATTCTTGCATTCGAACTATAATAGATCAAAAAATCTCAAAACCCATTCGATAATTCGGATGGGTTATTTTTTTGTCAATCCAAAACTGCAAATGCAATTTTATTGACAAATAAAAATCGTCCAATAAATAGCCCGACAAAAGGGAGGGTTACACATATAACAACAGCTTTTGTTTTTCAAGGTTTTTTTGCGACATAAAACATTCCCTTATAAAACTTTTCATCGATTGATTGCCTTAAACTTAACTTAAAGTAATGCGGTTAATTCCAAAATTTTGTAATTTTGCAACGATGAAAGAGGTTTTCCATAAAATATTATCTATTTCGATGGCTTTTGTAGTGATGTTCTCTACAATGTCATTTACTGTGGATATGCATTATTGTGGGGACAATTTGGTCGATTTTAGTTTATTCTCAAAAGCTGAAGGTTGTGGAATGGAAAAAGCACAACCAGTTAAAAGTTGTGAGAATCCTAAAATGACTGAGAAATCTTGTTGTTCTGACGAGCAAATTGTAAAGGAAGGCAAAGACGACCTTAAAATATCTTTTGACACGCTTTCTTTTGAGCAGCAAACGTTCATCGCTGCTTTTACATACTCTTATATATACCTATTTGAAGGAACCGAATCTGAAGAAGTTCCTTTTGAAGATTACCCGCGACCCTTTGTCAAACGGGATGTGCAAGTGCTGCACCAGACTTTCTTAATTTGATTTGTTAGATTTTTTGAATGAAGCCCAATAGCTATGCTGTAGTGGGCTAAAACTCGTGTTTGCCATATTCTGCAACACGTAATTCCAATTATCTAATAATCAAATGCTATGCTGAATAAGAGCATTAAATTTCTCATAGAAAACAAACTTGTTGCCGTTCTACTACTTGCCCTATTCGTGGGTTGGGGCGTGGTCAACGCACCCTTTAATTGGGAAACGGGCTTTTTACCTACAGACCCAGTTGCCGTTGATGCCATACCTGATATTGGCGAGAACCAGCAAATTGTTTTTACCAAGTGGCAAGGGCGCTCGCCACAGGACATTGAAGACCAAATCACATATCCTCTTACCACTTCGCTTCTCGGTATTCCAGGCGTGAAAACCATCCGTAGTTCTTCGATGTTTGGATTTTCAAGCATCTATATCATTTTTGAAGAAGACATCGAGTTCTACTGGTCACGCAGTCGCATACTTGAAAAACTGAACTCACTTCCTGCAAACCTATTACCTGATGGTGTCAATCCATCATTAGGGCCAGATGCCACAGGTCTTGGACAGATATTTTGGTACACGCTGGAAGGTCGTGATAAAGATGGCAACGTTACTGGCGGTTGGGATTTACAGGAATTGCGTAGTATTCAGGATTACTATGTGAAATATGGGTTATCATCTGCAAGCGGTGTTTCTGAAGTGGCTTCCATAGGTGGGTATGTTCAGGAATACCAAGTGGATATTGACCCAGAAAAAATGCGCCAGTACAATGTAAGTATGGGCGATGTGGTCAAGGCTGTAAAGCAGAGCAATCAGGACATAGGCGCACAAACCCTCGAAATCAATCAAGCTGAATATCTCGTGCGCGGATTGGGTTATGTAAAATCTATCGCAGATATCGAAAATGCCGTGGTTGATTCAGAAAACTTTACTTCTATTCGTATCAAGGACGTGGCAAATGTTCATTTGGGACCTGCTACCAGACGTGGAATTCTCGACAAGGAAGGTGCCGAAGTCGTAGGTGGTGTCGTAGTTGCTCGCTACGGTGCAAATCCGCTGGAAGTCATTAACAATGTTAAGGCACAAATTGCTGAAATAAGCGCTGGACTTCCCACAAAAACATTGAAAGATGGTCGCACTTCACAAGTAACCATCGTACCGTTTTATGACCGTACCGAACTCATACAAGAAACGTTGGGCACGCTCAACGAAGCCTTGACTTTGGAAATCTTGATTACCATTTTGGTCATTATCATAATGGTGTTCAACCTACGTGCATCCATCCTTATTTCGGGATTGTTGCCCGTAGCCGTCTTGATGGTTTTTATCACGATGAAGCTCTTTAATGTAGATGCAAACATCGTCGCCCTTTCGGGTATTGCCATTGCCATCGGTACAATGGTGGACGTAGGCGTGATACTCGCCGAAAATATGATTCGGCACTTGGAAGATAAAAAGTTACGCCTTAATGAAAACGGTAACGAGTACACAACGAACGAAATCATCTACAACGCAACGGCTGAAGTTTCTGGTGCTATTCTAACAGCTGTTTTAACGACTATTATTAGTTTCCTGCCTGTATTCACGATGATTGGTGCCGAAGGAAAACTGTTCCGCCCGCTTGCATTTACTAAAACAATGGCACTCACGGCATCCCTTATCATTGCGCTGTTTATAATTCCACCCATTGCGGCATTCCTTTTCCGTAAGACGAATGTGCGTGAACGGACACAGCATGCCATCAATGGCTTACTTGTTTTATTGGGAATTCTCGCCATCGTTTACGGCTTTTGGTTGGGGCTAATTCTTATCGCTTTTGCTGCAACATCATTTTTAAAAATGCGCGATACGCTTTCGCGAAAGCGTAAAAACCTTCTGTACATCATCATTTCATCGGTCGCCATCGTATTCCTACTCGCTACCTATTGGCGACCATTAGGCTTTGACCGAAGTATTGTGATGAACTTGATATTTGTGTCCATTATCTGTTTTGGACTACTTGGTGTGTTCTCGATTTTCAGGATATACTATGAGCGTATTTTGCGATGGGCACTTCAAAACCGATATCTATTCTTAATCGTTCCGGCTACGGTGCTCACGTTGGGTATCATTATTATGCGAAACACAGGCAAAGAGTTTATGCCAGCGCTGAATGAAGGTTCATTCTTGCTGATGCCTACATCCTTACCACACGCAGGCGTTGAAGAAAACAAACGTGTTCTACAACAACTTGATATGGCTGTGGCGAGCATCCCTGAAATCGAAACCGTAGTAGGAAAAGCGGGAAGAACGGAAAGCGCACTCGACCCAGCACCGCTCTCGATGTATGAGAATGTCATTCAGTATAAATCGGAATATATGCGGAATAGTTATGGCGAGCGACAACGCTACAAGGTCAATGACGATGGATTATTTGTACTGAAGAATAACAAATTCATTATCAACCCAAACAATGAGATAGATGAAGGCGTCAACTATGCCGAAACATCGCTAAAAACGACTGCTACACGCGAAGACTTGATTGAAGATGACGATGGCGAGTACTACCGAAACTGGCGACCGGACATTGAAAGTCCAGATGATATTTGGAACGAGATAGTTCGAGTAACCAAATTACCAGGCGTTACATCGGCACCCAAGCTGCAACCTATCGAAACACGACTGGTAATGCTACAAACAGGTATGCGCGCACCTATGGGCATCAAGGTAAAAGGTCCCGATTTAAAGTCTATTGAAAGTTTTGGACTGGAATTGGAAGATATCCTAAAACAAGCCGAAGGCGTTAAGGAACAAGCTGTTTTTGCAGACCGAATCGTGGGCAAACCCTACTTGCTCATAGATATTAAGCGAGACCAATTGGCTCGATATGGTGTGTCCATAATGGAAGTTCAGGAAATCCTTCAAGTGGCCGTGGGCGGAATGCCACTCACGCAAACTGTTGAAGGTCGTGAGCGTTATGCGGTGCGTGTGCGTTATCCACGAGAGTTACGGGCAGACCCAGACGACCTTAAAAATATCTATGTTCCAGTGGAAAAAGGTAGCCCTGTACCGTTGGGCGAATTGGTAGATATACGCTACGAACAAGGTCCACAAGTCATTAAAAGTGAAGACACTTTTCTAATTGGCTACGTGCTGTTTGATAAACTCGACGGCTTTGCCGAAGTGGATGTGGTAGAAAATGCCCAAGCGCTGATTCAACAAAATATTGATAAGGGTTCGCTGGTCGTACCACAGGGCGTGAGCTATCGTTTTACGGGAACATATGAAAATCAGTTACGGGCAGAAAAAACGCTATCGGTTGTCGTACCGCTTTGTTTGCTCGTCATTTTCTTGATTTTGTATTTCCAGTTCAGGTCCGTCTCTACGTCTCTTATGGTGTTTACTGCAATCGCCGTGGCCTTTGCAGGTGGCTTTATAATGATATGGCTGTACGGGCAAGATTGGTTTTTCAACTTCGGCTTTTTTGGCGAAAATCTGCGGGACTTGTTCAATATGAAAACCATCAATTTAAGTGTGGCCGTTTGGGTAGGTTTTATTGCCCTCTTCGGTATTGCTACGGATGATGGTGTGGTAATGGCCACCTATTTAGACCAATCTTTCAAAAGCAACGAACCAGACAATAAAAAGGGCATTCGTCTCGCCACTTTGGAAGCCGCAGGTAAACGCATTCGTCCATGTTTAATGACTACTGTAACTACGGTGTTGGCACTACTTCCCGTACTCACATCCACAGGAAAGGGAAGCGATATAATGATACCGATGGCAATTCCCATTTTTGGCGGAATGATAATCGATGTCACGTCCTATTTCCTATTGCCAGTCCTGTACAGCTGGAAAAAGGAATACCAACTTAAAAAAGCAAACAGATGAAAAAATTAAAATATATACTGGTGTTCTTGTTTGTTACTGCTTTCGCGAAAGCGCAACAATTACAATCCTACATTCAGGAAGCTGAAGCCAACAATCCAGAAATTCAAGCCTTTGAATTGCGATACAACATCGCCGAAGAAAAGGTAAACGAAGCCAACTGGATTCCAAATACCGAAGTAAGTGCCGGCTACTTTGTGAGCGAGCCTGAAACAAGAGTGGGTGCGCAACGTGCACGAATAGGCGTAAAACAGATGTTGCCGTGGTTCGGTACTATTACAGCTCGTGAAAATTATGCCACCGCAATGGCAGATGCCGAATATGTGGACATTACGATTGCAAAGCGTAAGCTGGCACTTTCGGTCGCACAATCCTATTATCGTCTATTTGCCATAAGAGCCAAGCAAGCCGTACTGGATGAAAATATACAGCTACTGGAAACCTACGAACGACTTGCACTCACATCTGTAGAAGTGGGCAAAGCGAGTGCCGTAGATGTGTTGCGACTTCAGATTAGACAAAATGAATTACAACAACAAAAGGAAGTGCTGGAAGAAGAATTTACAGCAGAACAAACGACTTTTAACAATTTGCTCAACCGTGATGCAATGATGACGGTTGACGTTGTTCCAGAAATGGAAATTCCACAGGAAGACCCATTTTATACTAATGAAGCGCTATCACTCAATCCCGAACTGCTCAAATATGACAAACTCTATGAATCGGTAGCACAATCTGAACTGCTCAACCAGCGCGAGAGTTTGCCTATGATTGGTTTTGGTTTAGACTACCTGCCCGTAACGGAACGCAGCGATGTCAATTTCAGCGATAATGGGAAAGATGTATTGATGCCGATGGTGTCGGTTTCCATCCCCATTTTCAACAATCGCTACAAATCCATTTCAAGGCAAAATGAACTGCGACAGCAAGAAATAGAAACCCAACGGGAACAGCGATTGAATGTGCTGGAATCCGCTTTCGCGAAAGCGCAATCACAACGTAACCAAGCACGCATAGCATACAACACACAAGCTCGTAACCTGAAACAAGCCAAAGATGCCGAAGAAATTCTGGTAAAGAACTATGAGACCGTCACTATCGATTTTAATGATGTGCTGGACATTCAGGAATTGCAATTAAAGTTTCAAATAAACCAAATAGAATCTGTGAAGACCTACTATGTGCAAAGTACAATCATTAATTATTTAATTAAGTAAACAATGAAAACACTTAACACAATACTTCTCTTATTCTTAACTTCAATTACATTCGCCCAAGTTGGGACAAATGGTGAAGATAGAAAAGAAGAAGGTCGAAACATAAAAGAATATAACCTTACTATCGAAGAAAATGAAATAACCCTTGCAGGTGTAACCGCAAACGGAATGACAATTAATGGTGGCATTCCAGGTCCTACATTAGAATTTAATGAAGGTGACCTTGCCATTATTAACGTAACCAATAAAATGGATGAAGAAACCTCTGTACATTGGCACGGTTTAATACTTCCTAATTTTTATGATGGTGTGCCTTATTTAACTACGCCACCTATAAAACCAAATACTACATTTCAATATAGAATACCTATAAACCAATCTGGTACATATTGGTATCATTCCCATACGATGTTACAAGAGCAAAAAGGAGTTTATGGCTCAATCGTCATTCATCCTAAAGAAAAGACTTTGGACTACGACAAAGATTTGGTTGTAGTGTTATCTGACTGGACCAACGAAAAACCAATGAATGTGTTGCGAAACCTTAAACGAGGAAACGAATGGTATCAGGTTAAAAAAGGGACAGCAGTACCATTAAGTAGAGTGATTAAAGAAGGTGCACTGGGAGCACAATTTAATTTTTGGCGTGATAGAATGGAAGGTGCAGATATTGCAGACATCTACTATCCTGCGTTCTTGTCCAATGGTAAAAAACTTGCAGAATATCCAGAGTTTAAAACAGGTGAAAAAGTACGACTACGTTTTATCAATGCATCTGCTTCATCTTATTATTGGGTGGATTTTGGTGGTGGTAACCCGATGATAGTTGCGAGTGATGGTGTGGATGTAACACCAGAATATAAAAACCGATTTCTTTTTGCAATTGCCGAAACCTATGATGTCATTGTAACCATTCCAGAAGGCACTTTAGAAATTACTGCCACAGCGCAAGATGGTTCTGGTAGTACATCCATTCACTTGGGTAGCGGAAAATTGTATCCAGCAACTGTAATAGACAGACCAGATAAAGTGGCTATGATGAAGCAAATGGCAAAAATGGATATGAAGATGGGTGCACCTGCTTTAGTGGGAAATAAAAATAGAAATACACCCGAAGCCCTAATGCAGAAATATGGAATGAAGATGAATATGGATATGAAAGACGGACAGATGAAGATGGAGAATGAAATGAATATGGAAATGAAAAAGGATGCGACGCCAATGAATCATAAGATGTCTACGATGCAAAAGGACACCGCTTCATTTAATTATGATACACGTAAAACTTATTTCAATTATGATTTTTTAAAGGCAAAGGAAAACACCACTTTTAAGACTGATGTGCCAGTAAATGAAATTTTACTGAATCTAACAGGTAATATGCAGCGCTATGTTTGGAGTATGAATGGCGTACCACTTTCGGAAACAGACAAAATTAAAATTAAAAGTGATGAGGTTACAAGGATTACCTTAAATAATCTGACAATGATGCACCACCCAATGCACTTGCACGGTCATTATTTTAGGGTGATTAATGAAAATGGAGAGCGTTCACCATTAAAGCACACGGTTAACGTACCACCAATGCAAAAAGTGGTCATCGAATTTTATAACGAAGAATATGGTGATTGGTTCTTTCATTGTCACGTACTATATCATATGATGGGTGGTATGGCAAGAGTATTTAGCTATGATACACCACGAGATGAAAGGATGAAACCTTATCCAGTACAAAACCTAATTGACGAGACAGACCATTACTATTCGTGGGGAATGCTTCGTGGAGGTTCAAACTTTAATGAACTTTTATTGATGTCGAGCAACATCCGCAACGAATTTGGACTACGTGCCGAGTTTGATTATAACCAAAATGCCGAGATAGAAGTGAATTATAATAGATATCTCAATGATTGGGTACGCGTGTACGCAGGCGTAAATACTGAAACTTCAACACCAGATTCTTATGATACATTCAATACTGTGGGATTGGTTGGAGTTAAATATTTCACGCCTTATAGGTTTAATGTGGATGTGAGTATTGACCATCAACTTCGCCCAAGAATACGTCTGGACAGGGAGTTGTTGATTTTTCCAAGAATTTTCTTGGAAGGTGAATATGAGTACAGAGCAGATTTTGGATGGGTCAATGAGTTAGAAAATAACAAATCTTATGAAGGTGAAACTCAATGGTTAATTGGAGCTTCATATATCTTATCCCGCAACTTTTCAATACAAGGAAATTATAATAACAGATATGGCTGGGGTGGCGGTCTTTTAGCCCGATTTTAAAAAAAACGATTAATAACTTTTAAACAAACAAAAAATGAGCAAATTAAAATTAGTATTAGGAGTGGTTGCAATAGCATTTGTAACCTTAACAGTAGTGTCTTGTAAAGATGCTAAAACAGAAAGCAGTACCAATTCTGAAACGAGTACTGAGGAAGACCATTCAAAAATGAACCACGATAATTCCGATGGGCATCATGATAGCGAGAAAAAGGAAATGGCAATGAACGGAGATGGGAATGCACAAGCGGTTCTTAATGACTATTTCAGTCTTAAAGATGCCCTCGTAGGCGATGATAATGATAAAGCAAAGGAAATGGGAGGCACATTGGTTAAATCTCTTAAATCTTTTGATGCATCAAAATATTCTGAAAGTGAAAAATCAGAATTGAATGACATTATCGAAGATGCTACGGAACACGCAGAGCATATTTCAGAAAGTGACATCAAACATCAGCGTGAGCATTTCAAAGTATTGAGTAAAGATGTTACAGATATGGTTGCCATTACGGGAACAGGGATGAAGCTTTATGAGCAATTCTGCCCAATGTATGATAACAATAAAGGTGGTGCTTGGCTTAGTATGAACGAAGAAATTAGAAACCCCTATTTCGGTGATAAAATGTTGAAATGCGGTAAAGTACAGCGAGAAATCAACTAATTGAAGTTTTTAAAAATCATAGCGTGGCTTGCCCTTGTGGCATTGGTAGTGATTCAGTTCTTTCCAATAATCCTGAACGAGAGCGATTATGTACCGCAAAGTGATTTTATGGTCGAAAATCAAGTGCCTGCAACGATAAAAAATCGGTTGCAGGTTTCTTGCTACGATTGCCACAGTAATAATACAGATTATCCGTGGTATAGTAAGATACAGCCTGCGGCTTGGTTTCTGGAAGATCACATACAAGAAGGTAAGGACGAACTTAATTTTAATGAATGGGCAACATATTCAGACCGGCGAAAGAATAGTAAACTTCGGTCTATCATAAGCCAAATCGAAGAAGATAAAATGCCCTTGGATTCTTATACACTCATTCATAAAGATGCAATTCTTTCAGATGAAGATAAGAGGATGATAATAGATTATATGACAGCGTTAAAAGACAGTTTGGAATAAAGTCCTGATATGGGAAGGGAAAGTTGATGGTTGGTTAGTTAGTAGCCCTTCCCTTGTCAGGCACAATAAAAAATATTAGAAAGATGAATAATGATATAAATGAATTTGAGTAAAAATTCTTAAAAATAAACAGGATGAATGCACTTAGAAAAACTACAATATTCGCATTAATTATAATAGCAACAAGCCAAGTGTTCGGACAAGATACAAACACAGAAAAGCAAGCCGTGCTTAAAGTAATGAAAACCTACAAAGATGCGCTACAAAACTTGACAACCGAAGGTACTTTTGACTTATTTACAGAAGATTCCGAGGTTTTTGAATCTGGTGGTGTTGAAGGCACCTATGCCCACTATATAGAACATCATTTGGGTCCAGAATTGGGGCATTTCAAGAAGTTTGAATTTTCAGATTATGAAATTGATGCAGAAGTAGATTTGCCCTATGCGTTTACTACCGAAACTTATGTCTACACCATAGTTCTCAATCCCGATGATAAAGCCAATACTCGAACCATAAAGAAAAAAGGGGTGGCGACTTCTATCCTTAAGAAGATAGATGAAAAATGGCAGATAGTAAAAACACATTCATCATCAAGAAATGTTAAATAATTTTTAGCCAATCATAAAATGAAACACACCTACCACATACACGGAATGACCTGCAATGGTTGTCGAAGTCACGTAGAGGAAACGCTGTCTAAAGTGGATGGTGTTTCAAAAGTAACAGTTGATTTAGAAAAAGCCGAAGCGACCATAGAAATGGAATCCCATATTCCAATAGAGAAATTTCAAGAGGCGCTTAAAGCCGATGGTGGGCAATACAGTATCCATCAAAATGGCGAACATCAGCATACCCACGATAAGAAGAAAGTTGAGAAACCCAAAGGTCAAGGAACGGGAACATTTTACTGTCCGATGCATTGCGAGGGCGACAAGACTTACGACAAACCAGGCGACTGTCCTGTTTGCGGAATGGATTTGGTTGAAGAAGTTAACCTAACGGCTACTTCCGACACCCAATATACCTGTCCGATGCATCCCGAAATTATTAAGGATGAACCGGGAAGCTGTCCAATTTGTGGGATGGATTTAGTGCCTATGGAACCCGATTTATCCGCAGAGGAAAAGACCTATAAAAAACTTCTTAAAAAGTTCTGGATAGCGGTCGCTTTCACATTGCCCATTTTTATCATTGCAATGTCCGAAATGCTGCCCAACAACCCCTTATATGATGTTTTAGAATTAAAATATTGGAACTGGATTCAATTTGCGCTTTCTATTCCTGTGGTATTCTACGCTACTTGGATGTTCTTTGAACGTGCCTACCGCAGTATAAAGACTTGGAACTTAAATATGTTTACGCTTATCGGTATCGGTGCTGGCGTTGCTTGGCTCTTCAGCGTGTTCGGGATGCTCGTACCCGATTTTTTCCCTGACCAATTCAAGACCGAAGCCGGTACGGTTCACGTCTATTTTGAGGCTGCTACGGTGATTCTAACTTTGGTTCTACTTGGTCAAGTCCTCGAAGCTCGTGCGCATAGCAAGACCAATTCCGCAGTCAAGGAACTTTTAAAATTGGCACCTAACAAGGCTATAAAGGTAGTTGATGGGGAAGAACAGGAAGTGGCCATCGATGAAATTGAATTGGGCGATATCCTACGTGTGAAGCCGGGCGATAAGATTCCTGTGGATGGCGTTATTACCGAAGGCGAAACTTCCATCGATGAATCGATGATTACAGGCGAACCCATTCCTGTAAACAAATCAGTAGATGATAAAGTAAGTAGCGGAACTATCAACGGCAATCAGTCCTTCTTGATGAAAGCTGAAAAGGTTGGGTCTGACACCCTGTTATCACAGATTATACAGATGGTCAATGATGCCAGTCGAAGCCGTGCACCCATCCAAAAGTTGGCCGATACCGTTTCGGGATATTTCGTGCCAATCGTGGTCATCATCGCTGCTGTGACATTCGGCGTTTGGGCGATTTGGGGCCCAGAGCCAGCCTATGTTTATGCTTTGGTCAATGCGATTGCCGTATTAATTATCGCCTGTCCGTGTGCTTTGGGGCTTGCGACACCTATGTCCGTAATGGTCGGTGTTGGTAAAGGCGCACAAAATGGGGTGCTTATCAAGAATGCTGAAGCCCTTGAGAAAATGGATAAGGTAGATACTCTCATTGTCGATAAGACCGGAACGATAACCGAAGGAAAACCTACAGTTGAGAAAGTGGGTTCTTTTGAGAAGGGTTTTACCGAAACCGAAGTACTACAATACATTGTTTCCTTGAACAGCCAAAGTGAACATCCGCTGGCGGAAGCCACCGTAAAATATGGAAAAGAACAAAACGCAGAGTTTTTAAAAGCAGATGGATTTAACGCAGTTACTGGAAAAGGCGTTGAAGGTAAAGTGAACAATAAAAAAGTAGCCTTGGGTAATGCTAAAATGATGGAACAGGGCAATGCCACACTTACCGAAGCTATGGAAAACGAGGCACAATCCTACCAAAAACAAGGGAAAACGGTTTCCTATCTCGCTGTAGAAGGTCAAGTTGTAGGCTACGTGGTCATAGGTGATAAAATCAAGGAAACGAGTGCAAAAGCTATCAAGGATTTGCAGAATAAGGGAATTGCGGTCATTATGCTTACTGGTGATAATCACGATACAGCCAAAGCTGTCGCAGATGAACTTAACCTTGCCGATTTTCAAGCAAGTATGCTACCGGAAAACAAATTACAAGAAGTCGAGAAATTACAAGGACAGGGTAAAGTGGTTGCAATGGCAGGCGACGGAATAAACGATGCACCTGCACTCGCTAAAAGTGATGTAGGTATCGCAATGGGAACAGGAACGGACGTTGCCATTGAAAGTGCAGCCATTTCCTTGGTGAAAGGCGATTTACACGGTATCGTAAAGGCAAGAAACCTAAGTGATGCAGTAATGCGCAATATCAAACAAAACCTCTTTTTTGCAATGATTTATAACACGCTGGGTATCCCTATTGCAGCAGGACTACTGTACCCGTTTTTCGGAATACTCTTATCGCCAATGATTGCGGCCTTGGCAATGAGCTTTAGTTCGGTTTCGGTAATTGCCAACTCATTACGTCTAAAAAGTAAAAACATATAATCCAACTAATTGAATACTTATGAAATATAAAATTTTGATAATCCTATTGGTAGTTGTTGTCATCGGTTGTAAAAACGAAGAAAAGAACAATCCCAAAATAGAGACAGAACACGATCATACCCAGAGTGAACCTAAATCTGAGAACAAAAAAACCCTAAGTCCACATACATCGGCAATGGCGATGATAGGTGATGCTCATATCCATATAGATTATTCGTCGCCAGGCGTA
Source organism: Allomuricauda sp. TY007 (assembly GCF_010468565.1). Lineage (GTDB taxonomy): Bacteria > Bacteroidota > Bacteroidia > Flavobacteriales > Flavobacteriaceae > Flagellimonas. The sequence continues at coordinate 25,087 of NZ_WUEG01000019.1, forward strand.
AGGGATAGAATTATTTTCGGTGGACTGTTGGCGTACGACCAAGTCTGGCAGGCTGGTGCCCATATGGCTACTTGGTTGGAAACAAATAAGGATTTAGAAATTGACGGCAAGGTATTGAAAGCCGGGAAATATGGATTTTTTGTAATTCCGAATGAAGAAGAATGGACTGTCATTTTCAACAGGAATTGGAACCAACACGGTAAGGACGACTATACTGAAAATGATGATGTATTACGATTTAAAGTAACACCTAAAATTTCCGAAAAAATCAAGGAACATTTAGAGTATAAAGTAAACAAAACAACAGAGACTTCAGGAAAAATCTCAATGGGTTGGGAAAAAGTCACGATTGGATTTCCTTTTGAAATAAAGTAAAATGGTGAACAGAAAAACAGCGAAATGGATTAGAAAAGCACACCGCTATTTGGGTGTTTTTTTAGGTGTTCAGTTTTTGATGTGGACAATTAGCGGGATGTATTTCAGCTGGACGGACATTGACGAGATACACGGCGACCATTTTAAGAAAGCGGCACCTGTGCAGACCTCTTTTGATAATTTGCTCGGCACATCCCAACTGGCCATAAAAGAACCCGTCCAATCTTTGGAACTACTGGAAATAGCAAATGAACCTTACTATTGGATTAATGAAGCACGGCTTTATAATGCAAAAACGGGGCAAAGGAAAAATGGAATTTCTAAAAAAGAGGCACAACAAGTTGCAAGTAGGTATATGTTGAACGATTTGGAAATAGTACAAATTCAATTAGTCGATTCTGTAGGGCCACATCACGAATATCGCGGTCGCCCACTTCCAGCTTATGAAATCTCGTATGAGACACCACAAAATTTAAAAGCCTATGTGGCGGTTGAAAATGGCGCTTTTCAAACGGTGAGACACAGGGATTGGCGCTGGTTTGATTTTCTTTGGATGACCCATACAATGGATTATCAGGGAAGGGATAATTTCAACACATTGTTGTTAAGGGCATTTTCACTTTTGGGATTGATAACCGTCTTAAGCGGTTTCGTTTTATGGTATATCAGTTCCCCATCAATCAGAAAACTGAAAAAGAAAATTAAATAATTGGTAACAAATAAAACCAAAAATTATGGATGCAAACGAACACACAAATTCAGGAAAATCAAAAAATCATTACACACGTTTTGTAGCGATGCTCGCTTGCTCTTTTGTAGCAATGTATATTACAATGTATTTAAACACCTATGAATGGGACCATGTATGGTTCAGCCTTACGCGTTTCTATATGGTCTGTCTCGGTATCGCTGCCATGGCCATTATAATGTTTGTAGCAATGCGCGGTATGTATCAAAACAAAAAAAAGAATATTGCCATAGTCTTGGGAAGTATCGTTCTCTTTGTAGGTGCATTGGGACTGGTACGCGACCAAAAATCCACCGTGGGCGATGTACTTTGGATGAAAGCAATGATACCACACCATTCCATTGCAATTTTAACAAGTGAACGAGCAGATATTGAAGACCCTGAAGTCAAAAAATTGGCTGAAGAAATCATTAAAGCGCAACGTAGGGAAATTGCTGAAATGAAGGCGATGATTGAGCGTTTAGAAAACGAGTAAAACAAAGTGGATAAATCAATATTCAAAATAGTGAGAATGGATTGTCCTTCTGAGGAATCTATGATTCGGATGAAGTTGGATTCAGTTGGTCGAATTTCAAAATTGGATTTCGATATTCCCAACAGAAAACTTACGGTTTTCCATAATGGCAACTTGGAAGAAATTCAGGAAGCCATTGCAGACCTGAAGTTTAATGAAGAATTGATTTCCTCAGAACCAACCGATGAAGTAATTGCGGAAGAAGCAAGCAACCAGAGTAGGCTACTGTGGTCAGTTTTGATTATCAATTTTATGTTTTTTGTCATTGAAATGACTACAGGATTGATTTCAAAATCAATGGGGCTTGTTGCAGACAGTCTGGATATGCTGGCAGATTCATTTGTATATGGTTTAAGTCTTTTTGCAGTAGGCGGTTCCCAACTACTTAAAAAAAGAATAGCGACCACTGCCGGTTATTTTCAGATACTTCTTGCGGTTATAGGAATTGTAGAAATAGTGAGAAGGTTTATAAATCCAACCGAAGTTCCGGATTTTAAAACAATGATTATAGTCTCAATATTGGCGCTATTGGCCAACGGGCTATGTCTATTTCTTCTTCAAAAATCTAAAAGTAAGGAAGCCCATATGCAGGCCAGTATGATTTTCACATCAAATGATGTTATCATTAACTCCGGGGTTATTGTTGCTGGGGTTTTGGTACTATGGACTGGCTCACGATTGCCTGATTTGATTGTAGGCGCAATCGTTTTTATAGTAGTTGTCCGTGGCGCTCTTAATATTTTGAAATTAGGAAAATAAAATTATGAATATGAAAAAGAACATTTTATATATAGTAATAGCCGTTATCATAGGTTTGGGCGCAGGCTGGCTCATTTTTGGAAATAGCTCAGACAATGCAGCAAATAAGGATACGTCTGATATGTCCGACCACGACCACTCTGGCGAGAGCGCAGAACAGATGTGGACGTGCTCTATGCACCCACAGATTATGCAACCCGAAGCTGGTGATTGCCCAATATGTGGAATGGACTTAATCCCTGCTGAAGCTGGTGCAGATGGTCTCGCTGCAAACGAGATAAAAATGACTGAAAACGCAATGGCGTTAGCAAATATCCAGACTACTATTGTAGGAAATGCAAAAGCTGGCGATGATGATGGGATGATATCCCTTTCGGGAAAAATAGCGGCAAACGAAGAAAACAATACCGTACAATCCAGCTATTTCAAAGGTAGGATAGAACAACTCAACGTTAACTATGAAGGTCAGCAAGTAAATCGTGGTCAGTTATTGGCAACCATTTACGCACCGGACCTTGTAGCGGCACAACAGGAATTGATTACCGCAGCATCGCTTAAGGAATCGCAACCTGCTTTATACAAAGCTGTTCGCAGCAAGCTCAAAAACTGGAAACTATCAGATACGCAAATCAATGCCATAGAAGAAAGTGGAACGGTACGTGAGAATTTCCGGATTTATGCAACGGTTTCCGGAACGGTTTCAGAAGTAATGGCAGCACAGGGCGATTATGTAAATCAAGGACAGCCTATTTTAAAGTTGAGCAACCTCAATTCGGTTTGGGCAGAATTTGATGCCTATGAAAATCAAATAGCACAATTCAACGTTGGGCAAAAAATCAATATCACGACTAACGCCTTTCCAAACAAAGAATTTGAAGGAACAATTTCTTTTATTGACCCTGTTCTAAATAATTCGACACGAACGGTAACGGTGCGGGCAACGCTTCAAAATAGAGAAGACCTATTTAAGCCAGGAATGTTTGTTACAGGTAAGGTTGAAGGGGCAACACAAACTATGGAAAATACACTTTCTGTTCCTGCAAGTGCTGTACTATGGACGGGCGAGCGCTCATTGGTATATGTAAAAACCAATCCTAACGAGCCTGTATTTGAAATGCGCGAAGTAACCTTGGGCAATCGCTCTGGCGAAACTTACCAATTATCGGCTGGATTAGATAACGGCGATGAAATTGTTACCAATGGAACGTTTACGGTAGATGCAGCAGCACAATTACAGGGTAAAAAATCAATGATGAATCAGCAGATGATGCAGGATGAATCGGCTATGATGGGTGATATGGAAATGAGTTTCAGTAATGCGTTTAGTTCTGATTTCGACAAAGCATTACCATCATATCTCAAAATGAAAGATGCCCTTGTAGCAAGCGATGCAAGTCAAGTTTCCGCTTTCGCGAAAGCGACATCAGAAAAATTAAAAGCAATATCGACTGATGATTTAGGTACGATGGAAAAACAACATTTAACCAAAAGTATTGAGATGCTGGATGCCATTGCAAACAATGATAATCTGGAAAACCAGCGCGCTCACTTCGTCATTCTAAACGAGAATATCGTGCCTATTGCAATGAGCATAGAAAACTCGACAAATTATTACATTCAGAAATGCCCTATGGCAAATAACAATAAAGGTGCGGTATGGTTAAGTATGGAAGAAGAAATAAGAAATCCATACTATGGCGATGCAATGTTGACTTGCGGAAGTGTGATTGATTCGTTGTAAAAATCATTTGCAACACAGTTGCACCAAAATATTTTTATCTTTGCATTGTGAAAGTTGTAGCAATCATTTTATCGTTTTATTTCTTGGCACTCAATGTAGAGCCTTGTAGCGATGCGACAAATAGTGCCGATGATACCCAAGTTGTTACAGTAATTGATATTGATGGCGACCACGACCAAGACTGTGAGTTATGCTCGCCTTTCTGTCAATGTCATTGTTGTCACGTTCACACGATAAATTTTGGGCTTGTTGCATTTCAACCGCTACAGCCTGCTATTCCTCAAGAATTCTTTGCCCATTTCGATGACCTTGGCAAAGATATTCCCCATTCCCTTTTTCAGCCACCTCGGGCATAATTCAGTTTTCATAGGATAACTATATCCTTTTTTGAAGTTTTCCTAATGGGAATGCTCAACTATGTTTTTGCTACGCGAAAACGCAAACTCGTTTTTTAACTGAATTAATACATTAATCTATGATTAACAGAATCATTGATTTTTCAATCAATAACAAATTCATCATTGGTCTGTTCACGTTGACTCTTATAGGAGTTGGCATTTGGTCAATGGCAACAGTAAACCTTGGGTCTGTCCCAGATATTACCAATAATCAGGTGCAGGTCATCACGCAATCGCCCAATCTGGGAACGGAAGATATTGAACAGTTCGTAACCTATCCCGTAGAACTATCTATGGGTAATTTACCAGGCGTTACAGAAATAAGATCTATCTCACGCTTTGGCCTTTCCGTAGTTACTATCGTTTTTGAAGACGATATGGGAACCTATCTTCCTCGACAGCTGGTACAGGAAAAACTAAACGAACTGGGCGAATCTATCCCTGAAAAATTTGGAAGTCCATCTATGGGTCCCATCTCTACTGGTTTAGGTCAAATCTATGAATACACTATAAAGCCAGAGGAGGGTTTTGAAAACAAGTATTCGCCTATGGAACTGCGCACCGTGCAAGATTGGGTTATCAAACGACAACTCACATTACTGGAAGGCGTGGTAGAGGTCAACTCTTATGGAGGCAGTATTAAACAGTACGAGGTCGCTGTCAACCCAGATAAGTTGAATAGTTTGGGTATTAGTATTTCACAAGTGTATGAGGCTCTCGCTCGGAACAATGTGAATACAGGCGGTGCTTACATAGAAAAAAATAAAATGTCAAATTTCATAAGAGGTGAAGGTCTTATTCGCTCTTTGGAAGACATTAAAGATATTTCGATTATTAACGAGGGCAACATTCCCGTAACTATTGGAGATGTTGCAACACGCGTCCATTTTGGGAATCAGGTACGTTATGGTGCTTTTACGCAAGACGGTAAGGAAGCCGTGGGAGGAATAATAATGATGCTAAAAGGTTCAAACCCTAATGCGGTTATCCAAAATGTTAAGAATCGTATGGCAGAAATTGAAAAATCCCTGCCAGAAGGTCTCACTATCGCCCCTATCATTGATCGTAGTGAGCTAATTGCCAGAACGACCGATACCGTTAAAACCAATTTACTGGAAGGCGCCCTAATCGTGATATTTGCCCTTGTTTTATTGTTGGGTAGTTTAAGAGGTGGCATCATAACGGCCACGACCATACCGTTGTCCTTGCTTTTTGCCTTTATATTAATGAAGCAATTTAATGTATGGGCAAACTTAATGAGCTTGGGAGCTATAGACTTTGGGATTATTATAGATGGTGCCGTGATTATTATAGAAGGAACGGTGTATGAGATCCAAAAACGGATTAGGTCTGGAAAGCTAAAATTCAATCAAGGCGTAATGGATAAAGTAGCCTATGATGCCGGAACCACGATGATGGGTTCTGCTTTTTTCGGGCAGATCATTATCCTTATAGTTTTTACACCTATACTTTTCCTTACAGGTGTAGAAGGTAAAATGTTCAAACCGATGGCATACACCTTTGGTTTTGCTATGATAGGTGCAATTTTCTGTGTCTTACCTATGTCCCAATGATGTCTGCGCTTTTTATGAAACCAGTTCAAAACACCAAAAGCTGGTTTGGCAAATTTGAGCGTTGGCTTGAAAAGATAAGTGATAAAATTATTGGTGCTATACATAGTGCTTATAAGCCATTATTAAAAGGTGCACTGCGGCTTAAGCTTATCGTGTTATCATCTTCTGCTGTTCTACTTATTATTGCTGGTTTTATATTTTCTAATATGGGTGGAGAATTTGTGCCGCAGCTCGATGAAGGAGATATAGCAATGCAGGCGTTTATAAGACCAGGAAGCTCGCTCACAGAATCCATTGAAGTTTCAAAGAAAATAGAAACTATCCTATTAGAAAATTTTCCTGAAATTAAAACGGTAACAGCACGTATAGGTGTGGCAGATATACCTACAGATCCTATGCCTATGGATATTGCAGATATGTACATCATTCTCAATAAGGATATGGACGAGTGGACAACTGCTTCTACTAAAGAAGGTTTGATTGAAGCCATAAGGGATAAACTGGATGATGAACTCGTCGGGGTTAATTTATCATTTACCCAACCGGTCGAATTAAGATTTAATGAGCTTTTAGAAGGCGTAAGAGAGGATATTGCAGTAAAGCTATATGGCGAAGATTTAGAGGTGTTATCAGACAAGGTTCAGGAAATGGCAGCTATTATAAAGACCGTTCCTGGCGCGGGCGATGTGAGTGCAGAACGTACAGCTGGACTACCACAAATGACCGTAAAGTTCAGACGAGATAAAATGGCGCAATATGGACTGGATATTCAAAAAGTAAATGATTACATAAGTACTGCTTTTGCAGGTGGTACCGCTGGCGTCATTTTTGAAGGCGAGAAACGATTTGATCTGGTGGTACGATTTGATGAAAGCCATAGAAAAAGTATTGATGACCTGCGCACGATGTACATCGATCTTAAGGATGGAAGCCAGGTACCCATTATTGAAATAGCAGAGATTGAATACGTGCCTGGACCTATGCAAATCTCACGTGACAATACGTATAGAAGAACCTATGTAGGTGTAAATGCACGAGGCAGAGATGTGGAGTCTGTTGTAAAAGATATACAACAAAAGTTAGATGAAGAACTGGACTTGCCATCAGGATATTATATTACCTATGGTGGAGAGTTTGAAAACCTACAAAGCGCTAAGGATCGTTTAACAATTGTTGTGCCCATCGCCCTGTTCTTGATATTTGTACTGTTATACTTTGCCTTAAAATCCTTTTCACAATCGCTAATGATTTACATCGCGATACCCTTGGCGGCCATTGGTGGTGTGTTTGCTTTATGGCTTCGAGATATGCCATTTAGTATTTCGGCAGGTGTAGGATTTATTGTGCTATTTGGTGTCGCAGTTCTTAACGGGCTGGTACTTATTAACCGATTTAATTCTTTAAAGGAAGAAGGTGTTACAAGCATAAAGGATAGAATATTTCAAGGGACTAAAGAACGTATTCGCCCCATTATGCTCACGGCTACCACAGATATTTTTGGGTTTTTACCTATGGCATTTTCCACATCAGCCGGTGCAGAGGTGCAACAACCGCTCGCTACGGTAGTTATTGGTGGGATGCTTACGGCCACCCTACTCACGTTGATAGTACTTCCTGTACTCTATATCTTTATAGAAAAGCGACGTGAGCGCAAAGACCAGAACAAGATTGGTTCGTTTAATCCGCAAGCATTGACCACGATTTTAATACTTGGTTTTATGTTAGGTGGTACCGCTTTGGCGAAAGCGCAACAAACACAAGCACCTGTGCCAGACCTCATTGTTCAGGATAGCATTACACCCATTACCTTATCTCGGGCTGTAGAAATTGCCAAAGAGAATTATCCAGCACTCAAGACGAGCCAACTCGAAATAGAAAGACAGAGCGCACTCACGGGCAATGCCTATGACTTCGGTAATACTAAAGTATTTACAGGTGGCGAAGAAGTGGCAGATGGTCAGGGCATTTATACCTTGATAGGTATCGGTCAACAAAATATTGATCTATTGGGAATAGGTGCCAAAAAACGCTTGCAACAACAACGCATCCAGTTAGCCGAAACAGCTTTTGACCTATCTGAAATCCAGATAGAACTGGAAGTCAAAAAAGCCTGGTCAGAAGCTTTTCAGGCAAAGAAGAAATTTGTTCTTTATCGAGAACTGGACAGCATTTATGGTCAATTTGCACAATCTGTAGAACTCAATTTTGAAGTCGAAGCCATTTCGAGACTGGAATATGCTGCTGCGCGCAATCAAGCGTTACAGATAACCAACAGGTTTCAGCAGGCAGAAACAGATTATTTAATCGCATTACAAAAACTCAATCTTTGGTTGACACCAGATACGATGTACACCGTAGCTGATGAATTTGAAGCTACCGAAATTTCGGTGTTAGAGACTGATGATACATTGGATGAACATCCCGAGTTATCGCTTTCGCGAAAGCGTATAGACGAAGCACAAGCAAGCTATGATGCAGCAAGGGCAAGCTTACTGCCCCAGTTTAATCTGCAAGGTGGCCTGCAACGTGTAAATGGCGATAGTGGTTTCTACACCTATCAGGCAGGGATTTCCATACCGCTGTTTTCTGGCCCAGACCGCAGCCGCGCAAAAGCTGCTAAACTGGATGCACAGATTGCAGAAACCAATGCCGCATTCAAACAACGCGAGCTGCAATCCCAATATACACAAGCACAGCAAAATTATACACGATGGCGAGATACTTGGTTTTTCTATAAAACCGAAGCTCTGCCACTTGCCATAGACCAGCGCAAAGGCGCATTGCTCGCCTACAAAGAAGGTGCGCTTGATTATGCAGCATTCACGCAAATTATACGTGATGCCATACAGACCGAAATGGATGCACTGGACGCACTCGATAATTATTTAGAAGCCTTGTTTAAACTACAATATTTCCAAAACTAAAAAAAGATGAAAAAATTAAAATATATACCGATTACCACAATGCTTATGGCATTGACATTATTCAGCTGTGGCGAGTCAAAAACTGAAGATGGCCACGATGAAGCCACCCATTCTGAAACAGAAGAAAATCACTCTGAAGGGGAAGATGAAGAAGATAATATGGAAGGCGAAGCTAAGGAAGTAATGCTCACGGCACAGCAGTTTGAAGCCTTACAGATGGAAATTGACACGCTCTCACAACGTTATATGAGCGGTTATGTAGAAACAAATGGCACGCTGGAAGTACCACCCCAAAACGAAGCATCCATTACCGCCATAACAGGAGCAAATGTGGCATCCATAGAAGTAATAGAAGGTGATGAAGTGAAAAAAAATCAAGCGGTTGCCTATCTCTCACATCCCAGCATCATACAGATACAGAGCGATTACTTAAATGCACACAGCAACAGTCGGTTTTTAAAACAAGAATACGAACGTCAAAAAAGGCTTTATGAAGCTGGTGTGGCATCTGGTATGAATTTCCAAAAGGCAACGGCAGACTATCAGTCATCTACCGCAATGGTAAACGGGCTGGAAGCACAATTGCGACAGTACAACATCAATGTGAATGGCGTGCGCAATGGCACTATCTACCAGCGTGTTGCATTGCGCAGTCCCATTGCAGGGGTTGTAGAAAAAGTTTTTATAAAAACTGGACAATATGTGGAGCCACAGACCAACCTAATGGAAATAGTAGATACAGACCACGTACACGCAGATTTAATGGTTTTCGAAAAAGATGTTGATAGGGTAAAAAAAGGTCAACAAGTACGATTTAGCGTTCAATCAAGACCAGGAACGGAACTCGTTGCCGAAATTTATTCAGTAGGAAAAACCTTCGAGCAAGATCCTAAAGCGGTGCACGTACACGCAGAAATTGAGAACAAAGGTGGTGGTCTTATCTCAGGAATGTACATTAAAGGTAGGATTGAAGTTGATAACGATGAAACCGCTGAAACCGCATTACCAGAAAGTGCCATTATTACAGAAGGTGGTAGGGATTATGTGTTTAAAGCGCAAAGGGAAGGCAACACTTGGAGTTTTATACCAGTAGAAGTCACTACGGGCGAGAAGGATGGTGACTGGATAGCCATACGTTTTTTTGAAACCCCAGACCCAAATACTCATTTTGCCTTTAATAATGCCTATTACCTTATGGGAGAGATGAAAAAAGGGGAACTTGGTGACGATGATTAAAATGGAATGAAAGAAAAAAGAAAGAAAAACTTAAAAGTAGCAAGAACCTTACAGATTTGGAACGTCATCTACGATGTTATTGAAGTTGCGGTCTCGCTTATTGCTGGATTTACGGCAAATAGTTCGGCTCTGATAGGTTGGGGATTGGACAGCACGATTGAAGTGGTTAGTGCGGGAACATTAGGCTGGCGACTACACGGCGAGATTAAAGGTATCGATGAAGAAAAAGTAAAACGAAGACAAAAAATCACGTTAAACGTAATTGCAGTTTCCTTTACGCTCATCTGTATTTTCATTTCCTACGATTCCATTACAAAGCTTATAAATAAAGAAACCGCAAACTGGAGCACGATGGGACTGATTATATTATTGGTTTCCCTGGTTGTAAATCCTATCCTGATCTATTTCAAAAGAAAGTATGGAAAGAAATTAGACAGTCCAGCCTTGCTGGCTGATGCTAAAGACACCTTTATTTGCTTATACCAAACCGTGGTCGTACTTATAGGATTGCTATTGGTCAACTGGTTAGGCTGGTGGTGGGCAGATCCTGTGGCGGCATTACTTATCGTTCCGTACGCTGCAAAAGAAGGCTATGAAGCCTACAATAAAGCTAAAAATATCAATTATAACACCGCACAAAATGACTGAAATTGAAAAAACATTAAATGACCATAACGTGCGTCCCACCGCAATGCGCATCTTGATTTATAAGTATATGGCCGATAGGGATGCCGCCATCGCCCTGACTGATATTGAGAATGCTTTCGCAAAAGCGGATAGAACCACATTGTACCGAACCCTAAAAACGTTTGAAGAAAAAAACGTGGTGCATCACATAGATGACGGAACTGGAATCTCTAAATACGCACTTTGTGAAGAAGGCTGTAATTGTGAAATAGAACAGGATTTGCATTTACATTTTCATTGCACTAACTGTGACGAAACAGTTTGTTTAACGGAACAAAAAATCCCGCATATCAATTTGCCAGATGGATATTTGGCAGAGGATGTTAATCTCGTGGTTACGGGAATATGCGAAAAATGCAGCAGTAATTTACTTTAATAAACAAACGAACAAATTAGATTGATTTTGAAAAAAAGCACTTTTATAATAACTAAAATGGACTGCCCTTCAGAAGAGCAGATGATTCGGATGAAGTTAGAGTCTTATGCTCAAGTAAAACACTTGGATTTTGATATTCCAAACAGAAAATTGGAAGTATATCACGTGGACGACGTCAAGGCGATAAAAACGTCTATAGCCAGCTTAAAACTTGGGGATTCCTTAGAAGGAACCACAGAAGCCGAACCACCCGTAATGGAAGACCAATCCAAACAAAAAAGAATCCTATGGTGGGTCTTGGGCATCAACTTTGGCTTTTTCGTTATCGAAATGACCACCGGTTGGATTTCTTCTTCGATGGGTCTTGTGGCAGACTCATTAGATATGCTGGCAGATTCCATCGTATATGCATTAAGCCTATTTGCGGTAGGCGGTGCCATTTCAAGAAAAAAGAAGGTTGCGAAATACAGCGGATACTTTCAGATGGCATTGGCAACACTTGGGTTTGCAGAGGTCTTGAGAAGGTTTTTTAGCAATACCGAAACACCCTTGTTTCAATGGATGATTATCGTTTCAATTTTCGCATTGGCAGGTAATTTGATATCGCTCTGGCTCATCAACAAGGCAAAGAGTCAAGAGGCTCATATGCAGGCAAGTGCCATTTTTACATCCAATGATATTATTGTTAATGGTGGTGTTATAGTAGCTGGGGTGCTGGTTTATTTTCTGAATAGTAAATGGCCCGATTTAGTGATTGGCGGCATCGTTTTCACTTTTGTAATGCGCGGTGCATTGAGAATATTGAAATTATCGAAGTAGTTTTTAAAATGATATCAAACTTGATTAGAACATATGAAAAAGAAAAAAATAAACTTACGTGACTTAGAACCAAAAAAACAACAAGGCGAGCACAGTCACGACGATGGCCATAACCATAGCAGCCCTGAAGAAATTTCAAATTTTAGAACCTATCTACCGGCTATTTTCAGCTTTGTGATGTTGATAGCCGGAATCGCTATTGATTACTTTGATGCGTTTCCTTTCTTCAAAGGATGGATTCGCATAGTATGGTACACGGTAGCCTATATCCCTGTTGGTTTTCCGGTGATAAGAGAAGGCTGGAAAAGTATTAAAAATGGTGATTTCTTTACCGAATTTTTCTTGATGTCCATAGCCACTTTAGGGGCGTTCGCTATCGGCGAATATCCAGAAGGCGTAGCCGTAATGTTATTTTATGCTGTGGGCGAACTGTTCCAGAATGCGGCCGTTAACCGTGCGAAGGGAAATATAAAAGCCTTACTCGATGTAAGACCAAATGAGGCTTTGGTTTATCGTGATGGTGATTTTGTTTCAGTAAATCCCGAGACTGTTGAAATCGGTGAAAAGATACAGGTACGTGTAGGCGAAAAAGTTCCTCTTGATGGTATTCTGCTTTCTGAAAAGGGTTCTTTTAATACTGCTGCCTTGACAGGCGAAAGCAAACCTGATACAATTGCTAAAGGCGATACCGTTTTTGCTGGAAGCATCAACCTTGATGGTGTAATCGAAATCGAGACGACCAAGGAATTCAAGGATAGTTCCATTGCACGAATTCTGGATATGGTACAGAATGCAACTGCCAGAAAATCAAAGACCGAACTGTTCATCAGAAAATTTGCTCGGATTTATACGCCAATCGTTGTATTCCTTGCCATCGGACTGACGTTTCTACCTTACTTTTTTGTAGATGATTATGTTTTTAGGGATTGGCTCTATCGAGCATTAATATTCCTTGTGATATCCTGTCCTTGTGCTTTAGTCATCTCTATACCGCTGGGCTATTTTGGCGGATTGGGTGCGGCATCCCGCAACGGTATTCTTTTCAAGGGTGCTTCCTTTCTCGATGCAATGACCCAAGTGAACACGGTCGTAATGGACAAAACAGGAACTGTTACTAAAGGGGTTTTTAAAATCAAGGAAATCAATTCCATCACATTTGAGGAAACCGAGTTTATGAAGTATTTGATGGCGATGGAAGAGCAATCCACTCATCCTATCGCCAAGGCGATTCTCGAATATAAAGCTGACGGCTCGGATTATGAAGCGACTAATGTTTCAGAGGTTGCCGGAAAGGGATTGAAAGGAACTGTCAACGGGAAAACGGTGTTGGTAGGTAACAAGGCTTTGATGACCTCAAACCGCATAGAAGTCCCCTCGGAAACAGATGGTATTGTAGAATCAATCGTTATGGTGTCTATTGCTGGGGAATTTGCAGGTTATGTAACCATTGCAGATGAACTCAAGGATGATGCGCACCAAGCCATTAAACAAATTCGGGATTCAGGAATTTCCAAAATTATAATGCTATCCGGCGATAAGGATTCTATAACTCAACAAGTTGCAAAAGAGTTAAATATCGATTGGGCGAAAGGTGGGTTGTTACCCGAAGATAAACTGAATGAAGTTGAAGAACTTAAAAAGCAACCTGAAACGAAAGTCGCATTTATTGGCGATGGCATTAACGACGCACCCGTTTTGGCGGCAAGTGGTGTAGGTATTGCGATGGGTGGTTTGGGTAGCGACGTTGCTATAGAAACAGCCGATGTTATCATACAGACCGACCAACCCAGTAAGATTGCAAGAGCGATTAAAATTGGTCGATCAACGCGAAGAATTGTCTGGCAGAATATTGGGTTGGCATTTGGTGTAAAGGTTATTGTCCTCATTCTCGGTGCAGGTGGATTGGCCACGATGTGGGAAGCCGTATTTGCTGATGTAGGTGTTGCGTTGCTTGCTATCCTCAATGCCGTCAGATTGCAGAAAATGAAGTGGCAATAGGTCTTTTAATAAAGGGACTTATAGAAATACAGCCCCATAAATTAAACATTTTATGAAACGCAACGAATCCAGAAAAGAGATACTTAAAAAGACCAAATAAACAGAATGTTTGCGAACACCTACAATTTTAAGTGGTTGGATTTTGTATGCGATGTTTGTGCTCATTATTTTTTAAGTTTTCTTTACAAATATAGACCGTGGAGTATAGTCAACGGTCAAGCGAAATGTAGACTTTATTTTTAAGGTATATGCAAATGGGCCAGTTGTCCAAGAAAACAAGGTTTTCCGGTGATACCATATGCTTTTATAAAAGAAGGGTTTGATGCCGATGTCTCAAAGGAAGATGAATGCAACAGTTATAGGAATTACTCCGATGGAACTTTGGAAAAACTTCTTGTCAATGATGAAATGAAAGGCTTTGGGGTTACCTTAAATGAGATTTCAGATTTTTTGGGGCTATTGGAATTCAATACAGCTGCGTGTGAGAATGTATCACAAAAAATGCTTGAAAAGGTAAGGTTGATCGATAAGAAAATAAAAGAGTTGAAAGAAATGAAGAGCCTGATTATTGGAAGCTTGGATTCCTGAGCGTCCCAAGAAAGCAAATCGGAAAATTGCCCCTTGATTTCAGTAAATTTTTAGTTGAACGCTCAATTTTTCAGAGTAGCACATAACTTCTAACGGAACTCCATTCGGTATATATCCTCTATTTGGTGGTGCAAGATTTGATAATCCTTTAGCCTATCAAACCGATTAAAGGTGCCCTGCAATAATATTTTTTAGAAAGAATAGACCAAATGTTTTCATAAAAAGATGCTATTGTTACGTAAAGTATTTTTTTAAGGAACCAGTGATACATTACTATCTTAAAGACCAGATTAAAATTGAGTTTTCCTTAAAATTTGTGATGTAAAGTTTGTTCCTGTCGAACAGAACATCAGTTGGATATACGATGTTTTCTGTCAATATCTGAAGCAGTTGGCCCTGATGGTCAAAAATTAATACACGACTATTTTCTTGGTCGGTGATGGCCAATTCATTGACGTTTAAAGCAATTCCTGAAGCCACGTTTATTTTCTCATTTTGTCCGATGGTGGCAATATGGTTGCCTTCAAAATCAAAAATCTGGATCCTGTGGTTATAGGCATCAGCCACGTAAACCTTGCCGTTTTTCATCTTTACATCTATAGGATAGTATAGTTTCCCATCCTTATGTCCCTGTTTACCGATGGTAAAACTTTTATTAGGGGTCTCCACAATAATACGATGGTTATAAAAATCAGCGACCAAAATGGTGTCCCCATATACGGAAACACCTGCCGGTGCCTGTGGAGTCTTATTTATTTTCATGGGGCTTAACCTGCTATTTTTATATTTCCAAATGGAATCGGTCAAAAACTCTGGAATATAAAGTGTACCCTTTTCAAAATGGATGTTCATCGGTCGTTGGATGCCCGTGATGGAATCCAATACTTTTCCGTTCAGGTCTATTTTATACAGCCGGAAATAATCGGGGTCCGTAAACCAGATGACATCCCTATCCTTTGCCAACGCCAAGGGACGGGATTCTTCGGGAAGCGTAATCTTTCGTTCAAGCTGCCACTGTTTTTTGTGCCTCTCACAACCGGATATGAAAAGAACCAAGAAAACAATTGAGAGGACACTAACTAGTTTAGAATTCATATAAGTAGTTTAAGACGATAAAAATCAGGACCAGCGAGGTAACCGTCCATAAAGACCATGAATTGATACTGCATTTGCCAACGGTATTTTCGCACGGTTTCCCTTTGTTGCACTTTCTTGAACCTTTGAAATTTTTGTAGTGGGCGATCCCAAGAACAACTACCGAAAAGGTGCTCAGATAGGATTGTGCGGGATGCAGCCATTCAAAGTTTCCGGCCAAAACTCCCAATCCTGCCCCGAACGATAAAAATGCGGGCACAAGACAGCACATCAGGGGTAGAAAAGAGGTAAGCAAGCTTGTGCTCAACATCAATTTTAAAGTGGTCCTCATTGAATCCGTTCCATTTTTGATATCGTAAGTATCC
This sequence comes from Allomuricauda sp. TY007, assembly GCF_010468565.1. Lineage (GTDB taxonomy): Bacteria > Bacteroidota > Bacteroidia > Flavobacteriales > Flavobacteriaceae > Flagellimonas. Next base: position 41,284 of record NZ_WUEG01000019.1, read on the forward strand.
ATTGGCTTGGAAGATTGTCATCTTCCACATCGTCCACCGTGCCACTCACCGTGACGTTGCCCTCCGTCATTTTTTCAAGATATTCTGTAGAAGTGGCCTGCGACACCAAAAATTGTTCCCGGGGGGTGGCTACCAACCATTGGCCATTTTCTTTACTTAGTTTGCCCGAAACGGTCACCGCTGCTTTTTTAGCGGAAAACCCGTTCTTTTTCACTTCCTCTTGAATGGCCCCCAAAGTGAGTTCGTTCTCAGCGGCCAGGTCAAGATAGGCCCTTCCATCATTGAGACTGACACGGACCTTCTGAAGACCGTCCATCTTTTTCAGTCCCCGTTCCAGGCCATAGGCACAAGGGGCACAATCCATCCCGTACACTTCCTGGTCCACATAGGTTATCTGGGCGTTTAGAGTGCCCACAACCAACAAGACCATTATTATCACCAATACACTATTTTTCATCATACTCAACTTTTTAAAAATTTATCGCTATCTATAACCAATAGCTCAGATTTATCGCTACTCGGTATTTTTCCCTTACAGCTCCTGGAGTCAGGTTCTGTACCGCCGGGAACATAGCGCCAAAGGATATGCCCCATGCACCGTACAGTCCCAAAAAAGATGGGCCGACCAGAACCTTCGTGCTTCTCGTGCCAGAATCGTTCAGGTTTCCCTCATAGATGGCCTCACCGGGAAACTCGGCCAACGATTCAATGAAAATGCGCCAATCGGGTTTTGGATAATCACCCATAAAAATATTGGGGCGATACCCCACAACGGCAGAGGCATAGGGCAAATCCCCCAATTGTTCGCCGTTTTTCCCGAAATAATAGTGGTATCCTCCCCCGAGCCATCCATACCAGGTCCGTGAAGCATAGCCAGTTGAAATGGCGGCGTGTACGGATTGGCCGACGTTGACCTGTCCGCGTACATCATCGGTAGGTGTGGAAACACCAAAAACAGCGGTTGACTCAAAGCGCTTGCCCACACCAAAGGCATTGGAAAAAAAACGGTACCAAAGAGAAGCCTCGATATCTCCGTTTGCGGGCATATTGCTGTTGCCCCGGGTCCTCGGTGCGTTATCCAAACGCCCGATCATTGTCGGTGTGGTCAAATTGACCTGCAAATCTTCGGTAATTCCATAGGAAAATAGATAACGCAACATATACAAGGTTTCATCTTCCGTGCTTAGGGTCATACCAGCCACATTCAGATCCACTCCGCCCTTGGCAAGGGTCGGGGTCTGTAGACCATACAAGGGGCCGTGGCCTTGAGCCACCGCTACCCCCGTGAAAGCCAATTGGAATATCAATACCAGATAGTTGATTCTTGCCGGTAACTTCGTGATTTTTTTGACAATCATTTTTAGCTGGTTTTTATGAGATCTGTCCAATGCCCGCCTCCGTCAACCTTTCTTTGGTAATGGACGAGTCCTTACAACAATCCAACAATTTTCCGTTGACCGCAACCGCCGGTATTTTATGTACTCCGTATTCATTCATCTTAGCGAGACAGGTCTTATCGCTGAATTGCTCAACCAAATCGTATGTGGTTACTTCACATTCATCACAAGCCAGTTCCCGAACCATTTCGACGACAGGGTCACAGATCGGACAATTGGCGGTAAAAACTTCTACTTGACGTTTCATCTTTCTGTTTTTGAATTGTTTATTTCTTCTTTCCATTGTCATCGGATCCAAACAACGAATCAAATGTAGGAAGGAGGGTAGGGTGGTCTCCAAACAATATTAAAAAAAAATGTCCCTTTTTTTTGGGCCATTGATCGTATTGCTTTTTGGTAAAGTTTATTTGTCCCTATAGTCTTCCAGTTTGGCCTTAAGGGAGGCTATTTCCTTCATTTTGTCCGTAAGACTGTCCAATTCCAGATTAGGGAACTGCTTCCTGATAAATTCAATACGGTCTTCATTGCCACAATTCCCAGGGCAGGCTTCCACGGTTTCTGAAATCTTGATGGCAAGTGCCTTTCGATAGGTTTCGTCAAGCAACAGGAAGTAGGCCTTCTCCAGTCCCTTCTGGGCTGCCTTGAACTGTATCAGTATCTTCTCCGGGTCCGTATCCTCATCCAGCATTTTAACGAGACCGCTTATTTGCCCATTGATACTTTGCAACCTCGTTTTTATGTCCTTGCTTAAATCTCGTGGTATCATTGATTTTGAATTTTGTGACAAAGTAATGAGGCTCCCAGGGTGGTCCCCAAATAATTTTTCAAATTTACTCGCAACATAGAGAGCTTTCCTGAACGGATGGACAGGCAACGGTGCCATAGGAGCAGAATACACAACAATCGCCCTCTTTTGGACGTAATACTTCTTTGCAATTTTCACAATCGTAAAAGAATTGGCAAGCTGTCGTTGGCATTTCTTCCTCTTTCCTATGTCCACAGTTTGGACACTTGATCGTTGATTCTAAAATAGCTTCCATTATTCTATGATTTTATATCCCGTTTTTCCAATAGCAGATACTATTTCATTAGCACTTACCTTACTTCTGTCAAACTTTACAAAAGCTTTGGAAGTCTCATAATTTGCATCTACCCCTAAAACACCCTCTAGTTTATTTACCTCGTTTTCAATATGGGCCTCGCAACCTGCACATGTCATTCCCTCTATGGAATAAGTCAATTCACTTACGTTACTTTCAGATACATAGACTATTTGCCTCTCGGCATTTGAGTTAGGATAAAATATTTTAGAATAGTAGGGAAATGCCAACATTGTACCTGCAAAAATGGTAATCAAAAACAGGAAAGTCTTGGATTGTATGAACTTAGGTCTATCATCTTCACAGGCGCAATCAATATCCTGTGGACGTGGTTTTAATTTTTGATACCACGCAAATCCAAGAATCAAAACGGTCACACCCATTAAAATAGGTCTGTACGGCTCTATCCAAGAAAATGTGGAAGCAATTCCAGTAGTGCCGGAAAGCAGAGCCAAGACAGGGGTGATACAGCACAGTGAGGCCACGAAAGCTGAAAATAATCCAGTAAATGCCATTCGGTTGGATGTCATTGTTTTTTTCATGTTATGCAATTTTCCTTTCAGAGACCACATTGCTCAAAATAGCAGCCAAGAACGCTTGGTTTTCCTTTGAAATACGATATAATATCGTTTGTCCTGCTCTACGGGCAGAAATGACATTTGCATCCTTCATCTTACGTAAATGTTGGGAAATAGCCGGTACGCTCATTGCTAAAATATCGGCAAAATCACAGGGGCACAGTTCTGTTTCCCGTTGCAACAAATACAATATTTTAAAACGAACTTCATTGCCGGCCAGTGCCATAACTTTGCTTATTGCCTCGATAGAAGTTGTAACGCCGCTCAAATCTTCCTTGCATCTCAATATTTGAACATGATCGGCCTCTGCCCGGATACAACTATTTTGAATATCCATATGAACGATTTTCAACTAAATTACAATTGTATAATAATTTAAGCAAATACTTAAATATGTAATTTCTATCCACGACCGTTTTTCTTAAGGATGGAATCCAAACGAATGATCTTCTATTGGAGTTTTTGTTCTTTTCCTTAGTATTCTGGTTGGATAAGCTTTTTTGGATTATCAATGATCCTTGATTTTAAAGCCTAAGATATATATGCTCAACCCACCACTTGATTCACTTTGCTGGGATAAATCGAAAACATCGGAACAAACTTTTATACTCGGGTCTTTACCCAAGTGGTTCAGATCATATGGTTTTCCACTTTGAATGACACCATGGCCCAACACCCCGACCAATCCTTTGCACCAAGGTAAACGTCGCATCCTGTCACCGGACAAGGGACGGCATAAAGCCGCCAATCGCTTTTTATTCCGTTTCCTTGCCGCTCCACAGCCTGCCTCCCGTTTGGATTTCCATGCAAATATTGTTTAACCTTAAATCCAATGATTATGTATTTAGACAGATTGCAACAGGACGAGGTCTTCGTACCGACCCAGGTAAGACCGTTAAATGAACTGACCCCAATGCCCTCCCGTAAAGGGCTGGAACGCGCCATTGTCAGCAATGGCAAGATTGTCAATATTGTGTCCAAGAGCTATGGGCACATCGCCAACGAGCTTTTCTTCAAAAAAGCGGAACAGATGCTCATCGATGCGGGTCTTGACTACCACCGCCAGACCATCAACCGCTCGGACCGTACCTTCTGCATGGACTTTATCCTTTCCGACAGCTCCCAGTTCTCGGTGGGCAATGGAGAGGATACCATTCTGCCCATGCTGCGGTTTACCAACTCCTACGATGGGAGCGAGCGCACCTCGGGACATTTTGGGTTCTACCGCCAAGTATGCTCCAATGGCCTGCACGTGGCACAGGCAGAGATTGCCTTTTCCATCAAGCACAGCACCAACGGCGCCCACTTGATCATGCCCGAGATGGAGGGGCTGTTCAAAAAGTTCATGGACAACGAGTTCTATACCATCTCCGACAGGTTCAGCCAAATGATGGCCGTCGAACTGGTGGACACCAAGACCTTCGTAAGGGAAGTGCTGGAACGTACCAAACTGTTCCGTTATGAGTGCAGCGACAAGAACGCAAACCCGTCCAAAAAGGCCCGTGAGGTCATCGACATATTGGACAATGAGGCCGTATTGTTGGGCACTGCCCCAAACCTCTGGTTGGGCTACAATGCCTTCAATGCCGTATTGCACGGTACCCTGAAACGAAGCTTTTCACGTCAGGAGCGTCTGGACAAACAATTGTTCCAGACCGTTCTTGAAATGGCCTAAGTGTTCCGGTCTGGCATCAAGAGGGCACAACCCCTGAAGGAATCGCCATTGCCAAAACATCGACTCCCGGTACCTGAAGTATCGGGAGTTTTTTTGGTCATCAAAGCCATTTAAATACTATCGGGAATCGGTCAAACAAGGAAGCCCAACGTCCAGTGCTTTTTCACGTCATCCCCGGCAAACCCTTCTTGGGGATTTGCTCGTGGATTCCTAAAGCCCTGTCGTTGGTCTGGTGATTTTAAGGGGTTCATAATAAAAGAAGCCTTTGGTTGTTTTTCGGGGCATCGAAAAACAGGGCAGTGCCCAAGGACTTCCAATCAGGACGCCATCCCCTTAGCTCGCTTAACTTTCCGTACGCTTGCACGGGCTTGGGTCGGAAGGAATTCCTAGGGCCCTTATGGAACCCGTCAAGGCCAAGCGGGTTTTGCTCACAAATAGGGTTTCCACTTCCTAGTTTTTAGCCCTTCGGTAAAAACCACGTCGCAGAGCCTCCCGATTTCCTCCCAAAAGCCTTGACTGAACCCCCTTCTTTTATTGTGCTGCGCACCCAAGAAGCAAACAAACACCCCTTAAAATCCGCACACAATTGCATGGAGATACGGGGAAATCAGTAACCCGTCTGCCAAGAGGGCAGGCATTTAAAACCTTTTATTATGAGCAGTTTAAGAAACAAAGTACAGTTGATCGGTAACGTGGGGCAAGACCCAGTGATCACCAACTTGGAAAATGACAAAAAAGTTGCCCGTTTGTCCTTGGCGACCAATGAGCATTACAGGAACAAAAAGGGCGAAAAGGTCACCAATACCGAATGGCACAACGTGACCGCCTGGGGCAAGACCGCCGACATCATCGAAAAGTTTGTAATCAAGGGAAAGGAACTTGCCATTGAGGGAAAACTGACCTCCCGATCCTATGAGGACAAAGAGGGCAACAAGCGCTATGTGACCGAAGTGGTAGCGAGTGAGATTTTACTGTTGGGTGGAACCACCAGCGAGGAATAGAGGTTACGGGTGCCCTGTCTTTCTTTGGATTGGGCGCCCCATTCCTTTTTTAACCTGTAACAAGAAAAAGATGGAACTCAAAGTCAACGAAATACAGATCAGTTATCGGGAAAAGCTCTCTACCCTCAAATCCCTGTCGGTGACCAACTCCAAGGAGGTGGCGGAACTGTTGTTCCAAAATTGGGACAATCAGACCATAGGCCTGTACGAAACTTTTAAGATCGTATTGCTGAACCAGTCCAACAAGGTCAAGGGCATTTATCCGCTCTCCCATGGGGGCATCACGGGAACCTTGGTGGATGTGCGCATCCTGTTTGCCCTAGTACTGAAAACCCTTTCCGTGGGGGTCATCCTGGCACACAACCATCCCTCTGGGCAGCTCAAGGCAAGTTACCAGGACAAACAATTGACCCAAAAAATCAAAGAGGCCGCACAGCTTTTTGATGTCAAGGTATTGGACCATATCATTCTGGCACCCGATGGACGGTATTACAGTTTCGCAGATAACGGAATCCTATAAATGTTGTAGAAATGGACGAAAAGACAACAACATCCGAGCCTGAAAATGCAGAAGCATATCAACATGACCCAAGGGACTATCCCGATGGGTTCGATCCGAGCCTTTATGATTTGTAAACAATGAATTTTTAAACATTGAAACATGGTCTATTTGAATTTTACAAACCTCGATAGCGAAACCCAGGAACGTTTGCTTTCCAGTTCCAAGGAAGATGTGGAATATCGTTCCGGGACCGAATTGCGCCAATTTGCAGAAATCCATGATAAGGACTATGAAGCCCTCTTGGGCCTGCCCTGAGCGGAGTCGAAGGGAAGCGATGCGAAATCTATACAATTATGATTTTGTATTTAATATGTGAACCCTAAACACACTATCCAAGCCCATCCATTATGATGGGCTTTTTTTATGGGTTCATGGTTTGTTTTTAGGTGGGTCGAACACCCAAAAACCAATTAGGGAAATTCTTGTTTGTAAAGTACTGGGCAACCTCAAAGAATACCTATCCCTTATTTGACCGCAAGTTCGCCCTTCAAAAATGTTCCCATCAAAAGACTACGGCATAAACCGTTCGTACCTCACTATTTATTCCGTTTCCTTTTGAGCCGAAATTTTTGGGAAGTGCGGGGATGCCATCAAATAATTGATAACTTAAAATCATGTATTATGAAAGCAATTGTAAAAAAGTCGTTGGAGATCCCGGCAAAGAAACACCCAAAGAAAAGCGTTGTCAAAAAGACAGCTGATGCCACGGTGGACAAAACCTACTCCCTGGTGGTCAATCTCTGGATATTCCGGTATGAATATTACAGGGAACAGACCGACACCGTCCCATCGGAGGACTGACTGGAACAAGGCCCTTGAAAAAGGGTCTTTTTTTTTGGCGTTCCGGGGGAACACCTGACGTTGTGGAAACCCAGAAATGCCCGTTCCATATATTCCGTGGGCAAATGATGCCATTTGCCCACAGAACGCATTTTTGTACCCCGGGGAATGTGGGTATATTTAAGATGCTGCACCGCAGCACAGTTTGCACGGCATCCCAACCTGATTTGACTTTCCCAAAGTCCGTGCTCCATAAGGTATAATATGATAAGGGACGGCGGTCTTTTCAAGACGGCTTGTGCGATGCTTTTTTGGGCCGCTGCACAAAAAGGAGGAGCAAGAGGGTAGCACGCTCGCGCGTCCTTCCGATCATAGTTGCTGCGCAAGGCCCCTGTTTATGGGGGTTTGTGATATTTTAAAAAATAGGGTCCTTGGCGTTTTTAGCGTAAAAATCCGCTGGGGCCAATAAAACCAAGGAATTTTTAAGCTAAAAATGGATAGAGGATACGAAAAGGAAGCGTTTCGGACCGTGTGCATCAAAATATCGGTGCTCGCCAAATTCAAGGGCTTTTCCAAGCGGCAAGGGAAATCCCATTCCATGACGCTATTGGCCATGGTGGAGTTTTTTGAGCACAACGGGATCTCCCCGGACGAACGGATGCACGAGACGATCGCCAGCCTCAAATACCTGATCAAACGCCGCTTCAATGCCATGGTCGCCATTATGCGCAGCATTGAAAAGGAACAGACCCTGCCCACCGTTAGCATGATCCAGGCCCTCTTTGAACAGGAGCTGGCATCCGATGATGAGGAATGGGACAGCGATTTTGATTTTATCGAACAGCAATTGACCGAGGCCAAGCCATCCAAGGAGATGGAATCTTTTGATGTGGAGGTCACCGTGCCCAAGATCCGTTATGACCGTTTGGAAGAACAAATGGAGGAGCTCAAGGAGGATTTTACCTATGTGCTGGACCATGTGAGCGTATACCACAACCGCTTTGGGAAGGACCACCTCAAATTGGACCTCAATCCCGAGGCCATTGAAAAATACCGTACAAAACTTAAAAAGAAGTAATTATGTACATCGCCATCACACGCCAACAACTGGGGGACAATTTTAAGGGGAGTGCCCGGGATTTTGTCAACTATCTGGAAAAGGAGAACGAAGGGAGGGAACCGGAACTACAGGAAGGGTATTTCAATCAGGAAGAGAACAACATCGATGCGGAGCGGGTCATTGCCGAGATCGACGCCAATACGGCCAAGCTCAAGAAACGGGAGCCCAAGTTCTATTCCCTGGTGGTGAGCCCTTCCCAAAGGGAACTCCAGCATATCGGAAACGACCCCGAGAAACTGAGGCAATATACCCGGCAGGTTATGAATACCTATGCGGCCTCCTTTTATCGGGACCGTGAAGTGACCGTCAAGGACATCCTCTATTTTGCCAAACTGGAACGGGAACGCACCTATTCCGAAAAGGATCGCGAGGTCAAGGAAAACCAGGCCCATGCCAGCAAGATATTGGAACTGCAACACCGGGTCAGGGCCATTAAGGAAGGGCGGGAGCAAGGGGAAATTGCCAAGCTCCGGGAAAAGATAAATGTACTGGAAGGAGAGGCCCCACACCAATTGAACGGGAAGCGCATCGTACCCGGTATGGCCAAGGAAGGCTACCAGAGCCATATCCATATCATCGTGAGCCGAATGGATAGGACCAATACCCATAGCCTTTCCCCGGGGTCCAAGTTCCGAACTTCCGAGACCACGCTCCATGGGCAGACCGTCAAACAGGGCTTTGATCGGGACAAGTTCTATCGGGCAGCGGAAAAGACCTTTGACCAACAATTCAATTACCGAAGGAACTTTGTGGAGACCTACCATGCCCGTAACCTCTTGGACAAGGATCCGAAACGCTTTTTTTCGGCCCTCTTGGGCTTGCCAACGAATGAACGTCAAGCGGCCAAGCAATTGTTGTTCAAGGCGGGCATCAAGGTGCCGACCATACCGGTCAACAAGGCGCAATTGGCCTATAAGGCGATGATGCAGCTCAAAAAAGGAATCGGAAAGGCCTTGGAATCGGGGTCTATCGGAATTTAAAACAGTATTGCTATGGAAAATATAGGTTGGATGGAATTTATGGTCGGTTTGCTCGTTGGGGGAGGGATCTCCTTTGTGGTCAATCGATACCTCAAGTATGGCTTTCTGTATTATCTCGGTATCCTGCTTATGGTGGCAATCGCCATTGGAGAGATATTTGGCTGGCACCTCCTTTTGAAACAGTCCTTGGGCCTATGGCTTCCCTTGTTTTTTGTACATACCGTCATCTATGGGCTGGTGGATTACCATAAGGATAAGGGGAAGCCGTCCAAGGTGTTCGAGGTCAAATTGAAGGTAAGAGGAAGGCCCTTGGTGCTGGGCAACATCCGTCGTGGCGTATCCGTGATGGCCTCAGCAGGGAGCGGGAAGACCGAAAGTGTCATCTATGGCTTCTTGGAGCATTTTAAAAGAGAGGGTTTCTCTGGGGTCCTCCACGATTACAAGGATTTTGAGATCACGGAAATGGCCTGTCCCCTTTGGAAAGATCAAAAGGTGCCCTTCCATATCGTGTCCTTTGGGCCGATCTACCATCGGGTGAATCCCATCGCACCCCGTTACCTGCCCGATGAGGAGAGTGTCCATGAGGTGTCGCGGGTCTTGCTGGAAAACCTGATGGAACATCGGGACTCCGATGAGAACAGTACCTCCCGTTTTTTTAAGGATGCAGCTGAGGGTTTGATCAGTGGACTGATATGGCGGCTTAAGACCGAATACCCCGACTTCTGTACGCTGCCCCATGTGATGGCCCTGTACCAACAGTTGGGGACCAAAAGCTTGATCAAGTTTCTGAGGGAGAATCTTACCTCACGGGCCATGGCCGATGCCTTTATCAGTGGTGTAGGGTCGGAGCGGCAGACCGCTGGGGTGATGAGTACCTTGGCCAATGCCATCAAAAAGATCAGTACACGCAAGATTTTTATGGTATTGTCCGCTGATGAGATTCCACTGGACATCAATAATGAAAAACATCCTTCGGTCATTGCTTTAGTGAACAATCCACAAAAAGATGCCTCCCTTTCTCCGGTGATCGCCACCATTATGCATACCATTTCCAAACAGATGTCAAGAAGAAACCGCAAACCTTCCTTTATGCTGTTGGAAGAGGCCTCTACCTTACGGTTGTTGAACATGCACCGGATTCCGGCCACACTTCGGAGCTATGATATTGTGAGCGTTTATGTGTTGCAGGATAAGGTGCAAAATGATATGATGTACGGGGAGAAGGCCAGCAAGGCTA
>NZ_WUEG01000020.1 GCF_010468565.1 Allomuricauda sp. TY007
TAGCCTTGCTGGCCTTCTCCCCGTACATCATATCATTTTGCACCTTATCCTGCAACACATAAACGCTCACAATATCATAGCTCCGAAGTGTGGCCGGAATCCGGTGCATGTTCAACAACCGTAAGGTAGAGGCCTCTTCCAACAGCATGAAGGAAGGTTTGCGGTTTCTTCTTGACATCTGTTTGGAAATGGTATGCATAATGGTGGCGATCACCGGGGACAGGGAAGCATCTTTTTGCGGATTGTTCACCAGGGCAATGACCGAGGGATTCTCGGCATTATTGATGTCCAATGGAATCTCATCGGCGGACAGGACCATAAAAATCTTTCGGGTACTGATCTTTTTGATGGCATTCGCCAAGGTACTCATCACACCAGCGGTCTGCCGCTCCGACCCCACCCCACTGATAAAGGCATCGGCCATGGCACGTGAGGTAAGGTTCTCCCTTAAAAACCTGATCAGGCTTTTGGTGCCCAATTGTTGGTAGAGGGCCATCACATGGGGCAGCGTACAAAAATCGGGGTATTCGGTCTTGAGCCGCCAGATCAGTCCACTTATCAGTCCTTCCGCTGCATCCTTAAAAAAACGGGAGGTACTGTTTTCATCGGAGTCCCGGTGTTCCATCAAATTCTCCAAAAGTACCCGGGACACCTCATGGACACTCTCCTCATCGGGCAGGTAACGGGGTGCGATGGGATTCACCCGATGGTAGATCGGCCCAAAGGACACGATGTGAAAGGGTACCTTTTGATCTTTCCAGAGGGGGCAGGCCATTTCCGTGATCTCAAAATCCTTGTAATCGTGGATGACCCCAGAGAAACCCTCTCTTTTAAAATGCTCCAAAAAGCCATAGATGACGCTTTCGGTCTTCCCGCTCCCTGCGGAGGCCATCACGGACACGCCCCTGCGGATATTGCCCAGCACCAAAGGCCTTCCGCGGACTTTTAATTTGACCTCGAACACTTTGGAAGGTTTGTCCAAATTCTTATAATAATCCACCAGCCCATAAATGACGGTATGCACAAAAAACAAGGGGAGCCATAAGGTCATCGACTGCTCCAAAAGTACATCCCAACCCTTCATCCATCCTATGGACAAAACGAGTACCATAAGACCCGTTATAAAGTAAATAAATCCGTTTTTGAGATACCGAATAGCCGCGTAGGATAATCCTCCCCCAAACAACAAACAAAAAACAATTTCAATCCATCCTAAATTTTCCATAGCAATACTGTTTTAAATTCCGATCGACCCCGATTCCAAGGCCTTTCCAATCCCTTTTTTGAGCTGCATCATCGCCTTATAGGCCAATTGCGCCTTATTGGCGGGAATAGTGGGAACGTTGATGCCCGCCTTGAACAACAATTGTTTGGCCGCTTGCCGTTCATTCGTTGGCAGTCCCAATAATGCGGAAAAGAAGCGTTTGGGATCCTTGTCCAAGAGGTTGCGGGCATGATAGGTCTCCACAAAATTTCTTTTGTACCCGAACTGTTTGTCAAAAGTCTTTTCCGCTGCCCGATAGAACTTATCCCGATCAAAGCCCTGTTTGACGTTCTGTCCATGAAGGGTGGTCTCGGAAGTTCGGAACTTGGACCCTGGGGAAAGGCTATGGGTATTGGTCCTGTCCATTCGGCTCACGATGATATGGATATGGCTTTGGTGGCCCTCCTTGGCCATCCCCGGAACGATGCGCTTCCCGTTGAGTTGGTGTGGGGCCTCTCTTTCAAGGGCATTGATCTGTTCCCGGAGCTTGGTAATTTCCCCTTGCTCCTGTCCTTCTTGGATGGCCCTGACCCGGTGTTGCAGTTCCAAGATCTTGCTGGCATGGGCCTGGTTCTCCTTGACCTCGCGGTCCTTTTCGGAATAGGTGCGTTCCCGTTCCAATTTAGCAAAATAGAGGATTTCCTTGACGGTCACTTCGCGGTCCCGGTAAAAGGAGGCCGCATAGGCCTGCATGACCTGCCGAGCATATTGCCTCAGTTTCTCGGGGTCGTTTCCGATATGCTGGAGTTCCCTTTGGGAGGGACTCACCACCAGGGAATAGAACTTGGGCTCCCGTTTCTTGAGCTTTGCCGTATTGGCGTCGATCTCGGCAATGACCCGCTCCGCATCGATGTTGTTCTCTTCCTGGTTAAAATACCCCTCCTGCTGTTCCGGTTCCTTTCCTTCGTTCTCCTTTCCGAGATAATTGACAAAATCCCGGGCACTGCCCTTAAAATTGTCCCCCAGTTGTTGGCGTGTGATGGCGATGTACATACTTATTGCTTTTTAAGTTTTATGCGGTATTTTTCGATGGCCTCGGGGTTCAAGTCCAATTTGAGGTGGTCCTTGCCAAAGCGGTTATGGAACACGCTCACATGGTCTAGCACGTATTTAAAATCCTCCTTGAGCTCCTCCATTTGTTCCTCCAGTCGGTCATAACGGATCTTGGGCACGGTGACCTCTCCATCAAAAGCTTCAGTCTCCTTGGGTGGCTTGGCCTCGGTCAATTGCTGTTCGATAAAATCAAAATCGCTGTCCCATTCCTCATCCTCGGATGCCAGCTCCTGCTCAAAGAGCGCCTGCATCATCCCAACGGTGGGCAGGGTCTGTTCCTTTTCGATGCTGCGCATGATGGCGATCATGGCATTGAAGCGCCGACTTATGTAGTGCTTCATACTGGCCATGGTCTCCCCCAGGTGTTGGTCCGGGGAGATTCCATGTCGTTCAAAAAAGTCCATCATGGCCAAAAGGGTTAGGGATTGGGATTTTCCAAAAAGCTTGGAAAACCGTCTAAATTTTACCACTACTGAGTTTTTAATGCCCAGAGTTGTAAACCCTTCCTTTTCGTATCCTTTATCCATTTTTTTGTAAAAAACGACCTGATTTTATTGGGCCAGAGGCCTTTTTTAGTAAAAAACTGCCGAACGCTTATTTTTCTTGATTCCGAAAACCCCCAAAAACAGGGGGCCTTGCGCAGCAACTATGATCGGTAGGACGCGCGAGCGTGCTACCCTCTTGCTTCTCCGATTTGTCCCTGCGGGACAAAATCGTATCGCACAACATGACCCAAGGGTCAGTTGCCTGTTCGTTGAAAGTCAAATCGATGGGTACGGACATAAGGAAAGTCAAACCATTCCGCCAAGGCAGATCAAAATACGTTCCGTACTTAAAATGCTGTTGAAAACCAACCCTTTAAAGATAGAAAAACCAACCATGAACCCATAAAAAAAGCCCATCATAATGGATGGGCTTCGATGGTGTGTTTTGTGGTTTACATATTGAATACAAAATCATAATTGTATAGATTTCGCATAGCTTCCTCTTCCAATAGGACATCATAGTCCTTGTCATGGGTTTTGGCAAATTGGAGCAATTCGGTCCCGGAACGACTTTCCACATCTTCTTTGGATACGGAAAGCAAGCGTTCCTGGGTTTCGCTATCGAGGTTTGTAAAATTCAAATAGACCATAATTCAATGTTAAAGAAATTTATTGCTCACAAATCATAAAGGATAGGGTCAAAACCATCGGGATAATCCCCAAGGTCATGTTTCAGTTCCGACCCTATTTCAAGATCGGTCATATCTGTATTCGCTTCCATGGTATTATTTCTATAAGATCCCATTATCCGCAAAACTGTAGTATCGTCCATCAGGGGCAAGGATGATATGATCCAAAATCTTGACATCAAAAAGCTGTGCCGCCGCTTTGATCTTTTGGGTCAATTGTTTGTCCTGATAACTGGCCTTGAGTTGTCCCGAGGGATGGTTATGGGCGAGTATAATCCCAACGGAAAGAGTCTTTAGCGTAATGGCAAAAAGGATGCGCACATCCACCAAGGTTCCCGTGATGCCCCCATGGGAAAGCGGATAGATGCCCTTGACCTTGTTGGACTGGTTGAGCAGCACGATTTTAAAGGTCTCGTTCAGGCCTATGGTCTGATTGTCCCAATTTTGGAACAACAGTTCCGCTACCTCATTGGAGTTGGTCACGGAAAGGGATTTCAGGGTACTGAGCTTTTCCCGATAACTGATCTGTATTTCATTGACACGGTGTTCCATTTCATGTGTTTTTAAGGATGGATAAAAAAGGGGTGCCCAAGAATTTGGACTCCCCTATTCCATCAATCATTGTTACCGCCCAACAATAGAATCTCACTGGCCACTACTTCGGTGACATACTTTTTATTGCCCTCTTTGTCCTCATAGGATCGGGTGGTCAATTTCCCTTCGATGGCAATTTCCTTGCCCTTGGTCACAAATCCTTCGATGATGTCGGCGAGTTTCCCCCATCCGATCACGGTGTGCCATTCGGTATTGGTCACCCGTTCCCCTTCGGAGTTCTTGTAATGTTCATTGGTGGCCATGGTGAACCTTGCCACACGTTTCCCTTTGTCAAGGTCTGTGATGGTGGGATCTTGTCCCACATTTCCGATCAACTGCACTTTGTTTCTCAATGTACTCATGATAAAAAGTTTTAAAGGTCTGCCGTCTTCCTTTATTGGATAGATCAGCAAACAGGGTTAATAAATCCCCTCTATTTTTTTGGATTTTGTTTCCCAAATTTTAAGGGGCGTTTGTTTGCTTCTTACGTGCGCAGCACCATAAAAGAAGGGGGTTCTGTCAAGGCTTTTGGGCGGAAATCGGGAGGCTCCGAGACGTAGCAAAACCCTGACCGCCGATGGCGGGCAAGGTTTTCAAGGAAGTGGAAACCCTATTTGTGGACAAAACAGGGCCTGGCCTTGACAGGTTCGATAAGGGCCCTTGGGAATTCCTTCAGACCCATTGGCAAGGGAGTGTACGGGAAGTTGAGCGAGTGCAGGCGATGGTGTCCTGATTGGAAGTCCCTGGGCCCTGCCCTGTTTTTCGACGACCCGAAAAACAACCAGGGCTTCTTTTATTATGGGACCCTTAAAATTTGATGGGTGGACAGACGGATTTGTGGCCTTGCACAGCAAAACCCCAAGAAGGGTTTGCAAAGGAAGGACACACCGAAAATCCGTATGGACGACTTCCATATTGGCCAAATGATAATACATCAACTATTGCGATAGTACTAAGTCAAAAATACTTGTACAATCCTATAACTTGGTTTCCTTTTAGTCTTTCTGGAACAGCTCCCTCTGATCGTTCGGGGAAGGTTTGGCATCTGGAAGCTTTGAAGTTTTCATTTTGTCCCTTAGGGCCTGTCGTCGTTTCTCATAGATCCAGAGCCTCAATTGTTTCAAAAGACCCATCTCATATTCGGACAGTTGTTGGGGAGCTACTTCTTCCATGGCCTCGATCTGTCCCGTTTTGTTGAAGGTCTTGGCATACTGGAGCCCACACCAGGTATAGATGTTCGCCCATTCATTGGGCATGGGTGCCTCATAGGTCCTGGGCATCATGTAGGCCACAACCTCTGTCAAGGAAGCCATGTGTTCACCTTGCATCTGGGTCAATAGACGGGCCATGGTAATGTTCCCCAAAAGATCTTTGGGAACGGTATCCTCCCATTGTGAAGAATATACAATGATGGGACTTTGCAGTAGGTCCATAAAGTCCATGACAAAATCGGATTTAGCCTTTTTAAGGGACTTGCGACAAGTGTTTTGAGTTGGTGTTTTTGTTGGCTCCAGTTCAAAGCGAAAATCCAGTTGCACTACGTTTTGTTTTTCCATGATCTGTGTTTTAAATTGAACAATAGTGGCAGACCAGCAAACGCAAGGGAACATTTTGGAGTGGGAAGGAAACGGAATAAAAAGTGACATCGGCAACGGCTTTATGCCGTCCCTTGTCCAAGAAATATTTTCCCGGGTTTATCTTTGGGCAGTATTGGTCGGAATACGTTCCAACATGCTTTTATTTGGCCATCAGTGCACCAGTTCCTACCTGCCTCGGGTCGGGTTTCAAGGGTTGCTTGATGGTGGCAACTACCTCCAGGCTATAATGCCCGAACTCTTCGGTAACCGTTCCGTGGCAGAGATAGATGCCCTTTCCATGAATGGGCGTGGATACCATCGTTTGGGGAAAGTGCACACAATCAAAAAAGTGACCTTCCAGATCGAGCATGGTGGTAAAGCGCATGGTATCCCCTTTGGATGTGGTATTCAATCGGGTATGGACCATGGACCCATAGATCCATATCTTTTGGTTGACATGGGCCTCAAAATCACCGGCGGTCAACCTACTCTTCACCTTGCCCTCCATGAGTTCATAATACCCACATAACGGAAAACCCAGAAGTTCCATTTGGTCATAGGCATCCTCAACAGGATGGGAAGGTAGATGCGGCAATGTAAAATGCCTGTGGTTGGGTTTGAACAGAAGTTTCTGGACCGTATCCTTTCGATGGGCCTTGGTCTTGAACACGGCCTGCCAAAGTATTTGTTTCTTGGGCACCCCAAAGACACGAAAGGCATCGATACGCACCAAGATGGTCAACTGTTCGATGGCAATGGGAACCCTATCAATAAAATCATCAAAATCCCTGAACTTCCCATAGAGCTGCCTTTCGTTCAAAATGCGTTGGATGACCAAACGTTCCAAACTCCGGAGCTGTCCCAGTCCCAAATAGATGTGCTTGCCATAGATTGCATTGACATGGTCACTACGGTTGATACAGGGCGGATGGATAATGCCTCCCCACATCTTGGTCTCGTGCACATAGAGTTCCGTATCATAGAACCCTCCCCCATTGTTGAGCACGGCCACCATAAACTCCAAGGGGAAATAACATTTCAGGTAAAGGCTCTGGTAGCTTTCCACGGCATAGGAAGCCGAATGCCCCTTGGCAAAGGCATAGCCCGCAAAACTCTCGATCTGTTCCCAGACCATTTGGGTCAGGGCGGCATCATGCCCCCTCTGCTTACAGTTTTCAAAAAACTTCAATTTCACTGCCTGGAATTCCTCCCGGGAGCGGAATTTTCCGCTCATCCCCCTTCGCAGGACATCGGCCTCCCCTAGGTCCAGTCCTGCAAAGAAGTGGGCCACTTTCAGCACATCCTCTTGGTAGACCATGATCCCATGGGTCTCTGGCATAATCTCCAACAGAATGGGATTGGCCTCCTTGCGGCGTTCCGGTTCCCTTTCCCTACGGATGTATTCATCCTTCATCCCTGAGGAGGACACCCCGGGACGGATCACGGAACTGGCCGCCACCAGTCCCAAATAGTCGTGGGTCCGCAGTTTCTTCATCAGCCCCCGCATGGCAGGGGATTCCACATAGTAGGCCCCTATCGCCCTCCCTTGGCTCAACAGCCCGTTGATGTTGGCATCCCGTTTCATCGCCTCCACGCTTTTGATGTCCCAAAGCACGGCATCGGGTTGGTTGCCCTTGATGACCTCCACCGCCTCCTTGATCTTGGCCAATCCCCGTTGTCCCAAAATATCGAACTTGAACAGGCCCACATCCTCGGCAATGATCATGTCGAACTGCACCGTAGGGAAGCCTTTCGGTGGCAAGGTCGTGGCCGAATAACAATGTTCGGAACGGTCCAGGATCAGTATCCCCGAGGAATGCACACTGATATAATTGGGCATCCCATGGATATAGGTAGCGTATTTCAGCACCAATCGGGACAGTTCATCCAAGGTTCCCTGTTCGTACCGTCCTGCACTGAGCTTATCGATCTCCTCGGTGGGCAGGCCGAACACCTTGCACAGCTCCCGAACGGCGGCCCGGTACTTAAAGGTGTTGTAGGTGCCCAAAAGGGCGACATGCTCGAAGCGTTCAAAAATATAGGCCGTGACATCGTCCCGGTCCCAGGTGGAAAAATCAATGTCAAAATCCGGGGGCGAGGCCCGAAAGGGGTTGATGAACCGTTCGAAATACAGGTCCAGTTCAATGGGATCCACATCGGTGATCCCGATCAGGTAGGCCACCAGACTGTTGGCCCCACTTCCCCTCCCCACGTATGGGTATCCCTTGGACCTCGCATAGGAGATGATATCGTGGTTGATCAAAAAGTAGGACACAAAATCCAGCTCCTCGATGGTCTTCAGTTCCCTGAACATACGTTCCCTGACCTTTTCCGTGGGATGGACATACCGTTTGGACAACCCTTCCATGGCCAGTTCCCGCAACCGCAGCACATCATCCTCCTTGGAGTCCAGATAACGGGACTGGTTCTGGGAGACCCGCTCACTTCCAAACCCAAAGGCAATGGAACAGGAATCCATCAACCGCTGGGTGTTTTCCCAGATATGGGGCACATCAACCAAAGCTTTTTTCAGTTCGTCCATGGGCCGCAGGGTATCGGTGGCCTTGCCCTCCTCGGATTGGGACAACTTGCTCAGCAGCGTGTTCAAGCCTATGGCCCGAAGCAATCGATGCGTATTGAAATCCTTTTTGCTGCGAAAGCTCACGGGCTGCAATAGCACCAATCTGTCGGTATAATCCCGATACCGGGAGAACCGTAGTTTCCGGAGCTCTTCAATCGAGACCCCAATATATTCATAGGCCTTAAAATCCGTCCGTTCCTCTTCCTGTACCTTCTCGAAGGGGTAGATGACATGGACATTCCCAAATACTGGGGCCACGGAGGGAATCGGCGTTCCCTTATGAAGATGCTCGGAAAGAAAGGCGTTGATCTCGCGAAACCCCTCATTGTTCTGGGCCAGGCCCACGAACTCCTGCACGTTCCCGTTCCGAAAATCGATCCCCAGAATGGGACGTATGCCCTGTTCCTTGGCCAAGCGCACAAAGTTCATCCCGGCCGAGCTGTTGTTGATATCGGTCAGGGCCAGCACTTCCACCCCATGGGAACGGGCCAGGTCCAAAAGCTCCGTTTCGGAGAGCACCCCGTAATTCAGGGAATAGTATGTATGGCAGTTCAGGTACATTATTGCTGTCTATGGGCCAATAAAATGGGTGGTTGTCCGTCAAAGGGATTGCCTCCCCTTCCTATGCTATGGGCACCCATGGCCGAGGCCCGCATCAAACTGGATTCCCCAAAGCGGTTCCGTACCCGGTCCATGGCCTGGTAGAGGTTGAGCAGTTTTTCATCATCGGCGAACAGGTCGATCTGATAATGCCCACCAACGATATGGCTGTAGTTGACCCCCACGAGTCGGATGAGCATCCTCCGGTCATAGAGGGAAGTAAATAGTTCCTTTACCAAGGGCACTAAAATGTGGTCCGCAGACGTATAGGGAATCCGTTTCTGCTTGGTATAGGTCTTGAAATCACTGTACCGGATCTTGACGCCCACACAGCCCGTCATCTTGTTGGCCCGGCGCAGTTGATAGGCCAGGTTCTCCGCCATGGCGAACAAAGTGGTCTCCAATTTGACCATATCGGTGGTATCCTTCCCATAGGTCCGTTCCGTGGATATGGACTTTCGTTCATGAAATGGGACCAAGGGGGAATTGTCCAGCCCCTGTGCCCGCATCCAGATGGTCCGCCCGTGCAACCCAAAAGCACTTTCCAATAGTTCCAAGGGCAGTTCCTGTACCGTCCGGATGGTGGTCACCCCCATATTGGACAGCAGCCCGTAGGTCTTCTCCCCCACCGAAGGCAGTTTACGGATGTGCAAAGGGGCCAGAAATTCCCTTTCCAGTCCAAGGTCGATTTTCATCTGGTTGTTGGGCTTGGCCTCCCCAGTGGCCACTTTGGAGACCACCTTGTTCCGGGACAGTCCAAAGGAAATGGGCAATCCGGTCTCTTTCAAGATCCGTTGCCGCATTTCCGAGGCGTACTTATAGCAGCCAAAAAAGCGGTCCATCCCCGATAGGTCGGCATAAAACTCATCCACACTGGCCTTTTCAAAGACCGGGACACTCTCCTTGATGACATCGGTCACAGTATCGGAAAACTTCATATAGGTCCCCGCATTGCCCTTGATGACCGTGGCCTCCGGACACAATCTTCGGGCTACCTTCATGGACATCCCCGAGTGCACCCCAAAGCGCCGGGTCTCATAACTACAGGCCGCGACCACCCCACGGTCCCCCAACCCACCGACCAAGAGGGGCCGCTTCATCAGACGGCTGTCCAGCAGCCGCTCACAAGAGACAAAAAAAGTGTCAAGATCGAGATGGAGAATGGTGGGCTTCATAATTACATTATGGATTTATTCCAATTTATGGGAAAAAATCCAAATGTATAAAAAGGGATGGTCCATTTCAAAACTTTAACAATTATGACTATCTTAATACGGCATAATTCAACCTCAAGATGTGCTACTCTACCAGACAGACCCGGGAACGGAAAGAACTGGAGAAATTGCTCTCCGTCAAGGCCATGTACGGTGACATTGACACCGACCTTGAACTCATTTATTTCCATGCCAACGGCTGGAGCCATCCCGTGATGTGGACCTTGGGCCAAGAAGAGCCCAACAACCTGCTCCCTGCGATGTGGGGTATCATGCCCTCAAAAGAAAAGCAGGAAAATTATACAGAGTATTTCAAGAACCCGAAGACCTTTGGTGGGCTTAATGCAAAATCCGAAAAGCTCTTTGACCATTTTGTATACCGGTACTGTTGGGAGAACCAACGCTGCATCATTCCCGTGGACGGGTTCTTTGAGCCCCACAACACCAAGGTGAAGGTCAAGGGCAAGGATTTTAAGGTCCCTTTCTATTTCAGACGTAAAAATGGTGATCCCATATATCTTGCCGGCATCTACACCAACACCGCCGATGGGCGAAGGACCTTTTCCGTCCTCACCAAGGACGCCACCCCTATGTTCGAGGAAATCCACAATGAAAAAAAAAGGCGACCCGTCATCATGGATGACGAAAACTTGGATGCTTGGTTACATAATGGCAACAATGAATCGGACGTTCAAGATCTCATTGATGATGATCTCTGGGAAGGGGAACTGGAGGCCCATCCGGTGACCAAGGACCTATACAGTAGGACTATCGATTCCAATTATCCCGAAATCATAAATAAGGTGGACTACCCTGAGGTATCCATTGACTATTGAATCCCGTTGGACAGCGATAAAAAAAGAAGGGTTCGGTTTCCCGAACCCTTTCATTATCCTATATCTTGGTCATCTAATCCTTGGTGGCCTCGACCTGTTGTTCCAAGGCCTTGACCCGTTCCTTTAACCGTTTCTCACGTTTTTTGCGTGCCATGTCATAGGATTTTTCTATTTGGACAATGTCGTCCTTATGGTATGTCTGCATGGCAATGTAAAAAGAACAGTTGGTCAGGTTGTTCACATGGTTATTTTCTCCAAGATGTACCTGTTGGGTCAACAGGAACCGTACCAGTTTGTTGAGGGTCTCCTTTTTGAAGGTCTTCCTGAACTGGGCAACGATATCTTCACGGGTCTTGTCGGGCGTATCCCCGAAGAATCCCGGAAAATGGTCCAACTGGTTGTAATAGCCCACATTGTTCTCATACAGGGAGATGGAAAAGGCCACCATTTCGTCCACGGACAGTTCCTCCTTGGTGTTGATGTAATCCGTACCGCGTACCATCTCCACCACTTCCTTGAACTGCCGGTTGTGTTCTATCTGTTTTTTGCGCTCTTCACGGGCATTGATCTTGATGATCTGTTCCTCGGGGGAACATTCAGACATCTTTCGTTTTTCCAAGGGTGTACTCCGCACATCGTCTTCCGACATATTGGTTTCCCTGACCTTTACGAAAATCTCTTCAGACCTGTAAGAGTCCGTATGGAACAATACGCCCTTTTGAAACCCATTATCAACCGCTCCATCGTATAGTTTCCTGTCTTCCTCGTAGGATTTTAGGGCTTCATCCAATTCTTCCTTGAGTTCTTCATCGCTATAATCGCAATGGCCGAACTCTTCCTTAATGGATTCCAATGTGGGTTTGATGGGCTTCTCGATGATATGCAGTTCGTCCGGCAATTGCACCTTAAGTCCCTGCTTTTCCATCTGGGCCATAATCAACTGGTTTCGCTCCTC
The DNA here is from genome assembly GCF_010468565.1 of Allomuricauda sp. TY007. GTDB lineage: Bacteria > Bacteroidota > Bacteroidia > Flavobacteriales > Flavobacteriaceae > Flagellimonas. The sequence goes on from NZ_WUEG01000020.1 coordinate 11,849, forward strand.
GTCCATCCAGTAACGGGATATCTTGGGCACCAATAGCATCCCGGTCTTTTTACAGTTTTTGATAAGGTTCATCAGGGTCTTGGCCTTTTTGTTCACAAAACAGGCCGTTTTCGTACAGACCATCTTGCCGTTACCAAAAAGGTTACCCTGGTTCGCGGCATTGAACGGACAGACGGTACAGGCCCCTGCCTTGGGGAGCAATGTCCTGTCCGATAGGTCGAACGGGGCTTTGGTAAGGTCAAAGGTATGCCCGTCCACCATCCGTTTTACCCTGTGGGCACTGAATTCACCCTCCAGACTTTCCAATAGCATCTGCTGCTCTTCGGGTTCAAAAAGCGCCACGGCCGTTCCCAGACCGATGGTCATCTCCCCGCTCCTAACGTATGCCTTGAAGCCTTCGATCAATCCTGCCAATTTCAACCGTTGCCTTACGAAGTTCTCGGTGCGTCCCAGACGTTTTGCTATATCCTCTGGGCTGTACCTGTCCGTTAGATAGGCAATGGCCTCAGCCTCTTCCGTGGGTTCCACATCCCTTCGCTGTAGGTTCTCGATGATCTGTACCTCCAGCACATCGTTATTTACAAAGTCCCGAACGATGGCGGGAATGGTCTTTTGTTCCGCCAGTTTACTGGCACGGTACCGTCTTTCGCCCATGACGATGATGTAACCCTTGTTGGAGGTTCTGACCGTGATGGGCTGCAATACCCCGTGTTCGGCAATGCTATCGGCCAGTTGTTTCAAACTGCTATCGTCAAAGGTCTTTCGGGGCTGTAAGGGGTCGGGAATGATCGAATTGATGTCCAGGTACTGCACCTGTAGGACGGTTTCCTGTTTGGTTGCGGTGGCTTTCTTGGTCTGCTTTTGTTTTGTTTTTGTTTCCATGATCATTGGATTTATGTTAAACAATATTTGAGCATGGCACCAAGCGCAAGACAAATTTTTGGCGCGGCAAGGAAACGGAATAAAAAGTGACCGTGGGGAACGGCTTTATGCCGTCCCTTGTCCGGCAAACAGTTTGCGGGCTTACCTTTCGAAGAAGATTGATAGTGTTAAATAATTTTTAATGCAGGGCATCTTTAATCGGATTGATGGGCTAGAGGATCATTAAAACGTGTACCACCAAATGGAGAATATCAACCGAACAGGGTTCCGTTAGAAGTTATATGCAAGCTTGAAAAATTGAGCGTTCAACTAAAAATTCACTGAGACCAAGGGACAGCTTGTCGATTTGCTTTCTTCTGGCGCACAGGAATCCAGACTTCCAATGATCAGGCTCTTCATTTCATTCAGCTCTTTCATTTTTTTATCGATCAACCTGACTTTTTCAAGCATTTTTTGTGATACATTTTCACACGAAGCTGTATTGAATTCCATTAGCCCCAAAAAGTCGGAAATCTCATTTAAGGTAAACCCAAAGCCTTTCATTTTCTTGATGATGAGAAGTTTTTCCAAGGTTTCATGGGAATAATTCTTATAACTGTTGAATTCATTTTGTTTAAGGGCTGTCGGTATCAAGCCCTTCTTTTCATAAAAGCGTATGGTATCACGGGAAAGCCCTGTTTTCTTGGATAATTGGCCAATTTGCATAATTTTTAAAAATAAAATCCACATTTCCCTTGACCGTTGACTATACTCCACGGTCTATATTTGTAAAGATACCTTAAAAAAATAGGAATGAAACCAATACCCATGCTACTGCTTTCAGCAGCCCTGACTTTGACAGGTTGCAACAATCCAGAAAAAAAATCGTCCCCAAAACCACCGGCAATGGCCGACGGGGGAAATAAATCAATTGACATGAAAAAAATCAAAGCAAGGAACAGAACGAAAGAACTTTCCTGTAAACTGACCACACCCGAACTACTACAACGAAAGGAAACCGTACTGAAGGACTTGAAAGAACAAGTGCTCATGAAAAAAGAATTGGAAGATGGCTACGCTTACCAGTTTCCAGGAACCGACAAGGTACTTGACCAACTCTCCGAGTTCATTAAGACGGAAAGGGCGTGCTGTTCTTTTTTCATTTTTGGCCTTTCCATCAGTGGGGACAAAAGCGAAGCTTGGCTGGAACTGACGGGACCGGAAGGTGCGAAAGACTATGTTCATTCAGAACTCGGACTGTAATGGAAGTGGTAAGATCGATCCCTGTTTTCATTCTTGCAGGGCTTTGCGAAATAGGGGGCGGTTATCTCATTTGGCTATGGTTGCGGGAGGATAGACCTTGGTGGTTCGGCCTTTTGGGCGGACTTGCACTTGCTTTTTATGGTGTTGTGGCAACTTGGCAGACCTCCAATTTTGCACGGGTCTATGCAACTTACGGCGGAATATTCATTGTGATGTCGATCCTATGGTCAATGAAGTTTGACAATTACACCCCTGACAAGTATGATATTGTCGGTGCCTTGATCGCTTTATTGGGTGTTTGCATAATTTACTATGCGCCGAGAAATTGAAAGGAAATTAGGGACATGCATATAACACCCACCTGTTGTATAGCAAAATGGACTTGGTACAATGGCCCTATAGCATCCTTTACCCGTCGAACAGTTTGTATACTTGGCTTTCAAGAATGATTTGTTTGAGCAAAAATTGTTTGCAATATTACGGCAAAGGTTTTTACCTCATACCATTTTCAATATCCTCCCATCTCTGCTCCAGACACATTTAAAACTTTTGTTATGGGCATATATTGATTGTTATATTTGCCCTATGGACTCCTTGGTAAAAGAAAATTATCTGAAAGCACTGTTCTCCCTGTCAAATGATAAGGGAGAGGTCAATGTCAACGAACTTTCCAAACGGTTGGGCGTAAAAATGCCCTCAGCTACCAATATGATCAAGAAGCTAGCTGAAAAAAAATTGGTCCATTATGAAAAATATAAACCCGTTAGATTGACCGAAAAGGGGAGAAATGAAGCTATGCACATTATCCGTAAACATCGCCTCACGGAAATGTTTTTAGTGGAAATAATGGGGTTTGGCTGGGAGGAAGTCCATGACATTGCCGAACAAATAGAGCATGTAAAATCGCCCATATTCTTCAAAAAGATGGACGAAATTCTGAGGTATCCCTCCTTTGACCCCCATGGATCCCCTATTCCTGACATCAATGGGAATATACAAGGAAAACAGTATTATAAACTTAGTGAATGTGTAAAGGGACAGAAGGTGATATTTAAAGCTGTGGAGAGTTCTTCAGAGGAATTTTTAAAGTTCCTGAACAATAAGAGTCTGTCCTTGGAAACTAAAATCGAGGTCATTTCCGTCGAACCTTTCGATGGTAGCTTATCCATTTCCTATGGTCAAGGACAAAGAGAGACCCTGACCAAAATGGTCGGGGATAAAATATTGGTCACGGACAAGGACTTGTCCAGTAAGTGAAACCATTCCTTATAAACGTTTTTATCGACCTAAACGACACAACCCCTTACCATCGTCCTTGCAGCCATCAACGGTAAGAGAGTTCCTTGGAACTAGCTTAAATTAAGTCTTCCCTATTTCATATTTTATACATCTAAAAATAATTTGTTAGTCATAACTAACTTTATTACATTTACCCCTCTAAGTTTTTAATTGGACAAGGAATGTTACTTGAACTTAAATTATTTCCCAAAATCTTGGTCCTTGGACTGTTGTTGGGATCCTGTGATAAATATGAACCCGTTGCCCCTCTTGAAGAAGAACTTCTCGATGGCCCATTGGGGGGACTGACCTCCGCACAAAATGCACAATTTTTAGCGGGGGACATTGCGTTCAACGACGATGTATTCACTTCCCGATCGGGATTGGGACCTCTTTTTGTGGCCACAAACTGTGCCAGTTGCCATGCCGGGGACGGAAAGGGCACCCCGTTTACAACCCTTACACGTTTTGGACAGACGGATGCCACCGGAAACCAGTTTTTGCACTTGGGAGGCCCGCAGATACAGAACAGGGCGTTGCCGGGATATGAGCCGGAGACGGTTCCCAATGGGGCCACTTTTTCAAAGTTCACACCTCCGGCCGTTACCGGACTTGGCTTTTTGCAGTACGTGACCGATGCCGACATCATGGCCATGTCGGATCCCAATGACGATGACGGCGATGGGATATCCGGCGTTCCCAATTGGGGAACATTGAAAGAATATCTGGATCCTTTGGACAATGCGATAGCCCAGGACGGAAAGTATATCCACCGCTTCGGAAAAAAAGCGGCGGCATATGACCTGTTGCAACAGACCGTGGATGCCTATAACCAGGATATCGGTATTGCCTCTTCCTTCGACCCAAAGGATGTGTATTCCGGTCTGACGATTGACCCTGAGGTGTCGGATAAGACCATCCGGGACGTGGTCGCGTACTTGAACACCCTAAAGGCTCCCATACCCAGAAACCAGGAAGCATCACAGGTTCAGAACGGAAAGTCGCTTTTCTCCCGGATAAACTGTGCCTCATGCCATAGACCGGAACTGGTAACCGGGTATTCCCCCATCGAGGCGCTCTCCCGTAAGACATTCCAACCCTACACGGATCTTTTGTTGCATGATATGGGGCTTGGGTTGGATGATGGTTATACCGAGGGCAGTGCCCTAACCTCTGAATGGCGTACACCTCCGTTATGGGGGCTTGGGCTATCGCCCACAACCCAGGGCGGGCAATATTTCCTGTTGCATGATGGCAGGGCACATAGCATTGAAGAGGCCATCCTAATGCATGGTGGTGAGGCTGAAAATAGCAAAAACCAATACCAGAGCCTGACCCAATCCGAGAAAAACGACCTTATTAAATTTTTGGAATCCCTATAGAATGGATAGAAAAGAATTCATAAAGACCTGTGGATGTGCCTGTCTTGGGGTCTCTTCCATGGCGATACTGCTCCAAGGCTGTGTTACTACAAAAAGCATTACCGCCCCTATTGTCAGGGACCATCTTGTAATTCAAAGGACGGATTTCATGAAAGGCGAAAAAGCCGTTGAATACCTGATTGTGGACAACGGGCAATTGCAGTTTCCCATTTATATATTCCGGTTTTCGGAAACGGAGTATACGGCACTCTATCTGCGGTGCACCCATCAGGGGAACGAACTGAACGCCTATGGCGATAAATTGGTCTGCTCCGCACACGGCAGCGAATTTGATAACAAAGGAAATGTGATCCAAGGACCTGCCAAGGAAGCCTTGAGGTCCTTTCCGGTGCAGATAACCGACCAAAACATCCTTATCTCATTAAAAAAAGCATGAAACACCTCATTACCAAATTGTTATTGTTATTTGCAACAGCGTTACAGGCCCAGATAGACTCCACCCTTATCAAGAGAGCCCAGTTAGATACAACAAAACAAGGCCTCAATATGGATGCAGTCTACGACCGTCCTTTTTTGAGCTTTGGAAAGGTCCCTGTTTCCGTGGGCGGCTATGTGGAAGCAAATTGGCAGCACCTGGGAACGGACGGGGTTTCCGAGGGGCATCAGTTCCAAATGCGCAGGATGACCCTGTTCGTATCCTCGTCCATTGGCAAAAAACTCAAGTTCCTGAGCGAGTTGGAGTTTGAGGAAGGCGGTAAGGAAATAGCCATAGAGTTTGCCTCCTTGGATGTGGAGTTCCACCCTTTGCTGAACCTTCGGGGGGGGATCATCATGAATCCCATAGGGGCCTTTAACCAAAACCATGACGGCCCCAAATGGGAGTTTACCGACAGGCCCATCCCTGCCACACAGATGCTTCCCGCTACATGGAGCAATGCCGGGTTCGGCCTGTTTGGGAAGACCTATCGCAAGGACTGGATGTTCGGCTATGAACTGTATCTTTCGGGAGGGTTCGATAACTCGATCATTGACAATTCGGAAAACAAGACCTTTCTGCCCGCCGCCAAGGAAAACGGGGAACGGTTTGAGGAATCGGCAAGTGGCACACCGTTGACCACGGCCAAAATAGCGATAAGACATAATACCTTCGGTGAGATCGGGCTGTCCTATATGGGAGGCATCTACAACACTTTTGAAGATGATGGTATTGAACTGGACAAAAAAAGAAGGGTCAATGTCTATGCCATTGATTACAACAACACGCTGCCAAAGCTGAACACCTATCTTACAGGTGAATGGGCCTGGGTACAGGTGGATATCCCCAACACTTATACACAACAATACGGGAGCAAACAGCACGGCGGGTTTTTGGACATTGTCCAACCTGTCCTGGACCGGAAAATGTTGGGCTGGGACAACGCCACCCTGAACCTGGCGTGCCGGTTTGAATACGTCGATTGGAACGTGGGAACCTTTAACGAGACGGGGGACGAAATCGGCGATGAGATCTGGAGCATCATGCCGGCCATCAGTTTCAGGCCATCCCCACAGACGGTATTCCGCCTCAACTATCGCATCCAAAGACAAAAGGATATTTTGAACAATGAACCTGCAAGGACAGGAGGTTTTATTTTTGGGATTTCATCGTATTTTTAAAAGTCGCCGATAGACCACTTGGCTGTTTATCACCTAAGTTGACCCTCCCTTTATAACTTTGCACAAGCGTTGCATTAGTAATTTCATATATTTGCAATGTGAAAGTTTTAACCGTCATATTGTCCTTTTACTTCTTGGCACTCAATATAGTGCCCTGTGGCGACTCGGTGCAGGCCAATGGCGATTCCCAAGTCGTTTCAGTGGTGGATTTTGATGGTGATCACAGTCAGGATGGTGAGCTTTGTTCACCCTTTTGCCAGTGTCATTGCTGCCATGTGCATACCATTGATTTTGGCATTCTTGAATTTGAACCGATTCAAGTAGATATTTCAAATGAAAGCTTTGTACATTTTGATAAACATGGCAAAGATTTCACCCCTTCGCTTTACCAACCCCCAAAAGTTTAATTCAGTTTAAGGATAACCCTATCCTTTTTGAACCCCTACCAAAGGTTTCCATCACTTCGATGTACGCCATGGGTTTGGCATATATCAAAAGTTTAACTGAATTAATATATTTCCATGATTAACAAAATCATTTCATTTTCCATTAATAACAAGTTTATTATTGGCTTGTTTATAGTGGCACTGGTCGGTACGGGCATATGGTCCATGGCCACTATAAACTTGGGTTCCGTACCCGATATTACAAACAATCAAGTGCAGGTGATAACCACCGCGCCAAACCTCGGCACAGAGGATATCGAGCAATTTGTCACCTATCCCGTAGAACTGGCCATGGCCAATCTTCCTGATGTTGTTGAACTCCGTTCCGTCTCCAGGTTCGGCCTATCCGTGGTCACCATTGTCTTTAAGGACGAGGCAGGGACCTACCTGCCACGACAACTCGTACAGGAAAAGCTCGCAGAGGTCAGTGAGGAAATCCCTGAAGGGTTTGGGACCCCATTTATGGCTCCCATTACAACTGGTCTGGGAGAAATATTCCAATATACCCTAAAGGTGGAAGAGGGTTACGAAGAGCAATATGATGCAATGGAACTGCGTACCATCCAGGACTGGTTGGTAAAACGTCAGATGGCATTGGTTCCCGGTGTTGTTGAAGTCAATGCCTTTGGAGGTTATGTAAAACAATATGAAGTGGCACTCAATCCCGATAAACTTAAAAGTTTTGGGATTACAATGGGTCAAGTTTTTGAGGCCCTGAAAGTGAACAACGCCAATACAGGTGGTGCTTATATTGAAAAAAACCATCAAGCGAACTTTATACGCGGGGAAGGATTGGCCCGTAGTATCGAGGATTTGAAAAACACAGTTGTCGTTTCTCAAAATGGCACACCCGTATTGGTAAGGGATGTTGCGGAGCGGGTTGGCTACGGAAGCCAAGTAAGATATGGTGCATTCACCCAAGATGGGCACGAATCCGTAGGAGGGCAAATTTTAATGCTCAAAGGGGAAAGCCCCAGTAATGTCATTAAAAATGTAGAAAAGCGCATAACGGAAATTCAAAAATCGCTGCCAGATGGGGTTTATATCGAACCATTTTTAAGCAGGAGCGAACTTATTGCGAGGACCACGAGCACGGTCGAAAAAAATCTTATTGAAGGATCATTGATTGTAATATTCGTACTTGTTCTTTTATTGGGAAGCCTAAGGGGTGGATTGATTACCGCATCAGTTATACCCTTATCGTTGTTGTTCGCCTTTATTTTAATGAAACAATTTGGGGTATGGGCAAACCTAATGTCCCTCGGGGCCATAGACTTTGGTATCATCGTTGATGGCGCGGTGATCATTGTAGAAGGGATGGTGTTCCATATTCATCAACGGATGAAAAAGTCGACCAAGATCATTGAGCAACCGGAAATGGATGAAATCGCATATGAGTCTGCCAGCACTATGATGAACTCTGCATTTTTTGGACAATTGATCATCCTTATTGTATTTACACCGATTCTCTTTTTGACAGGGGTTGAGGGCAAAATGTTCCGTCCCATGGCATTTACTTTTGGTTTTGCGGTTTTAGGTGCAATTATTCTGTGCCTTACCTATGTCCCAATGATTTCATCCATGTTTCTAAAGCCGGCAAAGAACAAAAATAGTTGGTTTGCAAAATTCGAGAACCGTATAGACCGATTCAGTGATAAAATTATGTCCGGTCTCAATAAAGCATACAAACCCTTATTATCCTTTGCACTTCGTTTCAAAGCCGGCGTTGTTATGGGCGCGGTCGCATTGTTGTTGATCACCGGATTTATCTTTAGTAATATGGGTGGCGAATTTATCCCTAAACTTGACGAGGGCGATATAGCCATGCAGGCATTGATAAAACCCGGCAGTAGCCTTACCGAATCCATTGAAGCTTCCAAAAAACTACAAAATATCATTGGTCAATTCCCAGAGGTTAAAACAATGATATCGCGTATTGGGGTCGCAGAAATACCTACCGATCCCATGCCCATGGATATTGCCGATAGCTATATCATTCTTGAAAAGGATAAAAGCAAATGGACGAGTGCCGAAAGCAAAGAGGAACTTATCGAAAAAATCAAGGAAAAAATAGCCGTGATCCCAGGTGTGAACTTTGTGTTTACCCAACCCGTGGAACTGCGTTTTAATGAACTTTTGACCGGGGTCCGGGAAGACGTTGCCATTAAACTATATGGAGAAGACCTTGGTGTGCTGGCCGATAAGATACAGGAAATTGCAGCAGTGATAAGGACTGTTCCCGGTGCTGCTGACATAAATGTTGAAGCAACCAGCGGCTTGCCTCAAATGACCGTGGAATATAATCGTCCTAAAATGGCACAGTACGGAGTGACCATCGATAAAATGAACGATTATGTCAGTGCCGCTTTTGCCGGAGAAAAGGCGAGCGTAATTTTTGAAGGTGAAAAGCGATTTGACGTGGTCATTCGATTGGCCAAAGAATATAGACAGGATATCAACAATTTGAAAAATCTCTATATCGATTTGCCAAACGGCAATCAAGTACCCCTTAAAGAGGTTGCGAACATCAGCTATAAGCCCGGACCTATGCAAATTTCAAGGGACAATACCTATCGCCGTATATCTGTGGGGGTCAACGTCAGGGGGCGTGATGTTAAATCCATGGTTGAGGAAATTCAACAAAAATTGGATGCCGAGGTCAAGCTTCCACCTGGCTATTATGTGACCTATGGCGGTTCTTTTGAAAACCTGCAACGGGCGTCAGACCGTTTAATGATAGTAGTGCCGATTGCCCTTGCGCTCATCTTCATACTGCTCTATTTTGCGTTGAACTCGTTTTCACAATCGATAATGATATACATGGCGGTGCCATTGGCGGCCATTGGTGGAGTCTTTGCATTATTGGTACGAGGCATGCCTTTTAGTATCTCCGCAGGGGTCGGTTTTATCGTGCTCTTTGGGGTTGCAGTATTAAATGGGCTTGTCCTTATCAATAAATTCAATGAATTAAAAGAAAGCGGAATGACAAATTTAAAAGATAGAATATATGAGGCCACCCACGAGCGGTTACGTCCCATACTCCTAACGGCAACTGCCGCCATTATGGGTTTTATACCAATGGCCATATCCACCTCGGGTGGTGCCGAAGTGCAACGGCCTTTGGCAACGGTGGTTATTGGTGGCTTGATTTCGGCAACGTTCTTGACATTGGTGGTGATCCCGGTACTTTACAGTTGGCTGGAGGTGCGCAAAGAACGTAAAAACAATGGAGGCGACACAAGTTACATCAAGAAAAGTACAACGATTCTTCTGGTGTTATTCAGTTTGGGAGGTTTCATGACCCCAAATTCGGTAAGTGCCCAGGACGGCCGGATGAGCCAAGTCGTCACTTTGGAAGAAGCCATCGCCATGGCAAAGGAAAATTATCCTTCCCTTAAGGAAAGCCAAGCCTTTATTGCGCGTGAGCAGGCGCTGAAAGGTACTAGCTTCGATTTGGGAAATACACAGGTGTTTACCGGAAAGGAAGAGTTCGGCAATGACCTACCCGGTGTACAGACCACTATTGGCGTACAACAAGGGAATATAGATCTGCTTTCAGGTTTTTCAAAATCGAGGTTCTATAGGGAACGTGTCAAGTTGGGCGAAACATTCTATGCGGTCAATGAGCAGCAGTTGATCCGAAATGTAATGCAGGCCTATGACCGTATCAATTTCAACAAGGCACAATTGCGGTTTGCGGAACAGCTGGACAGTGTTTATGCCAACTTTAGGACGGCGGCACAATTGCGCTATGATACCGGGGAGACCGGCAAACTTGAATTTATTTCTGCTTCTTCGGAATATCAACAAATACAGGTATTGCGACAACAGGCCTACGACGATATTGAAATTGCGAAAAGGGCACTGAAGCAGTATCTGGGCATTGACCAGGAAATAGAAACCGTGGAAATGCCCTATGAACCCATGGATTTTATAGGCCGCTTGGATTCAACTTCCGTAACCAACAATCCCATGCTTCAATATACCATGCAAAATGCTGAAGTTAGCAAAGCAAACATCGGTGTGGAAAAAGCGCAGTTCCTGCCCAAGTTCAACTTAACGTATGGAAGGCAGGTTGTGGATGATGTATCAGGTTTTAACACCTATCAGGCCGGGATCAGTATACCACTTTGGTTCTTTCCGCAAAAATCAAGGGTAAAGGCGGCCAAAGCCGAAGCCATGATGGCAGAAAATCAATATTTGGAACAAAAAGCAGTGACCGAAAGTAGAGTCTCACAGCTCATAAAATCCTTGGAAAAAACGCAAAAAACACTTGATTACTATCAGGAAGGCGCATTGCTCTTGGCCGAGGAACAAATTACCACGGCAGAACTGGCCTCTATGGAAGGTGAGATTGATTATGTAAACTATATCACGATTCTCAACAGTGCCATCAGGATAAAACAAAATCATTTACAGTTTATATATCAGTACAACCAGCAGTTCATTGAACTACAATACCAATTGGGCAACCTATAATCCACAAAAGAAAAAGAAATGAAAAATATAGCGATAACAAGTATCATATTTATGGGCCTTTTGACAATGGGCTGCAACGACAAGCCCAATTCAGAATTGGGACATAATGAAGAAAGCACTGCCGCCGAAAATATGAAGGGTGAGGAAGGTGCACACAGTGAAGGCGGTGAAAATCATGAGGAAGAGGAAGGCGTGGTAGTGCTGACCAATGACCAAATCGAAACTATCGGACTTGAGACCAAAATATTGGAAAAACGTAATCTCGGCAATAATATCAAGGTTACCGGAAGGCTCGAACTTTTCCCCCAGGACAAGGCCAATATCAGTCCGTTCATGGGCGGTAACGTGAGGTCAATCAAGGTAATAGAAGGAGATAAAGTACGTAAGGGCGAGGTACTTGCCTATCTTGAACATCCGGATATTATAAGTATGCAGCAGGAATATCAGGAAAAAAATGACGAACTCGTGTTCCTGAAGCAGGATTTTGAGCGGAAAAAGACATTGTTCGACAAGGGTGTTTCCTCGGGAAAGGAATTCCAGATGGCTCAATCAAAATTTCGTTCCACCTCCTCTAGTGTTAACGGCTTAAAGGCAAAACTGCGATTATTGGGAATTAACACGTCCAAGGTAGAAGAAGGTGAAATCTACTCTGCCATCCCAATAACAACACCTATCTCGGGCTATGTGGATGAGGTAATGGTAAGCCTTGGCGATTATGTTGCGCCCCAGTCCAAGATGTTCGCTGTAAGCGATAATTCAAAAATCCATTTGGACCTTAAAGTTTATGAAAAAGATATTCCGAAGGTAAAGGTGGGACAAAAAATAATTTTTACAGTGGCCTCTAAACCTGATGAACTATTGACCGCAGAGGTCCATTCCGTCGGTAAGACTTTCGAGGAAGACCCTAAGGCATTGCACGTTCACGCCGATATAGACAATAAAAATGGCGACCTTCTTCCGGGAATGTATGTTGAGGGCAGGATTACTGAAGGGGAAAAATCTGGATATGCCGTTACAGAGGAAGCTATCGTTAAGGAAGCCGAACAGTCATACATTTTTATTTTAGAAGAGGATGGAGAAACTGAGGGGAATAGGACGAAATTTAAAAGAATTCCTGTAAGCACGGGCATAAATGACCTTGGTTTTGTTGAAATCAATATTCCTACAGAAATGGCCAAAAACATTAAGGTTGTCACCGTTGGGGCCTATACCCTTTCTTCTGAAATGGTCAAGGGCGAACTCGAACACGGACATTAATTCAATAACCATCAAAGGTTTTGATTCCGGGTCTGTTTTCCCCTTAGTTAGTTAAAAATAAACAGTCCCGGGTCAAAATCATAAAAGATAAAAAGATGAAAGAAATAAAAGCATTTATAAAACCGAACAGGATACAACGGGTCATTGAAGCCCTCAGCGATAATGGGTTTAAGAGCATGACCCTATCACAGGCCGAAGGGACCGGGGCATTCAAGGCAAAAGGTGCCAAACCCTCACTTGATTTTCATGTGACGGACAGTCCCGTGGTAAAAGTGGAACTGGTCTGCCAGAACGAGGAGGCCCAAACGGCAATAGACATCATTCTTAAAAATGGCAGGACGCCCGATCCTGGTGATGGTATAATCTATCTGTCCAACATTGAAGATGCTTTCCAGATAAAGACCGGGGAATCCTTAAAACGTTACGACCATTAAACTGTTTACAACCAATGGAAAAAATAGTGAAAAAGTTGGAGAGCAGGGGCATTCGCCCGACGGCAATGCGCCTGATAACCTATAAACGGTTGGCGCAGTTGAACGTTGCCGTTAGCTTGGGCGAACTTGAAAAACATTTTGAACGTTCGGAGCGGAGCACGCTTTTTCGTACCATGAAGACCTTTGAAGAAAATGCCATCGTGCATCAAATCGAAGATGGAACAGGCGTCATTAAATATGCACTATGCGAGGAAGATTGTGAATGTGAGGTCGGTAACGACCTCCATTTACACTTTCATTGCAATAGCTGTGGGGAAACGGTGTGCCTGACGGATCATAAAATCCCACAGATCAACCTGCCCGAAGGCTATGTGGCAGAAGATATCAATCTTGTGGCAAAGGGAGTCTGTGGGAAATGCAATGATGGCCTGGAGTAACATTTTAATTAAAAATTGGAACAATGGTGACGATCTATAAAAAGGAATGTAAAGTTTATATGGTAGCTCGAAATGGACTTGATGCTACGGATCATGAAAATTTGATCCTTCAACTAAAAGACCATATACAGGCACACAACAAAGTGTACTGGTATATTGAGATGGAAAATTTTAAGGCATGGACTGCAAGCTCATATTGGAATGATATTGTTCTTAAACTTCCGAATGAGGAACGTCTAAAACGGGTCGCATTGGTAGGAAATGAAAAATGGCACGAACAGTTTACGGAGGTTTTGACACCCTTTACAAGGGCTCACATGAAATTCTTCGGACCCAGTGAAAAAGATTTGGCCAAAGAATGGATAGAGAAAAAAAACAATTAAAAACAGTTCAATTAATTTTAATGTAAAAACTATAATATACAATCAGATTACCCATAAATACATAGGATATGTCGGGGGGTATCTGGATGTTTATCGTCCCAGGGAGAAACAAAAAAAATTACACAATAAAAATCCGGGGGTTGGCGTGAATCGAATTAAGAGAAAAAGAGTTTGAACAGCAAAAAAAAGTTGTTTTGGGAAAATTAAAAAATAATCGATAATGAAACTGCTTAGTGACAAAAGTGATTTCAAAAACGAAGTACTGGACAACCAAGGACTTCCCATTGCTATTGCGCTTGGATTTATAGCGGGCATATTTATGGCACAACCATTGGGCATTTCCCTGTTGCATTATGGCCTGGGTGGCGATGCGGCAACTGGTGGCATTTGTCCTAAGAAGGATTTCGACAAATCATGGGGTTTGGGGCTATGGACCAAACCTTGAAAAATGTCCTGTTCGGCACAAGGGGAAGCAGTATCGCACTGATGTTTTAAACAAAAAAGGAAATCTCTTGTGTTAGGTGCCTAAATCAGTAAAACCGTGTGTTCAAATCCGGGTGGCCGCCCATATTTTTTGACCAGCACTGGGAACGGTTCCCGGGAATAGGATTATCTGAAGCTCTGGATTATATGGAAATGCACCTAAGTTGATATAAATCCGATAAAAAAGTGAAAAATGACACAGCTATTGAACATAGAAAAAGAAAACGTAATTGCCGCCAAAATCAAGGGCAAAATCACAAAGAGGGATATAGAAAAAATCCATCCGCTGATCCACACCATCACCAAAAAAGGCCATAAGGTACATTTTTACTTTGAACTGGAAGAATTTCACGGTAATGGCCCAAAAGGTTTATGGGCAGATTTAAAAGTAGATACCGCACATATATCGGAATACGGTAAAATGGCATTTGTAGGCGAAAAAAAATGGCAGGAATGGGCCGTCAAAGCCATGGATTTCTTTACTGGTTCAGAAGTCAAATATTTTGGTTTTCAAGATAAGGCAAAAGCAAAAAACTGGATACAAAACAACTAAGGACATGAAAAAACTAAAAATAAAGATTCCCGTAATCCTTCCCCAGGTGCCGGACGAAAAAGATGCCTGTGTCAATAGGCTCATTGATAAACTGAAAGGACGAGAGGGCATTGATAATGTGCACGTATCCGATGAAAAAGCGAACGGTGTTCCTCAACTCTGTTTCCATTACGACCCCGATGTCATTTCCCTTGATAGGGTACAGTCCCTGGCAGAAACAACCGGTGCCCAAATCTCAAATAAATTTGGGCATAGGTTGATAGCCGTGGATGGCATACGCCACACCCGCCATGCCCGAACCATCGAGAAAGCCCTCAAGGAGGTCGATGGGGTACTCGAAGTTTCCGTTTCCGCTTCTGGAATGATACATGTGGAATTTGATAAGGGCATTACAGGATTTGGGGCCATTCAAAAGAAAATAGAAAAACAAGGGTTGTCCATTATTGATCCGTCCATTGGCACAGAATTGTATTTACAACAAATGGAAGTATCCAACGGCGAAGAAAAATCGAGGGTTATTCAGAATAAAAAGGAAAAACAACACCTTGAAGCAAATGGCAAAGGCCACGTTCACAAAAAGGGTGAGGACCATGTTGATGAACAGGGCGAAGACCATGTGCATGCACACGGCGGTATTTTTGGAAAGAACACCGAACTTATTTTTGCCCTAATTTGCGGAGTCATTCTTGGAATAGGTTTTGGGTTGTCCTACCTAGCGGCAGTTCCGGATTGGGTAAGCTTATCCCTGTATATAGGAGCCTATTTTTTTGGCGGTTATTTTACTGCAAAAGAGGCCGTCCAGACTGTTGCCAAAGGTGGTTTTGAAATCGATTTTTTGATGCTGGTGGCCGCCATTGGTGCAGCTATTCTGGGTGAATGGGAAGAAGGTGCACTCCTATTGTTCCTGTTCAGTTTGGGGCATGCCCTAGAGCATTATGCAATGGAGAAGGCACGAAAATCCATCGCGGCACTGGCAGATTTGGCCCCAAAAACCGCCTTGCTGAAAAAAGATGGCAGGACCGAAGAGGTCGGAATCGAAAAGTTGGGTATTGGCGATATCATTGTGGTCAAGCCAAACAGTAAAATATCCGCTGACGGTGTTGTGGTCGATGGAGAAAGCAGTGTCAACCAAGCTCCCATAACCGGGGAAAGTGTACCGGTAGATAAAGTTCCCGTTCAAGATATTGACAGGGACTATTCAGAGGAAGATGATATAAAGGACGAAAACCGTGTTTTTGCGGGAACCATTAACGGTAACAACACCCTTGATATAAAGGTGATCAAGGAGGCAAAGGACTCAACGCTATCCCGATTGGTAAAGTTGGTAAATGAAGCGCAGACCCAAAAATCGCCCACACAGTTGCTTACCGATAAATTTGAAAGGTACTTTGTGCCTTCCGTACTGGTACTGGTCGTACTATTGCTTTTTGCTTTTTTGGTCATAGACGAGCCGTTCAGCGCCAGTTTTTATAGAGCAATGGCAGTACTGGTAGCCGCTAGCCCCTGCGCATTGGCGATTTCGACACCGAGTGCGGTTTTGAGCGGGGTGGCTAGGGCCGCCCGTGGCGGAGTGTTGATCAAAGGGGGGCGACCTTTGGAAGACTTGGGGACACTCACCGCCCTGGCATTTGACAAGACAGGCACCCTGACAGAAGGAAAGCCTAAACTCACAGAAGTGGTCCCCCTTGGGAAACTATCGGAAAATGAACTATTAAAAATAGCCGTAGCGGTAGAAAACCTTAGTGACCACCCTTTGGCAAAAGCCGTGGTCCGAGATGGCAAGGAGCGCCTGAAAGGTGGCGAAATACCCGATGCTTCCGATTTGGAAGCCGTACTGGGCAAGGGTATTAAGGCTTCCTTGGGCGATGATAAAATCTATATAGGGAACCTTGACCTCTATGAAGGGCTTGATGAGAGTTCGCCTTCCGAAGAGATAACAATAAAAGTCCGTGGTCTTGAAGGGGGGGGCAATACGACTATGCTCGTTAGGAAGAATGAAGAATACGTAGGCATCATCGCCCTAATGGACACCCCTCGTGAAGCCGCCAAGGCAACCCTTAAAAAATTAAAGGAAATCGGTATCAAACGAATGATTATGCTTACGGGCGATAACCAAAAAGTGGCCGATGCCGTTGCCAAAGAAATAGGGTTGACCGATGCCTGGGGCAGTCTATTGCCCGAAGAAAAGGTGGATGCCATTAAAAAACTAAAGAAAAAGGAGTCCAAGGTGGCGATGGTAGGTGATGGCGTTAATGATGCACCTGCGATGGCAAACAGTACCGTAGGTATTGCGATGGGTGCCGCAGGAAGCGATGTGGCCTTGGAAACCGCCGATGTTGCCCTTATGGGCGATAAGTTGGAGACATTACCCTTTGCCATTGGCCTGAGCCGAAAGGCAAAAGCAATCATAAAGCAGAACTTATGGGTTAGCCTTGGCATTGTGGCATTGCTTATTCCCTCTACCATATTCGGGTTCGCCAATATCGGAATCGCGGTGGTAATACATGAAGGCTCAACCTTATTGGTCGTTTTCAATGCCTTGCGCTTATTGGCTTACAATGGAAAATAAGAATATGGATGGCACGGTTTTAATCCCCATGTAAAATGACGCTTACTGAGAAAACACTTTTACGGCTCGGCATCAGACCCACTGTGATGAGGGTCAAGATGTATCAATATCTTAAGCGGAGACAAAGTGCGGTATCCTTGGTCGAGATGGAAAAAACTTTTGCCCAAAAAGGCGTGAACAAGAAAACAGTCCATAAAACAACATTTTATAGGACTATCAACCTCTTTATGGAACAAGGTCTGGTCCATCAGATTGATGATGGAACATACATTGCAAAATATGCACTTTCTGATAGAAGTCACATAGACAAACACGATAAAGACTTACATATGCATTTTCATTGCACCGTATGTGGAAAAACACTATGTCTGCCGGATAGAATATCAGAAAAAAGCTTGCCTGATGATTATGAAGTGAGCAATGCTAACCTGGTATTAAAAGGGGTATGTAAAAGTTGTAGAAAAAATAACAAGGATGAAGAAGCTTCAGCAGTTGACCAAGGAAATTAACGAATTTACATTGAGAATTGAGCAGGACTATCCTGAACTATACCAATATCTTGATGAAAATCCCATTACAATCCGTGATTGTGAAACACCTTAGATTTCCGTCAACCCGTTCGTGGAATATTTGGATAGCCTAAAGTCATTCTTGGAAAGATATATAGGGTCGCATAAAAAAATGAAGCCCTGAAATATAATTGATTCAGTAGTATATTAATGAACAAAAGCACTTTTAAAATCAGTAAAATGGACTGCCCTTCAGAAGAGCAGATGATTCGGATGAAGTTGGAGTCCCATACACAAGTAAAACACTTGGATTTTGATATTCCCAACAGAAAATTGGAAGTATATCACTTGGACGGCACCAAGGAGATACAAACGTCCATAGCCAGCTTACAACTTGGGGATTCCCTAGAGGGAACCATAGAAGCCGAACCGCCCGTAATGGAAGAACAATCCAAACAAAAAAGAATGCTTTGGTGGGTCTTGGGCATCAACTTTGGCTTTTTCGTTATCGAAATGACCACTGGTTGGATTTCCTCTTCAATGGGACTTGTGGCGGATTCGTTGGATATGCTGGCAGATTCCATCGTTTACAGCCTGAGCTTGTTTGCTGTAGGCGCAGCCATGTCACGCAAGAAAAATATAGCCAAAATCAGCGGCTATTTTCAAATGGGATTGGCCCTCTTGGGCTTTTCAGAAGTACTGCGTAGGTTTTTCAGCGATACTGGAACGCCCTTGTTCCAATGGATGATCATAGTTTCAATTTTCGCATTGGCAGGTAATTTGATTTCCCTCTGGCTCATCAACAAAACCAAGAGCCAAGAGGCCCACATGCAGGCGAGCGCCATTTTTACGTCCAATGATATCATTGTGAACGGCGGTGTTATAGTTGCAGGTGTGCTGGTCTATTTTCTGAACAGCAAATGGCCCGATTTGATAATTGGTGGCATCGTCTTCATGTTTGTGATGCGGGGCGCCTTAAGAATATTGAAACTGTCGAAGTAGCTTCAGAAAGCCTAGGATTAGAAATATGATGACCAAAAAACAATGAATATCCAGATTTGGGCAATAGTATTGGGATCGACGACCTGGGGACGCGTTCGGGTTCGAACAGATTGTTAAGGTCATTGAAGATGCTCCAAAGCTGGGGCTGAATAAATGGTGGACAGCCATCAAAATTATTGAATATGTCCAAGAACAGAAGGGAGAGAAGGCTTGCGAAAAAAGATAGAAAACCCATGAATGGAGGAATAACGAAGAAAGACAAAGTCTCATGTATGTTGATATTTACCGCAATGTTCATAGTACTTCTCCTCCTTTACTTTTTAGAGGCCATTCTATATTTCTTTTACCTTCTTATTGAAACGTAACAAAAACAAAGCGATATGAAAACAACAACAATCTTGGTTCCAGTAGATTTTACATCCGTAGCAAAAAATACGGTGAACTATGTTATCGGCCTATCGAAGCAACTAACGACAAAAATGATTTTTGTTCACGCCTACACCGTGGCATATCCATCGAGCACTCCCATGGGAATGGGAACCATGGCAGCTCCGATTTCGGGAGCCCGTGAATCCCAGGAAAAATCAAACAAACAAAAACTCAAGGATTATCTCGAAAGCTTTCCGGAACTCGCATCCAAGGATTACAAAGGTTTCGTTGATTTTGGCGCGACCGTAGATGTTATTTGTCAAACTGCCAAAGATGAAAATGTTGACGCCATCATTATGGGGACCGAAGGAGCAGACTCCCCGATGGAAGAATTTTTTGTGGGCACCGTGACTGAAAAAGTAAGTCGTAATGCACCTTGCCCGGTATGGGTTGTTCCAGAAAGCACAAAGTATGATGCTATTGAACATTTGGGCTTGGCACTGGACGGGGACAGTTTGGGCAATGAGGCTGATAAAGACCTATTGATCAAGTTGCTGGAAACATTTACTGCCAATTTACATCTCGTACAAATTACGAATGACAAGGAGGATATTCCCTTAAAAGAAAATGAAGTGCTTTCATATTATAAAAACCTTTTGGGCCAAAGGGAATTCACCTTCAACATTTTCCAAAATAAAGATACTGAAGAAGGCATCAACAAGTTTCTAAGGGAAAACCCAATAGATTTGCTGGTGCTACTCTTCAGGGAACACGGATTTTTTGAGCGGGTATTGGAGAAAGGACTAAGAAAAAGATTGGTTTTTGGTTCCGATAAACCCTTACTTATACTCAAATAAGATAATCTCCAGCAATATCAATACATATTTTTCGGCTTTAGATAAATGGTTGCTAAAACGGATGGATTTGATTGTGATGCGGCGATGGAAACCGAAAAAGCGATCATTCAAACCCATCAACCATCCAAAGTTGTTTGATCCACTAAAAAAAGTCGATCAACCCGAAAACTTGGTTTGCAGAACAATATATTCAAGTAATTGTCCTGATTTTGGGAGCAGTTAGGATGGCTAAAAAGTGGAGCGTTTTGCCAATATAGGTTTGGCATTATGGACTATTTTAAATGCTATTGGATTGCAAAAAATGAAATGGTGCTGACTCATATTCATACAAGTAATCTTTAGGACCAACTTTGCTGGTATAAATTAGGCTTACATAAAAAAATAGCCCATCCGAATATTCGGATGGGCCATTAAATGATTTGGATCACTTAGAGCTCAAAGATCAGGATATCCTTTTCGATCTCCGACTTCCGCTGTTCCAAAGTCTTCTGCAACTGGGTGGTCACCAAATTGATGAGATTGCTGTTGGTGGTCTTGAACTCCAATCCATGGGAATCCCAGATGTAAAATGAACTGGAACCGTCTTGGTTGTAGTTGAACTTGGTGAGTTCTCCAAGGGTCTGGTTCAGGCGTTCCCTATGGTCGCCAAGCCTCTCAACTTTTCAAACTTCTGGATCCGGCTGTCGATGCTGCCGTGGCACACAATAGGGAGTACAGTCTGTATGCACAACGTAAAAAACTTGAGGGAAAACCTTATTTCTTGATAATGAACAATGTCTCCAATAAAATTTTAACAACTGTTTACGGAGTGGTCCAAAGTAGGAGACCATACGATATCAACCATATTTGCGTTGATCCTAGAAATATAACTAGGACAAACTTGCCATTAAAGGTAAATTAAAAGAATCAATTTAAACGTATTTAAGTATTTGCTTAATTTATTATACCTTTGTACTAAATTCATCCCATGAAACTTGAAACTAGCTGCATTAGGGCAGAGGCCGATTACGTTCAAATACTACGCTGTAAAGAAGAATTGAACGCTGTATCAGCTTCCATCGAGGTAATAAGTAAGGTTATGGCACTGGCCGGTAATAAGGTTCGTTTTAAAATGTTGTATCTGCTGCAACGGGAAAACGAATTATGCCCTTGTGACTTTGCGGATATTCTGGAAATGAGCGTTCCCGCTATTTCCCAGCATTTACGTAAGATGAAGGATGTCAATGTCATTTCTACCCGTAGAGATGGTCAAACCATCTTTTATCGAATTTCAGAGGAGAATAAAGCTTTTTTGACTACTATTTTAAGTAATGTAGCACCTGAAAGAAAAACTGCATAAAATGAAAAAAACAATGACATCAAATCGAACTGCTTTTGCTGGGTTGTTTTCGGCTATCGTAGCTTCTCTATGTTGCATAACTCCTGTTTTGGCGTTGCTTTCCGGAACTACGGGTGTTGCCTCTACCTTTTCTTGGGTAGAACCCTATAGGCCTATTTTGGTAGGTTTGACCGTTTTGATTCTTGGTTTTGCCTGGTATAAAAAATTAAAGCCACGTCCACAGGATATTGATTGCGCCTGTGATGATGACAAACCTAAATTCATCCAATCAAAAACATTCTTGTTTTTGGTGACCATTTTTGCTGGTATTATGTTGGCGTTTCCTTATTACTCGCATTTGCTCTTTCCCAACTCAAGCGTTAAGAAAAAGGTCCTTTACGTATCCGAAAACAATGTAGGTGAATTGAACTATTCCATTCAGGGGATGACCTGTACAGGTTGCGAAGCCCATATTGAAAACAAAGTCAATCAATTGCAAGGTATTTTGGAAGTAGATGCAAACTACGAAAAATCTAGTGCTTTGGTGAAGTATGACAAGGGTAAGGTAACACCTGATGAAATAGCTACCGCCATTAGAAAAACCGGTTACAAAATCATTGAATAATGGAGGTTATCTTAAAATCCACTCTTACTTGCCCGAACTGTGGGCATCAAAAAGAAGAAGAAATGCCGACAACGGCCTGTAAATTCTTCTACGACTGTGAGAATTGTAATAAAGTACTAAAACCCAAAGAGGGAGATTGTTGTGTTTTTTGTTCTTATGGTTCAGTGGCCTGTCCTCCCATACAATCTGGCACTGGTTGCTGTAATTAATGATTTTGACTGACTCAATAATCTAAAGTTCTATGGTGCTATGGACACTTTTACGATAACAATTTTGCTTAATTCTTTAAAGAAATTTGGTTTTTAATAGAGTATATAAATAGGGACAAAGGAGCGGCTTTATGCCGTCCCTTGTCCGGCAAATTTTTGCGGGCTTAGCTTTCGATGATATTGGTTAAGGCGATATTCTTTTACAGATTAATAATGCCCCTTTCCCTTGTATTGTTGGAAAAGCTCAATGCCCTTCTCAGTCCGCTCATATCCGAACTGATTTTTTCTTCCAAGACCCTTGCATAGACCTGAGTGGTCGAAATCTTGGTGTGGCCCAGCATTTTTGAAACGGTTTCTATGGGAACACCATTCGATAGTGTTACCGTGGTGGCAAATGTATGCCGGGCCGAATGAAAGGTAAGGTTCTTGGAAATCCCCAATAAGGCTGTTATTTCCTTTAAATAGGCATTTGTTTTTTGGTTTGAATATACCGGAAGTAATTTACCTTGGTTCAAATGGGGATGGTCCTCATATTTTTCCAGAATCTGCTTTGCGACTTCAAGTAGTGGGATTTTTACGGGTTGTTCATTTTTTTCACGTTGGGTAAAAATCCAACGTTCTCCATCAATACCAACCACGATATTGCTTTTGTCCAACAACCTGACATCCGTATATGACAATCCGGTATAACATGAAAACACGAAAATGTCCCGTACTATACCATATCCCTTGTCCTCAATATCGGCCTCTTGGAAAAGCTTCAGCTCCTCTTGGGACAGAAATTCCTTTTTATATCTCTTGAATTTAAGTTTATACCTGGTAAATGGATTTTTTTCCAGCCATTCAAGATCCATGGCCAGATTCATCAATTTACGCAGCCTTTCCAAATGTTTCATAACACCGTTATTGTTCAAAGGGTTTGAATTTTGGAGGGATGGCCCTTTTCTCAGATACTGTTCAAAGTCAATGATGAAACTGTACTTCAGATGCTTTAGGTATATATCATTGGTCTTCTTTTCCCTAACAAGAAACCTTCGAATATAATTTTCGGTGGTATAGTAATTCTTCAGCGTCCCCGGTTTGAGTACGCCTTTCATATTTTGGTTGTGGTACGCCACTAATTCCAATAAAGTTTTATGTCTTTCGTCATGCCCGACGAACCTAGCCTTTATGGATTTTGCCGTAACCAACTCAAATTCAGCGGATAACTGTTTGTGGCATTGTAGTAATTTGGCATATACCTGGTCCAGATAGGTGTTCAATGCCTTGCCCTCAGGTGTCCTGGAGGTGGTTTTCTTCGCTTTGGTGTCCCAATAGGTAACCGATGTTTGTCGTTGTAAACTGATTTCTGCACGTTTTCCATCAACCGTTACACGTGCATAAATTGGGGCCGAATCCCCGTTTCTCTTGGCTATATTAAGCCAAAAATGGATGCTAAAAGTTCTTGTAGTGCCCATAGACTCTCACTTTAAGTTAATACTCGATTTGATATCGAAAGTCAAATCGAAGCGAAAGTCAAATGCTAAGGAGTTACCAATGTAGTGAAAAAATCCGGTCGAAAAAAGGTAACCGAATAGGTAACTTTTGTTTTGATTTTAAAGCTAACTGTATGATATCAAAAAAAATGAAATCAATTGAAAATCATACAGTTAACTTTTTATTGGTGTCTATTGACACCCTCTTTGTCGGGGTGGCAGACTTAGCTACCACCCAATAAACCACTGTTAACCAAATATTTATGTCATTTTTTCAAATTATGCACACCGGATTGCACAACAAAACCATGAAAAGAACTTCTGAAATATAATTTGCCCTCCTCTAGTTCCAACAAAATACAAAAAAGATCAAAGAAAATTGTAGAAATAGTTAAAGAATGGATTCTTATTTATTTGATTTTTACTCATAGTTGTTAGCGGAATCTTCAATACTAACCACTATTTAAAAATAGTTCCCTCCTATTTTTTGGCATCTAAAACTACTTATTAGTATAAAAAATAATATCAATTGAAAAAACTGATTCTGTTACCAATCTATGATTGCATTTAAAGCATCATGGTCAAGGGGCTTTTCGATAAAAGACTTTACCAAGGGGTGTACTTTTGCCCTATTTATATCCTCGGGGTCAATTGAGGATGAAATTATGTGTATTGTTAAATGAAGTTTGTCTTTATGGGGCATTAAAGCTTCTAAAAACTCCCAACCATTCATAACTGGCATATTAAGGTCTAAAAAAATCAAATAGTTAACACTCGGGTTACTTAAAATATGGTCCAATGCTTGTGAACCATTATAAAATACCGATATGGTAATGTTTTTAAAAATGGGCTCCACTATATTTTGGTTTACAAAATTCGTTATTGCATCATCATCAATCAATAACAGTTCGTCAATCATTTTGATAGGTATTATTGGTTATTTTGGTTATTTTATGTATTTCTTCATCAATTTCATCGACAGAGGTGGAAATCAGTTTTAGCAAGTCCTCGATTGATATACTTTCTTTTTTGTCATTTTTATATAAATAGACCAGCGACATTATCCTTGTCAGAGGAGCCCTAATGGCATGTGATTGAAGCCATGCAATTTCCTTCAAAGTCTTATTTTGCCTTCTGATTCTTTCTATCTGGTTTTTAGAAATGGTAATATCCATTATAGAGCCGACAGTACGAATTGGATCGCCGTTTTTTTCCCTCAACATGTAACATTTATCCACTATATATCCAAATTGGTCATTTTCTAATTTGACCCTATATTCCAGAGACCAATGGTTTAAATTTTTGTTCGATATATTTTTATTCATTGCCTCCCAAACCCTCTTTAAGTCATCCGGGTGTATTTTTTTGAACCATGAGTTATCTAAACTAAATGGCTCATCAAAAGTTTGTTCATTCCCCTGAGCATCGATATAACTTCTAATAACAACATTCTTTTGATGATTCAATTCCCAAATCATTTGATTGCTGGCCAACATGGCCAAATGGAACCGATCGTTATGAATTTCCAGTTGTTTCTCATACTCTTTTTTTTCCGTTATGTCCTGGATAGTTCCTTCAATATGTGAAGGATTTCCTTCATCATCCAGCATGAGTTGAATTTCCTGATGAACCCATCCAATTTCCCCAGAAGCTCTTATAATTCTATGCTCAAAACCTTTGACCTTACCGGGTTCCAGATGATTATTTGGGTCATTTTCAATAAGGTAACGGTCATCGGGGTGGAATGTTTTTGTGACATTCTCCATAGTTGGGGTAAAGTTCTCCGGAGTATACCCGTAAAGTTTATAGGTCTCTTCGCTCCATTCGGATTTTTCCTTTTTAAAATCCCTATGCCAATATCCGAGCTTGGCGATTTTTTGGGCTTGCTTTAATTGCTTGTTGGCCTTTGTCAGAGATTTCTCCACAGCTTTTTGGGAAGTAATGTCCTTAGCCACTGCTAAGATTAATTTTTCTTCATGCTTTATCGTGCCTGACCAAACGAACCATTTTGGGTCCCCGTTTGAGGTAATCATTCTCAATTCATTCCCTTCGTCAATAAATATTTCTTTGTCCTCTTTGAATTTTTGTTGTAAAAATGCCCTATCGGATTTGTGAATGAATTTGTTGTAATCAGAACCCAATAAATCATTTTTTTGAATACCAAGTGATTTGGCGCACGCTTCGTTTGCTTGCTTTAGTTTACCATCAAAACCTATAATACAAAACGGATCAGGAGAAATTTCAAAGAAGTCTCTATACTCTTCTTCGATTACTTTTTGGGTAATAATGGCACCTAATTCAACACCCAAATCTTCAAATAGGTAAAGTGTATTCTGAAATACATTTTTCTCCATCCGGGAAAAAAGCACCAAACAGCCTATGAACTGGTCATTATTAAAAACGGGAATACCCATGGCAGTTTCAATTCCGGCCTTATTGGATGCTGTAGCACTTTCAAATTTTGGGTGTTTGCCAAGATTGTTCCAAATAGTATTTTCCTTGGTTTCCCATACATGTTTATGCAATCCTATATTATCTCTGCTCTTATTGATTGGAAGGGTATATAGATAAAAGTCTTCGGGTTCGTCACCTTCAAAACGTTTGGCCATTCTGTTAAGTTTTCCATTGTCTTTTGACAATAGCCAAACTTCACATGCATCAATAGCTTCTAAATCCATTAAAAGGGCAAGGGCCTCGTATAAACAATCCTTTAACAATCCCGGTTTTCCAATGGTCCTAGAGAGGGAATAGATAAGCTCCCTTTTCATTCGGTGCTGAACCTTCTTGGTCACATTGATGGTATTGGCCACAATTCCATTGACAGAAGGTTCCAAAAGATGGTTTGTCAATACAGTTTCCAACCACATCCAATTACCATTTGAATCCATTGCTCTGTATGGAGAAAGTGACAATTGTTTTTCATGCAGCACCTTTTGAAAGCCTTCCTTTATTCTGGAAACATCCTCAGGAGAAACTACATCAAAAAAACTGGCACCTTGTAATTCGTCAATAGGTAAACCCAGCATCGAGAAATGGGTAGGTGAAACATATTTATAAATTCCATCCACATCCATGATGGATATCAATTCATTTCCTTTCTGCACTAAGGTCTTGAATCGATTTTCACTCTCCTTGACCTTCAAAAATGAATCCGCCCTATCAATTAAAAGAGATAGATTGGTGGTCAAGGTTTCCAATAGTTTGAGTTCTTCTTTCTCCCATGTTCTTTCTTTGGTGCAATCATCAATACCGATAAAACCGTTAAATGTAATATCAGTATTCAGTGGCAGGATAAGAATGGATCTGATACTTCTTTTTTCCAAAAATTCCTTAAATAAAGAGTCTTCCACTCCTGAAATCTTGGCATCAATTTTTTGACCTTTCTTTAGTTGAGGAAGGATTTTTTGTAATAGTACAAAAGGTATGTTTTCAAACTCTTCAATGGCTGAGTCTGATTCATTTATTATACTACTCCTGAGTACCTTTTGTGAAATGGCATTGGTTTCCTTGTCATTTTGAAAAAAATAAATCCTATCCAATTTCAAGGTTTCACAAACTATCCCAAAACAGTTGTTCAGTGCCTTTTTTAAGTCTGAAATCCTGACCAAATTGTTGTTCACATCAGAGATTGATTGAAATATCCGGGCCTGATATTGATTTTTTTTCTCGTAATCAATAGTTTTTGAAATATCAATTGAATTGACAATTTCGGCATGCTTTCCATCAAAGGTTATTAAGTTGGCCTTTAACATTACAGGAAAAATGGTTCCATTCTTCTTTTGATGTCGAAAGAATCCTTCTTTATAAGAGCCTTCTCTATATAGGATATTTTCTAATGCAATTTTTAACTTGGGGATATCTTCCTTTGGCCTAATATCCAAAATGGTCATGGAAAGAAATTCCTCCTCGGAATATCCGTATTGTCTAATAGCTTCTTTATTGACCTTGAGAAACGCTAGGGTTTCAATGTCAAATATCCACATAGGATGTGGACATAAATCAAATATTAAATCTTCAGGAGTGTTATGTTCAAACTCTGGTACTGGGGGCATATTTAGTAAGTAGGTAAAAAATTAACGACAAATAACATTAAAAATTATATAAAAAAATAAGGATTTTCCTTCAAACCTTGAATCTACAAATTATTAACTATCTGTAAGCTTCCCTTAAAACCAGACTGTTTAAAAGTATTACATAGAACAACAAGCGTCCCATAGAATACTTACCTCCACTTTTGCGCATGGATCCTATCGGGTTTTTGTAGTGATTCCGGTAGATAAGCGTAAAGCAAAAACACGATAGGGCGCAACCTACTTTTTGGATTTCAGTAGCCCATGTCCTCACCCGTGCCCCTTGCCTTATCGATACCCCTTCCAAGGGCTTTGATAATCTTGGTCGCAATCTGTACTTTATTGGTCGGTATCCTGGGAGCCTTGACACCCATGGTTTTAAGTAGTTTAAAGGCCATATCCTTATCCTTAGTGGGCAGTCCCATCACCTTGGCAAAGAACTTCCCCGGTTCCTTGGCATGGGCCTTTCTACCAACATAGGATTCCACATAGTTCCTCTTGAACCCTGTTGTCCTGTCAAAGGTTTTTTCTGCTGCTTGGTAAAAGCTGTCCCTATCAAAGCCCCTTTTGACCGTCTTTCCGTTCAGTTCCACTTCGGATGCCTTGTGCTTGGCCATCGGAGAAAGTGTATAGGTGTTCGTTACGTCCCTTCTACTGACTATGATATGGATATGGGTCTGTGGGCCCTCCTTTTGCATCCCTGCGGCCACCAATTGTCCGTTCTGTTTGTGTGGGGCCAATCTTGTTTGCTCTTTGATTCTTTTTTCAAGTTCCTTGACATTACCGATGGATTCGCCCCGCTCCACTTTCCGTATCTCGTTCGTGAGCCTTGCTATTTCTCCTCGGTAGGGGGCATTTTCCTGAACCTGTCTGTCAAAACCCCGATAGGTGCGTTCATGCTCTATTTTGGCATAATATTTCAAATTTTCTGCCTTGATCTCTTGGTTGCGATGGAAACTCTTGGCATAGTCTTCCATCAGTTTCCTTGTATATTCCCTTAGCATATTTGGGTCATTGCCTATGGCCTTCAGTTCCCTTTGGTTGGGGCTGACCACTATTGAATAGAATTTTGGGTCTTTCTGCTTTAGTTTGGCCGTATTGGCATCTATTTCATCGATGACCGTTTGGGGGCTTACGCTATCATTTTCTTGGTCGAAGAATTCCTCTCGTTGTTCGGGCAGCCTATCTTGGTTCTCCTTTTCCAGATAGTCCACATAGTTCCCTACACTGGAGTTATAGGTACTGCCCATTTTCTGTGCCGAGATGGTAAGGTACATAGCTGTTATCTTAATTGGTATTTTAAACTTTCAAAGTCCCCGATCCCCATATTGATCTTTAGATACGGCTTTCCCATCATGGGCTCCACCTTCTCCACATTGTTGAGGATTTCATTGCAATGCTTTTTATAATCTTTGAATTCTTGCAGTATCCTATCGTGCTCTGTTTTCGGAACGGTATTCCTAGGCTCCAAAAAATCCATTCGTTCTTCCTGTATCTTGACGGATTTAGATTTCGGTTTCCTCCCATCTTTTACATAGGCCTCGTAAAGGATCAACATCATTTCATAGGTGGGCCGGATACTGGTCTTTTCCATGTTCTTGATGATGGCGATGAGCCTATCGAATTTTTTCATCATCTGACGCTCCAATTTTTTGATACTGTCAAGGATGATCTTTGTTCCCTCTCCAAAAGGGTCATGGTTGTTCTCCTTGAAGTATTGTATCATTCCATCCAACACTTCGCTATGGGACTTGTTGAACCTTTTGGAATAACTGCGAAAGCGCAAAGCTGTTTCCTTCTTTACCGTGATATTGGAATAACCACCTGTCCCTTTCTTTGTTCTGTCGTTTGTTGATTGCTTTTCCATAGGTGCGATTTTGTTTTTTAGTGAAATTGCGTCATTTTTTGCGTCAAAAATTTCCAGTGTTTATTGGGCCTCCGAGGGCATTTACTGTAGATTTCGGAAAAGTCTACTGTAGCCCCAGATTTTGTACAGTATTTCAAAATCTGTTCAATTCACTGGTTTTCAACTTGTTGAAGACCCGAAAACAAACGTGATGGCGCAATTTGCGCATCACCCTCTTGCTATTCCTACGTCCCGCAAGCGGGACCGAATGAATACAGCATGATTGAAAATCAGCTGCCCTTTAATTTTATGTTGTTTGGTACGGACTTTTGGAAAGTCAAATCAAATATGCCGTACAAAAAATGTGCTGTACTTCAGCTATATAAATATAAAGCTTTAACAATAAGAATGGAAATCTAGATTGTTTCCAAATGATACGTTTTGGCACTCAAATAAATGGTCTATGAAAAAATTACGAAATTAACGGCAGGGTTATGATTGCTTGAAGCCAGGGTGAAATCCAAAAAACTGGAAGTGAGGAATTAAAAAAACAAGAATTATACTTGTAAGTCGTTTTTTGTTAAAAAACGTTATTTTTATTCCTAAATGGTAATTTTCTATCTTAATAATGAATATGACCAATAAGATTTGGTACGAAATGATAAATATAAAATACGGAGAAATTTACCTGACTAAATATCTCGGTCTACAACGTACCTTAAAAAAATCATTTCAAATTTTGACATTACTTGTCTCATTGAGTGGCATTTTGGGATGGAAATATTTTGAAGATTATGTTTGGGTTGCATTCATCCTTATTGCCGTTGTACAACTTTTGTTGCTAGTCGAAAATCAAATAATTCGTTCGGATAAGGAAATAGAGGAAATCTCCAATTTGAGGATGATGTATACACGATATTTTAACAAACTTGAAAGCCTTTGGACCAAATTTCAATACAACCAAATAAAGGAAAAAAAAGCAATGGACAGATATTTTGAACTTCGACAGTCTGATTGGGAAAAAATTGAAGAACTTGATTGTAAATTAAATATCAAACGATACAAAAAGATGAGAAACAATACTGAAATAGAAACAAACCATTATTTAAATAAATATCATATCGATGGCTAAACAAGAGAGGCAAAACGGCCCGCAAGGAACCCCCAGAAACAATCCAGGAGGTGGAGAGTCCAAACCAAAAGGTCAGGTACCTACAATGAGAAACCCTCCACCGCCCCCACCAAAAAAGAACAATTAGGTATTTTTCGTTTACTTTTTGTTATTTATGTCTTGGGAAAAGGGAATAGAGTTAGGATTGGAGCTCTTAAAAAGCTTTGGGGTTATAACTGCTTCATTTGTGGCTATTTGGGGCATCAACAGTTGGAGACGGGAAGCCAGGTGGAAAAGAAAATATGAACTGGCCGAAGAGGTGTTGGCTAGTTTATATGAAGCACATCAGTCCATTAAAATCATCAGAAGCCCACTTGGTTTTGGAGGTGAGGGTTCAAGTCGGACAAAAAATGAAAACGAAACCAAAGAGCAAACAGAAATTTTCAACCAAGCTTATGTAGCGAGGGAAAGATATGAAAGAAACAAAAGGCCCTTGGACAAGCTCCATAGTCTGAAATTTCGTTTTATTGCTCTGTATGGTAAGGAATATGAAGCACATTTTAATGTATTTTCTCAAACTGTAAACAAGATATTCCTTGCTTCTGATCAGATTGCCATGGTAAAACTGGGACAGTTTGGTGATGACCGCAAACTGATCAGTGAAATCATGACTCAAAGCAGTAGGGATTTGTATGCGGCTTTCAAGGATAAAGATCAAATCGAAAAGGATTTGACAACGGCCATAAAAGCTATCGAAGATAAATGTCGGGTAATTATTGGCAAAAAAGATTAGTTACACGCATAGAATTAAGAAAACATACGGATGAACTTACAATCTGCTGTTTTAGTGGTTAGGGGCTTATTTCCTTTAACGGTAACAATTCTATTGCCAATTGCAGTACCTCAACTATATTGTAATCGAAGCCGTTTACATGAAGGGGCGGCTCCACGTCCTCCTGTAGACAGGTAACGCCCAACAACAGCAGTGACCTTGCTCTGCAAAGCATCTCGAAGCTGTTGTCGAATTCAAGCCTGCGCACATAGGGCTCCGCTGTTGCACGATGTGCATTGGGCGTTTCCAAATCTAGTTCTTCATTATGATTGAAAATGCCATTATCGATATTGCGTTTGAATATGGACAGCTCCCGATGGAACAGGGTCTTGATGTCCTTGGTGAACAATGACAATTTTTGGGACAGCTGTTCCAGTTCATTTTTGGTAATTGTGTACCTATGGGTATAGCGGGCGGATGAATAGGCATCCTCCAACAGGTCGAGCAATTTGCTGTCCCTATCGGATTCAATTTGGAACGTGCCACCGAGCTTGTCCAACATTTTTAATACATAGCCTTGATGGTTCTTGATGCTATGGCATATCTTTATCCTCCCGCATATGAAACGTTCCAATATCCTATATCCTTGTTCAAAGGTCTGGTGCAGCATAAAGGCACTCTGGGGAAGGTTTCCCAATTCCCTAAAATAACTGGCTCCCTTCCTAAAGGATTTCATTCGTGTCATGTCCCGTTTGAATTCCCTTTTGGCCGCTTCGTAAAGCTTGGTCGGCTCCATGTCAGGAAGGATTATTGGGGAGTTGTTCCCTCCATTTTTGTACACAATGCTGTCTCTATTGCAGTTATTCAAAAAGTACAAGTTGCCCTCTTGGGCTTCTTTTCGTGCATAATTGGTTGAAAAGACACTGTAGCCGACATCGGGGTAAGGTATCATTATGGCATCGATAACGGGCCGAACCTGCTCGGGAAAGTCCCTTTGGGACGCTCTTGCCAGAATGTCCAGCCGATGTTTAAACACATGCCCATCCCCACCCCTGTTCAGGTGGATACAGTCAATTTCCAGCTCTTGGGCTATTTTGTCGATGATGAGTTGGTCAGATGTTTTCATAGGTATATTATTTAGTCATGGCGAGGGAGGTCAATATAGGTCTATCAAGTCAACTATCTTTTTTATGGGGACTGACTCCCTGACCCTTTCCCTAAAGGATGACCGCTCCCATATAGTGCCATTTTTGCCATGTAATACCAATTCAAAATCGTCCAGTCTGGACCGTAACATGGTGACCATTCCATCAGGAATGTCCATTTCGTGGATGTCATTTTTTTTGTTGTCCATCCTAAGCAATAGATATTTGGCATTTACACTGTTCCTTGAAAAGATTGCCCATTCAAAATATCTTACAATCGCAATAGGCTCTTGTCCATTGAGCAATTCTTTGATCCGTTCGGTTTCCATTTTTCTCCGATGATATGGGATAAAGGAAGCAATGGAATATCATGTACCGAAACAGAATGTCATGTATTGCACCATGGGAGGGTTGTATTTTACGGATGCACGGTATTATTAAAAAATCCTATATTTACGTAATGGAAACAGCTACCAAAAACAACCACATAGGAAGGAAGATAGGCCGCATCAGGGAATTAAGGGGTATGAAACAAGAGGCCCTTGCCATGGAGTTGGGCATCAGCCAACAGGCCATTTCAAACATTGAACAATCAGAGACCATCGAGGATACCAAATTGAAGGAAATTGCCAAGGCCTTGGGAGTGACTCCCGAAGCCATTGAAAACTTTTCGGAAGAAGCTGTTTTCAATATCATAAACAACACTTTTAAAGATAACAGTTCAAATAACAACAATTACCTGTGTACCATAAATCCCTTGGAAAAGATTATTGAGCTTTACGAGCGTCTCGTCCAAGCTGAAAAGGATAAAGTCTCTTATTTGGAGCAACAGTTGAAAAAATAAAGAATTCAATTCTAAATCTTGAATTTTATAGTAAAAAGGAGCGATGGTATTTGCTCCTTCTTTGTTTCATGTAGCTGCACTTTTTTTGATTGCTTTTTCTTTGAACCTAATCAAAAGATTTCCAATATCCTCACTAATCTTGGATTCCACGACTCTGGCATAAATTTGTGTAGTGGACAGTTTGCTATGCCCGAGAAGTTTCGAGACTGTTTCAATGGGTACACCATTTGACAACATGACGGTTGTGGCAAAGGTATGTCTTGCAACATGAAAGGTCAGGTTTTTGTCAATGTCACAGGAATCCGCTATCTCCTTTAAATAGGCGTTGGTCTTTTGGTTGGAACTGATTGGCAACAGGCTTTCTTTATTTTCCATTTCTGGACATTGCATATACTTTTCCAAGATTTCCCGTGCCTTTGGGAGCAAGGGTACTTTAACTGGTTTGTCCGTTTTTTCACGCTTGGTATTAATCCAATGGTTACCATCTATCCCCTTTACGATATTGTTACGGTTCAGCTCCTTGACATCCACATAAGATAGGCCTGTGTAGCATGAAAACACAAAACAGTCCCTTATCCTCTCCAAACGTTCGTTCCCCATTTCAGTGCTTTCCAATTGCTCCAGTTCCTCTTCGTCCAGAAACTGTCTATCATATTTGTTATATTTCAACTGGAACTGGTTGAACGGGTTCTTGTCCATCCATTCCAATTTGACGGCAAGGTTGAGCATCTTCTTGAACCTTTCCAGATGTTTCATTACCCCATTGTTGCCCAATAAGAGCCTTTTCTTTGAATCTCTGTAATTGCGCAAAAAATGTTCAAAATCCGTTACAAAGGCATAGTTCAACTGTTTGAGGCGGACATCGTTTACCTTTCTTTTCTTGGCTAAAAACCTATACAGGTACTTTTCCGTCGTATAATAGTTCTTCATCGTCCCTTTTTTCAGGACAATTGACATATTCTCATTATGGTACTTGATAAGTTCCCTTAAGGTCTTGCTGTTGTCATCCTCGCCTAGATAACGGGACTTGATGGCATTTGAGGAAACCACCCTGTTCTCTTCCAAAAGTTCCTTATGGCAGTCCAATAGATTACTGTAAACGCTGTCCAGATAGGCGTTCAATGCTCTGATCCTCTGTGAACCTCCCCTGCCCCGGTTCCGTGAACTGTCCCACTCCTTGGAGGGAATGTTTCTTTTAAGACTGATTTCGGCACGTTTGCCATCCACGGTAATCCGTACATAGATGGATAATTGGTTTGGAATGCT
This sequence comes from Allomuricauda sp. TY007, assembly GCF_010468565.1. GTDB lineage: Bacteria > Bacteroidota > Bacteroidia > Flavobacteriales > Flavobacteriaceae > Flagellimonas. The sequence goes on from NZ_WUEG01000020.1 coordinate 46,748, forward strand.
CCTTGATTTTCTGGTAAAGAAAATTACCGTGAAAGTGTGCTTTGATTTCATTTTTCATGACTTTGGTTAAACAATAAATTGTAAAGACGAAAGTCAAATCGTACTCTAAAGTCCTTTCAAGTTAGTACATTCCGGATTAATCGTTGTACACCGAATTGTACACCTTTTATTTGGTTTTAAATGAAATCAAACGAGTGCATAAAAAACAAAAAACACTGAAAATCAAATGATTAACAGTGTTTTGTTTTGACCTATTTCTAGGTTCGTCGGGGTGGCAGGATGACCCTTCCCCCCTATATTGTATTGTATATCAGAAATTTACAGAGTCCAAAAATGTCTGTTATCCGAATTGTTGACGGTAATGCAAATGAACTGTAAAGGAAGGTGAAATCCTTCCGGTCTAGTAAAGATAATGGCTTTATATTATCAAAACAATTTAAAGTTTATTGATTTTCATCTATTCAATTCCTTTATTAGTAGCCTTTAGGATTCAATTCCTATGGACCTATCTATTTATCGTAGCCATTTTTCAAGATTATTTCAAAAGCTTACAACATCTTATCCCAATATGTTACGGTTTTTCTCATTCTCATTAAACTAAATATTCTTAAATTGGAATCCCCATAAAAGGATATTACCCCTGCTCAAATATTTTATTGTAAAAAATATACTCCAATCCCCCTTTGGGAGTAATTAGATTGTACACCATTATTAGTTACATTAATTAAACAATGGAAGAAAAAATAGAAGTAAAACAAACAATAATCCCAATAAGCGAGCCTCCCCCCTATCACTCGCTTTCACCAAAAATTGACTCAGATAACCATAAGGAATACTGTGAAGCTTTAGATTGGGCATTAGAAAATAGAAAAGATAAGGATATCAAGAATATTGCTCTAACCGGTCCATATGGTGGATAAGCCGGGTAAACTGACCCACCTTCGCCGGATGAAACTGACCATGGCAAATGGACTGCCCAGATTTGATCTATCCTTGGGTTAAACTTAGTTTTTATTTTTCAATTTTCTTCTCATTGATTCTCCTTTTATATCTATTCTG
>NZ_WUEG01000003.1 GCF_010468565.1 Allomuricauda sp. TY007
AGGGAGGCCACAAAGAAGTGGTCCATGCCCATCAGGAACTGGGGCATCATTTTAAACCAGTTCCTAACGATCTATGAAAAAAGGGTCAGACTCTAATAAAGTCCAACCCCCGTTATTTTCAACTTACACACTTATTGGGATAGTGTCACTTCCCTAGTGAAAAGATTATGTTTGGTGGCTGCCTGATTAAATCCATTGGTGCCGGAAAAGGTAATTTGGAAGATGCCAATGTTATGGAGTGGCCCAAAACAGTTTCCAAAATAAAGTCCAAATATCCCAATACCTCCATCATTGTTCCCGGTCATGGAAATTATGGGGATGGCGGTCTTCTTGATTATACAATTGCATTATTTAAGGATTGATCAGATGTAGCACAATCCATGAAAACTACCCATTGATGAATCCAGATGGGGCATTCATCAATTACACCATCAATATATCTTTCTTTTTTCGCACCTTGCAGAAAGAAGACTTAGGCTAGCTTAAAAAATCTTCCCAAAAAGAAAGGTATTATGTCACTTTTTTGGGAAAATGTATTATTATTTTTTGTTGTTTCTGGACTCCTAATGTCATTTGTTTTACTATCTAAAAAGAGAATTTATTTTAATAAGAACAACCTATTGATACTTTTTTTGTTCTTATTCTCCTATAACACTGTCTTATCCTTATATAGTTGGATACAACCAGATTACAAATTGAACGACTTACTCTTATATGCCCTATTCATCCCTTTGCTTCTATATGGCATTCTAATCTATCTGCTCATTATGTGTCCAGATATTTTAAAAGGACAAAAGCAGTCCAACATTTCTCAAGACCAAAAAAACGTAAAATATGAAAAAACAGGGCTTTCCGAGACATTTTCTTTAGAATTGAAGAGCAAATTGGAACATTTAATGGATACTGAAAAGCTCTATCTACAACACGAAATTAAGCTGGACACTATAGCGGACCTACTTAACATATCAAGACATCATGCCTCGCAAGTCATCAATGAAAATTTTAACATGAGCTTCTATGATTTTATAAATGCCTATAGAATTGAAGAAGCCAAAAATAAACTATGCTCTGGTTTTGAAAATTCATCCGAATCCATTTCGGATATCGCATACCAATGTGGCTTTAACAATCGGGTTTCATTTTACAAAGCCTTTAAAAAGATAACCCATATCACCCCAAAAGAATTTATCCAAAAGGCTGCATAATCAAATGAACTACCTCAGCGCAGAAGCTAGCTTTGTCGACGTACCAGATATCGGAAGCCCACCTGCGACCGACAGGTAAGACCCCTTCGCCACAAAAACCAATACTGGAGTCTATTGATATTCCTTTGCAGTATACCGTGACCATATCTGTACGCTACACTCGGGGCTGAGACTCAGATGAATTTTAATGGTTAAAAACCTTCAACTGTTAATGTTAATCTTCTTCGGCAAATGCGTAAAGGTTAATAAGCGCTTACAATCTGCACGATCACTTTCATTTTTTTTGTGCTGCATTCCACAAGGTGGAGGCTCTAAGTCTTACTTCTTACCGAATTTTTAGTTTTCATTGTTTCGGAAGATTTTTTGAATTAGCCTACAAACAAGATTTACCCTCCCCTTGCCTGGATGCAATAACTAACTCTAAATTAATTTTTATGATAATGAAAAATTATTGGATGATGCTAGTGTTTTTTCTCTCTGTTTTTACAGGAGCACTCGCACAAGAAAAGAATGTTTCTGGTACCGTTACCGGCCAAGACGGATTACCTCTTCCAGGCGTGTCGATAATAGTTGTTGGCACAACTAATGGCACACAAACAGATTTTGATGGAAATTATTCCATTACGGCAAATACGGGGCAGGTGCTTCGTTTTAGCTACATTGGTCAAAAAACAGTGGAAAGAACCATAGGAGCTTCTTCCACCATCAATGTACAAATGGAAGAAGATGCCCAGGCCTTGGAAGAGGTGGTTGTTACGGCGTTGGGGATTGCTAGGGAGGAGAAAGCACTTGGATATGCTTCGCAACAACTTGATACCGAAAAGATAGCGGATGTTCCTACCACCAATGTGGTCAATGCACTAAGTGGTAAGGTTTCTGGGGTAAACATCACTCAATCTTCGGGTGACATCGGTGCTTCCTCTCGTATAACCATTCGCGGTATTTCCACCATTTTTGGAAACTCTCAACCATTGATTGTAGTCGATGGAGCTGTTATTGACAACAACACTTATACGGGAGGTAACTCAGGCACGGACGTTCCCAATGGTCTCGCCGACATTAATCCTCAAGATATTGAAACCATCAATGTGTTAAAAGGAGGGGCTGCCACAGCACTTTATGGAATGAGGGGTACCAATGGCGTAGTAGTGGTCACGACTAAATCTGGTAAAAAAGGAAAAGCATTAGGTATAAGTATTCATAGTTCAGTAACATTTTCGAAACCATACATCTTCCCTGATTACCAAAACAAATATGGACAGGGACACAGTTCTTCTTACTTTGAATTCGTCGATGGTTTCGGTTATGATCAAGGAGCAAATGGCGGTGATGGTGGTACAGATGAAAGTTGGGGACCTGCACTTGATTCAGGTTTTGAATTTATCCAATACGCCTCAATCATAGAAAACCCCAACAATCCACAACCTAAACCTTGGGTTTCCAATCCTGACAGCGTTATCGACGATTTCTATGAAACAGGTATGATGACCGACAATACCGTATCTCTTTCAGGAGGTTCCGAGAATGCCTCTTATAGGTTGTCTTTAGGTTTAGTAGATGGCACTGGCATCATATACAATACTGATCTTAGAAAATATAATATTTCTGGTAGTGTCGACTTTGACTTGAGTGATAAATGGTCTGCTGGTTTTAGCGCTAGGTATATCAAAAGCACTTCTGAAAACCGTAATGCAGTTGGTTATGGGGAAGTCGACAATCAAATAGGGCAATTAGTTTGGGGAGCACGTCAAGTGGATTGGTCGGAATTAAAGGATTGGAGAAACCTGCCCATGATAGAGACCAATGTTCCCAATAGACCAACACCTCTAAACTGGAATTTGAGATATAACAACAACCCATTTTGGGCCTTGGATAACAATCTACACCCTTGGGAAAGAAACAGATGGATTGGAACAGCAAAAGTCGCATACCGTTTTACAGAAGGGCTAACCCTTAATATGACCACGGGAATTGATTTGTTCAATGATATAAGAGAAACTCAACGCTTGTTTGGTACTGTTGACTTCAGAAATGGATACTATCAAATAACCGAAAGAAACAGGTACGAGGTAAATAGTCAAGCGTTGTTATCCTATAACACTGCTCTTGACACAAAAGAAAAACTCAAACTATCAATGAGTTTGGGAAGCAGTGTAATGTTAAACAACTACAGGTTGTTTAGAGGTACTGCTGAAAATCTGGTGATTGACAAATTATTCAATCTTTCGAATTCGGCCGCCCCACCAGAACTTATAGACGACAGTGAAGTCCAAAAAATAAACAGTGTTTTTGGCACAACAGACATAAGCTATAACGATTATTTATTTTTAAGCTTTACTGGACGTAACGATTGGGCCAGTGTTCTACCCATTAAAAACAACAGTATTTTTTATCCTTCGGCATCCTTGAGTGCCTTGGTGCATAGCATGGGTAACTTTAACCCTTCCGGTATATCTTTCTTGAAACTAAGGGGATCATGGGCACAAACTGGAAGTGCGGGCCCTCTGAACCCATACAGCGTAAGCCCTACTTATGGCTTATCGGCAAACCCGCTAAATGGTCAAACACCAACAGCCTTCCTGCCCAACACTCTATGGAATCCTAACATTACTGCTCAAACAGAAACAGCTATAGAAGCTGGTATAGATGCACGTTTCTTCAACAATAGACTTCGGTTGGATGTTACCTATTATGACAAGAAAAATGAAGATGTCATCATGCCCTTGTCTATTTCCAGTTCATCAGGATATTCAAGCGTATGGAAAAATGCAGCGACAATTACAAATAAAGGTATAGAAGTAGTTTTCGGCGCAGACATAATACAGAATTCCAATGATGGCTTTAATTTAGGTATAGACATAAACTACGCTAAAAACGACAACTTGGTAACCGATATTGAGGGTGAGGGCGTTATAAATCTAGACTATGGAAATATTTGGAATGTCTATACCCAAGCAAGAAATGACAAACCCATTGGTACCATTTACGGGCCCTCATTCGAAAGAGCACCCAATGGAGATATTTTATATAGTGATGGTCTACCAGTTCAAGGAGACTCCAAAGTATTAGGAAATTCACAGCCCGATTGGGTTGGGGGTCTAGGAATAAACGCTTCCTTTAAAGGCTTTAGACTGCGTACTCTTTTTGATATGAAGTATGGTGGTGAAGTTTACTCACAAACCAATACATGGGGGATGCTTTCCGGTGTTTTGGAAGAAACCCTTGTAGGTAGAGAGACTGGTGTTATAGGACAAGGTAGTATGGAAGACGGAAATGGCAACTATGTACCCAACAATGTGGTAGTAAATGCCCAAAACTACTACAGTACCGCTTTCAGTCAGAATATTGCAGAATCTTCTGTTTTCGATGCTTCTTTCGTAAAATGGAGAGAATTGTCCTTAAGTTATGCACTTCCTTCCAGACTGTTCAAAAATATGGCGGTACAATCTATAGACATTGGAGTGACCGCAAGAAACTTAGCATTATTATACAGAAAAGCACCACATATTGATCCAGAAACAGCATTTGGTGTAAATGTGGGACAACAAGGTTTGGAGTATGCTCAAACCCCTTCTGCACGTACCATTGGTATGACTCTTAATGTAAAATTCTAATTTAAAAAGACCATGAAAAATATATATAATTCTTTCGCTTTTCTTTTCACCCTAAGTCTTGGGTTAGCTCTTATAGGTTGTGATAGAGATTTCGAGGAAATCAATACAGATCCAGACGAGCCCACTGTGATTTCGGTAGATTTACAACTGGGCTTCATAGAGAGAGCTCTTATCAATGAACTTTATGATATTTTTACCGCTGGCGAATGCGCTTCAACTTGGCCTCAGCATATTTCCAAACCCATATATAATGATGCCGATAGATATTTTCCAAGACTAGGGGCCATTAACACTTTTTGGAACACACTCTACTTGAATGTAATTTCCGAAGCAGATGAAATGTACCTTTTGGCAGAAGAAGCAAACAACCAAGCGGTTCAAGGTACCGCCTTGACCCTAAAAGCCATTGCACTTCAAACCCTGACTGATGCATTCGGTAATATTCCGGCTAGTGAAGCGAATTTAGCAACCAATGGAAATTACAATCCTAAATATGATACCCAACAAGAGGTTTACACCCAAATATTTGAACTACTGGATGAGGCTATTGCCAAATTTAAATCTGGTGAAGGGGCTATCAACTCTGATCAGGATTTAATTTATGGAGGAGATGTATCTAAGTGGGTGAAATTTGCAACTTCAGTTAAATTCAGAGCCTTAATGAGGGTCTCTGAAACATCTCTTTTCAGTACAGCCGAATTACAATCTTTAATAGACTCCGGGGATTTGATTACCAATTCGTCCGACAATGCCTTTATCCAATTTTCCAGTATAACAGCACCCAACATAAATCCACATTATGGTACAGTCTTAAATGGGCGCGAAGCAGAATGGTGCATGGGAGAGGCTTTGGTTGATTTTATGTTGGCAGAAAATGACCCTCGTTTGGCAGTATATGCCAATCCAAATGATGCCAATGAATATAGAGGTAAACCGGCAGGGTATATAAATCCCGGACTAAATGGTTATGGAGCTGGAACGGTTTCAGAAATCGGTGATGCATTCATGGCTGCGGATGCACCTTTGTACTTCATCACTGCTGCTCAAGTAAACCTTTTACTTGCTGAAGTTGCAGAAGTACATGGTATGGGTGGTGATCCAGAAGCGTATTTTAATGCTGGAGTTGCCGCTTCATTGGAACAAAATGGTTTAGATCCAGCAAGTTATACTCCCGCATACAATGGGTATCAATCAATTGCTGAACAATTATGGGTGGGAACTTTTTTACAAGGATATGAGACATGGGCCGAATGGAGAAGATCTGACATTCCTTCAAACCTAACTTTGGCGGTAGATCCTCAACCAGGCGTAAACAGTATTCCTACGAGATACACTTACACTAACGATGAAGTAGCGTTGAACGGATCCAATGTCAGCGAAGCAGTTGCAGATCAAGGAAGCGATGCCCTTACCACCAAGGTTTGGTGGGATGTAAACTAATCATTTAAACTTAAAGACAAAATATTATGAAACGTATAAAACTTTTATGGTTAGCTCTTATACTTGTTAGTATATTATCTGGGTGTGACTCAGAAGAAGAAGCTCAAGTATTACAAGAAAGAGATACTGCTGGTGTTATTATAGACATTAGTGGATCGGGAAGCGTACAAGGAATTCCATTAACCCCTGAGAATTTGGAAAACTCCATAGTAGACTTTAGTGTAAATACTATTGAAATGAACGTGGAGAAAGTTTCTGGTATTGAAACAGATATATCCAAGTTCGAAATTGTCAAGCGATTTAATGGCGGAGCTGAAATAAGTGTGGGCTCATTTGAATCGGTTCCATTTACTTTCAGTTTAACATCATTAAATGAATTTATAGAAGAAACAGGAGTTTCTGCCGAAGAATTAAGGATAGGAGACGTATTTACCTTTACTGTTAAAGTTCATCAAAATGATGGCGATATTTACCAATATTCTAATCAAAGTTTTAATTTGACAGTAAATTGTTTTGCCGATTTATCTGGTGCGTACACGGTTAGCAACTCCGTTTGTGGAGCTGGGTCCACTGGTACCATTCCAACAATTAACATATCTCAAACACCTGATGGAAATTGGTATTTAGAAACAGCTGATGGAGGGTTACTGCAATATTGTACCAGCAACACTGCTTTGGTGAACGATGGTACCATATCTGTAGTTTGCGGCGAAGTGTTGCCAACAAGTAACCTAGCTTTTTGTCCTGATTATGGCATCGGTTGTATTACAGGAGGCACTTGGGACCAAGAAAACGGTATCTTGGAACTTAAACTCAATGATGATTTTTTTGAAAATGGTGAATATACCGCCACGTATATAAGACAGTAAAATAATTGATAAATTAATGAAGAGGGGCTTAATATTAAGCTCCTCTTTCGTTTCACATATCTATTTATCACTCTTTAAAGGGCATCCATCCATCCAAACTGGCCATCCGTCAATTGGGACCCAAAAAATCCATCCATAGCCTTTAAGTTTGAACATATTCATCAAACTTAAGGAAAGATGTCCCGAATTTGTAAAAACATAGTTAGCAAGTTCTTGGTTGCGATTTTTCTTCTATCTGTCTCTTCTTCATTCTGCCAAGATGATATAAAAGCAACCCTTAGGTTAGACAATTTTTTAAATGAAAGTTGTAAAACCAATTATACCGAAATTACTTCAGAGGCGGTTAAAAATATCCTGAAATATAATGTGTTCTACATCACTCAAGAGACCAAAAATATTTATGGTGAAAAGGAAAAGCAGGTCAATGAGTTTATTGTAATAGACAATGGAAATCAAGTAAAACCTTTTGAACGTATTAAAACCAATACCGACCTACCTGAGCTCACAAGCTATATTCGAGAAGATTTTATCCTTAACAAAGAATCTGCGCTGCATTTCCAAACACTTTTGGATTACATCTACCCTATTGCAGAATGGAAACCCGATAAAAGAGAGTTCTTTTTCAAAAATGGCAAATGGTATTTTCTCCGTGATGCCTACTTCCGCACCAAACAAGGTTTTGAAATTACAGTTGATTCCAAAGGAAAAATCACCCATATCTGCTATAAGATGAAATGGGATGAAGCTGAAAGCAAATAATAATGTAATCAACAAAAAACGCCTCCCGTTCGGGAGGCGTTTTTTATTATCTCATATCGCTAAATCCTAGTAGAACGTAGCTCTTTTATCTTCAATCTCAGCTTTATCCTTTAAAGCGTTGTAAACGGCACCATTGACCCTTGCGGCTGCACTTGTCTGTAGGTTTTGGGCATATGTGCTGTAGTTTTCTACATCTGGAGCTTCAGTTTTGTTGGTAACCTTGATCATGTACACTCCTGTGTTTCCTTCAATCAAATCGGAAGTCTGGTCTTTATCCATGGCAAACGCTGTTCCGACCACTAAAGGCTCCCTACCAGCTCCAGGCAAGGTTGGTGACGACAATGTTACGGCAGAGGCTGTACTTTGGCTTACATTGTTGTCCGAAGCAATGGCATCCATGGTTTTTCCTTTGTTTGCTGCTATGATTTGTTTTGCCTTTAGTTCTTTTCTAATAGCTGGCAATGCTGTTGCTGAGGCATCCTCGGGGGCCATAAGTCCTTTTTTGTACATTTTGGTCAACTGTACCACGGCATAACCGTTGTTTACATTAAATCGTTTAATATCCCCTACACTGGTATCCTCGTTAAAGGCCCATTGTACAATGCTTCGCTGTGAACCAAGACCTGGAAGGTTCTCTTCCATTTCCTTGATTTTGTTTACTGGACGAACTGTATAGCTGCTCTCTTTAGCAATATCGCCAAAGTTTTCCGGTTCTGCATCCATAACGGCCATTTCGTACTTGGTCGCATCGGTAAACAAAGTGTTGATGGTCGCTTCTGACGGTTCAATTTCTCTTGCCAAAGTAGCTACTTGAACCACATCTTGTTTGTCATCCACCTTAATGATATGGTATCCGAATTGTGTTTCGACCAAACCTATGGTTCCTGTTGGATTTCCAAAGCAGAAATCGTTGAACTCATCTGCCATTACTCCTTCTTGGAAATACCCTAGATCTCCTCCACGTGGCGCAGAAGGGCCATCTGAGTTGTCTCTCGCCAAAGCAGTAAATACAGCGTCTTCCTTTCTGGCCTCTGCCAATAATCTTTTTGCTTCGGCCTCTGCTTCTTCTTTGGTTCTTGTAATGGATGGGTTCGCGCGCTCGGCTCCTTCCCATGTTATAAGAATATGGCTTGCTTTTACGGTTCCATTTTCTTTTCTGTCCATTACCTTGGATACTTTGTAAAAATCCCCATCCTTGTATGGTCCGTATACTTCTCCAACACTCATCGCCATCAATGTATCGGCCACTACAGATGGAAGGTCCTTTTTAGCTTTGTAAATGGTATCGAATTTGGCATCGGAATGTCTGTCCAGAAACGCGGCCATATCATTGGTATTTCTAAAACCAAGTATGGTATCGTTGGTATCCGTTGCCTCTGAATATTCCACAGAATTATCAAGCAAAGCGGTAATCTCTTCTTTTACATTATTTTCATCTTCTGCAGATGGTTTTTCTTCAAAATACACAAATCGGATATCACGTGCCTTATCTTGCTCGAACATTGCTTTGTGGTCGTTGATATAGGATTGGATATCACTTTTGGAAATTTCGATTGTACTATCAGCAATGGAAGTGTAAGGAATACGAACGTATTGCAAATCCACTTTATCGTTGGCCATATCATAGTTCATCTCTCCTTCGGCAAGTGTAGCAGTAACCCCTCCTTTTACCAAGTTGAAGTACATACGTTCCTTGGCCGCTTGTATTATGGATTCCTCGTCTTGCAACCAGGCATCATAACGCAAAGGGTCGTTTGCTTTCCAATCGGCAATGGCACTTTTAAAGACTTGTTCGTTAAATACTCCGTTTTCGTCTTGAAAATCTGGAATTTGGGCGTAACCCGAAGTTCTCACAAATTCAATGATCTGGTCGCTTTCCACATCAATCCCCAATTCTTCGAACTGTTGGTTCAAAATGGTCTTTCTTACCTCTTGGTCATAAATCATGTTCACCAACTGGGTTGAAGTAACATTGGGACCATATCTTCTGGAAGCGGTTTCTACCTGAGCTCTGAACTCATCGATGGGAATATTTTCTCCATTTACCTCTGCAACCGTGGAGCCTACTTTTCCACCAGAAAAATTGTCGCTACTGAATACTCCCGATATTACAAATGCGAACAACGCCAAACCAATAATCAGAATAAGAACTGTTGTCCGTTTTCTAATATTCTCTAATATTGCCATTTTACTGCTTGTTTTCTTTAAATTCAGTGGGCGAAAATACCACTTTCTTTTCAAATAGGAAAGCTAAAAAAGGAACGGAAATTATTAATCTTCAGTATGAACGCGCACACTTACCAGATCTATTTTGGTGGTAGATACCTCCAAAATTTTGAAGGTGAAGTTGCCGATGGTCACTTCAGAATCCTGTTCGGGAATTTCACCAGTCTTATTTACGATCAATCCTCCCAAAGTTTCATATTCTTCTCCTTCGGGCAGCTCCAATTTATAGTTTTCGTTAATGTAATCCACCTCCATACGGGCCGAAAATTTATACTCGGTCTCACCTATTTGTTCTTCGTAAAGATCGGTGGAATCGTGTTCATCTTCAATCTCCCCAAAAAGCTCCTCGATAATGTCCTCGACCGTTAAAATACCCGATGTTCCTCCATATTCGTCCAAAACCACCGCCATACTTTTGCGTTTTTTGGTAAGCACATTCAATATGTCCTGAATGAGCATGGTCTCAGGAACAAATTCCACTGGAAGAAGAATACTTTTGATGGTCTTGGGCTTTTTGAACAGCTCGTAGGAGTGAACATAACCGATTATTTCGTCAATGCTGTCTTTATAGATCAGAATTTTTGAATAACCTGTTTCAGAGAATAGTTTGGCAAGGTTTTTTGGTGTCTCGCTGATTTCTACCGCGGTAATCTCGGTACGGGGCACCATTACTTCTCTCGCTTTTACAGTTGAAAATTCCAAGGCATTCTGGAAAATCTGAATCTCGGAATCCACATCGTCTTCTTCCTCAACGGTTTCCATTTGCTCGTTGATATAATCTCCCAATTCCAGTTTAGTGAAGGATAGTTGCACCTCATCACCTTCGGTCTTAAAAAATACCTTCAGGATAAAATCGGATACTTTGATCACAAACCAAGATATGATGGAGAACAAGAGGTAAAAGAAATAGGCAGGTATTGCTAAAATCTTAATCAGTGCATTGGAATATATCTGAAAAAAAACTTTGGGCAAAAATTCTGCTGTCACAAGAATCAACAAGGTTGAGATGACCGTTTGGGAAAGCAAACTAAAATCCGTCAACAAAGCATTTAGGAACTGATAATTTGTCGGCAACAAATTTTGGAACCAATCCATAAGCACTTCTCCCATAAAAAGCCCGTATACAACCAGTGCAATGTTATTGCCTATAAGCATGGTGGCAATAAATTTTGAGGGTTTATCGGTAAGCAGGGTAAGTACCTTGGCCAAGAAACCTTCTTGCTTTTTCTCTATTTCAATATGAATTTTATTGGCTGAAACGAAGGCAATCTCCATTCCTGAGAAAAATGCCGAAAACAGCAGGGAAAGAACTATAATAATAAGGGAGGAGTCCAATGTTATTGTTGATTATCCTTTTTTCGTTGTTCAAAGCGTTTCCGATATCTTCTTCTGAAAACGAACATGGCAATGGAAACCACTGCAAAGAAGATAAATATGTAGGTCTCCTTTGGGTTTACGCTCCAAAGTGCAACAATCTTATAAATGGAAATGACCGCTACGGCCAAGTATAGATATTCTGTGTATCGCAAAATTTTGATCATCCTATTCTTCTTCTTTAATCGTCATTAATCCGTAGGTCTTATGTGCCTTGAAAAAAGTGAAATCCTTATTAAAATCCATTCCTTCACCGTCCATTACGGTTCCATCTTCAGGATTGGTGTATTTAAATGCGGCTTCAGTAAAGATCCAATTGTTCTTTCTGTCAAAGTACAACTGGTCTGTCTCCAGTTTTTTGCCATCGTGGCTCTCAATCACCACATTTCCTTGCAAATCTATCAAATTGGTCTGTGAATATACAATACCATAATCGGCCACGATAACACTTTTTTGGTTTTTTTCATCGTAAAAATCAACCTGAAGTCCTTTTGGAAAGGTACGGAATTTAAACCTTTGGTTATCAAAATCCTCGGACAATGGGCTTTTAAGCACGGCCACTACCCTAGAACTGGCAGAGTCTTGGGTGCTCATAGCCTCAACCGTCTCCGTATAGGTTAAAGTAAAATTTTGTGCCACACCTTGCGGAAACAAAGGTTTGACGGCTTCCTCGCCCACCCTTTCGTAATCGTCACCACAGGACATAAAAAGGATTGCCACGGTAAAAACCGTGGCAAAGCTCTTTAAAATATGTTGTAATTTCTGTTTCACCTTATAGATTAGGTACGGTAACGCTACCTCCTACCCAACAGCTAAAAGAAATGCTTTGACCGGCTTTTCCTGAGCTGAAAATCATCTCTTTGGATGGTGCCTTGGCAGCATAGCTGGCCGCAGTTTGATTTGCACGACTGCTCAAAGCAGGGTCTACCCTACCGGCTTTTCTGGCCATATCGGCAGCTTTCCAATAAATTGCTCTTTTTTCGAACGGAGTACTACCGCAGGCGTTCGCACTTGTTGCATAAAGGTTGGCAATCAACAAATAGGCTTTACCGTTGGCCGGGTTTGCATCTATTGCTTTAAGTGCATAGCTTCTTGCTTGTGATTTGCTACTATTTCTTACTGTGGTGGCAATTTTATATAGAATATCGGATTTTTTATAGGAATCTGTTTCCAACTCCACTGCTTTGTTAAAGTCAGCAAGGGCTCCGTTCATATCTCCAGACTTTTGTTTTAGCACCCCACCGTACATGTATGCATCTGCGGATGGATCCAAAGCCAATTGGGCCTCGAACAATTTTCTGAACATGGGGTCGTCGGTACATTCTTTGGAGAACATTCTTCCTACGGCACGTTTTACCCACTTAACATCGGTTTTCTTTTCATCAAAGCTTTTTTCGTAAAGCGGGATAAGATTATCACAATCGGCAAGTGCCCCCAATTTGGAATCTACACTGCTTGCAACTTTACCATAAGACTCGGAATTAACTGTTGCTACTCTAAGCGCTCTTTTTTCCTTAGATGTCAATGTACCCAAAGAATCTTTTGGAAGAAGTTTGGTTACCACATCGGTCAACTGTTTGTTTTCCTCTTCTATTTTTCCAGTAACATCATCGTAAGTATTGAATACATCCTGAAGGTCTTTTTTACCGGCACCGTGCAAATCTACAAGGCTAGAGAAATATAGGTACAAAGCTCTTGGGTTCTTGAAATTGGCTTGATCTTCCTGGAAGGCTTTGTCCAACATATTGAACAACTCTTCATCTGAAGCCATTTTGTTTTCGTACATCAAAAGTGCCTTGTCTATCGCTACACCGGCTTTACTGTATTTTGTTGGGAAATATTTTAGGCTATTATCGTACAGGTCCAACAAATCTTGAATATAGCCATCTTTTTCGGCTCCTGTTGAACTCTCAACTTTGGCCTTCAGAATTCTTTCTCCATAGGAGAAATTGGCCTTGTTGATATCCGGACAGCTTTCGTAAACCATTTTCCATGGTTCGTAAGCAGCATCATAATTTTTAACCTTTACGTGTTCTGCATAAATAGATAGATTGGTCATGCACTCGGGGTTCTGTGCTTGTGCCATACTTAATCCCGTCAACATGGTGACCATTATCATTGTTAAGTAGTGTCTCTTTTTCATCTTACTAGTTTTAAAGGTGTTAAAGTACAAATTTTCATTAAAAAATCCTCTTACAGGACCTTCTATGGGTGGTTATTTATCAAATTTTTAAAAAAATGGCTTATCAATTTATTTTTCTCTGCTGAAACCATCTATCGTTTAACGATAAGCCTACATTGATTTTAAAATAACTTTCTTCAATTAAGTTTTGATCGGTAGTTCCACGTCTTCCCAATTCAAAACCTACATTAAGATTGGAAAAGTTTGCTCCTACGGGTAATCCTAGTCCAAAAGTTATGCCAAAGTTGTTTATTTCTTTGTTGTTCACCGTCATACCACTTACATCATACCGTAATCCAGCTCTATAGGTGACCCGCTTAAAGTAACCTGAAAGCGAACGGTAATCGGGCACCCAATATCCTCCAAATGCGTAGGTGCTGGCATCGTTATATGTTACGTTGTCCAAACCCAGGAAAGTATTGTCGAAATCACTCATCTGTTGAAAACTGTACTCCGCTCCCAAAAACCATTTTTTGTCCTCCCCAAAACCAAGGCCAACCGTTGTTCGCGTAGGTATCTTTAATTCGGTGTTCCGAAGGTTGGAGGCATCTAGGTTTACATCCACTACCTCTATATTGCTTCCGCTTGAAAGCGAAAAGGATCCAAGCGTTTGTGTGTTTTTTGACACCAGATTACCTTGGGTGTTTACCAAAACCGAGGTGTAAAGTGTGTACTTATCTTTTATTGTAGGTGTATAGTTTAGGGCATATTTAAAATCGTAACCGTTTATTTTAGATTCACGATTGTCCAAGGTTCCGAACTGCACTCCTTCTACACTCTGGATTCTTTCGTATTCCAAAGTTCCAAAATTGAAGTTGGCGGTAACACCCAAACTAAGATTTTTGATGGGCTCAAACCCAATGGAGGCATACAATCGGTTAAGCCCTCCTTCTCCCGTAAAAAAATTGACCACTTCCTGATCTTGACTGTTTTCGGAGGAGGAATTTAAACTGTAGCCAACAGATGAATAAGGCATTAAACCAAAACCGAAACCTACATTTCTTGCCAAAGGAAAACCAATGGAAAGGTAATCCAGGTTGGTCACCGATGTATTTTGCTCTTCCGTCCAGTTCTTTAGTCGGTATTCTTTATGGGACAATCCCGCTGTGTATGCGGTTAGCCTAAGCTTGGAGTACGCCGCAGGATTGGATAGGTTTACATGGATACTGTCACCATACATACTTATGCCGCCCATCATTTGGTTGTCCACGGACCCGTTGTCCCGATGGTCGCCAATTCCGAAATAAGAATATGGCGAAATAGTTCCATTTTGTGCGAACAAGCCATGGGCAGTCACGCAGAAAAAAGCGATCAGAATTTTTTTAATCATTCAGTTTGTATTGTATTCCAGCAGGCAATTTAGCCCCTCCAAGAGAAATTTGGAGTTCGCAAATATGGTGTTTTTTAGCCTTTTGGCAAAAAAATGGGAGTCTCCGCCTGTTAAAATAACTGTTAAATCTTGAAAACGAGATTGATATTGGCCAATTACCCCGTCTACTTCTTGCGCCACACCGTTAATTACACCACTGTGCATGCACGATTCCGTAGAGTTGCCAATAAAGTCCAACAGTTCACCTGGGCCAAGCAAAGGAAGTCCTGCCGTTTGGTTGTGCATGGCATTGTACCTCATCCTAATGCCCGGCGATATGGCTCCGCCTACATATTCTCCCGCATTGTTTACCATATCGTAGGTTATACAGGTGCCGGCATCTATTACCAAGGTATTTCCGCGCGGATTTTGGTAAAATGCAGCTGTGGCCAAGGCCAACCTGTCCACCCCCAAGGTGTTTGGAGTGGCATAACTGTTTTTAAAAGGGACTTTGGACTCACTTGTGAGCACGTGTACCTTGCAAAAAAGGGCCACGACATCCCTTTCCTTTCGGTCCAATTTGCCTACAGATGACAGTATGGCGTTGTTGATCTGCGGATATTTCTCGAACAGCTCTTTAATTTTTGACAGGAACAGGCCAGATTCAAAGCTATGGTCGTAGATTATCCTTCTATTCTCAAAAACAGCATATTTGATCAGGGTATTACCTATGTCGATAACCAAATTCATATAGCAAAGATCGGGAATTGGAAAAAATCAGGACCTTTTTTTCGGGTTTTTGTTTGTATATCCTAATTTTGAAATTATATTTGCACCCGCTTAATAAAGCTTGGTACCTTAGCTCAGTTGGTAGAGCAACGGACTGAAAATCCGTGTGTCCCTGGTTCGATTCCTGGAGGTACCACGAAGTGGCAACTACAAAAAGCCCGTCCGCATTGGATGGGCTTTTTATTTGAAATGCTTTTTTGTATCCATGCGTTGGTGTAAAATTCTAACAATCTCTACCATACCATTTTCCACTTTTCGATAAAAAATAAGATGTGATTTTATTTTAGTAACACGATAATTTTTTCGAGTTTGTTCCGCTGATTTTCCACTCATAAAGTGATCGGCAATGAATTCAATTTCTGCAATTATTAAGTCATAATATCTGTCCGCTTGCTCTTTCGACCATTTATTTAAAGTGTAAACCCAAATGTTGTTTAAATCCTTAATCGCTTCATGACTTATTCGATATTGGTTTTTACTCATAAGTGTTTGCGATGTAATTCTTCCAGATTTTGTTTTGGGTCAAAATTTTCTACAAATCCACTTTGCTCTCCAATTTCGAGAGCTTTAATAAGTTCTCTTTCTTTCTTTTCTTCTCTTTCCAAAAGTCTTAAAGCTGAGCGAATAACTTCACTTACCGAACCATATCTTCCCGATTTTACTTCTTCTTTTATGAATTCCTCAAAATGATCTCCGAGTGATATTGATGTGTTTTTTCCCATTATTCATGATATTTAAACCAAATGTACCAAATCTTGGTAACGCATCAAAATTGAACACAACTATCTAGCTATGATTTCGTTGTAGTTATAAACTTTTATTTTGTAGGTTTTCTTTCAATTACAGCTAACTTGTTTATAGAAACGTAAAATACACCTCTACACACCCAAATTAAGAGTAAAGTTGATATTGTTATTTACTTTAGTGAAAAGACGATGGTACCCTATTCATCAAATCCTTCTGCAAAAAATTCAGTGATGCTTAAATTAAAATAAGTGGAAATTCTCTTGATTGTACTGAATTTCGGGTCCCATTTGCCAGTTTCTATGCGTCCAAAATGGATTCCAGTGTCATTGTAGGCATCTTCTTGGGTAAGATTTCGGGTTTCTCTCAACCCCTTAATCCGACCGGCTAGGTCCTTCAAAAAATCAACATTTTGGTCGTCGTTGTCCATCATATGGCAGCATTGTTAAGTCAATAGTATCGAATGTGCCTTATGTCAATCAATCATCAAAAGACAACAACTCCGAAGTAGTTATTCCAAAAGCATCAGCAATTCTCTTGAGCATAGAAATTTTCATCTCTTGCTTGCCCAACTCATATTTCCGTAAGTTCTGAGCGTCTATTCCAGCTTTGAAAGCAATTTCTTCAATACTCAAATCATTTTCAACCCTTAATGCTCTGAGGTGTTTCCCGAATTCAATACAAAAGGCGGGGATTTCCTTTTTTCGTTCGCGCTTTGACATATTTCAAAAATGCATACAAGAAGTTTTATTCAACGAATTGTATTCAACAGGTTATTTACAACCTTTTTATTATTTTTGAATGAAAAGAATCCAACAATCTACTATGCCAACACGTCCCATTTCATCCACATTTACCAACCACCTCCACCAAACTTCCCCTGCCCCCTTGCAAATCACTTTTGCAACCCTTACTATCCGCAACCACCAAAACGGGCAGTTCCTTAACCGGGTGCAACGCCCCCAGAGCTGTATCATCCTCCAGAAATTGCCACAAACGGGCCTGGCCGAAATAACGGTACTGGATAATCTGGTGTTTAGTTTTTCCTTTCAATTCCACATTCCTGGTACCAAGGAGTTCCATAATATTGAAATGTTGTCCCTGCCCCGACCTTTGGATCGCGGCAGGCTGTTTGTGGATAAAGAAAAATTGGTGCTATCCTTTAGGATAGATGCCCCAGACCCTTCGCTTAGGGTAGAGGTTACGCATACCTACCAAGGCGTTTGTGGCCTAAAAGAGCTCTGTACACCCGTTTCCGGACAATCGGTGTAGCTGCAAAACCATGGCTAGCCCTCCACTTGGGCGCTCTTTTTACTATTTTTAAATTCACTGGGGCTTATACCATAACGTTCCTTAAAAATCTTGGAAAAATAACTCCTGCTGGTAAACCCAATGGAGTATACCACCTCGGAAATGTTCATTTCGGTGGTTGTAATATAATCGCGGGCCAATTCCAGCCTTGCATGCCTTATATATTCCGTTACCGTTTTATTGTACAACAACTTAAACCCTTCTTGGAGCTTTGCTTGGGTAAGGCCTGTTTCGGCAGAAATGTCTTCCAACGAAAAATCCTTGGCAATGTTTTTCTCTATTTTTTTGGCATAGCTGCGTATCGTTTTCAGCTCCCTTTTTAATAAGCTGGTCTGGGGCCTTTTGTTCATCACCTCTTTGTTATGCTGCATCATGTGCATGGATAGAATTTGATAAACATAGCCCTCGATCATCATAATGCGGATCATTCCCTTTGCCTTGATCTTTTTTATAGCGGATATCACCTCGGCTATTTTCAAATTGTAAGAACCGTAGTAAGCAAACACTTTTTCCTGGTCAGTATCCAAAAATACTTTGTACAACTGTTTGTTGAGTTCTTCTCCCTGGTTTAGCCTTTTGCGCAAGAACGGCTTTCTACGCACCTGTATTACGGTTTGGGAAACCTTCACGTCCTTGGGAAAATACCTGTCCGTAATCCCACCATCCCGATTGGTAAGGATAACGGACTGGAATTGCTCCATGATCTTGATCTTATCTTCCGGCTGGTACCCGAATTTATGTCCGCAATACCCCTCCAGGCAATAATAAAAATTGATGGGGTTAAAATTTGAAGTGTCCACCTCAATCAATACCTCATCAAAAAAAGTAATGTCCAGTTCCAATAAACTTACCCCCCAATCGAAGGTAATGAAACGGATACTCCCCTTTGCCTTATCGTTGGAAACACTCAAAGTGTACTGCCCCCATCGTTCTTCTATCTTCCCTCCAATCACATTTTTTATTTGCTCCACCGATTCGGCGGTATCTTGGGCGTCAACCTTGATTTTTACCATTGGAATATTATACTGCTGTTTGTTTAATTAATGCGTTTTTATCTTATAAAGATAGTCTTTGTTGTTACTTGGACAACCATGGGCACCCACCTACGTCCACTTTTATAAAAAGTTTATCAAAAGCATCACAATAAAATTTGTTTGAGTCAACCTTATCACCAACTTAATGCTTATTTGTGGATAAGATTCCAGATAATTATGATTTACAAACTTTCAAATGAAGCAGGGAGAGAAGAGATAGAAAAAGAGTTTGGAATCCCGTTCAGATATCCAAATTTATACCTGCCAAACCCCATTATCAATGGTTTTCATGAAACAAACTTATGCGTGGTGACCATGGAAAACCCCAATAAAATATCGTTTGCCATTTGGGGACTTATGCCCCAAGACTTTAAAGAAGATTGGCAAATATTTCAGGACAAGACCAATACATTGAATGTACAGATGGATGAGCTGCAAAGCATTGGCTGGATGCAGGATTCCTATAAAAAGAGGCGTTGTTTGATCATTGCAACCGGTTTTTATACCCATCTTTTGGAAAATGGCAACACATGCAGCTACTATATTTACCAGGCATCCGAAAAACCTTTTTACTTGGCAGGCACATATAACAGGCTAAACGATGGTTTTTTGTGCGCTGCGTTAACTGTGGGCAAAACGGACCCTTTCGTTTCCAGTTACCACAACATTAGCAACCTCGCACCTGTTATTCTCCCCAAAGAACAGGCTTACGATTGGCTTAGCACAGATTCCGACACAAAAAAACTGGAAGAAATTATCCAAAATCCCAAAAAGATAAAATTGAAGGCCAAACGCCTGTCCAACGAGTTTTTTCTAAAAAATTTGAGCTCAAACACCCTATTGGGACCATTATTTGTTGGTCTGCAACATTGAAAAACAAATCCACAACCTTCTCACAAAAAGATTTTTACACCAAAAAGCCCAAAATGTTCCTTTTGAGTCAACAATAACACGAAAAGCGGCAAGCCACGGACCAAAAGCAAGCTACATTTGTAATGTACTGATTAACAATTGATCAGGCATTAACTTAAAACACTACTATTATGTTACGTTGGACAGTCACCTTTATCATATTGGCCATTATTGCCGGTATATTCGGGTTTGGTGGAATTGCAGCAGGAGCGGCAAGTATAGCTAAAATCCTTTTCTTCATATTTATTGTATTGTTTATTATTTCGTTGATAACAGGAAGAAAAAAATTGTAGAAACACACACTATTTAAAAATCATTAACCTAAAAAAGAGAACCCATGAGAAAATCAATAAGTTTATTTACAATGCTAATTGCAATGGCACTTACCTTGAGTATAACCAGTTGCAGAGAAACAAAAGAAGATAAGGCCGAAGAGGCCATTGAAGATGTGAAAGATGGAGTGGAAGATGCTGCCGATGATGTGGAAGATGCCGCAGAAGATGTTGGGGACGACATTGAGGATGCTGCCGATGACGTGGAAGATGAAGTAGAAGATGCCACAGACGACAGTCCACAATAATTTTCACACTATAATACCACATAACTCTGGCAAGTTTTTGCCAGAGTTTTTTATTGCCCTCCCCCCTAATTCTCTCCCCAAAGTGTTGATAAACCAATATTCGTTCATACCTTAGAAAAAATAAACACCACCATTTTTTTGAAGACCGTCATTACCATTCTATATGTTCTGACCTCCGTTTGGGCCATCGGGGCCATAATTTATCACGGAAGAAGGCCGTCTCGCTCCATAAGCTGGGCACTTGCCATTATAACTTTGCCCATTTTGGGAGCAGTTCTCTATTATCTGTTTGGGATGAATCGCAGAAAGTTTAAATTCTTCAACACAAAAGAATTTGAAAAAAGGAACAAATACACTCCCCCTAAAATTTCTGCCCAAGAAAAATTCCTGACCCATTTTGATGCAGATATTCGAAAAGAAAGACTCAACCGATTAATAAAAGCCAACTCCAACACCACTGCAAAAACAGGGAACAAAATAATACCTCTTCAAGATGGCGAGGAAACCTTTAATGTACTTTTCAAAGCCATGGAAGAGGCCAAAAACTTTATCCATGTACAGTACTATATTTTGGAAAGAGGCACCCTTTTGGACAAAATGTTGGAACTTTTTGAAAGAAAAATCAAAGAAGGTGTAGAGGTTAGGATTATTTACGATTTCTTGGGCAGCTACCAATTAAGGGGGCGACCCAGGAAAAAGTTTCAGGATGTTGGGGTAAAAATCTATCCCATAATGCCGATCCGACTTAAAAACCTACTGTTTTCGCTCAATTTTAGGAACCATCGAAAAATTGTGATCATAGACAACAAAGTGGCTTTTACCGGGGGTGTCAATGTTTCCGATAAATACATTAAACGAGAAAACGAACTGGGCAAATGGAAAGACACCCACTTAAAACTCGAAGGGCCCATTGTAAACGATCTACATCTGATTTTCCTTAAAGATTACTTTTTTGCAAGCAACAAAGAGGATTTTCATATCGCAGACTACCTATCCGAGCAACAAACGGCAGGCGATGTTCGTGCACAAGTGGTGGCAGGGGGGCCAGATTCCAAGCATCCGACCATTATGCAACAATATATTGGCATGATGAACCAAGCCAAAAATTCCATTTGCATAGCAAATCCATATTTTGTGCCAGGGGAGGCTTTTTTACAAAGTTTGAAAATTACCGCAATGGAGGGTGTAAACATCTCCCTTTTGGTGCCCAAAAAATCAGATTCCAAAGCAGCTAAGTTTGCCATGTTCTCCCATTTTGAAGAATTGCTTCAGGTTGGCGTAAAAATATATCTTCGAGAAGATTTCTCCCATAGCAAAATAATGATTGTCGACGATGATCTGGTGTCCATCGGATCTGGAAATTTTGATATCCGAAGCTTTGAACTCAACTACGAGACCAACATCCTTATTTATAACAAGGAAATTAACACCGAAATGACAGCAGAGTTTCAAAAAATATGTGACAAATCAGAACCCGTTACCTTGGAGCGCTTTAAGAACAGGACCATTTGGTTCAGATTTTTGGAAGGATTGTTCAAATTCTTCAAACCGCTGTTATAAGCCCATCTCAATTCTTATTTGAATCAATCATTGATTCAATAGAGATAAGTCAACCCCAGTACAAAACTATCTTTGTATCAAAATAAAACAATCATGAAGAATCTATTTTTAATACTATTTTTAATTGGAGCAACAACCGTAAGTGCCCAGAGCATATCAAAAAACGCATTGGGTATAAGAGTAGGCGACAACGACGGATTTGGAGGGGAAATCTCCTATCAACGCTATCTTAAGGAAAACAACAGATTGGAGTTTGACCTTGGTTGGAGGGATTCTAACAACGTGGATGCATTTAAATTGGTAGGTCTTTATCAATGGGTAATGCCAATTGACGGAGGTTTTAACTGGTATGTTGGTGCCGGTGGCGGTGTAGGGTCTTTTGATGCAGGCGATAACGATGGTGTTTTTGCCCTTGTTGCGGGTGACATTGGTATTGAGTATGATTTTGAAATCCCATTGCTCATTTCGCTGGATATGAGACCTGAACTAGGTTTTAACGACAATTATTCCGATGACCTCGACTTGGATATAGCACTTGGACTCCGATATCAGTTTTAAACAACATATAATCACATGTATAAGGGCAAATCATGATTTGCCCTTTTTTTAACCCTTTAACCTTGAAAAGAAAACTAAAGCTACTTTTTCTACTACCCATAGCCGTATTTTTAGTTATCGTTATTTTGAAAGAACCCAAAAACACAATCCCCAACAGTATAAAGCAAGAGGTTGAAATTGCATTGCAGCATTTTCCAGAACTTAAGGGCATTCCCATTAAATTCAAGTTTAAAAAAAGCATTAAAAAATCGGTGATGCAGGCCCAACCCACATGGAGCGGCCTACTTAAGTCCAAAAACAAGCGCAGTTATGTAATTTTGATCAGTGAAAGGTTTAAACTATCCGGAGAAGAGTTTAAAACGGCAGATATACCCAAAGATGTTTTAATTGGATGGATAGGCCACGAACTCGGCCATGTTATGGACTACCAACAGCGGGGCAACCTTAACCTTATTGGTTTTGGGATTCGCTATGTGCTTTTGAAGGAATTTGTTAGAAAAGCGGAACGTGCTGCGGATTCGTTTGCAGTATCTCGGGGTATGTCCAATTATATTTTGAAGACCAAACGGTTTATTCTTAACCATTCCCAAATTGATGAAACCTACAAAACAAGGATAAAGCAATATTACCTCTCTCCTGATGAAATTATGGAAATGGTAAAGGAGCAGGACTCCATCAAAAACAACCTCTTATGATTGTTGGGCTACAAAATCCTCCCATTCCTTAAAGCGATCCTCGCCCATTACCCGTTCCATTTTTACCTGACCGCCCTTTTTCTTGTTTGCCCCGTTCCAATCGGCGAACATTTGTTGGGGCACAAAATTCACTTTTACGCCTTCCAAAGCTTTGCTTCGGGCCACTTTATAGTTTTTATTGGCTTCTTTTAGGTAGTTGTCCAAAACAGTTGCTGTTTTTTCTTCATCCAAACTTTTATCGGACCCCAAATACCAAGAGTGGTAAAATCCGTCATCAAAACGTTTGGCGCAAAGGGTATATTCGGGAATCTTGATATTCAGTTCTTCTTCCAAATGTTTCACGGCATCATTCAACTTGTTTACCGAAAGTTGAGAACCTACGGTATTCAAAAAAAACTTGGTACGCCCGGTAATTTTTATTTCAGCACGTTCCACATCGGTAAAGGCAATGGTGTCGCCAATAATGTACCGCCATGCTCCAGATACGGTGGATATGATCAGAACGTAATCCACATCTTCTTCCACCTCATCCAACGCAATAGAGGGTGCATCATCCGTTAGGGAGCCATCTTGATTCACATATTGCGGGTTAAACGGTACAAACTCAAAATAGATACCATTATCTGTTATGAGTTTCATCGCCGAGGTCCCCGGTCTATTTTGACAGGCAAAAAATCCTTCGGAAGCCAAATAGGTATCAATAATTTGTATGGGATGATCCAACAAAGCATTAAAACTTTTTTCGTAAGGATCAAAAGCTACCCCTCCGGAGGTGTAGGCCTGTAAATTGGGCCATATCTCGTGAATGTTGTCCACATTATGATAATCTATAACCTTTTTGAGCATTAGCTCCATCCAAGAAGGAATTCCACTAAGCGCACCAATATCCCAATTTTTGGCATTTTTGGCTATGGAGAGGACACGCTCGTCCCAATCGTCTATTTTGGCGATTTCATCTCCGGGTTTATAGTATTTTTTAAACCAAAACGGAATGTTACTGGCACTTATTCCGCTAATTTCACCCTCCTTTTTACCATCGCGCTCCTGTAGGTTGGTGGAACTCCCCAACATCATGATTTCCTTCTCGAAAAAATCCGCAGGCATATCAAAATTGCTCATGGCAAACACTTGGTGCCTGCCTGCCCGGGTAATGGAATCCAACATATCTTTGGTAACGGGTATTCTTTTGGGTTTTTTTCCCGTGGTACCGGATGATAGTGCAAAAAAATCAGGACTGCCCGGCCAGGTAATGTCAGCTTCGCCCTCAATGGTCTTGTTCCACCATTCCTCGGTGATCTTGTTGTAATCATGATAAGGTACGGCTTCGGAAAACGCCTTTTGGGGGTCATCGGATTTTAAAATGGAAGCAAAATTATAGTGCTGTCCAAACTGCGTATCCTTGGCCTTGTCCAACAATTCTTCCAAAACTTTTTGCTGTTCCTCGACCGGGCTTGTTTCCTTGCTTAGAGCATCTCGAGCTTCGATAACGCCTTTTATAATGTTTCCTATGATTGCCATATTGGGTAAATTATTGAATCAAATTTACCTACATAGCTGCAATCCGATTTACTCAATCCATTTTTAGATTGACTTAAATGATCTTAAAGGTTGATTGCTGCAAGTAAAGGAGAGTGTACCTCTGTAATTTTATTGGCAACGGGCTGTTCCAAGTTGTTGGCAATTTTGGAAAAAAGAGGCTCTGGAGTTTCTTTGTGAACGCAAACATGCCCACTGGATGAATTGATCTCAATTACGACCAAGGAAAGATAATCCATAAGGTGTTCTGCCTCATTGATCAGGATTCTTACAACTTGCAACCGCACAGCATATTCCAAATTAACAATATGTCCGTGGCTCAACTTGCTTTTGCCCGCTACATTTTTCCAGATAATTTTCAAGCCTAGTTTTTATACAAAAATAGTCCAAATAATATTTACCTTACATTTAAGATACATTAATTTAACATTGAAAAATAACTTGTCCCAGAATTGACTTGCAATAGAAGATGGACAGATTATCAACCAGATAGAAGTGATATCAACCCAATTCCGTTATTTTTTAGATTTCACTAGGACTTATTGGATTCAACTTCTTAATCTTTTCATAAATATGAAAATCAAATGGTTCCATAGGCAAAAAATATCAAACTAACTCTTATATTTAGCCGATTACGAATAATTTTAAAAACAAAAAATGACCCACGAGTTACTAGAAAAGGCGGAAGAGTTTGAAAAAAGGCCCATGAGCCACATGTCTACCAGCGATAGGGTTAAGGCCTCAAGGGAAGCAAAGAGCTTGATTCTTTCCATTAACGAGATCTACAAGAAAACCAAGGATTCCAAATTAATGGAAACCATGAAGAACATTACAGCTAAGAAGCGTAAAATAGAAAAACGACTTAAAGGTTCTCCTTTGGTTTAATTACTAAAATTATATTCTTTTTGTGGAAGGGTATTTGTACTTCCAAAAACAAATATCCTTCCCAAAATCCTTTTGGTTCCCCAATTCTTCCCACATCATAAATGTTTGTTTTTCAGCAAATAACCCTTTGTTTGCTTGGTCGACCATATCCCATATAAAAACACTTTTCCCATTTACATAAGTTTTGCGACCAATTATGTCCTAATTACTACAACCAATAAAAATATGGATTGTAGGTGTGTGTGTTTTAGATAATTTAGGTGTGTAGTTTTAACTCAACCAAATAAACACTCAGAAAAATGAACACTCTAGAAGCAAAACTAGGATACCTTTTTTGGTACGTTGTAATTGCACTATCCGTTTACTCTCTCTTAAGCAGCATTTATCTATACATTAATTAAGCTATACTAAACACTAGCGCATCAATCAAAATACCCAATATAGTTAGTAATGTGTCTTCATGGGGCTCCTGTTCAGGTGCCCTTTTTTATTTCTCCTTAAAAAATTATAAAACCTACCATCCTTCAATATTAAAAATTGGGAGGAAATAATCTACGGTTTATTGGCTATGCTATTGCAATAATTGTGTGTTAATTTTTTAAATAAGAAGTACTTGAATACAATTTTTTTGTTCAAATATTGTTGACATCTTGGATGTTTGTTGTATTTTCTTACTCTTCGTGTGTCAAAATTGAAGAGAGGGAATTTCAACGGTTTCAACCTACAACCTTTGTTCCAATTTGGAATGAATGATGTTTTCTTATGCCAAGGTTTACTATGTTTTTAAGATCACCAAAAAAAGAATTGATATTACCCATCGCTGTATTTGTGGTTTTTATAACCATAGTTTTAGTGCTATGGAACAATTCGATCAACACACAAAAATCATCTTTCATACGCGAAATCCAGACCACGGGCAACCTACGGGCCAATGAATTTATATCCATTGTTGAATACGACATTAAATCACTGGAAAACTTAAAACAGCGAATAGAAATGACAGATGGGGCATATTTTCAGTACTGGGAGAAAGATGCAAGCCTTATTTTGGAGCAAAATCCATCTTATAAATTTATTGAGTGGTTGGACAGTTTAATGGTAATAAGGATGATAGTGCCCTTGGAGAAAAACAAACCCGCCATTGGCCTAGATTTATCCAAGCATCCAAGATATGCAGAATGGAAAGGACATGTAAAAGACTCATCCACCAATATTTCCTCATGGACAGAGTTGCACCAAGGTGGCAAGGCTTTTTTGGTTGATGCACCCGTATATTTTAATGGGGCATTTAGAGGTTCTGTTACCGCTGGAATGGATTTTACGGCCCCTTTTAACGAATTGTTCGCAGAACTGGACGAATATGCCATTCAAGTGCAAGACGAAAAAGGAACCGTCTTCTACTCCAAAAACAATACCAACACAAGCGAGATCGGAAAAGAATTCATTTTTACCACTAGTTTTGAGATTGATGCCCTGGACGGACAAAAATGGACGTTCTCCTTAATGCCCTCACATTTAAATTTTTTGGCAGAAAGAAGAAAAATAACCTATGTATACTTAACTTTTGGGCTTTTACTATCACTTCTTTCCAGTGGCCTCATCTATTTTTATCTATCCTCAAGAGAGAAAAACAAGCACCTGTACGACGCAAATATGAAACTAAGGGAACTCAACACTTCCCTAAAAAAAGAACAGGTAAGGGCAGAAAAATCATCAAGGGCAAAAACAGAGTTCATTTCCAATATGAGCCATGAAATTAGAACCCCCTTAAACGCCATTATAGGATTTATACAAGTTTTAAAATTGTCCGAAATACAAAGCTCACTGCAAGAATATCTTTCCCTTATGGACATCTCCTCAAAAAAGTTGCTCCTTTTGGTGAACGATATTCTAGAAATAGATAAAATCGAATCAGGTAAAACCACTTTTAGAAAAGATGTTTTTTCGCCATTGGAAGAATTAAAAAACATCATTCGAATATATCGTCGCACCGCCGAAGAAAAAGGATTACATTTAGGTTTGGATGCCGTTGTTGACAGTAACATTGAAGTGGAAGGTGATGTTGGAAAGTATGGGCAAATCATCACGAACATTTTAAGAAACTCCTTAAAATTCACAGAGAAAGGAGGAATTACAATCTTTTATAAAGAAAGAATTATCAAAAACAACCTATCCATTGACATCACCATAAAAGATACTGGGATAGGAATTCCAAAAAACAAATTAAAAACCATTTTTGACCGCTTTACCCAAGTAGATGCAGGAAAAGCCAAGCAGCACGAAGGCAGTGGCCTTGGACTGTATATTACATATAAGCTTGTGGAACTTTTAAAAGGAAAAATTGATGTGGCCAGTCAAGAAAGCATGGGCACAAAATTCCACCTACACCTTAAATTCCCTTTGTACGAAACCAAAAATAAAAGTAGCAGCAATAATACTGAACCCATCGATTTAAGTGGCTGCAAAATACTTATTGTGGATGACAATAGAGTGAATGTTATGGTCCTAAAAAAAACCTTGGAGAATTTAGGGGTGCACTCAGATTCGGTTTCCAATGGACTAGAAGCCGTAGAAGCGGTAAAAAAGAGCGATTACAATTTGGTGTTTATGGATATCCACATGCCAAAAATGGACGGCCTAACAGCAACAAAAAAAATCAGAAAGTTCAACAAGAACATTGGCATAATAGGATTGTCTGCAGATGTGACAAAGGAAGCCATCGACGAAGCCAAAGGAGTTGGCATGGACGACTATTTCACAAAACCTATCTCCTTTGACAAGCTACGCAAACATTTGCCCAACTATCTGGTTAAAATATCCTAGAGATTGATTCTTACCTTTACATTATCAAAATTCAAATAATACGTATTGCTTAATGTCCCGTATCTTTATGGTGGTATATTTGAATGGGCAAACCGGTGTATCCAACTCAAAATGGAAAAGATAAATCCCATTGTAAGTATTGAATTGCCGTTTTGACCAATACCGTGTATTTGTACACTACTATAAAAGCAAAGTCATTGAGCAAAAACCTACTTTTAATCCTGACCCGAAACCCCGAACTAGGCAAGTGCAAGACCCGCTTGGCAGCCAAGGTAGGCGACAAAACGGCTTTGGATATTTACAATTTTTTGTTGGACAAAACCGTATCGTTTACCAAGGATTTAAAAGTTGAAAAATGGGTGTATTATTCCGAAGAGGTTTGGGAAAATGATATATGGGACAACAAGGTGTATCAAAAAAAGCTTCAGAAAGGAAAAGATTTGGGTGAACGGATGATGAACGCCTTTAAGGAAGGATTCCTAGCCGGTTTTGAAAATATCATCGTTATTGGAAGCGATATGTTCCACCTAAACCAGTCCGATTTGGAAGAGGCTTTCTCAAAATTCAAAGATCACAACTATGTTGTGGGGCCTGCAGAAGATGGTGGATATTACCTTTTGGGCATGAAATCTTTGAGAGAAGAATTGTTCCAAAACAAAACTTGGGGCACAAATACCGTCCTTGCCGATACCTTATCCGATATAAAAGACGAAAAAGTTGCTCTTTTAGAAGAAAAAAACGATGTGGACCATTATGAGGACATCAAAGATATTGAGGCCTTTGAGCCATTTTTAAAACATATAAGAAAATGACACAGAAACAGATTGATGAATCCGTTGAATACTTAAAAAAACGAGGGTTTGAAACTCCGGAAATAGGCATTGTTTTGGGAACCGGTCTAGGGCAGCTCATAGATAGCATTGAAGATCCCATCGAAGCCCATTACAACCACATACCCTATTTTCCTTTAGCAACGGTCGAGTTCCACACAGGCAAACTGATCTACGGAACCATAGAGGGTAAAAAAGCAGTGGTAATGCAAGGACGCTTCCATTTGTACGAAGGCTACGATTTTTTGGATATTACCTACCCCATTAGAGTGATGCACCAGTTAGGCATAAAAAATCTATTTGTCTCCAATGCCGCGGGAGCCATTAACCTCGACTTTAAAAAAGGGGACATTATGTTGATAGAAGATCATATCAACCTACAAGGAGGTTCGCCATTGGCTTTTAAAAATGTTGCAGAATTTGGGGATAGGTTTGTAGATATGAGCGAACCTTACGATCCAGAAATGCGCAAAAAAGTGGAAACCATAGCTGCACGCGAGAATATTTCTTTAAAAAAAGGGGTATATGCCTCGGTGGTAGGACCTCAACTGGAAACCAAAGCCGAATACCGTATGCTCAAAATTATGGGTGCCGATGCCGTGGGCATGAGCACCGTTCCCGAAGTAATTGTTGCCAATCATTTACGACTACCCATTGTAGCGGTATCCGTTTTGACCGATGAATGTGATCCAAATAACTTGGAACCTGTTGATGTTCAGGAAATTTTAAAGATTGCAGGGCAAACGGAACCTAAAATGATTAAATTATTCAAAGAACTGATCAAAGAACTATGAGCTATTTAGACGCCACCCAAGACCTATACAAAGATGCTGCATTGACCCCCGATGTTGGGCTTTGCTGCACCACCAATCCCATTTGGCAATTCCCGGGATTGTCCATTCCCAAAATCATGCAGGAGATGAACTATGGTTGTGGCAGCACGGTTTCCGCGCAGGATTTGGTAAACAACCCCAAGATTCTCTACGTAGGCGTCGGTGGTGGAATGGAACTATTGCAGTTCTCTTATTTTTCCAGACAAAAAGGTGGTGTAGTTGGTGTGGATTCCGTGGATGAAATGCTGGAAGCCTCCCGAAAAAATTTCAAAATAGCAGAAGAAGAAAACGATTGGTTCAATAGTGAGTTTGTCAACTTGGTAAAAGGAGATGCCCTACATCTTCCCGTAGCGGATGAAAGTATTGATGTGGCCGCCCAAAACTGTCTCTTCAATATTTTTAAAATTGAAGATTTGAAGAAAGCCGTTTCCGAAATGTACCGTGTTCTGAAACCGCACGGCAGATTGGTAATGAGCGACCCCATTTGCGAACAGCCCATGAGTGATGAACTCCGCAACGATGACAGGTTAAGAGCGCAATGCTTGAGCGGGAGTATCCCATTGAAAGATTACGTAAAAGTATTGACCGATGCCGGGTTTGGAACCATTGAAATAAGAGGAAAAAGATCGTACAGGGTGTTATCGCCCAATCATTATCCTACGGATGAACTCATCCATATCGAATCCATTGAGATTGCTGCCATAAAAGACCCCATGCCCGAAGATGGCCCTTGCATGTTTACAGGAAAAACCGCCATCTATTATGGAAACGAAGAGTTTTTTGATGACAAAAAAGGACACGTGCTACAACAAAACCAACCCTTGGCAGTTTGCGACAAAACGGCTGCAGCTTTGGCCAATGCCTCTGATGAAATCCATGTTAGTGAAAGTACTTGGCATTACAACGGGGGTGGGTGCTGCTAGTCAAATATCCGTTTTAATGCCATAAAGGTGTTTTTGGCGTCATGCTGAACTTGTTTCAGCATCTCACCCTACTGAATGTAAGCATCTTTATGTGACCCTGAAACAAGCTCAGGGTGACGTTGTCAGTATTATGAAACAGCGAATATTCAAAATTTATTTAGAAGAAAATGTTTTAGAAGATTCATAATCCAACAGAATTCCCTCGGAAATCCACTTGGCCAGTGCCTGTCGGTTATCAGGGTTTAGGATTCTACGTTGGTCCCTTTTGTTTCTGATATTGCCAATTTCGATGTAGGCCATGGCAGGAAGCGTGTTTTTAACCACGTACAAACTGCTGCGCTCCATAAAAGTGCCATTGTACAATCGGTTAGGCTGGAATTTCTTATATTTCCTAAGAAAAGTTCGGTGGATGCTTTCCGCCAGTTTTTTCCCATTGGTGCTTTTTTCATGATGGTAAAAGAACACATCAATATTGGTGCCTTCTCCCCTACTATCCACATGGGTGACCAATAAGCGTTGATATTTCCCTGAATTCTTCGCATACAGGTCATTGACAGCTTTGGTGCGTTGTTTTAAACGTTCTAACTGGTCCAACGGAATAGTTTGGGACTGCACAGTTTCATCCGTATCCAATTCTAGAACTCTATTATCTCGAATACCATCATTTTCATCTTGTACAATAATGTGCACTTCTGCCCCATGGGATATCAGCTCGCGGGCCAACCGTAATGTTACATCATAGGCGTATTCGTCCTCCGAAATCATTTTCCCGCGATACTTTTCCACGGCTCCCGGGTCCGGACCACCATGTCCCGAAATCAAATAATAGACCGTATTGTCCAAGCGTTTACTGGCTGTATCAACTTTTTTGAAATCATCGCCAAAAATAGGATAGGTAATCCCCTCTGCTTCCACTTCAACCGTATTTGCCGCCAAAGTATCAGGTAAAATGTAGTGCTTGCCCAAAATCAAGGATTCATCTTCTCCCAAATCCTCATGGTTGATTTCCACAAAATCATTGTAATACTTCGTTGGACTGACTCCGTGCCTTCTCAATAGCGTATATATCCCATCTCCTTCCAGGGCCATTACTTTAGGATATTCCTCCTGAGCGAAAATCGCCCCTTGAAGCAAAGTGACAAGCAAAAAGGTTAACTGAAAAAGTTTCATTTTAATTCTGGAATTCTAAATCAACATAATCATTAATAATGCCATTGCTGATCAGATTGGCAAACTCTTTTTTGTTCGGTTTGATTGATATCTTACTTTTTGAAGTGTTGGTCGCGTTCTCTATAGTTAGCAGACTAATCGCCGGAAGTATGTTACGAGCAAGGTACAGACTGTTCTGGTCCTCAAAAATCAAGCTAGCTTCGTCAATAGTTATATTGGAAACACTGTTCTCCTTAAATACATGCTGAATATTTTCCGCGAAGCGCTGACCTTGGGCACTTTTATTATAATGGTAAACGGCTACATCCATATTGCCAGACCCCGACACATTTTCAGCCCGGATGAACAACACCCGTTGGTATTTGCCTGCGTTCTGTATATATCTTTTGTTGATGACTTTGATATAATCGCCAGTGGTATTTTCGGTAGATTCACGTTGGGTTTCCAAATTTCCCATGATCTCATCCCCCATAACATAAACTTGAGCTCCGTTTACCACTAATTCGCCAGCGATGCGCTGTGCAACATCTTTTACAAACCCTTTATCCGTGTCAGAGTTATTTTCTGCAATCAAATAGTATACGGCGTCCTTGAGTCTATCACTTTTAAGCGACATTTGAGCCAATTCCTTATCAAAAATAGGTTCCTCAGCATCTTTTACCACTTCTACCAGTACCCCTTTCTTTTTAAAAGAATCATCCGCATAAGGTATTTTGTAATCCTCGCCCAATTTTAAAGCAGTCCCTTCGGTTATTTTATCGGAATTCAGTTCTAAAAATTCTCCGTAGTGTTTGGCAGGGTCCAATCCTTGTTTACGAAGCAAGGAAAAAATACCATCCCCTTGTTCTGCCACCACATTGTAGAAGTCGCTTTTTTGTGCAAAAATGAATGTACAGGCCCATACCCAAAAAAGAAGGGTCAATCTTGATTTCATTACTGTATGTTTTTGGGTGGGATGTGCTACAAATATGGTGAAAAAACACTAAGGTTGGTTACGATTTAAGATAAAAATTCCCACAAAATAATCAACAAACTATGAACTTGATCTCTTCACTTGGGCATATTGTCTTCTAATTACCGATTCCGCAGGTTTGTTTTGCGGGGTAAAACGGTTGTCCTCGTGGCCTCCAACTTGATCGTGCTGCATAAACCATTTCCAGACAAAACCTCCGGCAAACCAATCTTCGTTCCAGAACTCATCAAAAAGTACCTGCGTGGCATCTGCCTGTGCCTTAAGATTCACGTTCATCTCGTTACGATCCACCAACCATGGCTTTTTGCCCGTAAAATCCATGCTGCGATACCCAAATTCCGTGAATAAAATGGGCCTGTCCTCTTGTTTTGCGAGTTCGCGCATTTTGGTCTTCCAAGGCTGCCAACCCTCTGTAAGTGTTTCAATTGTGGGATTCTGTTTTTCGCACAAGGGAAAATAGGCGTTCACACCAATATAATCCAATTCCGACCAAAACGGCGTCTTTGCATATTCGTCCCAATTGGCAGCATAAGTAATCTTGCCCGTGTAGACCTCCCTTACTTTTTGAATAAGATCGTTCCAAAATTCAGGTCGCTCGTTCACAAAAGTCTTTAGCTCTGTCCCGATACAAAATATATCGCTTTGGGTTTCTTCGGCCATTTGCGCATATAATAAAATGAACTTTTCATAAGATGCCTCCAACTTTTTCCAATCTTCTTCCGTAGGCATCTTCATATTGCCCGTAAATTCACCTCTGTGAATCCATATTTGAGGTTTCACCATGACCATCACACCATTTTGATGCAATTTTTGAATATACTGCCGGGCTCCTTCCCTTCGTTCTCCATACCATTGGCGTTCAGAATCAAAGACTAACTCCGGTGAATCCAAATCCCGAATAAAACCAAAAGGCATAATGGCGGCATAATTGGCTTGCACATCAAGAACAGGATCAATATGATGTTGTGCCACTTCCTCTCTGGACGAGACAAAACTGACACCATTTACCTTGTCAAACTTGCTACTGGCACAAGAGGCCAAAACAAGTACCCATGAAAAAATCAACTTCTTCATAATGATGATAGACCCTTCTAAAATAATAATTTTAAAACAGCTATAAGCTGCTAAATTCTTATTAATTTTCATTTCACTGTTAAGTTCTTTCCGCAAAACTCGACACATAAAACAATCAAACCCAACCCATGGAACACATTGTCATCATCGGAAATGGAATTGCAGGCGTTACCGCCGCTAGGCACATCCGAAAACTTTCCGACAAAAAAATCACTGTTATTTCGGCCGAATCCAAGTATTTTTTTTCGAGGACAGCTTTGATGTATGTGTACATGGGCCACATGAAGTTTGAACATACCCAACCCTACGAAAACCACTTCTGGAAGAAAAACAGAATCGAGTTGGTACAAGGTTATGTTACTAAAGTAAATACTGAAGAAAAATCGCTTCAAATTGATGGGGCACCAGATCTCAACTACGATAAACTTATTATTGCCACTGGATCAAAACCCAACAAATTTGGATGGCCCGGACAAGATCTGGATGGTGTTCAAGGACTGTATTCCAAACAAGACCTGGAATTGTTGGAAGAAAATGCGCCCAACAACAAGGTGTGCAAACGTGCCGTGATCGTAGGTGGCGGGCTAATTGGCATTGAATTGACCGAAATGCTGCGCACTCGCGATATTCCCGTTACTTTTTTGGTCCGTGAAAGCAGTTTTTGGAACGGAGTGCTGCCTCAAGGTGAATCCGAAATGATCAATGAGCACATACGCGAACATCATATTGATTTGCGTTTGGGTGCTTCGTTAAAAGAAATCAAACCAGACGAAAATGGAAAGGTAAAATCCATTGTGGTCGAAGAAACCGGGGAAGAAATTGAATGTAATTTAGTTGGATTGACGGCGGGCGTTACTCCAAACATTGATTTCCTCAAAGATTCTGGAATTGAATTAGGCCGTGGTGTAAAAGTGAATCGGTTTTTGGAGACCAACATTGAAGATGTGTACGCCATTGGCGATTGTGCGGAACAGCACAAAGCTATTGGAAACCGACGCCCTATTGAAGCCGTTTGGTACACAGGCCGTATGATGGGCGAAACCCTTGCCCAGACCATCTGCGGCAACCGAATGGAATACAAACCAGGGCATTGGTTCAACTCTGCCAAGTTCCTGGATATTGAATATCAAACCTATGGTTGGGTATTTTCAGAGCAAAGAAAAAAAGAAAATGAAGCGCATTTTCATTGGCGACATCCCAACCAAAAAATCTGTATCACGATAGCTTTTGATAAAGATTCCGAAACCGTATTGGGCATCAACACTTTCGGGATTCGTTTACGCCACGAAATTTTTGATGGATGGCTCAGTGAAAAAAGAACAGTTGATTTTGTAATGGAACACCTCAGAGATGCCAATTTTGACCCTGAATTTTATAAAAATTTTGAATCTGATATTGTTGCAAAATACAATTCCGATTTTGGAAAATCCATCATCCTGAAAAAGAAAAACCTAAAACGCATTTTCAAGATTGCTTAAGCTATAATTATGAATACCTATAATAAAAGTATGGCCTTAACGGGCGAACCACCAAAAAGTTTGAGTATTGGCCAAAAACTTGCCGTTCTTTTGGGATTATCAGGACTGGGCATTTTGCTTTTGGCCGTTTTAAATGTCGGCTTTCCTAACAAAACCTTGTGGTTAACCCTGTCCTTATCTGCCATCAGCATTGGAATCATTTGGTTTTCATGGAATGCCTATTCCAATAAACTTCCTGGCATTAAAAATGATGGGGTTTGGTTCAAGTCCATTTCCAGCCGAGGTTTATGGGGCTGGGTTGCCGGTTTGGCATTGACGGGCTTCTATATCGTACTCTATTTTTATCCAGAATATCTCGGTTTGGTGAGCGAGGGCGACAATAAAGGTGTTATAGGCCTTTTTGACCCGCTCAGCAAATTTTTGAACGGCGGACCTGCAAGCCAATGGTTTGTATATGGAACTCTTTACACTGTTGCTATTTTGGTTTTCGGCATCAAGTTCCTTTGGAAATATCGCCATAATCGATACGAAAAATTGCGGACGCTGAGCGTAATGTTCTTTCAAACAGGTTTTGCCTTTATCATACCGGAACTAATGGCCCGCTTGAACGGCCACAAAATTTTGAATGGTGGAAGTTTACCTTATTATGACCTCAAAAATATTTGGCCCCTCAACTATTATAATTTTGAAGGATATCGCATCAAAATGTTTTTAAGTTCCGGAGATATTGGTTTTGCCCTATTGATCTTCGGAATTCTCTCCATTTTTGTGATAACCCCCATCCTAACCTATAAATATGGTAAAAGATGGTACTGTTCTTGGGTCTGCGGATGTGGAGGGTTGGCAGAAACCGCTGGTGACTCCTTTAGGCAATTGAGCGACAAATCCACATTTGCCTGGAAAGTGGAACGTTGGGTAGTACACAGCGTAGTGGTATTCGTAACTCTGATGACAACTGCAGTCATTTATTCCTATTTGGGAACGGATACAAGCAAATACTGGTTGACCAAAAGCTCGTTTTTGATTGGGGTTGCCGTATTACTGACATTGGTGTTTGGTTGGGCCATGATTTTTAAACGAGATCAGCTTCAAAAAGATGCACGGTACGGAGCCATTGGTTACTTTGTAATCATCATAGCACTTATCGGATTTCACTTTTTCAGTGGGGAAGGCGAAGTTTTCCTTTTCAAGTCGGGAACACTTCGTAAATCATATTCTTTTTTAATCGGCAGTATATTTTCAGGGGTTATTGGAACAGGCTTCTACCCCATCTTCGGAAGCAGGGTCTGGTGCCGATTTGGTTGTCCTATGGCCGCCATCCTCGGTTTTCAGCAAAAATTGTTCTCCCGATTCAGGATTACAACCAATGGTGGACAATGCATTTCATGTGGAAACTGTTCTACCTATTGCGAAATGGGCATCGATGTACGCGCCTATGCCCAAAAAGGAGAGAACATTGTAAGGGCCAGTTGTGTTGGCTGCGGTATTTGCTCGGCTGTTTGTCCAAGAGGCGTCCTCAAATTGGAAAATGGCCCTTTGGAGGGTAGAATAGATAGCAACCAAGTATTACTGGGTAACGATGTAGACCTGATGACATTGGTGAACAAAAAGTAAATTATCCTTCTTATTGAAAGTGAAATCCAAGGAAAATTTTAAGTTTGCCTACCACTAACTAAAATTGATTCCCAGCCAATGGCGGATATCAAAGTTATTATCCCAGCAATCAACGAAGCAGATTCCATTGGTTTGGTGGTCTCGGAAATTCCCAGCCACGTATCCGAAATTGTGGTCGTTGACAATGGTTCCGAAGATGAAACCGTTGCAAATGCAACAAAAGCAGGGGCAACCGTAATTACGGAAAACCGCAAGGGCTATGGGTTTGCCTGTTTAAAGGGATTAAATTACATATCCGAACGATCCAAAACACCCGACATTATCGTATTTATCGACGGAGATTATTCTGATTATCCAGAGGAATTGGATAAGATTGTCGCCCCAATTTTGGAAAATGACATCGATTTTGTGGTCGGAGCGCGAAAAAAATCACTTCGCGAACCGGGATCAATGACCCCACAGCAGGTTTTTGGGAACAAATTGGCCACATTCCTAATGCGATTGTTTTTTAGGTCGAAATTTACGGATTTGGGACCTTTCAGGGCGATAAAATATGAAAAGCTCAAAGAATTAAAAATGCAGGACACCACTTACGGATGGACGGTGGAAATGCAATTAAAAGTTTTAAGAAAAAAAATGTCATATATCGAAGTACCAGTACGTTACAAACGAAGAATTGGCGTGTCAAAAGTATCAGGTACGGTAAAAGGTACTATATTTGCTGGCATAAAAATATTGGGTTGGATCTTTAAATACAGTTTAAAATAATGGGACTCGCTATCGCTTACATCATCATTGCTATTTATAGTTTCGCCTTACTTTTAATTTTCTTCTATAGCCTTGCGCAGTTGAATCTCTTGATCAACTATCTCGGTTACAAAAAGCGAAACGAAGAAGCCCCAAAATTCAACCTTCTCGATCCCAAAGAAATTCCATTCGTTACCATTCAACTTCCTATCTACAACGAGGAATATGTAATGGAGCGTTTATTGGACAACATTGCCAAAATAGAATACCCTAAAAGCAAACTGGAAATCCAGGTATTGGACGATTCCACCGATGATTCTGTGACTGAAACAGCTCAAAGAGTGCAGGAACTTCAGGAATCTGGATTGGACATTCAGCACATCCGAAGGGAAAACAGACAAGGATTTAAAGCCGGTGCCCTAAAAGAAGGGCTCGAAATCGCCAAAGGGGATTTCATTGCCATTTTTGATG
This sequence comes from Allomuricauda sp. TY007, assembly GCF_010468565.1. Lineage (GTDB taxonomy): Bacteria > Bacteroidota > Bacteroidia > Flavobacteriales > Flavobacteriaceae > Flagellimonas. Next base: position 38,519 of record NZ_WUEG01000003.1, read on the forward strand.
CCGACTTCCTTCCCGAAGCCGATTGGCTCAAAAAAACAGTCCCCTACTTTAAAGATGAAGAAATCGGTGTGGTACAGACCCGCTGGGGGCATATCAACAGAGATTATTCCACTTTGACCCGCATTCAGGCCTTTGCTTTGGATGCCCACTTTACCTTGGAACAAGTTGGAAGAAACTCCAAAGGGCACTTCATCAACTTTAACGGTACAGCAGGTATCTGGAGAAAGCAATGCATTCTTGATGCTGGAAACTGGGAAGGCGATACCCTTACCGAAGATTTGGATTTGAGCTACCGCGCCCAATTGAAAAACTGGAAGTTCAAGTATTTGGAAGATGTGGAAACACCTGCCGAGCTTCCTGTAGTAATAAGTGCCGCACGCTCACAACAGTTCCGTTGGAACAAAGGTGGCGCCGAAAACTTTAGAAAAACCGTATTAAGCGTTATTACGGCCAAAAACATACCGTTCAAAACTAAGTTCCATGGCGTAATGCACCTATTGAACAGTTCCATGTTCCTTTGTGTATTTATCGTGGCCTTATTGAGTATTCCCATGCTCTACATCAAAAATACGTATGGCCATTTAGGTTGGGTGTTCGAGGTAACCAGCTTTTTCATACTAAGTACCATTATATTATTTGTGTGCTATTGGTTTACCTACAAGAGTATTCAGGGCAGTAGTTTTGACAACTTTGTGGACTACATCAAACTCTTCTTCACCTTCTTCTCAGTGGCATTGGGCTTTTCTTTGCACAATACCGTGGCTGTTTTGGAAGGACATTTGGGTAAACGAAGTGAATTTGTACGGACTCCAAAATTCAACATCAACAGTATTAAGGATACCTGGAAGGGCAACAAATATTTGACCAACAAATTATCGCCCAACATGATCTTGGAGTTTGCCTTGATGATTTATTTCCTTTTCGGAATGTACAGCGCCATACCATTGAACGACTACGGATTGTTCCCTTTCCACCTCATGTTGTTCCTAGGTTTTGGGTTTGTATTCTTTAAATCCTTAACTTCCAAGGCATAAACCACCACCATGCAATCTTATTGGCGACTGCACAGATACCCGATACTATTTGCTGTAGCCTGTATGTTATTCTACTGGAGTTTTGCTTACAACTTGGTCCGTACCGATTTTGTAAAGCTGTTCATGCTATTTGGAGCTCTATTTTTTCTATGCTACAAACTCATACAGTTCGAAAAATGGAACTTTAAGTTACTTCTGGTCATTGGAATCCTCTTTCGATTGGTTTTCCTAATTGCAGAACCTAATCTCTCACAAGATTTCTACCGCTTCATTTGGGATGGCGAACTCATCAAAAACGGCATCAATCCATATTTGTACACCCCCGACCAAATTATGGAAAAGGGTATGGTGTCATTTCCCAGCATGAATGAGCTCCATGAAGGTATGAGCACCCTTAACGCTAGGCACTACAGCAACTATCCGCCAGTTAACCAAGTTCTGTTTGCACTCGCATCAATTTTAGGTGGAGGAAGTGTGATGGGTTCCATGATTGCCATGCGTTTGACAGTAATCGCAGCAGACTTGGGCGTACTTTATTTTGGAAGAAAGCTATTGCAAAACCTCAACAAGGCCAACCATTTGGCCTTTTGGTATTTTTTGAACCCACTGGTCATCATTGAACTCACAGGCAACCTTCATTTTGAAGGTGTAATGCTCTTCTTCTTTGTATGGGCCTTGTATCTTATCTCAAAAAGCAAATGGATTTGGGCAACACCCCTTTATGCCATTTCCATAATGGTAAAACTGATGCCACTGATGTTCCTGCCACTTTTTATTAAATACTTCGGATTTAAAAAGAGTGCTGCTTTTTACACTTTGATACTTTTGGGTTGTGCTGCCCTGCTACTCCCGTTTTACTCCCCAGTTTTCATCGATAATTATTCCGATACCGTTGGGCTTTGGTTCTCCAATTTTGAGTTCAATGCCAGCATATACAATGTGGTAAAAAAGATTGCCGTAACCTATTACGATGCCAAACCTTGGGAGTTAATAGATTCCTATGGCTCTTTAATTCAAAAAGTGGTTGTTATTTTCGTATTACTGCTTGCCTTCCTTCGAAAAAACCAAAAACTGGAAAGCGTCATCACATCCATGATGCTTGCATTGGCCTGCTATTATTTCCTCTCCAGCACCGTGCATCCTTGGTATGTAGTGTTTCTTTTGGGCATTGCCATATTTACCGATTACAGGTTTCCACTGGTATGGTCCTGTACCATCATTTTAAGTTATTATGCCTACTCCAACCCCGACTACAAGGAGAATTTGTGGTTGTTAGCCATTGAATACATTTTGGTAATTGGCTTTTTTATTTACGAAATGATAGGTAGTAGGCCAAAAAAGTTATATTTCCTCAAAAAGTAATCGCAACTTTAGTACAGTTCGAATTAATTTGTACTTTAGCTCCAGAATGAAAGGACAACTGTACATATTATCTACTTTGAGCATCGCTGCTCCCATCAGTCCGTTTACTCCCCGCCGTCGTCGCCCGTAAGGGTGCAACATAACTATTGGAAATAGGTGAGTCCATTTCCGCAAAACTTCCAAATACATTTTTTCAATTTTTACAGAATAATCGCTTGCAATGGAAATTATTGTTGCTAACGAATCACATTTTAAATACGCACAGGTCATTAGTGATACCATTACCGAATCGGCCAAAGTTCGAGGTACAGGTATTGCCAGACGTACGCCCGAGTACATCATAAAACGCCTCCAAAACGGAAACGCCATTATTGCCTTGGATGGGGATAAGTTTGCTGGTTTTTGCTATATCGAGGTCTGGGGAAACAAGGACTTTGTAGCCAACTCTGGTTTGATCGTGCATCCCGATTACAGAAATCAAGGACTCGCCAAGAAAATAAAAAAAGCGGTTTTTGATCTATCACGAAAAAAATTCCCCGATGCCAAGATTTTTGGCATCACTACGGGCCTTGCCGTAATGAAAATGAATTACGAGCTGGGCTACAAACCCGTTACCTTTTCCGAACTTACGGATGACCCCGAATTCTGGAAAGGCTGTCAGACCTGTAAGAATTTTGATATTCTAACACGTACCGACAGAAAAATGTGCCTCTGCACTGGAATGCTGCACGACCCAAAAGCTCAAAAACAGCAACCCGAAAAAATAAACAAAAAGGCTTTTAAAAGATTAAAAAGCATAAAAGAGAGCCTTTTTCTTAAAAAGAAAGACAAATAAATCGTCAGTTCGAGCGAGAATAAAACCAGTACATCTCGACTACGCTCGATGTGACAACATAAAGAATCAAAAAAATGGAAAAATTAGTTATAGCCTATAGTGGCGGATTGGATACTTCATACTGTGCCAAATACCTATCGCAAGAAGAAGGTTTTGAAGTGCATGCCGTAAGCGTGAACACGGGAGGCTTCAGCAAAGCTGAAATCGAAGAGATTGAGGAAAAGGCCCTTGCTTTGGGTGCCACTTCCTACACATCCATCGATGCCGTTTTCACGTTTTACGACAAAGTGGTGAAATACCTCATCTTCGGCAATGTACTTCGAAACAATACCTACCCACTTTCCGTGAGTGCGGAAAGGATTGTTCAGGCGATCGAGATAGTGAACCACGCCAAAAAAATCGGTGCCAAGTACATAGCCCATGGAAGTACGGGTGCCGGGAATGATCAGGTCAGATTTGATATGATTTTTCAAATATTGGCCCCTGAAATCAAAATCATAACTCCAATCAGGGATAAAAAATTGGCCAGGGAAGAGGAGATAGAATACCTTCAAAAAAACGGTATCGATTACTCCTGGGAAAAGGCCAAATATTCCGTAAACAGAGGCTTGTGGGGCACATCGGTTGGTGGTGATGAAACCTTGACCTCCAATCTATCCTTGCCCGAAAGTGCCTACCCGAGCCAGTTGGAGAAGGAATTGCCCAAAGAATTAAAATTGACCTTCAAAAATGGGGAATTGGTGGCTTTGGACGGTGAGACCGACACGCCAGTGGCCAATATCGAAAAATTGTCCGCCATAGCATCCAAATATGCCATTGGCAGGGATATTCACGTGGGCGACACCATTATCGGCATCAAGGGAAGAGTGGGTTTTGAAGCTGCGGCCCCATTGATTATTATAAAAGCGCACCATTTGTTGGAAAAACACACCTTGAGCAAATGGCAGCAATACCAAAAAGAGCAAATGGGCAATTTTTATGGGATGCTATTGCACGAAGGAAACTATCTGGACGAGGTAATGCGAAACATTGAAGCCTTTTTGAGCGACACCCAGAAACATGTTTCAGGCGATGTATTCGTGACTTTGCATCCGTACCGATTTGAATTGAACGGAATCACTTCCAAACACGATTTGATGAATGCTTCCTTTGGAAGTTATGGGGAAATGAACAAAGGTTGGACCGCAGATGAAGCCAAAGGATTTATCAAAATTTTGTCCAACTCAGGTAAAATAGCCAACCACGTAAACCAAGATTTATGATCAAAGTTGGAATCATAGGGGGTTCTGGGTATACGGGTGGTGAGCTAATCAGGCTCCTGCTCAACCATCCCAAAACCGAAATTGACTTTGTCTACAGCACCACAAGAGCGGGCAAACCCATTACTTCTGCCCATCAGGATTTGTTGGGGCAAACGGAATTAAAATTTTCTGGAGAGGTAAATCCGGATGTGGATGTGGTTTTCCTTTGTTTGGGACACGGAAATTCAACTTCATTCTTGAACGAGAACAAATTTTCAGTATCAACCAAAATCATAGACCTCAGCAACGATTTCAGGTTACAGTCCGATGCTGTTTTTAATGGCCAACGATTTATTTATGGACTTCCCGAATTGAACAAGTCCGCCATTCAATCGGCGGAGGCCATTGCCAATCCCGGTTGTTTTGCCACCGCGATTCAATTGGCGTTGTTGCCTTTGGCAAAAGCAGGTTTGTTGAGTGATGATGTTCATATCAACGCCGTTACTGGAAGCACTGGAGCAGGTGTTGGATTATCTGCCACTTCTCATTTTAGCTGGAGGAACAACAATGTATCGTGGTACAAGCCTTTTACCCACCAACATTTGGGAGAAATAGGTGAAAGCTTGAATTCCTTCGGAAAGTCTGTGGGAAAATTGATGTTCTTGCCCAATCGTGGCAACTTTACCCGAGGAATCTTGGCAACGGCCTACACCAAATATAATGGCGCCTTGGAAGAAGCTCAACAGTTGTACAACGATTTTTACAAAGACGCTGCATTCACCCACATGTCGGATGAAGAACTGCATCTAAAACAAGTAGTGAACACCAACCAGTGCCACATCCATTTGCACAAGCATGATGATTTGCTTTTGATTACATCTGCCATCGATAATTTAATAAAAGGTGCATCGGGACAGGCAGTACAAAATATGAACCTAATGTTCGGTTTCCCCGAAACCGAAGGTCTGTTGTTGAAGGCAGGCGTATTTTAAAATTACGAGGTCGAGCTGTCACATCGAGCGGAGTCGAGATGCGAGACCACACGCAAAAATTTTGAAACATCTCTCGACTGCGCTCGAGATGACAAAAACTTAAGAAACCATGAAAGTAGCCATCATAGGAGCAGGTAACTTGGGACTGGCCATTGCCAAAGGCATTTTGCACAGCAATGGAGCCACCACCATGTACCTAACCAAAAGAAACACCAAACCCATTCAGGAGTTTGAGAAATATGGAAATGTAACCGTTACTTCCGACAATCAGGAAGCGGTCAAAAATTCGGACATCCTGATTTTTGCGGTACAGCCAGGTCATTTTGCGTCCATATTACAGGAGACCAAAGACCTATTGACCGAGAAACATGTGGTCATCAGTACCATTACTGGTTTCCGCATTCCTAAAATTGAAGAGATTATAGGGGCGGACAAGTTTATCATCCGAAGTATGCCGAACACGGCCATTTCGGTAGGTAAATCCATGACCTGTATTTGCAGCAATGAACTCGGTAAAAAACGTGTGGATTTGGCCAAAGCGATTTTCAACAGAATGGGTCATACCATGGAAATCCCAGAAGAGCAAATGCAGGCTGCAACGGTTATTTGTGCGAGTGGAATTGCCTTTTGGATGCGATTGATTCGAGCCACGACCCAAGGAGCCATTCAATTGGGGTTTGATGCCAAAGAGGCCCAAGAACTGGCCATGCATACCTGCAACGGAGCCGCGAGTCTTTTGATTGAGTCCGGCAGCCATCCTGAAGAAGAAATTGACCGTGTGACCACACCAAAAGGATGCACCATTGAAGGTTTAAATGAAATGGAGCACCAAGGCTTGAGTTCATCATTGATCAGGGGAATTGTATCCTCGTTTGAAAAAATCAGTCAAATCAGAAAAGGATAAAAATGAAATTATTTGACGTATACCCACTATATGATGTGACTCCCGTAAAGGCTAAGGGTATTGAAGTTTGGGATGACAAAGGGCAGAAATATTTGGATTTTTATGGTGGTCATGCCGTAATTTCCATTGGCCATACCCATCCTCATTATGTAAAGCGCATCAAGGAACAACTGGATGAAATGGCATTTTATAGCAATTCAGTTCAAAATCCACTTCAGCAGCAATTGGCCCAAAAACTTGGAGAGCTATCCGGCTGTGAAGATTATGACCTTTTTATGTGCAACTCAGGGGCGGAAGCTAATGAGAATGCATTGAAAATGGCCTCCTTTCATACAGGAAAATCCAAAGTAATCGCATTTACCAATAGCTTTCACGGAAGAACCTCTGCTGCGGTCGCCGCTACGGACAATCCCAGCATAAATGCACCCATCAACAAGCAGCAAGAGGTCACTTTCTTGCCATTGAACGATTTTGATGCCTTTGAAAAAGCTATTGAAAGTGATGCTCATTGTGCCGTAATCATAGAAGCTATACAAGGTGTAGGAGGATTGGATGAACCAACGACCGAGTTCTTTCAATTCATCGCCAACAAATGCAAAGAACACCATGTTGTGCTCATTGCCGACGAAGTGCAGTCGGGCTACGGACGTAGCGGTAAATTTTTTGCTTTTCAACATCACGGTATCGAACCTGACATTATTTCCATTGCGAAAGGAATGGGGAACGGTTTCCCCGTTGGTGGCATACTGATTCATGAAAAATTTAAACCATCGTACGGACTTTTGGGTACCACCTTTGGTGGCAACCATTTGGCTTGTGCTGCCAGTCTTGCAGTTTTAGAGGTTTTGGAAAGTGAAAACCTGATAGAAAATGCATCGGAACTCGGAGCCTATTTTAGGGAAAAAGCTGCTGAGATACCAGAAATCAAAAAAGTAAAGGGGAGAGGATTAATGATTGGACTGGAGCTCGATTTTGAAGTTGCCGCCCTACGTAAAAAAATGATCGTGGAGCAGCACATGTTCACCGGCAGCGCAAAGAACAAAAAGCTATTGCGGTTCTTACCTGCATTGAATATCACAAAAGAGCACATAGACCTATTTTTTGAAGCGCTGAAAAAAGCATTACAATGAAGCATTATTTAACAGTTGACGATATAGAATCACTCCCCGATTGGGTAGATGAAGCAATAACCCTAAAAAAAGACCCCTATAAGTTTGAAGATTTGGGCAAACGGAAAACCATCTGCTTGTTGTTTTTCAACAATAGCCTCAGAACACGTTTGAGCACACAAAAAGCGGCCATGAATCTGGGAATGGAAGTAATGATCATGAATTTTGGCAATGAAGGCTGGGCACTGGAATACGGGGATGGAACCGTAATGGATCAAGGCACTTCGGAACATATTAAGGAAGCTGCGCAAGTGGTGTCCCAATATTCAGATATTGTTGCCATTAGAGCGTTTGCGGGATTAAAGGATAAGGAGAAAGATGAGGCCGAAGAAGTCATTAACGGATTTGCCAAATATGCCACAATTCCCGTGGTAAACATGGAAAGTTCGGTGGGTCACCCGCTTCAGGCATTGGCAGATGCCATAACTTTAAAGGAGAACGAAACAAAAAAGAGGCCTAAAGTGGTGCTTTCTTGGGCTCCACATCCCAAGGCACTGCCTCATGCCGTGGCCAATTCATTTACCCAAATGATGATGAAGCAGGATGCCGATTTTGTCATCACACATCCCGAAGGGTATGAACTAAATCCAGAGATAACCAAGGGGTGTACAATTGAGTATAATCAAGATGAAGCGTTGAAAGATGCCGATTTCGTCTACGTGAAAAACTGGAGCAGTTATTCCGATTATGGTAAAGTATTGAGCAAAGACACTAATTGGACGATTACAAAAGAAAAACTGGGAAATGCAAAGTTTATGCACTGTCTTCCCGTTCGAAGAAATATGATCGTTGAGGATGCTGTTTTGGACAGTGAACAATCTTTGGTGGTAGAGCAAGCCAAAAACAGGGTTTTTTCTGCACAAATCGTATTGAAAAAAATATTGGAAGACAAATGAAACTAAAGGATAAGGTTTGTATAGTGACTGGTGCCACAAGCGGAATGGGGAAATCCATTGCCAAAGGACTTTCTGCCGAAGGAGCTAGGTTGGTACTTTCTGGTAGAAACCAAGAAAGAGGAAAGGCTTTGGAAGAAGAATTGGACAATGCCGTATTCTTGGCAGGCGACATTACGGATCCATCCTATAACAAAAAATTGGTGGAAACGGCCTTGGAAGCCTACGGAAAACTGGATATCCTATCGTTGAATGCGGGCATTCTCGGCATTGGAAATGTTGAGAATCTTTCCATTGATTTATGGCGCAATACCATCGATACCAATTTAAGTTCCATCTTTTATCTTTGTAAATACGCCCTACCACACTTACAGAAACAACCGCAAGGCAATATCTTGATCAATGCATCGATTGCAGCTTTTAAGAGTTTTCCAAATCACCCTGCGTATTGTGCTTCCAAAGCTGCATCCGTAGCCTTGATGAAGCAAATAGCAGTCGATTATGCGCCTAAAATTAGAGTGAATGCTATTTGTCCCGGCCCTGTGGACACTCCCCTATTATGGGAGTCCGCCAAAGCTTTTGAGCAACCAGATACCGCTGTGGAAAATGCGAAAAGGACTACATTGTTAAAAAGGTTGGGCACGCCTGAAGATATTACTAAACTTGTACTTTTTTTAGTATCTGATGATAGTTCATGGATTACGGGAACTACAGTTACCATAGATGGAGGGATTATAAATACATAGCATGAAACAAAAATTATCCGTAGTTAAAATAGGCGGCAACCTCATTGAAGATTCCGAAGGATGCAAGCGAGTATTGGATTTGTTCTCTAAATTGGACGGAAACAAAATATTGGTCCACGGCGGAGGTAAAAAGGCCACGGAATTGGCCAATCAATTAGGTGTAGAATCCAAAATGGTAAATGGACGACGTATCACCAATTCCGAAACCCTCGATATCGCCTTAATGGTCTACGGAGGACTGTACAGTAAGAAAATAGTAGCCAAATTACAGGCTTTGGGAACCGATGCCATTGGAATGAGCGGGGCAGATGCCAATGCGATACGTGCCCACAAAAGACCTAAAAAAAATGTTGATTTCGGTTATGTGGGCGATGTGGATATGGTAAACACTTATGGTATTTTCAAATTGCTCCAAGCAGGTTTCACCCCTATTTTTTGTGCCCTTACCCACGATGGAAAAGGACAAATGTTGAATACCAACGCCGATACCATTGCGGCTGAATTGGCCATAGCCATGTCCGATCAATTTGAGACCACATTATATTATTGCTTCGAGAAAAAAGGAGTACTACAAGATGTTGGAGATGATAACTCAGTGATTCAGCACATCGACTCCAAGGGCTATGATGAGCTTTTGGCGTACGGAATTATAGCGGACGGCATGCTTCCCAAAATGCACAACTGCTTTTATGCCCTACGCAACCATGTTGCCAAAGTATGCGTGGGAAACACCAACATGCTCGAAGCAGATAATTCAGATTATACGACATTGACCTTATGAAAATAACCCAAGACATATTAACCGAAAAAGCCATTGAACTGCTGAAAAAGCTCATCAGCACACCCTCTTTTTCAGGTGAAGAAGATAAAACAGGGGATGCCATTGAAGCTTTTCTGCAAAGTTTTGGTGTAAAAACCCAAAGGCAGCACAACAACATTTATGCTTTCAACAAATATTTTGATGAAAATAAACCAACTTTGCTGCTCAACTCGCACCATGATACCGTTAAACCGAACAGTGCTTATACCAAAGACCCGTTTGATGCCCATGTTGAGGACGGTAAACTCTATGGACTAGGCAGCAATGATGCAGGCGGATGTTTGGTATCCTTATTGACCACATTTGTCCATTTTTATGCGAAAGAAGGTCTAAGTCATAACATCATTATGGCCGCTACGGGCGAGGAAGAGGATGCTGGAGAAAAAAGTATTAGAGCATTGCTCCCTATACTTCCAAAAATAGATGTGGCCATTGTGGGCGAACCCACTTTAATGGATTTGGCCATAGCCGAAAAAGGTTTAGTGGTCTTTGATGCCGTTGTGGAGGGAACCCCATCGCATGCGGCACATCCCAACGACAACAATGCCATATACAACACCATCGAAGTATTACAATGGCTCAAAGATTATTCCTTTGATAAGGTTTCCGATGCTTTAGGGGAGGTAAAACTGACCACGACCCAAATCAATGCCGGGAACCAGCATAACGTGGTACCTGGCCATGTGGATTTGGTTATCGATGTACGTGTGAACGATTGTTACAGCAATCAAGAAATTGCAGATATCCTTCAAAAAGAGGCACCATGCAAAATGACACCTCGCTCGTTACGTTTAAATTCATCTTCCATTGACCCAAATCATGATTTGGTGAAAAGTGGATTGGCCCTTGGCCGAAAAACCTATGGTTCCCCTACCTTGTCCGATCAGGCCGCTCTAAGCTGTCAATCCGTAAAATTGGGACCTGGCGATAGTACACGCTCCCATTCTGCAAACGAATTTATTTTCGTGAAAGAAATAGAAGAAGGAATAGATATTTACATCAAAACCCTAACGGGATTTTTACAATAAATCAAAAGAAATATGGGCCCTGGACGTAGTTGAAGGGCAATACATATCGAAATCATAAGATTCCCGTTTTCACGGGAATGACAAAACTGAAATTATGAAACTCTGGGACAAAGGATTCAGTACCGATAAAAAGATAGACCACTTTACCGTAGGCAACGACCGCGAACTGGATTTGGTATTGGCAAAGTATGATGTGATTGCCTCTAAGGCTCACGCTAAAATGCTGGGCAAAGTAGGGTTGATTTCCGAAGATGAGGCCAAAGATCTTGTAAAAGCTTTGGATGTCATCGCCAAGGACATTCAAAAAGGAAAGTTTACTATCGAAGATGATTTTGAGGACATGCACTCCAAAATCGAATTCATGTTGACGGAAAAATTGGGTGATACCGGTAAAAAAATCCATTCGGCCCGCTCCCGGAACGATCAAGTTTTGGTAGCCATGCAGTTGTACCTTAAAGATGAGCTTACCGAAATCAAAAATCAGGTAAAGGCTCTTTTTGACTTGCTGATGAATCTTGCGGACAAACACAAAAATGTCTTGCTGCCTGGGTACACCCATCTCCAGATTGCGATGCCTTCCTCTTTTGGATTGTGGTTTTCTGCCTATGCCGAGAGCTTGGTGGACGATATGTACTTTGTACAAGCAGCTTATAAAGTTGCTGACCAAAATCCCTTGGGAAGCGCAGCAGGTTACGGAAGCTCTTTCCCTATTGATAGAAGTTTCACAACAGAAGAAATGGAATTCGCTACCCAAAAATACAATGTGGTGGCCGCCCAAATGGGCCGTGGCAAGGTGGAAAAAGCAACAGCCTTTGGAATATCGAGCGTAGCCGCCACCCTATCTAAAATGGCCATGGACATTTGCCTGTACATGAGCCAGAATTTTGATTTTATCTCCTTCCCCAATGAACTCACCACGGGAAGCAGCATTATGCCGCACAAGAAAAACCCAGATGTGTTTGAATTGATCAGGGGCAAGTGCAATAAGATTCAAGCGGTGCCCAACCAATTGATCATGATAATGAACAATTTGCCCAGTGGCTATCACAGGGACCTTCAATTGGTAAAAGAAGTGATTGTACCCGCTTTACAGGACATGCATGCCTGTTTGGAGATGATGACCTTCAGTCTAAAGGAAATCAAGGTAAACAAATCCATTTTGGACGACCCCAAATATGATTACCTCTTTAGTGTGGACACCTTGAACGAACTTGTAAAAAGTGGTATACCTTTCCGCGATGCCTATAAAACTATGGGCAAGGCCATAGAAAATGGCAATTTTAAACCAAAACGCGACATTGACCATACCCATGAGGGCAGCTTGGGCAATTTATGTCTAGAGCAGATAAAAGAGAAAATGGAGAAAGTCTTTAATTTTTAAAGTACAGCTTACTTTTTTAATCTTGGCTCAAATCCGTCAATCCAAATGGGCCATTCGTCAATTGGGCATCAATAATCTCATTGGTTTATAAGAACTTGGGGGTGCTTCGTGCATTATGTATGAAAATACTCCAAGATAAACCTAAAAAACCATGAGAAAAGCCACCTTTTATTCTATAATCCTAATAATCACAATAATCAGTTGTGATAAATCAGAAACAAATGTAGAAATAGAAAAAGATACAAATCCCAAATCAGAAGAAACTGCCATACTCTCAATAAAATCAGAAAACAATACTATCAGTTCTTTAGAATTTGGAGAAGTAGTTGCATCTAATAATAAAACTTTATCAATTATTTTGAATAATACTGGTAATTCCACGCTAAGTATCACAGCAATATCATTCCCAGAGGGTTTCAATGGAAATTGGGTTTCGGGAGAAATCCCTTCAAATAGTCAAAAAACTATTGAAATAACATTTTCTCCAATGGAAATAGTGGAATATTCTGGTAATATTTCTATTACCAGCAATGCAACCAGTCCCATTTCATCTTTCTCGTTATCTGGAACAGGAATTAGTGACGAGTTTGAAGGCGATATAAGCCTTAATAGTAATGAAGAATTGGAAGAGTTTATCGCTAAAGGTTATAAAAGTATTTCAGGTAAACTATCAATGTCATCATCAAAAATTGAAAGTATTGAGCCCTTAAAAGAACTTTCAACTATTGGGTGGTTGGAATTATGGGGCACAAATTGTTCTTCCTTGAAAGGCCTAGAAAACATTTATCTCAAATTTGGAATTCAACTCGTACACAATCACAACCTAATTAATTTGGATTATTTTCCAAATTCAGATAACATAATTAGTGTGAACCTTTTTGAAAACGATAAGCTAGAAAGTATAAATGCCTTGTCCAAATTTACTTCATTCTCCTTTTTTCAAACAAAAGGTAATAAAAGTTTACAAAACTTAGATGGATTACAAAATATTACAAGTATCAGTTCTGACTTAAATATTAGAGAAAACGATTTAATAGAAAATCTAGACTCTTTGTCAAAGCTCCTCTATGTAGGTGGACATCTATGGATAAGTCGTAACGCATCTTTGTATAGTTATTGTGGATTAATCCCATTATTGTCATCTGATGGCCTTAAAGGGACTTTTATAATACCCAAATTAAATAGTTATAACCCCTATCCCGCCTCTGAAATTCTTGACAAATGTGAATTTGAGGTACCTGAAGGTGAATTCTATGGAGATATAATAATTGGGTCACAGAATGAATTGGACTATATTGCTACAAGAGAATATACCAAAATAACAGGAAATCTGAAATTAGTTGATGATACTAATGGCATTGAAAACTATGGCATAAAAGACTTATCTGGACTGAGCTCGCTTCAAAACATTACCGGTGACCTGGTAATAGTAGAGTCTTTTCTCGAAAACTTGAATGGACTTGAAAACTTAGAAACTGTCGGGGGGGATATTCGTATTGAGAGAAATCAACAATTATATGATTTTTGTGGTATTGTACCTTTAATACAATCAGGAAACTACATCACTCTCCAGTATGTTGTTACTGATAATCTTTACAATCCAACGGACACCGATCTACAATTAGGGAATTGTACACCTTAAATAAAAATAAGTTTAAAATCCCAAAAAGGGATATTGACCACACCCATGATAGGTTTTAAAAAGCATTGAAACTGCAAGACCGTTATTAAGTTACTCGGTTATTAGGAAGGTACCAATAATCTATAACTCAATAACTCTTATGACGATAGTATTTGTAGAGACTGAAAGTCTTGCGCTAAAGTGTATAGTTTCAACTAACGACTGTGACCAATGAACCCCTATATAGGCAATGATACTGGTTTGGAAAAAAATAAGAGGAGTCCGCATTTTGGACGCTATCGCCTATGTTTTAATCAAGTATACCCTTTTAGAGAACCATTATATAACAGGTTGGTAATTAAAATCAAAAATACTGTTGAAGCAAAAACAGTTTTTGACAACCTTCCACAGCACATCCAAATCATCCACTTTTTTAAGCAAAAAAATATACGGGAAAACAAATATTGGGATCTCGATTTTTTTGAAGATGACGATACGTTTTTGGTATTTGAAATGCTTTCCGATGTAATATATATTGCTCTGGAGAACATATATTATAGCGTGGTGGAATTGGCCCCTTTTATGGAGGATTGCCATTTTTTTGTCTTTTCCAATGGAGATGGAAACACACATTGGATCGATGAGTATTGTGTTAAAAACAATAAAGTCACTTTAAACAGAAGTTATACCGAAAGCGAAACACATACCGGGCGCTTGGATTTTTATATTAAAAAAGCAGAAGAAAATCCAAAGGACAACAACTTTTTAAAGTTCGTTTTGTTCCACCTTTATGATAGATTACATTCTTGGACAAAAGATTTGGAAAAGTATCCAACAAGAAACAGTGCCAACAACTCATCCCTAAAGGATTCCCACATACACTATTTGAATAAATTATACAGTATTGATCAAGATTGTAAAGATTTATATGCTTTGAACAAAAAATACAATTTCGATTCCATTGTATAATGTCACTTTTATAGTTTGCTTACAAATGTGTTGTTCAAGGAAGACTTTCCAAAGCATAGATTATTTGCGCACTTTATAAAAATTTACTTGGCAATATTATAATTTTCAATAATACAGACACCTCTGTTTTGATTCATTGTTAAAATTCAAGGTAAATTATTACATTTACCTTACTAAACAAGCAATGATCAACCGACACTTTTCAACCCCCGTTATCTTGGCTTTTACCATGCTCTTTTGTACGCTTTCGTTAGCCCAAAAGAAGAATGCCGATTACAAAATCCACCTATTCAAAACCAACGAAACCTTTACCATAGATGGTATTGGCAACGAAGCCACTTGGCAAAAGGCAGAAACTGCCAAGGACTTTTTTATGGTATTGCCCATGGACGATCGCAAGGCCACACAACCCTCGGAAGTAAAAATGGCTTATGATGACAAGCAACTTTACCTCTTGGCCACTTTTTTTAAAACGCCCGGCAATACCTATGTGGTAGAATCGCTCCGTAGGGACTTCTCTTTTGGCGGCAACGATAATTTTCTGTTGTTCATGGACCCTTTTAACAACCAGACCACGGGTTTCAGCTTTGGTGCCAACGCCTATGGGGCGCAGTGGGACGGCACCATGTCCAATGGGGGCAGCATAGACCTCAACTGGGATAGCAAATGGGTGTCCGAAGTACAGAATTATGAGGATAAATGGGTGGTGGAAATGGCCATTCCATTTAAATCCATCAGATACGAAAAAAACGTAACGGAATGGGGCGTTAATTTTTCCAGATTGGATTTGAGTACCAATGAAAAATCGAGCTGGACGCCCATCCCAAGACAGTTCCCTACTGCCTCTTTGGCCTATACCGGCACTATGGTCTGGGACAATCCGCCACCAAAACAGGGGCTCAACTACTCCATTATCCCCTACGTACTGGGCACTGTGGGCAATTCGAGCATAGAAGACATCAGTTATGATAACGAATTTAAAGTTGGGGGCGATGTAAAATTGGGGCTTACTTCCTCTTTGAATTTGGACCTGACCATCAACCCGGATTTTTCTCAGGTTGAAGCTGACCGACAAGTGGCCAATTTAACCAGGTTTGAGCTCTTTTTTCCAGAGAGACGGCAATTTTTCCTTGAAAATGCCGACCTCTTTGCCAGTTTTGGGTACGATGAAATCCGACCTTTCTTTTCACGCAGGATAGGACTGGGCGTCCCCATTATTGCAGGTGCCCGGGTAAGTGGAAACCTTAATAGAAACCTCCGTTTGGGCTTAATGGACATGCAAACCGAAAAAATGGACGAAACAGGTCTTCCCAGTCAAAACTTTGCGGTGCTTTCGCTGCAACAAAAGGTCTTTTCCCGATCCAATATTGGTTTGATGTTTGTAAACAAGGAATCCTTGGACTACGAAGCTATGGCTGACAGCCTAAAAACCGAATACACCAAATTCAATCGAAATTTAGGATTAGAGTACAACTTGGCATCTGCCGATAACAAGTACAACGGAAAGGTATTTATGCTCAAATCCTTTGGACCCGACCCCTCTTATAACGGTTTGGCACAAGGAGCTCATTTGGAATACAGCAGCCGAAATTGGAACTGGCGCGTGCAACAGGAGTATATTTCCTCAAATTTTACCTCCGAAGTGGGTTTTGTACCGCGAAACAATTATATCAAGCTGGAAGGTTCCGTAGGGTATCTGTTTTTGCCCGCAAGCGATAAAGTAGTGAGCCATGGTCCTCAATACACAGGTTTTTATTATTTCAACCCAAGCATGAAGTCTACGGATTATGTATCCATTCTAGGATACGCAGTCAACTTTTTGGACCGTAGCTCTTTGGGGGTAGATGTGTTTAACGAATACGTACAGCTTTTGGCCCCTTTCGACCCCACCAATACCGGCAAAGAGGAGTTGGCAGCCGGTACACAACACCACTGGAACGGGGCTTATATTTCATATAATTCACGTCCTAAAAGTTTGTTTACCTATAATTTCACTACGCGGTTGGGACGCTATTTTTCAAGTGGTTATCGTACCAATATAAATGCGGAATTAGGCTATCGTTTTCAACCCTACGTGAGCTTGGGTGCTAGACTTAGCTACAATAATCTGGATTTGCCCGAACCATGGTACACTACCGATTTTTGGCTTGTAGGCACTGAGGCCGACATTACTTTTACCAACAAACTGTTTTGGAACACGCTGTTTCAGTACAACGAACAAAACAAAAATTTTGGCATCAACTCCCGATTGCAATGGCGCTACGCCCCTGCCTCCGACCTGTTTTTGGTGTTTAACAACAACGAGCAACTATCGCCACTCGAAGGAAATTTATGGTCGTTGACGCTCAAGTTTACGTATTGGTTTAATCGGTGATTTAAATCCGTCAACACAAATAGGGTGTTCACTAGCTAGTTCAGAAGTGTTGAAATAGGTTAGATGACTTCACTTCTAGTGTTGAATTTGTTTTGGTAATCGGACAAGCATTTCCCTCTTGCCCTATAATCCCTAAAGGGATCACTTTATATTCTTCAAATTGATTACCTCCTGCTCGGTCAAATGTCTCCAATGGCCTCGTGGTAAATCTTTTTTGGTAAGCCCAGCAAAGATAACACGGTCCAGCTTGGTCACGTTATAGCCCAAATGCTCAAAAATACGGCGCACAATGCGGTTACGTCCGCTGTGAATCTCCACCCCTACTTCACGTTTTGGCGCTCCTTGAATGTAGCTTACACTATCCACGGTAATTGGGCCATCTTCCAATTCAAGACCAGCTTCAATTTTGTGGAGATCGGCCAAACTTAGATTATTGTCCAAATGCACATGGTAGATTTTACGCACGTTATGTTTGGGGTGGGTCAATTTTTTGGTGAGGTCTCCGTCGTTGGTGAACAGTAAAAGCCCAGTAGTATTTCTATCCAAACGACCCACGGGCAACAAACGATTGTTCGAAGCACTGGAAATCAGCTCCATAACGGTACGGCGTCCCTTTTCATCACTTGTTGTGGTAATGAAGTTCTTGGGCTTGTTCAGTAAAACATACTCCTTTTTTTCCAAACTGAGTCGTTTCCCATCAAAACGGACGTCATCGGAACGTTTTACCTTAAAACCCATCTCGGTAATCGTCTTTCCGTTTACCGTAACATTTCCAGCGGCAATATAGGTATCTGCTTCCCTTCGGGAACAAATGCCCGCATTGGCAATGTAGCGGTTCAACCGAATTTCATCGGGATTGGATGTTTTACGCGGTGCGTTCTGCTTTGGTCTTGAGGAAAAATTTTTGTTGAACGGTTTTTTTCTTTCGCCGCCCTTGAAGTTTTTTGAAGGCCTTCTGCCCTTGTTGTCTGATTTCGCCATCAGTCGATTTTTTTGCAAATGTACTCTTTTTAAGTTCCAAAAAACCTAAAGAACAAAGAATTACAAAATTCGGTTCAGCACCACATCCACATCGACCAAAAGAATACTGAAAACCCCTGCAACAATAATGAACTTGATAATATTGTGCAGCCAAACGTAGTGCTTTTTTCCCTTGGCTTTCCACAATAGAATCAAAAATAAAATCAGAAGGGCGATACAGGCCATAAAATAGAGGTACATATAGCCTACATCGAACGATTCGATGAGCAAGAGAGCGGGAAACAAAGTAAGGACAATAAGCAGAGAAATAATGGTTTTTGATACGTTTGGTCCATAAATAATGGGGATGGTTTTATAATTCTGGGCCATATCGCCAGCCATATTCTCCAAATCTTTGATCATTTCGCGGGCCAAAATCAACAAAAACAAGAAAACGGCGTGCACAAAAATCACCGTTTGAAAGTTCTGATAGTACACAAATACCACAAAAAATGGGGCAATGGCCAAAGTAGAAGATACCAAATTCCCCAAAAAAGGGATACGTTTTAGTTTGTGCGAGTAAATCCAAATACCAAAAATATAAGCAGAGAAAAACAGGACTGCCTTAAACGAAATATAGCTCGCGGCAAAAACAGCCAAAAAATTGAGGATAAAGTAGGTAGTCAGTTTAAAACGCTGGCTCACCAAACGGTCCAACATACTTTTGGTGGGCTTGTTGATCAAATCCTTCTCGGCATCGTAAAAATTATTGATGATATACCCGCTCGCAATGGTAAGTGCAGACGCGGTAACGATCAGGAATAGATTTAAGTCCAAAACAACTTTGCGTAGAGGAATATTGGGCGCCAATATGTAAATGGAAGCCAAGTATTGCGCCAAGGTAATCACAAGAATATTGTAACCTCTGACCACAGAAAACAGACTCAACAGCTTAAAAAGCAAGAGTTTGTTTTTTCTACTAAGCATGGATTTGCTTTTAGAAGTTGTACACTACCTCCAAATTATGGCCTTTGAGTGCTTTTTTGGCTTTTTCCAAGTCTTGGGTAAAACCTAAAATATATCCGCCACCACCAGAACCACAAAGTTTAAGGTAGTAATCGTTGGTTTCGATTCCTTTTTGCCACAATTGGTGGAACTTGGATGGGATCATCGGTTTGAAGTGATCGAACACCACGTGCGAAAGTTGTTTCAAGTTGCCAAACAACGATTTTACATTACCGTTCAAAAAATCCTCTACACAAGCATCGGTGTGCTTTACAAACTGGTTCTTCACCATATTACGAAAACCTTCCTGCTTCATGTTTTCCATAAACAGTTGTACCATGGGGGCGGTTTCTCCCGTCATACCACTGTCCAACAAGAAAACCGCACCTTTTCCTTCGGTATTTTGTGAAGGGATACTGGTGGATTCGATATTGTCTTTGGAATTGATAAGAATCGGCAAGCTCAAATAGCTGTTCAAAGGGTCCAATCCTGAGGATTTCCCATGGAAAAAAGATTCCATTTTCCCGAAAATCTTCTTCAATTGAAGCAATTTTTCTCGGGTCAGGTTTTCCAAAACCGTGATTTTGTCCGTTGCGTAGCGGTCGTAAATAGCAGCGACCAATGCACCACTGCTCCCTATTCCATAACCCTGTGGAATAGAACTATCAAAATACATTCCGTTCGCAACGTCTTTTTCCAAAGCTTCGATATCAAAAGAAACCAAGTTTGGTTCTTCACTCTCTAGCTTTTTTAAGTATTCAGCAAAAGCCATGAGGCTTTCGTTGGACGACTGGGCCATTTCGGAATCGTTCTTGTCCCTTTTGAGTGCTCCCTTGAAAAAATTATAGGGTATTGAAAGCCCTTTGGAGTCTTTGATAATGCCGTACTCCCCGAACAATAGAATCTTGGAATAAAATAATGGACCTTTCATATGATACTACTAAGATACAAACAAATTTTGTTTAATTTTTGATAAAATTCGATAAACAAACCGATTTTATCTATAAAAACCTGTTCCCATGGTCTAAAATCTTGGCAAAGAACGTAAAAAAACGGCTTAGCTGTTCATTTTTAAGCATTTATTTTAATGGCTCCTGACCCTACTCGATCATGAATGTATTGTCCATTTTCGCAATGTTCAATCAATTCATCCTTTATAAAATCCAAAACTTTTTCCTTGTCTGCTTCCGGATAAAGTAAATGCACATTGGCCCCGGCATCGAGTGTAAAACATACTGGCGTTTTGGTCGCTTCCCGATATTGCCAAATTTTGTTGATGATTTCCAAGGTATCGGGTTTCATCAACATAAAATAGGGCATACTGGTCATCATCATGGCATGCAAGGTCAGTGCTTCGCTCTCTACCACTGTGATGAATTCTTTCAGATTGCCACTTGCTAAAATGGATTTTAACTTGTCCAGATTATCAAATGCCTGTTGAAATCGGTTTTTGGCATATGGGTGTCCATGCATCAATTGGTGCCCCACCGTGCTACTGATCTGTTTTTGTCCTTTGTGTACCAACAAAATCGTATCGCAATAACTTTTAAAAACCGAATCTACCTCAAACGGATATTCCACACCGTACAAGTCGGAACTGTTGGGAATATTCTGGTGTGCTCCCCATTGCACCAAACTGCTCTTGATGCTTCTACATGCACTTCCCGATCCCAATCGCGCCAAAAACGAAGCTTTTGCGTGGAACAAGGCATCATCCATTGCAGGGTTTAATTGTCTTTCAATATCCATCAAGCACATCGACAAAGCTGCCATTCCACTTGCCGATGACGCAATCCCGCTACTGTGCGGAAAGGAATTGGAGGTTTCAATTATGAAGTGGTACTCCTTCAAAAAAGGTACATACTTCTCAACACGCTCCAAAAAAGTGTGAATCTTTGGTTTAAAATCGTCCTTGGGCTGTCCTTCGAAAAGTAAATCAAAAGAAAGCGCTTTATTGTTATCCTTCTTCTCAAACAAAACGGAAGTTGTTGTTGCACAAGCATCCAACGTAAAGCTAATGGATGGGTTGGCAGGAATCTGAACGGGTTTTTTTCCCCAATATTTTACCAAAGCAATATTGCTGGGCGCTTTCCAAGTTACTTTGCCGTTATCAAGCAATTTTTGATAGACGCCTGGCAAAAAATCTTTTTCCGTCATTTGGAATGGATATTTTGGACAAATATAAGCAGGGGGAAGCGTACTGGGCGTCGGATTGAAATAAATTCTTATTTTCGTTGGAGTTGCACCGACCATGAAAAAAAGAATTGTTTATATAACCATCTGTGTTTTGATTTGCCTTGCCATTGGATTCCTTTCCAGCATAGCCACCCAAAGCTCGGTAAACGACTGGTATCTTGGCCTCAACAAACCATCCTTTACACCTCCAAACTGGCTTTTTGCTCCTGTTTGGACTGCCCTATACATTATGATGGGAATTGCCGCAGGAATTGTTTGGTCCAAAGGCTACCACCATATTTGGGTAAAGACTGCCCTGTACCACTTTGTTTTTCAGTTGTTGCTCAATGCGCTGTGGAGCATTGTTTTCTTCGGATTAAAAAATCCACTTGCGGGCATGGTGGTTATTTTGGCTTTACTAACAATGATCATACTCACCATAAAATGGTTCAAGGTCATTAGCAAACCTGCTGCTTTATTACTTGTTCCTTACGTGTTATGGGTTGGATTTGCTGCTGCACTCAATTACAAAATCTGGGAACTCAATCCCTAGCCCGAAGTCATTTCCAAAAGTTTCAACATGGTTTTATGGTTACGGGTAGTCGCCTCTACCTTCAACTTCTTTTCAATAAGGTTGTTATTGAGCTTTGCTTTGCCATAGCCGTTTTTACAAAGTAAATACACGCATTTGTCCGTGATATGGTATCCTTCATTTTCAAAATGAAGTTGATTGAACTCCTTAACCAAATCCTCCTTTGGAGTACTTTTGAACAAAACGTAGTACAGTTTATTTTCTTCACTTTTACTTGCGAAAGGATTAGTCTCCAAAATAGCTTTCACATCTTCCTTTTTAACCACCAAGGTCGGTACATCAAACCCAAAATGCTGATGGATGGTTGCCGCAATTTTTTCTTGAAGTATGTCTTTATCAACCTGATCGCTATCAAAAACAATGTTACCACTTTGGATGTATGTTTTTGCGTTTTTTAGTCCAGTAGCTTCCAAAATACTACGCAACTCCGCCATTTTTATCTTCTTTTGTCCGCTAACATTGATTCCCCTAAGTAGTCCTATAAATGTATTGCCCATAATAATCGATTCAGAACTCAAATTTATTTTAGTAAATTCAAACGCACATAAATTAATAAAATGAATCAATATATCCTTGCCTTGGACCAAGGTACCACCAGTTCCCGTGCCGTGGTCTTCGACAAAAAGGGAACCATTATTTCCGTAGCACAGAAAGAATTCACACAAATATTCCCAAAACCAGGCTGGGTAGAGCACGATCCCGATGAAATTTGGTCCACCCAAGCGGGAATGGCCGCAGAAGCTGTAAGCAAAAAAGGACTCAAAGCATCCCAAATGGCCGCCATTGGCATTACCAATCAGCGGGAAACCGTTGTGGTCTGGAACAAAAAAACAGGAGAACCCATTTATAATGCCATTGTTTGGCAAGACAAGCGGACAGCTGACTACTGCGATAAACTAAAGAAAGAAGGAAAATCTGATTTGATCCGCAAAAAAACCGGATTGGTGATAGATTCTTATTTCTCGGGTACCAAAGTGAAATGGATTTTGGATAATGTGGAAGGTGCCAGGGAAAAAGCAGTGGCCGGTGATTTGGTACTCGGAACCATTGATTCGTGGCTTATCTGGAAAATGACGGATGGAGGGCTTCACATTACGGATGTGACCAACGCCTGCCGCTCCATGCTGTTCAACATCAATACCATGGATTGGGACGATGAACTTTTAGAACTGCTGACCATTCCCAAGAGTATGCTCCCCGAAGTAAAACAATCCAGTGAAGTCTATGGACACACCACTCCAAATTTATTCGCTACTCCCATACCGATCGCTGGTATTGCGGGAGATCAACAAGCGGCTTTGTTTGGGCAAATGTGTACAAAAAAGGGCATGGTCAAAAACACCTACGGCACAGGTTGCTTTATGTTGATGAACATTGGCGAAAAACCGATAGTTTCCGAAAATAATCTCCTTACCACGGTAGCTTGGAAAATCAATGGAAAAACTCATTACGCACTCGAAGGAAGCATTTTTATTGCCGGAGCTGTGGTGCAATGGCTTCGTGATAGCTTAAATATTATCAAAACATCTTCGGAAGTGGAAAAACTGGCCAGTTCGGTGGATAGTTCGGACGGGGTGGTTTTTGTTCCCGCTTTTGCCGGTTTGGGCGCCCCACATTGGAACCAAAAGGCCCAAGGAACCATTTTTGGACTCACTCGTGGAAGTACCGATGCACATATTGCGCGTGCCGCTCTGGAATCCATTGCTTACCAAACCATGGATATTCTAAAAGCCATGGAAGCCGATTCGGGAATTTCCATAAAAGAATTGCGGGTTGATGGCGGAGCAACCGTAAATGATATGCTGATGCAATTTCAGGCCGATGTATTGAACACCGTTACCGTAAGGCCCAAGATTGTGGAAACCACAGTGATGGGTGCCGCATATTTGGCAGGATTGGCTGTTGGGTATTGGGAAAGTCCAGAGGAAATCCAAGATATTTGGCAGACCGATGTGCATTTTAACCCTACCAAAGAACGCAAAACCATTGAAGAAGGCATAAAACAGTGGTACAAGGCCATTAAGGCACTTGAATTTTGGACGGAGAACCCTTAATTTTTCAAATAACATAAACACTAACTTTCCTTTATATGACCCCTTTTGTTTCTGAAATTGTAGGCACTTTTTTATTGATGGTACTCGGATGTGGCGTAAATGCCAACGTATCCCTACAAAAAACTTACGGCAACGGCTCTGGCTGGATTGTGATCACTACGGGTTGGGCTTTTGCCGTTTATACTGGTGTTGTGGTGGCTGGGCCGCACAGCGGTGCGCACATTAATCCCGCAGTTACCATTGGACTGGCTGTTGCAGGAGAATTTCCATGGAGCGAGGCTCCAAGTTATATTTTAGCACAGTTTATTGGGGCTATGTTTGCCGCTTTTTGCGTTTGGCTCGTTAATAAAGAGCATTTTGATGCCACCGAGGATGGGGGCGTAAAAAGAGGTGTTTTTTGTACGGCCCCGGCAATCCCAAATACATTTATTAATCTGTTCTCCGAAATCTTGGGCACGTTTGTTTTGGTCTTTTCTGTGCTTTACTTTACGGATGCGGTGCTTTCCGCGGACGATGCAATTATTGGCCTAGGTTCGTTGGGAGCCTTGCCCGTAGCTTTAATTGTTTGGGGCATAGGTTTATCCTTGGGAGGCACAACAGGGTATGCCATTAATCCAGCACGGGATTTGGGGCCTCGCATTGTTCATGCGCTATTGCCTTTAAAAAACAAGGGGCACAATGGATGGAACTATGCTTGGGTTCCTGTAATCGGGCCCATTTTGGGAGCTGCTATAGCTGCTTGGATTGCTTTAGCATTGCACTAATTTTTAGGAGGCAATGGCCTGGGCGGCAATATAGGCTCCTGTCCATGCATTTTGAAAGTTGAACCCTCCGGTAATGGCATCCACATTGATGATTTCACCCGCAAAGTAGAGATCGGGATGCAATTTGCTCTCAAAAGTCTTAAAATTAATTTCCTTTAAGTCAACACCACCAGCGGTGACAAACTCTTCTTTAAAGGTGCTCTTCCCCTCTACTTTAAATGATGAAGCCGTTAATTGCCCCGCCAAGGCTTGCAATTGTTCTTTGCTCATGTCTGCCCAGCGCTCTTCAGGTTCAATTTCGGCCGCTTCCACCAAACGTTTCCACAAACGTTTCGGAAGTTCGGTCACATTGGTACGCATCACGGTTTTCTTGGCCTCTACATCTTTGAGTTCCTTGAGGTATGCCTCCATGGATTCCGTGCTATAATCGGGCAACCAGTTTACCTTTATTCTAAAAGAATAATTGTAATCGTGCAGGATGTTCGCTCCCCAAGCGGATAGCTTCAAAATGGCGGGGCCGCTCAAACCCCAATGGGTTATCAAAAGTGGACCATCGGCATAAAGTACGGTATCTTCCTTAATCTTACTTTTTAGGTTTAACGATTTTTTGTCCGTATTGAAGGTTTTCTTGGACATTACTTCAACAGTAGCATTGGTGCTTATGCCCTGGATGCCTTGAATTCTTTTGTCCTTGATATTGAATGTGAATAAGGAAGGTACAGGCGAAACAATATGGTGGCCCAAATTCTCCAATTGTTTCCATATTTTAGGGTTACTGCCCGTGGCAAGCATTAGTTTTTTGGTTTGATAATGCTTGTTCATGGTAGTTACCTGCCAGCCTTCTTCGGTTTTGCTTATTGCCTTTACAGCACTGTTTTTTAAAACTTGTACACCCAATCGCTCAGCTTCACCTACCAAACAATTGATTATGCTCTGGGAAGAATCACTTTTGGGAAATACGCGACCATCTTCTTCTATTTTGAGAGAGACTCCACGCGCTTCAAAAAAGGACATAACATCTATTGGAGCGTATTTATGGAACGGACCCAAAAGCTCCTTCTCCCCTCTTGGGTAGTTCGTTGCCAATTCTTTAGGTGAAAACTCTCCGTGGGTCACATTACAACGGCCGCCTCCCGAAACCTTTACTTTGGAAAGTACGGTTTTGCCTCTTTCAAAAATGGCAATGTCCAGTTCTGGCGAAAGTTCCGCCATTTGAATTGCTGCATAAAATCCTGCTGCGCCTCCTCCTACAATTATGACGTCTAACATTATTTCACACGTTCCGGATAATTGGTAATGATGCCATCAACCCCGAACTCAGTCATTTCTTGAATGTCCTCGGGTGCGTTTACCGTCCATGTGTATACTTTTAACCCTTCTGCCTGGATTTTTGCTACGTTTTCCTTGGTAAGTGTTTTAAAGTTGGGGTTTATCGCCACTGCTTTTAGTTCTTTGGCCACTTCAATTGCTTCGAGTGGATCTTCGGAAGTTAAAACCGCAATTTTTATATCCTTGTTTTTCGCTCTCATGGCTTTGAGCTCATCCCATTTGAAACTTGAAATTACGAAGTTTTCGGGGCTCCACCCTTCTTTTTCGATATAATAGTTGACAATATGATTGACTCTATCGGCTGTTCCGGCTCCTTTAAGCTCGATATTTAGAGCAACCTGATTATTGATTTTTTTTAACACATCTTGGAGCATTGGGATTTTGTGTCCGCCATCCAAAGTGAGTTGCCTTAGTTGAACAATATTGTATTCTTCAATATTTCCGCCGGAATTGGCCAGCCTGTCCACCGTTTCATCATGAAAAACAACGATTTCTCCGCTATCAATTTTAAACACGTCAATTTCTATCATATCAACACCAAGGTCCATCGCTTTTTGAACCGATGCCAAAGTGTTTTCGGTCTCGTGGCCCATAGCTCCTCGGTGGCCTATCACCAATGGTTTTGATTTTGTCATTTCGCAACTAGTTAAAAGTAGGGCAACTGTAATAGCTACAAGTAAGTTTTTCTTCATTTTGGGTTGGTTTTGATGGTTAAAAATACGATTTGCAAACGAAAAACATCAATTCCCTACCTTAAAGATATAGGATTGAAGCGGTTCTAGTTCCAAGTGTATCTGGCCTTGTCCATTGTTAACGCACATCTTCTTTTTAACCCTTCCGTACAACTCCTCCGTCAATGAATACTCCCCATTCGATAATTGCCAGTTGGCAATAACATCTTCGGGAACTTTAAAGTCAAGGGAATAGTGTTTGTGTCCATCAAAATTGGATAGGATAATTAGTTTTTCCCCGGCGGACCATCTTACATAGGAAAATACTCTGTGATCGTATCCTTCCGTGTTGTCCTTATTGTAAAAATGAATCTCTTGATACCCACCCATCAAAGCTTCACTATTTATAGTGAAATTCAAAAGTCGTTTATAGAAATCCCTTAAACTTTTCTCCTCTTCCGATAATTGACCGCCATCGAATTTTTTGTTGTTGACCCATCGCTGGTGATGCGGCACCCCGATATAATCGAAAATTGAAGTTCGTGTTGGGCTGCCAAAGCCTGCATCTTCTTCTGCGGGCTCACCAATTTCTTGCCCAAAATAGATCATGATGGGCGAGGTGCTTATGGTAGCTGAAACTACCATTGCCGGCTTTCCCAATTGGGCATTTCCCGCAAAATCGCGACTGGCTATGCGCTGCTCATCGTGGTTTTCCAGAAAGTGGAGCATGTGGTGCTCTATATCGGCCATTCCTTTTTGTACTACAGGGATGTGGTCTGTCCATCCGTAGCCCTTCATTATATGTTTGATGCTATCGTAAAATTCTACCTTATCGTAGAGGTAATCCATTTTACCTTGATGAATATAATCACGGTACAAACTTGTGTTATAAACTTCGGCCAACAAAAAGGCATCTGGGTTTTTCATTTTGATGTTGGAATTGAGGTAACTCCAAAACTCTACTGGAACCATTTCGGCCATATCAAAACGAAAACCATCCACACCAAAATCCAGCCAATACTGGGTTATGTCCTTAAATTTCTGCCACGAGTCCGGCAGGGTCTTGTCTTTCCAAAACTCGGAATGGGCCTTATAATCTTTTTGACGGTATGCTTCGGGCAGTTCTTCAAAGTCTTTGGTTCCATCTGGACGAACTCCGTAGTTGATCTTTACGGTTTCGTACCAGTCGTTAAAATGAGGTTGTGCCAGTCGGGAGCCGTTACCCGTCCATTTTGCAGGAACTTCTTCAAACTTGGAGTCAGCCAACCTATTTTCATCTCCTCCCAAAGGCAAATATCCATCTTGCCATTCTGGCACTCGAAATGCTTCATTGGGGATGTAGTAAAAATTGTTGTTTACATCATATTCTTTGGATGTATCATCAGAGGCTCCAAAATCCTCCACGCCTTCGGGGTTGGTAATTCCTTTATAATTCCTCGCCACATGATTGGGAACAATGTCGATGATAACTTTTAGGCCAGCTTGGTGTGTTCGTTGAATCAAATCCTTGAATTCTTCCAACCGTTTTGATGGGTCTGTGGCCAAATCGGGATTTACATTGTAGTAATCCTTAACGGCATAGGGAGAGCCTGCCCTTCCTTTGACAACATCGGGGTCGTCATTCGAAATTCCGTAGGCGGTATAGTCGTTGATTACGGCATGGTGGGGAACTCCTGTGTACCAAATATGCGTAACGCCCAGATTTTTGATCTCGATGAGGGCCTTGTCCGAGAAATCGGCAAACTTGCCCACTCCATTTTCTTCGATGGTACCCCAAGGCTTGTTAGTAGCATTGGTGTTTCCGAAGAGACGGGTAAATACCTGGTAGACTACTTGTTTCTTCTTCATTGGTGTAGGGGTCGACTTTTGATTGGTTTGTTGCTTACATGAAGATAACACGATGAGTACAATAAAAAAAGTCAGTATCCCATTTGTTTTCATACCATAAAGAAGAGATTCTTAAATTAATGTGCAATAGAATCCCTGATTACCAAGGTGGGCTCCAAGATTTTGGTTTGATAGGTCTCTTCCTCCGCTTCGCTCTCTACTTTATCTATCAACATTTTTGCGGCCTCTTCGCCCATTTTTTCTCCATGTTGTGCCACAACAGTAAGGCTTGGGTTGGCATATTTGGACAGCACCCCATCGGTAAATCCTATAAAAGATATATCTTCTGGTATCTTTAGCCCCTTTTTCTGTGCAAATCGCATACCACACACCGCAAAGATTTCATTTACGCACAAAACGGCATCCGGTTCCTTATTGTCCAAAAAGGTTTTTATGGCCTCTTCGTCCATTTCCATTGAAGGCATTTTCAATATCATGGATTCGTCAATTCCAAGGGGACTCTCTTTCAATGCTTTGAGATACCCTTTGGTGCGGGCCTTACTAACGCTCAAATAGTCATCCGTAGTAATCAGGGCTATTCGTTTTTTTCCCTGATCGATAAACTTTTTTGTTGCCTGGTAAGCGCCCAGCTTATCATCAATGATTACTTTATCACATTCCACCTCATGGGTGATCCTATCAAAAAGCACCACGGGAATGCCTTGCTCCGTAACTTCTTTTAAATGATTGTAATCGCCTTTCTCTTGTGTTTCGGAAGAGAGTGACATTATAAAGCCATCAATGCTGCCATTGGCGAGCATTTCCATGTTAATGACTTCCTTGTCGAAAGATTCTTCGGAAAGACATACAATAACGTTATATCCCCTGGCATTTGCATATTTCTCGATACCCCGAATGACCGTTGTAAAAAAATGATGTACAATATCCGGGATTACAACCCCAATATTTTTGGTGCGCTTATTTTTTAAGCTTATTGCAATGTTGTTGGGCTTATAGTTGTACAGTTTTGCAAAGGCCTGTATCTTTTCTTTGGTATCCCTACCTATTTCCTCACTGTTCTTAAGTGCTTTGGAAACCGTTGATATGGATACTTCTAGTTCTCTGGCTATATCTTTTAAGGTAATCTTTGATTTCAAGGGATAGATATTTTTATGCTTTTGGGATATACTCAAATAAAAATAAGTAACTGACCAAATTACACTTTTTAACAAAAACAAAACAACCACTTAAAAAATCACTTCTTGAATTAGTTGCCCCAACCAAAGAATAAAAATGTTATATTAGTAGCAATATTGCGGAATCCGTAATTATGAATACACTTTTTAAGATTTAAGCAAGTAAGCTGTTTAAGTTTTGTAAAAAATACACTTCTTAAAGTTATCAACACGAAACCGTTTTCGTTGTGTTTTGCAATATAGTTAAATTTAGATTAACCTTTTTTTTATATATGTTTAACACTTGAATTAAAATTAACTAAACTTAAATTAATTATTTATGAAAATTACGCTACTAAGAAGCTTTTTGTTGCTTGGGGCATTTTTATGCTTTGGGATGGCGAAAGCTCAGACAGTATCAGGTACTGTTTCGGATGCGAATGGGCCGTTGCCAGGGGCAAGCGTATTGGTAAAAGGTACTACCAATGGTACGCAGACCGATTTTGACGGCAACTATACCCTTAACAATGTTGAGGATGCCGCAACATTGGTTTTTAGCTACATTGGTTACAAGACCCAAGAAATTGCCGTCAATGGACAATCCTCCATTAATGTAACCTTGGAAGAAGACGCACAGGCTTTAGACGAGGTAGTAATTATCGGTTATGGGCAAACTACAGTAGATGATGCTACAGGTGCCGTTGCGGTCGTTACTTCGGAAGATTTTAACCAAGGGGTTATTTCATCTCCCGAACAATTGATTCAAGGTAAAACAGCTGGTGTACAAATTACTCAAAGTAGTGGTGAGCCAGGTGCTGGTATTAATGTTAGGATTCGAGGTACAAGTTCTGTTCGTTCCAATAACAACCCTCTTTTTGTTGTGGATGGCATGCCTCTTACAGGACAGGACACTTCCGCAGGCGGGGCTGATGTTGGTACCGGAACAAGTTCTTCCAAAAACCCATTGAGCTTCCTTAACCCTAACGATATTGAGAGCATCAGTATCCTGAAAGATGCATCGGCTACGGCAATTTATGGTTCCCGTGGTGCGAACGGTGTTGTGATCATTACCACCAAAAGTGGTAAAACAGGACAGGGAAGGTTTGAGTTTACATCAAACCTAAGCTACTCAACGCCCGCAAAAACTTTTGACCTTCTAGACAGAAACGAGTTCTTGACTGCACTGCCAGAATATGGAGGGGATCCCAATGCTTTGGATTTTGGGTCTAACACCGATTGGCAGAACCTCATACTTAGAAGCGTGGCTTCACAAAACCAAAACCTTTCCTAT
Source organism: Allomuricauda sp. TY007 (assembly GCF_010468565.1). Lineage (GTDB taxonomy): Bacteria > Bacteroidota > Bacteroidia > Flavobacteriales > Flavobacteriaceae > Flagellimonas. The sequence continues at coordinate 69,731 of NZ_WUEG01000003.1, forward strand.
GCCAAAAATTACGGGAGCGGAAACATTCGTGCTTCTTTTGGGTACGGAAAACAGTTTGGTGTAGTAGAAGGCTATGCACAAGAAAGGTTAACAGGTAGGATCAATGCATCTCAAAGATTCTTTGACAACAAATTGAAGATTGATGCCAACCTAACCGTTTCAAGAATCAACGATGATGGCGGAGCGATTAGCAACAACTCAGGTTCTACAGGGGATTTGCTCGGTGCTGCTTATTTTGCCAATCCTACTTGGCCGGCAAGAACAAGCTTTTCTACCGGGGGTAGTGAAATCAACCCACTTCAACTGCTGAACTATTACGATGATGTAACCCATACCGATAGATTTTTGGGGAACGTTTCCGCAGAATATAGTCTTACCGATGAATTGAAGGCCAAAGTTGCTGTTGGCTACGATGATTCAAGTTCAGAAAAGTACCAGGTCCAATCCGCTTTATCAACTGGTATTGGCAACGCTCCTGGACAAGGGCAAGGTGCTCTAAGTACTGTGGAGGTAACCGGTAAACTTTTAGATGTTACCCTTAGTTACAATAAGGAGTTCGACAATTCTAAGTTGACCGCTTTACTTGGTTACTCTTTCCAGAGCTACCAAAGAGCAGGTAAAAATATAACAGCATTGGGATTCGGATCTACCGATTTAAACTCAATGATTTCCGATTTAGGGACTGCCACTTCGACCATAGAAAGTCAACTTGATGGCAGATACCAACAATTCGGTTACAACAACACTGGAACCTTTGTAAATCGTTTGTTTGTTGACGAACCTGGAACTTTTGATGTAGCTAGTCCTACAGGTGTTCCCATTAGTGCTGTTGCGGGAGACTATTTTGATTCTACCGACGAGCTACAATCTTTCTTTGGAAGAGCCGAATATTCCATTGCCAACAAATACATTATTACTGGTACATTAAGAGTTGATGGTTCTTCTAGATTTGGACCAAATAATCAATATGGTTACTTCCCTTCAGGTGCATTTGCATGGAAATTGAATGAAGAGGATTTTATTGGAGATACTTTCTCTACTCTTAAGCTTCGTTTAGGTTATGGTATCACAGGTAACCAAGAAGGGTTGGGATATGGTAACTTTACCGTAAGGCAACGATTTGCAGGTATTGGCATCGACCAAAACCAGAATATCAATGCACCGGGACTTGCGATACAATCCTTTACAAATGATGATTTGAAATGGGAAGAAACAGCACAAGCCAACATCGGTCTTGATTTTGGTATAAATAACAACAGGTTTTCCGGTACATTGGATTTTTACCATAAAACCACAAACGATTTGCTACTTCAGCAAGAGGCGGCACAGCCTTCACCTCAACCATTTTACTTTGGTAATTTAGATGCCAAAGTAATTAACCAAGGTGTGGAACTTTCCATGAACTACGATATCATCCAAATGGAAGATGCCAATTGGAATCTTGGGTTCAACGTAGCCTACAACGATAACATGGTAGAGGATTTCGATGGACAAATTCAAACAGGTGAAATCAACGGTAACGGACTTACCGGAGCTTTCGCTCAATTGTTGGCCGGTGGACAACCATTGTTCTCTTATTACTTAAGAGAGTTTGGTGGATTTGATGAAAACGGAATCTCTGTATATCCAAATGGGGATGTACAGGAGTTTGTTGGAAAAAGTGCATTGCCAAAAGTTAACTTGGGTATCAGCACAAGTGCTTCCTATAAAAATTGGGACTTCAACGCATTCCTTGCCGGACAGTACGGCTTCTATGTGTACAACAACACACAAAACGCTTACTTTACAGCTGGTATTATCGGTGTAGGTAAAAATGTAACGCAAGATGTACTTACCAATGGTGAGTCCAACGCCAATGCTGCCGATGTCTCAACAAGATTTTTGGAAAAAGGCGACTTCTTAAGATTGCAAAATGCCTCGTTAAGCTACAACGTGCCACTTAGCGGAGATGGAACCTTACAAAGTTTGCGTTTATCCTTGATTGGCCAAAACCTGTTTATCATTACAGATTATTCAGGTCTTGATCCAGAGGTTAACGTACCAAAATCTTTGAACAACATACCATCTTTGGGAATCGATTATACCGCTTTCCCAAGATCTAGAACAGTTACATTAGGTATTAGTGCAACTTTTTAAAAAAATTATTCTATGAAAGCTATCAAACTAAATAAAATTTATATCTGGACAATCGCATTGGCGATGTTTGGTTGTACAGATCTGGAAATTGAACAGACAGACTCCATCTTCACCGACTTGAGTGGAGAATTTACTGGAGTCCAAGCTGGTGCCAGCCTTACTGCACTATACAATGCAGTGAGAGGACAAACCGAAAGCCAAGAAAATTTATATGCTCTTGCAGAAGTAAGTACAGATGAGTTTGTAGTCCCTACCCGTGGTACAGATTGGGGAGATAACGGGGTTTGGAGAACACTGCATTCCCATACCTGGAGTCCAACGCACCAAAGGATAAAAAATACTTGGAACGATCAAAACAGTAATGTGTATAACGCTACTACCATTATTGACAGTAGAAGTAATCCTACACCTCAGCAAGCTGCGGAAGCCAAGTTTTTAAGAGCTTACAGCATGTTTTGGTTGATAGACCTTTTTGGTCAGGTGCCCTTTAGAACACCAGATGAAGGCCCAGATGTTAACCCAACGGTTATGACAAGGGCAGAAGCTTTCGACTTTGCTGTAAAAGATTTGACCGAAGCTATTCCGGACCTACCATCTGTAGGGCCAAGTGAAGATTTGGTCAGAGCTTCAAAAGCTGCTGGAATGCTGCTATTGGCCAAGTTCTACCTGAACAAGCATATTTTTACAGGTACCGGAACACCAGAAACCTCCGATATGCAACAAGTAATTAGCTTGGTAGATGACATTGAAGCTGAAGGTTTCGCCTTGCAAGAAGGTTATTTTGAGTTGTTCACCGATGATGTGGATACTGAAACCATATTCTTTACCACTTCAAGTGTTGGTAATGTTATTTGGAACGGTTTGCACTATAACCAAATTGTTCCCGACCAAGCTGGTGGATGGAACGGATTTACTACGATTGCAGAATTTTACGATTTGTTCGAAGGTGATCCAAATGTGAACACCCCAGGGTCAGGTCAAGAAGAAAGAAGAGGTTTTGTCCCAACTGATGGAACCAACTTTGGTATTGGTAACGGTTTCCTAATTGGACAACAGTACGATGCCAACGGTAATCCATACAAGGATAGAACTGGGGCTCCCTTGGCATTTACCAAAGAATTACCTGGTTTGTTGGGCAACAACGAAAGAACTGGTATTCGAGTAATTAAATACAACCCTGCCAATGGTGCTTTTGCCAACCACAAAATTGTATTTAGATATGCCGATGCATACCTAATGAAAGCTGAGGCTATGCTGAGAAGTGGAGGTGATCCAACAGCAATGGTTAACGAACTTAGAGCGCTAAGAGGAGCCTCTCCATTAGGAAGTGTTACCGAGCAAGACCTTATTGATGAGAGAGGAAGGGAATTATATGGTGAGCAATGGAGAAGAAACGACTTGATCCGTTTTGGACAGTTTACCGCTCCATGGTCTTACAAAGAGGTTTCTGGGGATGACACTAAAAACTTGTTCCCTATTCCTGCTACAGCAATTATTTCTAACCCTAACTTGGTTCAGAACCCAGGCTACTAATAATTCAAAGTTTAAGCTGTTTTTATATATGAAAAGACCACCGATCGGTGGTCTTTTCTTTTTAACACAACATATATTAATCAAATATTAATCCTTTCTTAGGTTAATATTAATCATTTGCACCTTATAACATACTGAGTAAATAGTTATATTATCCCAGCTATCGATGAAAGAAATGAGAGGACAGCTCTGTATTATTTTTTTATTACTGTTAACCTTGATAAGTTGTAATACAAACAAGCAGAACAAACTGTTTGTTTTAAAAAGCTCCAAGGATACAGGGATAAAATTCAAAAATCAACTCAAACAAACCCCGGAGCTCAATATCCTAAACTACCTTTATTTTTATAACGGAGCAGGTGTTGCAGCAGGGGACTTCAATGGAGATGGCCTTGTGGATCTATACTTTACCTCTAACCAAGAATCGGACAGATTATACTTAAACCAAGGTGATTTCAAATTCGTAGATGTTACCGCTCCATCGCAAATAATCAACAAAACAGGTTGGACCACCGGAGTTACCCACGCCGATGTCAACAACGATGGTCTTCTCGACATATACGTATGCAAAGTCGGAGATCATGAGACTATTCGTGGTCAAAATCTCCTCTTCATCAATCAAGGAAATAACGAACAAGGTATCCCAACATTTAAGGAGGAAGCCGCTAAATATGGATTGGATTTTATAGGATATTCCACCCAAGCAGCCTTTTTTGATTATGACCTGGACGGCGATCTGGATATGTACTTAATGAACCATTCCGTAAATCCAAACCGCTCTTATGGGAAAGGCTCCAAACGAAAAATAGTGGATTCCATGTCTGGCGATATACTGTTTAAAAATGAAAATGGCCAATACATTGATGCCTCCAAAGAAGCTGGAATATTCCAAGGCACCATTGGCTATGGATTGGGACTTGCCATAAGCGATGTCAACAACGATGGATTCCCCGACATATATATCGGCAACGACTTTTTTGAAAACGATTACCTCTACATCAACCAAAAAGATGGCACATTTAAAGAAACCATTTCTGAAGATGATACCAAACTCGGACACACAACCCACTTTTCCATGGGTAACGATATAGCGGACATTAACAACGATGGCCTTTCCGATATTTTATCATTGGACATGCTTCCAGAAGATTTGGAAGCCTATAAAACATCTGGGCTGGAACACCCCTACCCCGTGTATCAACAATATCTAAAGAATGGATTTGCACCTCAATACATGTCAAACGCACTGCATTTAAATTTGGATGGTAAAAACTTTGGCGAAATTGCCAACTTAAGCGGCATCGATGCTACGGAATGGTCTTGGGGAGCCCTTTTTGCCGATTATGACAACGACGGTTTCAAAGACCTTTTTATTTCCAATGGAATACAAGGTGTAACCAACGATATGGATTACATCAACTATATATCCAATGAAGAAATTCAAAAAAACATAGAACAAGGCTTGTCCGACAAGGATATGGAACTTATTGACCGTTTGCCCAAGAAAAAAGTACAGAACTATTTCTACAAAAATAAGGGAGGAACGCAGTTCAAAAATGTTACAACCACTTGGGGACCACAAATAGATTCTTACAGCAACGGCTGTGTATATGCCGATTTGGACAATGATGGCGATTTGGATTTGGTGGTAAACAATGTGAACCAAGATGCCTTTATCATGGAAAATACCCTAAAGGGCAACAATTATCTTAAAATCCAATTTGATGGGAGCCCTAAGAATAAATTCGGCATTGGTGCAAAAGCAATTGTATTCGGTACAACCGGAAAATCGGTTCAAGAAAACATCCCTACCCGTGGATTTATGTCGGCCAAGGACAATAGTCTAAACTTTGGTGTTGGCAAAGATTCCATAATTGATTCCATTCAAGTTATTTGGCCTCAAGGAAAGTATCAAACCATTAAAAACGTAAAGGCCAACCAAGTGTTACAACTGTCTTATTCAGATGCATCTGGAAACTATTTTGCAGAAAAAGACAGAGAGTCAACACCCAACTTTTATACCTCATCAGGTAATTTGAACTTTGTCCATAAAGAATATACAACACTCGATTTTGACCGTAATCCTCTCATTCCCTTTGCCTATTCCAACGAGGGCCCATCAATTTCCGTTGGGGATATCAACAACGATGGATTGGATGATATCTTTATCAGTGGGGGCAAAAAACAGGCTTCAAAACTTTATTTACAAGATGCTGAAGGCAATTTCAAAGAACATCAAAATGACCTTTTTGAAGAAGATGCCATCAATGAAGATACCAGCCATGTATTTGCGGATATTGATACGGACGGCGACCTTGATTTAGTAGTGGTCAGTGGCGGCAACGAATTTACCACTGGCAAACCGCTACAACCTAGGCTGTATCGTAACAATGGTGGTCGGCTTTTAAAAGAGAATACCTTAACACAGATTGAAGTCAACGCCTCCAAAATAGGTGCCGTTGATTTTGACAGTGATGGGGATTTGGATTTATTTATTGCCTCTAATGCAGTACCAACACAATTTGGGGCAAAAGCAAAGCAATACCTTTTAGAAAATGATGGAACAGGAAGCTTTAAAGAAGTGACCAACTCCTTTGCACCGGAACTTCAAGATGTTGGAAACATAAAAGACTTTGTTTGGAAAGATATTGATGGCAATGGATTCCCAGACCTTATCGTAGCCGGGCATTGGACACCGGTGACAATCTTCCTGAACAACGGAAAACAACTTTCTTCCCAAAAAAACAACGGACTTGGCAACACCAACGGCTGGTGGAACACTGTTGAATTGGCCGATTTGGACAATGATGGAGATTTGGATATCCTCGCGGGCAATTGGGGGCTCAATACAAAGTTCAGTGCTTCCCAAGAGAAACCCCTTACGCTCTACATTAACGATTTTGACAATAACGGCTCCATTGAAACTGTAGTCACCCATTTTCATGGTAATCGGGAAACCGCCTTTGCCTCCAAAGATGAGCTTGCCAAACAAATGCCATTTTTAAACAAAAAATTCCTCTTCTATAAAGATTTTGCAAAAGCCTCTTTGGAAGATCTTTTTGGAAAAGATAAATTGGAAGAAGCCACCAAAAGAAAAGTGTACACGCTTAGCACTTCCTATTTTAAAAATGACGGCAGTAATAATTTTACAGAAAAACAATTACCAAATTTAGTGCAATCTTCTACCGTAAACGATATTTACTTGGCAAAAAACAGTAAAGAAAAGATTAATGAAATATTAATGGTTGGCAATAATTTTGAGATAAGCACCCAACTTGGTAGATTGGATGCTTCACACGGATTTTTATTAGAAAATGACGATCAGGGAAATGTGAGTTGGAAGGAAAGCTTGGGAATCTCCGGTGCAGCCAGAAAAATTGAAAAAATAATTGTCAATGGGAAAGAAGCGTTCATCATTACAATAAACAATGATGCTCCCACTTTTTTGGTCAAAAAACAGAACGATAAATGAAACTGAAATATATCAGCACAAGCCTTCTACTAATAAGCTTGATGGCATGTAACAACCAAGAAACTGCCCAATCAAAGGAAGAAAAGAAAGCAGAACCACTTTTCACCCTGTTGGAACCAGAGGAAACTGGCGTTACATTTATCAACAAGGTTAAAAACCAGAAGAATTTCAACATATTTAAATACCGTAACTTTTACAATGGCGGGGGTGTGGCCATTGGCGACATTAACAATGATGGTCTTCAGGATATTTACCTAACAGGAAACATGGAGCCCAATAGGCTTTATCTGAACAAAGGAAATATGAAGTTCGAGGACATCTCCGAAAGTGCAGGTGTTTTGGGTAATAAACCTTGGTCAACAGGCGTGGTCATGGTAGATATCAATCACGATGGCCTGCTGGACATCTATGTCTCCAATGCCGGGAACATGGAGGGAAACAACCACGACAACGACCTCTATATTAATAACGGCGACCTAAGCTTTACCGAAAAAGCCGAAGAATATAATCTAGCAAAAACGGGATTTTCAACACACGCTTCCTTTTTTGATTACGACAAAGACGGTGACCTCGATGTGTACATTCTAAACAACAGCAACATTCCCGTAAGCAGCCTTGGTTATGCGGAGCAGCGCGAAGTGAGAGCACAGGATTGGGAAGGCGTCCCCGACATTTTCAAGGGTGTGGGCGATATGCTTTTGCGCAACGACAACGGTAAATTCGTGGATGTAAGCGAAGAGGCAGGAATCTACGGCAGTTTGATAGGTTTTGGACTTGGTGTGCTGGTCACGGATTTTAACGGCGACCTTTATCCTGATATTTATGTTTCCAACGATTTTTACGAAAGGGATTACCTCTACATCAATCAAAAAGACGGTACATTTTCCGAAGAAATCAAAGATTGGACCTCTCATCTGAGCCTTTCTGCCATGGGAATCGATATTGCCGACATCAACAACGATGGGCATAACGATATTTTCATAACCGATATGTTGCCCGAAGAAGAATCCAGGGTAAAATCCGTGATGGAATTTGAAGGATACAATGTTTTTGATTTAAAACAAAGCAAAGATTTTGGTCAACAATACATCCAAAACACCTTACAACTCAACAACGGAAACGGCACATTCTCCGAAGTGGCCTATTACAGCGGTATTGATGCCACGGACTGGAGCTGGGCCGGACTCATGTTCGACATGGACAATGATGGCCTCAAGGACATATTCATTACCAACGGTATCAACCACGACCTTACCGATTTGGACTTTGTGGACTTTTTTGCCAACGAAATAGTCCAAAAAATGGCCTTGACGGGCAAAAAGGAATCCATAGATTCCATCATCAATAAAATGCCCATAAAACCACAACCCAATTACGCCTACAAGAACAACGGCGATATCACCTTTAAAAATGCCAATAAGGAATGGGGCTTTGAGCTACCCTCCCGCTCCAATGGTGCTGCCTATGCCGATTTGGACAACGATGGCGATCTGGATTTGGTGATCAACAATGTCAACACACCAGCCTTTATCTATAAAAACAATACCGAATCGCAATTGAACAACAATTACATCCAATTGAAGTTCAAGGGACCAAAAAACAACCCATTTGCAGTGGGCACTTTGGCCAAACTCTATTTTGATGGCAACATTGTAAACCAAGAACTGATTCCTTCAAGGGGTTTTCAATCATCCGTTCAGTACGATATGACCTTTGGTTTGGGCAAATCTGAAAAACTGGACTCCATTCGCATTGTTTGGCCCGATGAAAAAACCCAAAAGTTGGAAAATGTAGAGGTCAATCAAGTATTGACATTAGACCATGCCAATGCCACAGAAACTTATACAATTCCCAAAAAACAAATAATAAAATCCTTTTTTAACGAGTTGGATACCGATTTGGTAGCAGCGCATAAAGAGGATGGATACAACGATTTTGATTACGAAGGACTGATTTCCCATAAACTATCACAAGAAGGTCCATCGTTGGCCGTTGCCGATATAAATGGTGATGGAAACGAGGATTTCTTCATCGGAGGGGCCAAAGGACAACCTGGAACCCTCTACCTACATACAGGACATGGCAAAGTAACCCCAAAGAAAACAACAGCTTTTGAACAGGACAAAGCGTTTGAGGATGTAGCAGCAGCATTTTTTGATGCAGATGGTGATGGTGACCTCGATTTGGTTGTAGGTTCTGGTGGAAACAATGTAGGAATGGAAAGAAATTATAGGGCACGCTTGTACTTGAATGATGGAAACGGAAACTTTTCAAAATCGGAAAACGAACTTCCATCAACATTCAAAAACATATCCACAATATCTCCCCAAGATTACGACAATGATGGAGATATGGATCTTTTTATAGGTTCTCGAAGTGTTGTGGGCGTTTATGGGATATCTCCCGACCATCTATTGTTGGAAAACGCAGGAGACGGTACCTTTAACAATGTAACCGAAAGGTTGGGCTACGACCTCAAAGACGCCGGAATGGTAACCGACTCCAAATGGGAAGATATGGACGGGGACGGCAAAAAGGACTTGATCGTAACCGCAGAATGGGATACACCAAAAATCTATAAGAACACAGGCAGAAGGTTATCCAAAATGACCAGTTCGTTGGATAGTCTCTATGGATGGTGGAACACCGTGGAAACTGCTGACCTCGATGGCGATGGCGACCAAGACCTTATTTTGGGCAACCAAGGTCTAAACCTTCACTATAAACCAACGGAATATGCTCCAATGAAGATGTATATCAACGATTACGATAACAACGGCACCATTGAGCAAATTGTTACCATGCAAGAAAACGGCGGCGATTATCCCATTCATCAAAAAAGAGAGCTTACCGAGCAATTGCCCTCGCTTAAGAAGCAAAACCTAAAGGCATCAGATTACGCCCACAGGACCATCCATCAACTTTTCCCAGAGGAAGTGATGAATAAATCCATTGTAAAAAAAGTGGAAACATCAGCATCGGTAATTGCAATCAACGAAGGCGGGGGAGAGTTTACCATCAAAAACCTGCCTCCACGCGTTCAGCTTTCCTGCGTGTGCGATATTACCTGTACCGATGTGAACAATGATGGCAATCTAGATTTGATCATGGCAGGGAACAATTACGAGTTTAAGCCCCAGTTTTCCCGATTGGATGCAAACCAAGGAAACCTTCTTTTGGGGGATGGCAATTTGGGTTTTACATGGCAAGATTATGAGACCAGCGGATTCAAGGTCAGGGACGAAGTGAAATATTTGAAACAGTTCAAGGATAAAAATGGCAAAACTTACGTAATTGCAGCCATCAACAACAAAAAACCAAAGATTTTTGCCTTAAATGAATAGGTTTCTCATCATATTGTTTATTTCAGCATTGGTTATTTCCTGTAAAAAGGAAGGTAGTCTCTTTGAAAATCCCTCCCCCAAGGAAACAGGGGTGGATTTTACCAATACGCTTACTTCTTCCAAAGATTTGAGCATCTTGGATTACCTGTATTTTTACAATGGGGGTGGCGTATCCATAGGCGATATCAACAACGATGGCCTGCCCGATATCTTCTTTACCGGAAACCAAGTCAAAAACAAACTCTACCTCAACAAAGGCAATCTTAAATTCGAGGATATTTCCAGTTCGGCCGGGATCCAAGGAAACAGTGATTGGAATACAGGAACCACAATGGCCGATGTAAACGGCGATGGGCTCTTGGACATCTATGTCTGTGCCGTAGTGGGCATCAACGGGTTTAACGGGTTCAACGAGCTCTATATCAATAATGGCGACAATACCTTTACCGAAAGTGCCGCCAAATATGGGCTGGATTTTGATTCGTACAGTTCCAATGCAGCTTTTTTTGATTATGACCTGGATGGAGACCTTGACCTGTACTTGCTCAACCATGCCGTGCACACCCAAAACTCCTTTGGCCGTTTTGATCTAAGGTACGAACGCCGTTATGAAACGGGGGACAAACTATTGCGCAACGATAATGGAAAATTTAAAGATGTTAGTGAAGAAGCCGGCATTTACGGAGGTATCAATGGTTATGGGCTAGGTTTGGCCATTTCCGATTTTAATCAAGATGGGTACCCCGACATTTATGTGGGCAACGATTTTCATGAAGACGATTATTATTACCTCAATAATGGCGATGGCACTTTTACCGAAAGCCTAAAAAAATATTTTGGTCATACCTCTCGCTTTTCCATGGGCAACGATGTGGCCGACATCAACAATGATGGCCGACCGGATTTTCTTTCCTTGGATATGCTTCCCGAAGACGAAGTGGCCTTAAAATCTTCCGAAGGAGATGATAATATCCAGACCCAAAAAATGCGGATCGACCGTTTTGGGTACCATTATCAGTTTACACGTAATATGTTGTTCGTAAACCAGCCCGATGGAAACTTTATGGAAACCGCATTAATGAGCGGCATTGCTGCCACCGATTGGAGTTGGAGTGCCCTTTTCGGTGACTATGACCAAGATGGGCAACAGGATGTGTTTATTTCCAATGGGATTCCGAAAAGGCCAAACGACCTGGATTTCATCAAATTTGTTTCCAATGATCAGATCCAGCAAAAGATGGACAATACCAAGCTTGTAGATCAACAAGCTCTGGAACTAATGCCCTCGGGCAATGTCCATAATTATGTCTTTAAAGGAGGTAAAGACCTTCATTTTGAGAATATGTCCGAACAATGGATTGCCAAGGACACCTTGGTCTCTGGTGCAACTGCCATGGGCGATTTTGATGGTGATGGCGACCTCGACCTTGTAACCAACAATATTGATCAGCCTGCCACCTTTTATATCAATAAAACAAACGACAAGGGCAACTACTTAAAACTGAGGTTCAATTACACCAACAAGAACACTTTTGGTATCGGCACCAAGGTATATTCATACGTTGATGGAGGCCTTCAGTTCAAGGAACTCTTCCCCACCCGCGGTTTTCAGGCATCCTCCGAACCCATGGTACATTTTGGCTTTAAAAATGCCAAGGCGATTGATTCCATAAAAATCATATGGCCCGATAAGACCTATCAGGTATTAAAAAATGTTGCCGTCAACCAAACACTTACATTAGAACCAAAAAACACCAAACCTTTTGATTACAAATCCCTTAACAAAGGGAAAAAAACAATGTTCAATTTGGTGGACAACAATCTTGGCTTGGATTTTAACCATGTGGAGGACAATTATACCGATTTTAACCGCGAAAAGCTGATTCCCTATCAAATATCCGATAGAGGGCCTGCGCTTGCTATTGGTGATTTAAATGGAGATGGTAAAGAGGATGTTTTCTTTGGAGGCTCCAAATACGGACCATCGCAAATCTACTTGCAACAAGATTCAATCTTTATAAACCAAAGGTTTGACAGTATCCAAAGGGATTCCATTCGTGAAAATGTTTCGGCAACCATTGCCGATTTTAACAACGATGGTAAAAACGATTTGATTACCACTTCTGGAGGTGGGGACTTTTTTGGAAAATCGGAACCCTTATTAGATGCTTACTTCATTCAAAAAGATACTGTTTTTGATAATGCTGCACTTCCAGAATACTATCAAAATTCATCTGTTGTAAAACCTTTTGATTTTGATGGTGACAGTGATTTGGACGTTTTTATCGGTGGGCACACCATTACCGCCAAGTTCGGAGCTCCTGCCAAATCATACCTTTTGGAAAATGATGGTGGAGCCTTTAAAGTGAAGAAAGAATTTGAAGCATTTTCTGAAGGAATGGTAACCGATGCCATTTGGAGCGATTTTGATGGAGACGGCAGCACCGACCTTATTTTGGTGGGAGAATGGATGTCTCCCAAGTTTTTAAAGCAACAAAACGGTTCTTTTACCCAAGTAGAGCAGGTTAACATTCCTGGACTATGGCAGGCCATTGAGGCTTTTGATATGGATGGGGACGGGGACACCGACTACCTGCTCGGAAATTGGGGCACCAACTCCAAGTTCAAGGCTTCAGAAGAACATCCCATAAAATTATACTTCAACGATTTTGATGATAACGGTCAAACCGAAACGGTAACGGCCATGGAAAAAAATGGAAATTACTATCCATTGGAAACATTGGACGGATTGGCATCGCAAATGGTTTACCTCAAAAAGAAATACAACACTTATAAATCGTTTGCCGGTGATACCATGGAAGAAATATTTGGAGAAGATGCATTGGATGCTTCCACTTTAATGGAGGTCAACACACTGAAATCTGGATATTTAAGAAACGATAATGGTAGCTTTGTTTTTGTACCGTTCAAAAGTGAACTTCAAGTGTCGCCGATTATGTCATTTTTGGTAGATGATTTTGATGGTGACGGAAATACCGAGGTGCTCGTTGGCGGCAATTATTTTGGAGTAAAACCCTATCACGGTAGGCTGGATTCGTTTCCAGGGGCACTCATCAAAAGTAATGGTAACATTATTTTGGGCAATCAATTGGGATTGGATTTTACCAAAAAATCAATCCGGCATTTAACAACAATCACACTTAACAATCAAAAATATTTGTTAGCTGTATTCAATAACGATAAAGCACAAGTCTATAAAATCAATGATTAATCGCAAGGCCATGAAAAAAAGAATAAGTTTAATCGCAGCAGCATTGTTGGTTTTGGCATCATGTCAAAAAAAACAGGAACCCGTCGAAGTCTCTCCGGAAGAATTCCATGCATCCGTGGACAAAGTAATCGAAATAATGATCCATGATATATTCTCGCCTCCTGTGGCCAGTAGAATATTTGCGTACTCCAATATTGCGGCATATGAAATTGTAGCTAAGAAAAACGACAAATACAAGTCTTTGGCAGGGCAGGTTACCGATTTGAAAAGTATTCCAGACCCGAAAAACAGTGAGAACGTCAATTACGAAATGGCCGCCTTGATCGCTCATATGGATATTAGCAAAAGACTTATTTTTTCCGAAGAAAGGATGGAAAGTTTTAGGGACAGCCTTTATACCATTTGGATGGATAAAAACGAAACCGTTTTTAATGCCAGTAAGGAATATGGATTGGAAGTGGCCGACTTTGTTGGGAAATGGATGAACAAGGACAATTATAAGGAAACACGTACCATGCCCAAGTTTTCCGTGGACTCCGACGACCCATCTCGTTGGCAGCCCACTCCCCCGGCCTACATGAACGGTATTGAGCCACATTGGGATAAAATACGTCCTTTTGCCATTGATTCCGCTCAGCAATTTAAACCCATCCCACCACCAGAATTTTCCATGGAAGAAGACTCCAAATTTTATGAAGAGGTGATGGAAGTCTACGAAGTGAGAAAAAGTATGATCGGCAAAGGTGACAAATCAGATGAAATAGCCATCGCGCAGTTTTGGGATTGTAATCCTTATGTTTCCGTAACCCGTGGACATTTAATGTTCGCCACAAAGAAAATTACCCCGGGAGCTCACTGGATAGGCATTGCCAAAATAGCATCCAGAAAATCGGGTGCGGATTTTGCCAAAACGGTTTACGCCTATACCAAAACTTCTATAGCGATTGCCGATGGCTTTATTAGCTGTTGGGCCGAAAAATACAGGAGTAATCTTATTCGTCCAGAAACAGTTATCAACGAATATATTGATGACAGTTGGGAGCCTGTGCTTCAAACTCCCCCATTCCCCGAATACACAAGTGGGCATAGTGTAGTATCTGGAGCAGCAGCCATAGCACTTACGGACATCTTTGGGGACAACTTTGCCTTTGATGATGACACCGAAGTTCCCTATGGTCTCCCAGTACGTTCCTTTACCTCCTTTAACCAGGCATCCGACGAGGCTGCATTAAGCCGGATGTATGGTGGAATCCACTATCGTGCGGCCATTGAGGTCGGTATTAAGCAAGGTAGGGATTTAGGAAAATTTATAGTGAACAAATTGGATATGACAAAAGGCTAATCCGTATTTTTGCTCCTTAGTTATGAGGAAGATTATTTCTATAATCCTTACCCTTGTGGTAGGAGTAATTTTATGGTATCTTTTTTTGAAGCCCCAGGATTATCAAGTCAATTTTAAGGCAAATGCAATCCCTGGAACCATCTTTGAAACGGTAAAGGCCTGGAACCACGGTTTTGATTCCGTAGTCCCTTTGGAGTACATAAGCCCAAGCTACTTTAAGCAAACCATTGTAGTGAACGATTCCGTTTATGTGTATGAATGGAAAATTGGTCGGGTACATGATTCCCTGAGTGAAGTTCAAGTAAACATCAAGGATGTTGACAATTCAATCAACAATAGGTTAGCTGTACCTTTTTCAGATACCAACTTTGAGAAAGGTTCCCGAAAACGCCTTTTGGATTTCAACAGCTTTTTAAAAGAGCACTTGGAAGGATTCAACTACACGATTGAAGGAGAAGCGGAGATATTTTCATCATTTTGCGCTTGCGTCAAACTAAAAACCACGCCCGAAAACAAGGCCAAAGGGATGATGGCCAACTATAGCTTCTTGGATGGTATCCTTGCCCAAAATAAAGTTCAACTGAATGGACCTCCATTTGTTGAAGTATTGGATTGGGACTTGGAAAACAATAGCCTTTCCTATAACTTCTGCAATCCCATCATCCGTTCCGAAAAACTTCCAAACCACCCTGATATTGAATACAAGCGCATCTTTAGTAAAAATGCCATTAAAGCGGTTTACCATGGAAACTATATCACTTCCGACCGCGCATGGTACGCACTATTGGATCATGCCAATGAAAATAATATCCCTATAGAGAAGAAGCCTATTGAGGTTTTCCATAACAACCCGAACATGGGTGGTGATGCGTTACAATGGACTACCGAGGTATATATGCCCATAAAAGAATCCAATGAATAAATTTGCTCTCGTTTTTTTGCTGATAGTGGCCCAAACCTGTGCCCAAAAGACCTATTTGAGTGAATTGGACCCCTTATCCAAATTTCCATCCGATCTCAAAGAAGTTTCTGGGATGGAAATTGCTTCCGACGGGAACATTTGGGTCATTGAGGATAGCGGGAACAAAGACAAACTATTTAAGATTGGCAGAAATGGCGAAGAGAAGAAATCCTTAAAAATAGACCATGCCAAAAACAGGGATTGGGAAGATTTGGCAAAAGATGTTAATGGCAACCTTTACATTGGTGACTTTGGCAACAATGATAATGAACGTAAGGATTTGGTCATTTACAAGGTGCCAAGTGATGAAATGGGCAAAAAGGAACCCAATGCCCAAAAAATTGAATTCAATTATCCACAGCAAAAAGATTTTCCACCTAAAAAAGACAGTTTATATTTTGATACCGAAGGTTTTTTTCACCTAAATGATTACCTGTACATCTTTACCAAGAACCGTACGAGGCCCTACACCGGAAAAACACTACTGTATCGCGTACCGGACAAGGAAGGTGAATACGAGGCCGAGTTCTTGGGTTCTTTGTTTCTCTGTGCAGACCAGGACCATTGCTCGGTGACCAGTGCGGATATTTCTCCCGATGGCAAGACCATTGCCCTATTGAGCTATGGCTTTGTGTTTTTGTTGACTGATTTTACTGCCCCGGATTTCACTAAGACATCCATCAAAATCATTGATCTAAACACTCCCACACAGGTTGAATCAGTTTGCTTTGTGGATAACAAAACACTTCTTATCGCTGACGAAGAGAACAACCATGGTGGTAGAAATCTTTATGAATTAAAGCTCGATTAAAACCCAAAAAAGTATTCTACGGACAGGCCTGAAGATTTGTATTGATATATACAAGTCATTATATTTTTTGTGGCTTCAATACTTCACTTTGGGCAGGACAGAACTAAAACAACACCACTTAATAAATTGCCTAATTTGCTTTTACTCATTTTATTCTTGACATTTGGGAGTTATGATTCCCAAACAACAACATAGCCTACAGCTCTTAAAAAAACACTTTGGTTTTGATACTTTTTTACCCAATCAGCAAGCCATTGTCAACAGTATTCTAGAAGGAAAGGACCTTTTGGGCATTATGCCCACAGGAGGTGGAAAATCGGTTTGTTTTCAGTTGCCCGCACTTCTGCTTCATGGAACGGCCATCGTGGTCTCGCCCTTGATTGCTTTGATGAAGGATCAGGTGGACGCCCTACAGGCCAACGGCATCCCTGCGACATTCTACAACAGTAGCCAAGCCGCCGAAGCGCAGAGCGAAATCCTAAAAAAACTTCGGGCACAAGAAATCAAACTCTTGTACGTGGCACCCGAAAGCCTGCCGCACTTAATGCCGTTTTTAACCGAGGACAGCGTGAGTTTGTTCGCCGTGGACGAAGCCCATTGTATTTCGGCTTGGGGACACGATTTCCGTCCGGCATATACGCAGTTGGGAAAACTAAAGGAAGTTTTTCCCAATGTTCCCATTGCGGCCTTTACCGCCACGGCCGACAGTACCACGCAAGATGACATCCTAAAACAGCTCAACATAACAAATGCCGAAAGGCACATTGCCTCCTTCGACAGGAAAAACCTGTTCCTCGAAGTGCGTCCGGGCACCAACCGCTTTCCGCAAATAGTCCGCTTTTTGGAGCAACGCACAGACCAAAGTGGAATCATCTACTGCCTAAGCCGAAAAGGTACTGAAAAGCTCGCTGAAAAATTAAACAACAATGGGTTCACAGCACAAGCATACCATGCCGGAATGGATACCGAAGCCCGTAATCAGGTACAGGAAGACTTTGTTAATGACCGCACACCTATAATCGTGGCTACCATTGCCTTTGGGATGGGCATTGATAAAAGCAATGTACGCTGGGTGATCCATTACAATATGCCCAAAAACATAGAGAGTTACTATCAGGAAATTGGTCGTAGTGGGCGCGACCGTTTGCCCGCACACACCTTGTTGTTTTACAGTTTTTCCGATGTGATACAGCTGCGTAAGTTTATAGATGAATCGCAAACAAAAGAAGTGCAACTGGCTAAATTGGAACGCATGCAACAGTTTGCCGAGGCCTTGAGTTGTCGCCGTATTGCCTTGTTGAACTATTTTGGCGAGCATATTTCAGAAAATTGCGGTAATTGCGACAACTGTAAAACACCTCCCCAATTTTTTGACGGCACCATTTTGACACAGAAAGTCTGTTCGGCGGTGTATCGATTAAGGGAACAGGTAGCCTTGACCATGCTCGTGGATGTGCTTCGCGGCGCACAAAATGCCCAAGTGTTCGATAAAGGCTATCAAAACATAAAAACCTACGGCACGGTAAAAGATGTCTCTTGGCAAAATTTGCAACAGTATATCATCCAAATGGTCAATCAGGGTATTTTGGAAATCCGCTTTCACGAGAACGGACGTTTGTTGCTCACGCCTTTGGCCAAGCAAATTTTATTTGAAGGTCGAAAAGTCCAGCTCGCCACACTTCAAAAAGCAGAAAAAACAACCCAAGGCAAGCGAACCGAAAAAACACAAGTAGTTGGTTTGTTCGATAAGTTGAAAGCCCTTCGTACTGAAATAGCCCTTGAAGAAAACGTACCCGCCTATATTGTGTTCAGCGATGCCGCTTTGCGAGATATGGAAGCCAAACTCCCCGAAACCGAAACCGAGTTTATGCAGGTAAGCGGTGTGGGCGAAGCAAAAAAAGACAAATATGCCACACGTTTTCTTAAGGTAATCAACGCATGGGCAGCATCCAAGAAAAGCACCCAAGAGCTCTCGTTTTCACTGTTTGAAAAAGGTATGACAGTAGTCGATATTGCCACACAGCGGGAATTGAAAGAAGATACCGTTTATGGTCATTTTCAAAAAGTGCACGAAGAAGGAAAACCAATCAATTTATATCAATTCATTTCCGAAGAAGAGGTTAAGAAAATACAAGTCGCCAAAACCGAGCTCGGTGATCAGGTTGAAGGGTTAAAACCTTATTTTATGCATTTTGAGGAGCAGATTCCTTACTGGAAAATCAAAATGGCACTGTATCTTCTGGAAAACAATGGTTGACGGGCTGGTGAATGGACTGATTGGCAAGGTTTTGAAATTTTCACATGAAATCTTTGTATCTTTATAAGCAACAATCCAATATAAAAAATGGAACCTAAAGCCATTACAGTAAAAGAGGAACTCATCGCATGGATACGCGAAATAGAGGATATATCCGTACTGCAACATTTGGAAGCCATAAAAAACCGCAGCGAAAAACCTTTTGATTTTGATGAAGAATGGAAAAAAGGCTATACCGTGGAGGAGGCAAGGGCAGAGATGTATAAACGGATTAAAACATATCCTTGGAAAAAGTAATTTTCACAAAACATACGATTGATTATTTTGATGAGCTGGTTTTTTCGTTATTTATGGCAGGATATTTTTCGTATGAAGAAATTGCCCAAGGCTATGTAGATAAGATTATCCATTTCGTTATAACGGACATACACACATTTCCCCATAAAAAAACACCGTCTAAGCTAAAACATTTAGGGAGTAGTTATATCTTTTACAATTCAACTTCCCGAACCACATGGTACCTCTTTTTTGAAAAAAAGGACAACAACTACATTATTACTGGCATATTGAATAATCATTGTGAAGAAGCAAAGCACATTGTGCCCAACCCATAGCGCGATTTTGAGTTAATTCCTAAATAATATTAAAACCCAAATCCAAGACCAAAGGCAAAACGCAGACCATCTGTACTGTTGAAAAGTCCAAGATTTGCAGACACTACATCGGCACCGTTCAAGAAAAATCCTCCTCCGTAAGAATTATGCCATTTGTCCGAATCCTCCCCTGGAAACCATACACGGCCGTAGTCAAAACCTCCATAAACCCCGGGGGTAACAGGTAACAACCCTGTTTTTACACTTCTAAAACTGTATCGAACGTCCGTGTTTTGAAAATATGCCGTTTTACCCGAAAATCGTTGAAAGCGAAATCCACGCAGACCATTATTTCCCCCAATACTGGCGGCTTGATAAAACTCGTAGCCATCCCCAATGGTAAAATGCCCTTTGAACTTGGTTGCCAAAACCAAACGGCCATCGGCCGTTAGCTTATGGTCCAAGGAAAATGATGGAATTACGTATCCAAACGACCTTGAATCATCCAGATTGGACTTGAATCCACCTTCCAAAGAGAATCCCATGCCCAAGGTTGGAAATGCCTCGTTATCAGTATTGGAGTAAGTGTATTGTCCATCGACCCCGAAAAAACTCAAGTGGTTTTCTTCTCCATTCTCTAGGTAAAACTCATTGATGTACCTATTCTCCGTTTCCTCGATCTCTATGTTTTCGTAGGCAATGCCCAAGCGTACTTTAGACCCCAGAAAACCTCTCCACACCAATGAAGGGGAAAATCTTAGTGTCCTAATCCGCACCCTGTTGTAATCTAGCTCCAAAGGTTCATTGTCATCATTGTTCACCGTCTCGTTACCAAAACCAAAAAAGTTCCGGGTAAAATTGGGGCTTGTAAACCTCGCATGCAGCTCCAAATTTACCTTATTGAAAACGTGTGCGAACTCACCTTTGTACCCTAAGTCAAATCCATCGGTGGCAAAATAATAGGCTGCGTTGAATGTGTGCTGTTGTGTAAATGGATTCTTCCTGAACCCGTTAAAGGTATAGGTGTCGGTCACCCCGATTCTAACCCCATCATCAGGATTGTACCCAATTGTGGGCAGTACTTGGTTATTACTGCCCTTTACATTTAAAAATTCGTAGGTGTTGGTATCGTAATCATTAATGGGTTTTATACTACCTCCGTAAGCATCATCAAAGGTATTTTTCTTGCTCTTAAAGTCGTAAACCAACAATTTTTTGGAGTTTTCCGATATTTTGTACTCGTCATTGTTTTGCCCTCCGGCAATGCGTATCTTTATTTTTGATGTTTCCGTATCGGCATCGAACACATCATCATCATCCAAACCATAGATCCAAATTTCCTTGGTATAATCCGGGTCATACACCTTGTTGAAAAATAAATCCGTGTACTCCCCTCCCTTGATTCGATACGCCCTTACCTCAACATTACCATTGGGTAGTGAAACTATATTGAAATAATCATCCTTGTCCGTTCCCGTAACCACGCTATATTTATTCAATACGGCATAATAGTCCTTTGCCGTTTGGACAAGTGTTTTTTTTCTGGCCAGAAGAATATTCTTGATTTCAGTCAAAGTTTCGTCTCTAACCTCTTCTGGAAAGGCCAAAAATGCCTCGTCAATGATGTCCCCATTCAAGTTTTGCTGGATAAACTTGGCCTGGTCTATCCACATGTCCAAATCCGTTTCAGACAATAGCGCCATATCCAAAGCGAATGTTCTGGGTGATGATGTAAGTCCTTTTACACTTCTTATTTTTTTGTGAAATCCTTCAAAAATACGTAGTGCAGGCACTGCTCTGGAACCAAAATTCATGATAAGGCCATCTCCCCAACGAGAAAATACCTGGTCTCTATCTCTTGGAATTGGTTTATATACTTTATTGCCCGCCTCTGTTTCAAACTCGGCCCAACGCCATTGGTCCACATGCCTGTCCCAATCCCCAATGAGGATATCGAAAAGTCGGGCCTTTACATATTCTTTTTGGTCGATACTATACTCCTCATCTTCCCGGAGCTTGTCCATAAGATCGTACGTACTTTCAATTTTTTTGGTATAACCAAAACTTTCCAGATTATCGTGATCATCCGAAACATGCTCTTCGATCATGTAAAGCTCATCCCCAAACTCCTTGTTAAAGTCCCCCAAAACGGATTGCTTGGGCACATAATACAGCTTAGGATTGGTATGGTACATGCCCAGCGCATCAGAAAGTTTACCTATGGTAAAAGGAGCGTACGGGTGCGCTCCCGTATATAGGTCCAGCAATAATTTTTCCGTGTACGTATCCGAGAACTTCCCAATAATGTACTGGTCTTGGAAGGCAATGGCCTGGAGGTACCTTTCGGCACTTTTTCGCAATCCCCTCATCACATACTCCCTGCCGTCCTTATCAGCTAATCTCAAAGAGTTGGATTGATTGCCTCCTCCCTTCCTTACAACGGTCAAACCTCCAAAAAGGGTGTCCAAACGTACGGTTGGAGCTTTTACCTTGGTCCCATAATATTTTCTATATCGTTCCCCCCACAACAATTTATGAAAGCCGCTTTTATCCACTTGTTCTGGGGTATAAACGGATGCCATTTTGTACGATGGAAAATCACTGGGCAATTCCACTGGTTTTGTAGACCTATCTGCTGGAAGTACTTCAGTTTGATACAATAAGGTAGTTGAATTGGCATCGGCGCCATAAAATTCCACCTGAGATGAACCGTCTTTATACACCTTCAATATGGCGTATCCATTTTTTCCTGTTGAAAATTTACTGCCGTTCAATAATCGGGTTCCACCTGTTTTTGCACCGGAACCACTCACAATCTGTGGTTTTCCTTCTTCCACTATATATTGAAGCGTGTGCTCATGGCCTGAGGCAAAAATAATTTTGTCCGAATGTTGCGAAAGCGTTAAGATTCTATTCCTAAGGTCATTATACTTTGTATTGGAAAGGTCTTCAATCGTAGCTCCTGACGTTTTTCTCAAAAGATTGATAGCTGCTCCCAAAATAGGCAAGGGTACTTTACCTCCGCTGGGATACAATCCTTGTTCAAAGGAAAATTGTCCTCCATGCGGACCGTAGGAAAACATGGGATGGTGAAGGGCAATTACCACTGTTTTATCCCTATTTTTTTTGATTAAGCTCTCCAGTTCTTCAAAAAATCGCCCCCTGTCCTTTATTTCACATTCATCGTTGATGGTCGGGTGCTTGTCCCAATCGACAAGGTACCATTCCGTATCAATGGCAATGACCATAACTTTATCATTGATCTCTATTTTTTCAATAGGGCAACCGTTTTCCGGTTGAAAAGCATCGTTATTGCCAAGCACCTCTTCAATGTACTCCTCTTCCCGTTTTAATCCATCCAGTCCATCGGTATACCAATCATGGTTTCCTGGGATAAAAATGGCATTCCCTTTAAAGGATTCCAAGGTGGCCAATTGTGCATCCAAATAATGTTTGGAACGTTCATGGCCTACAGGGTCATCGTCCTTGTCTACAAATCCGGCGGGATATATGTTATCCCCTAAAAATATGGCCGTGGAATTTCGATCGGCTCGTTCCAATACTTTTTTGAATGCTTTTAGGGTCGGATTCAAATCGCCCATAGGAGACTTACCGGCATCTCCGATCAAATAAAAAGTATGTTCAACCTCTTTTTCCTGCAAGGTGGCATATGCAGAAAAGGGTTCTGCATATTTGGCCTCATAGGTTGCACAACTCATAGCCAAGACCATCAAGATGAGCAGGAAGCAATGTTTCTTCATATACACGAGGTTGATTCCAAAATTTTGTAATTTGGACGTTCCTAATATGGAACTATGTCGGAAATTGTTGAAAAAACCAAACACTTCGTTTCTAAACTGTTAACGGAAGAGCTCGATTCAAGGTTCTTGTACCACAACTTGCGACATACCCAAAGAGTAGTCAAAAGTACTAAAGAATTGCTCAATTATTACAACCTGGATGAAGCAGAGAACGAAAGATTGTTACTTGCTGCCTGGTTCCACGATGTTGGTCATATCAAGGGTTGGGAAAATCATGAGGAAAATAGTTGTGAAATTGCCAGGGATTTTCTTGGTAAAAATGACTACGACCCCGAAGGCATTGAGCAAGTATGCTCGCTGATCATGGTCACCAATATGTGCAACGAGCCCACCAACCTTATGGAAGGTATTATCCGTGATGCAGATATATCCCATTTTGCAAAAAAAAGCTACTGGGAAACCACGGATTTTTTAAAGGAAGAACTCAGAGAACTGGGGATTGCTGATTATTCAGCTAAAGAATGGCGGGACAAGAACATTAAAATGTTCCGAACAAAACATAATTTTTTTACCGATTATGCCAAGGAGAATTGGGAGGAAGGAAAGCAACAGAATCTAAAAAAGCTCCTAAAGGAGAAGAAGGAAGAGAAAAAAATTGCCAAAAAAGAAGCTTTAAAGGCAAAATACAAAAGTGAGAGCCCGGACAGAAGTGTACAGACTTTGTACAGGGTAACTTTAAGGAACCATCTTAAGTTGAGTGATATTGCCGACACCAAAGCGAACATATTGCTGTCCGTAAATGCCATCATTATTTCGTTGGTGCTGGCCAATTTGCTCACCAAACTGGACAACCCATCCAACACCTACATGATTTACCCCACATTTATTTTGATCGCCTTCAGCGTTGCATCCATGGTGTTGTCCGTTTTGGCGACAAGGCCCAATATTACCAGCGGTAAGTTTACCAAAGAGGATGTGGAGAAAAAACGGGTAAACCTATTGTTCTTTGGAAATTTCCATAAAATGGAACTGGAAGAATACGAGTGGGCGCTCCAAGAGCTTATCAAGGACAAAGAGTATGTCTATTCTTCCCTCACCAAAGACCTGTATTACTTAGGTGTTGTCCTAAATAGAAAATATAAGATACTGCGTATTACCTACAATATTTTCATGTTTGGCATTATAATTTCGGTAATCGCTTTTGGAATTGCCTTCCGATTCTTTGGTCCTGAAAGATTGGTTTTTTGATTTAGGCACTCAATTCCTTCATCAAATCATCGTAGGTGTAGGTACGCTCGGATTTTTTATCTTTTTGATATAAAATCTCTGCCCTGATTGCCTTTAAACCTGATACGCCCTGTACACCCTCCAGCTCTACAATTTCGATATTGTTTGTAAAATACCCTTTTGCCTTTAAAAAGCTGATGTAACGCATATACTCTTTTTCATCCTTGCGCTGTGAGTATACAATGGCAAGTTTGCCTTTTTGCGTAAGGCGTTCATTGGTGCCTTTGATGAAGGACTTGTCTATACGTTTTTTAATGACTTCGTATCTGGCATTGTAGGTACCATCAACATCAAAACGCTTTTCGTCCATTCTAAACCTGATAGCCAACGAGGTGCTATATACCAAAACCAATGATGCCACATCCAACTTAACCGGTAGGTGTGGTTTTAGGCTGTAATATTTGTTCTCCATTTCGCACATTACCTGGAGCTGCCACAACCTTAGGTTGCTCAAGAAAAGTTCGTTGAACTCCTTATCCTTGGTTATGGATTTTCCGATATACATATTGTGTTCCACACCATCGGTTTTGTAACGCTCAAAATAGTGTGGGAACATCTCTTGGGCTTCTTCTTGTCTTTTGTCCAGAAGAGCTGCGAGTTTCATGTTGGCCTCCATTACACTGTTGTCGTAGTTTCTACGATGGTCATAATAGCTTTCGGTGGCCTTATCAATTTTCTCGCTATATTTTTCCAATAGACCGGCGATTTCGACATCTTCTTTTTGAAGATGGTTGAAAACAGGGTCCACTTCTTCTTTCACAAAATCAAAAACGGCCTGTTCGGTGTGGGTGAACAGGGCTTCTTTTACCTCGCTCAAATAGTTGTTTACCCGGAACATTAACTCCTCGTAAATGGGTAGCTTGTATTTTTTTAAGGCGACTTCTAAAATGTCATTCACCTCGGAAAGTTGGATCATCAAATCCCTTTGAATGGCAAGGTTACGTTCTTGCGCAGAGTCTTTGACATCAATCTGGCCATATAAAGGATACACATCCTTGAAAACAATCTCCTTGAAGACAGGTTCGTTGCCCGCCAGTTCGTCTGCCATAAAACGTTTGGCCTCTTCTTGGAACTTCCAATACACGGATGGGTGTACGGAGGTACATTCGTGCTGGATAACGGCATCGATCAAGTTCTCCTCTTCCTCAATGGTACGCATTACAGCAGCAACAATGTATGGCATTACATCATCCAGCTTGTTTGCATTAACGCTGTTGAGCTCGTTCACCTTGCCGGATATTAGCTCCAATACCCCCAATAAATTTCCATTTACAGCAATCGGGGCCAAAATAGCACTCTTAATGCCCTGTTCCATCAAGCTTTTATAGGGCTGAATCTCTCCTTTTGATTCTTCAAAATATTTTTCAACATTGGATATGGCAAAGTATTTGTTCTCTTTGAACAACTTTTCGTGGGTATAATTACAAAAGGTACAATCACAATCTTCCATATCCTTGCCATTGAGGATGTAACTTTCCATCCCCTTGCCATATATCTTAAAAAAGCGGTTGGCACCAGAATCGTACCCCGAAAAACCCACTTTTATATCGCTAAGATTAAAAAATGATCTAAAGGTATCTTCAAAACTCTCCATAAAAGTCGCATTTCCCCTTTGGGTGCGACCAATCAAGGTTGATTTAATTTCCGATACGGAATGCTCCGCAGTAACATCGAACATATTGGATATTACAAAACCCTTGGCAATGAAACTGTTCGGTGGTATTTTCTCTTTCCACAAATCCAAGTTGTAAAAATTATCCAACAACTCATCTACATCATCTTGGGTGATTTCCTTGGCTTTTTCTGTGGGGATAATTTCCATGAAATCCGCATTGTACAGAATCCTGTACCTGCGCATCACACCATTGGTATCCGGTATATCGTAGAAGAAGGGGCGCTTAAAGTCCAATTTATAACCGTAATAAAACTGTAGTATTACAGCACACCTCATAATGTAATCGAACTCCCTGGGAATATTGGTTATTGCCAAATCAAAATCCTCACCGGCATCTGCCAATATCTGACGAAAACGCTCCGATGAATTGAACACCAAGTTCTCAAAAGGGGTAGAGGCCGTTTTAATTTCATTTTTTGTCAAAATCGGGGCAAAAGAATCCTCCAAGATTACTCGAATCACATCCTTATGCTTTTCCAATAAGGACAAATCGGTAAAACCATCCCTTAACTCTGGGTATGGGGCCTGCGTATCCAACACATATTTTGCCCTTTCGGCAATATGCGGATTGGAGCTTTCCAATTGCTCATCGTAATGCTCCAACAACTTATTGAAACTTACCAGTTGAACCAGAGGGCTTTCCGAATTTGGGTTGTGCTTCATACCCTTGTTAGTCGAGGTTTAGCCTGTAAAGTTACAAAAAGTAAAAATGCGGGGCCATTAATGGATATCTTTATGGACAAATCGTCATTTTTAAGGATATTTAGCAAAAACTTTTTCATGTCCTCTTCTACCCGATTAGACCGAGCTTACAAAAACGCGAAGACCATTTCGTTCGATGAGGATTCCAAGTTTATTTTTTTTAGTGATTGTCATCGCGGGGACAACAGTTTTGCAGATGATTTTGCCAATAACCGGAACATTTACTTCCACGCACTGAACCATTACTACCGTGAGGGTTTTCATTACATTGAACTGGGCGATGGTGACGAACTCTGGGAAAATATAAGCTTTGACTCGATCATTGAAGCGCATAAAAACGTGTACCAACTTTTGCGAAGGTTCCATTTGGAGAAACGTCTCCACATGCTATGGGGCAACCACGATATGGTGTATCGGGATCCTGATTTTGTGGCCAAACATCTTTCGCATTATTTTGAGCCTATTGATGGCTCGGACAAAGAACTTTTTGAAGACATCACTTACCACGAAGCCCTTATTTTAAAGCATTCGGTTACTGGACAGGAAATTTTTTGTGTTCACGGCCACCAAGCGGACTGGTGGAACTATGTGTGTTGGCGTATTGGCAGGTTTTTGGTACGGGTTTTATGGAAACCGCTCCAAGTCGTAGGCATTGCCGACCCTACAAGTCCTGCTAAAAATTACAAGGAGCTCATCCGTATTGAAAAGCGCATAAAACGATGGATCCTAAAAAAGGACTTACTCATCACCCTTGCGGGACACACGCATAGGCCACGCTTTCCCGAACCGGGCCAAATTCCCTTTTTTAACGATGGTAGCTGTGTTCATCCAAGGAGCATTACGGGTATTGAGATTGAAAAGGGCAAAATCTCCCTCATCAAGTGGCATATTGACACCAAACCCGATGGTACCCTCCAAATTGTAAGGGTTTTATTGGAAGGACCGGAGAAACTATCAGATTACATCTTCCCTTGAACATGGAAAACCTTGACACCATACTTGATCAAATTCCTATTAGGCACGACCTTGCATCGCACATTATGCTTTTGGGCATTGTTCAAGGTTTTTTCTTGACTCTAGTTATTTTTTTGAGGGCTAAACGGAAATCGGCCATCAATTTGTTTGGCTGGTCGCTTTTGATACAATGTCTGGTTTTTTTGGATGTCTACCTCTGTTACACGGGACTCATTAAACATATAATCCACCTGAATGATTCTACCGAATTTTTAGTGCTCCTCATCACCCCTACCCTTTATTTTTTCCTGTATACTTTGTTGGAACGAAAGCCCATCACCCTAAAAAAACATTGGCCCCATTTTGTTTTGCCTGTATTGTATGTCGTTTCACAAGTCAACTATTATTTGGGCCCGATTCAGGTAAAACTCAACGCCTATTTGGGCGCTTATCACCGAAATCTGGGTTTTGTGGACATTCCTGGAAACATGAATTATTCCTACCACTTTATCAAAGATCAGTTTAGGTGGTTGGTACTTTTTAGTTTTGCATTTTACTTGGCGCTGTCCCTTTTATTGGTGATAAAAACTAGAAAGCGGGGGTGGACGTCGCCCAAAAACATAAAAGTGGACAAGTATATTTTTTCCAGGAATACGGTTGCTTTTTTTATGGTGTTGATGCTGACCCTACTTTTCATTTTTCTAAATTACGAAGACGATGGTGGCGATCATTTTATTGGTATCGTGCAGACGGTCACCATTTTTATCACTTCCTTTTTTATGCTGTCGGAATCCCGCTTTTTTGAAAAATCTTGGATTGCCGATAAATATGAGACCCTCGCCAGCAATTCCATCAAGTTTGAAACCATTGAAAGTTTTATATCCGAATCCCAGTACTATGCACATCAAAATATAAGTTTAAAAAAAGTGGCTGAGGAACTGGACACCAACAGCAATATTGTTTCCAAATTGATCAATTCCGAAACAGGGACCAATTTCAACGACTACATCAACCAAAAAAGAATTGCATTGGCCCAAAAAAGATTATTGGATGATGCATTTAAACAGCTTACGGTGGAGGCCATTGGGCAATCCGTAGGGTTCAAATCCAAATCCACCTTTTACAATGCTTTTAAAAAGCATGCTGGGCAATCGCCTTCCGCATTTATGAAGCAAAAAGGAGTGTAATTTCTCCATAATTGCAATTCAGGACGTTTCCCGAACAAAAAAACCACATTGTTTTATCGGCACTTTTCATCTTTGGAAAAAATTTTTAGGATGAAAACTACCATCAGGCGTTACGATTTGGATTGGCTACGGGTCATTGTGTTCGCGCTTTTAATATTTTATCATGTAGGAATGTTTTTTGTACCGTGGGGCTGGCATGTAAAAAACAACGAAATATACGATTGGCTTCGCTGGCCCATGTTGTTCTTGAACCAATGGCGCTTGCCCATACTTTTTGTGATATCCGGTATGGGAACCTACTACGCTTTGGGCAAAAGAAGCATGGGCAAATTTGTGTGGGAACGTTTTCTCCGTTTGGGAATTCCCTTAGTTGTCGGTATGGTTTTGATTGTACCGCCACAAGTGTATTTTGAACGACTGGTCGAGGGTACGTTTTCAGGTTCGTACTGGGAATATTTTACCACCGTTGCTTTTGATGGCCTCTACCCCGAAGGTAATTTGAGCTGGCACCACCTTTGGTTTTTACCCTATCTCTTGGTCTTTTCGTGGGTTTTGGCACCCCTTTTCGTTTATTTAAGAAAACATAAAACCCGTTTTATTGAATGGGTCAAACATTTGATTCAAAAAACATGGGGCATTTATCTATTTGTAATACCACTTTATCTTGTTGAATCCTTGGTGGAACCCTTTTTCCCGATTACACATGCCTTGGTAGATGATTGGTTCAACTTCACATTCAGTATAATCCTGTTCTTTTATGGCTTTGTTCTAATTGCCACAGGTGATGTTTTTTGGCAAACATTGGTCAAAGTGAAGAAAAAAACACTGACTTTAGGGGTGATGTGTTTTTTCGGTCAGGTAATTATCTGGTTGTTTTTTGAAGATGGTTACGTAATCCATTTTACGGAAGCCCTTTTAAAAGTGGTGAATATATGGTCTTGGATATTGGTACTCTTCGCGTATGCCGCCAAATACCTGAACAAGCCCAGCAAAGGAATCGCCTATGCGAACAGGGCCGTTTATCCCTTCTACATTTTACACCAGACCATTACCGTTGGCATTGCTTACTATTTGATGAACCTGGATTGGGGATTGGCACCTAAAACATTTGTATTGGTGGTCGGGACATTTGGCATTAGTTGGCTCATCTACGACCTCATTATTTTAAGGATTCCTTTGTTGCATCCGCTATTTGGTTTAAAAGGAAAGAGCAAAAGAAAGCCTGCAGATTAACGATTTAACTTCAATTTATAATGCTGATGGCAAGGTATTTGCTAAATTTATATTTGGATTATTGCCTTTGTTGCCATGAAAAAGAGAATTTTTGTTTTATTTGGGGTCATTCTTTTCACCTTGCCCATGTTCGCACAGGGCGACTTGCCCACCACGCGACCATTGAAGATTGGCGACAACAATAAGCTCGATGTAAAAGCAAGCAACCAAGGTACTTTACTTCGTATGCCTTCGGTACTGGATGAAAACCTAACCTCCAAAAATGAAAAACCCGGCGTCAAAATGTTGCCGGACAGGGAACTTTTGCAAGCGGGTCACGATATGGTAATCGACCCTAAAGTGATGGAAAAAAGGGAAAAAGGTGCCAACGAACATTTTGGCGATCAATATTTGGGCGACTTCAAAACCACTGCTAAATTTGTGGGCATCGTTGCAAGGGACCACGAATATGTGGATGGCGACCGCATCAAAATTTATGTAAATGGAGAAGCCGTAGAATACAATATGCTCTTATCGGGCTCCTACAAAGGCATCAACTTGGATTTAGTGGAAGGCTTTAACCGTGTAGAGTTTGAAGCCCTCAACCAAGGGTCTTCAGGTCCAAACACAGCACAAGTGGTGGTAACAGATGATAAAGGTGTGGTTATCCACAACAACCGCTGGAACCTTTCCACTGGTTCCAAAGCCAGTCTCATTATTGTTAAGGAAGAGGACAGCGGTATAGAAAAGAGCAATTAAAACTTCCCTTAATATTTCTCTCCGGGCGAATATGTCACTTTCGCGCGTTTTAGCACATCCTCTTTGTAATACGCGGCATCTTTAAATTCCATATCGGCGTAGCGTTGTGCCTGGTCATTAAAATGTGGTGACTCAGGGTCTCCGCTCTGTCCACCCGCTAGCATCGTCTTGGCCTTTACTTTATCACCAAATTCCACTGCTGCTACAAAACTGTTGCCACGGGTACCATAAATCTTTTTGGTATTGTTATCGTACCGTGCACCATAAGCCGCGAGTGCGCCCCATCGTCCACTTGCAAAACCAATAGGAATGCTAGGTTTTTCATCATCAAAAGCTTGGCGAATATCCCCATTTAAACGTTGGTAGCGGTTTACTTCGCCCCAAGGCATTTTCCATGTTCCGAAATCGGTTTCCAATCTATCCAATGTTTCTTTTAGAAAGCTTAATTTTTTCTGATTGTCCCAAGCATCTCCCCAATATGCTACCCATTGCATGGAATACATCCCTTCAGGTCTTTCTGCTTTTGAATAACATAAAGTGCCATAATAATGCGCCAAGGTCATGGCAATGGATTCTTTTGATGTTGTATAATCCCAGTTCCGTAAAACTTCAATGGCTTCTTTTAATTCAGGGGTTGGATTTGCATCATACGCTCTCACCAACCCGGGAATCAATGCCTCAAAAGCGGGCAAATAAGAATCATGGGCCAGTTCTATAAGTCCATCCAAGGTGTAACCACTTCTTCCCGTTAACAATTTGATGGCATGTACCCCCCTAAAGTTTTCTTGGTCTCGCGACATGTATTTTGGGTAATCTTTCCGTTTAGGGCTATATTCCAAAGCCGAAGTGTACGGGGTTGAGTTACAATTTTGAATCCAGCCATTTTCTGGGTTCAGCACCAAAATATTCTCGTCCACGGTGTGCAATCCTTGCCAATCCGTTTTGGGGTTGCTCCCATCCACGGGTTCGGTATAATCAAATATAGTGTCTCGTTTTGGCACAAAATTTCCGTGGAAATAGGCAATGTTTCCTTCGGCATCTGCATACACGGTATTGTTGGATGAATTGGTTCGAATATCCATCATCTCCCTAAAAACAACATAACCATCCTGTTTGGTTCGGATATAGGATTGTTCCAATGCCTTTATGGGTTCCCACATCATAGCCGAAGCCGTCCATTGGTCATCTACCTGATGGGTGATCGGTCCGTGATGTGTTCTGTACATCGGGAAGGTTTTCTCTTTTAGACTTTCGCCATCTTTGTACTTCAAGGTTACTTTGCTGGAATCCACGGGGCGCAATTCCTCTCCATATTGATAAAATAGTTTTCCATCATTTTTAACAATGGTCTCCTTGAACTCATCCATCACATCGGTATAGGTTGATGTATGCATCCACCCCGTTTTTTCGTTGAAGCCCTGATACACAAAAAACTGACCCCAAGTGACGGCGCCGTATGCATTCAACCCTTCTTCGCTCACCACATGCACCTCTCCTCTAAAATAAAATGAGGTGTGCGGATTGATCAAAAGCATAGCATTACCTGACTCGG
Source organism: Allomuricauda sp. TY007 (assembly GCF_010468565.1). Lineage (GTDB taxonomy): Bacteria > Bacteroidota > Bacteroidia > Flavobacteriales > Flavobacteriaceae > Flagellimonas. The sequence continues at coordinate 102,501 of NZ_WUEG01000003.1, forward strand.
TCAAATCCCCTGAAATGGCAATTCCATTGGAGCCTTGTGGTTCGGCCATTTCCTCTTCCTTCTTGAGTTGAAGGGCTTCCATTTTGGGCAATTCCATCCCGCTTTCGTAAAAACTTCTGATTTTTCGCGTGGAAATACGCTCAATATCCCCTCCTATGGAACCTTCACTAAAATACATGGACATCCAGGGTTCAAAACGGGTCAAAAGTTTGGGTTTCACCTCGGGATGGGTGTGTAGATAATAATTGATGCCATCCGCAAAGGCATCACAAAGTTCTTTTAACCATTCTGGACTTTTTTCATAATTGGCCTTGGCCTCTTCTTCCGTCATAAACAGTTTTGCGCGCAAATCACTATACAGCGCATCTTCTCCTTCAACTTCGGCCAAACGACCTGTGGCCCAGATATAATTTTGCTCTACACGGTTAAAATCATCCTCGCATTGAGCATACAACAATCCAAAAACAGCATCAGCATCGGTTTTTCCGTAAATGTGCGGCACTCCAAAATCATCTCGGATAATTGTTATGTTTTCAGCCTGTGCTTCCCATTTTTCAACTTCGGATCGAGGGTGTTCGGAACAGGATAAAAACAATAAAAGTATGGCAAGGATTGTAATTCTCATCTCGGGGATTGGTTTAGTTGGTTTTGTGAAAATACGGCAAATCAAAAACATTTACCAACTTCCGCTGGCTCCACCACCACCAGAACTTCCTCCACCACCGGAAAAACTACTGGACGAACCTCCACTAGAACTTGAACCGAAGGAATGGCTCCCTGAGGATGAAAAGGTCTTGCTCATATAATCTTTATCGGATTTAAAAAATGATAGTTTAAAATCTTCGTTGCCTTTTTTCCTGATTTTTATTATGACCAATATGATGGTTAGACAAACAAAAGCGGCAAAAACAAAGAGCACCCAAGTAAAATCTTTGACCAATCCACTAAACAAGTCATCAAAACCAAGCAATAGTGCCATAAAAAATAGTGGCATTCCTATAAAAACCAATCCAAAAATTAGGGGAAGCATCATAAAAGCGGCCATTAATATACCTTTAACTACCGCTAACTTTCCTATAAACATACCACGTATGATCTCGATAAGAGTGGAGTAGCCCTTATAAAGAACAAATCCTCCCGCTGCAATAAACATCAATAAAAACAAGCCTATTACCACCAACATCCACCATGGCATTTCGTTTTCCTTCTCAATCTCCTTTTTAAACTCTTTCAAGGCTTCTGGATTGTTCAAAAATTCAATGATTTGGTCCGTGGCACCATCCAATCCGCTGAAGTAATCTTCTTCCTTAAATCTGGGAATCATGGTATTTCGGATAATCCGAGAAGCGACAGCATCTGTTATATAAGGTTCCAGACCGTACCCGACCTCAATGCGGACTTCCCTATCCAATTTTGAAAAAAGGATAAGAATACCATTGTCCTTCCCTTCCTGCCCCAATTTATTTTGGTTGAAGACCTCAAGGGCGTACTGTTCAATGGTTTCGTTACCCAACTCATCTATCGTCAAAACCACCAATTGGTTGGTAGTCTCCGATTCAAATTGATAAAGTTTGGTTCGAAACGCCTCAAGTTGTGGCTGGGTAAATATCTTGGCATTGTCCGTAACAATTTCAGTCAATTTTGGATATTCCCTTTGGGCAAAGCACATGGAGAAAATCAAAAACAAAAGACCGAACAATTTCGCTTTTAGCATAATCCTTTCAAAATTTGAGCATTTAAATATAGCATTTGTAATCTTGCCAAGTACAGAAGCTCTTCAATTAGGTGTCCTCTTAAATTGCCGTAACTTGCAACTTCTTTTGAAAAATTGTTATGCCAGAAAAAAAAGTTAGCATCCTCACCGCTTTTAAAACCATTATTTGGCCAAAACGTAAACTCGTTTTTTTGGGTCTATTTCTGATTGCCATTAGCAAAGCTGCCAGTTTTGTTGCGCCCATTGCTTCCAAATACCTTATAGACGATGTTATCGTTAATAAGGACGTGGATATGCTCAAATATTTGGTCGCTGGAGTAATGTTGGCCATTCTTGTACAGGCGGTCACCTCCTTCTTATTGACCAAGATTTTAAGCGTACAGGCCCAATATTTAATTTCTGAACTTAGGGCACAGGTCCAAAAAAAAGTGCTTGCCCTTCCCGTGCGCTTTTTCGACAATGCCAAGTCGGGAGCCTTGGTTTCCCGAATTATGTCGGATGTTGAGGGAGTCCGAAATTTAATCGGCACTGGGCTGGTGCAACTGGTGGGAGGAATTATTACTGCGGTTGTTTCCTTGACTTTGCTTATGGATATCAGCGTTTTTATGACGCTTTTCACCTTTATTCCATTGACCATTTTTGCCATAATTGCCTTAAAGGCCTTTAAGATAATTCGGCCCATTTTTAGGAATCGGGGTAAAATAAATGCCGAGGTAAAAGGTAGATTGACGGAGACTTTGGGAGGCATACGTGTTATAAAAGGGTTTAATGCCGAAAAACAGGAAGAAGAAGTGTTTGAAGTAGGTGTGGAACGCTTATACGAAAATGTAAAAAAGAGTCTCACCACTACCGCTTTTATGACGAGTTCGTCCACCTTTTTGCTAGGGGTAGCGACCACAAGTGTAATGGGTTTTGGCGGGTATAAAATTATCCACGATACCCTTACCGTAGGTGAATTTGTGGAGTTTACCGTGTTATTGGGGCTTATGATTGCCCCGATCGTGCAAATGAGCAGTGTTGGGAGTCAATTAACGGAAGCTTTGGCGGGTCTGGACCGCACCGAAGAATTAATGAATTTAAACGAAGAGTCGGACGAGGAAAACCGTACCATTTTATTGGACGAAGTAGTTGGAAGTATGTCTTTCTCCAATGTCTCTTTTTCTTATGAGGAAGACAAGCAAGTATTGCACAACATTAGTTTTGATGTAGCACCTGGGCAGGTTATCGCTCTGGTGGGGAGTTCTGGTTCGGGAAAATCAACGATTGCCGGTTTGGCTGCCAGTTTTTTAAATCCCGATTCGGGGACCATTACCATTGATGGGCATGATCTCTCCAAAGTGAATTTGAACAGTTTTAGACAACATTTGGGCGTGGTGCTGCAAGATGATTTCTTGTTTGAAGGCACTATTCGCGAAAACATACTTTTTCCACGACCCGATGCCAGTGAGGAGAAATTGCTCGAAGCTGTAAAGGCGGCCTACGTAAATGAATTTACCGACCGTTTTGACAAAGGTTTGGATACCTTGATCGGGGAACGTGGCGTTAAACTTTCGGGAGGACAACGCCAGCGTATTGCCATTGCAAGAGCTATTTTGGCAAATCCAAAGATTTTGATTTTGGACGAGGCCACCTCAAGTTTGGACACGGAATCCGAGGCACTTATCCAAAAAAGTTTGGGGGAACTTACCAAGGGTAGGACCACTTTTGTGATAGCTCACCGATTGAGCACCATCCGCAAGGCGGACCAAATTTTAGTGATTGAAAACGGCCATATTCTGGAACAGGGCACACACGAAAAATTGATTGCTTCCGAAGGAAGATATTACAACCTGTTTACTTACCAAGCGAGAATCTAAGCCTCTTCCGGGGCCAACTCCACCTCTAGGCCATCCAAATCCTCGGTAATATGGATTTGGCAACCCAAACGGCTGTTATCCTTTACAAAAAAGGCTTCGGCCAGCATGGCTTCTTCATCATCCGACTTTTCGGGTAATTGATGATTGGATTTTACGTAGCATTGGCAAGAAGCGCACATGGCCATACCGCCACAAATCCCAATGGTTCCCTCCGGGGCAAGTTCATAGGAACGCACTACCTCCATCAGGTTCATATTCATATCGGTCGGGGCGTCTACCTCGTGTAGTTCGCCGTCTCGGTCTATAATCTTTAACTTGATATCGCTCATAATCTTTCTAGAGATACTTCCTAAAGTCCTCAAGGGGACAGTTTCACTTAATAATCAATCTATTGCCTTAACTACTGCTTTTGGTGCTTCTTTTTTACTTCCGTCAAATCCTGTAACGCCACCAACGGTGGTATATTTCATTACGTATTTCTTATCTGGATATATCTTTTGATAGGCACTTTGGCACATCAATGTAGCTTCATGGAAACCGCACAGGATCAGTTTTAATTTGCCTGGATAAGTGTTGACATCACCAATGGCATAAATACCGGGAATGTTGGTCTGGTAATCCAAGGAATTATTCACCTTGATGGCATTTTTTTCTATCTCCAATCCCCAGTTGGAAATTGGACCCAACTTTGGAGACAATCCGAACAACGGGATAAAATCATCAATCTCCACATCGGTTTCTTCAGAGGTAGATGTGTTTTTTACGGTCACTTTCTCCAGGTAATCTTTCCCTTTTAGAGCTACTACCTCGGCGGGGGTCATCAAATTGATTTTTCCCTCATTTTTGAGCTGTTGTACCTTCTCAACGGAATCCAAAGCACCTCTAAATTCATTTCTGCGGTGTACCAAGGTTACTTCTTTGGCAATATCGGCCAAAAAGATGGACCAGTCCAAAGCGGAATCGCCTCCACCGGCAATCAACACTTTTTTGCCTCGGTATATTTCGGGCTCTTTGATCATGTAAGCCACGCCATTATCTTCATACTTCTCCAAGTTTTCCAACAACGGTTTTCTTGGCTCAAAACTACCAAGTCCACCTGCAATGGCTACTACGGGAGCGTGATGTTTGGTTCCTTTGTTTGTTGTTACTATAAAGGAGCCATCATCCAGTTTTTCAATGGTCTCTGCCCGCTCTCCCAAGGTAAAACCCGGCTGGAACGGTTTGATTTGTTCCATTAGATTATCCACCAAATCGCCCGCCAGTACTTCAGGGAATCCAGGAATGTCGTAAATGGGTTTTTTGGGGTATATTTCTGCACATTGACCACCAGCTTGTGGCAATGCATCTATTAAATGACATTTGAGTTGTAAAAGGCCTGCTTCAAAAACAGCAAAGAGACCCGTAGGTCCCGCTCCAATTATCAGAATATCTGTTTTGATCATATATTAGGGGTTTTGGCATGCAACTTAGTACTTGCCTAAAAAAAGATTTATGATAATAATCAGTTAGCTGATATTGATTACCTCTTCAATTTGGGGTGCATACTTTTTAATGGTCATTTCTACGCCACTCTTCAGTGTCATTTGGTTCACGGTACAACCAATACAGTTGCCTTCCAAACGCACTTTTACGGTATTGTCTTCAATGGAAATCAAAGTAATATCTCCCCCATCGCTCTGTAAAAACGGACGTATCTCTTCCAACGCCTTTTCTACATTGCTCCTTGTTTCTTCTGATGTCATTGTTGTCATGGTCATTTCTTTTTAACAGCGGAACAACCTGCCATTGTTGTAATTTTTATTGCTTCGGTCGGGGGAAGGTCAGTATTCCTTCTCACCAACTCCTGAACCACACTTTTTGTAAGCGCTTCAAAAGCTTCCTCGGTAGGGGTCGCTGTCTGCAAGGCTGCTGGCCTTCCTACATCGCCTGCCTCCCTGATGCTCTGTACCAATGGAATTTGTCCTAAAAATGGAACCTCAAGGTCTTCCGATAGATTTTTTGCACCGTTCTCACCAAAAATATAATACTTGTTATCGGGTAGCTCCGCAGGTGTAAAATACGCCATATTCTCCACGATTCCCAATACAGGCACATTAATCGCCTCTTGTTGGAACATGGCCACCCCTTTTCTGGCGTCGGCCAAGGCTATCTCTTGTGGCGTACTTACCACCACGGCACCTGTTACGGGCAAGGATTGCATAATGCTTAAATGAATGTCCCCTGTCCCTGGTGGCAGGTCTAACAAAAGGAAGTCCAATTCGCCCCAATGCGCATCAAAAATCATTTGATTCAATGCTTTGGCAGCCATAGGTCCCCTCCAAATCACCGCTTGGTTGGGCTGGGTAAAAAATCCGATGGAAAGCAACTTTACCCCATAGTTTTCGATAGGCTTCATCTTGGCCTTACCATCTACATTAATGGACAACGGCTTTTCCGTGGCCACATCGAACATAATGGGCATGGACGGTCCGTAGATATCCGTATCCAACAACCCCACTTTAAAGCCCATTTTGGCCAAGGTTACCGCTAGGTTTGCGGTTACGGTAGATTTACCCACACCACCTTTACCGGATGCAACGGCAATAATATTTTGAATTCCCGGAATCGGGTTTCCTTTGATTTGGTTCACTTTAGGTTTTTCGGGAGCATCAACTTTTAGGTTGACTTTTATTTTGGCTTTTTCGTAAACCTCTCTATGAATGCACTTCAATATTTCCACCTCGGTCTTCTTTTTAGCCTGAAGACTTGGATTTTTGATGGTCACATCCACTTCAACCTCATCACCGAATACTTGAACATTGGTCACTGCACCGCTCTCGACCAAATTTTGGCCATCACCGGGTGCAGATATCTTTTCCAGCGCCTTGAGTATGTCTGTTTTTTTCAGCTTCATCTATCAAAATTTTGTAATCAGCTGTTTGAACTGATTCTAAACTACAAAGATACGGTGTTGGCTTTAGATTAAGAAGTTGTATTGCTGAATTTCAAAAAAATCACTTTATTAATCAACGGGAATGGAATTAAAACAACTACCAACCACAAAAGGCCTTGAATATTACGCTCATTTTTTTGAAAAAATGTAGTTTAGAAGCTTGTATTTGAAATTATCGACCAACATGCTACCAAAAACCAGAACCCCCTATTTTGTTCTATTATTCATTTCGTTGACATGGCTCTCATGTTCCACCAATAAAAACTCTTTTACAAAACGAGATGTAAAAAAGTCGGAAAAATTGATCGGGCTTCATTTTGAAACTAAATATCGTGATACACTATACCCTTATTTGAAAAGAAACCGCAGCGGATTTGATTCCCTGCGTAAATATCCATTGGAAAATGACGTTTTCCCCGCAATACGATTTGACCCTACCCCTTTTGGCTTTACCATGCCCGAGCAACAAAATGGAACCGAGTGGAAGATTCCAGATAATGTTGAAGTACCCGAACCTTATGATTTGTTGGCTTTTTATACAATTCCTCAATTGGCCTCACTTATAAAAAACCAGAAAATAACATCCACGGAGCTAACAAAATTTTTCTTGGCCCGACTTAAAAAATATCAACCTGCACTACAATGTACCATTACCCTTACTGAAGATCTGGCTTTGGAACAGGCCAAACGTGCCGACGAAGAAATCAAAAACGGGAAATATCGTGGTATTTTGCATGGCATCCCGTACGGCACCAAGGACCTTATGGCCGTTCCAGGTTATCCGACCACATGGGGAGCTGCCCCCTACAAAGACCAGATAATCAATGAAACGGCTACCGTTGTTAAAAAGCTGGAGGATGCCGGGGCCATTTTGGTGGCCAAATTGGTATCGGGGGCATTGGCCCGTGGCGATGTTTGGTTCGATGGTAAAACCAAAAATCCCTGGGACACTACCCAAGGAGCCAGTGGTTCATCGGCAGGTTCCGGTTCCGCAACAGCGGCAGGGCTTGTTCCATTTGCCCTGGGAACAGAAACTTTGGGTTCCATTACCTCTCCAAGTACCCGAAATGGAGTTACAGGACTAAGACCCACATACGGAAGGGTAAGCAGACATGGAGTGATGAGCTTGAGCTGGTCCATGGACAAGGTTGGTCCTTTGGGAAGAAATGCTGAGGACTGTGCCATTGTTTTTGATGCTATTCAAGGAGAGGATAAAAACGACCTCACTACCGTTAATTTTCCTTTTGGGGTTGATTGGAACAAGGATATCAAAAGCTTGAGGGTTGCTTATCTTAAAGAAGACATTGAGAAAGATACCACGGAATCTGGAGACAATCTGAGGAATGCACTCAAATCCCTGAAGGAAATGGGGGTTGAACCAACCGCTGTGGAGATGCCCAAAGAAGTACCTTATCGTGGATTTGATATTATTTTAAGGGCTGAAGCGGGTGCTTTTTTTGATGAACTTGTACGTTCAGGAGGAGTGGATGTGATGGTGGAGCAAGACCAGCGTTCCCGTGCCAATTCCTTGCGGCAAAGTAGATTTATTCCCGCCGTGGAATATATTCAGGCAAACAGACAGCGACAAGTGCTCATCCAAAAGATGCAGGACTTGATGAAGAATTATGATGTATTGATTTCACCCACATTTGGAAACGACCAACTTTTGGCAACCAATCTTACCGGACATCCTGTAATTGCTGTTCCAACAGGTCTGGATGATGAAAACCACCCTACGAGCATGACTTTTGTGGGCAATTTGTACGATGAAGCAAGTATTTTATTGCTGGCAAAAGCATTTCAAGACAACACCTCTTTTGATGAATTGCATCCTCCGGGTTATTGATCAAGTTCTTTTACTGGATCCCAAAAGTATTTTTGAAAATCGACAATCTGGTTGTCCTTGACCGGGACACCTTCATTTTCAAGGAGTTGTTGCATAATGTTGGAACCATCAAAATGATGTTTGCCCGTTAACACCCCTACGCGATTTACCACGCGATGCGCAGGCACATCTTTTGCCAAAGAATTGTTCATGGCCCAACCCACCATTCGTGCACTACGGGCCGCCCCTAAATATTTGGCAATGGCTCCATAGGAAGTTACCCTACCGTAGGGAATCTGTTCGGCCACTTCATAGACTTTGTCAAAGAAGTTTTTTTCTTCCATATTAGCGGTACATTATGCGAATCAAGGTAATCACGAGCAGCAAAAGCATCAAAGCGCTTAAAATGTAGTTGGAGTTCTTGGAAAAACGATTGGTCTTGGTCTCCATCTTATCAAAATAAAAGGTGTAGAGATACAAAACTGAAAATGTTCCCGCCCCTGCGGCGACCACAAAAGTGGTAATGTCCTTGGCCTCGAACTTAATCCATCCGGCCTCGTTCCACATGGCATTTAGGCCGCTGTAATACGGAATGGTCAATAAATTAAGGGCAGCCAACAAAACTCCCTTGAAAAAACTGTTCTTTTTACTCAGGTTGACCTCTTTAATGGCTTGTGTCTTTGCTTTGTTACGCTTTGCAATCACAAAAAAGTAAACAGCAAAAAAGGCGAATACGGCCACAGCAATCTTGAACAGTACATCTATCACCGCCGGATTACGGTACAAAAATTTAGAGATATACACTGCAATATAAGCCTGCACCATAATGGTACTGGAAACACCCAAACTAAAAATAACGCCGTTCAATTTTCCTTTTTCCACACTTACCTTGGCTGCGTTCATATTGAGCAACCCCGGCGGCACAGTAGCCATAAAGGCTGCCGAAAATGTGGCAAAAAAAAGTATGAGTACGTGGGTCATTGGTTAGTTGATCCTAAATTGGATGTAAGTAATTGGTTTTCCTTTTTCAAGATACTGATTTTCGTAGAAAGTTTGGATTTTGAATACTTCGAGAGGTGCTCCTTCGTTCTTATATACATCGTGATTGGCATATATAATTTCGTGCCCCAAGCCTTGCAAAAGCCCAAGGGTGTACCCATGCATGTACTCGCTATCGGTCTTTAAATTGATAAGCCCTCCTGGCTTCAGAATTTTTTTATATCGCTCCAAAAATACGGGGTTCGTCATTCGGTGCTTCGTGCGTTTGTACTTAATTTGCGGGTCTGGGAATGTTATCCAAATTTCGCTAACCTCCCCTTCGCCAAAAAGATGGTCCACCAATTCAATCTGGGTACGTAAAAATGCTACGTTATCCAATTTTTCTTCCAAAGCGGTTTTTGCACCCCTCCAAAACCTAGCACCTTTAATATCGATTCCGATATGGTTTTTGTCTGGATTTATTTCTGCAAGCCCAACCGTATACTCACCCTTGCCACAGCCTAGCTCCAATACTATGGGGTTATCATTTCCAAAAAAAGAGGCCCAGTTCCCCTTGTACTTGAATCCATCCAAAACTTCTTCCCGTGTGGGCTGGACCACATTGGCAAATGTTTCGTTTTCCTTGAACCGTTTCAGCTTGTTCTTACTTCCCACGTTCGTATTGAATTGAGCAAAAAATTAATGATTTGGCAAAACTAAGGAAATCTAAAAGCAATTCGCATTTTGTTTTTTTGTTGATATGAATTCTTCCAAACGTATTCTGGTCGCCCCGTTGAACTGGGGACTGGGACATGCCACTAGGTGCATACCCGTAATCCATGAATTGATAAAGCACGGTCAACAACCCTATTTGGCTTCAGACGGGGTGGCCTTATCCTTGCTAAAAAAGGAGTTTCCAGAATTACCCGCTTTTGAATTACCTTCCTATAAAATTTCCTATGCAGAGAAAGGGAAGAATTTCAAAATTAAAATGATTTGGGATTCCCCCAAAGTCCTCAAAGCCATTGCCATGGAAAAGAAAGCCGTGAAGCGTTTGGTAAAGGAGCATGGCCTGGACGGAATCATTTCCGATAACCGATTAGGAGCTTATTACAAAAAAGTGCCTTGCGTATTCATCACACACCAGCTCAACGTACTTTCGGGCAACACAACTTGGATGAGCTCCAAAGCACATCAAAAAATCATAAAAAAGTTTGATGCCTGCTGGGTTCCCGATGTGGAGAAAAAACCCAACTTGACAGGAAAGTTGGGGCATCTAAAAAAAACCAAGCTAAACATTGTCTATTTAGGTCCTTTGAGCCGATTTGAGAAAAAGAAACTCTCCATCACGAACGATTTGATGGTTCTATTATCAGGCCCTGAGCCTCAACGCACTTTGTTGGAAGAAAAACTACTGGTTGAATTACAGGGATTCGAGGGCAACATTCTTTTTGTTAAGGGCAAAATCGAGGATAAACAAGTCCAGGAAGGAATTCAGACGTCAAAAGGGAAAATCCTCCATTACAATTTTATGAAGTCCGATGAACTGGAAAACGCCCTGAATCGAAGTGAAAAAGTGCTGTGCAGATCGGGTTACACCACTGTTATGGACCTGGCAAAATTGGAGAAGAAGGCCTTTTTTATTCCAACCCCTGGTCAATACGAACAGGAATATTTGGCCAAACGGATGCAAAAACAAGGTTTGGTTCCTTATAGCACACAGGAAGATTTCAAACTTGATGATTTATCCAAAATAAAGGATTTTGATGGGCTGGCTCATTTTGACTCCAGCGTTGATTTTTTCTCCTTATTTGAAGTTTTCTCCAAAACTGGTGGCGTGGAGGCCTTTTCCAACGTAAAGGAAAACTCGGAACCTACATCGACCTCACTTTCCACATAGATTTTTTCGCCGTGGGCCTCCACAATGTGCTTGACAATGGAAAGTCCAAGACCTGATCCACCCTCATTTCGGCTTCCACTTTGGTCCACGCGGTAAAAGCGCTCAAAAAGTCTTGGAATGTGCTGTTTTGGGATTCCACCGCCGTTATCCGTAACCCTAACGATTACCTTGTTTTTAATAAGATTTTCCACACTTACCTCCGTGGTTCCTTTTGGCAGACCGTATTTGATGGAATTGACCAAAAGATTGCTAATTACCTGCTGGATTTTTTCCTTGTCCCCATTCACGTAAATAGGCTCGGTATACTCCATATCAAAAGTGAGGGAGATTTCCTTCTTGGCCGCTTTCATCTCCAGTAAATCAAAGGTGTTTTCAATAAGTTCAATAATATCAAAATCCTCTCGTTCCAACTTTAACTCACCCGCTTCCAGCTTGGTAATCAAATCGAGATCCTTTACAATATAAATTAAGCGTTCTACACCTTTATTGGCTCGCTGAAGGTACTTTTTTCGAAGTTTCTTGTCTTTCATGGCACCGTCCAAAAGTGTTAAAATATAGCCTTGAACGGTAAAAAGCGGTGTTTTTAATTCGTGGGAAACGTTGCCCAGAAAATCCTTTCTATACTCCTCACGAATTTTAAGGGTGTCTATTTCTATTTTCTTCCCTTCGGCGAACCTTTCAATCTCCTGAACCAAAGTTCTCATATCCGTGGTTACGGGTTTGGAAGAGAAGGATGAGGATTCCAAAAGGGACACATCATCGTAAATTCTCTTGATACGTCTGTATATGAAGCGCTCTACCCGAATTTGGATGATTGCAAAACAAATTGCAAAACAAATTAGTGCAAAAAGAAGGGTATGCGGCCAGTTCATGTAATCCGCATCCAAATGAAACCCTACGAAGACAGCAGTAATCAAAACGGTGATAACCAAAGAAGATCTTAGGGCAAATTTGTATGATTTCTTTAGTTTAATGGCCATTAGAGCACAAACTTATACCCCACGCCCTTAACGGTTTTAAAGTGGTGGTCCCCGATTTTTTCGCGCAGTTTTCTAATGTGAACATCGATGGTTCGACCGCCAACAACAACTTCGTTGCCCCAAACTTTGTCCAAAATTACTTCTCGTTTAAAAACTTTGTTCGGTTTGGATGTCAGCAAAGACAAAAGTTCAAATTCCTTTCTGGGCAATACCATCTCCTCGCCATCATTCACGATTTTATATTCCTCACGATTAATAACGATGTCCCCGACCTTGACAATTTCCTCTACTTCTTTTTTGTCATCTTTCAACCTTCTCAATAAGGCTTTCACCTTACTGACCAATACTTTTGGTTTTATAGGTTTTGTTATGTAATCGTCCGCACCAGCATCAAAACCTGCTACTTGGGAGTAGTCTTCCCCACGTGCGGTTAAGAAAGTAATGATTGTATGGTCCAGTCCAGGCGTGTTTCGGATTACCTCGCATGCTTCAATGCCATCCATTTCTGGCATCATCACATCCATAATAATCAGGTGGGGGCTCTTCTTTTTCGCCTTGGCAACGCCTTCCACACCATTTTTGGCGGTAAAGACCTCATACCCCTCCGCAGAAAGGTTATAGCTTATAATTTCCAGAATATCAGGTTCATCGTCTACCAATAGAATCTTAATGTCCTTGTTTTTCATGGGATGGTATTTCTATGTTAATCGCCCAAATGTAAAGATAATACACTTACGGGATAAACGCTTAACGTTCATTTAATCTAGTAACGTTATTGTAACACTAACAACAAAAACACTTAACACACAACTAACACGGCTTTTACAACCCCCACCTTTCTTTGCAACGTTCAACATAAGGATCATATCCTACTTATTAAACGACAAAACAAAGAATTATGAAAAAATTTATTTCCCCTTTATTAGCTATTGCCATGCTTTTTATAGGAGCGTGTAGTGGCGATGATAACGGTGCTATACCAGAACCGGAACCAGAGCCAGAACCATCCGGTGAGGAGATAACCAAAACAGGTGTCCTTACCGAAGATGAGACTTGGACTGCTGAGAACGTATACATATTGGACGGCAAGGTAGTGGTAGGTGACGGTGTTACCCTTACCATTGAAGCCGGTACCATTATAAAAGGTGAAGAAGGGCAGGAAACCCTTGCTTCTGCCCTTGTAGTGGACCAAGGCGGTACATTGATGGCCGAAGGTACTCCTACAAACCCGATTATTTTTACCTCTGTGCTTGATGGAATTGAGCCAGGAGAGACCACTGGAACACTTACCACTGCCGATACAGGCCTTTGGGGAGGTGTGATAGTTTTGGGTAAAGCTCCCATCTCTGTAAACGGGGATATCGAGACTGCCCAGATTGAAGGACTCCCTGCAGATGAGGACTATGGTGAGTACGGTGGTACAGACCCAGCGGACAATTCCGGATCTTTGAAATACATCTCCATCCGCCACGGTGGTGTGGCCATCGCAACGGACAACGAGATCAACGGATTGACACTTGGTGGTGTTGGTTCCGGCACAACGGTTGACCATATCGAAATCGTTGCCAACCAGGATGATGGTATTGAGTGGTTCGGTGGAACTGTGAACGTGACCAACGCTTTGGTGTGGAGCCAAGGAGATGACGGTTTTGATGCCGACCAAGCTTGGACAGGTTCTTTGACCAATGGTGTGGTCGTTATGTCCACTGAGTCAGGATCTGCCCTTGAGCTTGATGGACCTGAGGGAAGTGCTACAACAGAAGGAGGTTACACCTTAGAGGACATTACGCTAATAGGTGCAGGTACTTCCAGCAAGTACGCCGACCTTAGGGACGGGCTTATCGCCAACCTTAACAACATTTTTGCTTATGATTTTGGAGCTGAGGCCACTGTAAACATCAACGGTGCCGATTCTGCAACAGAGCTTACCAATGACAGGATCACCTTCTCCAACTGGGAAATTGTATTGCCCGAAGGAGTTGTAATGGCAGATATTTTTGCCGGTGATTTTACACCTGGCGATGAAAGCAAATTCTTAGATAATGCAACAGCAGTAGGATCAGGAAGCGTAGGTGCCAATATTGATGTGTTTTCTTGGACATTGGCCGCTTCCGAAAGTGCCATTCCTGCAGAACCTCTAGGAACTACTATTACAAAAACTGGTTTCCTTACGGTTGATGAAACCTGGACTGCCGAAAACATTTATGTGTTGGATGGAAAAGTAATTGTTGGTGATGGTGTAACCTTGACCATTGAACCGGGTACCATTATTAAAGGTGCCGAAGGACAGGAAACTCTTGCCTCTGCACTTGTGGTTGATCAAGGCGGTACATTAATGGCCGAAGGTACTGCCGAAAGCCCAATCATTTTTACCTCTGTGCTCGATGGCATTGAGCAAGGACAGACCACTGGGACACTTACCGCTGCCGATACAGGTCTTTGGGGAGGTGTAATTGTTTTGGGTAAAGCTCCCATCTCCGTAAACGGGGATATCGAAACTGCCCAGATTGAAGGACTCCCTGCAGATGAAGATTACGGACAGTACGGTGGTACAGACCCAGCGGACAATTCTGGGTCTTTGAAATACATTTCCATCCGTCACGGCGGAGTGGCCATAGCAACAGACAACGAGATCAACGGTTTGACTCTTGGTGGTGTTGGTTCCGGCACAACGGTTGATCACATCGAAATCGTGGCCAACCAAGATGACGGTATCGAGTGGTTCGGTGGATCTGTGAATGTGACCAATGCTTTGGTATGGTCCCAAGGGGATGACGGTTTTGATGCCGATCAAGCTTGGACAGGTTCTTTGACCAATGGTATGGTAATCATGTCTGCGGAATCAGGCACTGGTCTTGAACTTGATGGACCCGAGGGAAGTGCAGCAACAGAAGGAGGTTACACCTTGGAGAACATCACCCTTATCGGTGCAGGTACTTCTAGCAAGTACGCAGACCTTAGGGACGGGCTTATCGCCAACCTTAACAACGTTTTTGCTTATGGGTTTGGAGCCGATGCCACTGTGAACATCAACGGTGCAGACTCCGCAACGGAACTTGCCAACGACAGGATTACCTTCTCCAACTGGGAAGTTGTATTGCCCGAAGGTGTTGTTTTGGCCGATATTTTTGGTGGAGACTTTACTCTTGGCGACGAAAGCAAATTCTTAAACAATGTAACATCAATAGCAGCTCCCGAAGATGCTTCAGTCGGTGCAGACACAACTGTATTTGCATGGACTTTTGCTTCTAGCGAGAGCGCTTTCTAGGTCTCAAAATAATTTATTAAAAAAAGGAAATGTCCAAAGGCTTTTATAGTCTTTGGACATTTTGTCGAATAATTGAACACTATTTAAATCATACAAAATGCATAAAAAAATCCTCTCAGTAATCGCGATTTCGCTGGCTTTGGTTCAGTTTGCTTTCGCACAAGTAGGTACCATTAGAGGAGAGTTGACAGATGGTGAGTTTAATGATGTATTGCCTTTTGCCAATATTTTAGTGAAGGGCACTACAGTTGGTACTACCTCCGATTTTGAGGGGGCCTATTCCCTAGAAGTGGAACCAGGTACGTACACTGTGGTATTTTCATATATTGGGTATACCCCACAAGAAATTACCGATGTCGTCGTGGAGGCCGGCAAGATTACTGAACTCAATGTACTGCTGCAGCCTGCCTCAGCCCAATTGGACGAAGTAGTCGTTACAACAACCGTAAGGAAAAATACCGAAGCCTCTGTATTGAACCTTCAAAAGAATTCCGTAACCCTTATGGACGGATTGTCATTAGAAGGTATCAAAACAATGGGAGCAAGCAATATAGCTTCCGCCGTAAAAAGGGTGCCGGGAGTTTCCGTGCAAGATGGGAAATATGTGTATGTGCGGGGATTGGGCGATCGTTACACCAAATCCATTTTGAACGGCATGGACATCCCTGGACTTGACCCGGACAAGAATACTGTTCAAATGGATATTTTTCCGACCAACATTTTGGAAAACGTGATTGTTTTGAAATCAGCATCAGCTGAATTACCAGCTGACTTTACAGGAGGCGTAGTCAATATCATCACAAAAGATTTTCCAACACAAAAGCAGATGTCCATTTCTGCTTCGGTCGGTTATAACCCAAGTATGCACTTTCAAGACAATTACTTAAGTTATGAAGGTGGCGCAACTGACTTTTTGGGGTTTGATGACGGCACAAGAGAACTTCCATTCCCTTCGAATTCAGTTATTCCAAGCCCATCGGATTCCAATAGAAATAGTATTTTGGATGATTACACCAGAGCTTTTGAATCCAACATGGCCGCTCAGGAACAAACATCCAAACCCGATTTTAGTCTAGGTTTTAGCTATGGCAACCAATTTAATGTAGGCGACAACACTTTAGGTTTTATTGCTTCTTTGGACTATAAAAACACAACAAGGTTTTATGAAGGTTTTGAGAACGGTATCTATCAGAAAGCCCCAGAAAGTGATATCTATGAACTTCGTTTTGACAGGAGGCAACGAGGTGATTTGGGAACCAACAATGTATTGGGTTCTGCTTTGGTGGGACTTTCCTATAAAACAGGGAGGTCAAAATACCGTTTAAACCTACTACATATCCAAAATGGGGAATCAAGAGCAGCGTTGTACGACCAAAGAACCGAAATTTCCAACGCCCTTGATGTGGTAAAGGACAATTTGGAATACTCCGAACGTTCTGTGAGCAATTTGTTGCTATCTGGAAAACACACCTCTGAAGATGCTTCTTTTACTTCGGAATGGAGCTTGTCACCAACTTTAACAAGCGTTCAGGATAAAGATGTGAGGCTAACCACTTTCATAGTCAACCCCGATGGTTTCACCATTAGTTCGGACGCAGGCTTTCCAACCCGACTATGGAGAGATTTGAAAGAGGTAAATGCTGTTGGTAAAATAGACTTTACTAAAAGCTATAGCCTGTTCGACAATAAGGCTCTATTTAAATTTGGAGGGCTCTACAGCTACAAACAGCGAGAATACGGCATCTATAACTACGATATCGCGTTCTATAATTTTAGCACGGCCAGTCTTAATGGAGATCCAGATGCAATTTTATTGGAAGAAAACATTTGGACCCGCGAAAACAATTCTGGTTCTTATGCGAGAGGTAACTTTCAGCCTGCAAATAGTTTTGATTCAAATCAGAATACTACCGCTTTCTACCTTTCCAATGAATTCAAGTTTGCCGATAGATTAAGAGCCATCATTGGGGTTAGGGCCGAAAACTTCACCACCTTTTTTACTGGACAAAACAATACTGGAACCGAAGTTTACAACGAAGAAAAAACCATAAGCGAACTGGACTTTTTCCCTTCGGCCAACTTTATCTATGAGGTAAAGGACAATGTGAACATGAGACTTTCCTATTCCAAAACCACGGCAAGGCCAAGCTTTAAAGAACTATCCGTAGTACAGATTGCAGATTTATTGACAGGTGTCCTTTTTCTTGGAAACTTGGACTTACAACCTACATATATTGACAATTTTGACTTTAGGTTTGAAGTTTTTGGCGATAGTGCACAAATGTTTGCTATCAGTAGTTTTTACAAGAAGTTTAAAGACCCGATAGAAATTGTTGCCTACGATATAACAGCACCTAACCAATTTACCCCTCGAAATTCCCCATCGGCAGATGTTTTGGGATTGGAATTTGAAGCCAGAAAGAATTTTGGGTTTATCACTGAAGGATTAAAGGATTTGAGTTTGAACGTGAACGTTTCTATAATCGATTCCAAAATAGAGATGGCAAAAGGAGAAAATCAAGAATATGATTCCAGACAAACATTTGCCAGGGATGGTGAAACCATTGATGAAACTAGACAGTTGCAAGGGCAATCCCCATTTTTGGTAAATGCAGGACTAAACTATAACAACAGAAATATTGGTCTTGAGACAGGGGTTTTCTACAATGTTCAGGGAAAAACTTTGGAAGTAGTCGGTTTTGGGCAAAATCCGGATGTGTTCACACAACCTTTTAATAGTTTGAACTTTAATTTTTCAAAAACTTTTGGGCAAGAACAAAATAGCAAAATAACCCTTAAAGTAAACAACATACTCAATGACACTAGGGAAAGCTTATATGATTCGTTTGGCGCGGCCAAGCAAAATTTCTCGTACAGGGAAATTGGAACAGCTTTTTCGTTAGGGTATAGCCTTAACTTTTAGTATTCTAAAAACAATTGTATTTAAAGAAGCTCCCGACACTATTGGGGGCTTTTTTTGCATTTCATCGAAAAGTAACCCCCTATTCGTCAAAAGGTTCCGGTTTGGCATTGCAATTTTTATATATTTGTGGCATACCGTTTGCAACCATTAACGTATGAAGCACTTTTACTTCGTCATTTTATTATTAGTCTGTACACTTGGCTTTTCTCAGGAAAGTGCCAAATCAAGTGCGGATATTGACGGGTTTAAGTTATACCCTAATCCTGTTTCCCAAGGAAAGGTTTATATTGAGACAACTCAAAATTCCCCTAAAAAAATCCTTGTTTTTGATGTATTGGGTACACAAGTGCTCCAAACCACCATTATTGGAAAGGAACTCAACCTTTCCGAACTTACTAAAGGAGTCTACATTCTTAGGGTTTTTGAACAAAATAAAGTAGCTACTAGAAAGCTCATTGTGAAGTAGTTCAGTCCATTTTCGTTGCTTTATAATTCCTCTTAACAACAGTTTTCAACGCTTTACAACCGGTTTTAGTACTTTCACAACATAAAATGGTCAGCATTGGCCTGTTTACCTACCTTTAAACTGCGCATATACCCCAAATCAGCATACATGAAGAAAATCTACTTTGTTTTACTTATGGCTTTACCTTTATTTTCTTTCGGTCAAGACCTGGTTACAGTTAATAATGAGCCCGTACAAGAGCTCAAGGGTTTTAAAATGTACCCCAACCCTGCTTATGGGAGTGAAGTTTACATTACAACGGAAACCAACGGAACCAAGGATGTTAAGGTTTACGATGTTTTCGGCGAAGTTGTTCTCACCAAAAGAATCAGCACCAACACTTTGGACATATCCAGATTGGTACCAGGTGTTTATGTGCTTCAAGTAACGGAACTTAAAAAAACAATGACCCGAAAACTGGTCGTTAAATAATATAACACAAGATATTTTGAAGCCCTTTTTTGCGAAGGGCTTTTTTATTTTTGGGTACTTTTGCCCATGAATGAAACAGATTGACACCCATCGGATTTTTAATATCAATAATGCGGACGAATTTGAAAAAGTCGCATTGGATATTTTCAAGTTTCAATACGTAAACAATAAGGTGTACAAGGACTTTTGCATTCATCTAAAGAAATCTCCCAAAAATGTTTCAAGCTCATCGGAAATACCTTTTCTGCCTATTTCCTTCTTTAAGACACATAGGATTGTTTCAACTCAAAAAGAACCGCAAACCATTTTTACCAGTAGCGGAACTACACAAAGCACCACAAGCAAGCATTTGGTGCCAGACATCAAACTGTACGAAGAAAGTTTCCTTGAGGCATTTGAACTATTCTACGGTAAACCCGAAAAGTTTTGTATTCTGGCGCTTTTACCCTCTTATCTGGAAAGAGAAGGTTCCTCTTTGATCTATATGATCAACAGTCTCGTTGAAAAATCGGAACACCCCAGTAGTGGGTTTTATCTTCATAATTTGGAAGAACTCCATCAAAAACTACAGGAATTGGAGCAAAAAGGCACCAAAACCTTATTGATCGGTGTTTCGTTCGCCCTCTTGGATTTGGCTGAACAATTTCCCACAACATTAAAAAATACCATTGTTATGGAAACCGGGGGCATGAAAGGACGTCGCAAAGAGCTTATCCGTGAAGAACTGCACTACATCTTGAAAAAGGGATTGGGTGTTGATAAAATCCATTCCGAATATGGGATGACAGAACTTTTGTCTCAAGCATATTCCAAAGGAAACGGTATATTTCAAACCCCACCTTGGATGAAAATCATAACACGTGACACCGAAGACCCTTTAACCGTTCAGCCCAACGGAAAAACAGGGGGCATCAACGTTATTGATTTGGCCAACATCTATTCCTGTTCCTTTATTGCTACGCAAGATTTAGGCAAAACACATCCCAACGGAACTTTTGAGGTATTGGGCCGTTTTGACAATTCAGATATTAGAGGCTGTAATCTAATGGTGCTGTAAACTACTCCACTACCAGAACAAAGTAATTCTTCTTGCCCCGTTGAAGCAGCACAAATTTATCATTGATCAAGTCTGAAGCCTTAATCAAATAATCCTCTTTTACCTTTTCCTTGTTTACAGAAATGGAATTTTGCTTCAATTCCCTTCTAGCCTCGCCATTGGAACCCAAAAAACCTGTTTTAGCTGCCAAGGCCCCGATCATGTCCAAACCAGATTCAAGTTCATCTTTACCAACCGTTGCTTGGGGAACCCCGTCAAAAACATCCAAAAATGTCTTTTCGTTAAGTTGTTTTAAATCATCCGAAGTGGATTTCCCAAAAAGTATGTTACTCGCCTTGATGGCATTGTCCAAATCTTCCTGGGAATGTACCATAATGGTAACTTCTTCGGCCAATCTCTTTTGCAATGCCCTCATGTGGGGTGCTTCTTTATGCTCGGCTACCAAATCCTCAATCTCCTTTTTACTCAAAAAAGTAAATATTTTGATGTATTTCTCGGCATCCTCATCGGAAGTGTTCAACCAATATTGGTAAAATTTATAAGGAGAGGTTCGTTCAGCATCCAACCAAACATTTCCGCCTTCAGTCTTCCCGAATTTGGTACCATCGGCCTTGGTGATCAGCGGGCAGGTAAGGGCAAAGCCCTTTCCACCACCAATTCTTCGGATAAGTTCCGTGCCCGTTGTAATGTTTCCCCACTGGTCGCTACCGCCCATTTGCAACGTACAATCATGGTTTTGGTAGAGATACAGAAAATCATAGCCCTGAACCAACTGATAGGTAAACTCGGTAAAGGACATTCCTTCCTTGGCGTCCGAAGAAAGACGTTTTTTCACGGAATCCTTCGCCATCATATAGTTTACGGTAATGTGCTTACCAACATCACGGATGAACTCCAAGAATGAAAAGTTCTTCATCCAATCGTAATTATTGACGAGTACCGCCGCATTGTCCTCCCCGCTTTCAAAATCCAAAAACCGGCTCAATTGCTCTTTTAAAGCCTCTTGATTGTGACGAAGTGTTTTTTCGTCCAAAAGATTCCGTTCGGCCGACTTGCCAGATGGATCGCCGATCATTCCCGTTGCACCTCCTACCAAAGCATAGGGCTTGTGGCCGGCCAGTTGAAAGTGTTTGAGCATCATAACGCCTACCAAATGGCCAATATGAAGAGAGTCCGCCGTAGGATCGATCCCAACATAAGCGGCACGCATTTCCTCCATAAGGTGCTCCTCGGCTCCTGGCATCACATCGTGTACCATTCCCCTCCATTGCAGTTCTTGAACAAAATTCTTCGTCATGATCAGTTTTTTGGAATAGCTGCAAATATAAAATGAAGTTGGCATTTCGCTCAATTTTTCCACCACAAATAGGTACTTTTACCTTATGATTTTGGTTACAGGAGGCACTGGACTGATCGGTTCCCATTTACTTTTCCATTTGATCAGCAATGGAAAGACCGTCAGAAGTAATTACAGGACCGAAGCGTCCATGGAAAAAGTCCACAAGGTTTTTGGTTATTATACAGACAATCCATCCGTTTTAATGGATAAAATTGATTGGGTAAAAGCCGATATTACCGATGTGGGCGGATTGGATTCCCTTTTTGAAGGTGTTGAGCAAGTGTACCATTGTGCCGCTCTGATCTCTTTTGATCCAAAAGATTACAAGATTTTGGAACGTACCAATGTGGAAGGCACGGCCAATGTAGTGAACCTTTCCTTAAAACACGGTATTGAAAAACTATGTTATGTAAGTTCCATTGCAGCCGTTGGCCCCAGCATCAAACAACAAGAGGTGACCGAGGAAAATGAATGGAACGAAGCCAAGGCCAATGTCTATGGCATTACAAAATATAATGCAGAGCTTGAGGTTTGGCGAGGTTCGCAAGAAGGGCTCCCCATTGTTATTGTCAACCCTGGAGTGGTCATTGGGCCCGGTTTTTGGAAATCGGGCAGCGGAACTTTTTTTACCTATGTATCCAATGGGAAGAAGTATTTTATTCCTGGCGGAACCGGTTTTATCACTATAAACGACGTCATCAATGCGATGACCAAATTGATGGATTCCAACATTCAAACGGAACGCTTTATTCTGGTGAACCAAAATATGACCTACAAAGAATTATTCCAAAAAATCGCGCCTCAACTAGGTGTAGCTCCACCGACCAAAGAGGTCTCCAAATTTATGCTCGAATGTTTTTGGCGATGGGATTGGGTACGCAGCAATGTATTCGGTAAAAGAAGAAAGCTCTCCAAGGCTGTGGCCAAAGGCCTGTACCGTAAAAAAATATTCAGTAACCAAAAAATAAAATCTGAATTGGATTTTATTTTTGAGGACATGGACAAGGCTATATGTTTTTGCTGCGATAAGTTTAAGGAACGGGCTTAGTTTTTTTTACCTCTCCTTTTTCTTTAAGTGCTTTCAACGAATCACTCCGCTTTAGATTAGCCTTACGAACACTGTCGTTTCTCCGTTTTCCTATTGCTTCGAGGGTATCTTTTTGACGCTTTAACCGAGCTTCTACCTCTTGATAAATAGTTTGATACTCCAGCGGAAGCGATGCATAATAAAGGTCGCTTTGTGAAAATTGGGTACTATCTATACCGTATTTTTCGTATAGAAATTCCATTACATCAATACCTGATTCATTAAACTTGTTCCTTGCTCCAGATTTAGCTGCATTCAAAATGGCCAAATCATGAAGAATCTCGGTCATTTCCTCCTTGGGAATCAAGTTTTCGGGCTCCTCCACTACCTTTTCGGCACAGGACACCAACAACATCAAGCCCAAAAAAAATGTTATGATGTATTTCATCTTCTAACGATTAAATGTAAGCCGTTTTGCATTCTTTTTGGAACTGAATGTACCATTTTCATAGGCCAATAAACCATTCACAAAAGTTCGCTTTACTTCGGAATCAAAAGTAACACCTTCAAAGGGAGACCATTCACATTTATAGAAAAGATTATCTTTTTTAACCTCATTTTTGGAATTTCGGTTGACCTGAACCAAGTCTGCATAATAGCCTTCTCGTATAAATCCACGCCGGTCAATATCAAACAACTTTGAAGGGTTGTGACACATTTTTTCCACTATTTTCTCCAAACTTATTACACCTTCTTTTTCTTTTTGGAGCATGGCCAAGAGTGCGTGCTGCACTAAAGGTCCCCCAGAAGGTGCGCTGGTGTATGGATTGTCTTTTTCTTCGAGCGTATGCGGTGCATGGTCGGTGGCAACCACATCTATACGGTCGTCCAACAGGGCTTCCCAAAGTTTGTCCCTATCATTTTTGGTCTTTACTGCAGGGTTCCATTTGATCAAGGTTCCTTTTTTAGCGTAATCCTCATCGGAAAACCAAAGATGATGAATACAGACCTCAGCAGTGATTTTCTTTTCTTCCAACGGAATTTGATTCGTGAACAAATCAGTTTCAATACCTGTGGACACATGAAAAACATGTAATCTTGCTCCTGTTTTCTTGGCAAGTGCAATAGCTTTTGATGAGGATAGGTAGCAAGCTTCCGCACTTCGGATAATGGGGTGCATTTCTATAGGAATATTATCCCCGTATTGTTCCTTATACTTGGCCAAATTGGCTCTGATAGTGCCTTCGTCCTCACAATGGGCAGAAATTACCATTTCGGTATTCCTGAAAATCTGTTCCAAGACTTTCTCATCGTCCACCAACATATTTCCTGTGGAAGAACCCAAGAACAACTTAACCCCAGAGCAAGCATTTTTATCCAATCGTTTCAGTTCTTCCAAATTATCGTTGGTCCCTCCAAAAAGGAAAGAATAGTTTGCCGAAGAATCCTTGGCGGCAATAGCGAATTTTTCCTCCAATTTCTTAATGGTGGTTGTCTGTGGATTGGTATTGGGCTGCTCCATAAAAGTGGTGATACCACCAGCTATTGCGGCTCTACTTTCGGTTGCAATAGTTCCTTTGTGGGTAAGGCCGGGCTCCCTAAAATGTACCTGGTCGTCAATAATGCCTGGTAACAAAAGATCCCCTTCCAAATCAATTACCTTGGCATGGGCATCGGAAATATCAGCATCTATTCGATCAATAAAGTCGCCTTCCAACAGCACATCGGATTCAAAAATGCTGTTCTCATTGACAACTTTGGCATTCTTCAACAGTATTTTTGACATAACTAAAAGCTCTTTTTAAAAAATATACTCCTAAACTTCATGGCTATCACTCCAAAAATGGCTTCCCTAATAATGGCAGAGTTCATTTTTGATTTTCCATTTACCCTATCGGTAAAAATAATCGAAACTTCCTCTATCTTGAATTTCTTGAGATAGGCCCTGTATTTCATTTCAATCTGAAACGCATAACCAATAAAGCGCACCTTATCCAAATTAATGGTTTCCAACACCTTTCTTTTGTAGCAGACAAACCCAGCCGTAGGGTCGTGCACCTTCATTCCCGTAATCAGCTTTACATAAAACGATGCTCCGTAAGACAACAAAATCCTGGCCAATGGCCAGTTGACCACATTTACCCCTTTTTTATAACGCGAGCCGACTGCAACATCAGCTCCATTGAGACATGCCCGATGCAATCTGGAAAGGTCGGCAGGCCGGTGCGAAAAATCCGCATCCATCTCAAAAATGTAATCGTAGCCATTTTTTAAGGCCCATTTAAAACCATGGATGTATGCCGTACCCAAGCCCGATTTTTCCTTTCGAACCTCCAAAAAGAGTTGTTCCGGAAATTCTTTTTGCAAGTTTCTAACGCAATCCGCAGTGCCATCGGGAGAGTTATCATCTACCACCAACACATGGAAATCCTTTTTTAGGTCGAAAACCGCCTTAACAATGGCCTCAATGTTTTCAATTTCATTGAATGTGGGTATAATGACCAAGCCGTCTGCCATTCGCAATAGATTAGAATGTCAAAAATACGGTTTTCTAGCTTGCCTACACAAGTTCGTGTTAGTAAGGCGGGTTGGCACTTGCCCAATATTTGTAACTTTGCCATTTTAAAATCCATTTTGATGTCTCAAAAGTTTCCCAGACTTTTTTTTATTCTCTTAGCGGTTCTTTTTGCACTTAACCTTTTACAAGCATCTTTTACCGAGCTTATTTACGATGAGGCCTACTATTGGTACTACGCACAAAACATGGCCTGGGGGTATTTTGACCATCCGTCCATGGTTGCCTTTTTGATCAAGATCAGCAGTTTGTTTTTTGATGGTGAGCTAGGGGTAAGGTTTATGAGCTGCGTACTATCCGCAGGAACATATATGCTACTTTGGTTATTGATTGATAATCCGAAGAAAAAGGATTACGTGGTACATTTCTTCCTCTTGGTGTTCTCTTTCACCTTGATGAACGCCTATGGTTTTTTGACACTTCCTGATACATCGCTTTTATTTTTTACAGCCCTGTTTTTATGGTTATATAAACGTTTCTTAAGGGATGAAGGCATAGCGACCACTATGTATTTGGGATTGGTAATGGCAGCTCTTATGTACAGCAAGTACCATGCGGTGTTGGTGATTTTTTTCGTGTTTCTGTCCAACTATAAACTCATTTTCAACAAAAAAGCATGGTTAGCAGTGGTTTTGGCATTGGTTTGCTACATTCCGCATTTTGTATGGCTCTATCAAAACGACTTTGTTTCGATAACCTTTCACTTGTACGAACGCCCCAACCAAGCCTACCAATTCGATGAATTTACCCTGGGCTACTTTTTGAACATTATTGTAATTATTGGCCTTTTGTTTTATTGGATCTATGGTTCACTCTTCAAGTTCAAGGTAACGGATAAGTTTTCAAAAGCTCTGGTTTATTTGGTTTACGGGGTATTGATCTTCTTTTTCATCTCCAGTTTTAACCGAAGGGTCCAGGCGCAATGGACTATTGTAATCTCAATTCCGCTTGCAGTAATAGCTTTTAACCATCTTTTGGAGAATGCAAAGAGCAGAAAATGGATGTACCGAATCGGTTTAGTGAGCTTAATGCTTTTGATGTATGCCAGGGCATGGATGATATATTATCCGTTATTCCCTATGTATTTTGAAACCCATGGCAATAAGGAATGGGTGAACGAGCTTAAATCAAAGTCCGGTGGTGTTCCCATACTTTTTGAAAACTCCTATAGACGCTCCTCGATGTATGAGTTTTACTCGGGTGTTCCTGCCTCATCATTAAACACTTACATGTATCGAAAAAACCAATATTCCATTGATGACTCCGAAGAACGAATGCGAGGCAAAAAGGTCATGTTTGTTTCCAAATACAGAAAAAGCGGGGATATAACCTATGAACATCTAGATGGTGCCGTTTTTCATGGTATTTTTATCAATGATTTTCAATCGTACCGAAAATTGGAATGTATTGTGGAAAAACCGGAAACAGGCATTGAATACTCCCTGAAAGTTTACAATCCATACCCATTTGATGTACCCTTGGAGCAATTAAAATACACGATTTCGTATTCCAACAAACACAAACAGGTTAAACAGATGCGCTCCTTAAAGGTTAAGAACACCTCGCCCCAGCAAGCATTGTTAAAATCCAAGGATACGGTTTTTTATACGTTTGAACTGCCATTGACCACTATGGAAAATCCATCGTACTTTAGAATAGGAATTGCAGAAAACGGCCTTCCTCCCGGTCTTAACGGAAAACCTATTAAAATAGAATAATGGAGCCCATTGAAAAAACAATCACTTCTTTGGATTGGATGACCATTACATTGTTTGTAGGTCTGGTTGTTTTGGCCCTTGGCAAATTTTTATTCCATAAAAAGTTTCTGAACTTTATCATTCTCCCTTTTAATGACAAGTATATTCTACTTCACAATAAAAAAGGACAATTTTCGCATTGGTTCCACCTTCTTCTTACCTTGTTTCAACTCATTAATCTCTCTTTATTTATTCTTCTTGTTCTTAAAGCCTTTGACCTGATACCTTATGAAAAAACAGTCCTTGTTTATTTAATCATCCTTGGTTTTTTGGCGTTGTTCGAATTGGTGAAATTTTCCCTTCAAATGTTCGTAGGGCTCGTTTTTAATAATTTAAACCTTGTCGGCAGTCTTATTTTCAGTAAAATATCTTACCTCAATTACAGCAGTATAATAATCGCCATTGCAAACATTTTGCTGATATACATCACAACAAATTCAAAAACAACAATATACGTTGCTTTAACGCTGATTATCCTAATAAATGGCATTGGCATGGCAAAGCTGTTGAAGAACCATCAAAAAGCACTGTTCCCGTATTTTATGTATTTTATTTTGTACCTTTGCACACTCGAAATTGCGCCCTTGGTGTTAATTGGAAGCTATTTAAAAGGTTGAAAACTTATGAAAGTAAAAACAATTTTGGTTTCCCAACCAGAACCCAAAGTCGAAAACTCCCCCTATTCGCGATTAATTGAAAAGGAGAAGGTTAAAGTAGATTTTAGACCTTTCATACATGTTGAAGGCGTAGAAGCCAAAAATGTGAGACAGCAGAAAATCGACTTGAACAACTTTACGGCAATCATCCTGACGAGCAGAAATTCTGTGGATCACTTTTTCAGGATTGCCGATGAAATGCGCTTTAAAGTTCCGGATTCCATGAAATATTTTTGTCAGTCAGAGGCAGTAGCCTACTATTTGCAAAAATATGTGGTATACAGAAAAAGAAAGATATATGTTGGGAAGAGAACTTTTAACGAGTTGACTCCCTTAATCAAAAAGTACAAGGACGAAAAGTTCCTATTGCCATCTTCCGATTCGCTAAAACCCAGTGTTCCTGAACTATTGGATGAGATTGGCGTAAATTGGACTCGTGGTATCTTCTACAAAACAGTAATAAGTGACCTTTCGGATCTAAGGAATGTGTACTATGACATTTTGGTTTTCTTTAGCCCTTCAGGCATTGAATCCTTGATGAAGAACTTCCCGGATTTTGAACAAAACGATACTAGGATTGCCGTTTTTGGCAACAGTACCGTTAAAGCAGCTACAAATGCAGGTCTTAGAATAGACATTCAGGCTCCGACGCCAGAGACTCCATCCATGACCATGGCATTGCAGAAGTACATTACCAGCGTAAACAAATAAAAACGAACTGGTTTAAAAAACAAAAAAGCCCCGTCCATGGACGGGGCTTTACTTTTCTAGAAAGCATATCGCTGTGGTCCTCCCCTTCGGATTTCCTCGCTGGCATATCCCTCGAACTTCTTGAAGTTCTCCCTAAAGGCGTTCGTGAGCTTGAAGGCCGTTTTGTAATAGGCCTCGTCATCGTTCCATGTGGCCCTTGGGCTCAGTACCTTTGTTGGCACTCCCGGGCACTCCCTGGGCTGGGCCACGCCGAACACCGAGTGGATATGGTACTTCTCGTAATTGTACAGTCCCAGTTCACCACTGAGTGCAGCACTGATCATGGCCCGTGTGTATTTCAGCTTCATCCTAGTGCCTACTCCATAAGGCCCCCCAGTCCATCCGGTGTTCACCAACCAAACGTCCACCCCTGATTCCTTCATTTTCTTGCTCAACATCTCGGCATATTTCGCAGGGTGCAAGGGCATGAAGGGCGCCCCGAAACAGGCCGAGAACGATGGCTGTGGTTCCACAACGCCAGCTTCCGTGCCCGCCACCTTGGCCGTATAGCCCGAGATAAAGTGGTAAGCCGCCTGTGCAGGGGTCAGTTTGGAAATGGGGGGCAATACCCCAAAGGCATCCGCCGTAAGGAAAAAGATGTTCTTTACGTTTTTCCCTATGGATGGCCACTGGATGTTATCGATATGATGGATGGGATAGCTTACCCTCGTATTCTGGGTAATGGAGGTATCCGAAAAATCTACCACTCCATTTTCATCCATCACCACATTTTCCAAGATGGCTCCTTTCTTGATGGCTTCATAGATCTCCGGTTCCTTGTCCTTGGAAAGGTCGATTACCTTGGCGTAGCAGCCCCCCTCAAAATTGAACACGGTATTGTCGGGCGTCCAGCCGTGTTCGTCGTCGCCGATCAGTTTTCGGTTCGGGTCGGTGGAAAGGGTGGTCTTTCCCGTACCCGATAATCCGAAGAAAATCGCGGTATCGCCCGATTCCCCCACGTTGGCCGAGCAGTGCATGGGCAAGGTGTTTTTGTGAACGGGCAGGATAAAGTTCAATGCCGAGAATATCCCTTTCTTGATCTCCCCCGTATAGCCCGTTCCCCCGATAAGGGCAATCTTTCTGCCGAAGTTCAGGATGGCAAAGTTGTGCTGGCGCGTACCATCCACATCAGGGTCCGCCATAAAGCCGGGCGCGTTCACCACGGTCCACTCCGGGTCAAAATCTTCCAACTCTTCCTCGGTGGGGCGCAAAAACATATTGTAAGCGAACATATTGGACCAAGGGTATTCATTGATCACACGGATGTTCAATTTGTAGTCCGGATCCGCACAGGCGTAGGAGTCCCTGACATAGAGCTCCTTGTCGTTGAGATAAGCAATGACCTTATCATAAAGTGCATCAAACTTATCACTCTCGAAAGGGATGTTGATCTTTCCCCACCAGACCTTCTCCGAAGTAATCTCGTCCTTAACAATAAAACGGTCCAGGGGCGACCTGCCAGTGAACTCACCGGTGTTAACGGCCAAGGCCCCGGAGGAGGCCTCTCGGCCCATACCCTTTTCAATGGTAATCTGGTGGAGTTCCTCAGGGGAAAGTTGATAGTTTACATTATCATGGTTAATCCCGTATGGCTTTAACGAAATCGTTTTCGTGGCTGAAGCAGAATCCTTCATAGTTTAGTTTTTATGTTGGTACAAAACTAGAAAATATTAACTTTTTGTCCTTTTAATTCTTGCTTAATCGAGCACTTTTTGGGTTAAAATGTTATATCCTAAATAAAACCACCCAGAAATCATCAAAACACCCCCGATTGGTGTTAAAAATCCGATAATTTTAAAATCGAAAGCGGTTAAGCTGTTCAATGCCAATAAGTAAATAGAAAAAGAGAACAGTATCACCCCCAAAAGCACAAGAACAAAAACAATCTTTTTTGGCTTTATGGCCAACCCATTCCATATCCCCAAAAAGAGAAGAAAAAGGGCATGGTACATTTGATATGTAACACCGGTTTCAAAAGTGTCAACGGCTTCTGCATCGACCAATTTCTCCAATCCATGAGCTCCAAAAGCCCCTAAAACAATCGCCAACAGCCCCATGATTGTACCAACCAACAAAATTGTTCTGTTCATAACTTTAACTTGCTATTTTTTTATAAATATAACATTTTAATACCTTAGTGTCCAGTTAAACCAAAAGTAAACAAAACACATGGTCCGTACTATTTTAGTTGTTGGAGCAGGTAAATCAACCTCATACCTTCTAGATTATTTCCTTAAAAAATCAAACGAAGAAAAGATTCATCTCAAGATTGGCGATCTTCATCCAGAAAATATCCCGGATAAATTCACCAAACACCCAAATTGTACAGTCTTCCCTTTGGACATATTTAACGAGGAGGATAGAAAAAAGGCTGTTTCCGACGCATCCATTGTTGTGTCCATGCTCCCAGCTCGAATGCACATAAATGTTGCCCATGATTGTATTGAATTTGAAAAGCATTTTATTACCGCTTCCTATGTAAGTGATGAACTAAGGGCCCTGGACGAAGAAGTGAAAAAGAGAGGCCTTGTATTTATGAATGAGATTGGCCTGGACCCTGGAATTGACCACATGAGCGCCATGGAAGTTATTGACCGGATTCGGGATGCCGGTGGTAAAATGTTGTTATTTGAATCTTTTGCAGGTGGTTTGGTAGCCCCGGAAAGCGATACCAATCTCTGGAACTATAAATTTACCTGGAACCCAAGAAATGTTGTGCTTGCAGGCCAAGGGGGCGTCGCGAAATTTATCCAGGAAGGCACGTACAAATACATCCCATATCAAAAGCTTTTTAGAAGGACCGAGTTTATGGATATTGAAGGATACGGCACCTTTGAGGCTTATGCCAACCGTGATTCCTTAAAGTATCGCGAAGCTTATGGGCTAGAAAATGCTTTGACCCTGTTCCGGGGAACCATGAGGCGAGTTGGTTTTTCCAAGGCGTGGCAAATGTTCGTGATTCTCGGAATGACGGATGACAGCTATACCATTGAAAATTCCGAAGGAATGTCGTACCGAGAATTCGTCAATCTATTTTTGCCCTATTCGCCTACCGATTCGGTGGAACTAAAAATGCGGCACTACCTTAAAATTGACCAAGACGATATTATGTGGGGAAAGTTGCTGGAATTGGATATATTCAATCCTTCCAAGAAGATACCCCTAAAAAATGCCACTCCCGCCCAAATGCTCCAATACATTCTAGAAGATACTTGGACGCTCAAGGAGGATGAAAAAGACATGATTGTGATGTACCATAAGTTTGGTTATGAATTAAATGGCGAAAAGAAGCAAATTGATGCCAATATGGTAGTAATCGGTGAAAACCGGACATACACGGCCATGTCCAAAACCGTAGGGCTTCCCGTAGCCATGGCCACACTACAAATATTGAACGGCAAGATTAAAACCCCGGGAGTACAAATCCCGATCAACAAAGAAGTGTACAAGCCCATCCTTTCTGAGCTTCAGAAGCAAGGAATCCAGTTTAAAGAATATGAGAAACCCTACTTAGGCTATAACCCGGATTCGGTGGCCAGTTAGTTTTTGTTAGATTTTCAATACCTTTAACTTCAAATTAAAATCATTGTTGTGAAAAACAATAACAATTCAGTTAAAATTGACGGTATTGATAAAAAAATCCTAAGATACCTGATGGAGGATGCGCGTAAACCTATCCTCGAAATTGCCAGAAACATAGGAATTTCAGGTGCTGCCATCCACCAAAGGTTACGTAAACTGGAAAGTTCCGGTCTTATAGCGGGCTCCAAGTTTGTTATCAATCCAAAGATACTGGGCTACTCCACCATGGCCTATATTGGAATTTATCTGGACAAAGCCATGGCAAATCCCAGGGCGGTTAGGCAATTAGAAGAAATTCCAGAAGTTTTGGAATGCCATTACACCACAGGAAATTGGTCCATTCTTATAAAAGTGCTCTGTAGGGACAACGAACACTTAATGCAGGTGCTCAACAAAAAAATACAACAAATAGAAGGTGTTTCACGTACCGAGACCTTTATTTCCCTAAACCAGCAAATTGATCGTCAAATACAGATCTGATATTTGTATTGAATCTAAATAAACATTACATTTGCCCCCATGAATGTAATATTTCAATCCACATATTACACCTTGTATCAAGCTGCCAACGAACGCTGTTATTATATAGATTTCGGGCAGAAATTGGTTCGCATGTCTTTATGCCAACTACTTTCACTTCGCCATAAAGTGAACACTATTGCAATTGAGAACCATTTTGACAGCGATTTGAATGCCCACGGGTTTGAGGTTCTTATGCTATGCAACAAAGAGCATCTTTTTATCCTCAATACCTTGGAGGTACTGGACCTTAAAAACCTTGTGGATCATGGTTTTGTTGCTATAGGTCTTTCTGCAAAAACTGAAGTACTAAGTCAGTAACGCTATTATTTTTATCCAGTCTTAGTTCTCTTTTAAATAAAGAGTTAACTCTTTTTAAACAGATAAAATTCTGTAACTTTATAGAACAATTATACTTGAAATTTACACCATGAAAGATATAGCAAGACAAAGTATGAGCATTAAAGTGGAATCCATGGATTTGCTCAACGGACAAATAAAAATGGAAGCCCATGCCTCTGCCACTTATTTGGCCATGGCCTCTTGGTGCGAACAGAACGGTTTTTTTACCAGCGCCAAGTTTTTCTTTAAACAGGCCGAAGAGGAACGGGAGCATATGATGAAGATTTTCAACTTTTTGGTTGATACGGGAGGTAACCCCATTTCACCTGAGGTAACCAATATTAATCATGATTATTCATCTATTACAGATGTTTTTGAATCTACCTTGGAACACGAGGTTAAAGTGACAAAATCCATTCACAATATTGTGAAGAAAGCCCGTGAAGCTGGTGATATTGCCACTGAACGTTTCTTGGATTGGTTTGTAATGGAACAAATTGAAGAAGAGAACACCGTTAGGGATATCTTGGACATGATAGAAGTTACCGGCACAGAAGGTGTAGGTCTCCAAATGATCGATAACCAAGTCGCCAATTGGATTGAGTAATCCATCAAATATGAAATAGAAAAAGGGGCCGCTTGGCCCCTTTTTTATTGAATAGCTTTACAACTATCCTTAATCTCTTCCCCCGAACACCTGAACAGCCCAGTACATCAAAGACGCTAGCGCACCTAAAGCAGCAACCACATAAGTCCTTGCAGCCCATTTCAGGGCATCTTCTGCACCTGAATATTCTTCTTGGCTTACCATATTCTTCTGCTTTAACCAAACCAATGCCCTTTTGCTGGCATCGTACTCCACGGGCAGGGTTATAAAACTGAACAAGGTCGCGAAGCCCATCATAATAAGACCAGCTACCGCGATATAAAAACCGATACCGCCGGCGACACCTGTTGCAGCCATCAACATAATACCTCCAAAAACCACCCAAGTGGACATTCCAGAGGTAACACTTACCATAGGAACCAATTTGGAACGCATGGTCAACCATTCATACGCTTGTGCGTGTTGCACCGCATGTCCGCATTCGTGTGCAGCCACCGCAGCGGCAGAAGCATTGCGCTGATTGTAGACGCCTTCACTAAGGTTGACCGTTTTGTTTTTAGGGTTGTAGTGGTCCGTAAGCATACCGGGAGTGGAAATTACCTTTACATCTCGGATTCCGTGATCATCAAGCATTTTCTGGGCAATTTCTGCCCCGCTCATGCCATTTCGTAAATGAACCTTTGAATATTTTTTGAACTTGCTCTTCAAGCGGCTGCTCACCAACCAGCTGACCAGGGCAATTCCACCGATCAATATATAATATGTCATCATAGTCTTAAATCTTTTATATCAGTATAAATATACCATATAAAAGCAAAAACCCCGCCAAATTATGGCAGGGCTCTTTTACTGTCAAAATGTTAGTTTATTAAGCTAGTACTGGCTCCAGCTTAAAAGTTTCGGCAATTTCGTTGTAAACGATCTCCCCTTCAACAATATTCAATCCTTTTTCCAAGGATCTATCCAACTTGCAGGCACTTCGCCATCCCATATTGGCCAATTTTAGCACATAGGGCAGTGTTACATTCGTCAAGGCAACAGTAGAAGTATAAGGCACTGCCCCTGGCATATTGGCTACACAGTAATGGACCACGTCATCTATAATATAAATGGGGTCCTCATGGGTTGTTGGCTTGGTGGTTTCCACGCATCCGCCTTGATCTACCGCTACATCTACAATAACGGTTCCTGGATGCATATCCTTGAGCATGTCCCTAGTAATCAAGTTAGGGGCCTTGGCTCCTTTTAAAAGGACACCACCGATAATTAAATCGTTTGTTTTTATATGTTTTCTGATATTGAACTCGTTCGAAAATCCGGTCACCACATGGCTTGGCATAATGTCGTTCACATATCTGAGACGTTTCATGTTCACATCCAAAATGGTTACTTGGGCACCCAATCCTGCTGCCATTTTAGCAGCCTGAATGCCTACGGTTCCAGCCCCAAGGACCAAAACCCGTCCTGGGGACACTCCGGGCACCCCTCCCAAAAGCACACCTTTGCCTTTTACTGGTTTTTCCAAATATTTGGCTCCCTGCTGAATGGCCATTCTACCCGCAACTTCGGACATTGGTGTTAATAATGGCAAAGTACCGTCTTCGTCTTCCACGGTTTCATAAGCAATACAAATGGACTTGCTTTTGATCATGGCCCTGGTCAACGCCTCACTGGAAGCAAAATGAAAATAGGTGAAGACAATTTGTCCTTCTTGAATCAAATTATATTCCTCGGCAATGGGCTCCTTCACCTTAACGATCATGTCGCTCATGGCATATACCTGGCCAATCGTATCCAAAATAGTAGCCCCGGCCTGTTGGTAATCCTGATTAAAAAAACCACTTCCCTCACCTGCGCCGGATTGCACATATACGGTGTGGTTGTTTTTTACCAATTCAAATACTCCGGCTGGCGTCATGCCTACCCGGCTCTCGTTGTTTTTGATTTCTTTAGGTATACCAACAGTCATAACTATGGTGTTTTTTGGTTACTGGGGTCAAAGTTGAATAAAAAAATTAGATTAAAACATAAAAATTCGATAAAAAACAGGGGGTAAAGGTCAAAATAAACGTTTTTTAACATTTATACCCCTTAATCTATAGGGGTATATAGGTATAAAACCTATAAATAATTATTATACCCTATAATTTTAGGGGTTGAACTTGTTTAAAATAAAAAAGCATGCCGGTCGGCATGCTTTTTTAGGGCTATTATATGTTTTTGTTAAAAATTTTCGGCTAATAATCCAGTTTTACGATTAACCTACAATATTCACAATCTTTCCGGGCACTACGATTACCTTTTTAGGGGAACGACCCTGTAATTGCTCTTTTGTTTTTTCGTGGGCCATTACAGCGGCCTCGATTTCATCCTTGCCCATATCCAACGGCAACTCCATCTTGAAGCGCATTTTTCCGTTAAAGGAAATAGGATATTCCTTGCTGCTCTCCACCAAGTACTTTTCCTCAAACTTAGGGAACGGTGCTTCGGCAATAGAAGCTGCATTACCTAAACGACTCCAAAGCTCTTCAGCAATGTGAGGTGCATAAGGTGATACCAAAATAGCAAGTGGTTCCAAAATAGCTTTGCTAGTACATTTTTGTGATGTCAACTCGTTGACACAGATCATAAAAGTGGAAACGGAAGTGTTGAACGAGAAGTTCTCGATATCCTCTTCCACTTTTTTGATGGTCTTGTGCAAAGTTTTCAAGTTTTCGGCGGTGGGTTCCGCTTCGGCTCCGCTCAGCGACCCATCTATGAAAGGGGAATAGAGCTTCCATAATTTTTTAAGGAAGGAATGTACTCCGGTAATACCTGCCGTATTCCAAGGTTTGGATTGCTCCAAAGGCCCCAAGAACATTTCGTACAAACGAAGGGAATCCGCCCCGTACTCCTCACAAATGGCATCCGGGTTAACGACATTGTATTTGGATTTGGACATTTTTTCCACTTCACGGCCCACAATGTATTTTCCATCTTCTAGTATGAATTCAGCATCTTTATATTCCGGTTGCCATTCTTTAAATGCCTCAACATCCAGTTCATCCGATGCGTTCACCAAAGAAACATCGGCGTGGATAGGAACAACATTCTTACCATCAATCAAACCTTTCGAGTACAACTTATTGGAATCCAGCTCCCGATACACGAAAGCACTCGTCCCGGTAATCATTCCTTGATTAATCAGCTTTTGGGCAAATTCATCTTTGGGCACATACCCCATATCAAACATAAACTTCTGCCAAAAACGGGAGTACAACAAGTGGCCCGTAGCGTGCTCGCTACCTCCGATATATAAGTCCACATCTTGCCAATAGTTGATGGCCTCGGGAGAGAAAATAGCGTCATCGTTCCGTGGATCCATATACCTATTAAAGTATTGGGAACTTCCCGCCCAACCTGGCATCGTGTTCAATTCCAAAGGAAAAATGGTCTTGTGATCAATCAAATCATTGGAAACGACTTCATTTTTATCGGTATTCCAGGCCCATTCCGTAGCGTTGCCCAATGGTGGCTCGCCTGTTTCGGTAGGGAGGTATTTTTCAACTTCGGGCAATTGCAAGGGCAAATGCTCCACATCGATCATCTGCGGCATGCCATCCACATAATACACGGGGAAGGGTTCTCCCCAATACCGCTGACGGCTAAATACGGCATCACGTAGTCGGTAGTTGACTTTGCCTTCGCCGTGCCCGATTCTTTCCAATTCAGCAATGATTTTCTTCATGGCATCTTTATAAGGAAGACCATTCAAAAAGTCGGAATTGGCAATAACCGTAGTTTCTTTATCGGCAAATGCCTCTTCGGAAACATCGACCCCTTCAAAGATATTTGGAATAGGTATTTGATAGTGTGTTGCAAAGTCATGATCACGCTGGTCACCACAGGGCACTGCCATAACCGCTCCCGTTCCATAACTGGCCAACACGTAGTCGCCAATCCAGATGGGAATGGGCTCTTTGGTGAACGGATGCTCTGCATAAGCTCCAGTAAACACCCCCGAAATGGTTTTTACATCGGCCATACGGTCACGCTCGGAACGTTTTGCCGTGGCTTCCACATAAGCATCCACCTCAGCTTTTTGTTCTGGCGTAGTGATTTTGGCCACCAACTCGTGCTCTGGGGCCAAGGTCATAAAACTAACTCCGAAAATGGTGTCAGGTCGGGTGGTGAAGACTTCTATTTGATATGGGTGATTATCCCCTCCCCAGCCCTCCCCTGTGGAGAGGGAGTCTAAAACGTCTTCTATCTTTTTTATGACGTTTTCTAGATTTGAGATAACCTCTTCATTGGTGAAACGGATAACCGTAAACCCTTTTTTCTGTTCCAATTCCAATGTCCGTTGAGCATCTTTATCCAACTGGTAGTCGTGGATTTTTCCATCAACTTCAATAATCAGCTTTTTCTCAAGACATATGAAATCAACGATATACTTGTAAACCGGATGCTGCCTTCTAAACTTGACATCAAGATTTTTTCTTCTCAATGCTTGCCACAATTTGTCCTCGGCAGGCGTTGGGTTCTTTCGCATTTCTTTAGCCCGATCCAACAAAATTCCAATCATTGACGAATCGCCTGTCAATCTTGCACTGGCTCCCCCTCCGCTGGAGGGGGTTGGGGGGAGGACATTAAAAGTAACCGAAGCCCCAACGGAACGACCAATCCAGTTGGTTTGGGAATCCTTTAAAGGTTGTGGCCAATCAATTTTGTCCAAACCGTCCAACAAACGCTGGGCATACGCGGTAATGCGCATACTCCATTGCGTCATTTTTTTACGAACCACGGGATGACCGCCACGCTCTGAAACACCATTTACAATTTCATCGTTGGCCAAAACGGTTCCCAAGGCAGGACACCAGTTGACTTCGGTATCGGCCAAATAGGTCAATCTATATTTCAATAGAATTTCTTGCTTTTCCTTATCGGAATAGCCATTCCAAGTTGCTGCATCAAAGCTTGGGGTATCATCATCACAAGTTGCTTCGACATTGGCATTTCCTTCTTTTTCAAAAATGGAAATCAAACTGGAAATGTTTTCCGCTTTGTCGGATTTCTTGTTGTACCACGCATTGAACAATTGGATAAAAATCCATTGTGTCCATTTATAATATTGAGGGTTGGAGGTACGCACTTCGCGGCTCCAATCAAAAGAAAAACCGAGCTGATCTAACTGCTCACGGTATCTGTTGATGTTGTTTTCCGTAGTGATCGCAGGGTGCTGCCCTGTTTGAATCGCATACTGCTCCGCAGGCAACCCAAAGGAATCGTAGCCCATGGGGTGCAACACATTGAACCCCTTATGCCTTTTGTAACGCGAATAGATGTCCGTGGCAATGTACCCCAGCGGGTGTCCTACGTGCAACCCTGCCCCAGATGGGTAAGGGAACATCGACAATGCATAAAATTTAGGTTTATCGGAATCGTTGGATGCCTTAAAAGTTTCATTTTCTGCCCAATACTTTTGCCATTTGGCCTCAATCTCGCGGAAATTGTAATTCATCATTCGTATTTCATGGTCAATTCATGTCACATCGAGCGCAGTCGAGATGTCTCCAAGAAAAAAGAGATTTCTCGTCCTCCCGAAAAGGACTCGAAATGACAAAATTTTGAATCTATTTTCGTGTGCAAAAATAGGTTTAATCCCCTAAATACAATTTACTTTTCTATTTTTACGTACTGATTCTACTATATGAGCCAATATATTGAACGATATCAGCGACGAAAACTGATTTCCTCCTACTTTTCCGTGGCTTTGAGCATTGCCCTGGTCCTGTTTCTTTTGGGTGTTTTGGGCCTTTTGGTGCTCAATACCAAAAAATTGGCGGATCATTTTAAGGAGCAGATCACAATTTCGGTGTTTTTGAAGGACAACGCAAAGCCTGTGGAAATAGATCAACTACAGAAAAGTTTGACCCTTGCGGAGTACACCAAGTCAGCCGAATATATTTCCAAAGAAGATGCGGCAGAGCAATACAGCGAGGATATTGGAGAAAATTTTGAAGAGTTTTTGGGCTACAATCCGCTAAAAAATTCCATCGATGTGAACTTGAAGGCCGATTTTGTCTCTTCCCAACAAATTGATGAGATTGCAGAGGAACTAGCAGCCAAGGCCTACGTGGACGAGGTAAGCTACGACAAACCCTTGATTTCGCTTCTGAACAACAATGCAAGGAAAATCAGTCTATGGATTCTGGTAGCTAGTGCCGTGTTCACGCTCATTGCGGTGTTGTTAATCAACAGCTCCATCCGTTTGTCCATTTATTCCAAACGTTTCATCATCAAAACCATGCAGATGGTGGGAGCCACCAAAACATTTATTCGAAGACCATTTATTTGGACGAATATTAAGCTAGGAATGGTCGGAGCCGTTGTGGCCTTGATCGGGCTAGGGGTTTTGGTATATTATATAGACAAAAATTTTCCTGAACTGAGCTTGCTTCAAGACTATATTGTACTTATTATTTTGTTCGTTGGGGTGTTTGGGCTAGGGGTGATTATTTCATGGGCCAGCACCCATTTTGCTACACAACGCTTTTTAAACCTGAGAACGGACGATCTTTATTATTAACTTTGCAGCATGAGCAAGAAAAACAACAACGGCAAAAAACCACCTAAAGACTTTGTTTTCCAAAAGAAAAACTACCTCTTTCTATTTATAGGTATTGCCTTTATTGCCCTCGGGTTTATTTTGATGAGCGGTGGTGGAAGCGACGACCCCGAAGTATTCAATCCTGAGATATACAATTTTAGAAGAATCCGCCTTGCACCGACCTTGATTCTTATCGGTCTTGGCATTCAGGTGTACGCCATTTTGTTGAACCCTCACAAGAAAAACAAGGAGTAATTTGGAGATAATCGATGCTATAATCCTTGGAATCATACAGGGATTGACCGAATTTTTGCCTGTTTCCTCCAGCGGTCACTTAGAATTGGGAAAAGCCATTTTGGGAGCTCAAGCCGTTCCCGAAGAAAGTTTGTTGTTCACGGTAGTGCTTCATTTTGCAACCGCATTAAGTACCTTGGTGGTATTCCGAAAAGATGTTTTTGAAATACTGAAAGGCCTGTTTCAATTTAAATGGAACGAGGAAACTCAATTCTCTTTAAAAATCATCATCTCCATGATTCCCGCCGCTTTGGTCGGTCTTTTTTTGAATGACTTTATCGAAGTATTCTTTGATGGTGCCATTGTGATTGTCGGCATTATGTTGGTAATCACGGCATTTTTGCTGTATTTGGCAGATTTGGCCAAGACCACGGATAAAAATGTATCCTTCCGCAGTGCTTTTGTCATAGGAATGGCACAGGCCGTAGCCATACTTCCAGGAATTTCTCGAAGTGGAGCAACTATTTCGGCTGCCGTACTTTTGGGTGTGGACAAAACAAAATCGGCCCGTTTCTCCTTTTTGATGGTGGTTCCATTAATCTTGGGAAAAGTGGCCAAAGATGTGATGGGTGGCGATATTGCTTTTCACGGCGACCAAGCCGTAGCCATGGGTGCTGGTTTTATCGCAGCTTTTATCGCAGGATTGGCTGCCTGTACCTGGATGATTAAATTGGTACGCCAGAGCAAGCTTACCTATTTTGCCATTTACTGTTTGATCGTAGGGTTGATTGCCCTTGCGTGGAGCATTTGGGGATAGATCAGTATATTTGCCCCAAAACCCCAAGTTTTTGAACACCAAAGAAGATTTTTTAAACGGTCAAATCCTTTTGATTGATAAACCGCTGGAGTGGACGTCCTTCCAAGCGGTAAATGCGCTCAAATGGGCCATTCGTAAAAAATTTGGCCTTAAAAAGATAAAAATAGGTCATGCAGGAACATTGGACCCTTTGGCCACAGGGCTGTTGATTATCTGCACGGGGAAGTTCACTAAAAAAATCCCACAGCTTCAAGGACAAGTAAAAGAATATACGGGCACTTTCACAATTGGTAGCACTACGCCATCCTACGATTTGGAGACCGAAGTGAATGAGACCTTTCCCATAGAACATATCACGGATGCATCCATCAAAGAAGCCACAACACAATTCTTGGGCGAAATTGACCAAGTACCCCCCATTTTTTCAGCATTAAAAAAAGATGGTAAGCGACTCTATGAATTGGCCCGAGAAGGAAAAAAAGTTGAAGTAAAATCAAGAAAAATAGAAATTCTTGAATTTGAGATTACCCGAATCGCCCTTCCCGAAGTTGATTTTCGAGTAGTGTGCAGCAAAGGGACCTACATTCGTTCCTTGGCTCACGATTTTGGCAAAGCTTTGGGCTCAGGAGCTCATTTATCCAAGCTCCGAAGAACCAAAATAGGGGATTTCAACGTAGATAATGCTACAAGCCCCAATGTTTTCAAGGAAAAACTTGAAGTAAATACCTCGACCTAGGCCAGTTGGGATAAAATATTTTTGCAAAAAAGCGGTTATAGTAAAACCATGAACTTAAATAGGCGTCAATTATCTCTTTTGATTACCTTCTTCTCTATGTCCATAGTGATATTATTACTTTTTAATATTCACTTGGGAGGCATAAAGGAAGATGAGTACGTTATTGAAATGAGCTTGGCCGATGAGGATATTGAAGAACTTCTTAAAGAGGAAGAAGAACGATTGGAAGAAATGGCCGCCAACAACAACCCCATAAAAAGCCATATGGCCGTTAATGAAACCGCTAAACCGAGCGT
The DNA here is from genome assembly GCF_010468565.1 of Allomuricauda sp. TY007. GTDB lineage: Bacteria > Bacteroidota > Bacteroidia > Flavobacteriales > Flavobacteriaceae > Flagellimonas. The sequence continues at coordinate 144,697 of NZ_WUEG01000003.1, forward strand.
TGGAAACCCAGAGCCTTTAAAAACGTTGGAAGAGCTTATGGAGGAACGAGCCCTCAGTAGCGAAACAGGGGAATATGCCGATAACTCAGGTTTTGAGGAACAATTAAAACAGTTAAAGGCCCAGCGGGACGAGAAAAAAGAGAAATTAGGGGAACGCGATGCCCAAAAAGAAGAATTTACCGATTACCTAAAAGATAGGCGTACTTCCATTTCCTACTCCTTGGTCGAGCGAAATGCCCGCTCTCTACCTCCACCCATTTATACCTGTATTGAAGGCGGCAAGGTTGTGGTAAACATTACCGTGGACAACAACGGTTATGTAACCGAAGCCACATTCAACGATAAAAGTTCGGGAACGGACAATGGCTGTTTGGTAGACAATGCCATTGCCTATGCATTAAAAGCTCGTTTTAGCCCAGATTCCAAAGCATCACAAATTGGAACCATTACCTATCTATTTCAGAGCAAGTAATTCCAATATATCTTCCAGAATATTTTGCCCTTTGTTTTTATTGTACCAAACCTGAAGTTCTTGTTTGAACTCATCGGTAAGTTTTCCATGCTCTTTTTTGCAATCCTCCACCATTTGCGTGGCAATGCTTGGTCTTGGGCCCCACTCTCCTACGATTTCGTTTTTGGCTTTGTCCAAAACAATGACTTTGGGGATGGAACGAGCACCATTGGTAAGGAAAGTATCCATTAAATCCAAGCTTTCATCCCGCAAAACAACTTTCAGGGAAATATTGGGGCTTGCTTCGGCTACTTTATTAATGATGGGCAAACTGGCCGCCGCATCTCCGCACCAACTTTCCGTGAGTGCCAAAAACACCAACTCTTTGTCCAGAGACTTCAATTTTTGTTGGACATCCTCGGAGATCTTGAAGGTTTTCTCCCAACGGGCCATTCTACGTTCGCCTAGTTTGGTATAGTTGACCATAGCTTCGGACTGATTGGGGCCAGTGGATTTTTCCGTTTTGGCAAGTTGACTCACTAACTCACTGTACCTTGGGTAATCCATTCCCTTTGAAATGTATTCTTGAACTATCTCCAATCTATTTCGCTCCAATACTTCCATAAAAAATGTTTTTGCAAAAGTACCACCATCAATCTTCCTATTTGGTGACTTTTGTCATTGGTTGTTTTCACAACCTGTTCCTTACAATTTTGATGGCTTTCTATATGCCAAAAACCGTCAATTCGTATGAAATTCCAGTTCTCGATACAATTTCTCTCGGTTTCGACTTCGCTCAACCACCAAAAAATCACTTGAACTGACGAATCTCAATCATAATTGCAAAAGGTTCCTACAAGCTCTTGGGGTTTATGGCCAAACTCTTGAACAGCATGGCCTTGGTGTAAAAATATTTGTTCTGCATTTCGTTCCGTTTCAGGTAAGCATCGATTAATTTACTTTCCCTGGAATTGATCAAGAACAAGGAACTCTCCCCAAAACTGAATTTCCGCTCCTCGGCATTCAACATTGTGGAATAATCGTTCACTATATCCTTAATGAGCTGGTTTTGTTTGGTATAAGAGTCCAATTCATTGTATATAGCGATGACCTTGTTCTGTATTTCCACTTGGGCATTGTCCCTTTCATATTCCGCATCCCTAAGTTTAAATTTGGCCAATTTTAAATCTCCGCGCTCTTTCCGCAAAAAAATGGGCATCTGAAAACTCAATCCGGCCTTATAATTCTCGGTAACGAAGGAATTCATCAACTCGGGGGTTTCTGTTATAAAATTGTATTCTGCCTTTAATTTTGGCAATAATTTATTCGATTTTAAACGCTTGTCCACCGTCAACCCTTCTATCTTATAATCTAAAGATACAAGTTTGGGATGTGTTTCCAGATTAAAGCTATCCAATGGCACACCTTCTATTTCCAAGGTTGAATTGATGTCCATTTCTGGTTCCAAGTTTGGTCTTATACCTGGTTGAAGCTCTACTGGCACATCCTCGATCCATAAAAAATTACTGAGTTCCAATGATTTTTTCATCAATTTAACCTTGGCCTGCTGGTAGCCCAAATCCCTATTGCGAACGGCGATTTTAGCCTCTACGGTATCAATCATGGCAATATCGCCCGCCAAGGCGCTCTCTTTTATTCCCTGAAAACGTATTTCGGCATTTTCCAAAAAATCTTTGTATACCTCAGCATCTCTATAGGCTTGCAACCAATCAAAATAGGCGAGCGAAGCATTGTACAGAACCTTGTTTACCTGTAAATCTTGTTCTGCTTTGGACTGTTCCCTGAAAAATTTAGCCTTTCTCAGGGTGGCCATACGCTCGTTTATCCAAAACCCCTGCAACACGGACATGGACACTCCGGCACTGTACAGGCCGTCATCGGGCAAGGTTTCATCAGGATTTAGATAATATCCCTCATTCTGCTGAAAATTTCCCTTAAGCTCAATACCAAACCAAGTTGGGATTTTAAAAGTAGTGTTCAACCGATTCCAATATTCGGTTCCCTTAAACTCCTTTCTATCAAAATCCACCTCTACCTTGGGGTCAAAACCTCCTCTGGCTTTCATAAGTTCGGCCTGCCCAATAGCAATGTTCAATTGGGCTTGTTTGGCAATGGGATGGTATTTTTTTACATAGCCCAAGTACTCCTTAAACCCAAGTACCAAGGAATCTTGCTGCGCATAAAACAATTGCACAGAAAAGAAAAAGAGGGTACAGATTAAAAGTAGTCTTCTATTTCTTCTCAGCATTTGCACTCGTGTTTTGGGGTTGATAATAGTTTGGAGGGAAGCCATTGAGCTGTCTCCAGAGTTCGTACCAAATGGGAACATCTTCCAATAGAGCCATGGTACTGGCCCCAGAACCTACGCGAATATCTTTTGGCCAAGGAGCCTCTTCCTCGTCTGGGGCCAAAAGCACTCTATATTTACCATTTGGACTGATAAAGTTCTCAATGGCGACCACCTTACCTCCAAAGGTACCGTAGGAAACATTGGGCCAACCACTGAATACTATGGCAGGCCAACCATCAAACTGGATACGCACTTTTTCGTCCACATGAATCAATGGAAGGTCTATGGGGTCTACATAGGTTTCCACGGCAATATCATAATCCGATGGCATTATACCTACCAGTTGTGCGCCTTCTTTGAAGGTTTCCCCTATCCCAGACTGAATGGCCTTGGTAATATATCCATTTTGGGGAGCTCTTATGTAGAGCATCTTGTTCCTCATTTCGTAATTGGTGTACTGGTTCTCCAGTTTTGTTACCTGCGCTTCGGAATCAAATTGGTTGGATTGTGCCGTATAGAGATCACTCTGTGCTTTGGAAATTTTGTCGGAGTACTCTGCCCTTACCCTATTTATTTCCACCTGTGCATTGATCACATTGTTTTTACTGGCCAACAACTTGTTTTCTTGGCTTATAAGTTTTGCCTGGGTCTCTTGCAGTTTCAATCGTTTTTCTTCTACATCGGTGACCGCTTTTAACCCTTCTTCCTGTAATTTTTCGGTACGGTCGTACTGACGCTGGGCTATTAAAATGTTAGTCTTGGCCGCTTCAAGGTCAATGCTGTCACTTTCCACTTTCAATTTGGACTGCATTAGTTTGTTTCTGGCCTGTTCCAGTTTTAAGCCAAGTTCTTGATTAAGGGCTCTGATCTGTTGGTTCAAGGCTTTTACCTTTTCTTGGTACGATGTTACGGACATAGTTTTCGCCTTGATCTGTTGCCCGGTACGTTCGACCAGGTCAGGGTCGAAATACTCGCTTTTTATCTCTGATATAAACAGGATCGTATCGCCCTTTTCAACATAATCCCCTTCCCTAACATACCACTTCTCAATACGCCCAGGAATCGGAGATTGAATGGTTTGTGGTCTCTGATCGGGGGTCAACGTAGTAAGGTATCCCCTACCGGAAATATTCTGGGTCCACGGTAGGAACATCATCAAAAGCACTATAATGGAAAAAGATGCCAGAAAGCGGTTGAACTGCTTGTAGTGCCTTTTATGAAAGACTTTTTTACCTGCCTTATAGCCGGTAAGGTCTACTTTCTCGTTCAATTTATTATTTGAAGAAATGTTCAGCATGAACTTTATTTTACGTTAATCAATCTACCTTTATCCATTCGAATTACTTGATTGCAGCGACTTGCCCATTTTGGGTTTTCACTTACTACGACCAAGGCCCATCCGTTAGCAGGATCGGCCAAAAAGTCCATCATCCTTTCCGTATCTTCATCATTATATTGCTCCAAGGGATCCTTTAAGATCATTAGTTTTGGCCTGGTTACAATGCTCCGGGCCAATACAATTTTTCTGGAAATAAAATCAGGAATCTTTTTCCCTTCAGGATATAAAATGGTTTTAAGTCCTTGCGGCTGCTCTTTTACAAACTGTGTAAGACTTACTTTTTCGAGTGCCCAATACACATCTTCCATTGGAATATCTTTATTACCGAATGTAATATTATCCAATAGGGTTCCCTCAAATGGATATTCCTCGTTTAGGGAATGACCTAAATAGGAGCGGTATTGACTTAATTTTATTCCTTGGATGGCCACATTGTTCACATATATTTTTCCTTCATCCGGCTCTAGGATGCCGGCTATCATTCTTAGCAAGGTGGATCTTCCCGATCCGCTCTTTCCTTGTATCAATAATTTGGTATCTGGCCGGACGGTGAGCGATAAATGGTCTATTATCTTTTTGTCCATCCCTGGAACTTTGTAAACAATATCCTCAAGCTCTACTGTTAAGCCTTCGTTATCTTTAAATGGGGTTTCTCCGTTTTGGGGCTCTATTTCCTTATCCACGACCTGTCCCATTTTTTCCAAAGAGGTCAATAGGTCGTAAAACGTTTCGAGACCCAAGATCATTTTCTCAACAGAACTGATTACCAATAAAATAATGATTTCCGCCGCTACAAATTGACCAATGTTCATCTGCTGATCTAAGACCAACAAACCGCCAATCAACAATAGGCCTGCTGTAACCAAGACTTTAAAGCCTATCATTTGAATAAACTGTAAGACCAAGACCCTAAAGTGACTTTCCCTTGCTTCCAAATATTCATCGACCAGAGTATCGTTTTTGTCCAAGGCATGGGAGGTTTTTCCCGAAAGCTTAAAACTGACAATTGAACGGGCGATCTCTTGTACCCAATGTGCTACCTTATATTTGATTTTTGACTCGTCCAAACTGGTATCCAACCCCCTTTGTGCCGTAAACTTGAACACAATGTAAATGAGCAAAAGGAGCAATAAACCATAAATGATAAAGAAAGGATGGTAAAAAGATAGCAGCAACAGCCCAAATACGATCTGCAACAATGCCGCCGGAAAATCGATAAGTATTTTGGACAACGATTTTTGTACCGTAAGTGTATCAAAAAAACGATTGGCTAGCTCTGGTGGATAATAATATCGGAGTTCGCTCATTTTTATTTTTGGAAAACGGTAGGCAAACTCAAACGAAGACCTTGTAAAAATTTTCTGCTGAAGGTTTTCAATAATCCGTATTTGCATTAACTGGAGCATCCCCACAAATGCAACCCCAAGGGTAACCAATACCACGAGCACGATCCAAGATGTACTCACCCTGGCTCCCTGTATAAGGTTTATGATGGCCTGTATACCCAAGGGGAGCGATAGGTTGACCAATCCCGCAAAAATGGCGTAGTAAAATATTTGAAAAATGTCCTTTTTATCCAAGGCAAGCAGCCCCATTAACCGCTGCCAAGCTGTGAGTATTTGTTTAGCCATTTACTTTTTGATTTAGTGTCCGGAATATAAGGTCCGTAAAAAAGTCTGTAGGTGTAATTTTTTTGTTACAGTTTGTAAGTGTCGGAAAATGTGCCTTTAAAAAATACTGATGAAGCGAACCTTCCAAAACGGTACTGGCCAAACTTACGGGATATTCGTAATTTTCATCCACGGCCGAAATCATCTCGCTCAAGCGGTTTACCAATCTTTTACAAATAATAAAATAACCGTCCTTGCTCTCTTTGTTTATTTCTTTAACCAAATAGGATTTGGAATATTCATTGATAATAAGTCGGTTCAGTGCTACTTCGTTCACATGTGTAATTGAACTATCCTCCTCAACATTTTGGGTGAGGACCTCTATCGCTTTTTCCAATTTCTTGGCCGGGTCGGAGATACCGTTTGTGGCAAAGACCATGCGATATTCTACCCACCCCCAATACCAAGTGGCCAAATAGAGCAACAGCTTGTGCTTGTTCTCAAAATAGCGGTAAATGGAACTTTCGTTGGAACTGATCTTTACACCCAATTTTTTGAACGTAAAATTTTCAAACCCCATTTCATCGATCATCAAAATACTCTGTTCAACAATATTCTTCCCCAAAGTTGAAGATTCAGGATCCTTTATATAAAGCTTTTCATTGACCCCAATTTTAAGAGACTGCATCAATAACTCCATTACATCACTTTTAAAATATAGTCTCGCAAATATAAAAGTATTACTATTAATGTATAATACTTTAACTTTCAATTAACTCTCTTGTTTTTCCCTTATTTTTGATGGAAAAACAAATAGAAATGCATAAACATAGATGCGGATGGTGCCTTGGAGACCCTTTATATGAAGCTTACCATGATACGGAATGGGGTGTTCCCGTAAAGGATGATGCCACTTTGTTCGAATTTTTGATTTTGGAGACCTTTCAGGCGGGATTGAGCTGGATTACCGTATTACGAAAGCGTGAAAATTTTAGAAAAGCCTTTGATTATTTTGATTACAAGAAAATTGCCAGCTACGATCAGGAAAAAATTGATGAATTACTACAAGACCCTGGGATCATCAGAAATAAATTGAAGGTGAACGCCACGGTTTCCAACGCAAGCGCTTTTATGGAAATTCAAGAAGAGTTTGGTAGTTTCAGTAAATATATTTGGGGCTTTGTGGAGAACGAACCCATTAAAAATAAGCTGCAAAATTACAAAGATGCTCCTGCAACCACCTCTCTTTCGGATAGCATCAGCAAAGATTTGAAAAAAAGAGGGTTTAAATTTGTAGGCAGCACAGTAATTTACGCCCATATGCAGGCGACGGGCATGGTAAACGACCACGAAGTGAATTGTTTTAGGTACCATGAAGTGTAACTATATCTTCCAATAATGCTAGGCTTTGTGCAATTACGCCTGTAAAATCTCCACAAACTCTTTTCTGGGAATCAATTCAGCGCCCAAACTTTCCAAATGATCGGTATGCACTTGACAATCGATAAGCTCATATCCTTTTTCATCCAGTTCCCTCGCCATTTTTATAAATGCAAACTTGGAGGCATTCGGTTTAAAACTGAACATGCTCTCCCCGCAGAACACATGGCCTAGATCAACACCGTACAAACCACCCACGAGCTCGTCGCCTTCCCAAACTTCAAAAGATTTGGCATGCCCTTTTTTGTATAAATTCATGTAGGCTGTTTTCATTTCGGGGGTTATCCATGTACCGTCTTGTCCTTTTCGTTCAATTTTGGCACAATGGTCCATTACCTGTTCAAAACAAGTGTTCTGGGTAAGGGTAAATGCTCCGTCACGAATTATTTTCCGCATACTTTTGGACACTTTTACCTTTTCGGGAAAAAGAACCATACGCGGGTCGGGGGTCCACCAAAGGATCAAGGAATCATCATTGAACCATGGGAAAATTCCGTTTTTGTAGGCCAACAACAATCTTTCTGGAGACAAATCACCTCCAACCGCAAGCAACCCATCTTCACTGGCGGTATCAACAGGAGGAAACTCCAATCTTTTGCTCAAAAAATGTAATGGGGTATTTTCCAAGGGCAATTTTTTCTAAAAATACAAATAGGTCCAAAAACAAGAAAATCCGAACCAAGAGGTCCGGATTTTTATTGTAAAATATCGCTTTCTACTATTAAAAGGGAAGGTCGTCATGGTCATCCTCGTTCAAATCATCCGCTGGCTCAAAAGCTTCCATTGGCGGAACGGGAGGCATATTATCCGTGCTTTGCTCTTGTTGCAGGTTTTCAATTCTCCATCCTTGAATAGAGTTAAAATATTTGGTCTCCCCTTGTGGGTTAACCCACTCCCTTCCTCTTAGGTTTATACTGATTTTTACCATTTGACCAACGCTGTAGCTGTTTAGCAAATCGCACTTATCCTGAACAAATTCCACCAATATGTGTTGTGGGTATTGTTCCTCGGTTGTTACGACTACCTCTCTTTTTCTGAAACCGTTGTTGCCGTATGTCTTGGTCTCATCTATCATTTTGATTCTTCCCTGAACTTCCATGCAATGTTAATTTTTGTTGAAAACTCAAAAGTACATAAAATGAATTCCATGGGCAGACGTTATTTCAACTAACTATCAACATGTTTTCCATTTACCTATCTTTAAACAGAATTTGACCGCCAATGAACTTTAGTCCCAAAAGGAAAACTTCCAACATTATAATGCTGATTGCAGCATTTGTTATTGTGAGTCTTATTTTATGGAACACCAATAGTTTTTTTAAAAAATTCAAGGAAGAGGAACGCCTAAAAATGGAAATCTGGGCTACTGCCCAATTGGAACTGATCCAATCTTCCGTAGATCAAGAGTTGGGAAACCTTACCCTTAAAGTTTTGGGAAACAACACCTCCACCCCCATGATCTTGGTAAACGAGGAGGGTTCTTACAAAACACATAATATTCCCGAGGACAAGGTAACCGACAGTGTATACATTCGAAAAAAGATTGCACAGTTCAAAAATGAGAACGAACCGATACAGATAATTCAAGAAGATGAATTGTTGGAGACCTTGTACTATGGCAATTCTGAGGTTTTGAACAAATTGAAGTACTACCCATTGGCCCTACTGCTGATTATTTTCTTGTTCGGTGCGGTCATCTTCTTTTTCTTTAGAACGAACAGGGCATCGGAACAAAACAAACTTTGGGCGGGAATGGCCAAGGAAACGGCACATCAAATTGGAACACCACTTACTTCCCTGTTGGGCTGGAACGAACTCTTGAAATCGGAAGACATCAATCCCGAAGTAACCCAAGAAATTGCGAAGGATATTGATCGTTTGCAAACCATAACAGAACGCTTTTCCAAAATTGGGTCAATTCCCGAATTGCGTGAGCACGATATTGTGGACGAAACCAAAAAGGCCTACGAATACTTGAAACAGCGCAGTTCCAAATTGGTACATTTTTCTTTTAGCTCCAATGTAGATGAGGCCCATGTACTGATGAATCCTCCCTTGTACAACTGGAGTATAGAGAATCTTGTTAAAAATGGCATCGATGCCATGAAGGGCAAAGGTAACATTGCCATCCAAATCGAAAAAAAGGGACAAAACATCCACATTTTAGTGTCAGATACGGGCCACGGCATACCCAAAAGCGACTTTCAGAACATTTTTAATCCAGGGGTCACTTCCAAGCAAAGAGGCTGGGGATTAGGACTTTCGTTGGTAAAAAGAATTGTTGAAGAGTACCATAAAGGAAAAATTAAAGTATTTTCGTCTAGTAAAGAAGGAACTATCATGCAGATTTCCCTACGAGCACTATAAAAATGAAGTTATGGCCAAGGAAAAACAACTTGTAATACAAGAAGCTGATATCACCAATAATTGCCCCGAATGTTTTAATCAGGAACTTAAGATTACATTTTACCAAAAACACACCTTTAATGCACTGTACCATAGGACTACGGGCGTCATAACACATGAAATCAAGTGTAAAAAGTGTAATTCGGTTATTTATCCCGTAAACTGGACTCAGGATATTGAGCGGGTTTTTGACTACTACAACAAACTGGTAAAGCCAGATAGACCCGCGGTACGGTTTACCATGTTGTTCTTTATTATTTTGGTAATGATGCTATGCTTGGTAGCAGTGGGTGTATATTTTTATTTAGAACGCTAAATATAAATATTTGACCTGATGGCTTTGGCCACGGCCTCGAACTCTTCTGTAGTAAGGTTCTCCTTTTGTTGGAAAGTGGCATTCGCCATACTTTGAAGCGGAATGAGATGAACGTGCACATGGGGCACCTCCAAGCCAATAACCGACATTCCCACACGTTTGCAAGGCACGGCCTTTTCAATGGCAAGTCCCACTTTTCTTGAAAAAGCCATGAGTTTCATGTAAGATTCCTCATCAAGGTCCATGATCTTGTCCACTTCTTTCTTGGGAACACACAAGGTATGCCCTTTCGAGTTAGGATTGATGTCCAAAAAAGCAAAGTTATCATCATCCTCCGCGATTTTATAACTGGGTATTTCCCCATTGATGATTTTTGTGAAGATACTGGCCATTTTGATTCGGTTTTAAAATAAAAAATCCCGTCTTTCAACGGGATTAAATATAACCAATTTAGTTGCTGTTACTCTCGTGTAATCTCTAAAACTTCAAAATTCAGGGTTCCGTTCGGCACCTTAATCTCTGCCACATCACCTACTTTTTTACCCAACAATCCTTTTCCTATGGGAGAGGTAACAGAAATTTTACCTGTTTTTAGGTCGGCTTCGCTTTCTGCCACCAAAGTATATTTCATTTCCATGCCATTGGCTTGGTTTTTAAGCTTAACGGTGGAAAGTACCAATATTTTGGAAGTGTCCAATTGGGATTCATCAATTAAGCGGGCATTGGCCAAAGTCTCTTCCATTTTGGAAATTTTCATCTCCAAAAGTCCCTGGGCTTCCTTGGCCGCATCGTATTCCGCGTTCTCGGAAAGATCTCCTTTGTCCCTTGCCTCTGCGATAGCTTGGGATGCTTTGGGACGTTCCACATCTTTTAAGTGGTTCAGTTCTTCCCTCAATTTCTTTAATCCTTCTGCTGTATAGTATGAAACTTTGCTCATATCGTTAATTTTTAATGCAAGGAAGCATTGAAGAAAATCAAAAAATTTCCCCAATGTACTCTTTAGCTGCAAATACAAAAAATCCTCAACTATACCGATGACCTGCATGGTATTTTTGCGAGGATTTAACGCAAATATAGGCAAATTTTCATCAACTTTGCTCAAGAAACGTTTTCAAACATTGACTATGAAGCTCTTCTGGGCCATTATGCTTTTGGTACTGATTTTGTCTTGCAGCTCGGACACAACCAATCGAAATCCATATTTGCAAGATGTTCGGTTCAGGTTTGAAATTAATCTGAACCTTCCGTTATACAACGACCTTCAATATCCTTTAAATCCAATTTATGTGGGTAACACCAGCGTGGGAACAAGAGGTGCTTTTGTTATCAATACCGGGTCTGGTTTTATGGCATGGGAAGCTAGTTGTCCCAATCATGCGCCCAATGACTGCTCCACAATGACGATTGATGGACAAAATGTAGTTTGTAGTTGTGAAGGTTATACGTATGAGCTTACTACAGGGTTATTGTGGAGTACGCCCGATGATGAAAACCGGTACTATGGACTTCTTCCTTATAGGGCCACTCAAAGTGGGAACTCTGTTATAATATCAAATTAAAATTTAAGAATGAATTACAGAAGACTAGGTAAAACAGAAATCAATGTCTCGGAAATCTCCTTGGGCACATGGCAAGTAGGAGGAAAATGGGGCTCTGGATTTAATGATACTTTAGCTGAAAATATTATAAATGAAGCCATTGATGCAGGTGTCAACTTTATAGACACTGCCGATGTTTATGAAGCTGGGGCAAGCGAAGCTGCCGTTGGCCGAGTGGTAAAATCCAGATCGGAAGAAGTTTTTGTTGCCACCAAATGCGGAAGACAGATAAATCCTCACGTCAACGAAGGTTATACCGTGGAAGTGCTTCGAAAATATGTGGAGGATAGCTTAAAAAACACTGGTTTGGATTGCTTGGATTTGATTCAGCTACATTGTCCGCCAACCGAAGTATTTTACAGACCTGATATTTTTGAGCTCTTTGACCGATTAAAAGACGAAGGCAAAATAAAAAATCTTGGAGTAAGTGTTGAAAAGGTGGAAGAAGGCCTAAAAGCAATAGAATACCCCAATGTAAACACGGTTCAAATCATATTCAACATGTTTAGGCAGCGCCCCTCTGAATTGTTTTTTGAGCAGGTACAGAAAAAAGATATTGGTGTGATCGTAAGGGTTCCTTTGGCCAGTGGACTGCTCACCGGAAAATTCTCTTCGGATTCAACCTTTGAAAAAGAGGACCACAGAAACTTTAATAGGGAGGGTGCAGCCTTCGATAAGGGCGAAACCTTTAGTGGTGTACCTTTTAATATAGGACTACAAGCCGTTGACGAACTCAAAAAAGTATTCCCACAGAGAGAAAACCTTGCACCAGTGGCGCTTCGTTGGATATTGGATTTTTCTGAGGTGAGTTGCATTATTCCGGGAGCCTCAAAAACAGAACACCTAAAAAGCAATCTCCAAGCTGTGGAATTGCCTCCGCTTACCGAAGATGAAAAGGCTGCTGTAAACCAAATCTATGACAAGTACATCAAAAAGTATGTGCACCAACTTTGGTAAAAGATTATAGTGCTTCAGGTTTCGGGTTGTCCTCTATATATAAGAAACGGGATTCTGCAATTGCTTTCAAATTACAGAATCCCGTTAAAAATATTTGAATAGAATTTAGTTCTCGATACAAAATCCCTTTGGGATTTTACTCGAACCGACTAAAAATTGACCGTTGCTCCCAAAAGGAAATTAATCCCTGCTTGCGGATAGTACCCAGCGCCCTCAATGGTTGTGATAGTTCCAGGGTTGGAGTAATCATCATCAAAAGTGTAGAAGTATCCATTGGAAACAATATCTGCATCAAAAATGTTGTTTACCAAACCTGATAGTTCAATACTCTTTATAAAAGAGTTCATGTTAATGGTGTACTGAATATTGAAATCCGTCTGCGTGTAACTGTCCAAAACTGAAGTTTCTGAGTCAATGTTGCCCATATATTGTTTACCTACAAATTTGGACAGCAATGATACTTGAAAATTGGTACTGGGCATATAAGAAATAATGTTGCCCGCAATCAGCTTTGGGGAATAGGCAATATTCGTGTTGCCCAAATTTTGAAGCTCTCCGTCTCTTTCAAAATAAAAATCAAGGTTTTTGTTATCGCTCAATGCAATATTTGGTCTCCACTTAAATGTTTTGGACAAACTTACATTTGCATCTATCTCCAGACCCAATCGGTAACTGTCTCCAACGTTCGACCTCAGGGGCGCGCCAACATCGTTCAACTCCCCCGTAAGTACCAACTGATCTTTGTACCGCATGTAATATACATTGGTATTCAATTGGAAACTTGGTGAAACGTATCTCCAACCCAGTTCAAAATCGTTTAGTTTCTCTGGTTTTGGACTGCCGCTTTCATAATCATTGCGGTTGGGTTCCCTATTTGCCCTTGCATAAGAAAGATAGAAGTTGTTATTGCGGTTTAAGTCGAAGGTAACACCTGCCTTTGGATTGAAAAAGTTGAAGGAATCATCCACCAAACCCGTATCATCACCATTGGCTTGGTAAGTTACCCCACGGTACTGTACATCTCCGAACAAGGACCATTGATCTGTCAACTTATAATTGGCCTTGGTGTACACATTAAAGTCGGTTTTAGTGGAATTATCATCGTAATACCTATCCCGATATTCGCTATTGCTGGCATACTCGGCCCAAATTATTTCACCAAAGTGGTCTCCTTTGTACTCGTTGTAACCACCTCCCATGATCAGTTCAAGCTTGTCGCTATTATAGGTGGCGGAAAATACCGTTCCATAAAAATCATTGTCCAACCATCTACGACGTATCAAATCCGTGGTTTCCACCAAATCGCCGTTCACCGTGATGGGCTCCAAGCCATACGTAGCAAAATCGTCGTCTTCCCTAAATTGTTCAAAAAAACCTCGACCACGGGTGTAGTGTACCGCCAAATGGGTATTCCAAGCAGAATTCCAGGTTTCATACCAATGCAGTTGAAAATGGTCTTGCTTGTAGTTGTCCACTTCGTTTTCGTAGTATTGGGTATCACCATTATCATCGGTATATTCACCTGCGGAATTATAGGTACGATTATCTTCCAATTGGTCAGCCGTTATTCCATTCCAGGCTTGATATGTAACCTCATGCCCTCCAAAAAGCAAAGCTTTGATCAGGGTATTGTCATCCTTGTAGGCACCTTGCAGGAAATAGCCATCCAATTCCGAAGCCGCTCGGTCCACATATCCATCGGATGTAACCCTGGATAGTCGCCCAGAGAATTCAAAATAATCGTTCATCAACCCTGTACTGAACTTTACATTGTTCCGAAGCGTATTAAAACTCCCTATAGATGATGAAATTTGAGCATAAGCCTCTTCGGAAAAAGCATCTGTGAGCATATTTAAACTAGCACCAAATGCCCCGGCCCCATTGGTAGAAGTTCCCACACCTCGCTGTAACTGCAAACTTTGGGTAGAGGAGGCAAAATCGGGCATGTTCACCCAAAAGGTACCATGTGATTCTGCATCATTGTACGGAATACCGTTAATGGTAACATTTACCCGTGTTGCATCGCTACCACGAACACGCATGCTCGTGTAGCCCACGCCTGCACCTGCATCGGAGGTGGTAACAACCGCTGGCATAAAATTCATGAGAATGGGAATATCCTGTCCTAAGTTCCGCGGAGCTAGTTCCACCTTGTCCAAATCTGAAAAAGTAATGGGAAAATCTTTGGTTATCCTTACCGATTGTACCAAAACTTCATCCAGCACCACTTTTTCTCCTTCAAGACTGTCAATCGGTTCTTCTTGGGCGTTCATGGTAAGCGACAGCCCACCTAGGACCATTGTTGCAACCAAAGTTTTAATGCGGTTTCCGTAATTGTCTTTTGTCGGTCGCATTGAGCCAAACACGGCTCTTTTTTGAATAATTGAATAGAGTTTCATTCGTAAAAATGTTACGAATAAAAGGGGTCATTATTCTTTGTTAATAATTGATTGTTGTTTCTAAAAGAAACATAGAAATTCCAAGATGCGGCTTGCGCATTCCCTTGGCAGCATTACCCGCCCAGGTTCATTGGGTATAATCTCAGCCTTTTGGTAAAAGCACCCCTTTGAGATGCCACAAATGTATGGTGTGAATATTGATTTTCATAAAAAACATCTTGGAAATTTAACTTTTGATAACAACCAAGCCCCCCAAGTGCCTGCGTATATAATGGTATGCACCCTAAATCCAAAAAAAGGTTTACCCTTAAAATTATACTGAGTTATGCAGTGCTTGGAGTTTTGGCAACCTTGGCTGCATTCTTTATCTATAATGAGTTCAAAAGCTATGCTTCTGCAAAAAATCAAGGAGAGAGCAACGAAAAACTACTGAAGACCAACATATTGCTTACACAATTGTACGATGCCGAAAACTTATCCAAGTTGGCCTTACAGACCAAAAAACCACAGGATTTAAAATCATACGCGCAAAAAGTAGACTCCATTAATCAATTTATCGACTCCCTTAAACCATTGGTACAAACCAACAATGGTAGTCTAAATCTCAAATTGGATAGTGTTCAGGAATTATTAAAGCAAAAAGTTTTTAATAATGCCGAACTACGAAAACTAAAAGTTAGGAACGAAAATAAAACTTCTTTGGATTCAGTTTTAAAGGCATTCCATGAGATGGAAGTGGACATGGGCAGAATTACCCCCGAGACCTTTGCTCCCAATTTTGACAAATTGCCTACTAGAACCCAAGAGTACATCAAAGAGTACGTCGCCATACTCAACAAGAATATTCCAAATTCCGACGGTAATACGGCCGCCAAAAATATCGACTCCATTTTAGAAGTATCCAAAGCTATTTTAAACAAAGCCAAAACCGAAACAGTTACGGCCGAACGTACCGTATTGCAAAAAGAACTTCAAATTTATAGGACCGACTTGGAGCTTTCACAAAAAATGCGGGGCATTTTATCCGACTTTGAACAGGAAATGGCACTGAATGCCTATTTGGATAATCTTAAGCAAGAGCAAGCATTAAAAAAAAGCTCTCGCTTGGCAGTCGGAGCTGTTATTCTAGGACTAATAACAGTGATATTGTTTACGCTCATGATTTCCAAGGATTACTGGAAAGCACAGCAATACCGAGAACGGCTCGAAAAGGCCAAAAAATATTCCGAATCACTTTTAAAAAGCAGGGAACAATTGATCTCGACCGTTAGCCACGACCTAAGGACACCGTTGAATACCATCAGTGGCTATTCCGACTTGATCGAGCAAAGTGGATTGAACACAAAACAACTGAACTACCTTAAAAAAATTAAGTCCTCTTCTGGCTACGTAGATAATTTGGTGAACGACCTTTTGGACTATTCCAAACTGGAGGCCGGAAAAATCCAGTTGGACAAGGTGCCTTTTTCCCTCTTCCAATTAATAGAAGAAACTGCGGTTGATTTTGAAGAAATACAATCCAAAAAAAGAGTATTGCTCCAATTAAAAATAGCAGACGACTTAAAAACACCTATCATCAACGACCCTTTTAGAATACGGCAAATACTTACCAACCTCATTGGCAATGCCTTTAAGTTTACAGATTTTGGCCATGTTAAGGTTGCTGCGGCAGTGGAAGAAAAAAACAAAGCCAGATGGGTGAGGATTGATGTTGAGGACACGGGTATAGGAATCCCTGCTGAAAAACAGGAAGCTATTTTCCAAGAGTTTACACAAGCAGAAGCTCCTTCCCAAAAAGCCCAGATCGGGTATGGGCTGGGGCTTACCATTTCAAGAAAACTGACAGAATTATTGGGAGGTACATTGAGTTTGAAGAGCAAAGTAGGCAAAGGGAGTACTTTTACTGTTCGGATTCCTGTTGGGTTTTCTAAAATCGAAGTGGTTGAAAATGATTCCAAAGCGTTTATTCCCAAACTCAAAGAGCTTTCCATTTTGGTTATTGATGATGATGAAAACATGCTTGGTCTTATCGCTGAAGTTTGTAAAATCAACCACATCAAAACAGAAACTATTTTGAATTTTGATGATATTGAGCTATCAAAAATCCACCAGTTCGATGCTGTACTGACGGACATTCAAATGCCCACCACAAATGGTTTTTCTGTGCTAAAAACAATTAAAAGCATTGGATATAAAAATCCCGTAATTGCCATGACCGGACAACAAATCGGTAATAAAACGGACTATTTAGGCCCTGGTTTTTCGGATGTGCTACAGAAACCATTTACGGCCAATTCCCTACTGCGTGTTTTAAAATCAACAGAAAAGGTGGCCTTGTTCAATGCAATTCCCGCTTCGGAGTCTTCCATGTTCACTCTTAAAAATATTTCCCCCTTTTTGGATGATCCAAATGCCATTCAGGAAGTTTTACAAGTGTTTTTGGAGAACACGAAAAAGAATCTAGCGTTTTTGCTTTCCGCCGTTGGCGATAAAGATTATACAGATATCAGGGCTACATCCCACAAAATGTTGCCCATGTTCAGGCAGTTGGAAATAAAAGATGCCATCCACTTATTGGAACTTTTGGAAAATATTTCCGATGATGCAAAAGGAGAAAAAACGTTCAATATTCTTTCGGAACTAAAAGAAGTGCTGTCCCATTTGGAAAGTGAAATCCAAAATTATTTAGCTAAACATCCAATTGATATTGATTGATTTTGTTGTAAAGCGTCTTGCGGGTGATTTGCAGTAGTTTTGCCGCTTTGCTTTTGTTAAAGTTGGTCTGTTTTAAGGCGGTCAGAATCCGCTCCTTCTCATAATCAGATTTAGAAAAAATGGACTCTTCGTGCTTACTTGCTCCTTTTACGACCCCATCTGCCAAAGCATTTGGGAACATGGTTTCCGTTTCAGAAAAAAGAACGGCCCTTTTGATTACATTTTTCATTTCCCTCAAATTTCCCGGCCAATCATACTCCTGAAGAATTCGCTTGGTTTCATCGGAGAATTCTAAAATATTTTTATCCAATTCTGAATTGGCCTCGGCCAGAAAATAATCTGCAAATAGAAGAATATCCTCTCGCCTATCCCTCAAGGATGGCACTTCAATGGAAAACTCGTTGAGTCTGTGGTACAAATCCTCCCTAAAACCACCTTCTTCCACAGCTTCGGAAAGATTTTCGTTTGTGGCAGCAATGATGCGGATATCCAACTGGATTTCTTTAGTGCTGCCCACTCGTTTTATTTTACGCTCTTGAATGGCTCTAAGCAGCTGAATTTGATGTTCATAGGATAGATTTCCTACCTCATCCAAAAAGAGGGTTCCTCCGTTGGCCGCTTCAAAATGCCCTTGTTTATCATCAATGGCACCCGTAAAACTGCCCTTTACATGACCAAAAAATTCGCTGGTGGCAATTTCCTTTGGTATGGCACCACAGTCTACCGCAACAAACGGTCGATCATTTCTCTTACTAGCCCGGTGAATGGTCTTGGCGGTCACTTCTTTTCCTGTACCACTTTCGCCCGTTAGCAAAACGGACATGCTGGTTGGAGCGACCAGCTCCACATACTGCTGGAGTTTCTTGGATTTTTCTCCTTGACCTTTTAAAAAATTAATCGGGCCCTTTTTCGCTTCAGTTGGTTTTGAACCTTCGCGAGAAACTTTGAAATCCGTCACTTTGGTTCGCAAGGCATCTTTAATTACGGAAAGTATTTCTTCTGGTGTAAAAGGCTTTGAAATATAATCGAAAGCACCCTTTTTAATGGCATTTACCGCAGTTTTCACTTCGGCATACCCTGTCATTAAAATAACTTGGGTCTTTGGTGACTCACGTTTTACCTGGGGAAGCAAAGTAACCCCGTTTCCTTTTGGCAATCTAACATCGGACAAGATTATATCGAAGGTGGATGATGCAAGATGTTCTTCTGCCTCCTTAATGGAATAACTTGTAGATACGGCAAAACCATTCTTGGTCAAAAACTTTTGAAGCATTTGACAAAAAGCAGTATCGTCCTCAATTATTAAGATTCTGGGCATATCTCAGTTATCTAATATACGGCCCTAATCTTTTTTGGGATTTTTCTATTTTGATAAAATTATCACAAAAAAAGGACTGCCGAAGCAGCCCTTTTCCAACCAAACTAACTAGTGTGGGGTGATAAAACTAATTACATGTCAATCCAATTCCCCTCGGCATCGGCATAAACAGTTCCTGTTGTACCGTCTTCAAGGGTAAGATCCAATTTGTACTGATCTTGATCGTTCTTGTATGCCTTACTGATCGTAGCCGTAGGGTAGTCTGATTCCACAGCACCTGTTACTGCCGATGGAAGGTCGGACACGCTGATCTCTTCAAAATCTCCCTGTACGATTTCCATTGCGTTATTATTTTCCAATTCTGGAGTTTCTACATTGGCAAATGCTGTGATTCCTACAAATGATAGTACTGTTGCTAAAGCTAAATTTTTCATGGTATATGATTTTAATTGTTAAACTTGACTAACTATGTGAAAACATGGTGCCAATTCTAAAATCACATACCAAACACACGTACATTATTGTTTATCAGTTATTTATAATTTTCGGCTATTTTGAAGCTGTGTGTAAAAGTGTGTAATGGGATAAACAAAGCGTGTAATTTTTATACAAGAAAGGCTGCCGAAGCAGCCTTTCATTTTTGCCAATTATACGGTCACAAGGAAAAAAGACCACGGTACAGATTGGCAGGAATGGATAATACATGGATAGTGTTTATATAGCATCATCCTGATTTTGCATGTCCTTATCCTTATTTCTGTTTTTTAAATACGATACCAATATGTATATGGCCAGAGCCAATGATACTAGATTAAAGAACAGGACTATTTTATAAATCATTTTAACGTTGTTGCCTATCGTTTCCGAACACTATGAAAAGAAAGCCGTACAAAATGCACGGCCTCTTACCAAATCAACCAACCTAGTTGAGACAACCCGCAAGGATTATCAAAATTTAATCATGTCATCGAAAACAATTTCGAATATACTTTTAAGACACACCTTTTAGTGATAGGTCACACCAAAACACAAAAAAATCCGCCACCTTTTTAGGAAGCGGATTAATTCATTGTTTTTTAAATCCTTATGCTTGGTGTGTTGGTTTTAAAAGATTGTTTACGGTCTTAACCGGATTGAACGTTACCAATGGTACCTCTACAAAAATGGTATTCCAAAAGGCCATGCCCCCGTTCCACAGACCAGGAAGTTCCAAGGCTTTCAATTCCTTACCTTCTTTGGTTTTGCCAGTAATAAACCCTTGCTTGGTGTCCACATAATCCAATAGGTTGAATTTTTCACCTTTATGGTTCCGGACTCCACAGACCAGGTCCACGGGATTAAAATGTGTTGCGTTCTGTACTATTGCTGCTTGTTCTTTGTTGTCCATATCAATTTGGGCGGACTCTATGATTTGAAGCGATAAGTTTCCTTGACCATCTTTTATCCAGAAAGGACCTCCACCGGGTTCGCCCTCGTTCTTCACCATGCCACAAACCCGGATGGGGCGGTTTATCCTATCTTTTAAAACCTTCTTTTGTTCGTCCACGCTGAAATCATCGTAATTTTTGGGCATGCGAACATTGAGATTTCTTTCCAAAAAAGCTTTTATTTCATCCGATTTTTCAATGGAAACATCATCGTTTTCCAAAAGTTTGGCATAAGAAAAAGCCTTGTCCTGTACTTTTTTAAGTACCCCTGCCAACATTTTTTTGCTGTTGGCCACGGTCTCCAGGTTTTTATCGACAACTACGTTATCAATATTTTTAATGAAGATAATATCGGCATCTTGATCATTAAGGTTTTCTATGAGTGCCCCATGCCCTCCTGGACGAAACAGAATGGATCCATCGTTATTTTTGAATGGGCGGTTGTCCATATCCACCGCAATAGTATCCGTTGAAGGTTTTTGGTTGGAGTAGGACACTTTAAAAATGGTATCGGTCCTTTTTGAAATTTTTGGCCCTACCGAGGCTTCTTCTTTGGCGAACATCTCATCATGCTGTTCCGATACGGTAAAATGAAGATTGGCCCTGCCCTTTGTTTTGGCATACAGGGCAGCTTCTTTTAAATGTTCCTCGAACGGGGTTGCCGTTCCTGTATCATATTTATGAAAAGGCAATAGGCCTTTTGGATAAAAACCGTAATTAAGGCCCTCTTCGGTCAACATCTCCTTTACAAAAAGATAGGCTTCTTCATCCTTGTTGGATGCTTTGCCTTTTATTCTTGACATAATGAGGTCGTAAAAAGGAAAATCAGAAAGGTTCTCGGTAAACTTTTTAGCATCCTTGTCACCAGTTCGCTCTATGTATTCGGAGAGTTTTTCTTTTGATGGATTATAACTGTCCAAAAAATTGAACATGGCCTTGAACATTCGGGATGCTGCTCCAGAAGCTGGCACAAACTTTAATAGTTCCAGTTCTTTTCTGTTGTCCTCAAAATATTGAAGCAGGTCGAGTTGCTCCTTTTCGGAAAACCTAAGTATGCCATTGCCCACCACAGCAGCTTGCGATAGCTGAACAAAGGGAATACCCTCTTTAAATGTTTGTATTTGGTTTGTTACTTTTTCTTTGGAAATTCCTTTGGAATCCAGTTGTTCCAAGTCTTTAGGACTTAATTCAATCATGTTTTTGGAGAAGTTTATCTATATATTTTACTGCTGTGGATAGCCTTGACGCTTTATCCCCCCTTAAAATAACGAATTTCCTGTTATTATTCTCCAAAGCTTCCTTGAAATACGCAAACATTCGTTCTCTTTCATTTGGCTTGTCCCTCAAATCATCCGCCTCCCATGGTGTATCTATATATGTCAAAAAGTATAGGTCGTAGGTGTTTTTGAGGGCGTACTCCTCCAAAAGTGGGTCGCAGGTACTATTGTAATAAGCCTCCGAATATACTTTGGTTTCCAAAAGATCGGTGTCACAAATAAGGACTTGATTTGCCTTTTTGGCCAACTCATTTTCCAAGCGCATTTGGCCGTAGGCAATGGGAACCAAATCGTGGGGTTCGCAAGTCTTTTTTTCCCTATCCCATTTCTCTTGAAGATATTCCCGTGCATATTCGGGCACCCATTGCGTATTATAATGCTCGGCCAATTGTTGGGCCAAGGTGGTTTTTCCGGTAGACTCGGGTCCAAAAAGGACTACTTTTATGAGGTTTGAGGGCTCTTGCCCAAGTTTTTCTTCCATGCTAGATATCCCTGTATTGCCAACACAGTAAAAATGAGGTATTGCAAAGAGAACATACCCCATCCTCTATATGCGTACAAAGGTACGGTTATTAAATCACCCAAAATCCAAAGGGTCCAGTTTTCCAATTTTTTATTGGCCATATACCACATCGCGGTAAAGAAAATCCCCGAAGTGAATATATCCACGTAATTGGTAGGTTCTATTTCGGCGCCGAACATCCTATATACCCCATAAGTAACCAACATGGTCAGTAAGAAAAAGCCAAAGCCTATCCATTTTTCTTTGGTATTGGTTCTCGTAATATTGACCACCAACCGTCTATCATCTCTTCTTCTGGCCCAGTTCCACCATCCGTAAATGCTCATAATGGAATAATAGAAGTTCATCATCATATCGCCATACAGGCGATCCACAAGAAAAATATAGGTAGTTATTACGGTAGCGACCAATCCCGTGGGGTACACCAAAATATCTTCCCTTTTGGCATAGACCACGCTGGCAATTCCAAAGAAAAAAGCGGTGGCCTCTAAAATGATCAGGGATAGCTCTCGGTCTTCGTAGGGGCCGAGAAAAAAATCAAAAATGGGGTTCATACTCGCTTCGGTCGGATTTTACCATTTTTATAGTAAGTACCACATGGTCCAAGTTCTCAAAACTTTCCTTGATTTCTG
Organism: Allomuricauda sp. TY007; assembly: GCF_010468565.1. Classification (GTDB taxonomy): domain Bacteria; phylum Bacteroidota; class Bacteroidia; order Flavobacteriales; family Flavobacteriaceae; genus Flagellimonas. The sequence goes on from NZ_WUEG01000003.1 coordinate 167,416, forward strand.
TATGGAGCAGTTCCATTACCTTATCATAATCACCAAACACCTGTGTACTCAATGGATTTTCTAAAACGGTGAGTCCCGAATCGCGCAACTTTTTGATAAAATCAATGACAGGAGCTTCAAAATTGTCTTGAAGTGGTGATAAGGTTAGTTCAACGGATACTTTCATGGGCAGTTATAGTTTCAGCAAAACTACAAAAAGGAATCATCATCCCCCCATCATTTTAAGCGCATAAACGCATGTAAAGCCCTCAAACTCTATAAATTCAATTTCGTAATGCGATCTTTTTCCCTCGTACAATATCTCGGCCACGGTACGGGTGTCCTCAAAAGAAAAATCAATCACGTTGATATGCCTTAAAAAACTGAGTCCCTGCTGTGCGTAAATTTTGTAGAGCGACTCCTTGGCACCCCAAACAATGGTGAGCTTTCGCATCAATGCTTCCGAATTGGCCAAGGTTTTGTACTCTTGGATGGGCGTGAATTTGTGGGCGATCTTTAGGATTTTATCCCGCTGCATCTCAATATCGATACCCACCTCATCGGTTTCACTGATAATTATTCCGGTAAAGTTGTGCGAATGGGTAATGGAGATAAATTTCCCATCCTTAAGATGGGGTTTTCCAAAATCGTCATAATACAGATCATGATCTACATAGCCCGCCTTTGCCATAAGGTGACGAATACTCAAAAAAGCCCTTCGGTGTGCCTCCGATTTCATGCCGTCCATCCTGTTTTGGCAATGCGTTGTAAGCTCCACACCCTTAGCAAGTTCGGCCTCTGGCTCAGTAACCTTCCAAATGTAGACTTTGGTCGTTGGCGAAACTGTTATTGTTTTGTAAATGGGCATGAGCTAAAGTTAAGTGAATTCGTATCTTTGTCGCACTGTTTAAGCGAAGCTACAAAAGTAAATTTATATAAAATATGAGCACAAAGACAATTCCGCATGTACCTTACAAAGTAAAGGATATCTCTCTTGCAGACTGGGGAAGGAAAGAAATTGAGCTTGCCGAGGCCGAAATGCCAGGACTAATGGCCTTACGTGAAGAATACGGGAGCCAACAACCTTTAAAGGGCGCAAGGATTGCCGGTTGTCTTCACATGACCATCCAAACTGCGGTACTTATCGAAACTTTGGTCGCGCTCGGAGCTGAGGTAACCTGGAGCTCTTGCAACATCTTTTCTACTCAAGACCACGCTGCTGCGGCAATAGCTGCTGCAGGAATCCCGGTTTATGCATGGAAAGGGATGACCGAAGAGGAATTTGACTGGTGCATTGAGCAAACCTTGTTCTTTGGTGAGGCAAGAAAACCATTGAACATGATCTTGGACGATGGCGGAGATCTTACCAATATGGTCCTTGACCAATCTCCTGAGTTGGCAACCGGAGTAAAAGGACTTTCCGAAGAGACCACAACCGGAGTACACCGTTTGTATGAAAGAATGAAAAAGGGAACGCTTCCCATGCCAGCCATTAATGTGAACGACTCCGTGACCAAGTCCAAATTTGACAATAAATATGGATGTCGTGAGAGTGCCGTGGATGCCATTCGCAGGGCCACGGACACCATGTTGGCCGGTAAACGTGTTGTGGTTGCCGGTTATGGCGATGTTGGAAAAGGAACTGCCGCATCGTTCCGTGGGGCAGGTGCCATTGTTACCGTTACCGAAATTGACCCAATTTGTGCTTTGCAAGCCTGTATGGACGGTTTTGAAGTGAAAAAATTGGAAACCGTGGTATCCAATGCCGACATTGTAATCACTACTACAGGCAACAAGGACATTATACGTGAAGAGCATTTTAGAGCCTTAAAGGACAAAGCCATTGTTTGCAACATTGGTCATTTTGACAACGAAATTGATATGGCTTGGTTAAATGGAACCTACGGCGATACCAAAGACGAAATAAAACCACAGGTTGACAAGTACACTATTGATGGCAAAGATGTGATTATCTTGGCCGAGGGTAGATTGGTAAACCTTGGATGCGCCACAGGTCACCCAAGTTTTGTGATGAGCAACTCGTTCACCAACCAAACCTTGGCACAAATAGAACTTTGGAACCACAGCGACAAATATGCCAACGAAGTTTATATGCTTCCGAAGCATTTGGACGAAAAAGTAGCCAAATTGCACTTGTCCCGTTTGGGCGCTGAGTTAACCGAGCTAAAGCAAGAGCAAGCAGATTATATCGGTGTAAAAGTCGAAGGACCTTTTAAGCCAGAGTATTACCGATACTAAGCACGGAAGATCTATAAAACACAAAACCCATGGTCAAAACCATGGGTTTTTTTATTGGAATTTATTTTTTAATCAGCTAAAAGGGTTTCACCATAGTAGCAGGTTTTGCTTTCTTTCAACAAGGCCAATCCTTCTTCCCTAGTACTCATAGGGTCTATTTTAACCTTTTCTCCGTTTGGCATATAAACAATATAGAAACCTTCTTCAAAAGAGGATAGTTTAATAATCTCACCATTTGGACGAATGGCATTCCAAGATTTTTCATCTGGTTTGTATACCAAATCAATTTTCTTTCCTTTTTTTGGTCCCTCCACCACGGTAACTTGAATTCTATTTTTGGTGGCCACCATTTTAAATTTGTTTCCATCGTGCTCTACCATTTGGGTTTCGGATTCCCCATCTTTCATCGCAATTGGGTTAGATCCCGACCAAAACTCGATTACGTTAAAAATAAGGGTATCCCCAAGAAAGAATAGGCCGTAAACAGGAACTATGTTCAATCCCCAAAAAATCAGGTTGTCCAAAAACTTGCTATCCGTTAATCCTTGGTTCCAATCTTTTAAGTTGTTGAAGGCACTAAAAGAGCCTAAACAGCTAGTAAACAAAATAGAACAAGCCAATAATGATGAAATGATTGCTTTTTTCATGATATAAGATTTATGGTTAATGCTATTAAAACTACAAAAAAACTTTGTGTAAAAGTCACAATGGTTTATCAAGGAGCTTTTTTTGGTATCATTTAATTGGTTACATTGCCTCGGCAACTTATATTTCAAAACAATGGATAACTGGTACAACATACAGAATGTGGAAACGGTGGATTCTCCCTCAATTGCATTATACTTGGAACACCTTGAATACAACATAAAAGAGATGATTACCTTGGTTGATGGCAAAACAGAACGGTTGATGCCGCACATCAAAACCAACAAAATGCCCAAGGTAATGGAGCTATTGTTGACATCCGGAATCTCCAATTTTAAGGCTTCCACCATTGCTGAAGCGGAAATAGCTGCTGAAGCTGGAGCTAAGTCTGTTTTGATTTCCCATCAGCTTGTTGGGCCCAAAGTAAAACGTCTCCTTAGTTTGATGAAACACTATTCTGAAACCCAGTTTTCCTCTATTTTGGACAATATGGATAGTGCCGAGCTTTTAAACCAAGAGGCTTTGGACCATGAACTCACCATTGATATTTATATTGACATCAATAACGGAATGAACCGTTCAGGCATTAAAGTTGGGCACAGCCTCGACGAGCTAATGGCTTTTCTTAATACTTGCAATGCATTACATTTTAAAGGGTTCCATGTGTATGATGGCCATTTACGCGACACCGATTTTGAAGAGAGGAACCAAAAAATTGAAAAAGGACTGGAAGAAGTGATCGCATATTTTAAAGCGGTTCAAGAAAAGTACCCAGACTCCCAAATGATCTGTGGAGGAACCCCGTCCTTTACCTCCCATCTTATTGAAGGTAGTAGAATTACCAGTCCGGGCACTTGTGTGCTTTGGGATTGGGGCTATGATGAAAAATTAAAGGAGCAAAACTTTAAACATGCCGCGCTTTTGGTCACGAGGATTATCTCCAAACCCACCGAGGACATTATTACGGTGGATTTAGGCCATAAATCCGTGGCAGCCGAAAACCCGATTGACAAACGGGTCAAATTTCTCAATCTAGAAAATTATGAATTGCTTTCACAAAGTGAAGAACATGGTGTGATCAAAGTAAAAGATTGGGACAAACATAATGTTGGAGATGTCCTATATGGCATTCCGTATCACATTTGTCCCACTATAAATCTTCATGATGAAGTTTCTGTGATTGAAAACGGTAAAAAAGTAAACACTTGGGAAATTACAGCCCGAAAACGGAAATTACGCTTCTAATACAGGTCCAAGATTTGCCCAAATCCTAAAAATAGAGGTTCTTTTCAATATACTACAACATAAGAAGGTCAAGGTCACTCCCCATCACTCCAAAAACATCACCATTAGTTTTTGAAATCTTTAAAAATGATGACAAATAAAAAAGGCTCCGCAAATGCAGAGCCTTTTCCAAAATATCTTTGTTGCTTATTAAGCTTCAAAAGGTTCGATGGAAACGTAAGATTTACCACCAACTTTCTTTTCAAACTTAACAACACCATCTACCTTGGCGTGCAAGGTATGGTCTTTTCCTGCGTATACATTTTCGCCAGGGTTGTGCTTGGTACCACGTTGTCTTACAATAATGTTACCAGCAGTGGCTGCCTGACCACCAAAAATCTTAACACCTAAGCGCTTCGATTCTGATTCTCTACCGTTTTTTGAACTACCTACACCTTTCTTGTGAGCCATGATATATAAATTTTAGTTCTTTTCTTATTTGCTTAACGCTTCTATCAACTCGGCCTTCTTCATGGAAGAGTAACCGGTAATTTCCTTGGCCTTTGCCATTTCCTTCAATTCAGCAACAGTTTTGGAACTCAAGTCCTCGGTTGCTTTTGGAGCTTCTTTCTTTGGAGCTTCCGCTTTTTTCTCTGCCTGTTTTGGTTCGGCAACTGGTTTTGCTTCAGCTTTGGCTTTTGCGGGGGCCGCTTTTTTGGCTCCTTTTGCCAAGATACTCTCAACAACGATTTCAGTCAAATATTGTCTGTGACCGTTTTTCTTTTGGTATCCTTTACGTCTTTTCTTTTTAAAGACGATTACCTTATCTCCTTTAAGGTGTTTTACTACTTTGGCTTCAACAGCCGCACCTTCTATGACCGGGGCGCCAATGGTTACGTTACCACCATCTTCCAAAAGAAGCACTTTGTCGAAAGTAACTTTTTTACCTTCTTCTGCTTGTAAACGGTGAACGTACACTTTTTGGTCTTTTGCAACTTTAAATTGCTGCCCTGCCATCTCTACAATTGCGTACATAATGCGTTAATTAGATTAAAATTACTGCGCTTTATCAAAATTAGCGGGTGCAAATATACTGCTAAATCCTTAATCTACAAGTAATCTTCCCTGATTTAACCCATAATTTTTTTTGAATTGTTGCTGGTTTTAAAGAGTTGCATAAACGAGAGGGTCAAAACCAAAGTCGTGGCAAACCCCATAATGGCCACTGTAAAAAATACAATCCCTTGGAAATTCTTATAGTCGTTGGACCATGCCGAGGAGAGTTTATCAAGAAAAGTACTGTCCAACTCCGTTGCATAGACGGCAAAGAAAATGGTGAACAGCAGCGTAGCAACAAAACCAGTTGTAATGCCTGCAGTAAATCCATTTCCATAGCTAAAACTCTTGCCCTGCCTTATTTTGGTATACTTGATTGTCTCATATATGCCAAAACCAGTAATCACTCCATTGAACAGGCTGTAAAAAACATTGGTATGCTTTCCCATCAAGGCCAAAATCAAAAAATATGCAATCAGTACAGCACTGGTAACTATTCCGAAACGGATTGGAAGGGTTAAATTTTTCATCTTTCAATTTTTGGATTCATTGTTTAATTTACTGAATGTTTGTGAATTATCCCACATTTTAAATCTAAAGACTTTTATATATTCATGGGATCGTCATAAAAAATTTTATATTTAGCGTAACATCGATTGGAAAATCGATACCAACCTCTTAGCAATATCAATTTTTAAATACTGACTATTAACATGAAAAAACATTTGTTTTCTGCATTTACAATGCTCTTTGCAGTAACGCTGCTTTCGGCACAGGAAGTGGTTTTTGAAGAGTATGATCTGGACAACGGTCTGCACGTTATCCTACATCAGGACAACGGTGCGCCTGTGGTTACCACATCGGTTATGTACCATGTGGGATCTAAGGACGAGGATCCCAACAAAACGGGCTTTGCCCACTTTTTTGAACATTTATTGTTCGAAGGCACCAAAAACATTGAACGAGGTGAGTGGGATCAAATTGTTGCTTCCAATGGAGGAAGGCATAATGCCAACACCTTTTTGGATCGCACCTATTATTATGAAGTTTTTCCCTCCAACAGTTTGGAAGTCGGCCTTTGGCTGGAATCGGAACGCTTGATGCATCCTATAATCGGGCAAGTTGGTGTAGATACCCAAAAAGAAGTGGTACAGGAGGAAAAGAGGCTTCGGGTAGATAATTCTCCCTACGGTGCCTTTTTTAATGAAATCCTGAAAAATCTATATACCAACCATCCATATCGCTGGGGGGTTATCGGGTCTTTTGAGCATTTGGCAAGTGCCACTTTGGACGATTTTAAAAAGTTCAATAAAACCTATTATGTGCCCAATAACGCTGTTTTGGTCGTTGCTGGCGATTTTGAAACCGCCAAGACCAAAAAGATGATCGAGGATTATTTTGGCCCTATTCCAAGAGGTGCCGAAATCCAAAGACCAAACGTAAAGGAAGAGCCTATCACCAAAACCAAGTTTGCCAAATATCACGACCCCAACATCCAAATCCCTGCAATTTTATTGGCTTATAGAACACCAGGGCAAGGGCAACGGGATGCTTATGTCATTAACATGATTTCCACTTATTTAAGCGATGGGGAAAGCTCCAAACTCTACAAAAAATTGGTGGACGAGAAAAAAATGGCACTTCAAATACTTTCCGTCCCGATTGATGCCGAAGATTACAGCTCGTACATCGTTGGAGGACTTCCTGTTGGCGACAATTCCATTCAGGATATCAAAAAAGAAATTGATGAAGAAATATTGAAGCTTCAAATGGAATTGATTTCCGAAAAGGATTATCAAAAACTTCAGAACAAGTTCGAGAACCAATTCGTAAATGCCAACAGCAGCGTTGAAGGCATTGCAAATTCCTTGGCCGAAAACTATATGCTGAAGGACGATACCAACCTCATCAATACGGAGATTGATATCTACCGTTCCATTACCCGTGAAGAAATCATGGAGGTGGCCAAAAAATATTTGAAGGTGAACCAACGTATCGAGTTGGAATATTTACCAGAACAAAAAGATGCTAATTAAGATGAAAAAGTATTTAATTTTAGCTGTGCTGTCCTTATGTATGACAGCCTCATACGCACAAATTGATAGGAGTACACCACCAAAAGCTGGTCCTGCTCCCAAGATCAACTTAAAGGAACCTGCCCGCTTTGAGCTTAAAAATGGCTTGAAGGTACTCGTAGTGGAAAACCACAAATTACCTAGGGTTCGCATTCAACTTTCCATAGACAACCCTCCTATTTTGGAAGGGGACAAAGCTGGAGTTTCTGCCCTAACGGGAAGCATGTTGGGTAAAGGGTCCAAAAACATCCCAAAGGACGAATTTTATGAAGAAGTGGATTTTTTAGGTGCCGATATTTACATTGGTGAGCAAAGTGCGTTCGCAAGTTCTTTGTCCAAATATTTCCCAAGGATTTTGGAGTTGATGGCCGATGCCGCACTCAATCCAAACTTTCTCCAAGAAGAATTTGATAAGGAAAAAGAGAAAATCATAACAGGCATCAAATCCGAGGAAAAAGACGTTTCCGCCATTGCGGATAGGGTTCAATTGGCCTTGGCCTACGGAAAAAATCACCCCTTTGGCGAGTTTATGACCGAGGAGACCGTTAACAATGTAACCCTACTCGATGTGGAGCAATTCTACCGGTCTTATTTTGTTCCCGCCAACGCTTATTTGGTCGTAATCGGTGATGTAGAATTTGAAAACGTGAAAGATTTGGTGACCAAGGCGTTCACACCATGGTCCAAAGCAGCACCGCCATCTTTTAGCTATTCCAATCCAAAAGATGTGCAGTACACCCAAATCAACTTTGTGGATATGCCCAACGCTGTGCAGTCCGAAGTTGCGGTAGAGAACATCACCCACTTAAAAATGAAGGACGAAGATTATCTGGATGCCCTTTTGGCCAATAGAATATTAGGTGGCGGTGGACAGGCAAGGTTATTCAAAAATTTGAGAGAGGACAAAGGGTACACCTACGGTTCCTATTCCGGATTAAGGGCCAATAAATTTAGTCCAATGCGTTTTAACGCCTATGCGCAAGTAAGAAATGCCGTTACCGATAGCTCCGTGGTCGAAATCTTGAAAGAGATAGATAAAATAACTTCCGAGCCCGTCTCCAATGAAGAACTGGCTAATGCGAAGGCCAAATATGCAGGAAGCTTTGTGATGGCCCTCGAAAAACCTGAAACCGTTGCCGAGTATGCACTAAACATAGAGACCGAGGATCTTCCAAAGGATTTTTATGAAACCTATCTGGAACGATTGGACGCCATTACCAAAGAAGATGTGCTCCAAGCAGCCAAAAAACACTTTTCCACCACCAATGCCCGCGTAGTTGTTACCGGAAAGGGAAGCGATGTTTTGGAAAACTTGGAGAAAGTGACCTTTAAAGGAAAAGATGTTCCTGTACTGTATTACGATAAGTATGCCAACAAAACGGAAAAACCTGATTATAGTGCCGCCGTTCCCGAAGGGATGGATGCCAATACTGTATTGAAAAACTATATTGAGGCCATTGGCGGAAAATCCAAACTGGAAAGTGTGGACTCTTATTCCATGTTGGCCGAAGCAGAAATGCAGGGCATGAAACTGGAACTTGAGATGAAGAAGACCTCCCAAGACCAATTCATGCAAGATGTAAAAGTGCAAGGAAATTCCATGCAAAAACAGGTTTTGGATGGCGATTCCGGTTACATGGTGGTGCAAGGTCAGCGTAAAGACCTTTCTCCAGAGGAAATTGCAAAAATCAAAGAAGAATCTGCCGCTTTCCCTGAATTGAATTACTTGGCTGCAGGGGATGTTACCTTGGAAGGTGTTGAGCCTGTGGGCGACAAAAAGGCCTACAAGCTAAAAATAAACGACAGCAAAACCGCTTTCTACGATGTGGAAACCGGTCTAAAAGTTCAAGAAATCAACACTCAGGAAGTACAAGGCCAGCAAATGACGAGTACGTTGGGATACAGCGATTACCAAGAAGTTTCAGGTATCAAATTCCCGTTCAAGCTGATGCAGAGCATGGGACCTCAAAACTTTGAATTTAATGTGAAAGAAATCAAAGTAAACGAAGGGGTTGAGGCATCAGACTTTAAATAGAGAAGATTCTTTATAAGGAAAAAGGCGCTCTTACCGAGCGCCTTTTTTATCCCCGAATTTCTCAAAAACTATACTGTATAAAGGCAGATAGATTCCTGCCAGGGTCATTAATGGGTACCCGACCATAATCTGCTTGGTTCACAAAAGAGAAGTTTAAGTGATTATTGTAGGTCTCATCAAAAATATTGGATGCTGCAATGCCTACAGTCAAATGCTCAAAGGGCTTAGCCCCAAAACGCAAATCCATAACTCCGTATCCTTCCGTTGTTTGTTCTCCAAAGGAATTCGCAATATTGGATTGTTCCGATGTAAGCGTATAGGTTGCTGTGGCCCAAATCATTTCTCTCTCAAAACTTAAATTGAAACGGCTCACCAAAGGTGGTGTCAGCGGAAGGGATTCATCCAAATCCTGATTCTTGGCATAGACATAGGACAACTCCGTTTTAAAGGCAAAATCTTCCAAAAAAGCCAATTCTCCGAAAACCTCAAATCCTGTTTTGTAAGCATCATTCAAATTGGTGAACCGTTTTACCTCGGTGGGCTCTGCCATGGGCATATATTTTTTGTCCAATGATGGATCTATCACGGGAACAATATAATCGTCATAGATAGCATAATAGACAGAGGCTCCATAATCCAATCGGTTGAAAGCATATCCCTCAAAATTGGCATTTGCTTTCATACCCAACTCAAATTGATTGTTTATCTCAGCATTCAAATAGGGGTTTCCTACATATTCATAAGGATCCTGACCTACTGTAAAATGATTGATGAAGCGCTCGATCATATTCGCGGAACGCACTCCTCTACCATAGGCCAATTCCAACAAAAGCTTGGACGAAGCCATATATTTAAATGATGCTGTTGTACTAAAATTATGCTCCGTTCTTGTATCCAAATCGGGATATTCGGCAACAAAATCCTCTGCTGGTGCATCTGTTTTGGACAGAACCATGTCATACCTCGCCCCTACATTCAACAACAACTTTTTGGATAACGGATATTTACCCTCTACAAATGCTCCGTAGTCATCAATTTGGGAATCTTGCCATACCTCATCAACAAACTCCATGGGAGCAGGGAGTAAGCCTCCATTCATGTTTCTCTTTACCAAACGGGTTCTCTGCCCTGTCCGTCCTACCGAAAATGCATCAATCCCTGTATATAGTTTAAAATTACTGATCGGTCTCCATTCCAGTTCCACCCTTCCACCAAGGGTACTGGCTTCCACTTCGGAAACGGCTTCCATCATCATAAAGGTTGGACGCAATTCATTGGTCATTATATGGTCCACCATGGAACGATATAACTTTGCACTCAAGGTTTGTAGGCCATCTGAAATGTTGCCCAGCTTATAATCCACGGAAAATACATTGCTATTGTCCTCTTCTGTATCCATGGGCAATCCTGCATGCAGCACATCCCGTCCAAAAGATTGTCTGAAACCAAGCTGAAGTCTTTGGTTATCCGTTGGATTATAGCCCACTTGAACACCATAATCGGTACTTTTAAAGGAGGAAGGTACTTCATTGCCATCTCCATCTTCGTAGTTCCCGAAATCACGGAAGCCGAAATTGAGGTTGGCATCAAACTTTTTACCAACATATTTCACATTTGCGTAACTGGTAATGGCATTTCCATTGTTTTCACCACCAAAGTTTATCTTACCATGATACCCTTTTTCTTGTTTTTCGACTTCTTGGGTCACCAAATTCACAATTCCGCCAAAAGTGGGGCCATACCTAAAGGTATAAGGACCCTTGACCACTTCCACTCGCTCTATCTCTTCAGGAATCACATGTGTTGTAATGGGATCCATTCGGTTAGGACAGGCGTGCATTATCTTGGTTCCTCCATTAAATTGAACATTGAGTTGCTCATATTGTGAAGCCCGAAAAGATGGGTCTATGGCATAGTTGCCACGTTTAATTAGGCTAAATCCATTGATATCCTTAAATAAATCGGCCACATTCTTGGATTGGACAATTTTCTTTTCCGGTTCGCTCTTAAATGAGGATAAAACCGGGTCTGTCTTTCGTTTTCCCCTAACCAGTACCTCATCCAATTGTACCGGTGCTTTTGATAAGGTATCTTGCGCAGTCGAAACTTGCGCATAGGACACACCTGTCCCAAAAAGCAAAACACAAAGTTTTGCCATCGCAATTCTATTCATTTTTGATTTTATGTTAAGATTATACATGTTCGGCAATAGGTGTTTGCCGATTTTATTGTAAAACCTTAAGCCATAGGTGGTTTAATAAGGGTATCGCTAAAGCGATAGGAGTAAGAATCTTTATAGTAGAATGAGTTATTGACCTCCTCGGTATCATTGGGTAGATTGTACGCTGGCAAATCCATGAAAAAAAACAAAACTTCTTCCCAACCGATTACCGGCATAGGCTCTTCATCCTCCGCTTGGGCACGGAGCATTTGCATCAACATACACTGACCGTTACAATTGAGTTCAGGCTTGTCCTTGTTCTCGCAAAGTTGCTCAATAAACCCTTCCCTGTCCAAGCTATAATACACGTACATTGATGAAAAACGGAGATTACTTATCATTATCAAAATAACGAAAATACAAGCAAAAAGGTTTTTGGGACTAAATATGGACTGTATCCGTTGCAACGACTCTTATTTAAGTTGCAAAGATAGATCTTGCTCAATGGTAAGAATATGAGAATAATCAGTAATTAATACATATTAGTTCTTTATTACATAATGATGTTTGACAGTTGTTTATTTTTGTAGACAAATAAAAATCCATGAAAAAAACCATTTTTATCCTAAGCTGTGCTATTTTATTTTTGAGTTTCTCTTGCAAAGAGGAAAAAAGAGCACCCAAGAGCTCATCACAAATGGAAGAGGTAATGGCCATCCATGACGAGGTAATGCCCAAAATGAGTACAATCGGAAAATTGGTCGGGGAACTAAAACCTAAAGTGGATTCCACCGAAACGGGGCAGCAATACGAAATTGCTATGAAAGATCTTCAAGATGCACATAAAACCATGATGGATTGGATGAAGGATTTTGGAGACCGATTCAATCACGAAGAGATTTTAAACGGCAAGGAGCTTTCCGAAGAAAAACAGCGATGGTTGGATGAGGAAGAAGAAAAAGTAAAAGTGGTCAAGGAAAAAATAAACGGTAGTATTGCAAGGGCCCAGGCTTTGCTTGCCAAGGATACTGTACAATAATCAATTTTTCCACCGTAAACTTTCCATAATCCTTCGGATATCGTTCTGAAGGTACATCGCGGCAGGGAGAATGGAATCGTAATTGGGTTTGGCGTAGAAATATAAAGAACCCGTCACAAAGTGGTTGATGCTATCAGTCACATAAAACTGTGATTGCGAGGCTGCATTTCCGCTTACTTCGTAGAACATGCCGTAAACGCCATCCTCTTGGTTAATAAAGGGTTGTTCCGCAATGTTATCGGCTTTTACCACGTGTTCGTATGAAAGTTTTTGTGCATCCACTAGCAGTGTATCCAAATTTCCTTGAACAGGTTTGTAAGTAAGGTAGATTGACCCGTTCATCATTGGATAGTCCAGAACCATGGAACAATCCTTACTTTCCTTGATTTCAGAAAGGATGTTTTTATCAAAAGTATACACACAATCAGAGCCGGACTTTGCGTACTCCGCAGCCGGATAATCCAACCGAAGCATAGCTTTGGGCTTGGGCAACACCTCGTCTTTACAACTTACCAAAAGTGCTGCTACAATTACAAAAAACAATATACTATGTTTCATGGGGCAATGTTACTTTAATGCGTTTCAATCGTTTCTTGTCCATGCTTTCCACCACAAATTGGTAGTCCTTGAACAACACCTTCTCTCCTATTTTGGGAAAACTCCCTGAAATTTCCAGCACAAATCCCGCGATGGTCTCCGATTCGCCCTTTTTGCTTTCAAACTCATCTTCCTCCTCTATTTTTACCACACGATAAAAATCCTTTAAGGCCGTTTTGCCATCGAATACATAATTGTAATCGTCCAATTTGGAGAATACCAGGTCTTCATCATCAAACTCATCACTGATATCTCCCACAATTTCTTCAATGATATCCTCCAGTGTTACAATTCCAGATGTTCCGCCATACTCGTCCACCACAACGGCCAAATGATTTTTCTTATCCTGAAACTCCAACAGCAAATCATCAAGTTTCTTGTTTTCCGGCACAAAGTAAGGTTCGCGGATCAGCGACATCCAGTTAAAACTCTTCCTCTCTATATAGGGCAATAAATCCTTCACATAAAGAACGCCCATTACGTTGTCCATATTTTCCGCAAATACGGGAATCCGGGAATATCCGTTCTTTTTGATTTCTTCGAGTATTTCTGGAAACTTCATTTTCTCGTTGACCGCAAATATGTCGATCCGTGGTCGCATTACTTGCTTGGTATCCGTATTTCCAAAGGTTACTATTCCCTCCAATATCTTTTGCTCTTCCTTGGTCGTATCCCCTTCGGAGGCCAGTTCCAAAGCTTGGGAAAGATGGTTAATGCTCAAATTGGATTTTTTCTTCCCCAACTTATCCTCCATAAAAAGGGTTACGGACCGCATCGGGGAGCTTAAGGGCGTAAAAATATAATTCAGCCCTTTTAAAGGAACGGCCATAAAATGAGAAAACTGCACTCGATTACGGTTAGCATAGATTTTTGGCAGGATTTCACCGAACATCAAAATTAAAAAGGTGGCCACTATTACTTCCAACAAAAAACGCAATGTTCCATCAATTCCTTCAAAAATCGTATCGCCTATGGAACTGAACAGCAATACAATTCCGATATTGATGGCATTATTGGTAATTAAAATGGTGGCCAATAACTTTTTGGGTTTGGTCAATAACTCTACAATCAACTTGCCACGGGAGGAATTGCCCTCTTGCATTTCGTTCACATCGGTCTGTGATAGACCAAAAAGAGCAACTTCTGCGGCTGAAATCAGAGCTGAGCCAGCCAAGAGCAGTATCAGTACAACAATTTTTAAAGTGAATATTCCACTAAATGTGGTAAAGTAAAATGCCAAACAATGGGGCTCGGGATCCAATTTAATATTGCTTTTTTAGTGTTTTATTTAGAATGGTAGGTCGTCATCCTCTTCCTCCGAATTATCGGTAGGCGCAGCAGGGCTTTCAGCCTTCGATGGCTCTTGGTAGTTAGCGGACGAACCTGATGATTGTGCATTGGCCATGCTTTCCTTTTTGGTGGTCAAAAAAGTAAAGTCCTGCACGTGCACTTCGGTGGTATACCGCATATTGCCATCCTCGCCTTGCCATTGCCTGTTTTTTAAACGGCCTTCCACATAAACCTTATCGCCTTTACTGAGGTACTTTTCACAAATTTCAGCGGCCTTGTTGCGCACTACGATATTGTGCCAATCCGTATTGGTCACCTTTTCGCCTGTTTGCCTATTGGTATAGGTCTCGTTGGTGGCCAAGGGGAATCTGCCGATACAGTTTCCGCCTTCAAAATAGTGCATTTTCACTTCGTCTCCCAAATGCCCGATCAGCATTACTTTGTTCAATGTTCCGCTCATATCTCTCTTAATTAACGAACTCGTCTTAAGTTATCCGAATCCGCTGCAAATTTATCTTTTGCATCCATTTTTTACCTTTTTATCTTTCCGTAGCACGGCTATGCAACTCAAAAAAGTCTTCAAATGGGCACAAAACTTTACATTTTCGCTTGAATCCAACAACTCAAGACCAGTTCATCAAAAGTACTAAATTTTCAATGTCTTGATAAAATCTGCTATCAAAACTGGTACGGGAAAACCACCGATTTCTTTCCATGGTGTTCCTTCTTCTAATATATCAGAAGTTTTTAGGATCCAAAATTGTGTGTATAAATGTTGGTGTGACAGTTTGTGCACAATGGGTTCATTATTATATAATGATATGGACGCCGTTTCGGGAACAATATCTTTTTTCTTGATCAAGGGCCTCAATTCTTCGGCCTGAAGCATTTTCTCGGACTCAATCAATGGAAATTGATATAAATTCTGCCAAATGCCTTTTCCTGTTCTTTGTTCCAAAATGGTCTTGCCATCATCATCCAGCAATACTATATAATTAAAGTAACGGTTCCGCACCTTGGTCTTGTTCAATTTTACAGGAAGTTGGTCCACTTTGTTCTCTTGGAGCGCCACACAGCTTTCTTGGAGCGGGCACAACAAGCAATACGGTTTTTTGGGTACGCATTGCACCGCGCCAAATTCCATTATCCCCTGATTATAATCTCGTATATTCCTTTCATCCATCACCCCACGGGCTAGTTCCTTAAAATATTTGATGCCCTGTGTGCTATTAATAGGTAAATCCACTCCAAAATATCTGGACAGCACACGATAAACATTGCCATCTACCACCGGTTCGGCAATATCAAAACAGAAAGATGCGATGGCACTTGCCGTATAGTCCCCCACTCCTTTCAATGATTTTAATCCATTATATGTATCGGGAAACTCCCCCTCAAAATCTTCCACCACCATTTTGGCCGTTGTGTGCAAATTACGGGCGCGTGAGTAGTATCCCAGTCCCTGCCAGAGTTTCAACACCTGTTCCTCTGGTGCATTGGCGAGATCATGAATCGTAGGAAAAGCTTCCACAAACCTGTAATAATAAGGCATTCCCTGAGCAACGCGAGTCTGTTGGAGAATAATTTCCGACAGCCAAACTTTGTAAGGATCACGCGTTTGTCTCCAGGGAAGCTCACGCTGGTGTTCGTGGTACCAATTCAGGATTTTATGGGCAAAAGTCATTAGATAAAGTAATAAAGCTCAAATGTATCAGTTTATATACTTAAAATTAAAGGGTTAAAGGGAAAGATTAATTTTAATGTTTATATTTGCAAGCCGAAAAAAATTAGAAAATTAATAAGAAGTAATGACGAAAGCAGATATTGTAACTAGGATCTCAGAAAAACTAGGTATTGAAAAAGGAGATGTGCAAGCGACAGTTGAATCCTTTATGGAAGAGGTAAAATCATCCTTGGAAAATGGTGATAATGTTTATTTAAGAGGTTTTGGTAGTTTTATCATCAAGACCAGAGCGGAAAAAACAGGTAGAAATATCTCTAAGAACACTACCATTAAAATTCCTGCACACAATATTCCTGCATTTAAGCCAGCCAAAGTTTTTGTGGAAGGCGTAAAGACAAACGTACAAGTAAAATAATATAATTAACAACACTAAAGCAAGAGCATATGCCGAGTGGAAAGAAAAGAAAAAGACATAAGGTAGCCACGCACAAGCGTAAGAAGCGCAGAAGAGCTAACCGACACAAGAAAAAGTAGTTGTTTCAACTACTTTTTCGTTTTACCCTATCACGTTCTTTGACATAGAGATTCAAGAAACGAATTTCAATCGGTTCGAAAAATAACCGATACTATATATTGTTTAATCATTTATCCCAAAATTCATGTGGGGTAAATAAAAATCGATTCAGGTGAATAGAGAATTAATAGTAAGATCTACGCCAGATGCAGTCGATTTTGCCTTATTAAAGGATGGAAAATTAGTAGAATTACACAAAGAAGAAGACAACAATAACTTTTCCGTAGGGGATATCTTCCTAGCCAAGATCAGAAAACCCGTTACAGGCCTAAATGCAGCATTTGTTAATGTAGGTTATGAAAAAGATGCGTTCCTGCACTACCATGACCTGGGCCCGCAACTGTCTTCCATGTTAAAATTCATTAAACAAGCTAGAACAGGGAAACTCAAAGATTATTCCCTGAAAAATTTTCCATTTGAAAAAGACATTGACAAGAATGGCAGCATCAACGATGTGCTAAAAGCCAATCAGTCACTACTGGTACAAATAGTAAAAGAACCCATATCAACAAAGGGACCAAGAATAAGCTCCGAGCTTTCCATAGCCGGTCGATTTTTGGTCATGGTACCTTTTTCCGATAGAGTCTCGGTATCCCAAAAAATAGCGAGCAAAGAGGAAAAGGACAGACTTATCAGACTTGTAAAAAGCATTAAGCCCAAAGGATTTGGAGTAATTATACGTACCGTAGCAGAAGGCAAAAAGGTTGCAGAACTGGATAAAGATCTTCAAAACTTGTTTTCCAAATGGACAAACATGTGCAAGAAATTGCAGCGGGCGTCGCATCCATCAAAAGTTTTGGTGGAACTGAACAGGGCGTCATCCATCCTTAGGGATGTCTTCAACGATTCCTTTACAGGAATACATGTTGATGAAGAAACACTCTACAACCAAATCAAGGATTATTTGCATGAAATTGCACCAGAAAAAGAATCCATTGTAAAGTTGTACACCGGTCCGGCCCCAATTTTTGAAAAATTTGGGATAGAGCGTCAAATAAAGACCTCTTTTGGCCGAACAGCATCCATGAGCCGCGGGGCTTACCTTGTTATTGAGCATACCGAAGCGTTACACGTAATAGATGTAAACAGTGGCAATCGCTCCAACAAGGCCAAAAATCAAGAGGATACCGCCTTGGAAGTAAACCTTTTGGCCGCAACCGAAATTGCAAGACAGTTACGTTTGCGCGACATGGGCGGAATTATTGTTATTGATTTTATTGATATGACCAAAGGTGACCACAGACGAAAATTGTTTGACCATCTTAGGGATGAAATGAAGGACGACAGAGCAAAACACAAGATTTTGCCACCCAGTAAATTCGGTCTTGTACAAATTACAAGGCAAAGGGTACGTCCGGAAATGAATATCAAAACCAGCGAGGAGAACCCGAACGTATCGGGTGCAGAAGTAGAAGCTCCCATTGTCTTGATCGACAAAATCCAGGCAGATTTGGAGCGAATCCTGAAGCCAGGACGCAAAAACAACGGAATTGTATTGAATATACACCCGTTTATTGCAGCCTATCTTACCAAAGGATTCCCTTCTATCCGCTCCAAGTGGTTCAAAACCTATAAAAAATGGGTTAAAATTCAACCCAGGGATGCCTATAAGTACCTTGAATATCGTTTTAAGGACAAAGACGGCAAAACAATACGACCGTAATAAGAAGCGACTCCAGAAATGGGGTCGCTTTTTTGTTTTATGTACATTTGGAATATGAATCATACCAAAAGCTACACCCTTACCGAAGCAACCAAAAAGATGGAGCGTTACTGTGCCTATCAAGAGCGTTGCCACAAAGAGGTTGTGGAAAAACTGAAGTATATGAACATGATTCCCGAAGCGATAGACCAAATACTGGGACACCTCATCCAAGAGAACTACCTCAACGAAGAGCGATTCGCCAAAGCGTTTGCTCGAGGCAAATTCAGTATTAAAAAATGGGGAACGAACAGAATCATCAGAGAGTTAAAATTCCGTGATATCTCCGCTTACAACATTAAAAGTGCATTGGCAGAAATCCAAAATGAAGATTACCTAAAAACGTTTGATGAATTGGCCAAAAAACGGTTAGGACAGATCAAGGAGACCAATCCTTTCAAAAAAAAGAAAAAATTGGCCGACTATCTCCTATACCGAGGTTGGGAAAGCCATTTGGTCTATGAAAAAGCGAACGAACTCATCAAATAGATTAATCCTGCACCAATAGTTTTTGTGTGCGCTCCACTGCCTTTTCATTTTTCCAATCAATCCATTCTTGGCCTTTAAGTCTACGCATCAGGTTATCAAAATGTCGCATCACAAAAATGTTGTAAACTGCCTTACCAAGATTTTTAGGCTTTCGTGCAATCGCCCTCAGACTCATGGAAAAACCAGGGGTAATGTATTTCATGTGGTGCCAATACCCTTCGGGTATGTACAAAACATTCCCGTGCTCCAAGTGTGCAATATGCCCTTTAGCATATTGCAATGCGGGCCACTTATCCAAATCAGGGTCTGCAAAGTCAATATCTTCACGTGTAATCAGCGAATGCGGAATCTTGTACAAGAATTTGGTCTCGTCCTGCGAGAATAGGATACATTGTTTTTTTCCTTCAAAATGAAAATGGAAAATATTGGCCAAATCAATGTCGTAGTGCATAAAAGTATGGGAATCCTGTCCGCCAAAAAAGAGCATGGGCAATCCTTTCATGAGCCGTAATCCGAAATCTGGATACTTGAAATCTTTCTGGAGTTCCGGAACTTCTTTTAATATATTCCAAAGGAAAATACGGTATTTTGTGGGGCCGCTTTTTAGTAAATCCACATAATCGGCCAGCTTCATTTTGGCGTGTGGTTCGTTAAAACCCTCGTCATGTTTTACTGGGCGATCATCATACAAAGGAACCTCCTTATCTCCTGCTACCTCTTTAACATAGTCCAAGCTCCATTTGGAATACGCCGGCCAATCCTCAATAAAGCACTCAATTACGACAGGCTTTTGGGGCTTGAAATATTTTTGGATGAACTCTTTCTTGGAAAGGGTCTTCTCCCGAGGTATCTGTTCAAGGTTCAGCTTCAAAATTTCAAGGAATTTGAAACCACTAAATTAATAAAACGTTTTTATATAGTTCCGAAAACTACTCTTAGGCACCTATTTGCCTTTTTCTTTGGCAGCTTCGTTCCGCCCTATTTAAAACTGTATCGCAAACCAAATAGAACATTGCTCGGCGGCATAGGTATAAAGCCAGATTCTATGTAATCCGCATCGAAAATATTATTTGCGGTAATGGTAAACTCGGCTTGTTGCACCTTAACAGCCAATGATGCATCCCAAACATTATATGTTTGTCCCGTAGTTCGTTCTGCATACTTGTAAATTATATTTTGACGTACATTTTTGAACAATTGCGTACTTAATCGTGTGGTGTATTGGTGCTTGAGCGTATTTAAAGAGTAACGTGACAATTCTTCATTCTGATCTAAAATATTGTCATCCAAAAACGCATAGCCAACACTTAATGTTTGGGTATAGTCCTTAAATTTAAAATTATAAGCAGCGTCCAACTCCAAGCCTTTGGTGTTTACCTCAGTAATATTTGTTGCCACAAATACATCTTCAGAAACATCGTTTCTAATAAAATCTATTAGATTGTCTGCATCTCTATTAAAAACGGCAACGCTGGCATTAAATTTAGGAGAGGTGTACTTTAAGCCCAATTCTTGGGCAAAAGCTTCTTCCGGTTCCAAATTTTCGTTACCAGTTGTAACCGGGTCGTTGTAGAACATATCTGTATACGTTGGTATGCGGTAGGTATAACCAATATTACCATATACTTTAAAACTATTGGTAAGGCTATAACCTATATCCAATCCTGGAAAAGCACGAAACTTAAAATCTGAAAAATAGGTCAATGCTATGCCGGGAGTAATGTCCAGTTTGTTGTCCGCAATGCTAAAACGATGTTCTAAAAACACATTGGACATGAAACGGTTTCGATTGCCCAAGTTGTTGCTCCTAAGGTAGATTTTAGAAAACTCTACCCCAAAGCCCGTGATTCCCAATTTAGAGGCATAAGACGCATTGGTTTCTACCCCGATCTTGTTGGAAATATGCATGTTCCGGTAAAAACTTGGTTCATTTCTTCTTAATAGAAATAAATCTTGATTACGTTTCCAATAGATTCTTGGCTGTATTTTTAGCTTGTTTTTCTTAAAGGTGGTAGAAAACGCCAAAAGGCTGTTTTGGGTTTCTTCGTATTCATGAAATGTGGGATTGGTGGTGTAAAAGTTCTCAGCTCCAAAATTGCGCTCCATGAAAGTAGCTGTCATTACAATAGGTTGTGCATTTTTATTGAAAATGCTTTTTAAAAAGTAATTGCCATTATCGTAATCTGAGTTATTTCTATACCCTTCAGATGTCATCCTTCCCACATGTATGATATGAGTCGAGTTTTCCTTATCTACCCCCGCAGTTGCGCTTCCGTTTAACTGTCCAAAGGAACCCGCTTCCACGTTTAGGGAAACAGAGTTATCCAGATTCTTCTTGGTAATAATGTTAATAGCGCCAGCAAAGGCGTTTTGCCCAAAAACCCGAGCTGCCGGACCTTTTATAATTTCTATTCTTTCTATGACCTCTAATGGCAAAGCTGCGTTCATGGTATGGTGGCCCGTTTGCGCATCGTCCATTTTAACGCCATCTATTAATAATAAGGTTTGGTCAAAACCACCTCCTCTTATATACAGGTCTGCTTGGCTACCACCGGTACCGCGTCTTCTTATATCCACACCCGCAACTTGTTGTAGCAAATCCGTCACATTAACAGCGGCACTATTTTTAATATCATTGGAAGTGATGATATTGATGGTTCTTGAATTTTCCTTGAAAGGAAGATTAATTCGGTTTGCGGTCACAACAACTTCGCTTAACGAATCTACTTTAACAGCATCGTCTTGTTGTGCTTGTACTTGAAAAGCAACGGCTATTAAAATCGTAAAAGATAAAATTGATTTCTTCATTATCAACGTAAGTTCTTAAAATTAATGCTGCAAAAGTCCTAACTTTCCGGACGATTAAACTAGTCCAGTTTTAAAACAATGAATAGTCCGGTTTTTGATTTGTTGGTCCAGCTAGTATCCATAGACAAGTCTATTGTACAACCTGCATACGTGCAGGTGGCACAACAAATCATGAACGCCATTCAACGTGGTTATTTGGAAAAAGGCAGTAAGTTACCTGGAACACGGGCTTTAAGTAAGTTATTGAACGTTCATCGCAATACGGCCGTGGCCATCTACGATGAATTGGCCTCTCAAGGATGGGTAAACATTATTCCCAATAAAGGAACTTTTGTGGTGGTTCCTGAAGGTTCCGAGGTAAAAATCAAGGCAAATACGCATCACATCAATCAGGCATACGAGTACCCAAAAAGTCCAGGGTTCCCATTTCAACAATCCTTTAATCTAGCATCTACCAAAGAGGAAAGCACTGCCAAATATTCCATAAATGATGGTAAGCCCGATTTAAGATTACATCCCGTGCACCAGTTTTCCAGATGGTATAGCGCTGCAATGAAACGAAAGCCGTTAATCAACAAATGGAATAAAACCAGTGCCTTGGTGCCTTCAATTTTTAGCACACAACTTTGCAACTATCTAAATGTCACTAGGGGCTTCCATATAAAACCACTCAATTTGTTGAATACCCGAAGTACGGAAATGAGTCTGTATATAGTTTCGCAGGTATTGATAAATCCGGGGGATTTGGTGTTGGTTGGACAACTAAGCAATTATGTGGCCAACATGATATTTCAACAAGCTGGGGCAAAGATAAAAACAGTTCCAGTAGATGATGGGGGATTGGATATTGGTTATATAAAAAAGCATTTTATACACGGGAACATTCGGTGTATCTATGTTTGCTCCAATCGGGACTATCCTACAACCACAACATTAAGCACCAAAAGAAGACTACAATTATTGGAATTGGCCAAAATCCATGGTTTTGCCATAATTGAGGACGATTATGACCATGATTTTCAGTTTGAAGGGTCTTCCATGTTGCCCATGGCAAGTGCAGATGCCAATGGAAATATTATTTATTTGGGTAAACTGGGACAGTCATTATTTCCGAGTTTTCACACAGGCTTTGTCGTGGCGCCGGAACAGGTTATTACCGAAGCCAATAATTACTTGCAATTATTGGATACCCAGGGTGATTTAATACAGGAACAAATGCTTTCTGAATTGATATCCGAAGGCGAAATATACCGGCTCAAGAAAAAAAATATTGTTACCTACAAACAACGTAGAGATGCTTTATGCACTTTATTAAATCAACACTTTGCCAATATCCTTGATTGGCAAATACCCTCTGGAGGGCTTGCTATGTGGTTACAATTTAGAACCCCCATATCACTAGTAAAACTTGCCGAAGAAGCTGAAAAACTAGATTTATTTTTGCCAAAAACAATTCTCTATCAAAATAAAAATACCTGCGCCATACGTTTTGGTTATGGGCATTTAAACGAGGAAGAACTTAAAATCGTAATGGAAAAGTTAAAACAAGCGTACCTAAAATTGTTGGCTGTTTAACCATTCAAATTTATCTATATTGCAACTATGATAATCAACGACCAAAAAGCTGAATACCGCCGTGCTTAAAAAATTACGTTCTCCGAGGTATCAAGATTTGGACTGGAAAACGGCCCTCTTTGTTTTGGTCATAGTCGCTGTCTTTATCCGTTTTCCTTTCTTTTTTAGGGATTATGTGGATCGCGATGAAAGTACTTTTATACTAATGGGACAGTCTTGGGTGAACGGACATTTGCCCTACACTCAGCTTTGGGACCTAAAACCGCCTATTACTTTCCTTTATTTTGCCATCATCATAAAACTATTTGGAAAAAGTTTTTTTGCCATCCGGCTTTTTGGTTCGGTCATGGTTGCTATAACAGCTTTGTTCACCTATGGTATCGCCATCAAAATCACTACAAAAAAAGTGGCGTTCTGGACCGCTATCTTTTGTCTGTTTTTCCAAAGTCTCTTCGGGAGCCTGCAGGGGGTAATGTCCGAACACATTTGCACCTTCTTTTTTGTGGCAGCCCTATATATTTTGGTTCATAAAACCGATGCGAAATGGTTCTTTACCTCAGGGCTGTTGTTGGGCCTGTCCGTGATGACGAAGTTGAACATGGCCTATCCCGTTTTCTGTTTGGGACTTTACTTTTTGTGGGAAGGATTTTATGAAAACCATCCATGGAAAAACATTAAAAATCTGGTGTTTATGGGCGCAGGTTTTTTTGTGACCATTTCATGCACGGCAATTCCATATTACCTTCAAGGAGATACCCAAATTTGGTGGAAATCCATTGTCGAAGCTCCCTTGGCCTATTCTGAAGGTAAATTTCATTCTCCTTGGAAAACATTGCCTTATGTTGGGACTATAGCCATACTTTTAGGGTCAGGCTATTATTTTAAATTAATTGATTGGAAGTCAAAAAAATTGCAATTGTTGACTGTTGTTGTGGTCGGGATTTTAATCTCTTACATACAGGCAGGCAAAGTGAACGGGCATTATTTAATCCAGTTGTATCCTTTTATTTTGATTCCCTTGGCAATGGCTGTGGCCAAACTGCCCCTTATCACTAAAAAGTATCGGCCTTTGATTATTGCCTTACTGATTTTAATCCCCATGGAATCTTATCTGGAATATGCCAACATCATTTCAAATAAGGTACAAAAAGCGTCTTTTTATAATGGAGAGGGCATTGATGTTCCAAGATATATTGAGGAACATGAGCTTGAAACAAAGAACATTTTTTTTACTGAATACCACATTGGGTATTGGGTACTGGGAGTAAATCCGCCTACCAAAGCCGCTACGCACCCGAGCAATATTACCCGTGAAGAGTTATTTCCGTACATGGATAATCCGAGAAAAACCGGTATTGAAGAATTAAAATACATCATGGAGGTTGTCCGGCCCAAAGTCTTGGTAGCTAGGGAGGGCAAGAAAATTTTTGATAAAAAATTGGTGGAATACAACACCTATATTGATGCTTATCTTGAAAAGCATTATAAATTAAGGGCAACTGTTGGTCGTGGCCTTATCTATCAACGGTTATAAAAACCTACTTCCCTTTAATACTTCCAAATAATATATCTGAAGTTTTTCCGTTGAAGATATGGGTTACCTTGGTTGCCCGCAGCATATTTATTGCCCCATTACTTTTTACCAGACAGGTTACCCATCCAATTTTGGAGTTGTCTAATACCAAATCTTATATGCTGCGATGGTCAAGAACCTGTTTTCCCTTCTCAATAAGGGAACCTTTTTCACAATTATATCCTTATCCTTTCTTATACTTTATGTTGTCTCCCTCTTTCTCAATTTAGGGGTCGCTCCTTTTTACAATGAAGAGCCCAGGCGATCCATAATCGCCATGGAGATGCTGTCCAATAAAAATTTTGTGGTGACCACACTTTTCAATGATGTGTTTTACGACCATCCTCCCTTATGGAATATAATTTTGGCAGGGAGTTCCTGGTTATTTGGAACCGATACCGAATTTGCATTTAGGTTTCCCTCTGCATTATCATTGCTCTTGACTGGTATTCTGGTCTATTTTATAGGCAAAAAATATGTAGGACATGTATTCGGTACTGTTTCGGCCTTTTTATACATGGTTTCCATAGACCTCTATTTTTTCTTTTCCAACACGGCTGAAATCGACATCTTTTTTTCCTTGCTCATCTTGGCAAGCATTATGGGAATTTATCACTTTTATGAACAAAAGAAGTTTGTTTCCCTATATCTGTACGCCTACTTTTTCTGCTTTTTGGGTTTTTTGACTAAAGGTGTCGTCTCTTTGGTTTTTTTGGGTATATCCCTGTTGGTGTTCTTTATTTATAAGAAAGATTATAAAAAACTGTTTCTCCCTGTGCATTTTCTCTCCATATTTCTTTGTTTGGGAGGCATTGCAGTATTCTTTTATGTTTATGGGCAGTATGATGATGTTTATGCATACATGGAGGGAATGTGGAGAATTACACGAAACAAATCATTCTTGGACGAACAAAACAATGCCTTTCTCTCCCACTTTTTATGGTTTCCATTAAATATGCTTGGGAACCTTTTTCCTGCCACCTTACTTATTCCCTTTTTGTTCAAAAAATCAGTCATTTTGAAAATCAAGGAAAACCCTTATATAATCTTCTTGATCTCGATTTTCTTTTCAAACTTTATCATTTACTGGTTGTCGCCAGGAGCTAAAGCACGATACACTTATATGTTTTATCCCATGCTTATCAGTATCTTAACCTTTGCCTTTTTGATAGAGAAACATAAAAAAGGATGGAAAACGAAATTACTCTTTGGCGTCTTGTCCGCCATATCATTGTTACTTGGTGTAAGTTGTTTTATTCTCCCTTTTATTGATCATTTGGATACGGTAAAAGGAGTGACTTTCTTTGGTATTCTCTTTGGGTTTGGTGGGTTAATCTTATTCCTATTGCAACTAAAAACATATAACATGTGGAACAGGTTAGTCTTTGGATTAATGGGAATTGTAATGTTTAAATTAGTATTCTCACTTACTGTTTACCCATTAAAGCAACAGAAAAGCTCTTCATCCTCCTTCAAAAAACATGCTAAAAACATTTTGGGAATAACAAAAGACTCTCCTATTTATCTGTTTTCAGAGTTAGGCTTCTTCGGTCATCACGAAATTGGAAAATTTTATACAACAGGAGCCTATTTGGAACTTTTGGGAAATCAAATCCCTAAAAAAACCTCATCCTATAAAGAAAAGGGGTATTATATTCTTCATAAGGAAGAATTAAAAGGGCAAAAGGTTTTATATACTATTGATAATCGGACAAGCTGCCTTGTATTGATTAAAAATGAAGAAGAGCATGCTGAAACTTGGTCGCATATTCCAGAATTACCACCTTATCAAAGCGAGGCTCTTCGTTGATCCTCCCCAAAAAGGCAACCTTTGTTTTTATCAGGATGACTTCCTCGGTTGTAGGGTGTTCATCACCACTGAAAATGATGTCTATTTCAATTTTTTTCTGCTGTTGTTTTTCAATAATCCACCTGTAACAATTCCTCCACAATGGCCGATGCGAACTTTTTCCTACTTCTGTTGAGGTCCCGGTTATAAATAGTTTCATCTAATGGGTCTGGTAATAAAATTGCACTGCATGCATTGATACTTTCTGGGCTCAAAGAAAGGAAACAGTTTATAGAAGACGGTGCTCCGAGAATAATAAATTTCGGATTTCGTCGCTTTACAGTTCGGGCAGACAACAGGATTGCCAAAATTGTCGGTGGCGTAATTGCGGACTTCATCAAAAATTTCCTTGGCCCGTTCCTTATCGGTTGAATACACCTGAAGCTTTACACCTCCCAAAGCTGCGCTGATCAAAGGGTCCGAATTGATAGTAGCTTCATCCCTCAAAAAAACAGGGATGCCCTCCGCTTCCAATTTGCCTTTGATAACCACAGCGTCTGCAGGAAACTCAAATGTCCCCAACGTATGAAATTCGGTTTTCATGCTTCCATATATTTTTTGAGCGTTTGCAATACGCTTGAATTTTTTTTGCATTGAAGACGTACAGATATAACCGCAATCGCTCAATTTCTTGTTAAAATAGTCGATATTTTCAAATAGTTACTGAAAAAAGTTCCCTATAACGCAAATGTAGTACTTACGCTGATTATACAGTATCTTAGTTGCTCTTAAACCTATTCTAAAAATGAAATTTACCCTTTCTTTTCTAGCACTATTTACCGGATTATGGATGACGGCCCAAACGAATACTTACAAAATTTCCTTTGACAATGCCGTCCATCACGAAGCAGTTGTTGAAGCTACTTTTCCCGACTTAACTTCGGATACCGTGGAGTTTCGGATGAGCAGGACCTCCCCTGGACGCTATGCACTTCATGAATTCGCCAAAAACGTTTACGGATTTGAGGCTACGGACAGTAAAGGAAACGCTTTGACCGTTACCCGTCCCAACCCCTACGCCTGGGAGGTCAGCGGACATGATGGCACCATCAACATCAAATACATTTTGTTTGCCAACCGTGGTGGGGGCACCTATTCGCAAGTGGATGAAACACATGCCCACCTAAATATTCCAGCAACCTTCATGTTTGCACCTGAATTGAGCGAGCGCAAGATTGAAGTGACCTTTAACGCCCGTGAAGATTTGGATTGGAAAGTGGCAACGCAGCTTCCTTTGGTCTCGGGCACTACCTATTCGGCCCCGAACCTTTATTATTTTATGGACAGCCCTACGGAGATCAGCAACTACATGCTGCGATCTTTTGAGGTGGACGGAAAAACGATCAACCTTGCTCTGCACCACAACGGAACCGAAGCAGAAGCCGATGAATATTTTGAAAAGGTGAAAAAGGTAGTGCTGGCGGAAAAAGAGGTTTACGACGAACTTCCTGATTTTGATTATGGGAATTACACCTTTCTTGCCTGTTATATCCCCAATGCCTCTGGTGATGGTATGGAACATCGCAACTCTACTATATTGACCAGTACCCGTAGCTTGGCCGATGGAGGTATGGAACGTAATATCGGGACGGTATCCCACGAATTTTTTCATGCGTGGAATGTGGAGCGTATCCGTCCGAAAACTCTGGAACCTTTTGATTTTGAAGAAGCCAATATGAGCGGTGCGCTTTGGTTTGCCGAAGGTTTTACCAGTTACTATACTGGCTTGATTTTATGTAGAGCGGGACTTTCCACCCCAAAAGACTACGTAGGGGGATTGGCAGGAACCTTCAATTATGTTTGGAACTCACCAGCTCGACAATTTTTCAACCCAATTGAAATGAGTTTCCAAGCTCCATTTGTAGATGCGGCTACCTCGGTAGACCCTGTCAATCGTGAAAATATGTTCATTTCCTACTATTCCTACGGAAGTGTTTTGGGCCTGGCCTTAGATTTATCGCTTCGTGAAAAAGGGTTGAACCTGGATGATTTTATGAAGCTCGTCTGGAAAAAATACGGTAAAACCGAAATTCCCTATACCATCCAAAACCTTCATGATGCCTTAAATGAATACGCTGACAAATCTTTTGGGGACGAGTTCTTCAATAATTACATCTACAAAAGTGAAATGCCCGACTACAAAAAACTTATGGAGTCCGTTGGGGTTGTGTTGGAACAACCTGAAACTTCTCCTTATTTTGGTGCGTATGTTTCCATGAGTGCGGATAAATCTGGCTATATGATTCTCAGAAACACAAAAATGGGGAGTCCGGCATACAAGGCTGGTCTGGATAATGGGGATGTAATTTTAAACATCAATGACAAACCTTTCACAGAAGAGCAATCTTTTGATGATTACTTAAAACAGTTTACGATAGGTGAAATTTTAACCGTCAACTTTACCCGATATGGCGAGCAAAAATCTACGGAACTGGTATTAACACCCAACCCTGATTATTCTTTTAGTTTGATGGAGAACAAGGATAAAAAACCGTCCAAAAAGATGCTGGAACAGCGCAAAGGGTGGCTTAAAGTGGAATAGATGGTCGTTTACAAACAAGCGGAATCTTTGAAAGAACTAGAGCAGATTCTAGACCTTCAGCAGCGTAATTTACCCAAAAATATAAGTCAAGAGGAAAGCACAAAAGAAGGTTTTGTGACTGTGGAACACACCTTGGGCCTTCTAAAATCCATGAACGATGTGTGCGGACACATCGTTGCGGTGGATGAAGGTCAAGTTGTGGGTTACGCCCTGTGCATGCACCCCCAATTTGCCGAAGATATCGAGGTGCTTCGCCCCATGTTCCTTGAAATTGATAAAGTTCTTAAAGGCAAGAGAAATTACATGGTGATGGGACAAATTTGCGTTGCCAAAAGCCATCGGGGACAGGGTGTTTTCCGAAAGTTGTATCAAACCATGAAAGAAAAATTGCCCGAGGGCTTTGATACCATTGTTACCGAAGTGGATGGAAAAAACAATAGATCTTTGGCCGCACACGCAGCGATTGGGTTTAAAACCTTGACCATATACCATTCGAGTGAAAAAGAATGGCACATAATTAGTTTGCAATAAGAAATCTTTCCAAATAAATTTTGGTTATCAAGGTAGGCTATAAATTAAACTCTGTTCCTAGCCGGAGCTTTCCCTTCGCTGGCGCAAGCATCATGCTTGTGCCTCCACTAAAGCTTCTATTTTAAACTCCAACCATAAAAGTAAAAAGATTACTCCCCAAACAAGAACAACTCATGCAACTGAACCTTGAGGGCCTTGGCTATTCGGTTAAGGGTAACAAGGCTGGTATTCCTCTCGGCACGCTCTATTCTTCCGATTTGATTTTTGGTCAAGTCTGCCTCAATCGAAAGTTGGAATTGAGACATTCCACTCTCTTTACGAAGTTGTCGGATTTTTTTACCAACAACTCCCATCACTTCCATATCTTCTTTTGTGTATTCTTTGAGCACATGCCAATTTGACTATTGTTTGGTAAAAATTAGACACCCACGATGGGGTATTTTAATTATTTTTTATATTATTGCTTAGGAAATTGCAGCAAACCCCTTCTATAATCCTTTTGACAATGGCCGACATACATGTATTGGGGGAAATCAGGCATTTTCTAAACCAAACCACGGTTACCACTTTGGAGCTAACATTTTCCTCTCTGGAAATCCACTCTGTTTTTAACGACAGATTGCTCCATGAGCTTACCAAGCCAAATGGCAAGATTCGTATTTATTACCAAAAACAACCAGAATCGGCCCAGATGGAAGTATTGGACAACCTGGTCTTTCAATTTTCTTTTGGTTTTATTTTACCCAATACAGCAACTGTTTACCAAAGTAATATGCTGCACCTTCCAAGACCGTTGATGGATGGTAAGCTATTATTGGATGCGGAGCAACTACTCTTGGAATTTATGATTCACACTCCAAACAAAGAGCACAAAATACTTGTAAAACATCGCTACACCCATATAGTGGAGATAAGTAAAGCATTGCCACACCCTTGACCTAACATGAAAAGCCACGAACTAAACGCCCATGGCCTCCCATTTTTACTGTTACTCATCATCAACGGCACGAGCCTAGAGGCTCGCGCTAGCGAATGACCATCAAAAATACTAATACCCGAAGTCTCCTCTCGTTGGCGCATGCATCATGCTTGTGCCTTCACTAAGCTTCTATTTTAAACTCCAACCATTATTATCTATTTTCAATACTGTTTCATCTTCGGCATAGTTCCTTGCACTGCTGTATTTCCAATCCACTGAATCTGTCACAAAACCTGCTTCTACGGGATTGTTGTGTATGTAGTCTATCTTTTGTTGTATAACCTTATCACTCCATAGCTCTATTGGTTTGTTGTGCTGTTGCCAAAATTGGTGCTGCTTCACATTGCTTTTCTTCTTTCCTGCCCTTTCAAACATTTCCAATAGCCATTCCTTTCGACTTTCCTGTGGGTTTTCGGCAATTGTCCGTATCAATTTTCGGGACGTATAACCTTTGAAATCCCTTATCAATCCGGATGGATCCCCCACTGCTGACCTGAAAACCAAATGTACATGACTGGGCATAAAACAATAGGCAAACACTTCCATTCCCTTTTCTGCCCGGCAATAGTTAATGCTTTGTTCCAAAACATTAAAATAAATCTGTCTGGTAAACACATCAATCCAATACACCGTTGCAAAGCTTATAAAGTAAACTGCCTCCTGATTATGGAACTTGTGTTTACGGCTCATCTATTTTATTGTTGTTCTTTTACTTTTTTCTGCACAACTCATACTTGGCACGAGCGTGACGCTCGCGCTAGCCACGGAGCTATAAATTAAACTCTGTTCCTAGCCGGAGCTTTCCAATTATCTAAACATTTAAAACTCTAATACCCGAAGTCTGCTTTGAGGGCATCAATTTTTTCGAGGGCCAAATCCTTGGTCAAAAAGTCGATTTCTTCCAATTGGAAGGCTTTTTCGAATGTTTTGAATGCTTTTTTGGGCTCTCCTATAAACTCGTAGTATTCTGCTTCAAAGTAAAAGCCCATCATGGTATCGGGATATTCCTTTTTGCAAAGATCGGCCAAAGGTTCCAGTGACTCGTAGTCTTCTTTTTTCAGACAGGCGGCATAAATGGCCATAATATCGTTGAGTTCCACTGGCTTCTCAAACCCGAATAGGTCTT
Organism: Allomuricauda sp. TY007; assembly: GCF_010468565.1. GTDB lineage: Bacteria > Bacteroidota > Bacteroidia > Flavobacteriales > Flavobacteriaceae > Flagellimonas. The sequence continues at coordinate 199,208 of NZ_WUEG01000003.1, forward strand.
CTATGGTTTGGTATCTATTCTCTAAATAATTGAAAACAGGTTCTTCAGAAGTAAGAATGTCTGATTTGTATTCGGCTGGTGTGATAGGCCTGTAGATGCTGAACACATTATCAAAAGCTTTGCTTATGCCATAAGCAGCAATGGAAGTGTGGTCTGCATTTTCGTATTCATCAAAAAAGTAGTGCAATGATTCTTTGGTGATGGAGTTGATGCTGGTGTTCATCTGAAGGATACGCTGTCTATCGTCCGTAGGCTGCTTTTCCACAATCAGATTGTAAAAAATCACTTGGTCCAGTTCAGATAAACGAGCAGGAACCCTGCTTTCCATTTCGGTAGCCATTACTGGGGATATGTTAATATATGAATTGAAAAGCGAACGCTCTTTGAACAAATAATAATTACCAAAATTAGCGGTGATATCGTACCCCACAAACATTTTGAAGGGTGCAATATTGTAACTCGTTTCTAGGTAGGGAATCAGTTCCGTGCCCAAGAATTCGTAGAACATTTTACCTTTCTCGGTCGGCAGGCCCGATACATCTTCGTATGCACAATCTTCCCATCTCAAGTCGTTTTGTAATTGATGAACGCCAACTACGATGGCTTCGGGCATACGGTCGAACCTACTTTGGAATTTTACGTTGGCCACAACAAGGTCGAACAGGTATTCCGCATCCAAAACCACGATGAGCGGGTATGTTTTTTCTTCGGTATAATCTTCAGGAAAATAATAGGATACATCTCTGCGCTCTTGTAGTTTGAAGGATTCAAAAATCTCCTTTTTTACTTGGGCACCTAGGTTCAAGCAGGTGAAGCCTATCAATAGCAATAGACATTTTTTCATTGGTTAAGTTTTACGCGGTTGGGGCTTACCGATTTCTATTCAATAACGGTAATACAATGAATGATATTGTACCAAAAACTACGACCATTAAGGTTTGTGCGATCCACATAATCCACCCAAATGCATCTCCAGAAACCGAGCTTATTCCGTAAATGCCCAAGGCCGCACTGACGGCAATAGGATACAGGCCTATTCCCCCATTGGTAGTGGACATAGCAAAGGCACCAGCTACGAAGGCTACCAGTAATTCACCTAGAGATAAAGGAATGGTCTCTTCCACGGTATATTTTATGACCCAGAACATACCAAAATAGGCGGCCCAGATAAACAGGGTGTGGAAAATGAACGGCCATTTGTTCTTCATTTTGAAAACGCTGAGTACGCCATCTTGCAATCCGTTGAGGAAACCTTTCAGTTTTAATGCCAGGGGCGATTTGGATTTACGGATGATGTATGATCCCAAAAAGAGTCCGACAATACCAAAAAGCAATATTCCGATGGCACCGATGATGTTCACTCCTCGTTCTTCGAGAAATCCGAGGATAAAATCAGTTTGTAGCACCAAGGTAATCATGATGATGGCCAGAAGCATCAAAAGGTCGATGACCCTCTCGGTGACTATGGTTCCAAACCCTTTTTCAAAAGGGACCTTCTCGTAAGTGGTGAGTGCGGTGGCCCTTAATATTTCACCTGAACGGGGTATTCCCAAGTTGGCAAAATAGGATATCAATACAATAAATATGGTGTTGACAGTCTTGGGCTTGTAGCCCATAGGTTCCAAGAGGTATTTCCAACGAACCGCTCTGGAAATATGGCTCAAAATCCCAATAATCACGGAAATGGTGACCCAAAATGGGCTTGCATTGGAAATATAATGGATAATCTGTTTTCGTTCTTCCGGTGTGGTAGAGTTGTAGGAGTACCAAACCAAAAACAACCCAACGGCAATGGGCACAAATATCTTAAGGAATTTTTTTAGGGATTTTCCCAAAATTTACTTGAGTAGATTGGTTTCCTCGTTGGGGAAGACCAATGCTGGATTAAATGTTTTTGCCTCTTCGATATCCATCCAAGCGTAGGTAATCAGGATCAATACATCTCCTACGGCCACTTTTCTGGCGGCGGCACCGTTCAGGGTCAACTCTCCGGAGTTTCTTGGACCGGGAATGGCGTAGGTTTCCAATCGCTCACCGTTGTTGTTGTTCACGATCTGCACTTTTTCGCCCCTAATAATGTTGGCGGCATCCATAAGGTCTTCGTCTATAGTGATGCTTCCAATATAGTTAAGGTCTGCCCCGGTAACTTTTACTCGGTGTATTTTAGATTTTACGACTTCTACTTGCATGGTGCAAAATTATCAATTCAATCTTAGATTATCAATTAAGCGAACGCCGTCTGCGTAAACGGCAATAAACGCCCTATATTTTTGGTTGTCCTGTATTTTTAAAGCCGGAGTCAATGTGTTCTCGTCGGCAATTTCAAAATACTCTAGATCAAACAAAGGGTGTTGCTCAAACTCGGATTTTACCCAATCCGCAATAACTATTGCACTTTTCGTGCCAAAATCGGCTTTGGCAGTTTGTAGCGTATCATGAATAAAACCAGCTTGTTCGCGGGTTTTTTTTGACAATCTCTCGTTACGGGAACTCATGGCCAAACCGTTTGGTTCTCTTTCAATGGGGCAACCTATAATCTGAAATGGCAATTTTTTGATCTCTGCCATTTTTCGGATAATCTGCAATTGTTGAAAGTCTTTTTCGCCAAAATAGGCTTTGTCGGGAGCTACTGTTCTGAGCAAAAGCTCCACAATGGTGCCTACACCGTCAAAATGACCTGCCCTGAACTCGCCTTCCATTACTTTGTCCAAACCATTAAAATCATAGGACTCGGAAGTAACATTTCCTTCATAGATCTCATCAACAGTGGGAGCAAACACCACAATATTGTCCGAAACCTGTTTCAAAAGCTCAATATCCTGCTCAAAAGTACGTGGATATTTATCCAAATCATCCTTTTTATCGAATTGTGTAGGGTTCACAAAAATGCTGACAACAACCAAATCATTTTCCGAAAGTGCTTTTTTTATCAAGGAGATATGACCGGTATGAAGCGCGCCCATAGTGGGTACAAGACCAATGGTGCGGTCTTTGTTGCGCTGCTCCAAGGTGAAGGCGTTGAGTTCTTTTTTACGGTCGAATATCTTCATATACAGGTACAAAAGGGTGCAAAAATACTATAAATACAGCTAATCAGCATAATTTTTGTACTTTTGCAGCTATGTTTTTCGGATAAACAAAAGAAAGTGTTTATGAATGGTAAAAAGGTATTGTTTGTATCTTCTGAATTAGTTCCCTACCTCCCAGAGAATCCTGTTTCCTTAATGTCGTACGAAGCACCTAGAATGGTGAACAGTAGCGGTGGACAAATCCGCATCTTTATGCCAAGGTACGGAAACATTAACGAAAGGAGGCATCAATTACATGAGGTAATACGTTTATCGGGGATGAACCTGGTGATCAACGACATGGATATGCCCTTGATCATAAAGGTGGCTTCTATACCAAAAGAGCGAATCCAAGTCTATTTTATAGACAACGACGAATATTTTAAAAGAAAGGCAACATTTGCCGATGCTGATGGAAATTTGTTTCCGGATAATGACGAGCGCGCGATATTCTTTGCAAAAGGAGTTGTAGAAACGGTAAAAAAATTGAACTGGTCCCCAGATATCATCCATGTGCACGGTTGGATGGCTTCCTTGGTGCCGCTTTACCTAAGAAAATACTATGCAGATGAACCTTTGTTCTCCGAAAGTAGAATTGTAACATCAGTATATGGTAAAGATTTTGAAGGAGAGCTCGATACTGCCATGATAGATAAAATAGCTTTTGATGGTATAGACAAAGAAGAAATTTCCGCACTGTCCCATCCCGAGTATAATAATTTGTTAAAGGTTGCCGTAGATCATTCCGATGCCGTTATTTTAGCCGCGGAGGATTTGTCCGATGACCTAAAAAGCCATATAGACAATCTTTCCGTACCTGTTTTGCCCTATGTTTCGCTTCAAGAAGCAGAAGAGGCTTACACAAATTTCTATAATACAGAGGTTTTAAAATAGATTTAATGAGATTTTCCAAGATTATCAAAGTTTCGGCACTGTTTGGAACTTTGTTTTTACTAATTGCCTCTTGTGAAGACGAATTGGACACCATAGGTGAAGGTGTTATTGCAGGAGAGCCTTTTACAACCGGTAAAGTCGAGTACGATGTGTTTGCCTACAACAAAGGCATTACTGCGGTACAGACCAATAAACTGCCATTGTACCAATTGGGCACCTTTAATGACCCTATATATGGACAGAGAAAGGCGAGCATTATTTCGCAGCTCCAATTGGCAACAACATCGCCGACATTTGGCGATATTTCCCAAGCAAAAGAGGATGAAGCGGATAACGATCAAGAGAACGAAACCGTAAAGGAGGTCTATTTGTACATACCTTTTCAAACGGCCCCTTCTCCCGATTCGGACGGAGATGGAGTTCCCGATGAGTTGGAAAAAAGCGATGATGACGTTGACGACCCCAATTCCGATTGGGACGGTGACGGGGTAACCGATAACCAAGAGCGGGTCCAAGGTTCAAACCCCTATGACCCCGATGAGGATGGAACTGAGGATAATTTTGTGTCAAACAATTATCCAAAGAAATTCGATTTGGACAGTATTTATGGCTATAGCAATGAAAACAGGACTTTTAATTTAGTTGTGTCAAGGTCGAACTACTTTCTTCGGGACTTGGATCCAAATTCTAATTTTCAACAGGCACAGGAATATTATTCCAATCAGGATTTTTCCAGCTTTATAGGGGAAACCTTATTCAGTGGAGAGGTAACCGTTGATAAAGAAGAAATTATTGTTGATTATAAGGAGGATGATCCGGACACCGAAGATGTTGATGAATCCACACAAGTAGATACGAAGCTCAATCCTGGTATCCGTGTAGAGCTAAACAAGGAGTTTTTCCAACAAAATATCTTGGACAAAGAAGGTCAGTCCGAGCTATTGAGCAGTTCCAATTTTAAAAATTTCCTACGGGGAGTACATTTATCGGGAACCGATATGGAGCAGTTAATGTTCTTGCTGGATTTGTCCGAAGCAAATATTACCATTACTTATACGTACGATGATTATGACTCCGAAACAGAGGAAGAAGTAACATCCGAAAAGGATTTTGTATTAAACTTTCTTGTGAGTTCCCAAACAGGCGTTACTGGAAATGCCGTAAATGTTTTTGAGAACGAAATGTTGCCACCAGAAGTAGCGAATGCCATGAACAGTGGAGAGAATGCTTCTAGAATATATGTAAAAGGCGGTGCCACACTTGCTGAGGTACGCTTATTTGAAGAAGTGGAAAACGGAGGGTCAAACATCATTAACCAGATCAAGCAGAACAATTGGGTAATCAACGAAGCCAATTTGGTATTCTATGTGGATCGTGAAACGTTGGGCGAATCGGTTGTAGAGCCACCGAGGCTTTATTTGTACAATGCAGAAACCAATCGACCCCTATTTGATGCATCTAATGAAGACCCAACAATTAATTCCGGTTCAAATCCGTTAAGGTACTTTCTAAATCACGATGGTCTTTTGGAAAAAGAAAACGACCGGGGCATAAAATATAAGATCCGTATTACGGAGCACATCAATAATATTATCGTCCGCGATTCTGCAAACGCCAAATTAGGGTTGACTTTGACCCCTAATATTAACATTATAGGTGTTCAAGAAGCGATTGGCAGCGATATGCAGGGAATTGATTACCCTGTTGCGGCAGCCATAAGTCCTTTGGGTACGGTTTTATATGGGAGCAATGTTTCCGATGGAGAGGAAAGTAAGAAACTTAAATTGGAAATTCACTACACCGAAGCCAATTAAAAGCACGAATTTATCGTAGTTTTTTGGGCGTTTATCGTTTTAAACAACCAGAACTGCATATTTTAACGTATACCTTTTAAATTTGATGACCAACCCCCAAATGGTTATTAACTAAAAAAAAATCTTATGTGTGGAATAGTTGGTTACATTGGTCATAGAAATGCCTATCCAGTTATAATAAAAGGTCTTCAAAGGCTGGAATATAGAGGGTACGATAGTGCCGGAGTTACCTTGTTCGATGGAGAGAACATCCATCTTGCCAAAACAAAAGGCAAAGTTGAAGATTTAAAAAACAAGGCCGAAGCTTCTATTCCCACTAAAGGAAAGTTGGGCTTGGGGCATACAAGGTGGGCGACCCATGGAGTTCCAAACGATGTAAATTCGCACCCCCATTACTCCAATTCAGGTGATTTGGTAATCATTCACAATGGAATCATAGAAAACTACGAGTCCATCAAACAGGCACTTATAAAAAGAGGGTACACTTTTCAATCGGATACAGATACCGAAGTACTTATCAACCTAATTGAAGAAGTCAAGAAAAAAGAAGGGGTAAAACTGGGGCACGCAGTTCAAATTGCATTGAACCAAGTTGTAGGGGCTTATGCCATCGCTGTTTTTGATAAAAACAAGCCCGATGAAATCGTGGTAGCCAAACTTGGTAGCCCGCTTGCCATTGGGATTGGGGAAAACGAATACTTTATTGCCTCGGATGCCTCACCGTTTATAGAATTTACCAACAACGCCGTTTACCTTGAAGACGAGGAAATGGCCATTGTAAGGATTGGCAAGGAAATCAAACTACGTAAAATAAAGGATGATTCCATTGCCTATCCAAACATTTTAGAACTACAGCTCAACCTGGAAGAAATAGAAAAGGGCGGGTACGACCACTTTATGCTCAAAGAAATTTATGAGCAGCCCAAAGCTATATTGGATACCTATAGGGGTCGTTTGTTGGCCGATAAGGGCATCATTAAAATGTCCGGCATCGATCAGAACCTGGAAAAACTCCTCAACGCCAACAGAATCATCATCGTAGCCTGCGGTACTTCGTGGCACGCTGGTTTGGTAGCAGAATATATTTTTGAGGACATGGCCAGGATACCTGTTGAGGTGGAATATGCCTCGGAATTCAGGTACCGTAACCCGGTAATTACCGAAAATGATGTGCTCATAGCCATTTCTCAATCAGGAGAAACAGCAGATACTTTGGCGGCCATTAAGCTGGCAAAAGAAAAAGGAGCTTTCGTATTCGGTGTGTGTAATGTTGTGGGGTCCTCCATTGCTAGGGAAACTCATGCAGGAGCATATACCCACGCAGGACCTGAAATTGGGGTGGCATCCACCAAGGCATTTACAACTCAGATTACGGTATTGACCCTGATTGCCTTGAAATTGGCGCAAGGAAAAGGAACCCTCTCTCAATCCAAGTACCATGAATACTTGGCAGAATTGGAAGCTGTACCGGCTAAAGTGGAAAAGGCATTATTGTCGAATACGCTAGTAGAAGAAATATCGGAAATCTATAAAGATTCGTCTAACTGCTTATATTTAGGTAGGGGGTATAATTTCCCAGTTGCATTGGAAGGCGCACTGAAATTGAAAGAGATTAGTTATATCCATGCAGAAGGCTATCCCGCTGCAGAGATGAAGCATGGACCCATTGCTTTGATCGATGAGCAAATGCCAGTTGTAGTAATTGCCACCAAAAAAGGCCACTACGAAAAAGTAGTAAGCAATATCCAGGAAATAAAATCCAGAAAAGGGCGAATCATCGCCATAGTAACAGAAGGTGACGAAACCGTAAAAGAATTGGCGGACCACGTAATCGAGGTTCCGGAAACTTCCGAAGGCCTTTCTCCGTTACTTACAACAATCCCCTTACAATTGCTTTCATACCATATCGCTGTAATGAGAGGTTGTAATGTAGATCAGCCAAGAAATTTGGCTAAATCCGTTACGGTAGAATAGAAAGTAAAAACATAAGATCAAACAAAAAAGGTGCTGTTTTCAGCACCTTTTTTGTTGAAAACATATATTTGAACAGGATTTTTTGCCAAAAAAGTATTATGCATGCATAATTTTTTTCAAATTTGTATAATCGAAATAAAAAAAAATGTATCTTCCCGATTGATACTTAACATGCACAATAACTAAATTAACTCTAATCCATAGCAAATGAAAAAACTTATGTTTCTTTCCCTAATGCTGTTGGGTTTGGCAACTTATGGTCAGACCACCGTACAGGGAAAGGTAGTTGATGAAAATAACGATCCCATACCGGGAGCCAATGTGGTCTTGGTAGGGAAAGCGGAAGGAACCACTACGGACTTTGATGGAAATTTTACCTTTAATACTGATGAAGCCCCCCCTTTTCAGCTTCAATTTTCCAGTATAGGTTTCTCGGATTTTACAGCCAATGTCACTTCAAACAACCAGACACTTACCATCACACTTTCGGAAGCCAACACCATGTTGGATGAAATTGTGATTTCTGCATCAAGAACACCGGAACGTATTTTTGAGTCTCCCGTATCCGTTGAAAGATTTGGTCTTAGAGAAATTAAAAACACTACGGCAGAATCCTTTTATGGAGGTCTTCAAAACTTGAAGGGAGTGGACATTAATACAAACAGTTTAACGTTCCAATCCGTCAATACCAGAGGTTTTGCAACTTTTGCCAATAACAGATTCTTGCAATTGGTGGATGGCATGGACAATACCGCGCCCGGGCTTAATTTTGTACTGGGTAACCTTGTGGGTATGTCCGAGTTAGATGTGCAGAGTGTAGAAATTCTTCCAGGAGCCTCTTCCGCACTATATGGTGCAGGTGCCTTTAACGGTATCCTATTTATGAGAAGTAAAAGCCCCTTCGATTTTCAAGGGATCAGTGCCTACGCCAAAGGCGGGGTAACCACCCAAGACGCTGCGGGAAGCAATTTTTATAAAGATTTTGGCGTGCGTGCGGCCCACGCATTCAGCGATAAAGTAGCCGTTAAGGCAAACCTATCGGTTCTGACCGGTGAGGATTGGCATGCCAACAGCAGAGCGGATTTGAACAATCCCGGAGCAGACCGTTCCAATCCAGCCTACGACGGATTAAATGTGTACGGTGATGAAGTTTCTACAATATTGGACTTTGACGCTGCTGCTGGTTTACCATCAGGAACTGTTGGATCCGCACTGGTTTCCAGAACAGGGTATGATGAAGCCGATTTGGCCGACTATGGTGCGGAAAGTGTAAAAGCGGATTTTGCATTGCATTACAGGCCGTTTGCCGATGATTTGGAAGTGATTCTTAACAGTAGAATTGGTCGCGGTACCACCATTTATCAAGGAGCTAACCGGTATGCTGTAAGTGGGTTTACCATGCAGCAGCACAAGTTGGAAATCAAAAACGACAACTTCTTTTTAAGGGGATACATTGTTTCCGAAAACTCGGGCGATGCCTACGACACCCGTTTCGCGGCCATCAATGTGAATAGATTATGGAAACGGGATGCCCCAAACCCAGATGACCCTACCGAAAGATCTTGGTTCGGGGATTATGCTGGAAGATATATACCAACCTTTTTAGGACTTGTTCAGCAAGGAACTTCCCGTGAGGATGCATCTGTACAAGCACATGCCGCGGCAAGAGCTTATGCAGATGAAGGAAGATTGATTCCTGGGACACCAGCTTTTGAAAGTGCATTCAATAAGGTTATCAATGATGGGGACTTAACCACAGGGGCAAAGTTCATTGATAAAACCAAATTCCGTCACGTAAACGGTAATTACAATATTGCCCACCTGATAGATGATTGGGCCGATATTCAAATCGGAGGTTCGTTCAGGGAATATGAGTTGAATTCCAATGGAACCATTTTTACAGATATTGATGGTCCCATCAAATACAACGAGTACGGAGCCTACCTTCAAGTACAGAAGAAATTTTTGGATGACCGTTTAAAATTTACAGGTTCTGCCCGTTATGATAAAAATGAATTTTTTGATGGATTTCTTTCACCAAGAGTTTCCTTTGCCTACACCTTGGGAGAAGAAAGAAACCATAACCTTAGGGTTTCAGTACAGCAAGGGTTTAGAAATCCAACAACACAGGACTTGTTTATTGGTTTAAATGCAGGACGTGCTATTTTGGTAGGTTCCGCACCATCAAACTTGGACAGGGATGTGAGAACTATTGGTGTAAGCGAAGAGGGACAAGAAGATGGCCAGCCTGCAACCGTTGAGATTACGGGACGATCTGCCTATGAAAATGCTTTTACGCAGAGATCGATTGGTCAGTTTCAGGCAACTGGAGACCCTTCGGTTTTGCAAAAGGCCAGTCCTAGTCTTGTTCAGCCAGAGGAAATCATTGCTTACGAGGCTGGATATAGAGCCCAATTGGGAAGGTTTACCATTGATTTGAGTGGATACTATAACAGTTATTCCAATTTCATAGGAAATGAAGTTACCATTGTGCCTCTTTATGGTACAGTGGGCGATGGAAGCTTGTCATTGTCGGCACTTCAGAATGGAGATTTTCAAGCATACCAAACCTATACAAATTCTAAGGAAGACATCAATTCCTACGGAGGTACCGTTGGTGTAGATACCAAACTTGGAAACTTTAATCTAGGGGTTAACTACACATTCGCCGAATTGGATATTGATGAAGGAAAGTACCCGGACCTTAGGACAAATTTCAATACACCAAAACACAAGGTAAAAGCATCTTTCGGGAATGCGGCACTCTTCAAAAACTTTGGTTTTAACGTTAACTACCGTTGGAGCGACAGCTATTACTGGGAAGCTTCGTTTGCCGATGGCAATATTCCAGCATACACTGTGTTGGATGCCCAGATCAACTATTCGGTTCCATCCATCAAATCAGTTTTCAAACTGGGGGGATCCAATCTGTTGGGTGATGAATACTACACGGCAATCGGTACAGGATTTATCGGTTCCATATACTATTTGTCTTGGAGCATAAACCCTTAAACAACAGATAACAAGCAAAACTAAGGGCGTTGGGTTTTCCAACGCCTTTTTTCTTTAAAAAAAACTGAAATCGGTTTCTGAATAAAAATGTAAAAGCATATCTTTGCAGCCGAAAAAATAGCGGTCATTTTCCGCGTATTCAATTATAAATAAACATACTAATGTCTAAAGTAACAGGTAAGGTTGCCCAAATTATAGGCCCGGTCATTGATGTTGAGTTTGAATCAGGGGTAGAAATCCCAAGAATTTATGACTCCCTTGAAATAGCAAAAGCTGATGGCTCAAGATTGGTTCTCGAAGTACAATCACACATTGGTGAGAATACCGTAAGAACCATCTCTATGGACTCTACCGATGGTTTGAGCAGAGGTGTAGAGGTAGTAGCTACCGGAAATCCAATTCAAATGCCAATTGGCGAAGATGTTTACGGACGTCTTTTCAATGTGATCGGCGATGCCATCGATGGTTTGGAAGAACTGCCTAAAACTGGAGACAACGGACTTCCAATTCACCGTGAAGCACCAAAATTTGAAGACCTTTCTACTTCTACAGAAGTACTTTTTACAGGTATTAAAGTAATCGACCTTATCGAACCTTATGCAAAGGGTGGTAAAATTGGATTGTTTGGTGGTGCCGGGGTTGGTAAAACCGTTTTGATTCAGGAGTTGATCAACAACATTGCAAAAGGTCACGGAGGTTTGTCCGTGTTCGCAGGTGTTGGAGAGCGTACTCGTGAAGGAAACGATTTGCTTCGTGAGATGTTGGAATCCGGTATTATAAAATATGGTGACGATTTCTTGCACTCCATGGAAGAAGGAGGATGGGATTTGTCCAAAGTAGATAAAAAAGCAATGAAGGAATCCAAGGCTACCTTCGTGTTCGGTCAGATGAACGAACCACCAGGAGCACGTGCCCGTGTGGCATTGTCCGGATTGACCATTGCAGAATATTTCCGTGATGGATCAGGAGAAGGTCAAGGAAAAGACGTTCTTTTCTTTGTGGATAACATTTTCCGTTTTACACAGGCAGGTTCCGAGGTGTCCGCACTATTGGGTCGTATGCCTTCTGCGGTGGGTTACCAACCAACATTGGCAACAGAAATGGGTGCCATGCAGGAAAGGATTACATCAACAAAAAGAGGTTCCATTACATCGGTACAGGCGGTTTACGTTCCTGCGGATGACTTGACGGACCCTGCACCAGCGACAACATTTGCTCACTTGGATGCAACTACCGTACTTTCCCGTAAAATTGCCGAGTTGGGTATTTATCCAGCTGTGGATCCTTTGGATTCCACTTCCAGGATTTTGACCCCTGAAATTTTGGGTAAAGAGCATTACGATTGTGCACAACGTGTAAAAGAGTTATTGCAACGCTACAAAGAGCTTCAGGATATTATCGCCATCTTGGGTATGGAAGAGCTTTCTGAAGAAGATAAGTTGGCCGTAGGTAGGGCAAGACGTGTACAACGCTTCTTGTCACAGCCATTCCACGTAGCAGAACAGTTTACCGGTATTCCTGGGGTGTTGGTTGATATTAAAGAGACCATCAAAGGATTCAACATGATTATGGATGGCAAACTAGATCACCTGCCAGAATCTGCATTCAACCTTAAAGGAACCATCGAGGAAGCTATCGAGGCCGGAGAGAAAATGTTGGCGGAAGCATAATGTCATTCCTGCGGGACCCTGAGCGGAGTCGAAGGGAAAGCAGGAATCTCATTGGAAATTTAGTCAAAGTTTAAAAGATTCCCGTTTCCACGGGAATGACAAAAGAAAATATGTATTTAGAAATAGTATCACCCGAAGCCACCTTATTCTCAGGCGAAGTAACCGCGGTTACCGTTCCTGGTATAAATGGTGAGTTCCAAATGCTGGAGAACCACGCACCTGTTGTTTCTTTGTTGCAAAAGGGAAGCGTAAAAGTAAAGGGCAACATCACTATAGATGAAGCCTTTGCCGATAAGTTTTCCAAAGGAAAAAATGGAGAAACTGTTTTGGCAATCTCAAGCGGTACTGTTGAAATGAAAGACAATAAAGTAATCGTTCTGGCCGATTAAAAAATGAATTCTTGATTAACCTAAAATAGGTTGATAGATTTAATCCTGTGAAGCTAGCTTCACAGGATTTTTTGTTGCTATAAAGTCAGGTAGTTTGGGTTAACTTGTACAAATCGGATAAGATCCAAAAATCCATATCTTAGACATCTCATTTATTTTTAATGGCCAAAACAAAAACAGCATTTTTTTGTCAAAACTGTGGGACCCAATTCCCAAAATGGATTGGGCAATGTTCCTCTTGCAAGGAGTGGAACACCATTGTGGAAGAAGTGGTCCAAAAAGAAGACAAAAAAAGTTGGAAGACCAACAAAACTGCCAAACAAGCCAACAAACCCCTACGTGTTTCCGAAATTACACAAGAAAAAGAACTCCGACTGGATACCTTGGACCAAGAGTTCAATCGTGTTTTGGGAGGTGGATTGGTACCGGGTTCGCTTACTTTACTGGGAGGAGAACCAGGTATTGGAAAAAGTACCTTGTTACTTCAAATTGCATTAAAACTGCCCTACAAAATTCTATATGTTTCAGGGGAAGAAAGTCAACGGCAAATAAAAATGCGAGCCGACCGCATTCAACCCAACAGCGAAAATTGCTACATCCTTACCGAAACCAAAACCCAGAACATTTTTCAGCAGATATCGACCATTGAACCCGATTTGGTTATTATTGACTCCATCCAAACCCTCCACACCGATTATATCGAATCCGCAGCTGGAAGCATTTCACAAATCCGAGAAAGTACTGCCGAACTCATCAAATTTGCGAAGGAAAGTCACACCCCCGTTATTTTGGTAGGGCACATTACCAAGGATGGCACCATTGCAGGCCCCAAGATTCTGGAACACATGGTGGATACCGTTCTTCAGTTTGAAGGTGATCGCAATTACGTGTATCGTATCCTTCGTTCCCTCAAAAACCGATTTGGTTCCACAGCCGAACTCGGTATTTACGAAATGCAGGGAAGCGGTTTGCGTGAAGTGAACAACCCATCCGAAGTATTGATTTCCAAAAATGAGGAAGACCTCAGCGGCACTGCCATTGCGGCAACTGTTGAAGGTATGCGACCTTTGCTTATTGAAATTCAGGCTTTGGTGAGCACCGCTGTTTACGGAACGCCGCAACGATCCGCAACAGGTTTCAATGCCAAAAGGTTGAACATGCTTTTAGCCGTTTTGGAGAAGCGAGCGGGTTTTAAACTAGCAGCTAAGGATGTTTTTTTAAATATTACCGGTGGAATCTCCGTGGACGACCCAGCCATTGATTTGGCCGTAATGGCCGCTATTTTATCCAGTAACTCCGATATTCCCATTGAAAAAGGTACTTGTTTTGCAGCTGAAGTAGGACTAGCTGGTGAAATTAGACCCGTGCAACGGGTGGACCAACGCATTCTTGAAGCGGAAAAATTAGGTTTCTCTACCATATTTGTCTCCAAAAACAACAAAATCGGCCTAAAAAAGACAGGGATACAGGTACAAAAAGTATCCAAGATTGAAGATGTCGTCGCCCATTTATTTGGGTAAACCAGTAATTGTAGGTTTCTTTCTATATTTAGAGAACATTCAAACTGCACATGAAAAGATATTTTCTTTTTCTTCCAATAGCTTTTTTGGTTTCTTGCTCCAATCCAGATTCAAATAAGGCCAACAAAACCTATTTCACCACTTGGGAACATTATTTGGGAGACCCCGAACGAACGCATTTTTCCAATCTTGATCAAATCAATGCCTCCAATGTAAATCAATTAAAACTCGCTTGGAGCTATAAAAGCGGAGGACTGAAAGAAGGAAGAACAACACAGATACAGACTAGCCCCTTAATGGTAGAAGATGTACTTTATGGGGTAAATGCCGCCATTGAGTTGTTCGCAATCAACGCAAAAACAGGAACAGAAATCTGGAAATTTTCGCCAAAAACAAAGGATGAATCAGGTTTAGGGCTCAACCGTGGATTAAATTATTGGAAGTCCGATGGGACGGCCCCGAGCCGTATTTTTTTCTCTTCAGGACCAAAACTGTACGCCATCAATATTGAAACAGGCAAGCCCATTGCCGATTTTGGCAACAACGGCAGCATTGACCTCCGGGATGGCTTGGGCAGAGACCCCAATAGGTTGTCCGTAGTGTCCAATACCCCTGGAACCGTTTTTCAAAACATACTTATTCAAGGTACTCGTGTGGGTGAAGGACCCGGCTCTTCACCAGGGCACATACGGGCATACGATGTACTCACAGGTGAAATTTTATGGACTTTCCACACCATTCCCCAACCAGGAGAATTCGGTTACAACACCTGGCCTGCCGAAGCCTATAAAAAAGTTGGCGGTGCCAACAGCTGGCCAGGCATGGCCTTGGACAAGGAGCAGGGCATTGTTTATATTCCTACGGGTTCGGCCGCTTTTGACTGGTATGGTGGCGACCGCGAAGGATCCAACCTGTTTGCCAATTCCCTGTTGGCACTAAATGCCACTACTGGGGAACGCATTTGGCATTTTCAAATGGTACACCACGATATTTGGGACAGAGACTTGCCCGCACCGCCCAACTTGGTGGATATTGTTAGGGACGGACAAACCATTCCTGCGGTAGCACAAGTAACCAAAAGTGGGCACATATTTGTGTTCAACCGAATAACTGGGGAGCCTCTCTTCCCTATCGAGGAAAAGGCCTATCCAAGTTCCACACTCCTTGGTGAAAAAACATTTGAGACCCAGCCTCTACCCTTAAAACCAGCTCCTTTTGCCCGTCAAATTTTGACAGAAGACGATTTATATGCACCGGACAGAACTGCTTTTGTTGATGATTTGGTTCAAGGGAATGAAACCAAGGACAATCCAACCGTGTTGGAAAAATTCAACTCCATTACATCGCAAGGGCAATTTATACCTATGGATACTACGGGAGTAATCTTATTCCCAGGTGCGGACGGTGGCGCCGAATGGGGCGGAGCAGCACTTGATCCTCGCAGTGGTGTTATGTACGTTAACGCCAATGAAATGGCTTGGATCATTAAAATGAAAGAAGTTGGTAGTGATGGAGAAGGTTCCAGCGTGGGGCAAAGTTTGGCACAAATTCACTGTGCCAGATGCCATGGTGGCAATTTACAGGGTTTAAACGGAATTCCTGAACTCCAAAATGTGAAGTTGCGGTTGAAATCCGATTCCATAAAAACCATTATCCAAAAAGGTCGCGGTGCCATGCCGGGCATGCCCAATCTTTCCGAGGAGGAAACCAATGCAATTACCGAGTTTGTTATGGGTATGGAAGAAGCCAAAGACCATAGGGTAGAAAAGTTAACAGTGGATGTTCCCTATTCCGTGGCCAGTTTTGCCAGATTTAAGGACGATAGGGGTTATCCTGTGGTAAAACCTCCATGGGGCACCTTGAATGCCATCGACCTTAATTCAGGGGAATATCTGTGGTCGGTACCTTTGGGGCATGAAGAAAGTTTGGACGACCCCAATGTTCCCGTTTCTGGACTTGAAAACTATGGCGGTCCTGTCATCACCAAAGGTGGGGTGCTCTTTATTGCGGCTACAAAAGATGAAAAAATCCGTGCATTCAGCATGAAGTCGGGCAAACAACTCTGGGAAGATCAACTTCCTGCTGGGGGGTATGCCACACCCATCACCTATCAAGTTGATGGCAAACAATACGTCGTGATTTCCTGTGGAGGAGGCAAAATGGGTACCCCTTCGGGTGATGAATACCGTGCTTATGCTTTAGAATAATTTATGGTGCGGGATTTGGAATTTCTCTATGGATTTCTTCAATCCCGTCCAACACCGCATCGGAAAGGTCTACATCAATACTGGCAATATTTTCCTTGAGTTGTTCCATACTGGTTGCACCAATAATGTTACTGGTAAGGAATGGTCTGGTATTAACAAAGGCCAAGGCCATTTGCGCCATGCTCAAACCGTGTTCACTGGCCAATTGAGCATACTTCTCAGTAGCCTGTACAGCTGTATCGCCACTATATCTGTTGTAATTCGGAAACAAAGTCACCCTTGCTTTTCTTGGGGGAATTTCGGTCAGGTATTTTCCGCTCAACACCCCAAATGCCATCGGAGAATACGCCAAAAGTCCAATCTGCTCGCGCATGGAAACCTCGGAAAGGCCAACTTCAAACAATCGGTTCAAAAGATTGTACGGATTTTGTATGGTCATCATCCTTGGCAAGGATTGGTGTACTTTGCTTTCTTCTAAATAGCGCATGGTTCCCCAAGGGGTTTCATTGGACAATCCTACTTGTCGGATTTTGCCTTCGGCAATCAAATCGCGCAATGTTTCCAATACTTGATGGATATTATCATCCCATACATCAACCGCATGGGCATTGTAGCCACGTTGTCCAAAATAATTGGTGTTCCGCTCTGGCCAATGGAGTTGGTACAAGTCAATATAATCGGTTTGTAAACGTTTTAAGCTGCCTTCAACCGCACTGATAATGGATTCCTTGCTGAACCCCGTGTTGCAAATGTGCTTCGCAGCGTGTCCAGGCCCCGCTATTTTAGATGCAAGTACCACTTTGTCCCGGTTGCCTGTTTTTTTGAACCAGTTCCCTATAAATTCTTCGGTTACTGCGTACAGTTCTTTCTTTGCCGGAACCGGGTACAGCTCGGCCGTATCAAAAAAATTTACACCTTGGCCCAAGGCGTAGTTCATCTGTTCATACGCCTCATCTTCATTGTTTTGGCGGCCCCAGGTCATGGTTCCCAAACAAATTTTGGATATTCGGATATCGGTATGTGGAATTCTGGTGTATTTCATCTTTTTAGTTTAGGACAGTTAAAGGTACTCAAACAAAAACTTCGGTCTTTACGCCAATGTTATTTTTCAACTTCCAATAAAATGGGGCAATGGTCGCTGTGCTTGGCTTCGGACAAAATCACTGAACGCTTGAGCCTATTTTCCAAGGGTTCGGCAACCATTCCATAATCCAAACGCCAGCCTTTATTGTTTGCCCTGGCATTGGCCCGGTAACTCCACCAGGTATAATTATCTGGTTCTTTGTTGAAGTGTCTGAAACTATCAATAAAACCACTTTCCATAAAATTGCCTATCCATTCCCGCTCCACGGGCAAAAATCCCGATACATTTTTGTTGCGAACGGGATCGTGGATGTCTATTGCCTCATGACAGATATTGTAATCCCCACAAACAATTAGGTTGGGGCGTTCTTTTCGAAGCTCTTCCGAATATTTTTGAAAATCGGCCATGTAGGTCAATTTAAAATCCAAACGATCCATATTGGTGCCGGATGGCAAATACATGCTCATCACGGAAAGATCTCCAAAATCGGCACGGATGTTTCTCCCTTCATGATCCATATAATCTATTCCCGTTCCGAATTCTACGTTATCCGGTTCGTTTTTACATAGTAAGGCCACACCGCTGTATCCCTTTTTTTGGGCACTGAACCAGTAGTGGTAAGGGTAACCTGCTTCCTCAAAAAGATGTGTATCCACTTGCTCTTTCATGGCCTTGGTCTCTTGTAAACAAACCACATCTGGACCAACGGATGTCAACCACTCCACAAACCCTTTGTTCATTGCTGCCCGGATTCCGTTAACATTGTATGATGCAATCTTCATTATAATCAAATTTGTTCAAAAATAGCTATTGTGAACGGCTCCCTAAAATTGAATTTACCAATGGATGTATCGATGGAAAGAATCAACACCTGCTTTCTTGATGTTTTCCCGTATTTTTAGATCAAAATTCATCCTCATGACCACACTTGTTCTAATCGACACCCAACTTGGGCTCCAAGAAACAACATTTTATGGTACGGAGCGGAACAATCCCGAAGCTGAAGAAAATTGTGGCAGACTACTCAAACACTTCAGAAAAAAACATTTGCCCATTTTTCATATAAAGCACAATTCGACCAACCTTAGTTCTCCTTTACACCCCAATAAAATGGGAAACGAATTCCACCCCGCGGTGCAACCAATGATCAACGAGCCTGTGTTTGAAAAAACCGTGAACAATGCTTTTATTGGTACTGAATTGGAAATAAGTCTAAAAGCTCAAGATATTACTGACTTGGTGATTGCAGGACTCACCATTGAGCATTGTATTTCCACTTCGGTTAGGATGGCCTCAAACCTTGGTTTTAATGTTATTTTGGTTTCTGATGCCACTGCTGCCTTTGATAAAATTGGGTTTGATGGAAAAAAATATAGTGCAGAGATCATTTTTCATTCGGAATTGGCCAACTTAAAAGATGAATTTGCAACAATCAAGAACACTGAAACATTACTAAACGAACTAGATAAATCATTAAATGAAATTTAAAGCACTCCCCCAGCTTTTTGTGCTCCTTTCCACACTTCAAGTATTGGCACAAGACACCCAAAAAGACTCCATAACACAATTGGATGAAGTCGTCCTTACCCAAGATGCCATTCCAAAAAAAGCTACGGGAATTACATCTTCGTCCAAGATTGCAGGTCAGGCTTTTGAGCGTTTCAATCCCACGGACATCCCTTCGGCCATCAATCAGATTTCGGGTGTTTATATTCTATCGGGAGCCATCAACACCAACCGAATTACTATCCGCGGCATCGGTGCAAGAACACCCTACGGAACCAACAAGCTACGCATGTACTTTAACGGTATTCCCGTTACCAATGGCACTGGCTCCTCCACCATCGAGGCCTACGATTATGAGAATTTAGGTGCCGTAGAGGTTATAAAAGGCCCAAAAGCCACTGCCTATGGTTCCAATTTGGGCGGTGCCATTTTACTGGACACCAAAGCATCCGTTAAAGACAAGACCCAACTCATTAATTCGTTCGCGATGGGATCTTACAATATGTTGAAAGACAACTTGACATTTTCCCATTCGGAAGACGGTTTTAACCTCAGTTTGAGTTACAATCACTTGGAAACGGATGGTTATAGACAGAACAGTCAGTTCCAGCGTGATGGTTTACTGCTGAACACCCAGTTCCAAACCGGGCAAAAAAGCAGTATGGCTATTTTGGTAAACTATATTGATTATACAGCGCATATTCCGAGTTCCATTAATCAAACAGATTTTGAGGAAGACCCTACGAGGGCACCATCAAACTGGTTGGAATCGCAGGGCTTTGAGGCCAACAGCTATATTTTAACGGGCCTGTCGCATACTTATCAGTTTTCCGAACATCTCCAAAATACCACAAGTGTTTTCTATACTTACTTGGACCATTACGAACCTAGACCTTTCGATATTTTGGATGAGTTTACCAACGGATTCGGTATTCGGAGCCGTTTTGGCGGCAATTGGGGCAATGCACAATTCACCTTTGGTGGTGAATTTTATAAGGATGAATACCATTGGGGCACTTTTGAAAACCTTTATGAAGAAAACAATGGCAATGGCAGCTTGCAAGGGAGTCAACTAAGCGACAATACAGAGTTTAGGCGGCAGTTCAACCTTTTTGGGACGCTTACCTATCCTTTAACGACAAAATTTTCCGCTCAATTGGGCCTCAACTTGAACAAGACCCATTACGATTTTAGGGACTTGTTCGACCAGGGAGAGGCCAACGCTTCAGCAGAACGTGATTTTGATGTGATTTTGCTCCCAAATCTTGGGCTCAACTACCAATTAAAAAACGCAAAAATCTATGCGAACATAAGTAGGGGCTTTTCCAATCCCAGTTTGGAAGAAACACTCACTCCAGAAGGAGTCATCAATCCTGACATTGCCCAAGAAACAGGAACAAACTATGAACTTGGAAGTGAGTTATCGCTATTTGATAAAAGGCTTTTGGCTAACATCAGCCTGTACCGAATGAACGTGAAAAACCTGTTGGTGGCCCAACGTGTGGGAGAGGACCAATATATTGGCAGAAATGCCGGAAAAACCCGTCACCAAGGGTTGGAACTGGACTTGCAATACCGAGGAAAACTATTGCGGTCGGTTACCTTTTCCCCATATTTAAGCTATACTCTGAACGATCATAGTTTTGTGGATTTTGTGGATGGGGACAACGATTATTCGGGCAATCCGCTCACTGGCGTGCCAAAACATCGGTTAAGTTCGGGTATCGATTTAAGGCATTCAAACGGGTTGCTGCTTAACTTGACCCATCAGTATGTGGACGAAATTCCCTTAACGGATGCCAATTCCATAAGCAGCGATTCCTTTAACGTGTTCCATGCCAAGTTGGGCTTCCGCACCTCACTTTCGTCGCATATCAGTTTAGGTATTAATGCGGGGATCAACAATATTTTTGACAGCAATTATGCCCAATCCGTATTGATCAATGCGGTTGGTTTTGGAGGCGCACAGCCCAGATATTTTTATCCGGGCAATGCACGCAATTATTTTGGAGGTATGCAATTAAATTATGTCTTTTAAATTTGATCAATGACACCAAAAATAGAAACCCTACCTCCTACTAAATTAATTGGTAAAAAACTGAGTACATCTTTCGCCGATGATAAAACTTTTGATCTTTGGCGTAGCTTTTCACCAAGGAAAAGAGAAGTCAAAAACTCCATTAATAATGACCTTTATTCGGTAGAAATTTATCCCGACACGTACTTTTTTAAAAAATTTGACCCTAACCGGGCATTTGAAAAATGGGCCGCCATTGCCGTATCCGATTTTGAACAAATTCCCGACGAAATGGAAAGCCTAACATTGCCCAAAGGCCTATATGCAGTTTTTCAATACAAAGGAAAACCAAGCCAGGCCATAGAAACCTTCAAGCGTATATATGCCGAATGGCTGCCCAATTCGGAATATGAAATGGACAGCAGGCCGTACTTTGCACTAATGGGCGATAAATACAAAGGAGAGCACCCCGAATCCGAAGAGGAGTTTTGGGTGCCCATTAAGAATAAACAAAAAAGAAGTGAGCTCTATTGATCCGTTGAACCGAAAGAGTATAATAATCCTCACGAACCTACAAATGTCATAGTTTTACTCGCTTGATTATAGTACCTTGTGTATCGAACTTTGGGGAGGTTTATAATTCCTTTACATATAAAATAAAGACTATGAACGATTTACAAATCGCCAAAGGTGTTCAATTGAAACACATATCCTCCATTGCAGAAAAATTTGGAATCGACCCAGAGCACATTGAAATGTTCGGGAAATACAAGGCCAAACTTCCTCTTAAGGCCATTAACCGAGATAAAGCTAAAAACAGTAATTTAATTTTGGTGTCAGCCATTTCCCCGACCCCAGCTGGCGAGGGAAAAACTACCATGTCCATAGGCCTTTCGGAAGGACTGAACCGTTTGGGAAAAAAAACAACCGTGGTATTGCGAGAGCCATCGCTAGGTCCCGTTTTTGGAATTAAAGGAGGTGCCACTGGTGGTGGTTATTCCCAAGTGTTGCCCATGGAGGACATCAACCTACACTTTACGGGCGATTTTGCCGCCATTGAAAAGGCGCACAACCTCTTATCGGCCATTATTGACAACAATATTCAGAATAAAACCAATTCTTTGCGATTGGATCCGAGAACCATTGGTTGGAAACGGGTAATGGACATGAACGACCGTTCTCTTCGTCACATTATTGTAGGATTGGGCGGCACTACATCTGGCGTACCCAGAGAAACAGGTTTTGATATCACGGCTGCTTCGGAGATTATGGCCATTCTGTGTTTGGCCGAGAGCTTAAGCGACCTAAAAAAGCGATTGGGCAACATTTTTGTGGGGTATACTTTTGACAAAAAACCTATCTATGCCAAAAATTTGAAGGCCGAAGGCGCTATGGCCGCCTTGTTGAAGGATGCCATAAAACCCAATCTGGTACAGACCATTGAGGGAAACCCAGCCATTATTCACGGAGGGCCTTTTGCCAATATAGCCCAGGGAACCAATTCGGTAATCGCGACTTTAATGGGGATGTCCCATTCTGATTACACCGTTACGGAAGCTGGATTTGGATTTGACTTAGGGGCCGAAAAATTCTTCGACATTAAATGCCAAAGTGCTGGTTTAAAGCCTAAGGCCGTTGTGCTCACCACAACTATTCGGGCATTAAAATACCATGGAGGCGCAGATTTAAAATCGTTGACAGAACCCAATGTGGAAGCCTTAAAAAAAGGGCTTCCCAATTTGGAGAAGCATTTGGAAAACATCGCTAAATTTAACGTTGTTCCCGTAATTGCCATCAATAAATTTGTTTCAGACACGGATGAAGAAATTGCGGTAATCAAGGCATTTGCGGTATCTAAAGGTGTTCGAGTAGCCATTGCCAATGTTTGGGAGAAGGGTGGTGATGGCGCAGAAGAATTGGCTAAATCCGTAATTGAGATTGTGGAATCCAAAACCTCCGATTTCCAACCACTTTATGATTGGAAATCCAATGTAAAAGATAAAATAGCGACCATTGCCACTGAAATTTACGGTGCGGAATACGTGGATTACACCGTCAAGGCCAAAGCTGATTTAAGAAAAATCGCAGACCTTGGTTTAGATCAACTGCCCGTTTGCATTGCCAAGACCCAAAAGTCATTATCGGACAATCCTAAATTATTGGGCAGGCCCAAAGATTTTATCATTACCGTGCGAGAGATCGAAATTGCTGTTGGGGCAGGCTTCCTTATTCCGATAACAGGCAACATTATGCGTATGCCCGGGTTGCCAACACATCCATCATCCGAAGGTATCGACATTAACGATGACGGAGAAATTACAGGCTTGTTCTAAACCTTAGATTTTCTGTAACCAATAACGCATATCCACTTCTTTGGAGATGATATCCTTTACCTCTGAAAGCTTCACACGTTTTTGGTCCATGGTATCCCTATGTCTAATAGTAACTGTATCGTCTTCCAATGTTTGATGGTCCACCGTAACGCAGAAAGGTGTTCCTGCCGCATCTTGACGGCGGTAACGGCGCCCTACGGCATCTTTTTCATCATAATCCACATTGAAATCCCATTTGAGTTCATCCACCAATTTTTGGGCAACTTCTGGCAGTCCGTCCCTCTTTAACAATGGCAAAACGGCCACTTTGTTGGGTGCGAGCACAGCCGGAATTTTAAGTACGGTACGTGTAGAGCCATTTTCGAGCTCCTCCTCTTGCAATGCATTGGAGAATACGGCCAAGAACATACGATCAAGTCCTATAGAGGTTTCCAACACATAAGGGGTATAGCTCTTGTTCTCTTCGTGGTCGAAATATTGAAGTTTCTTGCCTGAGTATTCCTCATGCTTACCCAAATCAAAATCGGTACGGGAATGGATTCCCTCCAGTTCTTTGAACCCAAACGGGAACCTAAACTCGATATCTGAAGCTGCATCGGCATAGTGCGCCAATTTTTCGTGGTCATGGAAACGGTAGTTGTCGGCTCCCATTCCCAAAGAAAGGTGCCATTTCATCCGTTTCTCTTTCCACGCTTCGTACCACTCCAATTGGGTGCCTGGTTTTATAAAAAATTGCATCTCCATCTGTTCAAATTCCCTCATACGGAAAATAAACTGACGGGCCACAATTTCGTTACGGAAGGCTTTTCCTGTTTGGGCAATCCCAAACGGAATCTTCATTCGTCCAGTTTTTTGTACGTTCAAAAAGTTGACGAATATACCTTGTGCAGTTTCGGGACGAAGGTAGAGGTCCATGGCACTATCGGCGGAAGCTCCAAGTTTGGTGCCGAACATGAGGTTGAACTGCTTTACATCAGTCCAATTCTTAGATCCTGAAAGTGGACAGGCGATTTCCAACTCTTCAATTAAAGCTTTTACATCAGCCAAATCTTCTTTTTCCAAAGACTGACCCATTCTCTTAAGAATGGAATCGGCTTTCTCTTGATAACCTAGTACCCTATTATTGGTCGCTAAAAATTGCTCCTTATCAAAGCTATCTCCAAAGCGTTTTTCAGCTTTTTTGACTTCTTTTTCGATTTTGGCTTCGATTTTGGCTACATAATCCTCGATCAAAACATCGGCACGATACCTTTTTTTGGAATCCTTGTTGTCTATCAATGGGTCATTGAAAGCGTCCACATGGCCAGAAGCCTTCCAAGTGGTGGGATGCATAAATATGGCGGCATCGATGCCCACAATGTTCTCATTGAGCTGCACCATGGCCTTCCACCAATATTCGCGAATGTTCTTTTTTAGCTCGGCACCGTTCTGACCATAGTCGTAAACTGCGCTGAGTCCATCATAAATCTCACTGGATTGAAATACATAACCGTACTCCTTTGCGTGTGAGATAACCTTCTTAAAAATGTCTTCCTGATTTGCCATTGGGCAAAAATAGAATTTTACCCAAAAAGAAGTATGTTATTTCAGCTGAAATTCAGTGGAAGCCAACAATCTTTCATCCTCAAAGATATTTAGGGTATAAATTCCCTCTGCCAACGACCCTTCGGGTACGGTAATGGCATCACAAATGCTGATTTCCTTTCCGGTATACACAATTTCTACCTTTTTGCTGTATGTATTCCCGCTAACCGAAATTGTATTGGCGTTATCCTCGATAATGGCCATATTCGGGTCCAAAAACTGGAGGTATAGCACTTTTATGTCCCCTTTGGTGTTAGGGTCGCTCAATATGGTAACGCATCCTCTCAATTTTTCGATCACAGATGCCTTATTGGTTTTTATGGGTCTGCCCGCCCTTAACCTAAAACCACTGCCTTCAGCATCTTGTAGCTTTAAATAGCTTTTAATTTTGAGTTCCTTGGCAAGTTCCTTATTGGTCTCGCGAAGCAAAGATTCTGTTTGTTGCATATTGCTGGCCCTGCCCCTTAGTTCTTCCAACTGCTTTAAGGTTTCATTATACTTACTGGCCAGTAAACTATTATTGTACCTAAGAAAGTTGTTTTTGAGCTTCAGGCTGTCAAAACGTAACTCCAATTTACGAAGTTCCTTTCTGGTTTCCTTTAATTTGGTAATGCTGAAGTTTAATCTGCCGACGGAGTCCAAAAGTTGTTGCACCCTAAAACGGGAGGTTTGCAACTCGATTTCGTTTACCTCATTTAATCCCGATAAACGGTCAACCTCTGCCCTCATCAATGTTAAATCCTTTACCAAAAGTGATTTTTCCTCCTCCAAATAAATCATTTGGTTTTTGGATTGTGCATAGCTGTAATAAAAGGCAATAAGAATCCCCACAATTACCGCGGCCATGGCAGCAAAAATAATTTTGTAGTTGAAATTGTTATCTTGGGAGTTCATGGGGTTGACAGACTACTCTAAAAATGTATAAGATTTGACACCAAAAAGGTTGGCTAAGATAATAAACGAGATTAACAACATCCTATTGCCAAGGGTATGTTTTGGATGTAATGCCCAATTATTTAGGGAAGAGCGTATTCTGTGTGCAGTTTGTCGGCATGATGTGCCACTCACCGATTATAACTTCCTGGAAGAAAATGCGGTGGACCGTATATTTTATGGTAGAATTCCCATAAAAAAAGCTGCCTCGTTCGTTTTTTTCTCCAAAAATGGCCTGATAAAAAATTTATTGCACTGGCTCAAATACAAAAACCAAGAACAAATTGGAGGCTTTTTTGGAGATTGGTGCGGTGCCCAATTAAAAGAAAGTGGTGAACTCGGCCATATTGATGCAGTAGTCCCAGTTCCTTTACACCCAAAAAAATTAAAAAAACGGGGCTATAATCAAGTAGCTTTATTTGCGCGTACAATTGCGGAAAATTTAGGTGCTGAGTATTGTGATGATTGGTTGATAAAAGTGAAGAACATAAAAACCCAGACCAAAAAAGGCCGACAAAGTCGCTGGGAGAGCTCCAAAGATGCATTTGACCTCAATGCATCAAACAGCGGAAAATTTAAGCATGTGCTTTTGGTGGACGATGTCATCACTACCGGGGCAACCATTGAATCGTGTGCACAAACACTTCTCCAACAAAAAAACATAGAGGTTTCTGTATTGAGTATGGCCATGGTGCCAGAGGGTTAAATTTTATTAATGCGTTGTCCCATTTTTCAAATTAGTTGTTTCTTTGTCCCTCATTGGTTTTAGGCATGGTGTATTTTAAAAAATTGTTGGGATTTCTTTTTTTCGCCTTTATGGCCCTTGCTATGTGGCAATGTGCCAAACGAGGTTCCCCAAGCGGCGGCCCAAAGGATATTACACCCCCAAAACTGGTACGTAGCGAACCAGAAAACTTCACCATTAATTTCAAAGCAAAGAAAATACGGCTCTATTTTGATGAGCTGATCAAGTTGGAGGACGTACAGAACCAATTGGTGGTTTCCCCACCGTTTAAAAACCCCGCCACTATAACTCCAATGGGAGCTCCAAGCAAGTATATTGAGGTTGTTATAAAAGACACGCTTAGAGAAAACACTACCTACACCATAAATTTTGGGCAAAGTATTGTGGATAACAATGAGGGGAATCCCAATAGCTTTTTGAGCTACGTATTCTCTACTGGAGATTATTTGGACTCCCTATCCTTATCCGGTGCTGTAAAAGATGCCGTTAACAGAAAAGCGGACGAGTTTATTAGCGTAATGCTTTACGAAATGGACAGTACCTATACTGATTCCACCATTTACAAGAACCCACCGTTGTATATTACAAACACAGGCGATAGCGTTCCCTTTTTTGAATTGAGGAACCTAAAAGGTGGTAAATATGCCTTGTTTGGCTTAAAGGATGTGAACAAGAACAACATGTTCGATCAAGGGCAAGATAAAATCGGTTTTATAGCCGACACGATTACAATTCCGACGGATTCCATTTACTTATTAAATATATTTAGGGAGCAGCCAAATTATAAGCCTTCGGTACCAAGTTTGGTAGCCAATAACAAAATTATATTCGGGTATCAGGGGGATTACAGGGATATGGTCATTGAATCCCAGACATTGTTGCCCGACTCGGTTAAAACCAAAATATTGAAAGAAAGGGACAAGGACACCCTAAATTATTGGATGACCCCAACCGATTTGGATTCCATTATATTCACGGTCAGGAATGATAAAGTTCAGATTATCGACACTTTTACAGTAAAAATGCGGGATTTGCCCATGGATTCTTTAAAATTGTCTACTTCTGTTAGCGGAAAATTTAATTTTGAGGATACCTTCAGTATTTTGGCCAATACGCCTATTGCAACATTGGACACCAACCATATTTCGCTAAAAGTCAGTGATTCCATTCCCGCATCGTACTCCTATGCGTTGGACAGTTTGAACAACAAAATTGATTTTGATTTTGAGGTGGAGCCGAACCAGAAATATACTTTTTCGTTTTTGCCTGGGGCCATTACCGATCTCTTTGGAATTCAGAACGATACGTTGGCCTACAATTTATCTACAGGCAGTTATGCTGATTATGGCAATCTAAAAATGATTTTGGGAGGCGATGTCACCTATCCTGTAATCGTGCAGTTGACCAACGAAAAAGGAGAAGTACAGCGAGAGATTATTGCTGCTGAGCCACAATTCTTCGAATTCAACCATTTGAATCCGGGCAACTATGTAGCCCGCGTTATATTGGATAAAAACGGAAACGGTAAGTTGGATACTGGTAGCTTTCTTGAAAAAAGACAGCCCGAAGAAATAAGTTATTATCCCGGCGTTATTGAGATCAGGGCCAACTGGGAAAAGGAAGAAACCTTTATCCTATCAAATTAAAACTATCTCGATCTTCCAAGAACCTTAATTTTTTTCTTGTGGTTAGTATGTGTTCTTTATCCAATGTAGCATATAATATCTCTTCTTCTTCAGAATAGGCCAAAGGTTCCCCGAGCACATCATATACGGCGGAATGTCCATTGTATTCAAAATCCACTCCATCCGTTCCTATACGGTTAACACCAATACAATAGGCCATGTTTTCAATGGCTCTAGCTTTTAACAATGTGTCCCAAGCGTTAATCCTTTTCTTGGGCCAATTGGCCACATAAATCAATACATCGTAATCTTCGGTATTTCTGGACCAAACGGGAAACCGAAGATCATAACAGATCATGGGGCAAATTTCGAATCCTTTATATTCGAAAATGAGCTTTTTGTTGCCTGCTTTGTACACTTTATCCTCACCGGCCAATGTGAACGTGTGCTTTTTATCATAAACCTCAAGTACGCCCTCTGGTGAAACAAAAAACAACCGGTTGAAGAAATTTCCATTTTCCTGAAAAACAATGCTGCCAATAAGTGCCTTATTTTTTGATTTGGCCACACTTTGCATCCATTCCACCGTTTTATTTCCTTCAAAAGCATCAATGCTTTGTGGGTCCATCGTAAAACCGGTCGTGAACATTTCTGGCAGTACGATCAAATCCACATAATCGGGAATGGTATCAATCTTTTCCTCGAACATTTTCCTGTTTTTTGCTGGGTCTTCCCAGTATAAATTGGACTGAATTAAGGCAATGTTCAAAGTTGTAGACATCTAGTATTTTTTTAAAATTTCTTCCATTTCGCTATTTCCTTGTTCCAAAACAAGGTCCATAGCTGTTTTCCCCTTGGCGTCTTTTACGGTGGTATTTGCCCCATGCTTTAAAAGAAGTTCTGCTATACTTTTGCGGTTAAATGTTACGGCATAAATAAGGCAAGTTGCCCCCATAGCGTTTTTTTGGCTGATGTTAGCTCCAGCTTTTATTAATTTTTCGGCAATGCTTGTAAACCCTTTGAAACATACACCCATAAGAGCTGAATTTCCAGAACTGTCCAAAGCATTCACTTGGGTACCTTTATCCAACAAAAAATCAACTATGTCCTCGTGCCCATAATAAGCGGCCAATATAAGTGGTGTAGAGCCTCTTTGATCTTTAGCTTCCAAAAAATCAGGTTTCTTCCGTATCAGGTTCTGTACGGCTTCTAAATTACCGTTTCGTATTTGGTTAAAGAGTTCTTCCTTGTTGTTCATTGTTATGCAGAAAGTTATAAAAAACTGCCATAACCTTTTTA
Organism: Allomuricauda sp. TY007; assembly: GCF_010468565.1. Classification (GTDB taxonomy): domain Bacteria; phylum Bacteroidota; class Bacteroidia; order Flavobacteriales; family Flavobacteriaceae; genus Flagellimonas. Next base: position 228,882 of record NZ_WUEG01000003.1, read on the forward strand.
GCTACGGCAGTTTTTGTTGGTACTGATTTTCTTTTTCTATTATTTGTTTCGGATGGGGTTTACTGATTCAAATCGAAACGGTCTAGGTTCATCACTTTGGTCCAAGCAGCTACAAAATCCTTTACGAATTTCTCTTTGCCGTCTTTAGAAGCATACACTTCGGCCAAGGCACGCAAAATGGAATTGGAACCAAATACCAAGTCCACACGGGTACCGGTCCACTTTAGATCACCAGTCTCACGGTCACGGCCTTCGTACAACGATTTTTCATCGTTGGCGGCTTTCCATTCTGTGGCCATATCGAGCAAGTTTACGAAGAAGTCGTTACTCAAAACCCCTACTTTATCGGTAAGTACACCGTGCTTTGAGCCATCAAAGTTGGCCCCCAGTACACGCAAACCACCTACAAGAGCGGTCATCTCGGGCGCGGTAAGGGTCAACAATTGGGCCTTATCCACCAACAAATGCTCGGCTGGCACTTTTACGCCTTGTTTCACATAGTTACGGAAACCGTCGTATTTAGGTTCCAAGTAATTAGTGGCCTCAACATCGGTTTGATCTTGGCGGGCATCGTTACGCCCTGGCGCAAAAGACACTTCGGTTGGAACACCGGCATCGCTAGCAGCTTTTTCAACTGCGGCAGTACCGGCCAAGACAATCATATCGGCCAAAGAAATTTTCTTTCCTCCACTGGCTTTGCTATTGAATTCGTCTGCAATGGCTTTAAGCGATTTTATAACTTTTCCTGTGTCTTTGTTTACCTCCCAACCGTTCATGGGTTCCAAGTTGATACGTGCACCATTGGCACCACCACGCTTATCACCACCACGGAAGGTGGACGCAGACGACCAAGCGGTGTAAACCAAATCGGAAATTGAAAGACCGGAATCCAATACTTTTGCTTTCAAGGCTTTTATATCGGAGGCATCAACCAAGGTGTAATCTACCGCTGGAATGGGGTCTTGCCAATTCAATTCTTCTTTTGGTACTTCAGGCCCAAGGTAACGGGAACGTGGTCCCATATCACGGTGGGTCAATTTAAACCAAGCACGGGCATAAGCTTCGGCAAAAGCTTGTGGATCATCCAAGAACTTACGTGAAATCTTTTCATAGGCCGGATCAAAACGTAACGACAAGTCGGTGGTCAACATGGTAGGCTTTCTGTTGGGACCGCCAAAAGCATCAGGGATGATGGCTTCGGCATCTTTGGCCACCCATTGGTGTGCCCCTGCGGGACTTTTGGTCAATTCCCATTCATATTTAAACAAGAATTGGAAAAAATCGTTGCTCCAACGTACCGGTGTGGAGGTCCAAGTCACCTCAAGTCCAGAAGTAAAGGCATCACCTGCCTTCCCTGAACCATTTTTATTGACCCATCCCAAACCTTGCAATGCCAAATCTTCTGATTCGGGGTCAACTCCCACCAATTCTGCATCGCCATTACCGTGGGTTTTACCGATAGTATGTCCCCCAGCAATAAGGGCTACGGTTTCTTCGTCGTCCATTGCCATTCGCTTAAAGGTCTCTCGAATGTCGTGAGCAGCAGCTACGGGATCAGGATTTCCGTCAGGTCCTTCAGGGTTTACGTAAATCAATCCCATCTGAACTGCGGCCAAGGGGTTTTCCAAATCGCGTTCTTCTTTGTTGTGCGAATAGCGACTGTTGGGCGTATCGCTTAAGGCCAACCATTCACTTTCGCTTCCCCAATATACATCTTGGTCTGGCTCCCAAACGTCCTCACGGCCACCGGCAAAACCAAAAGTGCGGAATCCGGTTGATTCCAAGGCAACGTTTCCGGCCAATATCATAAGGTCTGCCCAAGATATTTTCTGACCGTATTTTTGCTTGATGGGCCACAACAGGCGACGGGCTTTGTCCAAGCTCACGTTGTCCGGCCAAGAGTTAAGGGGAGCAAAACGTTGTTGACCACGGCCACCACCGCCACGACCATCTCCCGAACGATACGTACCGGCACTGTGCCATGCCATACGGATGAACAAACCGGCGTAACTGCCAAAATCGGCAGGCCACCAGTCTTGCGAATCGGTCATAACCTTTAAAAGGTCTTTTTTAAGTGCTGCGTAGTCCAGTTTTTTGAACTCTTCGGCATAGTTGAATTTCTCTCCCAGCGGGTTGGATTTTTCCGAATGCTGGCTTAAAAGTTCCAATTTAAGTCGGTTGGGCCACCAATCTTCATTTTGTGTACCACTCCCGGCCACTTGTTTTATTTCTCCGTTCAAAAAAGGACAGGCGCCCTCATCTGCACCATTTGCCAATTCTTTACTCATGATAGTATATTGTTTTAAATTAGATTTTTACTGACACATAAAAATACAAAAACAGCAATCAAAAGAATAGATGATTAATATTAAAATACTATTATAACATAATCTTAATCTATTTAACTGTTCTGTGGTTTGCTTTCAATTGCTGTGACTTTTTTTCAAAAGATATAAAGCATTCAAATAATACTTTTGAAATTATTTTTCGTTCTATTTAATTCCTATTAATTTTAATACATTATGAACCAATAATTTACAACAAAATCAATAAATACCACAACTCATGAAAAAATTAATCCTTCCTTTAGTTGCCCTAGTGCTTTTAAGTTTTTCCAAGGACTCCAGCACAAAGCTTAGTACAGAAGACCGAAAAATGATGATCAAACATTTAACGGAAACAAGAGAACATATGAATAAGGTATTGGATGGTCTTACCTATGTACAGTTCCACTATAAACCAGACCCAACATCATGGTCCATTGCCGAATGTGTGGAACACCTTGCCTTGACCGAAAAGATGTTTGTCCAAACAGTACACAAAAGTGTTAAAGAGGGTCCAAACCCAGCACTTAAGGATTCTTTAGTTTTTAAAGACGAACAAATTATGCCCATGGTGGCGGACAGGAGCCAAAAGGTGAAGACCTCCAAACCGTTCGAACCAAGTGGAAAATTTGGTTCTGCTGAGGAGACTTTGGAAGCATTGCTTTCTACCAGAAGCGAACTTATGGAATATGTTAAAACAACGAACGACGATTTGAGAAACCGTTACAATAGCGATCTGCCTTTTGGTACTATAGATGGTGTACAGCTTATTGTTTTTATTGCTGGGCATATGGAAAGGCACGTACTTCAAATGGAAGAGGTGATGAAAGACGAAGATTTTCCAAAAATAGAGTAACAAGTTATATACTTTTCTTAACATTAATTGGCAAACCCTTTCCAAAATGGAAGGGGTTCTTCATTTAATTTTGAATGAACTTAAAAACAGAAACACTATGAAACCGATTAAAACCTTTGCTTTGGCAACCTTTCTTTTGGTCACTACCATTGCCATAGCACAAAATAAAAAGGACAAGAAAATAATGAAGGACGCCCAAAAGGCCAAAACCACCCTTTTGGAAACAAGTCCAAGTTTGGAGCGCTTTTTTGACAATTCTGCCGGATATGTCATTTTTCCCAATGTTGGGAAAGGTGGTTTTATTATAGGTGGTGCATCGGGCAATGGGGTAGTTTATGAAAATGGAGATGCCGTAGGCATGGCCGACCTTAAAAAGTTGAATATTGGCCTACAAGCTGGCGGACAGGCCATTATTGAGGTTATTTTCTTTGAAACAGATGTAGACCTGCAACGATTTAAAACCGAAAAGTTCCAGTTTGCCGCTGAAACTTCTGCTGTTGCCCTAAAGTCCGGTATTGCCTTTAATGCAAAATACAAAGATGGGGTGGCCGTTTTTGCCCTGCCCAAAGCAGGATTGATGGCAGATGCATCGGTAGGTGGACAAAAATTTAGTTATAAGGCTTTTTAAAAGTTTAATCCCTAACCCCTGGGGTAAAATCCTCGGGGGCTTTTTGGGGTAAATCTGTGGTGCCAGCTTCGCCCGAATCGTTAAAAATGGTCCACTCACCAAAAGTGAAAGTTGGATTGCCTTCCAAAATATCCGGGTTACGAATCGCTCTTCCATCTTCAAATTCGTGATTGGTTCCCGAACCATCTTCCCCTATTACACCAAACACATCTATTACTTTTCCGAAAGGGTCTACCAGTTCCAGATTATCATCGCCATTGGAATCTGCAGGGCTGTTGGTCGACACACCTAAATCGGGGGCAAATCCGTATACCAGCTCAAACTCCTCTGCTTTTGGTGAAATGACCAAAGTGCTCTCAGCACCAATAACCAAACCAGATAAATCGATAGTGGAGCTTACTTCTGTATTATCATTGGTATACCTTCGGAGAGTCCATAAGTTCAAATCCAACGGTTCGGAAGCTGAATTGTAGAGTTCCACAAACCGGGCGCTGGAATTGTTGTCCGGGTCGGCCAATTCGGAAATAAAAATTTGATTGGATGTGAACTCGGTGATAACCTCTGGGCAACGCTCTTCGGTAAAGTTTACATCTTGCAAGGTTCTAATTATAAGTTGTGGAGTTTTACCGTCTTTGGTCAAAATCGCGGTAATCGTACCGTTTTCTTCAGGCAATGGTTCGGCTTGGAAATCGGCATAGCCACTGTTTATAAGTGTAATCTTGTTTTCTTCACAATCCATTAGTGTTCTTTGGGTTTCTTCTTGGGCTACAGCATAGGTTTGGTTCAAAATTTCTTCAGCAAATTCAATATTTTCCAATTGCACCAATATGTTTGATGGCAAACTGTCCAATTCTGTGATGGTTGCACTCACTGGTTCTGGAACGCCCTCGCCATCACAAGAAACCAAAAGATGCTCGAAAACTTTTCCCTTGGGCAATCTGCCTATCGAAAGATTTCCGAAAGATGAGAAAACACTGCCAATTCGAATATTGCTTCCTTTTTTGCCTATATAAAGGTCTTTCAATTTTACCAAGACTTTGCTGCCTACTGGAAATTGTAAATTCGATTCCCTCAAATCCATTTCCAGTTGAATTCCTTTTGATGGATTGCTCAATGCATCTTGCAGGTAAAGCACACCAAAAAAATTCCCCGCTCGGTCGGATGAGATTGCGTAGCCTTCCAAGACCAGATTTTCATGAATCTGTATTACACCATCTTGAACCAATGAATCCAACTCTGCAAAAGTTATATTGGCCAAAATATCGGCTGTACAACTCCCCTCAATTTCATCAAACTCTCTGCCATCAACACAACATAAAAGCGTCATCAAAGTGATGGTTCCAAATATTTTATAAAATAAATTTTTCATAAGTAGTGTGATTAAAAGCTTATGGCCAAATTCAAAAAATAGGTTCTTCCGTAGCTGTACCAATATTTTGGGGCAAAGGAGGGAGAACCGCTTTGGTTATCCTGTTTCAATTGCCCGAAATTTCCATTTCTGCTCTGCTCGTAGCCACCAGTGCGGAAAACCGTATCAAAAACATTGTTGATACTGGCAAAGAAGCTGATGTACTTGCCATCTATCAGCCAAGATTTACCCCCGACCAGATTGAGCAAATAGATATCGTCCAGTTTGTTTTGCTTAAGCAATTTGGAAACATTCTCTACCGAAGCATCGGGAAATGGTTCGCCTGTTTCGGGGTCCATCAAAAAACTGGAAGTTCGGGTAATGGTGGAAATGTTGCTATAATTATTTGTGAGATAATTGGTGGTCCCGCTTATCCACCAATATTTTGGGGCGCGGTAAGAAACTCCCAATGCTAGCGCGATTTGCGGTCCTTGGGCCAGTTTTAAATCCTTGAGCGTGGCAATGCCTAAATCTATGTTTCCTTCTGGTGCAATAAGATCTTCCTCGGCGCCTGCTGTATCAAAATTGATTTGAACGGATGGGTCGCTGGCATACACATAATGGCCTACATTTCCGGCGGCGGTCAATTTTACACTGGACGATGCTTCGTACTCGAACCCAAACTCGATACCTTTGTGAAGCCTGTCCAATCCCGTGATTACTTCCTGTACAAAATCGGAGCCGAGTCCTGAATCCACAAAAAAGAAATTAATGTCCGTGGTATGTTGAAACCGTGTGTAAAATGCACTGATTCTCCCCATTAAGCTGGGTAAACGGACGAAATAGCTCAAATCCACACTGCTTACGACCTCTTTTTGAAGCTCGGGAACTATTTCGTTGTTTTCCCGTGGATTGATGAATATATTCTGAATGATGGGCGGCCGTTCCACCATTGCTGCATTGGCCGTAAACCAATGTCTACCCGTTAAGAAGTAAGTGAATCCTCCTTTGTAAGCCAAGTTGGAGAATGATACTTTTTCGCCTGTTCCAAAGGAGTTTTCCAAATAGCGTTCGTTTTTGAAAAATCCATTGCGCTGCACATTGAAACTGGAATACATAACCGATGCAAAACCATCCCACTTCTTAGAAGTCAATTGTACTTGCGCAAAACCTTCCATCTGCGAGGCATCCAAATTGTAGTGGTAATTGAACTTTTCGCCTTCGGCCTTCTGTAGTTCTCCATCAACATTGTTCAAAGTGTTGGAAAAGGTGTCCATATCCTCGTGGTATGTGGCTCCCAACAAATCTAGTATCTCGGCAAAGTTCTCGGATGTCGTGGTTTTGTAATTTCCACCAAAGCCAAGTTGAATGAAATCACTCAATTTGTAATTAAAACTGGTAGCGCCCGAAATAGTCGTGTTGTGGGCTACATCATCATAAAGTAAATAGGCTGCTTTTTCGCCATTGTTGGCATTCGCAGTGTACAGTTGCCCCCAATCGAGTTGTGGATCTTCCAAAAATGCTTCTTTTGCCAAGTTTGCATTGATAAAATCAGCACCAATGGAACTGTTGATGTGGTAACTGGGCAAATAGCGGTAGTATGTCGGGTCGGGATTCGGCGCATTGTAATACCCAAGTCGACTTCTTGTATTGATTCCTATTTGATAAGCAACGCCAACATTCCAATTGATTTTTTTCTTGTCCAAGGAGTAATTGAGCAGAAACAAGGGCTCAAAAATCTCCCGCTCCCTTGAGTTGCGAATTTTACCGTCTTGCTCGCCCCAATACGGGTTGTATTGACCACCCATCAAATCAAAAACCTCTTCGGTCATAGCAGAGGAACGCCCTCGTCGATTACGTGCCAACATTGCAGTAAATGTGATACTGCTTTGTGGGTTGAATTGATACTCCATAGCTCCAAAAAACGAGTAGGCATCGTACAAGGTTCCATCTACAAACCCTTCTTTGGCCCATCTTCGCGAAGCAGATACCGAATAGGCCAAACCACTTGCTTTTTCTCCTGAATTATAGGTCGCCATCAGCCTGCCGCGATAGGTACGATTGGACATTGATGAAGACAAGCGTAATCCAGGCCTCATTCCAGAAGGACGGGTGTTGATGTTTGTGTTGCCCAAAATTCCACCAAAGGTGTACGGGTTCAGCGTGAGACTATTGGTAAATTCTTGGTTTCGAACCACATCATTCAGCCCGCCCCAATTGTTCCATTGCGGCCTGCCATCAAAAAATTTGTTCATGGGCACACCGTTCATCAACACTTGACCATTTCGTGAATCATAACCTCGTACCTTAAAAAAGGCCTGTCCAAAATCGAACGCGGCACGATTTAGAAATATGTCACGTGTGGATTGCAACAATCCCATCGAGCTGGAAATGGATTCAAAATCGTCGGACAAATCGCCATCGGTAAGTGAAATCAAATTATCCGTTTGTTCGTGAGCAATATCCCTTTCCAGATAAATTATCCCTAAATCAATCGGATTACCTTCCAAAAAGACCGAAAACCGCTTCGAAATAAAATCCAGAGCAGATATTCGGAGCATTTGCTCTCCTGTTTGAGACACATTGATGTCAAATTCGCCATTGGTGTCTGTTGAAAATTCTTGGGAAGTGTTTTCAAGAATTATTGTTGCATTCGGGATGGGTGCATCCAAACCCTTTTCCATCAATTGTCCTGTAATTCGAGTACTTTGTTGCGCACACAGCGATTTACAACAACAAAGCACGGCCACTACTATGGCTAGCCTCATAGCTTATTCTAGGTTAATTAAGAAAAAAGGGGTTGTAATTGCTGTACAAACTGCGAAAAAGCGAACAATTCTACATATTTTAGCTACAAAATCAAAATAAAATGCGATTATTAATATGCCTACTTGTATTAATATCGACCTCACTTTATGGGCAAAAGTCCAAGACATACAGCTTAAGAACGATTGCTTTTTACAACTGTGAAAACCTGTTCGACACGGTAAATGATTCACTCACTTTTGATGATGACCGCACTCCCGAGGGACGTTACCATTGGACTCAGGAACGTTACCTTAAAAAAGTTGAAAACCTGTCCAAAGTAATTTCTGAAATCGGTGCTGAAACTTCCAAAACCTCTCCAGATATTGTGGGGCTTTGTGAAGTTGAAAATTTGGATGTGCTGGAAGATTTGGTGCAGCACCCAAATCTACGAGAGAAAGATTATGGCATCATTCATTTTGATTCACCCGATGCGCGTGGTATTGATGTTGCGCTGCTTTATAAAAAGGCATCATTTATTCCATCGTCCTTTAAAAGCCATAGACTACTGCTTTTTGATGAAATGAGCGAAAGAAAATATACCCGCGACCAACTGGTGGTAGGTGGCAACATGGATGGTGAAGAAATTCATTTTATCGTAAACCATTGGCCTTCCCGAAGGGGCGGGGCTGCGAAGAGTTCACCATTACGGGTAAGGGCGGCTCTGCTGAATAAACGCATCATTGATTCTATTCAAGAATTGGATTTGGATGCGAAAATCATAGCTATGGGCGACCTGAACGATGACCCAATCGACGACAGCTTGAAAAAAATACTGAAAACGAAGGGTAAAAAACGCAAATTGGACAGTTTGAGTTTATTTAATCCAATGGAAGCCATGTTTAAAAAAGGCGTGGGTTCTTTGGCCTACCGGGACAAATGGAACTTGTTCGACCAACTATTTATGACTTCCAATTTGGTGACCGAAGACAGAACATCACTCTCCTTCTGGAAAGCTGGCATTTTTGCGCCACAATTCATGCGAACGGACAAAGGAAGGTTTAAAGGATATCCGTTACGCACCTATTCGGGCGGTACATATACGGCAGGGTATAGCGACCACTTTCCTGCTTATTTGTTTTTGTTGAAGGAGGTGGAGTGATGGATTTCGAGTTAGCTTTCACATCGTGTCTTTCGGCTTCGTTCAGGATAAACTAAAGTCGAGATGTTTTCCCTACCTTTCGACTGCGCTCAAGGTGACAAAACATTTAATATCTTTAACTCATGACTGTACGACTTCCCAAGGACGAGGACAAGCATATATCTGGCACTAATGATATTGCCCATTGGCATTAATTTGGAACAAATTTTGAAACCTTAATAAAAAGTAGTTACTTTGTAATAACATTTAAGAGCTTATGGAAGCATCAATAATCAAAATCGGAAATTCAAAAGGACTTCGTTTGAGCAAGACCATTTTGGAAAAATACAATATCAAGGACAAAGTGGAACTGATTCTTGAAAAAGGACAAATCATCCTCAAACCAATTGCTTCACCAAGAAAGAATTGGGAAAAAGAGTTTAAAAAAATGAATGAAAATGGAGATGACAAGTTGCTGATGAATGATGTATTCGAGGATGAAAACCTTGAAGAATGGATTTAAAGCAATATTCGGTCGTTCTTGTAAACCTTGACCCGACCATTGGTAGCGAAATAAAAAAGACAAGACCTTGTGTAATCATTTCGCCAAATGAAATGAACAAATATCTGAACACAATAGTTCTTGCTCCAATGACAACCAATTTAAAAAAATATCCGACAAGGGTTTCGATCAAACATAACAAAAGAAAAGGAATGATTGCCATTGACCAAATTCGGACAGTTGACAAAACTAGAATAATCCGAGTTTTTGAAAACCTGACCAATGTAGAAATTGAAAAATGCAAAGAGGTCATAAAAGAAACCTTTGTTGACTAAAAAATACAAGGTTATAGTGATTATTATCCCGCCCATATCTTTTTTGGTCAAGGAATCTGAATAATCCTTTGAACAAAACATTTTCTATCTTTATCTCATGACTGTAAGACTTCCCCAGGACGAGGACAAACACATATCTGGTACTGATGATATTGCCCGCATTATGCAAAAGGTGCTTTGGCGGCAGAACAAAATCCACAGACAAAAAGAATATTTTTGGACCATTGGCCTCAATGCCGCAAATGATATTGAATATATTGAGCTTGTGACCATTGGCTCCAGCAACCGAAATATTGTAACACCAGTGCAGGTTTTAAGTTTGGCAGCGGCCAAGCAATGCCATAAGATTGTCCTCTGCCACAATCATCCCTCAGGAAAATTGGAGCCCAGCGAGGCTGATATAGCGTTTACAGATCGCATGAAAAAAGCTGCTGCTATATTGGAAATAGAGCTGCTGGACCACATTATAATCACGGAACTAAATTACGTGACCATTTAAGGCATTTATAATTATTGAGGGAGAAGATTCCTGTTTTCGCGGGAATGACATTATGCAAACCACTGCCCCCAAGGAATACGGCTCAAAATCAAAAGCAATCCAAGTCCGTAGAAAATGGAGATGGTCTTGAACTTTTTCTCGCTTTCCATGAATTTTTTGTGACGGGACCAACCAATGGTTATCAACACCAAAGCTATAATATTGATAAATGGATGTTCCACGGCCAATAAACGTGCTGGGGCATTTAATCCGCTCATTCCCAAAGTTTGAATGGCTTTAAGACCATTACCGGATATAAAGTATAGCAATAGTCCGACCAAAAGTTGAATATGACTTAAAATAAGTGCAAATAGACTAACACGTAGGTCCTTTTGCATGGTAAAGTCCTTTTTGCCCAACCAGCCTGCTATGGCATTGATTACGGCAATAACTAAAACGGCCAACACCACATAGGCCAAATAAGAGTGTAGGTTCTTGATAATTTCCATTAGGTATAGTTTGTGTGTTTAAAAGTACGGAATTTTGGGCATAAAAAAAGCCCTTCGAAAAGTGAAGGGCTTTTGATTTTATGTTTCTGTATAACGATTAGAACCTGTAAGTCACACTTGCATTAAAAGTACGACCGTTTCCATAAAAAACACCGAAGGCATCCGTTTGGTTCAAATAAGCATGATTGAACAAGTTGTAAACGTTTGTTCTTAATTCCATTTTGTTTGTTCCAAAGTCAAATGTGTATGCTGCTGTCATATCAAATAACGTGTAAGCATCCAACTTTGAGGTTTCATAAGAATTTCCTTCGGCAACAACATCAGCTACATCATTGAACTCATATAGGTTACTAAAGTGGTTTACATCCAAACCAACCTCAAATCCATTTGCAAAATCATAGTCAGCGTTAAGACCCATGGCAAACTGAGGTGCATTGCTAATCTCAACTCCATCAAGATTCACATTTCCATCAAAGAAGTTTGCTGGAAGTGGGTCACCATTTTGATCGGTATAATCATCAATTTGAGCATTGGTGAAGTATGTATTATCCCTAAAATCTCTTGTTCTGTAAGGAGTGCTTCCAGAGTATACCCAGTCTCCAATAGAAGTATAGGCCCCAATTATCAATCCTTGTGCCGCTCTCCATCGTGCAGTAAGCTCAACACCCTGGTGCAACTGTGTTACATCTGTTTGTTCACGGTTAATATCTACTTCTGCATCAGTAGCTATATCAATAATACTGTTACCATTGGCTATAAATCTGTTAGCCCATTCTGTCCTATACAAATCAATTGTGAATTGGAAATCATATGTATTGAATTTATATCCAATTTCCAAGCCTGTAATCTCTTCATTTTCAACTTCTGGATCAGCCAGCTCAGCTGTACCTGAGAAAATATTATCCAAGAAAGGTTGACGGGAATAGAAACCTGCATTGGCATATACAGTGTTTTTTTCGTCAAAGTTATATGCTCCACCACTTTTCACGTTGTATCCAAACTTGTTAGCCTTGCCGGATGTTTGGGTAGTCTGATTACCATTGATGTCCGTAGCGAATCTATCTTCCCTTTGATACGATTGGTTAGATATTGCTCCTTGAAAAAATACGGAGAATGCTTCTTCAGCATACTCAACCTGTCCGAACATTCCCTGATAGTTAATATCTTCGGAGTAATCGTAGTTGATCCTCTCATCTTCATCAGCAAATGTTGTCAAGGTTTTCCATGGGTTTATACTAAAAGATTCAGTAACGACTCTATCATCTGGCCTGTCGTTAGACCATCCGGAAAGACCATAAAAATCAGCTACTTGTCTGAAGTGGTCACCTGTATAGAATCTGAAATCGGCACCAACGTTAAAACTAAGATTGTCGTTAAGGTCGTGACTAAAGTTAGATACCATTCCATACCATTGGTGATTGTTCATAGAAGCACGACGGATATAACCAGCTCCATTTGGTGCACTATAATCACCACCGATACCTACTTGAGCATTTCTTTCGCGTGTTGCAGCATAGTCAATTTGTCCATCTATTCCTCCAGCAACAGGATAATCTGGTAATCTTAGAGCACTATTACCTCTTGGTCCAGTTCCGCCACCACGACCCCAAGAGGCGTAAAGCACTGTTGAAAGGTCTGATTTATCTGAAATATCCCAATCCCAGTTTAAGTTCATGACTGGCTTGTGGTAGAAGTTCGTTCTTTCAGACTCCAATTCACCTTCATCAAATCCCCAGTGTTGATTGTATTTTCTTTTGGCTTCAACAACTTCCAAAGGCTGTGACCAACGCTGCATGTGCCATTGTGGGGCACCAAAAACCAAAAAGTTGAAGTTATGGTCTCCAATAAGTTTACCCACAGAGAAGAAATAATTCTGACCTTGTCCTTTAGTTCCTTCAGCAAACTTTCTTTGACCTTGCCAATGATCTAACATTACTGAGAATCCCCAGCCATTCTCGTTGATTCCTGAATCGTAAGAAGCGGTTGTCTTAAAGAAACTGTCGTTACCAACCATGAAGCGACCGAAACCGCCTTCTCTTTTTTCAGTAGCTTTAGAAACGATGTTAACCGTACCTCCTACTGATGAAATGGCCAATTTGGAAGAGCCAAGCCCTCTTTGTACCTGAACTGCATTGGCAATGTCTGCCATACCAGCCCAGTTGGACCAGTACATTCTTCCATCTTCCATGCCGTTGATGGGCTGTCCGTTCAATAGGAAGGCCGTGTTGGTTTGATCAAAACCTCTCAAGAACATTTGTGAATCCCCAAAACCTGTTTGGTTGGAAACATATACAGAAGGAACATTTTTCATTACCTCAGGGAATTCCACGTTACCAGCAGAAACAGCTTGTATTTCGTCTCTTTTAATTGTGGTTACAGCAATTGGTGTACTTCTGTCTTCTTCAAGGTCGATAATACCCGAACCAATTACAACAACTTCTCCCAATTCTTGTGCATCTGGCAACAATTCAATTGTTCCGAGATTTCCTGTTGAAGTAAATTCAACCTGTTTTTTAATAAAACCAATGTAAGAAACAATCAATGTTCCCGAACTTTGGTTTACCTCCAAAGTAAAGTTTCCATCAAAATCTGTAGATGTACCATTAGAGGTACCTTTAACAACAACGCTGGCTCCTGGAAGCGGACCGCCAAGCTCGCCGTCAACTACAGTACCAGTAAGAGTTCCTTGTGAAAATGCCATTGCGGAAACAAAAATAGCCACAAAAGCCAAGTAGATTCTTTTCATTTAATTCAGTGTTTAAGTGTTTAATTAGCCCTGCAAATGTGATTCATTTTTGACACTCTGCGATTAAGTCAAAGTTAAAATCGGGCAAATATAGTTAACACTAAATTAACAAATAAAGTTAACTGACAAACAATTGTTTACGGTTTTGTTCCTAATTTGAGAAGATGACAACCTACTCCTTAAAAAAATGTAAAAGGTTCAATGTGGAACTGTCGTGCTTACCAATTTTTGAATTTTCGATGTCGACCAAAATATTTTTGGCCAATTGCTTACCTAATTCCACGCCCCATTGATCATAGCTGAAGATATTCCACACCACGCCCTGAACAAATATCTTATGCTCGTAAAGTGCAATGAGTGCGCCAAGGCTTTTCGGCGTAAGCTTTTTAATTAAGATGGTATTGGTAGGTTTGTTTCCCTCAAAGATTTTGAAAGGAAGCAGTTTCTGAAGTTCTTCACCCGACAAGCCTTGGGATTCGAGTTCTTGTTTTACCTCATCAGCGGTTTTCCCGTTCATCAAGGCCTCGGTCTGTGCAAAGAAATTGGCCATCAATTTATTATGGTGGTCCACATCACCGTGCAGCGATTCCTTATATCCGATAAAATCTGTTGGAATCAGTTTGGTTCCTTGGTGAATCAACTGGAAGAAGGCATGTTGTGAATTGGTCCCCGGCTCTCCCCAAATTATGGTGCCGGTTTCATGCCCAACCCTGTGCCCTGCTCTATCCATGCTTTTTCCGTTGCTTTCCATAATACCTTGCTGCAAGTATGCGGAAAAGCGGTGCAAATATTGTGTGTATGGGATGATGGCCTCGGTCTCTGCTTTGTAAAAGTTATTGTACCAAACACTTATTAAGCCCAACACCACTGGAATATTCTCTTCAAATGGGGTTTCTTTAAAATGGTCGTCCATTTCATGGGCTCCGGTCAAAAGGGCTTCAAAGTTTTTGTATCCTACTGATAGGGCTATGGATAATCCAACGGCGCTCCAAAGTGAGAATCGACCACCGACCCAATCCCACATAGGGAATACATTGTTATCGGCTATACCAAATTCCTTGATTTTTTCAAGGTTGGTGGACACTGCCACAAAATGATCGGCCACATCTTTTTCGGATGCACTTTGCAAGAACCATTTTTTTATGGTCAATGCATTGGACAATGTTTCCTGCGTAGTAAACGACTTTGATACGATAACGAACAAAGTGGTCTCGGGATCGAGTTCCTTTAAGACTTCGTGAACCAAATCGCCATCCACGTTGCTCACAAAATGGGTTTTCAGGTTATTTTGATAGAACTTCAAGGCTTCGGTCACCATCACAGGTCCTAAATCCGACCCGCCGATTCCGATATTCACGACATCGGTAAAGGCTTTACTGGTATGTCCTTTTCTTTCTCCAGAAATAATGGCTTCAGAAAAAGATTTGATTTTTTCTTTGACCTCAAAAACCTCATCAACAATATTCTCTCCGTCAACAAAAACCTTATCCCCCTTTTTGGCCCGCAAGGCAGTGTGCAGCACGGCCCTGCCTTCGGTTTGATTAATAAGTTCCCCTCCAAAATAACTTTTGATGGCATCTTTCAACCCAACTTCTTCGGCCAGTTTCAACAACAACTGTAACGTTTTACCGGTAACCCTATTCTTTGAATAGTCCACCAGAAAATCATTCCACTGAATTGATAGCTTTTTCCCTCTGCCTTCTTCTTTTGAAAATAGTTCTCTTAAATGTACGTTTTTAGTCTCTTGGTAATGTTCTTGAAGTTTTTTCCAGGCTTCGGTGGTGGTAGGGTCGATTGTGGGTAGTGCCATTACTGGGTATATGATATTAAGGTTTCTTCAGGTTCTTCCGGGGTTAGGTCTACAAATTCGACACAGTCCAATTGTTCTTTTAGGGGGGCAATATATGCCATATAATCTGCGCGTAACGAATCTGCAATGGGTTCAGCAGCGGGAAGTTCCTCCTTAAATGGGTCCACCTGTCTTCCATTCTTCCAAAAACGGTAACAAACGTGAGGACCTCCAGTATTTCCCGTCATTCCAATCCAACCAATTACATCGCCCTGACGTACAAAGTCACCTCTCTTTACATTTTGTGCCTTCATGTGGAGGTATTGGGTGCTGTAGGTACTATTGTGCTTGATCTTTACATATTTTCCGTTGCCTCCTCTTCGGGTCGATTCCGTTACGGTACCATCAGCGGTGGCTACAATTGGCGTTCCTATTGGTGCGGCAAAATCTGTTCCTTTATGGGGCCGTACCTTATAACCATAGTAAGCTATCCTTCTTTTAAGGTTATAGCGAGATGACAAACGATACTTAAATTTAACCGGTGCACGTAAAAAGGTACTGCGTAAGTTATTGGCATCTTGATCAAAGTACTCCAAGATGTTGTTAGTTGCATCTGATATGTATGGAAATGCATAAATGGTTTTTCCTTTGTGCTCAAAATAAGCTGCCTTTATGGAACCTATGCCCGCATAAATACTGTCATTGATATATCGCTCATCAAAAACCACCTTGAACTTGTCTCCTTTGTCCAATCGTCCAAAATCGATGGTCCATGCATATATATCGGAAAGCGCAAAGGTTAGATTGTAATCCACTCCCAAAGTATCAATTGACATGGACAAACTATGATCTATAATTCCTCCTATCTCACGCTCTACCAACGTTACTTTTTTCTTGCTCTTGTAGGCTTTGGTAGAATCGCGGAGGTCTACCACCGTATAGTTTATTTTATCGTTTTGATAGATAAAGACTTCGGCAACCTCGGAAGTATCCTTGGATTTAAGGATTAGATAGGGTTTGCCCACCATGATCTTGCGGACATCGAAAGTATCTCGATATTTTTCGGAAATGGCGGCAATTTTTGGGTAATCTACCTTGTTCTTGAGCATAAGCTCACCAAAACTATCGCCACTACGGACAGTATCGTGGACTACATTGAACTCATCCAAATTAAAGCCATAGCGCAGCACTGGAAGTTTTTCGATCGGTTCTGCCTTTGCTACTTCATTAATAACCGGTTCTTTCGTCTGTTTACACGATATGAGCACTGCCAGCGTCAATATCGCCCCAATAATTTTCCGCATTTCTCTTCTTATTCCTTGTATTCTTCTTTTTCGGGATTAAAAACATGATCGACCCATTGTTTGCCCCATGTATCCAACTCTTCTTTGGTATGCAAAGTTGGGAAAAAAATTATTTTCTGGAAACTTGGCGGCAAATAGTCCTTCCAATTAGTGCCTCCAGTTGCCTCCACATCTTGGCCTTCCCTTGCCAAATATCTGTGTGCCGATCCCATGTGCATCAACGGCCAATTTACATTGGCATTCAAATCCAATGTCTTTAACGCAGAAATCAGCTCTTCATTGTTTTTGGATGCATCGGGAAGCTGCAAATATTTATGATATATGGTACTGTTCTTTACCTGATTGGCAATCCGCAAGAGTCTGGGCGTGTATCTTACCTCAAACTGTTTCAGGGTAAGGGTTTTTTCGCCCGTTGCCAAATCGGTTGCTCCTTTTTTCCAATATACGTGTTCAAATAGTTCTTCTATGCTGTTTTCCGAGGAAAACGATTCCCTTTCGGATGGATGCACCATATTTTCCAATGGGGTGGCGTAGAACTCTATCATTCTATATTGCACTGATTGGAACCCACTTGCCGGAAGCAAAGCCATTCGGTAACGTAGGAATTGCTCCCTTTCCATACCCTTTATCATAATACTAAAGGAAGATATAAGGGCCTTGAAGTAACTGTTGACTCTTCGAACTTTTTCTATAAAAAAGGCTACATCCTGGGATTTGTCTTCAACAATCTGTTTTTCTTCATGAAGGATGAGTTTAAAGTACAGCTCTGTAATCTGGTGGTACATGATGAAGATTTCCTCATCTGGAAAATGTGTTCGCGGTACTTGAAGACTGAGCAAGGTATCCAAGCGGATATAATCCCAGTAAGTAAGATATCTTTCGTAAAGGAGTCCATCCAAGTAGGAGCTTAAGTCCTGCCCTGAGTTTTTGAACTTTTCCTCTAGTTTAATTATTTGGGAAGCGATTTTTGCATCCTTATCCATTAATCTCGATACTAATCCATTATTATTTTAAACTGGTTCTTAAGTCCGTTGTAACCATCTAAGTCAGCTTTTAAAGACCCTACGGCCAAATCTGCCTTTATTCGGATGGGTATTTTGTTCCAATCGTTGGAAACCCAAAGTGTAAGACTTTCTTTTTCCTTAAAAACTCGACCGGACTGAACCAAGGGTCTAAATTTAAGACATTCTACCTTTCCATACTTGGTCCTAAGGATTTCTTTTCCCAAATATTTTAACTGGAACTTAAAAACCCCGTCATCGTCAAAAAGCATATCCAAATTAATGGATTCCCCTTCTTCAAACTCTTCAAGATTGTAGTTGCTTCTTAAATAATACGAGGCGGATATCAAATCCTGAATCCCATCATGTATGGCAATGTTCTTTTTTGTATCATTTTTGTTGTCAATCAGAATCGCTTTGTCCTTATCGTAATCAAATTCAATTTCTATGTCCTTGGTATAACCTCCTTCATCTATTTTTCGGATAAACTTGTAGGGTTTACCGTGTTCACGGCCAAAATAGCTTTCGTAGGTATCGTCGACCTTAAAAAATATACTTGCAAATCCTGTGGTCTTGCCTTTCCCCACAACATGATAGACGGGGATATCGTCCAAAGTTTTGGAAGTTAAGTGCAATGTGGCATAACTGGCATTTAGAATGCCATAGTGTATCCTAAATTTTAGCCATTCCCCCGGTTTAAAGGCAGGGCGTGAACTCTGACCCATAGCGGACATTGACAAAAGAAGCAATAGTGTAGGTATTATAATCTTTTTCATTTGCAATTTTCTTGATATAAAATTAGTAAAATCACTTTAGGGGCCATGTTGTTCACATATACTTAAACAAAACTTATTCCAAAATAGTATAAACAAAAAAAGCCCAGTCTCGAGACTGGGCTTTTCCTAAATAACCAACCAAACTTTAAATTATGAAAAACCAATACTTAAAGTTATAAGGGAACCACCCCTTATGTGGGTCAAAGATACGGCAAGCTTTTGTAGGAAAAAGTGTTTTTAACGGACTTTAACTAAACACTTATATTATTGGTTGATTTTACCGGTTTTTTTGACAAATTATTAAGAGAATCAACCTAATTGATCAAGTGATTTATATTAGAACCAATATCCGACACTGAAGAAAATATTGCTTTCACTTACCTCCGGAGACCAAGAATAGTATACTTGAATCGGTCCTAGAAAAGATTCGAAACCATAGCCTACCCCATAACCCGAAAAATTTGGCTCTTTAAACCAATCCCCTGTTCTAAAAAGATCGTCGGCGATATTGGCATAATTGGCCGAGAACAGCAAATGGTGCTTGTAGGTAAATTCGTAATCCAAACGGCTATATCCTTTAATGTAACTATTGCCTGGCAAGCTAAGAAAATCGTACCCGAAAAAGGGCACAAAATTGTTTACAAAATCGTTGCCAAAACCTCCCAAAATAAAATCAAACGAGGTTATCTGCGATGTTCCCAGTTTTACGCCTCCATCAGCTTCCAACTGCAGACTCAAATCGTTTAGTATGGGGACAACGCCGCCTAACTTTGCCTTCCCGACAGCAAATTGGCTAAAATTATCGTTGTAATCGGAAGAGAACGCGTAAAAATGAAAGTCTCCATCAAACAAAAGACCCTTGGTAGGGAAGTATTTATCATCGTATGTATCCAGTTTTATTTGGGAATAGGCACTAAAATAATTGGAGTTTTCAAAAGTAGTCCTTTTGTTGGATGCCGACATTGCAACTTCCCCTTCTGTATCTATTTGATTTAGTGTTCGGGTACTATAGTTCAAGAATTTGTGCTCTGCTCCAACGGTAAAGGCAAACTCTTCTTGGAGAACGGTTTGTAGATACACTTGGTTGGTAAGGTCTGTCACATCTATATTGATTCTTTGGATATTGGGATCGTTCGGAACATTAAAGTTGCCTTGAATCAAAGAAAAATCGGTTTCAGCATCAAAATCGGTCAATTTTGAGTTGACTCCAAAGCTCCAATAATAGCCTTTATCCAAATAATACTGCATGTTGTACCTAATGTGATCACCAAGAATAAAATCGAAGGAAGCCACATCATCCTTCATTAAAAAATTCTTTTTGGTGAGATTGATCAATGCCGCACTTTTATATAGATCATCATAATGAGCAGACATTTTAATGTACATTTTGATTGGGTTTTCCTTAAGTTTTAGAATCAAGTCCGTACCCAGACCGTTCGATACAAGATCGTACCGGATTGCCTTAAAGTTTCCCGTTGCCGAAAGATTGCTCATTCCTTGCTTTAACTCATCAAACGAAATCTTCTCCGCCAGGTTAAACCTCAACTTACCTTTAATATATCCTCTGGTGTACTGGTCGTTACCTTTAATGATCATCCTGTTAATGGTTAAGCTGTCCACCATCTCTATTCTTTTACGGGGTTTTGGGGCCTCATTTTGACTTTGTGCTATTTGTTTTAGCTCATCCATTTTATTTTGGGCTGCAGCCTCCCCGCTTTTAACAATTTGTTTGCCCTTATCAAAAGCAATAACGGAAAACTCGTCAATGTCCGGCCGGATATACAAATCGGTTTCCTTGGATTTTTTCTTCATATCGTTTACGGTACGATAATTATTGATCTGAAGCAATATTTCCGTAGCCGAAGAAAGTGATTCCCTTGTGGCCAGATCGTGCTGCACGTCCACCCCAATAATAATGTCTGCCCCCATTGCCTTTACTTGATTTATAGGGTAGTTGTTCACCACGCCGCCATCGATCAAGATCTGTCCATCAATTTCTGCAGGTTCAAAAAGCGAGGGGAATGTTCCACTTGCCACAATGGCCTCGGGCAGGTATCCTTTGTCCAGCAGAATTTCTTCCCCAGTTTCCACATTGGTGGCCACGCACAAGAAAGGTGTAGGCAATTTTCTGAAATCTTGCACATCCTTTACATGGTACAAGAGCTGAACCAATAGGTTGTATATGTTCTGTCCGCCAGAAATAGCTTGCGGGAAGGTTACCTTAAAATTTTCGAAGGGCAAGGAAAGGGCATAGCGTTCGGAATCCTCTTTCTCGTAAAAAGTTTTTGCACTTCGGGGAACATTATCCTGTATCAAATCGGTAAAATCGGTACTCCTAAAAATGGAATCCAATTGCTGGGCGGAGTAGCCCGATGCGTACAAAGCTCCAACAATAGCCCCCATACTGGTTCCGCCAATATAATCCACTTTAACACCAGCTTCCTCAATAATCTTTAATGCGCCAATATGAGCCAAGCCCTTGGCGCCGCCTCCACTTAGTACCAGCCCAACTTTTGGCGACTTTTTGTCTGTAGTGTTTTGGGCCATCCCCACCACACCTAGTAAAGCAATTAAAAGTGTTGTGATTGTTAATTTTTTTCGCATTGCTTACTTATGAAAAGTTTTATAAATCTTCTTTGCCTTGGACACCCCAACGGAAGCTGTTAAAGTTTCCAGGGACGCTTCTTTGATTCGTTTTACCGATTTAAAGCTTTTTAATAGTTGCTGGGCAGTTTTTTCTCCTATCCCATCAATATTAACCAATTCTGAACTAATTGCACCCTTACTCCTTTTGTTCCGATGATGGGTAATCCCAAACCGGTGTGCCTCGTTTCTGAGTTGCTGTATTATTTTTAAAGTTTCCGACCTTTTGTCCAAATACAACGGTACTGGGTCATCCGGAAAATAGATTTCTTCCAAACGCTTGGCAATGCCAATAATGGCGATTTTTCTCCGTAGACCCAAAACTTCCAAACTCTTTAACGCTGACGATAATTGTCCTTTCCCTCCATCAATCACAATAAGTTGGGGCAGGGGCTCTTCTTCATCGAGCAATCTTTTGTATCTCCTAAAGACCACCTCCTCCATACTGGCAAAATCGTCCGGCCCCTCTACCGTTTTTATATTGAAATGGCGGTAATCCTTTTTGGATGGCTTTCCGTTCTTAAAAACAACGCAGGCCGCAACGGGATTGCTACCTTGTATGTTGGAATTATCAAAACACTCTATATGTCGTGGCTCCTCCGAAAGGCGCAAATCGGATTTCATTTGTGCCATGATCCGTTTGGCATGGCGGTCTGGGTCGGTAATTTTGATCTGCTTCAACCTATCTTGACGGTAAAACCTTGCATTACGTTCGGACAGGTCTAAAATTCTACGTTTATCGCCCAACTTGGGCAGGGTCACCTTTACATCATCTTCCACGGTAACAGGGAATGGCAAATACACTTCCTTGGATTTTGAGTTGAAGCGCTGCCGAATTTCGGTTATGCCCAATTGGAGCAATTCTTCATCGGTTTCATCAAGCTTCTTCTTTATTTCCAGAGTATGAGACCTAATTATGGCCCCGTGGGAAATCTGTAAAAAGTTGACATAGGCATGGGTCTCATCAGAAATAATCGAAAACACATCAACATTGTTGATCTTGGGGTTCACTACGGTGGATTTGGCCTGATAATTTTCCAGAACTTCAATTTTGTCCTTTACACGCTGCGCCTTTTCAAACTCCATTTTCTCGGCAAAATCCTTCATTTGCTGCTTAAAGGTCTGTATGGAGTTTTTTAAGTTTCCTTTTATGATTTGCCTAATGTCCTCTATCTGGTCATGATACTCTTTTTCGCTCTGAAGTCCCTCGCAAGGCCCCAAACAATTGCCCAAATGATAGTCCAAGCACACTTTGTATTTTCCTGCTCCGATCTTTTCTTCGGAAAGGTCGTAGTTGCAGGTACGCAATGGGTACAGGCTCTTTACCAGATCCAGAAGCGTCCTCACCGTTTTCATGCTGGTGTAGGGGCCAAAGTATTCGGAACCGTCCTTGATCAGTTTTCGTGTGGAAAATACTCTGGGGAATCTTTCATTTTTAATACAGATCCACGGATAGGATTTATCGTCCTTGAGCAAAACGTTGTATCTGGGCAACAGTTTTTTAATGAGATTGTTCTCCAACAAAAGGGCATCCGACTCCGTAGGCACCACAATATGTTTAATGGAATGGATCTTCTTTACCAGTACCCGGGTTTTGCCATACTCTTGCTTTTTATTGAAATACGAGGAAACCCTTTTTTTGAGGTTTTTGGCCTTTCCCACATACAGAATCTTTCCATCGGCATCATAAAATTGATAAACTCCTGGATTATTGGGGAGCGAACTTAACTGTACTTTTAGGGATACCGATTTGGACATACGAGCTCTGAAAAATGAACTTTTTGACTTTATAACAAAGTTATATTTTAATTGCTGTGATAATTGTTAAACTTGATCAATTCCCGTTTTGCATTGATATTTGACCGTTCTCACTTTAGCATGCATCAAAAAGTACACATAATCAGAATTTTGCCTCCTCAAACCCAAACAAGGGTTTTTCCCTAAAAAAACTAAGGAAACCATGCAATTTAACAATTGGGATTGGGTCTGGTTTGTTAAACAGTTGCTAAAAATTGTGCATTTCGTCGATAAAAAGTGCATTTCATAGTAAAATTTTCAATTGTTTTACTTACATTTAACCATCTAAATACAGTCCGATGGAAAACTATATTATCGTTTTGGGAATGTACTTGATTTTGATGCTTTTCTTCAAAATATTTTTCTCCGTTGCAACCAACAAAGGAGAGTAACGGTTCATTGTCCTAAAACAACCCCAAAATCTTCAACAGTTACATGTTGAAACATGAATTAAGAAAAAAATACACAAATCTGAGAGCTGAAGTTACTTCTGAACAAGCCTCTGATTTTAGTTTGGCAATGGCCAATAATATACTCCAAATCCCTATCTGGGATTTTTTTTATTACCACATATTTCTTAGCATAGAGGAAAAGAACGAAGTGGACACTTTGCCTTTGATAACACTTCTCCAAGGAAAGGATAAAAACGTGGTGGTCCCCAAAGTGGTAAGCAGCAATTCCATGGAAAATTATTTGCTCACCGACAATACTTCTTTAAAAAAAAGTGCCTGGGGCGTACCCGAACCTCTGGATGGCATTGAAGTCCCTGAAAACAAAATTGATGTAGTCTTTGTACCATTACTGGCTTTTGATGTTTTGGGCAACAGGGTTGGGTACGGAAAGGGCTTTTACGATACCTTTTTGAACAAATGCCCCAAGGAAACCATAAAAATTGGCTTATCGTTTTTTGAAGCTGAAAGCGAACCAATTACCGATGTAAATGAAAACGATGTAAAATTGGATTACTGCGTTACCCCACAAAAAGTTTATACATTCTGATCGGCAACGGCCTCTTTCTTATCTTCCTCCTTTGGAAATGCTTTTTTATTGAATACGATCAAAATTCCCACCCCTGTACTTATTGCTGTATCGGCAATGTTGAACACTGGCTCAAAAAAACGAAAACGTTGACCTCCCCAAGAGGGAACCCAATCTGGCCATGTGGTATCCACCAAAGGAAAATAAAGCATATCCACCACTTTGCCGTGGAACAAACTTCCATAAGGCTCTTCGGCAAAAAGCGTAGCAACTTGTCCGTTGCTATGATCAAAAATGATTCCGTAGAAAACAGAATCGATAATATTACCTACCGCTCCGGCGAAAATTAAGGAAACCGCCAAAATCAAAGTTTTGGGTGATTGTTTTCTAATAATGTCCCACAGCCAATATCCAATTCCAAAAACGGCAAAAATTCGGAAAATGGTCAAGATCAGTTTTCCCACTGGCTCGGAAATGGGCAACAAATCGCTCAATTTGGTCCCCCAGGCAGCTCCCTCATTCTCAATAAAAAGAATTTTGAACCAGCCAAACACATCATGGGCCTCGCCCAAGATAAAACTGGTTTTGATATAGATTTTACTGATCTGATCTACTAGCAGAATCAGTATGATGATAACAAGGGACTTTTTTAAATTCATGCTTTAACTAAAAGGATTGCAAAAATATGGATATTATTTTGTTTTGGTCAGGATGATGTCACCTTCTATCGTCTTCAGAATAAATTGATTGTAGCCTTTGGGAATTACTTCCTTTTCCACTTTTCCGTAAATGCTTTCAGCAACAATATCACCGCTAGGAACCGACAGCAATATATCCCCTTTTTGGGTGGTCACTTTAACAGACTCGGAAACATTCTCCAAGGTACAGCGCCCATCGGACAAAATAACATTCAAATCTTCATATTTTCCCGAGACATACAAATTGGTATTGGTTCCAAATACATCCACACTTTTATACTCGGGAACACTGATTTCCAAAGCTATGGAAACCACTTTATGCGCACTGAGTTTATCGTTCGGGTTTACAAAAAGGGGCTGAAAATCTGCACTTATCATAGCGGTGGTTCCACTTTGCTCTATGGAAATCAATAAATCCTTGGCATATTCACCCTCCATGCTCGCAGCAACATGGACCTCATCGGTTGGTGCTGTTTTTAGGTCAATTCGATAGCAATATCGGGCATCAATCTGAATGGTTGCCGTTCGGGGGCCAATAAAGGCCTTCCTTACCAATTTTTGCGCATGAACATGCCCGAGCGCAAAAAAAACGAACAAAAACAATAGTGCCCTCATAAATAAAAAACGCCCGAAGGCGTTTCAATTACTTCTGCATGTTCTTCGCCTCAATGCTCAAAGTAGCATGGGGCACAAGCTTTAATCGCTCCTTGTTGATGAGCTTTCCGGTAACCCTGCAAACACCATAGGTCTTGTTCTCAATTCTCAATAGCGCATTCTTTAAGTCGCGGATAAATTTCTCCTGACGGATGGCCAATTGGGTGTTCGCTTCCTTGCTCATGGTCTCAGAGCCTTCCTCAAATGCTTTAAACGTTGGTGAAGTATCATCTGTACCGTTGTTACCATCGTTCATGTAGGAGCTCTTTAAAAGTTCCAAGTGTTTCTTGGCCTTCTCTATTTTTTCCTCTATCAAAGCCCTGAATTCTGCAAGGTCCTTGTCGGAATATCTTACTGTTGAATCTTCTGCCATTTTCTAATGTTTTTGAATAAACAATTTTGTATTCACTTCATCAAAGGCAATTGCTATACCTTCTTCAAGTTTTTCTTCAAAGTTGAGCTCAGCGGTCAAAGTTTCCGTTTTGATGTAATCCTCGTTACTGGAAACCGCATTTTCCACAAAGCCGTCCTTCAATATCTTAATATCAATTCTATCAGTCACCTCAAACCCGGATTCCTTTCGAAGATTCTGGATTCGGTTCACAAGCTCTCTCGCAATCCCCTCTTTTCGCAAGGTTTCATCTATAGTTACATCAAGAGCCACAGTCAAAGGGCCTGAGCTTGCCACTAACCAGCCCTCGATATCCTGAGAGCTGATGTCTACATCGGTTAACTGTAAATTAACGGTTTTATTTTCCAACTGTAGCAATAATTCACCCTCACGTTCCATTTTTTGGATGTCCTCTTGACCCAATTTTGATACGGCCGCGGCAATCGCCTTCATATCCTTACCAAATTTCGGGCCCAACACCTTAAAGTTGGGTTTTATTTGTTTTACAAGCACTCCCGAAGCATCGTCCAACATCTCGATTTCCTTCACATTTACTTCGGATTTCACCAAATTGGAAACAGCTTCGATGTCTCCACGTTGTTGATCGTCCAAAACAGGAATCATGATTTTTTGAAGCGGTTGGCGCACCTTTATTTTCTCCTTCTGACGGATGGAAAGTACCAAAGAAGAAATTTTTTGGGCCAACTGCATCTTGCGCTCCAAATCCTTGTTCACCATATTGGCATCAAAAACAGGAAACTCAGCCAAATGCACACTTTCAAAACCTTCTTTTTTGGTGGTAGCGTCTAAATCCCTGTACAATTGATCCATAAAGAAAGGAGCTATCGGCGCGGATAATTTGGCTACGGTCGCCAAACAGGTGTAAAGCGTTTGGTAAGCGGAAATTTTATCAGTTTGATAATCCCCTTTCCAGAAACGTCTTCTGCTCAAGCGAACATACCAGTTACTCAAGTTTTCCTGAACGTAATCGGAAATCATTCGAGCGGCTCGGGTGGCTTCATAATCTCCGTAAGCTTCATCCACATTTTTGATCAAGGTGTGGAGCTCGGACAAGATCCACTGATCAATCTCTGGCCTGTCCTTTAATGGAATATCGGCTTCCGAATAATCAAACTCATCAATATTGGCGTAAAGCGCCATAAAAGAGTAGGTATTGTACAGCGTTCCAAAGAACTTTCTCTTTACCTCAACAACTCCTTCTATATCAAACTTAAGGTTGTCCCATGGGTTGGCGTTGGAGATCATGTACCAACGTGTAGCGTCCGGGCCGTGCTCTGGCAACACCTCAAAAGGATCTACCGCATTGCCCAATCGTTTGGACATTTTTTTGCCTTCCTTATCCAAAACAAGCCCGTTGGAGACTACATTTTTGTAGGCAATGCTATCAAAAACCATGGTGGCTATTGCATGCAGGGTATAGAACCAACCTCGGGTCTGGTCCACACCTTCGGCAATAAAATTGGCCGGAAATGCTACGCCATCGTCTATCAATTCCTTGTTTTCGAACGGATAGTGCCATTGCGCGTAGGGCATGGAACCGCTATCGAACCAAACGTCGATAAGGTCGGCTTCACGTTTCATAGGCTGCCCAGATGGAGAAACCAAAGTGATGCCATCCACAATATTTTTGTGCAAGTCGATTTTGTCGTAGTTCTCCTCGCTCATATCACCCACTACGAAATCCTCGAATACATCCTTGTCCAACACACCTGCTTCAACAGCCTTGGCCATTTCTGACTTTAGCTCTTCAACAGAGCCTATCATAACTTCCTCTTTGCCATCTTCGGTACGCCAAATGGGCAATGGAATGCCCCAGTAGCGTGATCGGGATAGGTTCCAGTCGTTCGCATTGGCCAACCAGTTCCCAAAACGCCCTTCTCCTGTGGATTTTGGTTTCCAATTGATGGTCTGGTTCAGCTCGAACATGCGGTCCTTGACATCGGTTACCTTAATGAACCAAGAGTTCAAAGGATAGTAAAGGATTGGTTTGTCCGTACGCCAGCAATTTGGATAGCTGTGCACATATTTCTCGACCTTAAAGGCCTTGTTCTCTATTTTTAGTTTGATGGCTAGCTCAACATCAACCGATTTTTCGGGTGCTTCACCGTCCTCGTAGTATTCGTTTTTTACGTATTTGCCACCAAACTCTTTCATTTCAGGCCTGAACTTCCCTTGAAGGTCCACCAATGGAACGGGGTTATCGTTTTCGTCCAAAACCAACATGGGCGGAATCTCTGGGGTAGCCTGTTTTGCCACCAAGGCATCGTCCGCACCAAAGGTGGGTGCCGTGTGCACGATTCCCGTACCATCTTCGGTAGTCACAAAATCTCCAGCAATTATTCTGAAAGCGTTTTCCGGATTTTGGTAGGGCTGCACATAATCTATCAATTGCTCGTACTGAATGCCAACCAAATCTTTGCCCACAAAGGATTCGCCAACTAAGTATGGAATCTTTTTGTCACCTTCCTTGAATGATTTCAGTTCTTCCTCAGTCTCCACTTGGGTAAACTTTCCAGAAAAATTGTAGCCTACCAAGTTTTTGGCCACCACCACATTGATTGGCTCGAATGTATATTGGTTGTATGATTTTACAAGGACATAATCAATTTTTGGCCCAACGGTCAATGCCGTATTCGATGGAAGCGTCCAAGGCGTGGTCGTCCATGCCAAAAAGTAAATATCTCCATCAACTTTCTTCAAAAATTCTGGAAGTGAATCGGTTTTGGCCTTGAACTGGGCCGTTACCGTGGTATCCGTCACATCCTGATATGTTCCGGGTTGATTCAATTCGTGGGAACTTAATCCCGTACCCGCCTTTGGCGAATATGGCTGTATGGTGTAGCCTTTATAGATAAGCCCTTTGTTGTAAATCTGTTTTAACAACCACCAAACGGACTCCATGTACTTGGGCTTGTAGGTGATGTACGGATCGTCCATATCCACCCAATACCCTACTTTTTCGGTCATCTCGTTCCAAACGTCCGTGTAACGCATTACTGCTTTTTTACAAGCTGCGTTGTACTCTTCTACCGATATTTTCTTTCCAATATCCTCTTTGGTGATGCCCAGTTCCTTTTCCACTCCGATTTCCACAGGTAGGCCGTGGGTGTCCCATCCCGCTTTTCTTTTAACCTGAAACCCTTTCATGGTTTTGTACCTTGGGAATATATCCTTAATGGTACGTGCCATCACGTGGTGAATCCCTGGCATTCCGTTTGCGGACGGTGGGCCTTCGTAAAACACGTAGCTCTCCTTGCCTTCCCTGGTGGAAACGCTCTTTTCAAAAATCTGTTTGTCCTTCCAAAAGTCAAGAATGTTCTCAGATACTTTTGGCAAATCCAATCCCTTATACTCCGCAAACTTCATATACTGCTTCTTCTAGTAGAATTCAAGTTTGCAAAATTATAAATTTAGATGGAATTATACCCTCCCTTTTTACATTAGAATTCACTTAATTCCCTTAACCTAAATATGATAAGCGCCAAATCACTTCTTAACATAAATTTCCCTATATTGATTCCTCATTAACACGTAACCATATAAATCATGAAAAAAGTACTAATTGCCGCAATGGCATTGACCTTGTCCGTGTCCGTTATGACTTCTTGTAGGGACACTAAGGACAAAACCGAGGAGGCTTCCGAGGAAGCTGCAAAAACCTTGGAAGAGGCTGGTGAAGATTTAGAGAAAGCCGCAGAAGATGCCGCAGATGCCATGAAAGAAGCTGGCGAAGACGCCAAAGAAATGGGCGAAAAGGCTCTGGACAGCATTAAAAAAGCTGGTGAAGAAACCATAGACGCCACAAAAGAGGCTGCGAAAAAAGCTATTGATAGCATGTAGCTTTAAACTAGCTCACGACAAAAAGTCTCAAAAAAAGAAGAGGGGTTCTAAAAGGAGGTTTCCGTCAACCTGAACTTGTTTCAGGTTCTCATAACAATTGGTTTATCAGCATAATGAGATTCTGAAATGAATTCAGAATGACGCATTTCAATACTTTTTAGAAACCCTCTTTGCTTTTTAAAATACATATCCCAATCCCACAACCAAATTAGTCCCTGGGGCAGCAATACCCGAAGAATACATTCGGTAACGCTGGTTGGTCATATTTTCCAAACTTAAGGATGCCTTTAATGCATTGGTAATCTGATATTGTGACCTAAAATTTAAGGTGTACCAAGATGGCGAATAGGGGTTCCCGTTGGCATCGCTCGCATACATATAGGTTTTGCCCTGTTCGGAAATCGCCAAATCATCGTTACTTACCTCTCCGTTATAGTTGACGAATACATCTGCTTTTAACTTTTGATTTTCCCAAATCAAATGTACATCGCCAAAAGTGGGTGCTGCGTGGCGGGATGGGCTATCGGTTCCATCATCGTCCTCTTCAATTCCTTTTGTTAAGGTTAAATTGGTGTTTAAGGAAAGGTGTTCGTTAAAATAGGCTTCCAATCCAAACTCAAAACCATACACATAGGCTTTGGCTGCATTTTGTATTGCCTGCACATTGCTTGGTTCTCCGTTGTACTCAATTTCGGTTTGCCCGTTAAAAGAAAAATCTCTTCGCACTAAAGCATCGACCAAGTAAGTGTAGTAAGTGGCACCTTTTAAAACCAAAACATCATTAAAGTTTTTTCTGAGTCCCAGCTCGCCATTGTAGGCATATTCGGGTTCCAAATCGGGGTTGGGCACTACTACCGAGCCAGGTTCGGAGTCAAATATTTTTCCGATATCATCAATATTGGGTGCTCTAAATCCAGTAGAGCCGTTCAAGGTCACCTGTAAATCGGATCTTGGGAACCAGCTTAGCCCCAAACTTCCTGTAAGCGCTCCGGTAATAATATCGGCTTCATCAAAAGGGAAGGGGTAATAGGTGGTATCGAAAATAGCATCTACCCAAACTTGACTATACCGGATTCCCGATAATAAAGTAAGGTTGGGCTTTAATTGGTATTCTCCATTTATATACCCGGCCAAGGTTTGCCATGTAGAACCATCGGGATATCTCGAAGCTGTTTCCGCTACTTCATCCGTTTCAATATTTTGCATGCTTCCTTTGGAATCGACCTTATTAAAGACATACTCGGCACCATAATATAGGTGCAGGTCTCCCATTTTCTTGTTTTCAAAATCCAAGTTTACGGATAGGGCATCTACTTTTTCCCGGGTTGAATAAAGTTCAGGATCTTGAAAACCTCTGTCGTGTCGGCTTTCTTCAAAATATTGATAGGCCGTGGTCAGTTTTACTCCATCATAGAATTTGTTTTTTCCTTTTTGGGTGATTTGAAAATTTCCCATGAACCATTTTTGTGGACCATAGTACCATTCTGCCGAACGAAGTCCATCACCATCCTTACTAGGCCTTATTAATCTGTCGTATCTGGAATAATTGGAGGTTTCGGAATAATACAGTCCCAAATCGTAGTTCCAAGTGCTGTTGGGTTTATAGGTGAACTTCTGAAGAAAATTTACTTGGTCGTATCCTGAACTCACTTGCTTTTTAGAATCATCATTCGCTACCAAAACATCGGTTCCGTTCTCACGAATCACATAATTGTTGCGCAAATAGGATTCAGGCCCGTGCTTGCCCATCTTCAGATCATCAAAATTGTTGTAGGTAAAGCTGGTGTAGGATGCCCATTTTTGCTTTCCAAAATTAAAGTCCAGATGGGCGGTATTCTCATTGTTAGCGGTTGAATATCGGTAATTCACATTTCCAGAGAAAGCAAGACTATCTGTAAAGGAAAAGCGTGGATCTTGTGTATAAAAATTCATCACACCGCCAATAGCATCACTCCCATAGATGACAGAGCCCGGACCAAAGGTTACCTCCGTTTTTTTAATAGCAAAAGGATCAATGGATATCACATTTTGAAGGTTTCCGCCTCGGAAAATGGCATTGTTCATCCGAACACCGTCCACGGACAACAAAATCCGATTGGTGGCAAATCCCCTGATCATGGGGCTTCCTCCTCCCAATTGACTTTTTTGAACGAACACCTTTCCGCTGTTCTGCAAAAGATCTGCAGAGGTCTGCGGAGCGGTAAACGCAATATTTCGGGCATCAAAAGTTTCAATTTTTTGGGGGATATGCTTTTTTTGTTGCTCCCATTTGGAGACGGACATCACTACTTCTTGAAGTTCTTCTGTTTTTAAGTGGAGATAAACTCGGTTGCCGCGCCTTTCTATTTGATTTTTGGTAGTGATATAGGTTTCATAACTAATGTGTTTAAAAGTGATTTTTTCATCAGACGAAAAAATATCGAGTTCACTTTTTCCATTGAAATCTGTTACCGTAGTCTTACTCTGATCTTTATTGAAAATGGCAATATTGTCCACTGGTACTCCTGTATCAGCATCCAAAACAGTTATTTCTTGGGCGTAAAATGTTACGGAAAGCAATAAAAAAATTAGAGGTAAGGTTGATTTTAGGTTTTGCATTGTTAGGTAAATACTGCATTTAATACGGCGAGAGACTTTGGTTCCCGAAATCCATGCACATGCAAGTGGAAATACTGGATTATCGTTTTTAAGAGCTCTCGTCTGTCAGATTTAGTTAGTTGTATCATCTGTAACACCTCAAAATTCGTGCCTAAAAATCTCTTGAAATTCTCCAAGTTTTCACCCTGAATCAAGGGGTTAAGTGATGGGTTTTTACAAAAACGACCCTCCAAAAGATCAAAAAATGGCGAGTTTTGGTAAGAAGTGTCTGGATAGAAGCCCAAAAACTTGGTAAGATTGAGCAAAAACAGGATGTGAAAATTAGGCGAGAGCTTATGCGCATCCATCCAATGGAGGGCATACTCCAAATAATTGAAAAGACCTTCATCCTGCTCTTGTTCCTGAATACTGTTTCCCAACATTTCAGCCAAAAATAGCACCACACTGTTCTTTACAACATCGGTGTGCATGGTTTGGTAAGGAATGGCCACCCTAACGTCGCGGATACTTTCCAAAGTGCCCTTGTTTTTATGGTTGGCCACAATCTCCAACTGCATTAGAGGAAGAAAATAAGCGGGTCTAATTTTAGCCTTTTTGGAAGCGAGAACTCCTTTTAGCAAATACGATTTTACCCCATCGGACTGCGTAAAGGCCCTAACAATAAGGCTGGTGTCCCCATATTTTAGGGAAGAGAGAACAATGGCCTTTGTTGTGATTTGCATGGGCTAAAAAAAAGCAGTTACCAGAAGTGTAAATGTAACCACTACTTCTGGTAACTGCCAATCTAAAATTATTTTGGTAACCGGATCAGATCACCCCTTGGGCCAGCATAGCATCTGCAACCTTGACAAAGCCAGCAATATTGGCTCCTTTTACATAGTTGCAATACCCGTCTTCCTCTCCATATTCCACACAAGAGTCATGGATATCGGCCATAATTCCTTTCAATCGTTTATCCACTTCCTCCCTTGTCCAGCTAATACGAAGTGAGTTCTGGCTCATCTCCAATCCCGAAGTGGCCACACCACCTGCGTTTGAGGCCTTACCTGGTGCGAACAGAATTTTCGCATCGTGGAATGCATGAATGGCTTCGGGTGTAGAAGGCATATTTGCACCCTCTGCCACGGCAATACATCCGTTTTTGATCAAGGTAGCAGCATCTTCCCCATTTAATTCGTTTTGGGTGGCACATGGCAATGCGATATCGCAAGCAATCTTCCATGGTGTTTCTCCCTTGTGGAACTCTGCTGATGGATATTTATCGGCATACTCGGCAATTCTTCCTCGTTTGTTGTTTTTCAAATCCATCACAAAGGCCAGTTTTTCGGTATCAATACCATCCTTATCGTAGATGAATCCTCCGGAATCGGAAAGTGTTAATACGGTACCTCCAAGTTGCAATACTTTTTCAGCAGCATATTGCGCCACGTTACCAGAGCCTGAAATCACTACTTTTTTACCTTCAAAAGTCTCGTTTCTGGTTTTGAGCATGCTATCGGCAAAGTAAACCGTACCATAACCGGTTGCTTCAGGACGAATCAAGGAGCCTCCCCAAGAAAGTCCTTTCCCTGTTAACACTCCGGTAAACTCGTTACGTATTTTCTTGTACATCCCGAACAGGAACCCGATTTCACGGGCACCTACACCTATATCACCTGCTGGAATATCTGTATTTGGACCAATGTGTCTGCACAGCTCGGTCATAAAAGCATGGCAAAAACGCATAATCTCATCGTCCGACTTACCTTTAGGGTCAAAATCGGACCCCCCTTTACCTCCACCCATGGGCAAGGTTGTCAAACTATTTTTGAAAACTTGTTCAAAAGCCAAGAACTTAAGCACACTGGCGTTTACGGTAGGGTGAAAACGAAGTCCCCCTTTGTACGGCCCAATGGCCGAGTTCATTTGCACACGGTAGCCACGGTTTACATGGATTTCGCCATCATCATCTATCCATGCCACACGGAATGAAATCAATCGCTCAGGTTCTACCATTCGCAATAGAATGTTTTTACCGTGGTATATGTCGTTCTGTGCTATGTAAGGTATCACGGTTTCCGCAACCTCTTGCACGGCTTGTATGAACTCGGGCTCATGACCATTTCTGGCAATTACCTCATCCATAAACGCTTTTATTTTTGCTTCCATATATTGGGTTAAAATTAATTGTCTTTCCGCTCGCGAAAAGTGTTTTTTTATTGAATTATGAATTTGAGGGCAAAATTATATTATTTCAATAATTTGAATGCATTTATTTTATAAGTTTTTCAAAAAATGTTATTTCAAGGCCTGATCCAAATCTGCAATCAAATCTTCTACATCCTCAATGCCTACGCTAAGCCTGATCAGGGCATCGACCACACCATTTTTTTCTCGTTCTTCCTTTGGAATACTACCGTGCGACATACTCGCCGGATGTCCCACTAAACTTTCGACACCTCCTAACGATTCAGCTAGGGTAAATATTTGAAGGTTCTCCACAATTTTTATAGCACTCTCGTAGCTCCCGACTTTGGGCACAAAGGAAATCATGCCGCCAAAACCGCTCATCTGTTTTTTTGCTACCTCGTGGCTCGGATGGTATTCAAAACCAGGCCAGTACACCTTATCGATTTTAGGATGATTCTCCAAATATTTGGCAATCAATTCCCCATTCTCGCAATGTCGTTGCATGCGCACGTGAAGGGTTTTAATACCACGAAGGGTCAAAAAACTATCCATGGGACCACAAATACCTCCGCTGGATTTCTGGATAAAATAGAGTTGTTCGGCCAATTTTTCATCCTTTACCGCCAAAGCCCCGACCACTACATCGCTATGTCCGGCCAAGTATTTAGTGGCAGAATGCATCACTATATCTGCACCGAGCTTCAAAGGTTGTTGCAAGTAAGGTGTGGCAAATGTGTTGTCCACCGCTAACAGCAACTTATGCTCTTTCGAAATTTTTGAAACAGCTTTAATATCAATAATGTTCATCATGGGGTTGGTAGGCGTTTCCACCCACACCAGTTTAGTATTTTTATTGATTTGCGAAGCTAGTTCCTTTATATCCGTCATATCCGAAAAGCGAAACTTGATTCCATATTTTTCATACACTCCTTTAAAGAGTCGATAGCTGCCTCCGTATAAATCACTTGTGCAAATTACCTCATCACCTGGGCCCAACAGCTTCATCACGGCATCTATAGCGGCCATTCCACTGCCGAAAGCCATACCAAAGTTGCCATTTTCCAAGCTGGCCACCGCATTTTCCAAAGCAGTTCTCGTAGGATTTGCCCCTCTGGAATATTCGTATCCTTTATGCCCTCCAGGAGTGGATTGCGCATAGGTAGAGGTTTGGTAAATGGGAGGCATTACCGCACCATAGGCTTTATCGGGCTGCTGCCCACCGTGAATGGCCTTACTGTTGAACTTTAACTCTTTTTTGCTCATGCCAAAACTATCTTACTACAAATGTATCGTTATCTTTCCGAAGTATTATTTTTGATGACCCAAAAACCTCGACCCATGAAAAAGCACCTTGTAACAATCTTTTTTTTGTGCCTATTGATAAGTTGCCAAACAGAAAGCAAACTTACTTTTGAACCGACCCGATTACTGGGTGAAAACTGCAATGGTTGTCCAAAAATAGAGATCAACATTCCCAATGCGCTGGACGACTCCCCAGTTTCCGAGGCTATAAATATTGCACTACAAGAAGAGATTATCAGTATTTTATCCTTTAATGACGATGAAACCATTGACAGCGTGGACAAAGCCCTGCAATCGTTTACTGCGAGCTACAAGGAACTTAAGGCCAAATTCCCCGATGAGGTGCAATGGGAGGCCGAGATAGATGGTACAGTAGTTTATGAGGATGAAAACATTATTACATTAGTGCTAAACTCGTACTCATTTACCGGAGGAGCACATGGATATGCTTCCACTTCTTTTTTAAATTTTGACAAAAAGCAGGGCAAGGAACTGGAAAACTCGGAACTTTTTGATGATTTGGAAGGTTTTGAAGATTTTGCAGAGTCCAAGTTCCGAATTCAGGAAAACATCCCACAGAACAAAAATATCAATGCCACGGGCTTTATGTTCGATGGAGATGCTTTTCATTTATCGAACAACATAGGATATACCGAAGAAGGCATAGAGCTCATATATAATCAATACGAGGTTGCATCTTATGCCGATGGACCCATTGTTTTGATTTTGCCGTATGACGAAATCAATACCTATTTAGAAAGAAAAGTGAAGCACTAACGGTCTCTTTCCAACGCTTTTTTTAATGCTAAGATGGCCCCAAGGTGAAGCCCTTCATGAAACACATTGAAAGCCAAAGCGTCTTCCACATTGTTTAAACCAATTTTTGGGGTTGTCATATATTCCTTAAAACTCTTGAACTTACCGTGTTCATAGTCCAACTGGATAAGCTTTACCGTACTGAACAGATAGGCTGATATTTTCTCCATCTCCTGCTTTGTCGGCTCTCCTTCGGGAAATGTTCCTTTTCTGTATTTATCTATCAGTTCTTTTTCGATGGTAAAATCCATACCACTCAATCCATAAACCAATAATTGGGGCGTAACCACCACATGGGCAATGTTCCACCAAATATTGTTGTTGAAACCTTCAGGAATTTTGAACAAGTCCTCTCTTGGGGTATGCACCAAGTGGCCGTGAAGAATCTTTCTGTTCTTGAGAAGAATATCGAATAACTTTTCCATGGGATAGCAATTGGTTGATGTAAAACTAACCCTAAAATCTGAAAAAGTATCCCCAAAGCGTAATCAATCCATCAGCAAAAAAACAAACACTGCCTTTAAATGCTGTTGAATTTACATGTTCGTAATGTGTTTTGATGGATTTTTGATTTCCTTTGTCCATCAAAAATCATTGTCATGAAAAAAATATACCATTTGGGCAGTTGCTCAACCTGCAAGCGTATCCTTAAGGAATTGGAACCGTTGAACGGCGTGGAACTCCAAGAAATAAAGTCCGAGGCCATTACTCCCGAACAATTGGAACAAATGGCAGAGCTCAGCGGAAGCTATGAATCGCTTTTTAGTAGAAGAGCCATGCTTTTCCGCCAAAGAGGACTTCAGGAAAAGAATCTCTCCGAAAGTGATTACAAAGACTTGATTCTGGAGCATTATACTTTTTTAAAAAGACCCGTGATTGTAGTGGATAAAGAGATTTTTGTCGGCAACTCCAAAAAAACGGTAGAAGCTGCCAAGCAAGCCCTGCATTGATGAGCAAAAGAACCCTAGCTATTTTGGCCGCTATTGGCGCCACTATAATTTACGGTATCAACCACACCTTGGCCAAAGGGGTCATGCCCACGCATGTTAAACCCTTTGGGTTTATTTTCCTCCGTGTTGGGGGAGCTGCGCTTCTTTTTTGGTTAATTTCCTTTTTTGGCCCCAAGGAAAAAATCGAGAAACGGGATTGGGGCCGCATGTTGGTTTGTGCCCTATTGGGTATGTCCATAAATATGCTTTCGTTTTTTAAAGGCCTACAACTTTCCACTCCCATCAACAGTGCTGTTCTGGTGACCATTACTCCTATAATCGTAGTGGTTATCTCAGCCCTTTTTCTGAAAGAGAAAATTACCTTGAACAAAGGCTTAGGGATTTTTTTGGGGTTTGTAGGTGCGGTGGGGCTTATTCTTTTTGGAGCTGAGGCGCGTCAAAATGCACCTAATATACCTTTAGGCAACTTTTTGTTCATTATAAATGCCACTTCCTATGGTGCTTATCTAGTTGTCGTCAAAAAACTGATTGAAAAGTATCATCCTTTTACTCTAATGAAATGGTTGTTTACCATTGGAGTGGTCATTAATCTGCCATTGACACTTCCCGAAGCAATGGAGATTCAATGGTCCGCCATGCCTCTTTGGGCTTATGGTTCTATTGCCTTTGTGGTTATCGGGACCACATTTTTGACTTATTTGTTCAATATTTTTGCATTGACACAGCTCAAGGCTTCATCCGTTGGGGCTTTTGTGTACATGCAACCTTTGGTTGGGATACTTTTCGCATTGTTTGCTGGCAAAGATGAATTAACCCTGGTTAAGGTTGCTGCAATGGCCTTTGTGCTGGTAGGCGTTTATTTGGCGAGTAAAAAACCGAAGCCCAGATTAAGCTAAATTAGTTCAAACTAAGATTGAGCCACCTCCAAATCTTTCGGCACCTGCACATGCTTTCGGGTATCCGCCTTGGTCAATGTTTTAAAATCTGCTGTTTTTTCCATGGACTCAAAAGCCTTGAGAAACTTATCGGGCAATCCTGTTAGTTTCCTTTCTTTCAAATCTATCCAAGCGCCCATCATCTCACAACGTGCAAAGTTTTTGCCCTTATGGTCGTAAAAATTGTGCCGGAACTCAAAAAACATACCATCCTCGCTCATTCCTACAAACTCCAACGAAACTTTTACGGGCATGCCAGGAAATGCTTCTTTAAAATAGTATACGTGCTCGTAAAAGACCACGGGACCAATATTATGGGCGGCCATACTCTTTTGGTTAAAGCCAAGCTGTTGCAAATAAGCCATTCGGGTATGGCTCATAAAATTGATATAAGCGGAATTCGCCAAGTGCCGATTAGCATCCGTATCGCTCCATCTGATCTCAAATTCTTTAAAAAACATAGCGGGTTATTTTGTTATGCATGCATAATAATTGTAAAAATACCATAGTTTTGATAACTGATTCCAATACGGAAGAAGAATTGTTCCTATTTTTAAACATAGTTTAACACATAATCCATGAGCCAAAAAGCTGAATTCATCAAAAATCTATCACTTCCTGTAATTGCCGCACCCATGTTCTTGATTTCGGGACCAAAATTGGTGGTGGAATGTTGCAAAAATGGAATAGTGGGCACCTTTCCCGCATTAAATCAGCGTACAAGCGAAGGTTTTGAGGAATGGCTCATCCAAATAAAATCCGAATTAAAGGCTTTTGAAGAGGAAACAGGTAAAAAAGCGGCTCCTTTTGGTGTCAATCTTGTGGTACACCCTACAAACCCGAGATTGGAGGCGGATGTTAAACTCTGTATAAAGCACAAAGTGCCATTGGTAATCACTTCTTTAGGTGCTGTGAGCCAAGTGGTAGATGCCATTCATAGTTACGGAGGCTTGGTTTTTCACGATATCATTAAAAAACGTCATGCGGAAAAAGCTGCCGAAGCAGGCGTGGACGGACTTGTTTTGGTGTCAGCCGGAGCAGGCGGGCACGGTGGTACCATAAACCCGATGAGCTTGATCGCCGAGGTAAAGAAATTCTTTGACAAGACCATAATTTTATCCGGATGCATCAGTACCGGACGTGATGTTGCCGCTGCGCTTCAAATGGGTGCCGACCTTGCCTATATGGGCACTCGATTTATCAATACAGAAGAAAGTAAGGCCGCAGATGAATATCGAAAAATGATCATCGATGCCGGCGCCAGCGATGTTGTTTACACTGCTGCCATTTCGGGGGTGCACGCCAATTTCCTGGCAGAAAGTTTAAAAGCTGCCGGAATAACCGAAGAAGATTTGAAAAAAGACACAAAAATTGATTTTGGCAAAGAACTGGATACCGAAGCCAAAGCATGGAAAACGATTTGGTCTGCCGGACAAGGGGTAACGACCATAGACAATGTATTGCCTGTATCAAAACTCGTTGCAAACTTGAAAGGCGAATTTAAAACAGCGGTTGAAGAACAGGCAAACCTTTTAAAAACCTTCCCGAAAGAGTAAACTGCCCCGGGGCTAGCCTGTCTGCCGACAAAGGCAGGCCCACGAGGCATTGATAGGGAAACATATTTTGATTTCGAGGCAAGCCTCGGAGTATTTAAATCTCAATTATCGAGTAATTTTTAAACTAAAATTGTACCAATGCCCCAAGTCAATTCCGATTACACTCCTCCCTTTCTGTTTAAAAACGGTCATTTTGCCACCATTTACTCAGGCATTATCCGTTCGGTAAACGGCGTGGTCCAAAAAAGGGAAAAACTCACCCTTTCCGATGGGGACTTTTTGGATTTGGACTGGAGCGATTCTCAAATACCAACCCAAAAATTGGTGGTCCTTCTCCATGGGTTGGAAGGAGATGCCCAACGCCCTTATATTACAGGAAGCGCCAAAATCCTAAACAAAAACGGATACGATGCCTGTGCCGTGAACTATCGTGGATGCAGTGGCGAGCCCAACAAAATGTACCGTTCCTATCATTCTGGGGCAACTGAAGATTTAATCGAGGTGCTCGACCATATCCTAAATACAAGGGATTACTCCGAAATTTACTTGAAGGGTTTTAGTTTGGGAGGAAACCTACTGCTTAAATATTTGGGGGAAGAAAACGATGTTCCAAGGGAACTGAAAGGTGCTGTTGCGGTATCCGTACCCTGTAATCTTCACGATTCTTGCCAGGAATTGCTCAGTCGAAAAAATATTCTCTACGCCATCCGCTTCAAAGGAAATTTATTGGGCAAGCTCAGGCAAAAGCAACAAATGTTTCCCGAAAACATAAGCGAAACCGACATCAAAAAAATTAAGACTTTAAAAGATTTTGATGACATCTACACCAGTAAGGCGCACAATTTTAAGGATGCCTTGGATTATTACCACAAATGCAGTTCCCTTCAATTTTTGCCGAACATCAAAGTCCCGAGTTTGATCATTAATGCAAAAAACGACTCTTTTTTGGGACCGGAATGCTATCCGATCAAAGAAACCGAAAACAACCATTCACTTTATTTGGAAACCCCAACCTATGGTGGACATGTTGGTTTTTGGGGCAAAAAAAACATCACTTACACCGAAAAAAGAGCTTTGGATTTCTTTAATTCTCTCTAACTACAACGTTTTCTGATCTTATATTGTGATGATCAACACAGAAATGCCCATAATGTTATTGGCTAATTACCTATCTTAGTGCCTACGTTTACACAAACAAAATTCAATAGAACCAGAATGAAAAAAATTGTAATGTTCTTGGCCTTGGGTGCCTTGATAGTGAGCTGCGGCGGAAAAAAAGAAGAAAAAAAAGATGGTTTTGAGGTGAGCCGTACCAAAACTGAAGATAAAAAAGCTGAAGAAAAAGAAGGTGTTCCCGTTGATTTGGACAACAAAGGAATTGGACCCATAACCAATTTAAAATTCCCCGACGAAATCAATGATGAAATGGCTGCGCGCGGAAAAGCCAAATTCGATGCCATTTGTGTTGCTTGCCATATGATCGATAAACGCATGATCGGGCCTGCCCTTAAAGGAGTTTACGACAGAAGAAGCCCTGAATGGGTAATGAACATGATCCTAAACCCTGATGGGATGCTGAAAGAAGACCCCATTGCAAAAGCTTTGTTGAAAGAATACAACAATGCGATAATGCTTAATCAAAACCTAACTGAAGGCGAGGCGAGAGATATAGCCGAGTACTTAAGAACGCTCTAACAAACCGACCTAATTATATTGAAAAGCTGCTGTTTTATCGCAAAACAGCAGCTTTTTTTTATCTTAATAAAAACTTTTAGGCCATGACAAAATCAATATTGCTTGCTGTTTCTTTATTTGTTGCCCCTCTTGCACATGCACAGGACTTGCATGGTGCATGGATCGCAACAGAATCTGATGCTACGGGAGACCAAACGGAACATACCCTTATTTTTGCGGGCACTTTTTTTTCGGAGGCCATTTTTGGAAAAGCCCACGGAAAATTTATAGGCACCAAAGGAGGCAGTTACACCTTGAATGACGACACCCTTGACCTTACCTACGAATTTGCCAACCAGAGCCCCAACTTGGTCGGGGAAACCAAATCCGTTTCATACACCTTAAAAAACAATACCCTTGAATTGGGTGGGTATACATGGACCCGGATTGACGACGGAACCCCAGGCGATCTATTCGGGGCTTGGCTGATATCCGGCAGAAAACGCGAAGGTGAAATTGTAAAGCGCGATACCTCGGGGCCACGAAAAACCATGAAGATATTGTCCGGCACCCGTTTTCAATGGATTGCCTTTAACACGGAAACCAAACAATTTATGGGAACAGGTGGTGGTACCTATACCACTATTGATGGCAAATACACCGAAAATATCGGTTTTTTTTCCAGGGATGATTCCAGGGTAGGTGCAAGCTTAGAGTTCAACTACGAACTGAAGGACGGTGATTGGCACCATTCTGGACTCAGCAGTAAAGGACAACCCATTTATGAGGTTTGGAGCCATAGAAGGCTATAAGTTATACGTTTGATAATCATTTTGAGAAAATACCATGAGAAAGATTGTTGCAGCATTGAATATGACAATTGACGGGATATGCGACCATACTGCTGGAATACCCGATGAAGAAATACATCAACATTATACGGAATTATTAGGTCAGGGAGACGCAATTTTATATGGCAGAACTACGTATCAACTTATGGAATTTTGGCAGACGTTTTTAGAAAATCCCTCCGAAGAAAAATCAATGAACGACTTTGCTATGGCTATAGACAGCATCCCTAAAATAGTTTTTTCCCGCACGATTAAAAATGTAGCATGGGAAAGTGTAACAATAGCAAAACGTGACTTAAAAGATGAAGTTATAGAACTCAAGCAACAACCGGGTAAAGATATTTTTGTTGGTAGTCGCAGTTTAATCATACAGCTGATAAAACTCGAATTAATCGATGAACTCCAACTTTGCATTCATCCCATGGTTGAAGGAAAAGGCTTGCCATTGTTTGAAAACTTAAACGACAGGACTATTTTTAAGCTTGTTAAGAATAAAACCTTTAAGAATGGAGCTATAATTCTATATTATCAACCAAAAAACGAATGACAATGAAAACAAAGACGGTTATACGTAATTGTTTTTGCCAGTTTACTCTGAAAATTCCTGCCACCGCTCGGCCAATACTACAAATGGAACCACCCCTCCGAACTATTTTCCCCAACAGAATTGATGCTTACAAGTAATATTTTTAGTATTTTACTGATACATTAACCATTAATTTCTGTAAAATGAAATCCTCAGTCATCCTCTTTTTTACTGCTGTTCTACTGGCTGAATCCTGTAGTGGACCAAAATCCGATGAAGAAGCATTGTACGGCCCCACTTGGGAACTCGAATATATTTCTGGACCACGAATTGCCTTTGAAGGTCTTTTTCCCGAAAAAAAACCTCAAATTTCGTTTGACAAAGAATCGGGCAAGGTATCCGGAACCGACAGTTGCAATGGATATTCTGCCGATTATACATTGAATGGCAACTCCATCTCTTTCGGAGAGCCGGGACCAACCACCATGATGTTCTGTGGGGGCAGCGAACGGCAATTCTTGGAAATGATGAAAAAAATAGATGGCTACTCCTTTGAAGACGGCAAACTCAACCTATTAATGGGCGAAGTGCCCATGATGCGCTTCAAAAAAGTTAAACCATGAGAAAAATACTCATTCCAATCTGTGCATTGTTTTTGTTCTCCAACTGTATTGAAAAGAAAAAACAAGAAACTTCCGAACCCGGGTCATCAGAAATGGAAACAAAGGACACGGTTCAAGTGAAAGAACAAATACGGCAAATGGAACCCATCACCATAAAAATTGATGGAAGCTATTTTAAAGCCACTGGAACCGAACCTTTTTGGGGACTCAAAATTTATGATGACAAAATTGAGCTTCAGACCATGGAGGATACTATTGTAACACCACCATCAGAAGCAATTAAGGCACAAGATGCCAATATTAAAATGTTCCGTATTAAAACTGAGGCAACCCAAATGGACATTATTATTTCGAACAAGGAATGCATCAATGCCATGTCGGGAGAGGTTTTTCCCTATACCGTAACCGCTTCCTATAAAAGTACAGACGGAGATGAAACCCGTGTTCTGGAGGGCTGTGGGTCGTACATTACGGACTATAAGCTTCACGATATTTGGGTTTTGGAAGAAATGCAAGGAGCACCCGTATCCAAAAAGGATTTTAACGGGAACGATGTTCCCAATATGGAAATCAACATCAACAACAATAGATTTTCAGGTTTTTCTGGCTGTAACCGGATGACCGGCAGTATTTTTTACGAAAAAGATGTGCTACGCTTTACCCAAGTAGCCTCCACCCGAATGGCCTGCCCGAATATGGAAAAGGAATCCGAGTTTTTAAAGGCATTACAGCGCAGTACCAAACACAAAGTGGAAAACAACAGATTGTACCTATCCAATGGTTCCAAAGAAAACCTTCTTGTGTTTAAAAAAATAGACTGATTATGAAAAATGGTTTCCACTATCAATTTGCCACCATTCTCTTTATCTTGATGGCCTATTCAAACCTTCAAGCACAAGCCATGGAACTACCTTACAAAGAAATCCCTGCCTATCCCCCAGATTATGCTTCGGGCAATGTGGTGTCCCGAATGATTGATGGATTGGGATATCGATATTATTGGGCCACGGAAGGCTTATCACAAAAAAATCTTGACTATAAACCTTCGGAAGATGGGCGTACCGTTATGGAAACCTTGGAACATATTTATATAATGTCCAAAAATATTTTATTGGCACCAGATGCAAAACCGTATGAGCACCCCAAGAATCCTCCAAAATACTCCTACAAAGAGCTTCGCGCTCTCACCCTGCAAAACTTAAATGCTGCGAGCAACAAGGTTTTGGGCAAAAGCCCTGAAGAAATAGAGCATTTTAAAGTAATTTTTAAGCAAGGGGAGAGGACATCGGAATTTCCGTATTGGAACATGATCAATGGTATGATTGCAGATTGCATTCAACATACAGGGCAAATTGTTTTGATGCGAAGGGCAAGTGGAAACCCGC
The DNA here is from genome assembly GCF_010468565.1 of Allomuricauda sp. TY007. Taxonomy (GTDB): domain Bacteria; phylum Bacteroidota; class Bacteroidia; order Flavobacteriales; family Flavobacteriaceae; genus Flagellimonas. The sequence continues at coordinate 273,771 of NZ_WUEG01000003.1, forward strand.
AAAACCCGAACGTAAATGTGTTTTTGGGAAAAACCAAGGAATAAATAACTGCACGCTTCAAAAAAGAACCGCCCCAAGTTTAAATACTGGGGGCGGTTCTTAACTAAATAACCAACCAAAAAACTTATTTGTAAAGTCGAACAATACTGCTCTTACTTACTTGTTTCGTTGACGGGTAACGTTCATTTTTGGATTTTTTGTTTTTGAACGTTTTTTGCCCGTTACATCACTCGATTTTAAATATTGAATGTATCCTCTTCCTGTAAATTCATACACCGTTCCGCTGGATACGTGATACAACTCTATGGTACTATCGTTAATAACGTACAACTCAAAATAATCATTGCCCAAGAAGGCATAATCGAGTGTTAAAGTTTTCAATGAGGCATCGTTAACCACATCATACACTTCATAATCACCTTCATAATCCCATTGTAGGTTGGACAATGGTATGCCCTGAGCATCTATCGAAGATCTAAAATATCCATTTCCATCATCAAAAAACTGCAAGTAATTTTCCTCGTCAAACTCATTTAGGGCACCTAATTCACTGGTATAGGTCTTTTCCCAAACTTGATATTCCTGCAAAAAGTAGTGGATGTTATCATAGAATACCATATCGTAGTCAAAATTGCTTCTTTGATAGCCTTCCAAAATATAGGAAGTATCTGAACGGGGGTCGTAGATTTCCAATGTATTATAATCCAAGGCGATAACTTCCAATAACCAAAGACCATCCACATCGTGGTCTATTTCCACCTGACCGCTGTAGGTGGCGTACGCACCCACATCAATGCCCAATCCGTTGCCCGTTTTTCCCAAGCCAGAAAGGTTGTTGTTGGCATAAACGATTCCCCTATCAAAAGAAATGGTGAAAGCACGTTGCAAAAAGGGAACTTCTCCATTTCCACGGGTTTCGTTGATATCCACATACCAAAGATCATGCGATTCCAAAACCAAGGCGGTATTGACTGGCGGTTCTTCTATAAGATCATCCTCTACAATAACCTCAGTGTAGCAAGAACTGGCCAAAAGACCTATGAATAAAATTCCAAAGAGTAGTTTTCTATTTTCCATAATCGAGGTTTTAAAGTTCTCTTTATATAGACCAAGCACTATGCCAAATTCTTTAACTATTTGATAATCATATAAAAACAGGCTGATGATTTTATTTTTTAGCTTTACACCATAAATTAGATGCATGAAAGACAAACTTACGTTTGGAGTATTTGGAGGTGGAAGCTGGGGAACTGCTATCGTAAAAATGTTGACCGAAAATTTGGATCAGGTAAACTGGTATATGCGAAGCGATTCCGCTATTCGTCATATTAAAAAGGAATGGCACAATCCCAATTATTTGAGCTCTGTGGAGTTTGATGTGGACCAACTTGTTATGAGCCATGATATTAATGAGATTGTTGAAGCATCTGATGTGCTCATTTTTGCTATCCCATCTGCTTTTTTGGAAGGGGAGCTTCAAAATTTGACGGTTTCCTTAAAGGATAAAATTATTTTTTCGGCCATTAAGGGCATTGTTCCCGAAAGTGGACGGATCGTGGGGGAACATTTTAATGAGAAATATGAAATTCCTTTTGAGAACATAGGTGTGATCACGGGACCTTGCCATGCCGAAGAGGTGGCTCTGGAGCGCCTATCGTACCTAACCATTGCCTGTGCCGATGCCGATAAGGCCAAAATGGTTGCCAAACATTTAAAAAGCGACTATATCCGCACTAAAATTTCTGATGATATCATAGGAACGGAATACGCAGCTATGCTGAAAAATATTTATGCCATTGCTGCTGGAGTTGCTCACGGACTTGGCTATGGGGACAACTTCCAAAGTGTGTTGATGAGCAATGCCATCCGAGAAATGAAGCGGTTTATTGACCGTGTGTACAAAATGAAGCGTAACATCAATGCTTCTGCCTATTTGGGCGATTTGTTGGTGACAGGCTATTCCGTTTTTAGTAGGAACCGTATGTTCGGCAATATGATCGGAAAGGGCTACACCGTAAAAAGCGCTATGATGGAAATGAACATGGTGGCCGAGGGCTATTATGCTTCCAAAAGTGCCCACGACCTTATGGACAAACTGCAAAAGAAGTCCAAAACGCCGATTATCAATGCAGTCCATCAAATACTTTATAAAAACAAGAACCCGAAAAAGGTCTTTGAGAAATTGACGGAGAAGTTGGATTGAATTATAAGGTCAAAACTTGGCAATGTCAATACTGTAACTTATAAATGGTACCATAAAGGTCGCCTTTCCTTCAAAATACTTTGTATTGCGAGATATGTAAATACCCATCATTATTTTGGATTTACCTTTTCCATAACCAACGGAAATTTTGTTTGCACTAAAATTATAATTATCCATGGATGTCTTTGACCCTACGACATCTCCTTCTTCATTGAAAATAGGTTCGGTACGAGCATATTCACTCTTTCGATTGAGCAAGCTAAGCCCAGCATTGACCAACAAATCTCCTTTTTTAAAAATTTGAAAGTGATAGTTAAAACCAAAATGATAACCGAACATTAGTCCCCTCTCTGTTTCTGAAGATGTTTCATCGATATGGGTCGTTATCAAATCATATCTTACAGAGTTTTTAAACCCTACGCTAAAATTTTGAGTGAAAAAATAATCCAATCCGATATTAAGTACTGGGCCAGAATTTTGTAAGTCAGGATTAATAAAGTTTGTGGCTACTGCTTGATCTCCAGATTTGTGAATGGGTGTAATCCTGAATTCAGCACCCAAATTGAGAAAGAAATTTTTCTCCCTTGAATTATTTTGGGCAACCAGATATAACGGTAGTAGGAATAGAAATATTAATGGTTTTTTCATTTGGAAATAGGGTTGAGACGAAGCTATATAAAATTTATCGTTCAATATCCTCAAAACCCACGGATGCTCCTCTTGGGTTGACGGACAAAGGTTTTTAGTTGACGGAATGGCAATTCTGAGGTTTTTTGAAAAGAAAAATCGTGTCGAGAAATGGAAATGGACAAAACCCGATTCTCGATACAAAATCCGATGAATTTTACTCGAATTGATAGATTTTGGCAAAGAAAAAATAGATGACAGGTTGGATTACTCCCGCTCCAACGAAAAATCGGAATGCTCCTTTAATTGAGCATCCAGCTCTACTGAAAAAGCCTCCATTTCTTCCGTGGAGTAATTGTAGGCTTTCTGGAATTCTTCGAAAACTGAGGCTTTATGTTTTCGGACACTATCGATATCAAAATAAAGTCGGCCCGTTCTTCTAATAAAAAAGTCCAATGGGTTCAACGCCATTTCGTGGGCAATGGCAAATTGGGCTTCGGCCCTGATCATCCTTTCCTTGGGATTATCTCCTTTAATGCGGGCATAGAGTTCTAAAATGGATTCGGTCTGCTTCCCATAAGTGGTTACCAAGTACCAGGCATCATATTTGGTAAACCCATCTTTCTGTAGCCTTTCTTGTAAATTGGAGATATATTTTTTTACGTGCTTAAACTTTTTAAAGTCGTTTCCACAAAGTGGAATCTTATCCGTGGTACAATGCTCCAATTTGGCGTCGTGGTCTTCCTCCATTTTTTTGGCAATACGGTTTACGGTACGCTCCGCCATTTTGCGGTATCCCGTCAGTTTGCCTCCCGCTATGCTTACCAATCCTGTATCGGAAGTGAAAATTTCATCCTTTCGTGATAGCTCGGATGCTGATTTCCCCTCTTCGTGAATCAAAGGACGTAGTCCGGCCCATGACGAAATGATATCGTCCAACTCCAATTCAATGTCCGGAAACATATTATTTACTGCGGATATCAGATAAATGGCATCGGCCAATTCGGTAGTTACATGATCCTTATCAGAATTGTAATTGGTATCAGTGGTGCCAATGTAGGTTACCTTCCCTCGTGGTATGGCGAACATCATCCGCCCGTCGGGGATATCAAAATAAACGGATTGCTTCACGGGAAGTTTTTCCTTTGGAAACACCAAGTGAACCCCTTTGGTCAAATGCAATCGCTTGCCTTTTTTGGATTGATTGACACTTCTGAGTTCATCCACCCAAGGTCCCGCGGCATTAATCACATATTTTGATGTAACGCTGTACTCATCACCAAACACCTCATCCGTAAACTTTACCCCTGCTACTTTTTCATCCTCGTAAATAAAATCGGTGACCTTGGTGTAGTTGAAAATTTCTGTACCAAATTGAAGACTGGTTTTTAGGTTTTCCAAGGTAAGTCTAGCGTCATCGGTACGGTACTCGGCATAATACCCTGCGCCGTTCAAAATCTTCTTGGGCAAAAGGGGCTCTAGTTTCATGGCCTCCTTTTTCTCCAGCATTTGCCGTTTATCATCATCGGAAACCTGGGCCAGAATATCGTATACTTTCAAGCCGATGGAAGTCAACCATTTTCCGTAGGAACCGCCTTCGATAAGCGGAAGCAACATTTTTTCGGGTATTACCAAATGTGGGGCCAGTTTATGTACAATGGCCCTTTCGGAACCTACTTCTTTCACCAACCAAAAATCGAACTGTTTTAAATAACGTAGCCCACCGTGAATAAGTTTGGTGGATTTACTGCTGGTACCCGAGGCAAAATCCCCTTTTTCGAGCAAAAGCACCTTCATGCCGCGAGAAGATGCATCCAAGGCGATGCCCGCACCGGTGATTCCCCCTCCAATTACCACAAGGTCGTAAGTATCCTTGGTAATCTTTTGCAGGTTGTTCTTTCTATCTACGTTTGAAAAAGCAATGTTCTCGCTCATGAGTCTATTTATTGAATTCGTACTCGCGTTCCACCTTGCAAATCCTGACCTTGTACCAAGAATACCACTGCCCGATTCCTTGCTTTTGGGCTTTTTTATGGTCTAATTGGGCTTTCCAGTTAGCGATTGCCTCCAAACTTTCCCAATAGCTGACCGTAATGCCCAATCCATCCCGAGCACTTTCCATTTCTAAAAAGCCAGGTTGAGTTTTGGCCAGGGTTTCCATTTCTTCTGCCATTTTTGCGTAACCTTGGTCCCCGGGGGTCCTCAGGCTGGTGAAGATTACGGCATAGTACGGTTTTTTAAGCTCCATTTATGTGATGTATTCTTTTTCCAAGAAATAATTGACTACGGCCTCTTTCATTAAAACAGCCTGTTCCCCGGCCTTGAGCGGTGGTAATTGCTCTTTAATTTTATAATGCGGCCATCCGTCATCATCGAAAAAATCAAAATCGTAATAGCCATAAGGCTCCAATAATCTACAGATGGCAATATGCATCAAATTGACTTTTTCGTCCTTTTTAAATTTGCGATGAAAATTGCCCAGTTCCTGTACGCCAACCAAATAGACAATTCCGTCCAATTCCAGCGGGTCGCCATCAGAAAATTGTGCGGACAATTTTTCCACCAAATATTCCCATCGTTCCTTTAATTGCTCGTCTCTTGACATGTGTTTCTGGAATGAGTACCAAAGGTACAAATCAATATTCTATATTTGTTAAAACCCGTGTATGAGCTTTTTGGATATTATCATCGGAATTCTTTTGGTCTGGGGCCTTTACAAAGGCTTAAAAAACGGTCTTTTTGTTGAGCTGGCTTCTTTGATTGCCCTGATTGCGGGAATTTACGGTGCCATCCATTTTTCTCACATTACGGGCAACTACCTTGCCGAGCGGTTTGATTGGAGCGACCAATACCTTAAAATTGTCGCATTTCTGATTACTTTTTTTGCCATCATCATTGTAGTGAACTTGGCCGGGAAATTCCTGACCAAGATTGCCGATTTTGCCATGCTGGGCCTTTTGAACAAGATTGCCGGAGGTATTTTTGGCACCCTTAAAGTCGCTGTAATCCTTGGGGCATTTCTTATTTTCTTCGAAAAGCTTTCCTCCCCCCTCGGATTAATTAATGAGGAAACCAAAGAAGAGTCCGTTTTCTACGAGCCCATCAAAGAAATAGGTGCCTTGGTTTTTTCCTACGTTTTTGATGATGAAAATAATCCTTCAAACCAAATCGAGGCAAAGGAAGAGGTTATATAAACGGTACATTTTTACCGATAAAAGGATTCGGGCCTTATCAAAAAAACACTATTGAATGCAGCTTCCTGTATTTCAACGTAATAATCTGTCCTAACATGGAAATTTCATGGAAAAGGGAGGTGTCTCCTTTAGTTTAGCAACGAGAACACCTGGGAATTTAGAACACTCCCTGAAAAATACCCCGAAAAATGAAAAAATTTTCTAGCGCAACGCTGGTACTGGTCTTTTTATTGTTGCTTGGCAGTTGCAGCGACTCTTCATCAGAAGAGTTTGAACAAATGTACTCCGAAACCAATCTTGAAAACCAAAAGGTTACTGTTGATCCCAACAAGATGGAAAAGGAACTATTGGGCCTAATCAACGAACATCGAACATCGATAGGATTGAGTTCTTTGGCAGATAGTGAACCAGCTTACAAATATGCAGAGGAGCACAACGATTACATGATTTCCAAAAACAGCCTAAGTCATGATAATTTTGAGACACGGGCCACTAAGATTGCCGATGAAACCAATGCTCTAAAAGTATCTGAAAATGTAGCTAGATATTATACCTCTGCCGAAAAAACATTAAAGGCTTGGGTAGAAAGCGAATCGCATAGAAAAGCGTTGGAAGGAGATTTTAGTCATTCAACCTTAAGTGTTCAATTGGATAAAGATGGCAGACCATACTACACACAAATCTTTATCAAAGTGAAGTAGTCAACCAAAAATATATAAGAAAGAGACCCGCCGATCAGCGGGTCTTTTTTGTTATTTGCTATGTTGCCAGCAAGGTTTTTTTTACCTTTCGTAAAATCTTTGAACATGGCAATACAGGAACCTTTCAACCTTAATAAATGGATTGAGGAAAACCGAGAAACCCTAAAACCCCCGGTCGGGAACAAAAACCTTTACAAAGCGTCTGGCGATTATATTGTGATGATTGTTGCAGGACCAAACGCCAGAAAAGATTACCATTACAACGAAACCGAAGAGCTTTTTTATCAGCTTGAAGGCCATATAGAAGTGCACATTCAGGAAGATGGCCAGAAAAAAACCATGAAACTGGGGCCGGGCGATATGTACCTTCATCCTGCCAAAGTGCCCCATTCACCTGCCCGCCAAGAAAATTCCATTGGCTTGGTTGTGGAACGCAAACGCGCAGATCTCGATGCTGAAGATGGCCTACTATGGTTTTGTGACAACTGTAATCACAAATTGTACGAGGTCTATTTTAAACTGAATGATATTGAAAAGGATTTCTTAGGACATTTTAAGCACTTCTATGGTTCGGAAGAATTGCGTACCTGTGATAAATGCGGAACCGTTATGCCCGTTGATGAACGTTTTGTAGCCAAAGAAGAATGATTCTCCTTTTAGCAAAAATCATTATCGGAATTGTGGCTTTGCTCCACATCTATTTTCTGTGGTTGGAAATGTTTGCTTGGACAACAAAAGCAAAAAAGGTATTCCGTACTTTTCCCGAAGAACTGTTTGAACCCACAAAAACATTGGCAGCCAACCAAGGCCTTTACAATGGTTTTTTGGCTGCAGGGCTTATTTGGTCGTTGATCATTCAAGATGCAGTATGGCAAGTTTATGTGGCCATGTTCTTTTTGGGGTGTGTGGCAGTTGCCGGTATTTATGGAGCTGCAACAGCATCAAAAAAAATATTTCTGGTACAAGCACTTCCTGCCTTGGTGGGAATTCTTCTTCTTTTGATCCATCAATTCCTCTAAACCGTTTATCCTCTTCTATATTATTTGTAATATTGTAATAATATAACAATACATCGCTAAAAAGTTATAAATGTCAAAAATAGCAACTGATTTTGGAATTGAAGAAGCCTTAAAGGAACTTGGCTTAAACAAAATAAATAATGGTACTTCCACAGGAAAAGATTGGTTTTCCGAGGGAGATATCATCGAATCCTATTCACCCGTAGATGGTGTGCTTATCGGAAAAGTGAAAACCACTACCAAAGAGGACTATGAAAAAGTAATCACTACAGCCCAAAAGGGGTTTAAAACTTGGAGAACCATGCCAGCCCCTCAACGTGGTGAAGTGGTTCGCAAATTTAACGACGAGCTTCGCCGTTTAAAAGAACCTTTGGGCAAATTGGTGTCCTACGAAATGGGGAAAAGCTACCAAGAAGGTTTGGGCGAGGTACAGGAAATGATAGATATCTGTGACTTTGCCGTAGGCCTGTCCCGTCAATTGCACGGACTCACCATGCACAGCGAACGTCCCGGACACCGCATGTACGAACAATACCATCCACTTGGTGTTGTGGGGATTATTTCTGCCTTCAATTTCCCCGTGGCCGTTTGGTCCTGGAACACGGCTTTGGCTTGGGTTTGTGGTGATGCCTGTATTTGGAAAGGCTCAGAAAAAACTCCGATGACCTCCGTAGCTTGCCAAAACATTGCGGCTCGTGTGTTTACCGAAAACGGAGTGCCAGAAGGTATTTCTTGTTTGATTACCGGCGATTATACCGTAGGTGAATTTATGACCAAGGATGATCGTGTTCCCCTAATTTCGGCTACCGGATCCATTAGAATGGGTAAAATAGTTGCCCAAGCCGTTGCTGCAAGATTGGGAAAATCCCTGTTAGAATTAGGTGGCAACAACGCCATTATCGTAACCCCCGACGCCAACATAAAAAATACCGTAATAGGTGCTGTATTCGGTGCAGTGGGTACATGCGGACAACGTTGCACCTCTACACGTAGATTGATTGTCCATGAAGATGTATATGACAAGGTGAAAAATGCCATTGTAGATGCCTACAAGCAAATACGCATCGGAAATCCCTTGGATGAAAACAACCACGTTGGACCGCTAATAGATAAGGATGCTGTAAAAAATTATTTGAATGCCCTTGAAAAAGTCAAGGAAGAGGGCGGAAACATTTTGGTAGAAGGTGGCGTGCTCGAAGGCGAGGGCTACGAAAGCGGTTGCTACGTAAAGCCCGCTATTGCCGAAGCCAAAAACCACTTCGACATTGTACAGCACGAAACCTTTGGTCCTGTTTTATATATTTTGAAATATAAAGGTGACCTTCAAAATGCTTTGGACATGCAGAATGGTGTTAGGCAAGGACTATCCTCTGCAATTATGACCAACAATCTGCGGGAGGCGGAACGTTTTCTTTCCGTAGAAGGATCGGATTGTGGTATTGCCAATGTTAATATCGGTACTTCCGGAGCTGAAATCGGTGGAGCCTTTGGTGGCGAAAAAGAAACCGGTGGTGGCAGGGAAAGTGGTTCGGATGCTTGGAAGATCTATATGAGAAGACAGACCAACACCATTAATTATACCACAGAATTACCGTTGGCACAAGGCATCAAGTTTGACCTATAAAAATAAAAAGCCGCCCATTTAGTATCTAACCTAAATGGGCAGTCTTTAAAACCAACTTAACTAACTCAAACTTAACTTTAAAACCCTATTTCAATGCCGTATCTTTGTCGGGAGAAACAGGGTTCTTCACCTAATATTGATTCTCAAATTTCTAAATATTTCATCAAAAAACTAAAAGGTATCTTACAAGTGGTCATAAAAAATGTATGATCGGTAATTTTTGTTTTGTTTTTGGCCTTCGATTTTTCCTACAAAACCATCCATTTTTCAGAAATCCCTCAATTATGAGTGGTTTAATTTAGAATTTTAAGATTTTTTTAATATTTTAAATGAGCAGTCTCTACTGTTTATTTTGTGTAAAATCATGGATTGGATAAGTTCAACAATGTGGTATTGGATTGTTTTGGCCATAACTGGAATCATTTCTGGCATTCTTGGTTATTTTTTTGCGAAATCCAGCACACCATCAGCGGCCGAAAATTCAGTTCAACTCAATATCCTTGAAATTGAAAACGCCAAGTTAAAATCCGATCTGGAAACTTGCAGAAAAAGACTGGGTATATCCAAAACAAGGCAACAAAACTTTGAGGTGGATAAAAGTCCTTTAAAAAAGGACGCTTTCTTCTTTGATGCAAATAGAGCAAAAACAGCTTTTGGGAAAAAAATCAAGGAAAATGATTTAAAGCTTGTTGAAGGCATCGGCCCAAAAATTGAAGCCCTTTTTCACAATTTTGACATCAAAACATGGAAGGATTTGGCCGAAACCTCTGCGGACAAATGCCAAGAGGTGTTGGATTCTGGCGGTAAGCGCTATCGCATCCACGATCCCGCCTCATGGCCCATGCAGGCAAAAATGGCATACGAAGGCCATTGGGAACAGTTGTTCGAGTGGCAGGAAAAACACCGTGCCGGCAAATATTAACGTAATCGGCCAGACTTAACCAGACTTAACTCGGTTCCTACAACATTCCGTTGGCCTCTACCCATTTAAAGGTATGCTGCTCTTGCGGAAATTTCATACGTTCGGATATACGTTGTAGCCTTTCGGGGAGTTTCATCAGATAATCCCTGGCCTTTTCTGCCTGATCAGAAAGTCCGCGAAGGTTTCCTATATCCCAGTAATCGTTCAGTTTTTTCAAAATATCAATATAGTCTTGTGAGGTATACACCCCCAACCGTTGGGCACAATTGGAAAACTGTTCGAATGCCTCTCCTATACTTCCGCCCGATTCCCTAAGAAAATGGGCCGGCATCACAATTTTTTTCTTCATCATATCTGCAAAGGCCAAGACCATTCCATCGGGGTCCTGCCCCATAATTGTCTTTACAAATTCGCGATAAGCCAAATGGTGCCTCATTTCATCACCTGCAATTATGGTGCACATTTTTGCTAGCAGTACATTGCCTTTCTTTCTGGCCATTTTTCCCACTCTTTTGTGCGAAATATTGGTGGCCAATTCTTGGAAAGTGGTGTATACAAAATTCTTGTAGGGATCCCTGTCCGTTCCAATATCAAACCCATCAGAAATCAAATGTTGGGTAGTTATCTCAATTTCACGCATGTTTACACGGCCAGAGAGGTACAAATATTTGTTCAAAACATCTCCATGGCGATTTTCCTCGGCTGTCCATGCACGCACCCATTTGCTCCATCCATTGTCCTTGCCATTGTGCTGATCAATACCTTCCACATCCATCAACCAGGATTCATACGTGGGGAGTGCTTCTTCCGTAATGGTATCGGCCACAAGGGTCACCCAAAAATCGTATCCCAATTCCTTCGCCTCTCCGCGAATCTTTTCTACTTCATCAAAAAATTTATCGCTTTGGGAATTTGGCAGAAAATCTGTGGGCTGCCATATTTTTTCTGTTGGAATAAGAAATTCATCAATAAACCCTTCAACTTTGGGTTCAATCGCCTGCATTACTTCCAATCTTACATTCTTAATCGACATAGTACGGGGTTTTTTTACAAAGGTCTATATAAAATAATGAAAACTGCGCTAATTTCTTCCTCTTTCGCCAGGATAAAATGTGTGTACCGGGTCACTTTGCCAATATTCCTTGGTTTCCACATTCAACATGGTCAATCCGCCCTTAAATGCAGCCCCTGTATCCACGTTCCAAACATTGGCTTTGTTCTGCGGTTCTACAAACTCGTTCTTGGACAAAGGGGTGTGGCCAATATATACTTCTTTGTAGTGGGTGAGCCGTTTTGGAAACTTGGGACTTGTAGGTTCCAAATCAGGGTCAAGTGCGGTTACCAGTTCCCATAATGTCCTGTCCCAGTAAAAAGATTGTTCAAAATATTCGTAATCCACCCCCTTAAGGTTTGTGTAGCCTGCGTGCAAGTACAAGCGGTTGTCATCTGCGAGATAGTAATTTTGCAGTTCGTTATAAAACTTCAAATGTAATTCCCATATATCCCTACCTGCATTTAAATAAGAGTCCCTGGTTGCAATGCCGCCGTGTGCCAACCATTGTGGGTTTTCTTTTTGATCTACCAACCAAGCCCTACAGAGTTCATCGTGATTTCCGCGAATAAAAGTACAGTTATATTCACTTTTGAGCTGGATCAAAAAATTCACGGTTTCCACTGCGGTGCTCCACCCATCTACATAATCGCCCAAAAATATGATATGATCTTTGGAGGTGACATTGGCCTTGCCCATTAATTGCTTCAACGCCCGCACCCCAGAATGGATGTCGCCCACAACAAGTGTTCGCATAGAAAAGTTTTTGACAAAATTACGCACAAATGCTTGGCCAATGAAAAATCATGCTGGCTTTATCAAGCATTTAACCTACATTTCAAATTAACCTAGCTGTTTTTTGGACATGGTATAATTTTCTATGTACCTTAGAATATTCCGAAACAATATGAAAAAAGTATACTGCATTGGTGAAGTGTTGATTGATTTTGTTGCCGAACGGCAAGGAAGTGACCTTTCCAAAGCAAACGAGTTTACAAAAAAAGCAGGGGGGGCTCCTGCCAATGTGGCCTGCGCCATATCCAAATTAGGAGGGAACGGAATTTTTATTGGGTGCGTCGGGGACGACCCGTTTGGGAAATTTTTGTTGGAAACCCTGAAAGAGGTTGGCGTAGACGTTTCGTTGGCCCAATTATCGGATACTTTTACCACGCTGGCCTTTGTATCGCTTTCGGAAGATGGGGAGCGCGATTTTGTTTTTAGCAGGGGCGCCGACAAGGAATTGAAATATAATCCCGACCTAAGAAAGAACCTTCCCGGAAATATTCTTCACTTGGGAGCCGCGACCGCTCTTTTGGGCGGATCTTTGGAAAAAACGTATGCCAAATATCTTTTTGATGGCCTTACCAAGGAAATGTTTATCTGTTTTGATCCCAATTTTAGGATTGACCTTTGGAAAGACGACGAAGAAACCTTTATAAAAAAGTGCATGCCCTTTGTGGAAAAATCACATTTGTGCAAGTTTAGCCAAGAAGAAGTACAACTTATTTCAGGTAAAGAAGATTTACATGAAGCCTGTGATGCTTTGCATAAGGCTGGAACGAAAATAATTACCGTTACCTTGGGGAAAGATGGCACCTTACTGAGCATGAACGGCACCAAAAAAGTAATTCCAAGTGTAAAAGTAGCTCCCATAGATACCACTGGTGCTGGCGACGCATTTATAGGATGCTTATTGTATCAAATTTCCGATTTGGGCAATTTTGGACCTGTTTTCGAGGATTTTTCTTTAGTGGAAAACATGGTCGCCTTGGCGAACAAGGCTGGGGCCATTACCACTACTAATTATGGAGCCATTGTTGCTTTGCCCACAAAAGAGCAACTCGAAAAATAGATGAACCAAGCGACTAAGCGTACCTTACTTTCCTTAGAATTCGCTGGGATTCCTTTAAGGATTGATAAATACTGCTATCGTAAGTTTTTAACAACTCCCTTGAACCGTCCATTTTATCCTTGGCCTCCTCAAAACCGTTCAGATAGCAAATAAGATACGTTGCTGGGAGGTGAGTCATATCCGTATGCTCCGCATCGGTCAAGGGAATATGGTTTTCGAGTTTTTTGAGCAATGCATTGTTGGCATTGTACACATGATAAAGTGTTTTTTTATCAAATTGAGGTGGTTCAAATATTAATTTACTGTTGATGGTGTACTTGCCATTGTCCGAAAATGTGATGACTACTTCTTCCAAAGGATAATATTTTTGTTGAGAGCCCAAACCCAATTGCACATACTCCAAGGTTTTGAAGTGATCGTCATCATAATCAATAGTGATTTCATCCAAAGCGGAATAAAACAATTTCACCTGTTCGTTAATGAGTTCAATATCCACTCTGGAATAATAGATTTTGCCTTTCACTTTTTTCTTGTTCCCTGCCCAACAGACCACGAATTGTTCTTTAAAGACTTTGTAGTCGCTAGTAAGGTCGGGATGCCTAGTGTTGAAGAATTTTATGACCGCATCCAGTGTCAACTCTATGTTATTCCGGGCATGCTGTTCAATCGTCGCCACCTTATCGGAGTTGATGTCCTTTAGTTCAATATCAAAAGCTTTGGGCAAGCTGATGCTGCCTTCCCTAAAAAAGACAGCCCCCCCGTAATACTTCCAAATATTTTTGCGAAGGGCACAGACCTTTCCGTTGGACCTTATTGTTACGAGACCAACCACCTTGCCTTCGGGCAAATGGGGAAAGGGAATGTTTTCGTAGGAAATCAGGGGTGGGTTGTCCAAATAGGCATTTACAAGATTCTGGATTTTGCTGTCGTCAAAAAAATCAACGCCAACAATTTTGTTGTCCTCATCCTCCACCCCAATAACGATAAAGGAATTGTTTTTAGGGTTGCTGTTGGCCAAGGCGCAGACATGTTTTAAAAATTTGGCCTTGCCCTCCTTTTCCCCAATGGATATAAAACGCTTTTTGTCGTAAAAACTATTCTCGTCGTTGTGGGCCAATAAGTTTTTTACGAGTAGGCGTTTATTGATCATAGTTCAAAGTTTCGGAATTTGAAAAGCGAATGAAAAATTCGTCATTTCGAGTGGTTTTTTGAACCCAAGTTCAAAAAAATGTATCGAGAATAGAATTTTTAATCGTACAAATCTTGTTCTCGATACTTTTTCATTCTGAAAAAACTCGAACTGACGGTTTTTACATTTTACCATCATTAATTTTACATTTTTTCATTTCAATCCCTGCCCATCAATTATAAATCCTTTTTATTGACAATTGTGCTGCTGGCCTGTGCGGTGGGCATTACTACAAGGTCGGCAATGTTCACGTGGTAGGGTCGAGTTACCACAAACAGGATAATATCAGCAATATCCTCTGGTTTTAAGGGTTGAAAGCCTTTGTACACCTTTGATGCCTTATCACTATCTCCCTTAAAGCGAACATCGCTGAATTCTGTTTCCACCAAGCCTGGATTAACGGCCCCCACTCGAATGCCATAGGCATTCAAATCTATCCGCATACCTTGGTTAATGGCATCTACGGCATGTTTACTTGCACAGTACACATTTCCGTTGGGATAAACTTCTTTGCCCGCTGTGGAACCAATGTTGATGATATGCCCAGATTTGCGTTCCACCATTTTCGGGATGATGGCCTTGGACATATAGAGCAATCCTTTTACGTTGATGTCCAACATGGCATCCCAATCATCTGTGCTGCCTTTGTCAATTGGGTCCAAACCGTGTGCGTTCCCCGCATTGTTGACCAAAATGTCTATTTCTGAAAACTCCTTGGGCAAACTTTCAATGGCCGAGAAAACGTCCTCTCGATTTCTAACATCAAAGTTAAGCGTGAAAATGGCCGTGTCCCTTCCAAGTTCATTTTGGAGTTGTTCCAAACGCTCCTGCCTTCGCCCACAAAGGATTAAATTGATTCCTTGCTTTGCAAAAAGTTCAGCGGTAGCTTTTCCTATTCCGCTTGTTGCTCCTGTTATTAATGCTGTTTTTGACATTTTAAATATATTCTACGGAACACCGTGGCCTTGGCCCGCTACCAAAAGCGTGAACCAATCCTGAAGCTCCAATTCTATGTTTATGGCCTCGGCGGCCAACTTACTCTTTAATTTGAAAGTTTTTTCCGAAAACTTCCCTTCATCATGCATTCCGATATAATGTGGGAAATTTTCGTTGTCTGTTCCACATGCGCTTAAAGTATAAAATTAAACCCTTAAATCCTTCATAAAACTAGGGGTTTAGCGTTTTTTTTAACCATTAATTAACAGCTAGGTTTTAAATAAATTTTCATTTTGCACACCTTAGCAAAAACCCCGACATTAACACCAAACAATAAAAGTATATAATGGAAGAAAACACTACTATTGATATTAGTGCTGTGAATGAGAAAATTGCCCAAGAAAGCGCTTTTATTGACCTTTTAAGGGTTGAAATGAACAAAGCGATAGTAGGGCAAAACCACATGGTGGAACGCCTGTTGATCGGTCTCCTAGGAAAAGGACATATTCTACTTGAAGGTGTTCCTGGATTGGCAAAGACATTGGCCATCAACACATTGGCAAAAGCCGTAAAAGGAAGTTTCAGCAGAATTCAGTTTACACCCGATTTATTGCCTGCCGACGTTATCGGTACACTGATCTACAATATCAAAGAGAACGATTTCTCCATTAAAAAAGGACCCATCTTTGCCAACTTTGTCCTTGCGGATGAGATTAACAGGGCACCAGCAAAAGTACAATCCGCACTTTTGGAGGCCATGCAGGAAAAACAGGTGACCATTGGTGACGAGACCTTTGTTTTGGACAAGCCATTTTTGGTGATGGCCACCCAAAACCCTGTAGAGCAAGAAGGTACTTACCCACTCCCTGAAGCCCAAGTGGACCGTTTTATGTTGAAAACCGTAATCGACTATCCAAAGTTGAACGAGGAACAACTGATCATCCGTCAAAACCTAAAAGGTGCAACCGAGGCCGTTAACCCCGTAGTTTCTTTGGAGCAAATTCTAAGGGCCCAAGAAGCTGTTGGCGAGGTTTATATGGACGAAAAAATCGAGAAATATATCCTCGACCTCATCTTTGCTACGCGATACCCAGAAAAATATAACTTGGAAAGCCTGAAACCGCTTATCAGTTTTGGTGCTTCTCCAAGAGGTAGCATCAACTTGGCGAAAGCGTCCAAATGCTACGCGTTCATTAAGCGAAGAGGTTATGTGGTTCCCGAAGATGTCAGGGCCGTAGTGCACGATGTACTCCGTCACAGAATCGGAATCACTTACGAGGCCGAGGCAGAAAATATTACTTCCGAAGAAATCATCAACAAGATTGTAAACGAGGTAGAAGTGCCTTAGCGGTTCAATGTTTATCGGAAATAAGTAGCAATACTTTTAACCAACCCGAAAACCTATTTTTTTGAACCAAATGGATACAAAGGAACTACTAAAAAAAGTACGTAAAATTGAAATTAAGACCCGACGTCTTTCCGACCATATTTTTGGTGGGGAATACCATTCTACGTTCAAGGGTCGGGGGATGACGTTCAGCGAGGTGCGCCAATATCAGTTTGGTGATGATGTGCGAAGCATTGACTGGAACGTGACCGCTCGCTACAACGAGCCCTACGTGAAGGTCTTTGAAGAAGAGCGCGAACTTACCATGATGCTGATGGTGGATGTAAGCGGCTCGGAACTTTTTGGTACTTCCAATCAGTTCAAAAAAGAAATCATTACCGAAATCTCAGCTACGCTTGCCTTTTCCGCGCTTCAGAACAATGATAAAGTAGGTGTGATTTTGTTTTCCGATGAAGTGGAACTTTTTATCCCCCCTAAAAAAGGGAAAAGCCACGTACTTCGAATTATTAGGGAATTGTTGGAGTTCCATCCAAAAAGTAGTGAAACCAATCTTGCAGAGGCGTTGAAGTTCCTGACCAACGTGATGAAGAAAAAAGCCATTGTTTTTGTGCTTTCGGATTTTATCGCCGACGACTACGACAATACACTTCGGATTGTAGGCAACAAACACGATGTTACAGGTATTAGAGTTTATGATGAGCGTGAAGAAACCATCCCAAATTTGGGAATGGTACAAATGCAAGATGCCGAAACGGGCGAGATTCAATTAGTGAACACCCAATCCAAACAGGTTCGGTTGGCTTATGGACAACACTACAAAGACAAAGTGGCCTATTTCACCAATTCCTTTAACAAATCAGGCTGCGGGGTCATCAATTGCCGGGCAGACGAAAGCTACGTAAAAAAGCTATTGGGGTATTTTAAACGAAGAGGATAATGCAAATGAACGGTCTACATAAAATAAGAAGCAAAACAAGGCCCCAATCAGTTTGGGGGGCCATGTTGTTTCTATTGCTGATGTCCACGGTTGGTTTTTCGCAAACAGGACCCAAAGTTGATGCCGAAGTGGACACCTTGGCCATCAAAATTGGGGAACAGATTCAATACAAAATTACGGTTGAGACGGATTCTACCGATGTGGTTTTCTTTCCCGAAGGACAAACTTTTTCCCCGCTGGAAACCGTAGAGGCCATTATGGCCGACACCCTCAAAAACGATGACAAAGTCATTCTTCAGAAAATATATTCCCTAACCCAGTTTGATAGTGGCGCATACACCATTCCCCCACAGCGAATCGCCATTAACGAACAGCCCTTTTTTACGGATTCTTTTCAGGTAAAAGTCGCGGACGTAGTGGTGGACACCACCAAGCAAAAAATGTACGACATCAAGCCCTTGATTGAGGTAGAGCGAAGCACGGCCGATATGTGGCTTACTGCACTTTGGATTCTTTTAGGGCTGATTGTGGTCGGAGGATTAATCTATTGGTTCTTTTTGCGCAAAAAGCCATTGACCGAGGAAGAAAAAGTAGCTTTGCTCCCTCCCTACGACCGCGCATTGATGGAGCTGAAAAAACTGGAGAATTCCAAGTACCTTATTCAAGATGAGTACAAGCAATACTATTCCGAGCTTACCGATATTGTCCGCTCCTATTTGGAAGAAGATGTGCACGTCACTGCCATGGAAAGCACCACGTCAGAACTCATTACCAAACTGGAAATGTTGCGCGATGCCGGTGAACTTAAGTTAGAGGATGATACCATCCAACAATTTCAAAAAATATTACAAACGGCAGATTTGGTAAAGTTTGCCAAAAACAAACCTGCTACTACCGTTGCCGAACAGGATAGAAAATTGGTCGAAGAAATTGTTACCAAAACCCACGAAGGCCTTCCGGAACCAACCGAAGAAGATTTGTTGTTGGATGAGGAATATTTGGAAGAACTTGCCAGAAAAAAACAGCGCAAAAGAATTTACTGGGCCGCGGCCATTTTTGCAGGAATCATTGTTTTGGGCGGAATAGGGTCAACCATTTATTTTGGCACCAAAAAAGTAAGGGATACCGTTTTTGGTTACCCGACCAAGGACATGTTGGAGGGTGAATGGGTCGCCAGTTCGTACGGTTTTCCTCCCATTCAGATAGAAACTCCAGAGGTTTTGGTGCGCCAAGAATTGAAACTGCCAAAGGAAACCGAAGAACTCATCAAAGAGCTTCAAGCATTTTCCTACGGCAGCTATGTGGGGATTTTTTCGGTAAGCACAAGCTCCATCACATTTAAAGAACAAAAAGAGGAACCTCAATTTGATGCGGTAATCGGTTCCACCCTGACCAATTTTGAACAATTGGGACTAAAGAATATCATAACCAAACAAGAAGAATTTGTGACACAATCCGGTGTAAAGGGCATGAAAACCTATGGCACGGGTACGTTGGAACGACCCAACGGAGACTCCAAAAGGGCCAAGTACAATATTCTAACTTTTGGAGGTAAAGGTTTCATCCAACAAGTTGTGATCACTTGGGAAGAGGACGATGAGTATGCGGAACAGATCGTAGATCGAATTTTGAACAGTTTAGACGTAAAAACACAAGTGTAAATGTTTGAGAATATAGAATTTGCAAACCCTGAATTTTTCTGGCTGCTCCTTTTGCTGCCATTGGCTTTGCTATGGTATGTTTTCAAACGGAAAAATGAAATGGCTTCCCTGCGCATTTCCAGCATCAAAGGGTTCACGGTCAAGAGTTGGGCATCAAAATTAAAACCTGTACTGTTTGCCATTAGATTGTTGGCTTTGGCTGCCATAATAACGGCATTGGCCAGACCTCAGACCGAGGATATTTCAACACGGACAAAAACAACAAAGGGAATCGATATTGTAATGGCCATTGATGTGTCTTCCAGTATGTTGGCCCGCGATCTAAAGCCGAACCGATTGACCGCATTGAAAGAAGTAGCCGCCGATTTTATCGAAGGTCGCCCGAACGACCGTATCGGTTTGGTGAGCTATGCGGGCGAAAGCTATACCAAAACCCCAATTACCAGCGATAAGGCTATTGTTTTGAATGCCCTCGAAGAAATCACCTATGGCGTATTGGAAGATGGAACCGCAATCGGAATGGGCTTGGCCACATCGGTAAACCGACTAAAAGAAAGCAAGGCCATAAGTAAAGTTATCATTCTTTTAACGGACGGTGTCAATAATTCTGGCTTTATTGAACCTAGAACCGCAGCCGACCTTGCCGTTGAGTTTGGAATCAAGACATACACCATTGGTCTCGGAACCAACGGAAATGCCTTGTCCCCCATCGGCTACAATAGAGATGGCTCCTATAGATACGGAATGCGACAAGTGGAGATTGATGAAGAATTACTCAAAGAAATCGCAGAGGTAACTGGAGGAAAATATTTCCGTGCCACCGACAATGAATCTTTGGAGGAAATTTACGATGAGATCAACAAGTTGGAAAAAACAGAAATAGAGGAATTCAAGTATTACAAATACGAGGAAAAATTTAGGCCGCTGATTTTCTTGGCCGGAATTTTATTGTTGTTGGAATGGGGATTGCGAAATTCCATCTTTAAAAGTTTTATTTAGCGAATGATTCAGTTTGACGAAAAAATATATTTCTACCTCTTGGCCATTATTCCAGTAATGGTCCTGACGTTCTTTTTTCTTCAAATCTGGAAGAGAAAGACACAAAAACGTTTTGCAGACTCAAACCTATTGAAGCGTCTGGCACCCAATAAATCCAACTTTAAGTCAACCCTTAAACTGATATTTTTATTGGGAGGGCTTACGTTTTTGGTATTGGGGTTGGTCAATCCAAAAATCGGTACAAAGCTGGAAACCGTAAAACGTGAAGGTGTGGACATCGTTTTTGCCATTGATGTTTCCAAAAGTATGTTGGCAGAGGACATTGCCCCCAACCGTTTGGAAAAAGCCAAACGTATTGTTTCGGAAATCATCAACCAATTGGCCAGCGACCGAATCGGTATCATTGCCTACGCAGGACAGGCATACCCACAATTGCCAATCACTACGGACTACGGTGCGGCAAAAATGTTCTTGCAGAGCATGAACACCGATATGCTCTCATCACAAGGTACAGCTATCAATGCAGCCATAGATCTAGCAAGTACCTATTACGATGATTCCCAACAGACCAACAGAGTGCTTTTTATTGTTTCTGATGGGGAAGACCACTCCGAAAATTCCACTATCGATGCAGTTGAAAAAGCTACACAGAACGGAATCCGTGTTTATACCATTGGAGTGGGCAAAGCCAAAGGAGCTCCGATTCCCATCAAAAAGAACGGCATTGTAGAAAGTTTGAAAAAGGACAACCAAGGCGAGGTTGTCATCACAAAATTGAACGAAAACATATTAACCGAGATTGCCGATAGGGGCAATGGCAATTATATTGATGGCTCCAATACGGAAAATGCCGTGGAGTTCATCAAAGAGGAACTGAACCGGATGGACAAAACAGAGTTTGAAGCCAAACAATTTGCAGAGTACAAGGACCAATTTCAATGGTTCCTGGCCGCTGGCTTTTTATTTCTATTTTTGGACATCTTCGTTTTGGACAGAAAAACACAGTGGTTGAAAAAACTGAATCTTTTTAATGAACATGATGATGAGCAAGATTAAGTTGATGGTTGGACTATTGCTATGTTTTGGGATGGTCCAAGCACAGGACGACATGACCGAAAAAGCGAACAAAGAAGCGGAAAAAGCATTGCAAGCCTCTACCAATCTTACCTATGAGGCCAACGAAGAACTTACCGCCAACGATTTTGTTACGGCAGAGGCCGATTACAGAAGGGCCATTTCCAAAAGCAACAAAAATGCCGCCGCCCGATTTAATTTAGGGAACGCCTACTATAACAGGGAAAGTTATGGAGAAGCTTTTGGAAGGTACAAACAGGCAGGAGAAGTTGCCGAGAATAAAGGAGAAAAACATAAGGCCTTTCACAACATGGGCAACGTGTTCATGAAGCAAAAAGACTACAAGCAAGCCGTTGAGGCCTACAAACAAGCCTTAAGAAAAAATCCTAACGACGACGAGACTCGCTATAACCTTGCTCTGGCCAAAAAGATGCTAGAAAAACAACAGGACGAGCAAAAGAACGACCAAAACAAGGACAACGAAGACAAGAAAGATCAGGAAAACGAAGACAAGGATAAAAACCAAGACCAGAAGAACGAAGGCGGGGACAACGAGAAGAAAGACGAAGGCGAGCAAAAAGAAGACGAAAACAAGGACAAAGGCGATCAAGGTGAAAATGGAGAGGATAAGCCTAAGGAAAATCAAAAAGGCGATGGGGACAAGAAAAAAGAGCAAGAGAAAAAACCCAATGAAGGGGACCAGCCCGAAGATAAAAAGCAGCAACCTAGACCCAATCAATTGTCTGAACAACAGATTCAGAATTTGCTAGAGGCCATGCAGAACGAAGAGAAAAAAGTGCAGGAGAAAATGGAGGCCCGAAAAGTTCGGGGCAAAAAAATTAAAAACGAGAAAGACTGGTAATGAAAGTGTTGAAGGGCAACATATTGTTTATTCTGGGAATGTTACTCTTTACGGGCATACATTCACATGCCCAAGACGATGCGGAAGAGATTTCGTTTACCATGAACTTGAGCAAAGAGGAATTGGGGCTAAACGAACGTCTTCGGGTAGATTTTACCATGAACAAGGATGGCGACAACTTTAAGCCGCCTCAATTTAATGGTTTTAATGTGGTAATGGGCCCTTCGCAGTCCATTAGTTCTTCTTGGGTAAATGGCAAACGCAGTTTTTCCAAGACCTATTCTTACATTTTAAAGCCCACGGCGAGGGGGAGTTTCACCATAAATCAGGCCACCATAGAGATTGATGGCCAAACATACAAGACAACCCCCAAGCAAGTAGAGGTTACAGCGGCAGTGGACAAGCCTAATGCACAGAAGACCGTGGACGATGTGGCCGACGAAAGCCTTCATTTAGTTGCAGAAGTATCAAAAGGGAATCCGTATTTAAATGAAGCTGTTACCGTAGTCTATAAGCTCTATGTAAGTCCAAACATAAGTGTTACAAATTACCGTCCGTTGGACAATCCTACCTATAATAATTTTTGGAGCCAAGACATTCCGGTTACCAAGCACACCGCGCAAAACGGTACTTACCAAGGTAAACCCTATAGATATGTAGTTTTAAAACGAGTGGTACTTTACCCCCAAAAATCAGGACAGTTGGACATTGAGCCACTTTCTCTCGAGATTTTTGTTGATGTGCCCACCAACCGAAGAGACTTTTTTGGTGG
Source organism: Allomuricauda sp. TY007 (assembly GCF_010468565.1). Classification (GTDB taxonomy): domain Bacteria; phylum Bacteroidota; class Bacteroidia; order Flavobacteriales; family Flavobacteriaceae; genus Flagellimonas. Next base: position 296,742 of record NZ_WUEG01000003.1, read on the forward strand.
CCGAATTTATACCTCAACAAGTAAAACCGTTTCTGCAGGTAGCAGAACCATCAACGTAAAACCATTGCCAGAAGCTGGAAAACCGGCCGGTTTCAGTGGAGCTGTTGGTGATTTTGATTTTTCCGTGACCACCAGCAAAACCCAATTGAATGCCTCGGAGTCGCTTCAGGCCAAAGTTGAAGTTACTGGAAAAGGGAACTTGAAATTGTTCCAACTTCCAGAGCCAGAATTGCCAAGTTCCTTGGAAGTATATGATCCCGAATACGAGGAATCTATCAATACCTACAGTACCGGTATGGAGGGAAAAGTAGCGAATAATTATACCATTGTTCCTTCATTTAGGGGAAAATACCCCATTCCAAGTATTTCTTTCAGCTATTTTAACCCAAGTACCGGAAACTATAAAACCATTAATTCAGAAGAAATCAATATTGAGGTAATCGAAGGGCCTACAAGTGGCTCGGCCAATATAACAAGCCCTTCTGCCAACAAGCAATTGGTTGTGCCTACCGGGGAGCAGTTTCACTTTATCAACATAAACCCTAACCTGAGCCCTATTGGTATTGATCGCTTTTTTGGCTCAAGACTCTTTTTTATTCTTTTGCTTGCCCCGTTATTGTTGATTCCAATAGCCATTTTCACATTTAAGAAGAGAGAGGCCATTGCCAGTGATGTGGTGGGGAACAAAATAAAGAAAGCCAACAAGCTGGCCAGAAAATATCTTTCAACCGCTAAAAAGGAGCTCGGGAACAAAGAAGCCTTTTATGTGGCTCTGGAAAAAGGCCTGCACAATTATTTAAAGGCCAAATTACATATAGAGACATCCGAATTCAGCAAGGATAAAATTACAAGCATTCTTTCGGAAAAAAATGTTGACCAAAAGGATGTTGATGGCTTTATAGCCTTATTGACCAGCTGTGAAATGGCACGATATAGCCCGTTTTCCAATGTGCAGATGCAACAAGATTATGAAAAAGCAAGTGAAGTAATTTCTAATTTGGACAAACAGTTATGAGCATGAAAAAGATAGTCCTTTTATTTTGTATGCTTTCACTCTCTTTTGGATTTTCCCAAAACGAGGCTCTGTTTAATGAAGCCACCGAACTATACAACAATGGGGAATACTCCGCTGCCATAGAAAACTACAAGCAAATTCTGGAAAATGGCGAGCATTCTGCCGCACTGTACTTTAATTTGGGGAATTGCTACTATAAACTCAATTCCATTGGCCCCAGTATTTATTACTACGAAAAAGCATTGCTTCTTGACCCACCTAATAGTGAAATCCAAAATAATTTGGCGTTTGCCCAAAATATGAGGCTGGATGCCATTGAGGAAGTTCCTACAACGGGGATATCCAAAATCTACAAATCAGTTGTGGGCTTTCTCTCCTATGATCAATGGGCTTATTTGGCCGTTGGGTTGGTCTTTTTGTTTGTTGTGGCCTATATGGCCTATTATTTTCTTAGGCCGGCCAACCAAAAAAGGGCTGCATTTATTTCAAGTATGCTCTCTCTTGCTTTGTGCGCTGTCTCTGTTTTAATGGCCTACCTTGGCTATCAACAATACAAAAACGATGACCCGGCCATAGTTTTTGAGAAAGAAGTCAATGTTAGTTCAGAACCCAATACCAACAGCAGCACTATCTTTACCATTCACGAAGGAACCAAAGTGAATATTTTGGACGAACTGGACGATTGGAAAAGAATACGTATTGCCGATGGGCAAACAGGATGGTTGTTGGGGGACCAGATTAGGTCGTTAAAGGATTTTTAGACATAATTAACAAATAAGTGCCTATCTTATCTTAAATTTGCCGCAATCATATATTATGATGCGAACACTGGCTATACCGTTTATTTCCTTAGTGATGGTCACAATTTTGTTGACCTCCCCTTTTGTCCCACTTATGGGTCGGGAATATAGTATTGCCTTTATTCTTGGTTCTTCCGAAGAAGAGAACAATACACATGATACTTCGAGCAGCAAAACATTTGACATAAAATATTTTATGTCTAAAAGTTTTATTTCAGCAGATCCATCCATAAATCAAGAAAAAAACAATGATGCATCAGGTTATGCATTCGCTGTATTGGAGTTCACTCTCGAAACACTAGACCCCCCTCCCCGAAAATTGGTTTAACATTCATATTCTCGTTTAAATCAAATTTTAATTGTCCTTTACCGCCAAATTTTATCTGATGTAGAGGACTAATCTTGTTTATTATGTTCAAGTATATAAAAAATGACTTGCCTGCCAGTATTGTGGTCTTTTTTGTGGCGCTACCGCTATGTTTAGGTATTGCCCTGGCCAGTGGCGCCCCTTTGTTTTCGGGGCTTATTGCAGGTATTATTGGGGGAATCGTTGTAGGTGCACTAAGTGGTTCCCAAATAGGGGTAAGTGGCCCTGCAGCAGGACTTGCAGCCATTGTACTAACCGCAATCGGTACCTTGGGAGGGTATCAAAACTTTTTGGTTGCCGTAGTATTGGGCGGTATAATCCAGCTAATTTTCGGATTTCTAAAGGCTGGTATTATTGCCTATTATTTTCCATCATCGGTAATTAAAGGTATGCTCACGGGTATTGGAATCATCATCATTCTAAAACAAATTCCCCATTTTTTTGGGTATGATGCCGACCCGGAAGGTGATTGGGCCTTCTTTCAAGTAGACGGTGAAAACACCTTTAGCGAAATTATAAACTCCATCAATTTTATTAGTCCCGGGGCAACCCTTATCGCTGTTGTTGCCTTGGCCATACTTATTTTATGGGGTCAGGTTTTAACGAAAAAATCCAAGATCTTTGAGCTTATACAAGGACCTTTGGTCGCTGTGGTCATTGGAATCGTGTATTATTCATTGACCCAGGGCAATGGCACATGGGGAATCTCGCAGGAGCATTTGGTAAGCGTTCCGGTACCGGATAGCTTTGATTCGTTCTTGGGCTTTTTTAGTTTTCCCAATTTCTCCGCCATATCCAACCCAGAAGTTTGGATAACGGGTTTCACCATTGCATTGGTGGCCAGTTTGGAAACATTGTTATGTGTAGAGGCAACGGATAAATTAGATCCTGAAAAAAGAACAACGCCCACCAACCGCGAACTTAGGGCACAAGGAGTGGGGAACATGCTTTCTGGTTTGGTCGGAGGGCTTCCGGTTACACAGGTAATCGTTCGTAGTTCGGCCAATATTCAATCCGGAGGTAAAACAAAGGCTTCTGCTATCATCCACGGATTCTTTCTACTCGGTTCGGTAATATTGATTCCTACCTTGCTCAATAAGATCCCGCTATCTGTTTTGGCCGCCATATTGTTTATTGTTGGTTTTAAACTCGCAAAGCCATCGCTTTTCAAAACCATGTACCAAGCAGGTTGGAAACAATTTGTCCCCTTTGTAGTAACTGTGGTAGGTATTGTTTTTACAGACCTTTTGGTCGGAATCAGTTTAGGCCTTGGGGTTGGTATCGTGGTTGTTCTTATTAAAAGCTACCAAAATTCCCACTTCCTTCATATTGAAGATAAGAGCAATGGAGCACATAAAATTAAAATGACCCTTGCGGAAGAGGTTACCTTTTTTAACAAAGGTGCCATTTTGAAGGAACTCGACAGTCTTCCTGAAAATTCCTATCTTGAATTGGATGTTAGAAAAACACGTTTTCTTGATAATGATATCGTGGAAATCCTAGAAGACTTTTCAAACAAAGCGAAGAACAGGAACATCGACATAAAAATTATCTCGGAAAAAGGCGAAATTGAAAATCCGGATAGTTACATCGAATTTTTTAATCTAAGACCGAAAAAATCGGCATAAAATATTTTAGCATGAAAGCACACACAAAAGAAACGCAGTCAACCATGACACCAGAAAAAGCCATTCAATTTTTGAAGGAGGGCAATCAGCGTTTTCAACAAAACTTAAAAGCTAACAGAAACCTGCTGGAACAGGTCAACGATACAAAAGACGGTCAATTTCCGTTTGCGACCATTTTAAGCTGCATTGATTCAAGAGTATCCGCCGAGCTTGTTTTTGACCAAGGGTTGGGGGACATTTTTAGCATAAGAATTGCAGGGAATTTTGTTAACGAGGATATTTTGGGGAGTATGGAATTTGCCTGCAAATTGGCAGGAACAAAAGCCATTGTAGTTTTGGGGCATACTGCCTGCGGAGCCGTAAAAGGAGCATGCGACCATGCTCGTTTGGGCAACCTTACGGCATTGATCAACAAAATTGAACCCGCTGTGGCCGCTGTCCAAGAACCTAAAGATGAATCTTTAAGGAATTCTAAAAACTTAGAGTTTGTGGATGCGGTTTCGGTCAAAAATGTTGAAATGACCTTGGAAAACATTAGAAATCAAAGTGATGTTCTAAAAGAAATGGAAGACAGTGGAGAAATTGCCATAGTCGGTGCCATGTACGATATTTCAGATGGTCGGGTGACTTTCCTATAACCATACATTAAATTCGTTTAAAAAATGCCGGTAGATTATTCCACCGGCATTTTTTATTCATAATATTGTTATATTAAAGCTACGCAAACAACACTACACCATGTTTAAGCACTTAAAAGGAGATTTGTTTGGAGGAATTACCGCGGGCATTGTGGCCCTTCCTTTGGCGCTTGCCTTTGGTGTAAGTTCTGGTTTAGGCCCTAGTGCCGGTTTGTACGGGGCAATTTTCATTAGTTTTTTTGCCGCTCTTTTCGGTGGAACCAACACACAAATTTCGGGCCCAACCGCTCCAATGACAGCCGTGAGCATGGTTGTTGTTGCAGGTATTATTGCCGTTAACGATGGGGATATCAACAAGGCACTTCCCGCTATTTTAACTGTTTTCCTATTGGCAGGGATTATGCAGGTTGGTTTGGGCCTATTGGGCTTAGGAAAATATATAAAATACATTCCATATCCTGTGGTTTCAGGTTTTATGACCGCTATTGGAATCATCATTTTAGTTACCCAAATATTGCCGGCCGTAGGATACTATCCAGAAGAAGATGAAGCCTACGTCAACCAATTTATGCCCCAGGCCGAAGAGGCTATTTTAGAAAATATACTGCATGAAGAGGCCGGAGAGGGTATTTTGGTTTTAGAGAACTTTACGGAAACCATTAAGCGTGCCGAAAAAATTTCACATTCCGATATGTTAAAAGAAGCCGGTACCTTGGCTTCAAAAGATGCATCGGGGGTAATGGGAACATTTAAAGTACTGCCCAGGGCACTCAAGGACATTGATTGGCTGGAATTGGCCTTGGCCTTGGCAACCATTATCATTATTTACGGTTTTAAACGAATAACAACGACCATCCCCAGCACATTGGTTGCCCTGATCGTAGTTTCTGGTGCAGCTTTCGGATTTGGGTTGGATTATAGGCCCATTGAACAGATTCCAAGTGGGCTACCCATCCCCAATTTTGAAATTTTTACAGCCTTCAACCTTAATGTTGTCACGCCCTATATTTTTACTGCACTTACATTGGCACTGCTTGGTGCCATAGACTCACTGCTTACTTCCGTGGTCGCGGACAATATGACCCAGACCAAACATAAACCCAACAAAGAGTTGGTAGGCCAAGGCATTGGAAACAGTATTGCAGCTATTTTTGGGGGTATTCCTGGCGCTGGTGCCACTATCAGGACTGTGGTAAACATAAACTCCGGGGGTAAAACAAGACTATCCGGTATGATTGCCGGCTTACTATTACTTGTTATTTTACTTGCCTTGGGGCCAGTAGCATCACAAATACCCGCCGCAGTATTGGCAGGTATTTTGGTAACAGTAGGTATTGGCGTGATGGATTACAGAGGGCTAAAAGCCATTCCCCACTTGCCCAAAGACATAAAATTGGGGCCTTTAAAACTCAGTTCCGAAGTTATCATCATGTTGGTAGTAATGGTATTGTCATCCATTTGGAATTTGGTATATGCTGTTGGAATCGGCCTTGTAATTGCCTCTTTAATGTTTATGAAAAAAATTGGGGATCTGACAGCACAACGTTCCAATGTGAGGGCCTTGCGTGAAGAAGCGTGGTCCGATGAAAAAAATATTCCCCAAAAAATCAAAGATGAAGTTTTTATAAAACACATAAAGGGACCTTTGTTTTTTGGATCTACCAACGAGTTTCAACAACTGGCCTCGCAAATCCCCGACGATGCTTCAACAGTAATAATACGAATGGGCAGGATGCAGTATATGGATCAAACGGGCCTATATGCCATGGAAGATGTGTTGCAAGATTTAAAACGAAAAGATATTCTTGTGCTCTTGGTCAATATTCTGGACCAGCCCCGTTATATGTTGGAACGTATTGATATTATCCCGGACCTTATTCCAAAAGAACATATCTTCAAAAACTTTAAATCCTGTTTGGATTGGGTTGATAAAAACTTAAACCACCAAGAATAATATACGTTTTTGATGCTTCTTCAAGAGTTCCCACAAGATTCAGGACCTATATATCTGGAAACCGTTGAGGGTAGATTTCCCATTGAACCCTTTAACACCTATAGCAATCTCATCTTTTTGTTCCTGATTATTTATTGGGGCATAAAAGTGTATAAAAATCCAAAGCAACATCAATTTTTAGCATGTGTGCTTCCCATAATTGGCGCCAGTTATATTGGTGGAACCATCTACCATGCCACCCGGAGCCACGAATTCTGGTTGCGTTTGGATTGGATGCCCATTATGCTCTTATGTGCTGCTTTGGTCATCCACTTTATTTTTAAGCTGGTTAAATCTAGGTGGAAGAGGGTGTTCTGGGTCGTCGTGTTGCTCGGGGCTTCTTTTTTATTTCGGATGCTGCCCATTCCATCTGGATTGAGAATTTCTTTAGGATATGTAATAACGGCTGTAACCATACTCGTTCCCATAACATGGTATTTGGTCAGGACCAAAGGAAGGAACATTGTTTTTGTGATTGTTTCCTTTGTAATTTTTGGAGTTGCGATTTTCTTTAGAAGCATTGATCTGCATCAAAATTTCTTTCCGATGGGAACCCATTGGCTGTGGCATCTTTTGGGCGGAATTGCAGTACATTTTCTTATTGCCTATATATTCAAGGACAATTTGCTAAATTTGTCCGCCAATAGCGTAAGCCATCATGATTGATACCATAAAGGAACACATAGACGAAGTAGAAAAATTTACTTCAACCTCAATAGAAGAAATTGAAGCATTCCGAATTAAGTATTTAGGAAAAAAAGGGCTTTTGAACAGTTTCTTTGCCGAATTTAAGAATGTGCCCAACGAGCAAAAGAAAGATTTTGGCAAGGTTGTCAATCAATTAAAAAATGCCGCTACCGATAAGGTCAATGCCCTTAAGGAAGCCTTGGAGAGCCAAACAGAAACTGTTGGCAAATATGGGGATTTGACACGTCCCGGGGAACCTGTTGAAATTGGTTCCCGCCACCCAATCAATATTGTAAAGAACCAGATCATTGATATTTTTTCCCGAATCGGGTTCAATGTTTCCGAAGGTCCCGAAATTGAGGATGACTGGCATAACTTTACGGCACTAAACCTTCCGGAATACCACCCTGCAAGAGACATGCAGGATACTTTTTTCATTCAAACAGATCCGGATATCCTTTTGCGTACCCATACCTCATCCGTGCAGGTAAGGTATATGGAGAGCAATAAACCGCCCATCAGGACCATTTCTCCAGGAAGGGTATATAGAAACGAAGCGATTTCTGCTCGCTCCCATTGCTTTTTCCATCAGGTGGAAGGCTTGTATGTGGACAAGAACGTATCCTTTGCCGATTTAAAACAAACCTTGCAATATTTTACATCGGAAATGTTCGGCAAGTCCAAAATTAGGTTGCGCCCTTCTTATTTCCCATTTACGGAGCCCAGCGCAGAAGTTGATGTTTACTGGGGCCTAGAGACCGAAACGGACTACCGCATGACCAAGGGAACTGGCTGGCTGGAAATTATGGGATGCGGTATGGTAGACCCCAATGTACTTAAAAATTGCGGTATAGACCCCGATGTATATTCCGGATTTGCCTTTGGAATGGGAATAGACCGTATTGCGTTGTTGCTCCATCAAATTTCGGACATTCGCCTCCTCAGCGAGAATGATGTTCGCTTCTTGGAACAATTCAAAAGCGCATTGTAGACCATTTTATGAAAAAGGATATTGAAATTCCCGTAGCCAAGGATGTTCATGTTGCTGTAATTCGCGAGTGGAACGATGAATTTCTTTCCAAAGACTGGAATGTCTACCTGATCAATAACAGAACAGATGTGATTGAAATGACCATTGTTGTTTCCAAAGGTTTTGACGAGGATAAAAAAACCTCTACCATGCGACATGGCATAGGGGTTGTTGAACCCAAGTCCTTTAAAAAAATTGAATTCCTGCAAGAAGAAGTGCTGGCGCTCAACAATGAATTCTTTGTTACCTTTTTTGCCGAAAACAAACTGTTTGAAAAAAGGTTCCTATTCCCTAAACATACTATTGCCGAAGACCATCTTACCACAATTCCAATTATAGATAAGGAAGGGATTCTCGCTAAGGATTGATGGGTGTTTTGTCAACGAACACTTTCTTTTAACAAAAATTTAGTTTTTGTTAGTTCGGTTTGTTCCGAACCAATATTAATTTTGCACCTTCAAAAATCCATCTATGGAAAAAACGAAGGAAGAAATAATAGAAACTTTAGGGCTTCATTTAGAGAAGGAACACAACTTACCTCCCCTGGCCGCCCGGATATATGCAATACTAATTTTAACCGATGAGGACGGAATCACCTTTGAGGATTGTTTGGAAAAACGGGGTGCAAGCAAAAGCTCTACCTCTACCTCTTTGAACCTTTTATTAAACATGGGCCTGGTTACCTATTTTACCAAACCCGGTGATAGAAGAAGGTATTTCACCACTGCTAAGAAAAAGAACTTCTTTCTTTCCAAGCTTCAAGAAAACTTGAGTCGTATGGAAACCGAAAAAAGTATAATCACCTTGGTTTTGGGCTATCATAAAAAAAATAGCCCTAAAAAATATGAAGAAGGTCAAGTAAGAACCAAAGTGTATCTGGATTATGTAAGCGACAACGAAAAAATCCTTAAAAAATCAATCAAAAAATTAGAATCCATTATAGATGAGTAATCTCTCCAACAGTCATAAACCCAACAATAACCCTAACAACCTTAGTTTGTTCATGAAAACAATCAAATCAATAGTAGTAGCAACAGGTGTGCTCTTGTTAATGTCCTGTGGGGGTAAAAACCAACAGCAAGCCACTGCGCCTCAAGCACCCTCGTTCAAAGTCAGTACGCTTAAAAAACAGGATATTACAATATATAATTCGTATTCCACCAATATTCAAGGTCTACAAAATGTAGAAATCTGGCCAAAGGTTGCTGGATTTGTTCAAAAAATATATGTAGAAGAAGGACAACAAGTAAAAAAAGGGCAGTTGCTCTTTAAACTGGAAACACAAACGCTTTCCCAAGATGCCGAAGCTGCAAAAGCGGCTGTAAATGTGGCACAGGTGGAAGTGGACAAGCTGGTTCCCTTAGTTGAGAAAAACATTATTAGCGAGGTGCAATTGGAAACCGCCAAAGCTCAATTGGAACAGGCAAAAAGCAACTACAACAGTATTGCCGCCAACATCGGCTATTCCAATATAGTGAGCCCCGTAAACGGATACATTGGTGGGATTCCCTATAAAGTGGGCGCTTTGGTTAGCAGCACCATGGGGGAGCCACTAACCGTGGTATCAGACATTAGTAGCGTTCGTGCCTACTTTTCCATGACCGAGAAGCAATTGTTACAAATGAAGAGTGAAATGGCAGATAAAGGAACTCCTATTTCATCTGAAAATACTCCGGAAGTAGAACTTGTAATGGTCAATGGTGAGACCTATCCACAAAAAGGAAAAATTGCCATGGTGAACAACATTATCAACCCAACCACAGGAAGTGTAACCCTTAGGGCGGATTTTGACAACCCCAACCAATTGTTGAGCTCTGGCAGTACGGGAACCATAAAGGTGCCGTCTACCTACGAAAATACTTTTGTTATCCCTCAATTTGCCACGGTTGACCTCCAAGGAACCAAAATGGTATTTATATTGAATGATGACAACTCGGTAAATACAAAACCATTGAACATTGTCGCGCAAACCGATAAAGAATTCATCGTAAACGAAGGTTTGGAAGAAGGAAGCACCATCGTAACCGAAGGGGTATCCAAACTAAAAGATGGTCAAACCATCAAGCCCGTAAAACAATAATTGCCATCAATCATTTATAGAACAAATTATATATGTTCCAAAAATTTATAGATCGTCCTGTACTTTCCACTGTAATATCCGTAATTATTATGATATTGGGTATTCTGGGGCTTAGTACTTTACCTGTAGAACAGTATCCCGAGATTGCTCCGCCAACCGTTCAGGTTAACGCCAATTATACTGGAGCCAATGCCGAAACAGTACTAAAAAGTGTAGTGATTCCACTTGAAGAGCAAATCAATGGTGTGGAAGGCATGACCTACATGACCTCATCCGCCAGTAACGATGGGGCGGCCAACATCAGCGTATTTTTTGAACTTGGCGTTGACCCCGACATTGCAGCGGTAAACGTTCAAAACCGAGTTGCAAGGGCCAACAGCTTGTTGCCGCAAGAAGTTATAAACACAGGGGTAACTACCCAAAAGGCCCAAAACAGTGCGTTGCTATTTTTCTCCATTTACTCTGAAAATGAGGATTACGATGCCACTTTTGTGGAGAACTATGCCAAAATAAACCTGGTTCCGCAATTACAAAGGATCAAAGGGGTTGGTAACGTTAACGTATTTGGGGCCAAAGATTATTCCATGCGGATATGGATTTCTCCTGATAAAATGGCTGCATACAATTTGGTGCCAGCCGATATCCAGGCGGCATTGAGGGAACAGAATACCGAAGCAGCAACCGGTAAAATTGGTGAAAATGCTGATGGTATTTTTGAATATGTAATGAAATACAAAGGACGGCTCTCCGAGGTAAAAGAATATGAAAACATTATTTTAAAAACTACTGAAGACGGAGGGTTTCTTCGCTTAAAAGATGTTGCCGAAATCGAGTTGGGGGCACTTAGCTACGTTAGAAAAAACTCTGGTATGGGAAACCCCGGTGTTGCTGTGGGGGTTTACCAAACATCTGGATCCAATGCAAAGGAAATCATCGACGAAATTGAAACCATCTTGGAAGAATCCAAAGCAGATTTTCCAAAAGGGTTGGATTATGTAATCCCCTTTAACTCCAAAGATTTCTTGGATGCCTCCATCGATCACGTTGTAAAAACATTGATCGAGGCATTTATCTTGGTATTTATTGTGGTGTTCCTGTTCCTTCAGGATTTTAGATCCACCCTTATCCCCGCCATTGCGGTACCCGTGGCCATTGTAGGTACCTTTTTCTTCCTACAATTATTCGGATACTCCATCAATATGCTTACCCTTTTTGCTATGATCTTGGCTATTGGTATTGTAGTGGATGATGCCATTGTGGTGGTCGAAGCCGTTCATGCCAAGTTGGAAGAGGGTGCCGACTCTGCAAAAACCGCAACCAAAAATGCCATGAGCGAAATTTCTGGGGCCATTATCTCCATTACCTTGGTAATGTCGGCGGTATTCATCCCGGTTTCCTTTATCAAAGGATCTTCAGGTGTTTTCTACCAACAGTTTGGTATTACCCTTGCCGTTGCTATTTTAATATCAGCCGTTAATGCGTTGACCTTGAGTCCTGCCTTGGCGGCATTGTTCCTAAAGCCCCATAATCCAGAAAAAGGTAAAAAATCCAATTTCTTGAACCGTTTTTTTAAGGCTTTTAATGTTGGTTTTACGGCCATGACAAATAAATACACCAATACCATTGGTACTTTGGTGAAAAGAAAATGGATAACCCTTGTTCTTTTACTCGGTTTTAGTGCACTCGCCATATTCCTGTTCAAATCAACTCCTTCTGGGTTTGTACCAGATGAAGATCGTGGGATGATTTTTGTTAATGTGAGCATGCCTCCGGGAACAACCATTGAAAAAACAGAGGAAACCATCATGAAGTTGGATTCCATTTACGAATCCATGGACGTGATCGACGCTAGAATGAGTGTAGCCGGATTCAGTTTATTGAACCGAGTAAGTGCCGGGTCTTATGCATTCTCTATCATGAAGCTGAAGGATTGGAGCGAAAGAGATGCAGATTCTTTGTCCGTTAATGCGACCATGCAAAAGCTGTACGGAATTACGGCAGGTTTCAATGATGCCGAGATCATTTACTTTACGCCTCCGAGTATTCAAGGTTTTGGTACCAGTTCCGGTTTTGAGGTACAGCTTCAGAGCAAAACGGGCGAAGATTGGAATTCCATCAACGATGTAAAAAACCAATTTTTGGGAGCGCTCAATGCCAGGCCGGAAATCCAGTATGCCATTTCACAGTTCGACCCCGGTTTTCCACAGTACAATTTGGACATTGATATGGAGAAAGTGAAAATGGCCGGGTTGACAGCAACCGATATTTTTAATTCGCTCCAAGGTTATTTTGGAGGTATTTATGCTACCGATTTCAACAAATTTGGTAAGCAGTACCGTGTTATGATTCAGGCCAAACCCGAAGATCGGGCCAACGAGAACTCCTTGAACCATATTTTTGTTAGGAATGCCAATGGCGAATCCGTCGCTGTAAGCCAATTTGTGGACCTAAAGAAAATTTATGGCCCCGAGGTCGTGCAACGATTCAACTTGTTGAGTTCGGTAAGCATAACAGGAGTTCCCAATCCGGGCTACAGTACCGGTGATGCCATTACCGCTATTGAAGAAGTGGCCGCCCAAGTATTGCCAACTTCTTACACCTACGATTACTCTGGACTTACAAGGGAAGAAAGCAATGCCGGTTCACAGACAATCCTCATATTTATATTGAGTTTGGTGTTTGTTTACTTCTTGCTGAGTGCACAATACGAAAGTTATATACTACCGCTTTCCATTTTGTTGTCCCTGCCCTTTGGTATAGCAGGAGCCATTCTTTTCATCAACTTGGCAGGCTTGCAGAACAATATCTATTTCCAGATTGCCCTGATCATGTTAATCGGTCTGTTGGCCAAAAACGCCATTTTGATCGTGGAGTTTGCCCTGCAACGTAGACGGGCAGGACTATCACTTTTTGATGCTGCCGCAGATGGGGCACGTGCCAGGCTCCGCCCAATTTTGATGACATCTTTCGCTTTCATATTTGGTCTATTGCCATTGGCCCTTTCATCAGGAATCGGAGCCGTAGGAAACCAATCCATAGGTGTAAGTGCTGTTGGGGGAATGCTGGTCGGAACCATTTTGGGAGTTTTTGCGGTGCCTGTGCTCTTTGTAGTGTTCCAAGCGCTGCAAGAACGCATGTCAGGAAAACCGGAATCCATCAAAGTAAACAATGCTTAACTACAAAGCTTAAAAAATGAAAATACAATCCATATATAAATTTATCCTGTTACTCTCGGTACCGTTATTGCTACAGTCTTGTTTTGTGGCAAAAAACTACACTAGGCCAGAGGTAGAAACTGAGAATCTATACAGAACGGACAATCTACCGCAGGACAGTGTTTCCATGGCAGATGTGTCTTGGAGAGACTTGTTCAATAATGAACAGTTGAAATCGTATATTGAAGAAGGGTTAAAGAATAATATTGACATTCGAATTGCACTTCAAAACGTAGTGGCTGCCGAAGCGTATGTAAAACAAGGTAAAGCGGGGTATTATCCGACACTTTCCGGAACGGCCAGCTTCACACGGACAAAAAACTCGCGAAACAGTCAGTTTGGAAGCTTTTTTACAAGTGCCCTGGAGCAGTACGAACTCTCCGGCACCCTCTCGTGGGAAGCCGATGTTTGGGGCAAGATCAGAAGTAATAAAAGAGCTTTTGGTGCGGCCTATCTGCAGAGCGTTACCGCGCATCAAGCCGTAAAAACGGAATTGGTCGCCAACATAGCCAGCACCTACTATCAATTAATGGCTTTGGATAAACAATTGGAAGTTGCCAAACAAACCTTGGAAGCCAGAAAAAACAGTCTGGAAACCACCATTGCCCTAAAGGATGCCGGTCAGGTGACAGAAGTTGCGGTAAAACAGACCGAAGCACAAGTCCATACCACCGAAATTATTGTAATTGACCTTAAGAACAACATCAAACTTTTGGAAAACGCCTTTAGTATGTTATTGGGTGAAGGACCACAAAAAATAGAGCGTGGTGACCTGGACGATCAAACCATTGATACGGAATTGAGTACCGGGGTACCTTACTTGTTGCTTGCCAATCGCCCCGATGTGATGCAGGCAGAATACAGTCTTATTAACGCATTTGAATTGACCAATGTGGCCAAAAGTAGTCTCTATCCCTCTTTGAGTTTATCCGCTTCGGGAGGTTTTCAGAGTTTGGAGTTTGATAATTGGTTGGATGCAAGCTCACTCTTTTCAACTTTGGTAGGTTCTTTGACACAACCCCTTTTTAACGGAAGACAGTTGCGCACCCAAGTGGAAGTGGCCAAGACCAAACAAGAACAAGCATTGTTGAGCTATAAACAAGCATTGCTCACGGCTGGACGAGAAGTGAGCGATGCCCTTTATACTTATGAAGCGGAAACCCAAAAAATGGAGGCCCGCTCCAAAGAACTTGAAGCCTATTCAACAGCCGAAGATTATTCCGAAGAGCTTTTGAACAATGGTCTCGCAAATTATTTGGAAGTATTGACCGCACGTCAAAATGCATTGAATTCCAAGCTCAATTACGTAGATACACAATACGCCCAACTTAGCGCCATTGTGGAGCTGTACAGGGCCCTTGGCGGAGGTTGGAGATAAAAACAACAATAGTATTGGGGGATAAAAACAACATATTGGCCTACGCCATTGAAAACTTCACCAAGTTTGGAAGCAAAAGGTTCTCCATGGATGAACTGGCCAAAAATCTGGGTATTTCCAAAAAAACCCTCTACAAACATTTCAACAGCAAAGAAAAGCTGGTAAAGGAAAGTCTTGGGTATTACTTGGACAACATTCGGGCCAATGTGGACAATTACATGCTCGAAAACCCCAACGAGGACCAACCCCTTACCACGGTAATATTTATATATAAGCAAGGGTTGATCACCTTTCAGGAAATCAACCCCGCTTTTCTACACGGGCTCCACAAATATTATCCCAAGGCTTATGAAATATACGCCCAAGTAAAAAAGGACATTGTATGGAATATTGTATGCCCCCTTTTAAAAAAAGCCCAAGAATTGGGGCAAGTCAGAAATAATGTCAATGTTGAATTGGTCTGTACACTATTTTTGTCCCGAATGGAGGAGACCGTGTATTCAAAGGTCAATCTATTCGATGAATATAGCATCCACGAATTGCTGGAACACATCATTATCAATAACCTACGGGGCATTCTTACATTGGAATATCTTCAAAAAAGCCCCTTACAATAGTACTCCTTCCTATCAATTTTAAGAGATTTCCCTTTAAATTACTGAACGGAAATTGATGGACCATGAATTAAAATCCCCCACTAGAAAAAACACTGCCTAATTTTTTGAAAATAGTTATTCCTAAATTCCTATCTTTCAAAAAAGCAGGTAATTATGAAACAATTGCTCACACCTATATTGACCATTTTTTCCTTTGGAATTTTAATTGCACAACAATCAGACCTCAAAATCAATCAAGACCGACTAGAAAAGAGAATTTTTAATCTTGCAGAATTCGGACTTCAGGAAAATGGCGAAACCGAACGGGTTGCCTTTAGCGATGCTGATATTGAGGCCCGAAATTGGGTGATTAAAACCCTAAAGGGTTTTGGAATGGAGGTAAAAGTAGATGCAGCAGGGAACATTATTGGAAAACGGGATGGAACAGATTCGTCAAAAAAGCCAATTGCTTTTGGCTCCCATATTGATAGGGTACCCAACGGTGGGAATTATGATGGCTGTTTGGGTTCTATGGCGGCTTTGGAAGTGATTGAAACCCTTAACGAGAACAATATAGAAACCAACCACCCGCTGGAAGTTATCATTTTTCCGAATGAAGAAGGTGGTGTGATGGGAAGCAGGGCCATGGCAGGAAACCTTGGAAAATCGGCGCTATCGGTGGTAAATTCTACGGGATATTCCATGGGTGAAGGCATTATGCGAATTGGGGGAGATACCACGAAACTGGAAGAGGCCAAACGCAAAAAAGGTAGCCTAGCAGCCTTCTTGGAACTTCATATTGAGCAAGGAGGCAAACTCGAAAAAGAAAAATTGGATATTGGCGTTGTCGAAGGTATTGTTGGCCTTAATTGGTGGGATGTAGTCTTCACCGGATTTGCGAACCATGCAGGGACTACCCCCATGAATGCTCGACAAGATGCATTGTTGGCGGCAGCCAAATATATTGTGGCCGTAAACGAGATTACCAATAGCTTCGAAGGTTCTCAAGTAGGAACAGTGGGTCGGATCAAGGCCGAGCCAGGTGCTCCAAACGTAATACCTGGTAAGGTCATTGCAAGTTTAGAGATACGGGACCTATCCTCCAAAGTGATTCAAAAGGTATACGAGGCCATCAAGGAAAAAACGGAGGAGATAGCCATAGCTTCCGATGTTTCCGTGGAATTTTTGCCCTTGGACACTACAGCGGAACCTGCTTTGACCGATACAAGCATTCAAAAGGAAATCGAGGCATCGGCAAAGGCTCTTGGATTAACCTATAAATATATGCCCAGTGGTGCTGGTCATGACGCGCAGGACATATCAAGATTTGCACCCGTTGGGATGATTTTTGTGCCGAGCAAAGGGGGTATCAGCCACTCGCCCAAAGAGTTTACTTCGGCAGAAGATATGGCAAATGGTACCAATGTGCTTTTGCATTCCATTTTGTCCTTGGACAAGAAGTTGGATTGACGTATTCTGTCGGCTTTGTTGATCACAGTACTTTTTCGTTAGAGGGTGTAAATTAAACTCTGTCTGAAATAGATTTAAACATTAATTTTATTCAGACAGAACCATGAGAACAGAGGAACAGACAGAATTTGAAAAGAAGGTGCTTGACCAGTTCATGTCGGGCAAGAACCTTTTCGGCAAGGGCGGCG
>NZ_WUEG01000021.1 GCF_010468565.1 Allomuricauda sp. TY007
CAAACAATACCATAAAGGCTCTAATTGTAGTGGGGCTCGTATTTGGCGGTGTTTTTGAAGAACTTTTTTGGAGAGGTTACTGGATTAAAAGACAGGTTGCGAGATATGGAAAAAATGCATGGATTATTAACGCAGTACTTTGGTCAATATCTCATATAATTGCCTACAATCCCATAAAAATTATTTTTATTGCGTTTAGTTTTTCCTTTATTTCCAATATATATCGCACTTCTACTATTACGGTTGTTTTTCATTCAATAATCAATATTTTTGTTGGGTTAAGACTAATAACTGTTTATTCTTAAAATATTTTGATGAAAGATATTTTCAGACATTAAAAAAGAAGAAAATCCAAGATAGCGCTTGCTGTGATGTCGTTGGTGATAGGGATTTACTTTTTTAAGGAAAGTACCTTTTCAAACTATACCATAGCAGGATTTTTAATTACAGTGGTTTTGGCTTTTCTGATTATTTCTTGGGGAAGTGATAATCCGGGGAAGAAAAGGAATAAAAAAGCTGAATTTCAGGGCTTTTTTTATGCGTGGATAATATAGATTGTCGGTCTTTTGTCCAAATCTAACTCAATTTCACTCCATTCGTGTACGCTTTTCGTTGAAATAAATTCCGTTGGTAACGTAATGTCGCATGCAATACACAGCCGTGTCGTCTTTTGTAGTGTTCTAATAAGTTCTTTGACCAATTTATTGTTTCGGTAGGGAGTCTCCATAAATATTTGGGATTGCCCTTTATCGCGGGATAATCGCTCCAATCCTTTAACCATCTTCTTGCGCTCTGCATTGTCAATGGGCAAATAACCATTAAAAGCAAAGTTTTGTCCGTTCATACCACTGCTCATCATGGCCATTAAAATGGAGGAGGGGCCCACCAACGGAACCACCTGGATTCTTTTTTCGTGTGCCACACGAACAACATCGGCACCGGGGTCGGCAATACCTGGGCATCCAGCTTCGGATAATACACCTATGTCAAAACCATGGATGCATGGATCCAAAAATGAGGGAATTTCTTCTGGATCGGTGTATTTGTTCAACAATTGTAGGTGGAGGTCAGGTTGCGATTTGCTGGGGCTTACTCGTTTTATGAATCGCCTGGCCGTCTTTTCATTTTCAACAATGTAGTGGTCAATTCGTTCAATGGTTCCCTTTACCGAAATAGGCAACACTTCCAAAGGTGCATTATCTCCCAAAGTTGTGGGAATCAAGTAAACTTTGCCCACGACTAATCCAGGTTTTTCCTCTTCCATGGGTTTAATTTAATTTTTTCGCAATTACCTCACAAGCCTTATCTATCATTTGGCACACATTTTCAAAGCCATCGTTGCCACCATAATAAGGGTCGGGCACCTCTTGGATGCCCAATTCTATCTCGCTCAATAATAATTTTACCTTGCTCGCCTCCTCTTTGTTTTTTGCCAAGCTGGCCACATCGGAAAAATTGCTTCGGTCCATAACGTAGATATGGTCAAACTCCAAAAAATCTTGTCTGGAAAACTTTCTACACTGTTGATGTGTAATGTTTAAACCATATTTTCTGGCCACGGCAATGGAGCGTTTGTCGGGCGGATTGCCAACATGGTATCCGGCCGTGCCAGCGGAATCAACAAAAACAGAAGCCGGGTCAACTTTAGATTGCAAAATACCTTCGGCCAAAGGTGACCTGCATATGTTTCCCAAGCAGACCATCAAAACTTTGGTTTTCATAAATATGTTGTGAAAAATTAGGAGAACTTTTTGCTCAAATCCTCAATGTATTTTCTGAATTGTTTATCGGTTTCCGCAAGGTTGTCCACTGTTTTGCATGCATGGAGCACGGTAGCGTGGTCCCGTTTTCCAATTTGAGACCCAATGCTTGCCAAAGATGCCTTGGTGAATTTTTTTGCAAAGAACATGGCCAATTGCCTCGCTTGTACAATATGGCGCTTTCTTGTTTTGGATTGAAGTGTGGCCACATCCATTTCAAAGTAATCGGACACCACTTTTTGAATGTAGTCGATAGACACTTCGCGCTTGGTATTTTTCACGAACTTCTCCACTACCTGTTGCGCAAGTTCCAAGGTAACCTCACGTTTGTTGAAGGAAGACTGTGCAATCAATGAAATGATGGCACCTTCCAGCTCACGGATATTGGTTTTGATGTTCTTGGCTACGTGGTCGATGATATCCTCCGGCATCTCGACCCCGTCTCGGTATAATTTGTTTTTTAAGATGGAAACACGCGTTTCGTAATCGGGACTTTGCAATTCTGCTGACAGTCCCCATTTGAAACGAGACAACAAACGCTGTTCAATGTCCTGCATATCCACAGGAGCTTTGTCCGATGTTAAAATTACCTGCTTGCCATTTTGGTGCAAGTGATTGAATATATGGAAGAACACATCTTGTGTTCCAGATTTACCGGATAGAAATTGTACATCATCAATAATAAGAACATCTATCAATTGGTAGAAGTGGATGAAATCGTTTCGGGTATTCTTTTTTACGGACTCTATATATTGCTGGGTAAATTTTTCAGCAGAAATATAGAGAACGGTCTTTTCAGGATACTTATCTTTTATTTCCACCCCAATGGCATGTGCCAAGTGGGTTTTTCCCAAACCAACGCCACCAAAAACCAATAATGGGTTAAATGATGTTCCCCCGGGTTTGTTGGCCACGGCCATACCGGCCGATCTTGCCAAACGGTTGGAGTCTCCTTCCAGGAAATTGTCAAAATTGTAATTGGGATTTAACTGGGATTCAATTTTTATATTTCGAATACCAGGTATCACAAACGGATTTTTTAATTCGGGGCTTTTAGAAGTAATCGGCACATCCAATTCCTGTGGTCCCACGGCAGTACGGTTGGAACTTGGTATTTGTTCCGTAAAAGGTTCCTTGTTGCCGTACTTGTTCTCCATTTTTATAACATAGATGAGCTTTGCGTTGCTCCCCAACTCACGCGTCAAGGCAACTTTTAAAAGCTTTACATAATGTTCTTCGAGCCATTCGTAGAAAAACTTACTGGGTACTTGAATGCTAAGTGCCTTATCGGTTAACTTAATAGGTTTGATGGGCTCAAACCACGTTTTGAATGCCTGCGGTTGGATATTATCTTGGATAAAAACCAAACAATTGTTCCATACGGAATTAGCAGTAACACTCATAGAAGTTTTTCCTTGTTTAATGGTTAGCTTTAATATTTAAGAGCAAGCATCTAAAGGGTTATAGGATGCTTATTGGATGCGACAAATATGTGAACAAATCTTTTAAAAAAAAAATGAAATCGGCATTGAAAGTTTTGTTTTTTTTTCGCATGTTACCCTCAAAATAAGCAAGCCTCTAAATATATAATTTTTCAGTTAAAAATGGGTCTAAATTCATATTCTTTTCGGGTTCGGTATGCAGAAACCGACCAAATGGGGGTTGTTTACCACGGTAACTATGCGCAGTATTTTGAATTGGGTCGGGTAGAGTGGTTGAGGGCCATGGGAATCACTTACAAGAGCATGGAGGATAATGGTATAATGTTACCCGTAATTTCCTTACATATTGACTACAAAAAATCTGCGCTATATGATGATTTGCTTACCGTACAGACCAAACTAAAATCCAGGCCTATGGTCAAAATTGAATTTGATTATAACTTGTTAAATGAATCTGGAGAACTATTGGCCACCGCAAATACCGTTTTAGCTTTTATGGATAAAAAAACGGGCAGGCCTGTAAAATGTCCTGATTATATTTTGGAAAAACTGGATGATTGATTTTTTACGAGGCTAGAGGCTAGAGGCTAGAGGCTAGAGGCTAGAGGCTAGAGGCTAGAGGCTAGAGGCTAGAGACAAGTTCAAGTCCAAGTTCAAGCTCAAATATCAAGTTCAAGAGCATAGAAAAGAGGTAAGACTTCTGAAGTTTGGAGTTATTCGGTTATTGGTTACTGCAGATTGCCTACTGTTTACTGCGAACTGCGAACTGCAAGTTAAAATTCAAGAACAGAAAATTGGTGATGATTCGTGGAATTGGTGTCAAAAAGGCAAAGAACCAAGACCGCTACGCTGATAGATACAAGAACCAAGACTTCGTGCTTCGGACATCTGACTTCCGACTCCCAACAATTGTTTCATTGTCATTTCGAACCGACCAGCGGGAGAGTGAGAAATCTATTCGATACTACTCTTTCAAAAGGGATTTCTCAATCGATGCACTGCATCTCATTTCGAAATGACGATTTGGCTCAGCTCAGTATTCGCACGGAATGACAAACTCAAGTGTCAAGTTCAGAGTTAGGAGTTATTGCGCCACGAACAGGCATGCTTCTGACTCCTTACTAAGTTATTGGGTTATTGAGTACTGCCACTGCCAACTGACTTCCGACACCGAGCACCGTGCATCAAACTCAAGTATCAAGCTCAAACTCAAGTGTCCTTAAGTCTAACAGCGAAGCGGTCTATGTTCTTGTGTCTAGCAGCGAAGCGGTCTTATGTCCATAATAAGGGCAGAAAATATAGTTGAGAGACAAATTACCTTATCATTGTCGCATCCACACCATGCATTTCGTCGAAAAGTTGAAATATTTCTTCTGATTCACTTAATCGAACCGAAATAACAAGCTCACAATCCAACTCCATTTTTTGGGAAACAATGTCCAAATCTTTCTGTTTGATGGTTCGCATTACAAT
Source organism: Allomuricauda sp. TY007 (assembly GCF_010468565.1). Lineage (GTDB taxonomy): Bacteria > Bacteroidota > Bacteroidia > Flavobacteriales > Flavobacteriaceae > Flagellimonas. The sequence goes on from NZ_WUEG01000021.1 coordinate 4,676, forward strand.
ATCCATAACCGGATATTCAAATTGTAACCTTAATTGAGCTTTAATGGTCTTTGTGACGATCTTGGCACTTTCCAAGGCCATCTGTGCAGCAGTTTTGTATGCCTGAATCAAACCACCGACCCCAAGTTTGGTGCCGCCAAAAATCCTGGTAACGGTAACCAGCACATTGGTCACACCAAAAGATTGTATTTGTCCGTAAATGGGCATACCCGCCGAATTGTTGGGTTCGCCATCATCATTGGCCCTGTAGGTTGGTTTTTCAGTTCCGAGCTGCCATGCGTAGCAAACATGGTTGGCCGTATGGTATTTTTTGCGAAGTTCCTCTACAATCGGTTTTACATCATCCTCCGAAGCAATGGGGTGGACCGCAGCATAGAATTTACTTTTTCGGTCTTTGTACAAAATCTCGGGCGAAGGTTTGTTAACGGTCTTGTAAACATCTTCTTTTTTCTCCATTAGAACAAAGCTACCAATATTATGCTCAAAACGGCCAAGGCAACCCCGCTCCAATTTTTAAGACTGAGCTTCTCTTTAAACAATAATATTCCGACAAGCGTGGAGACCATTACAATCGCAACATTGTTTAAGGTAAAGATGGCGGCACTGCTCAAAATACCCTCACGCAGGGCACGAAGCAAAAAATAAATAGAAAAATAATTGGGTACGCCAAGAGCGATGCCCCCCAAAATATTTTTAAAGTTGACTTTTAATGGAGTTTTGACTGCTTTGATTCCAACAAAAATGAATCCGGTCAAAGCAGCAAATCCAAAAATCATGGAAGAAAAAACCGGGATTTCTTGATCCGTCAAATGAATTTCCTCAAAATATTGGATGCTGGTGTCAATAATACCAGAACCCAAAAACACCAACAGCGGAAGTATCAAGGCCTTTCTGTTTATCCTAATACTTTCCTCTTTTATAGATGCCAAATAAACAGCCACTAATGCCAATACAATTCCAATAATTTGCAGTAAACTTAAATGCTCTCCATACAGCAAAACACCCATTATCACAGGAATGGCCAACGACATTTTAGTGGCTACCGATGCTACCGAAACTCCGGATACCTGTGCCGTTTTGGCCATCAAATTGAAAATCACAATAAAAAGTACGCCCAATAATATAGGGCCTATGAGCCATGGTTTATTGGTGAAGTCGCTCACACCAACGGGACCATCATATAAGAAGAACCCAACCGCACAAGCAACCACATAATTGGTAATGATGGCATACAAGGTTTGGACCTTAAAAACATCGTACAATTTGAATACCACAAAAATCAAGGTCGAGCTCAGAACGCTCAGAATCAGATATATCATTTACAATTTTGATTTTAGTTGGGTTATGTCCTCTTCTCCCACGCGAAGGTTCCAGACTTGAATCCCCAATTCCGCTGCAGCATTGGCATTTTCCTTTACATCATCCACAAAAAAAGTTTCGTTGGGCACAAGCTTGTTCTCCTGCAGCACAAACTCAAAAATTTCCGCATCCGGTTTCCGCATCCCTATTTCATAGCTCAAATAGAATAAATCGAATGCATTTTTGAATCGATTGAACCGTTCTATGCCCATTTGCTCCTTTACACATTCAATATGTAGGTCGTTGGTGTTGCTCAACAAAATCAATTTATATTGGCTTTCTACCGCAAGTTGTTCAATGAACTCCAGCCGGTGTTCGGGAAAATCCAATAAAATGGAATTCCAAGCCTGTTTTAAATAATCCTTACTTGCTTTTGGAAAATGAGTTGAAACTTCATCTAAAAAATTCGAAGAAGCGATAAGCCCTTTCTCGTAATCCTGAAACAGACTTTCCAGTTCTGACGTAATTTCAGTAAACCCGTGCTGCACCATTGCCTTTGCCGTGGCAGGTTTATCCAGGTTGATGAGCACATCGCCAAAATCGAGAATAATATTTTTAATCATTGGTGTAAAAGGATAAGGTGTCGGTCAATATCTTTTCTTGATGATGTAAAGTTCCCTGTAATTTTGGAGCTGGCAAACCATTTCCAAAACAAACGGAACCTTTAAAAACACGAGCTTCGTCCCAAAGGTTTTCATCAATAAAGGTTTGAAGCATTTTTGCCCCACCCTCAACAATCACGCTGGTAATGTTGTGTTGGAGGAGCACATCACAAATTTGTATGGCCAATGGTTTTGAAAAATCAATCACAACATACGCAACACCCTCAATATATTTTAATGCATCTTCAATCTCAGTCAGAATTATGGTCTGCACGGATGTGTCCAAAACGTGATAGCTTGCATCAATCTTCAAACCTTTGTCCAAAACCACACGAATAGGGTTTTTACCGGCCCAATTGCGCGTGGTCAATTTGGGATTGTCTTCCAAAACGGTTTTGGTGCCGACAAGAATCGCCTGCTCCTGGCTGCGCCATTGATGCACCAATTGTTTCGAATAAGGGTTGGTAATCCAAAACGGTTCAGGATTATTTTTCCGTAAAAATGGCTGGGGAGCCAAAAAACCATCATCGGACTCCGCCCATTTTAAGATAATGTAAGGCCTTTTTTTCTCTTGAAATGTCAAAAATCGTTTATGGTGTTTACGGCATTCATCCTCAAGAACACCTATGGTGACTTTGCAGCCCGCATCTTTCAATTTTTTGATGCCTTTGCCCGCCACTTTATCGTGGGGATCCTGCAGCCCGATAAAAACTTCTTTGAGTTGGTGCTTGGCTATCAAATCTGCACAAGGAGGTGTTTTTCCATAATGTGAACAAGGCTCCAAGGTAACATATAATAATGATTCCTTCAGCAAACCCTTGTCCTTGACCGAGTTGATGGCATTCACTTCCGCGTGCGGCCCTCCGTAGGGGTCGGTAAATCCTTCACCAATAATTTTTTTATTGTGAACGATCACACAGCCCACCATTGGATTGGGAGCCGTGGTTCCCAACCCTTTTTTGCCCAGTTCTATGCATCTAAGGATGTATTTTTGATGTATATTCACCTCGCAAAAATAGAACAATAAAAACAGAATATGGGAGATACGGTGATTCGTGAAATAACCCCCGAAGACAACGCACAGGTGGCCCAAGTAATACGAAAAGTTTTCGAGGATATGGGGGTGCCCAAAGTGGGAACCGCCTATGCGGACAAGGCCTTGGACGATATGTATTCCAATTACAATGTGCCAAAGGCAGCTTACTTTGTGGTGGAGCACAAGGGACGAATTATAGGTTGTGCCGGCGTAGCGCAGTTGGACAACTATGATGGGAATGTCTGTGAACTTCAAAAAATGTACTTTTTAGAAGAGGCGAGGGGCAAAGGGCTTGGCGCCAAAATGATTGAAGCCTGTTTGGAAAAAGCCAAGGAGTTTGGTTTTGAGGCCTGCTATCTGGAAACCATGCCCTACATGGAAGCCGCTCAAAAACTCTATAAAAAAAATGGTTTTGAATACATAGATGCCCCAATGGGGAACACGGGACATTATTCCTGCCCGGTTTGGATGCTTAAACAACTGTAATGCTCCTCAAAGAAATCAAAGATATTTTCCATAAGGAATTGGGTGACATCTACCCCAAAGAAGAAGTTGATTCTTTTTTTTACGCTTGCATTGAACATTACCTAAAATTGGAACGGTTTATTCTGGCCATTCAGCCTGGAATTACTTTGACCAAGGAAGAAGAACAGCCCCTTTTTGAAGCATTGTCCAAATTGAAACTGGAAAAACCCCTTCAATATATTTTAGGGACGGCCCATTTTATGGATTTGGAGCTACGGGTCGATGAAAATGTGTTGATTCCACGTCCAGAAACCGAGGAACTGGTACAATGGATTTTGGATGATTGTCAGAAAGAGGAACGGTCTAAATCGGACGCTGAGCGCCCGCCTGCCGCTCGGGCAGGGAGCCGAAGCGTCATTTCGACTCCGCTCAATGACCGTTCGTTGCAAATTTTGGACATCGGAACAGGAAGCGGTTGCATCGCCATTGCTTTGGCAAAACATCTTACCAATGCCAAAGTATATGCCTTGGATGTTTCGCAAGGCGCATTGACTGTTGCTAAAAAAAATGCGGAATCCAACAAAGTTGATATTACTTTTTTAAAACATGACATCCTTGACCCTGAACTTGTACTTGAACTTGATTTCGACATCATCGTATCCAATCCACCCTATGTCAGGGAGTTGGAAAAGGAAAAAATCAAAAGAAACGTAAAGGATTTTGAACCAGCCACGGCCCTTTTTGTATCTGACGAAGACCCATTGCTTTTTTACAAAGCCATCATGGACTTTTCGAAAAAGCATCTAAAGGAGAATGGAAGGTTGTACTTCGAAATCAACCAATATTTGGGCAAGGAAACCGAAGCACTTTTCAAAGCCCATAATTTTTCGGAAATTGAACTGCGAAAAGACATCTTTGGCAACGATAGAATGCTAAAAGCAATTAAGAAATGAACATCCAAGATAAAATAACCTCCCTACGCAATGAGCTAAGGGAACACAATTATAAATACTACGTGCTCGATGAGCCTTCCATTTCTGATTATGAGTTTGATATGAAACTCAAAGAGCTTCAAAAATTGGAAGCGGAACATCCAGAATTTTACGATCCCACTTCGCCCACCATACGAGTAGGGGGAATGGTTACCAAAAACTTTGAGACCGTTCCACATGAACATCGCATGTATTCCTTGGACAATTCGTATTCCAAGGAAGATTTGGAGGATTGGGAGAAACGGGTTCTGCGTATTCTCGGGGATGCAGAGGTGGAATTTACCTGCGAGTTGAAATATGATGGGGCTTCCATCAGTCTAACTTATGAGGACGGAAAATTGGTGAAAGCCGTCACTCGGGGCGATGGTTTTCAAGGTGATGATGTGACCAACAACATCAAAACGATTAAATCGGTTCCTTTGCAACTAAAAGGAGACTATCCACCAAAATTTGATATTCGTGGGGAAATTATCCTAACCCTCGAGGGTTTCACAAAAATGAATGCAGAACGTGTTGAAGCAGGTGAAGACCCGTACATGAATCCTAGAAATACCGCATCCGGGAGTTTAAAACTTCAGGATAGTGCCTTAGTGGCCCAACGCCCGTTGGAATGTCTTTTGTACAGCATCGCAGGTGAAAATCTTGGGGTAACCTCTCAGTTTGAAGTCTTGGAAAAAGCAAGATCATGGGGGTTTAAAGTGCCAACAGTAGCCAAACTTTGCAAATCCACAACAGAAGTGATGCAATTTGCCGATTATTGGGAAGTAAACCGTCACAAATTGCCTTACGAAACAGACGGGGTAGTGGTGAAAATAAATAGCATACAGCACCAAGAAGAGCTTGGCTATACGGCCAAATCACCACGCTGGGCCATGGCCTACAAGTTCAAGGCGGAACAGGCAACCACCACTTTAAATAAAATAACCTATCAAGTGGGGCGTACGGGTGCCATTACCCCTGTAGCCAATCTAGAACCTGTTTTGTTGGCAGGAACCACGGTAAAACGTGCTACTTTGCACAATGCCGATCAAATTGCAAAGCTTGATGTCCGCGAAGGAGATACTGTTTTTGTAGAAAAAGGAGGGGAAATCATACCTAAAATTATTAAGGTCGATTTTACCAAACGGGATGCTGATTCCAAACCTACCGTGTATATTGCCCATTGTCCCGAATGTGGCACCGAATTGATTCGTAAAGAAGGAGAGGCCCAGCATTTCTGCCCAAACGATATAGGTTGTCCTCCACAGATTACGGGTCGGATTCAGCACTTTATCTCCCGAAAGGCCATGGATATTGAAGGTTTGGGAAGTGAAACGGTGGAATTGCTTTTTAATGAAGGCTTGATTGCTAACTATGCGGATCTCTATATTCTGACCAAGGAACAAATTTTGCCTTTGGAACGTATGGCCGACAAATCGGCCGAGAACTTGGTGAATGGTGTTCAAGCGTCCAAAGCCATTCCATTTGAGCGGGTGCTTTTTGCTCTGGGGATTCGATATGTAGGTGAAACGGTAGCCAAAAAACTGGCAAAGGCCTTCAAAAATATTGATGCATTGATGGCAGCTTCGCAGGAACAACTGGTTGAGGTGGATGAGATAGGGGAGCGAATTGCCGAAAGTGTGATCAGTTTTTTTTCGGAACCTGCCAACATCGAAATCATTGAACGATTAAAATCCTACGGATTGCAATTCTCATTGTCCGAGGAGCAATTGGAAAATCAAACGGATAAATTCAAAGGGCAGACCTTTGTGGTGTCCGGCGTGTTCGAATCTATCAGCAGAAACGATTTAAAGAAGATGATAGAGGACAATGGTGGCAAGGTGTCTTCGTCCATATCTTCAAAAACAAGTTTTTTGGTGGCAGGGGACAAAATGGGGCCAAGTAAAAAAACAAAGGCGGAAACCTTGGGAGTACCCATAATATCGGAACAGGAATTTTTGCAAAAACTGGAAGCATGAAACCCAAAACCTATGAAGAATTTGAAGCTACATTGAAACAAAGTACGCCTCCGAAGGAGTGGTCAGAACCCTTAAAATCCCTTTGGTTTGATGCAAAAGACGATTGGGAAGCTTCGCACGATATCGCCCAAGAGTTCCATTCCCAAATGGGCAGTTGGATTCACGCATACCTTCATCGAAAAGAAGGCGATGAGTGGAATGCAGGCTATTGGTATCGCCAAGCGGGCAAGCCTTTTCCCGAGTATAGTTTGGAGGAAGAGTTAAAAGTATTGGTCGAGGCCAACCTTTGATTGTTTACAGTTTGCAGTGGCAGTTAGCAGTTGACAGTAACTGAATAACTGACAACTGAACAACCCAATAACTCCAAACTTCAGAAGCCCATTCTTGTGTCTAACAGCGCAGCGGTCTTGGTTTCTTGTTCCATTTTCCGTCCCTTCACCCTTAATCCTTTGCCTTTTTGACACTAATTCCACGAATCACCACGAATTTTCTGTTTTTGATACTTGAAAATGCAGTTGGCTGTCTACAGTAACCCAATAACTGAACAACCCAATAACTTAGTTGGAAGCACGATGCACGGAGTCTTGTCTCTTGTGTCTTGTCTCTCTTCTCTTTACTCTTGAACTTGTCGGAAGTTTGGAATTTGACACTTGTTATTTGAGTTTGTCATTCCTGCGAAGGCAGGAATCCATTTTTTAAAGAAAGCTGGGAACACACCATAAAATTGATTTCTCACGCTCCCGCTGGTCGGTTCGAAATAGTAAAGGTTAACTAATTCGTAACCGTTCCTGAAGAAACACCCCTAAGGTCCCCTCAAGGGGACAGTTGTTTTTGAACTTGAACCTTGATTCGAGCAATTAGTGAAATTCGTGTCAAAACCTTTTTACCCTTGACCAAGACGTCATTCCGAACTTGTTTCGGAATCCCATAGGAGTGAGACCCTGAAACCTGCCTATGCCGGCAGGCAGGCCAGTCCAGGGTGGCGGATTTCTCACGCTCCCGCTGGTCGGTTCGAAATGACATGGAACTGAATTAGGGTAATTCGAGAAATTCGTATCAAAGTCGGAAGTCCGTTTCTGGTTATAGGTTTCAAGTTTCTGATTTATTGGTTGTTTGATGCCTGATGCTCGGCGTTGGGAGTTGGAAGCGCGATGTACGAAGCACGAAGTCTTGGTTCTTTGCTCTTGAACTTGACACTTGAATTTGAGTTTAATTCGAGCCATTCGTGAAATCCGTGTCAATTGTAGCCAACCGTCATTCCGAACTTGTTTCGGAATCCCATAGGAGTGAGACCCTGAAACCTGCCTATGCCGGCAGGCAGGCCAGTTCAGGGTGGCGGATTTCTCACGCTCCCGCTGGTCGGTTCGAAATGACAATGAAAAATTGTTGGGAGTCGGAAGTCGGATGTCCGAAGCACGAAGTCTTGGTTCTTGTGTCCAACAGCGCAGCGGTCTTGGCTCTTTTCCCTTTGTTCTATTTTCCGTCCATTCCCCCCTTTACCTTTAACCCTTTTGACACCAATTCCACGAATCATCACGAATTTTCTGTTCTTGAATTTTAACTTGCAGTTCGCAGTTCGCAGTAAACAGTTGGCAGTAACCAATAACCGAATAACCCAATAACTCCAAACTTCAAAAGTCTTACCTCTTTTCTCTCTTTTCTATGCTCTTAACTTGATGCTTTATTCGAGCAATAAGTGAAATTCGTGTCAAGCCAATAAACAATGAGTAGCCATTCAACTTTTACCCTTTTGACACCAATTCCACAAATCATCACGAATTTTCTGTTCTTGATACTTGAACTTGCAGTTGGCAGTCTGCAGTAACCAATAACCGAATAACCTCGCAACTCCTAACTCTGAACTTGAGTCTTACCTCTTTTCTCTTTGTTCTATTTTCCGTCTATTCACCTTCAACCCAAATCATCCATCAATCCAAACCCAACTTATTGATTATTGAGTATCAAACAGTAATACTAACCCCTTCGGCAGAAGCATTTTTGTCCGAATCAAAGTAAAAATCTATTCTACCTAAATTAATACCGTAGCAGCCCACTTGGTTGACCAGTACAGAGTTTCCGTTTTGATTGGTGCGTACATCGGGTTTGTCCAAAAAAGTATGGGTGTGGCCGCCAATGATCAAGTTGGTATGGAAAGTTTGTTGCGCCAATCGGGTATCACAAGGTCTTTCGGGATTTTTGTAATCGTAACCCAAGTGCGAAAGGCAGATTATCAAATCGCATTGTTCTTCTTCTTTCAATTGCTTTTCCATATCCAAGGCAATTTCGTAGGGGTTCAAGTATTTGGTTTCTTTATACAGTTTTTGGGTTACTAAACCATCCAACTCAATACCTAGACCATACACACCGATTTTTACACCATCAACCATGTAGATTTTATAAGGCTTTACATAACCATCCATCACGGTATTGGAAAAGTCGTAGTTAGCGGAAATCATTTCAAAAGTGGCATGGGGCATCTGTGCCAACAGTCCATCTATGCCATTGTCAAAATCGTGGTTGCCAATGGTGGATGCATCGTATTTGAGTTTGCTCATCAGTTTAAACTCCAATTCACCTCCATAAAAATTGAAATAGGGCGTACCCTGGAAAATATCCCCGGCATCAAAAAGTAGGGTGTTCGGATTTTCGTTGCGAATCTGTTCCACCAAAGTGGCCCTGCGCGCAATTCCTCCCAAATTCGGGTATCTGGAGTGGGAAGCGGGGAAGGTATCGATATGGCTGTGCACATCGTTGGTGTGCAGAATGGTAATCTGTTTTTCACCCAAATTGGAACATGAGCTTAAACTTAGCCCGCCCAATCCAATTAAAGTGGATGCAGCGGTTGTATTGGTAATAAAGTCCCTTCTTTTCATTAATCCATTTGTTTTATACGGTCGTCTGCAACCGCTTGTAAGGTGTCCACTTTTTTAAAGTAATCTATAAGAGCATTGCGCAATAGGTAATCCGTTGCCGTTCTCGAAACAATTTGATCAAAAAAGCCAACGCTTGGCCCTCCGTTTATCAAATAATCGGATGATGCAACGTAGTAGTTTCGGTTTTCATCAAAAGGTTGCCCTTGAATGTTCACGGATTCCAGGGCGCCATTCTTGTCCGTAACAATCTCGATTCCGGCAATGGGGTGTCTCCGAGAGGATTTTGCCACAAAATTGATGAGTTCGCGTGTAGCGGAACCGCTGAGTTCCACCACTTCAATATAATTTTCAAAAGGCATTACTTCGTAGGCGTTTCTGGCGCTCACATTGCCCTCGGAGATAATGGAGCGTACACCACCGGCGTTCAATACCACAAAATCCAAGGTGTTGTTGGTTCTTGATTTGAAAATAGGGGAGGCCTGCTCAAAAACAATGTCCGCCATTAAGTTCCCCATAGATGAGGTACGTTCGCCATCGTTCAGCAATAGCGGTTTTGGGGCATAAGCCAAGGTACTGTCCAGTACCTCGTTTATTCTTTTTCTGTACGGTTCCACAAACGCTTCCATGGAATCGGTCTGTGCGTAGGTAGCGTCGATTTGGATTTGTTTGCCCTGTATTTCCGTTAGGTTTCCAGCATCATTTTTGCAGGACATTAAAAAACAAAAAGTTATAAATACAACAAATTGTTTAAAATTTAGATTGTTCACGTGCGTATCTTTGTTAAGTCGTCTTGGTAGATTATTTACCTTTGTAAAAATCAACAAAAATATGTTTTTGAAAGGACTCCAAGACAAATTTAAGGTTAAATCCGGGCTTAAATATTTACAGGGGGAAATGGAAAAACCCTCAAAGTCTGTGACCAGGGAGAAGGGAATAACCAGCGTTGGCTGTATAGTGGATGTTGATAATTTCCAGCAAGCGGAGACCTTTTATGAGCTTATTGATGAGTTCGGGTTAAGACCCAACGCTATAAAAATTATTGGCTATAAACGGGAGTATGACAAAAACTCACCTTATTCCATCCAAATGTTCTCCGATAAGGACTTGGGTTGGAAAGGCCAAATCGAGAATAGCTACGTTCTTGAGTTTTTGGGCAGGGAATACGATATGTTGGTCAATTATTACGAGGAGGATAATTTAATGATGAAGTTGTTGTCCGTAAAAACCCTCGCTCGGCTCAAGGTTGGATTAGGTGCTCAGGACCCCAAGGTCAACGATTTGATCTTAAACATACCCTTGAATGATTTTAAATTGTTCAAGAGTGAGTTGAAAAAGTATTTAAAGGTCTTAAACGAAATTTGAGCAAATGGAACAGTTGATCGGAACAGGAGTAGCATTGGTAACTCCGTTCAGAGAAGATTTATCGGTGGATGTGAAAGCCTTGGAAAGAGTGGTGGAGCATAACATTCAAGGTGGTGTGGATTATTTGGTAGTGTTGGGAACAACGGCCGAATCCGCAACCCTTTCACAAGCGGAGAAACAGTTGGTGGTAGATGTAGTGGTGCGTACCAATGCTGGCAGGCTTCCATTGGTGCTTGGTGTGGGGGGCAACAACACCATGGCGGTGGTAAACGAGCTTAAAACATTGGATTTATCCGATTTTGATGCCATTCTCTCTGTATCGCCCTATTACAATAAACCCACGCAAGAAGGCATATACCAACATTTTAAAGTGATTGCCGAAGCATCGCCCATACCAATTGTACTATATAATGTGCCTTCTAGGACAGGAAGCAATATGTTGCCCGAAACGACCCTAAGGCTGGCCCATGAGTTTTCCAATATCGTGGGAATCAAAGAAGCATGTGGGGATTTGGTGCAGATTGGTGAAATCATCAAAAACAAACCGGAAAGCTTTTTGGTGATTTCCGGTGACGATGCCACAGCCTTGCCGACCGTTTTGGCCGGTGGGGCCGGAGTTATCTCGGTTTTGGGCCAGGGATTGCCTACGCTTTTTTCGGATATGATCAAACTAGGTTTGGAGGACAATGCAAAAGAGGCTTATGGAATACACCATAAACTTTCGGCGTTAATGTCGCTTATTTTTGAGGAAGGTAATCCGGCAGGGATCAAAAGTATTTTTGAAAGCAAGGATATTTCAAAAGCAACAGTTAGGCTGCCACTGGTTGAAGCGACCCCTGTATTAAAAGAAAAAATAAGTGCTTCGCTAAAGGCACTGGACAGGGCACATGTTTAAAATTCGTTAAATGTTGCCCAAATTATTGGGTATTGGCCATTGTACCTGTTACATTTGAGTGGTAAAAATTCTTTTTTTATATCCATTCAATATCACTAATTTTGCAAAATGTTTTTGAATATGAGGTCAATACTCCTTTTTTGTTGTGCAGCAGCATTTCTCGTATCCTGTAGCGAATACCAAAAGGTACTCAAGGAAACCGATGTGAAGGCCAAATATGATATGGCCGAAAAGCTGTACGAAGAAGGTGATTATAAAAGAGCAGTTCGTTTGTTTGAGCAAATTGCGCCCAAATATGTAGGTAAACCCCAAGGAGAGCGGGTAATGTTCTTTTTTGCCGACAGTTATTTCAAAAACGGTGATTATTATTTGTCGGGCTATCAGTTCGAGCGCTTTATAAAATCGTATCCACGAAGTGATAAAATCCAAGAAGCGAGCTTTTTGGGAGCAAAAAGTTACTACATGCTGTCTCCAAGATATTCTTTGGACCAGACGGATACGGATAAAGCCTTGTTGAAGCTTCAAACATTCATCAATAATTATTCCGAATCAGAATTTTTTGAAGAGGCCAATGCCATGGCCAAGGAGCTGACCACCAAAAAAGAGAAAAAGCAGATAGAAATAGCGAAACAATTCAACAAATTAGGAAAATTTAACCTACCTGTTTTGATTTCAGCCATAACTGCGTTCGATAATTTTATAACAGACAACCCAGGTTCGGTTTATAGGGAAGAAGCCCTTTATTACCGAATTGAAGCAGCTACAGAGCTGGCTTTGAACAGTACAATGGACAAGAAGAAAGAGCGATTGGAAGATGCTCTTGACTCCTATAATAATTTAATACGCTATTTTCCAGAATCGAAATTCAAAAAAGAAGCTGATGAACTTGCCGAAACGATTCAACAGGAATTGAGCGTATATAACACGACTTCCGTATCCAAATAAAAATTAGTTTTTAAACCACTGCATATGCAAGATTTGAAAAACACCAAGGCCCCGGTTTCCACAGTAACACTCAACCGAAACGAGTTTGACGAAAAAACCGAAAACATTTACGAAGCCATTTCCATTACGGCCAAAAGAGCGATCCAAATCAATTCAGAAATAAAAAAGGAATTGTTGGAAAAGCTTGAAGAATTCGCCACATACAGCGACAGCTTGGAAGAAGTATTCGAGAACAAAGAACAAATCGAAGTTTCCAAGTTTTACGAAAAGTTGCCAAAACCACACGCTTTGGCAGTACAAGAGTGGTTGGAAGATAAAATTTACTACAGGAATACAGCGAAAGACGCTTAAGAAATGCTTGGCGGTAAAAATATCCTTTTAGGAATTTCCGGGGGAATTGCCGCGTACAAGACTACATTTCTTGTTCGTTTACTGATTAAAGCTGGTGCCCAGGTCAAAATTGTAATGACCCAGAGCGCCAGCTCTTTTGTTTCGCCCCTTACATTGTCCACACTTTCCAAGAACCCAGTTTTGATGGATTTTGTGAACGAAGAGGATGGAAGTCTCTCTTGGAACAACCACGTGGAACTCGGTCTTTGGGCGGATATAATGTTGATTGCGCCAGCCACGGCCAACACGTTATCCAAAATGGCCAACGGAACCTGCGACAATTTGCTTTTGGCCACTTATCTATCCGCAAAATGTCCCGTTTATTTTGCGCCGGCCATGGATTTGGATATGTACAAGCACCCATCCACCAAGAACTCTCTGGATAAACTTGAATCTTTTGGTAATACCATGATTCCTGCTGAATCGGGAGAACTGGCAAGTGGATTGCATGGTGAGGGACGTATGGCAGAGCCTGAGAACATCGTAGCCTTCATTCAAGAAGAATTGAAAAAGGGACTGCTCCTTTCCGGAAAAAAAGTGCTCATTACCGCAGGGCCAACCCATGAGGCCATTGACCCCGTTCGTTTTTTGGGAAACCGTTCCACGGGCACCATGGGGTTTGAACTGGCCAAGAGAGCTGCTGATTTGGGTGCAAACGTGATTTTGGTTTCAGGTCCCACACATTTGAATATCGAACATCATAATATTCAACTCATTCGAGTGACGTCCGCACAGGAAATGTACGAAGCCTGCCATGAAAATTACGTGGAGATCGATATCGCCATATGTGCTGCTGCGGTAGCAGATTATCGTCCTAAAATAATAGCTTCAGAAAAGGTAAAGAAGCAGGAAGGCGACATGAAGATTGAGCTGGAACGTACTCCGGATATTCTTATGTCGCTTGGAGAAGCCAAAAAGAATCAATTTTTGGTCGGATTTGCCTTGGAAACCCAAAATGAACTGGAGAATGCCAAAGGTAAGCTCAAAAGAAAACATTTGGACGGCATTGTTCTCAATTCCCTTAAAGATGACGGAGCTGGGTTCGGGGGCAGCACAAATAAAATCACCTTTATAGATAAGAATTCAAGGATAAAAACGTTTGATTTGAAGACGAAGCCCGAAGTGGCTTCCGATATTTGGCAAGAAATCATCTCCAGAATCCATGCGTAACATACTTTTTTCTGTTTTTCTTTTATTTGCTGCCATCGGGACATATGCACAGGAATTGAATTGCCAGGTCACGGTGAACTCTGACCAAGTAGGGCAGACCAATCAACAGATTTTTAGGACTTTGGAGCGTTCCCTCAACGATTTTGTGAACAAAAGCAAATGGACGAACAGGACCTATCGTGAAAATGAACGGGTCAATGCACGTATGTTTATCACAGTAACTCAATACGAATCGGACCGTTTTGAGGCCAATATCCAAATTCAGTCAACAAGACCCGTATTCAATACCACATACGAAAGCCCCGTGTTCAATTATAAGGACAATTCGTTTAACTTTCAATATCAGGAGTTTCAGCCTTTAGTCTATAATCCAAACAATTTCGACTCCAATTTGGTGGGTGTTATTTCATATTATGTTTATATGATTTTGGGATTGGATGCCGATACATTTTCTTTGGAAGGAGGCAACGATTTTTACCGTCGGGCCCAAAATATCGTGACCCAAGCACAAAGTTCCAGTTACAGCGGATGGAGTCAGGACACAGGAGACCGAAGCCGTTTTGAATTGGTGGACAACCTATTGAGCAACTCGTTCAGGGAATACAGGATTGCCATGTACAATTACCACAGGAAAGGACTCGATATACTGGCTGATAACAATAGTACGGGCAAGCAAATCATTGCGGGAAGCCTTCGTTTGTTCGAAACACTCATTAGTCGCAGACCCAATGCCTTCCTGATTCAGACCTTTTTCGATGCCAAGTCCGAAGAAATCCAGAATATCTTCTCTGACGGCCCCAAGGTGGACATTGTAAAACTCAAGGAAACCTTAAACAAAGTGGCTCCATTTTATTCCAGTACATGGAATGAAATAAATTACTAGTGCAGTTCTCCAAAGAAATTTATCTTTACGGGTAAATTCTTCAATATTGCTAGCAAATCTATCCATCCAAAATTATGCACTCATTGATGACGTAAGTGTGTCTTTTTCCAACGGATTTACCACCATAACAGGGGAAACCGGAGCAGGAAAATCCATACTATTGGGCGGACTTTCCATGGTTTTGGGAAAACGTGCCGATTTATCATCTTTAAAAAACACAGCACAAAAATGTGTGATAGAAGCCGAGTTCGATATTTCCAAATATCAGCTCAAGCCGTTTTTTGAGGAAAATGAACTGGATTATGAGGATACTACTATTCTTCGCAGAGAAATATTACCAAGTGGAAAATCAAGGGCATTTGTAAACGATTCCCCGGTTACGCTGGATGTAATGCGTGCCTTGGGCGACCAATTGGTGGATGTGCACTCGCAGCACCAAACCATGCAGCTCACCGACAACGATTTTCAGATGAAAGTGTTGGATGCATTGGCCGATAACTCAGAAAATCTTTCAGAATATACCAATGAGCTTGAAAAGTTGCGGACAGCTTCCAGAGAACTTCAAAAGTTGGAAGATTTCCAAGCTGATGCCGATAAGGAACACGATTACAATAGCTTTTTGTTGAAGGAACTGGAAGATGCCAAGCTCAAAGAGGGCATACAGGAAGAACTCGAAGAAGAGTATGAGCAATTGAGCAACGTAGAACAGATTATGGAGCAGTTGTCCGCCGGGCATCAGTTGTTGAATGACGAGCAATTGGGTATTGTAGGCCGACTTACCGATTTAAAACGCGCATTCCAGGGCTTGACTGATTTCGGGGCTGACTATAAATCTTTGTACGATAGGATTCAATCAGTTTTGATTGAAACCGATGATATTGCATCCGAACTGGAACAAATGCAGGAAGGTGTGGAGGCTGATCCTGAACGTTTGGAAGTAGTCAATGGAAAATTACAGCAGCTATACGACCTTCAGAAAAAACATCATACGGATTCCGTTACGGATTTAATAGTCATTAGGGAAGAACTGGCACAAAAAGTAGACGCGGTTGCCAATATTGAATCCAAAATCAAAGAAAAACAACAAGAGGTTGACACTATCACCAAAAAGGTAGAAGCTTGGGCCAAAAAAATAAGTGAGGGCAGAAAGGCTGTCATCCCCAAATTGAATGAAAGGCTTCAAGCCAACCTATCATCTTTGGGAATGTCGGCAGCGACATTTAAGATAGAGGTAAATCCATCTAAATTACTCAAGACCAACGGTAAAGATGATTTGGTGTTCTTGTTTTCTGCAAACAAAGGCTCCAATTACGGAGAACTTAAAAAAGTGGCATCAGGAGGGGAACTATCCCGGATTATGCTCACTATAAAATCCATTTTGGCAGAGTATGAAAACCTGCCGACCATGATGTTCGATGAAATCGATACCGGGGTGTCGGGTGAAATATCCAACCGTATGGGCGAGATCATGCAGCAAATGAGCGGTACCATGCAGGTGTTCTCCATTACACATTTGCCACAGGTGGCCTCAAAAGGAAAGTATCAGTTCAAAGTTTATAAGGAAGAGGGAATGGAAGGGACGAGCACTCACATTAAACAGCTAAGCACGGATGAACGTGTAAGGGAGTTGGCCGAAATGTTGGGTGGCAAGTCATTGTCCGAATCCGCTTTGGCGCATGCCAGGGAGCTGTTACAATAAAACCACAAAGCTGCTTCCCAAACTTCAAATAGTTTAAATATCTTTGTGACACAATCAACAATAGCAATAAACTATGGCATACAATCTTTTAAAAGGTAAAAAAGGAATCATTTTTGGCGCATTGGACCCTAACTCCATTGCTTGGAAAACCGCTGAACGCGTTCACGAAGAAGGTGGCGAGTTTGTTCTGACCAACGCACCTATCGCCATGCGAATGGGGCAAATCAATGAACTGGCGGAAAAAACCAATTCAGAAATTATTCCCGCAGATGCCACTAACGAGGAGGACTTGAAAAACCTGGTGGAGAAATCCATGGAGATTTTGGGAGGAAAACTGGATTTTGTGCTCCATTCCATCGGAATGTCCGTAAACGTTAGAAAAGGAAGACATTACACAGATGAAAACTATAGCTTTACGGAAAAAGGCTGGGACGTATCGGCATTATCTTTCCATAAAGTTATGCAGTCACTTTATAAAGCTGAAGCGATGAACCAATGGGGAAGTATAGTTGCTTTGACCTACATGGCTGCGCAGAGAACATTCCCAGATTATAATGATATGGCGGACAACAAGGCTTATTTGGAGTCCGTGGCAAGAAGCTTTGGTTATTTCTTTGGAAAAGAACACAAGGTGAGAGTGAACACAATTTCCCAATCTCCGACCCCGACCACAGCCGGACAGGGTGTAAAAGGGTTTGATGGATTCATCAACTACGCGGAAAAAATGTCGCCATTGGGCAACGCGACAGCTGATGATTGTGCCAACTATACGGTATCACTTTTCTCAGATTTGACCAAAAAAGTGACCATGCAGAACCTTTTCCATGATGGTGGGTTCTCCAATACAGGGGTAAGTCAAGAAGTAATCGATGAGTTTTCGAAATAAACTTTAAAAAATATATGGGAAGCCACTCTTTTTAGGGTGGCTTTTCTGTTTGAGATGAACACTTTTTTTTCCATAGTGGTCCCGGTTTACAATAGACCCGAAGAAGTTCGGGAACTCTTGGAAAGCCTTCAAAAACAAGACTTCCAGAAAGATTTTGAGGTGGTTATTGTTGAGGACGGGTCTTCACAAAGTTCGGAGGAAGTAGTGGATAGGTTTCAGGGTAAGTTGAATATTTCCTACTACTTCAAGAAAAATTCGGGACCCGGGGATTCCAGAAATTTTGGAATGCAACATGCCAAAGGAAATTATTTCATCATTCTGGATTCGGACTGTATCCTGCCAAAGCAATATTTGTCCGAAGTGGACAAGGAACTAACAAGGGAGTTTGTACACTGTTTTGGTGGCCCCGATGCCGCAGATGAATCCTTTACCACCATTCAGAAAGCCATCAATTATGTAATGACCTCTTTTTTTACCACTGGAGGCATAAGGGGAGGGGAAAAGGCTGTAGGAAAGTTTCAACCCCGTAGCTTTAACATGGGCATTTCCAAAAATGCTTTTGAAAAAACGGGAGGTTTTGGCAGAATTCATCCGGGCGAAGACCCGGACCTTACTTTCCGGGTTTGGAAAGCAGGGTTTGAAACCCGATTGTTCCCAAAAGCTTTTGTGTACCATAAAAGGCGTATAAACTGGAATAAATTCTATATTCAGGTGAATAAATTTGGGATGGTTCGCCCCATACTCAACAAGTGGCATCCCGGAACGGCAAAACCGACTTACTGGTTTCCAACTTTGTTTATGTTGGGATTGTGCGTTGCCATAATCTTGGCTATTGCAAGGCTTTGGTTGCCTTTAATGCTGTATGTGTTTTATTTTTCAATATTGTTTTTGGATGCTTTAATACGGAACAAAGACATAAAGGTGGCCATTTTAGCCATTTATGCGGCTTTGACCCAATTTACGGGATATGGAATTGGTTTTTTCAAGTCCACAATGTTGCTTAACTTTAGTAATAAGAATCCAGAGGAATTGTTTCCCAAACTATTTTTCAAGAAAAATTAAAGTGTTTAAAAAGGTATTGAACGGCCTCAATCAAAAGAAAGCGAAAGTGTTTTCGCTGTTTCTGTTATGCTCTTTTTTGGCGTGGTTTATTAGCAACCTGTCCGAAACGTATGAGTCTCGTACCTACTTTACGCTAAACTATCGTAATCTTCCGGATTCGTTGTTGTTGGGGAAGAATTCAAATGATGAAATTGAAGTCAAACTCAGAACCAGCGGTTTTCAATTTTTATACTATAAAATTTTTAAGCGCCGTATTGATGTTGATGTCTCTGAAGTAGAATTCCAAAATGGGGATTATGTGTTGAGCAAGGAGGTGTTGAGGAGACAAATGGATCAGCAATTATCACAGAACATATCGCTTTTGGACTTGGACAGGAACCAACTGGAAATAGACTTGTACCAAGTGGATTCCAAGAAGATACCCATACAGGCGAGAGTGGATTTACAGCTTCAGCAAAACTATATTCTGGATGGGAAAATTAAGGTTTCACCGGATTCGGTTGAGGTGAAAGGACCAAAAAATGAAATTGATACCATTAAATCAATAAA
This sequence comes from Allomuricauda sp. TY007, assembly GCF_010468565.1. Taxonomy (GTDB): domain Bacteria; phylum Bacteroidota; class Bacteroidia; order Flavobacteriales; family Flavobacteriaceae; genus Flagellimonas. Next base: position 23,802 of record NZ_WUEG01000021.1, read on the forward strand.
AACATCATCCATACAACTAACCAACGTCAATACCGATTTTTCCAACGAAGTTACCCTGATCTTCCCAAAAGGATTGGACAACAGTATTTTTTCGGTAGGTAGGGCAAAGGTTTTTGGTAAGGTCTCAAAGTTTTCAGAAAAGATTTTTGAGGTGCCTGTGCAAGTGCTGAATATTCCAGAAGGGTATCAAGTAAGGACCTTTCCCAATTCAGTAACCGTGTTGTGCAAGGCGACTATTGAGCGTTTGAAGGAAATTTCGGCCTCCGACTTTGAAATTGTTGCAGATTATGGACAATTAAATGGGGCTGAAAGCAGTACTTTGTTCTTGGAGATTACACAAAGCCCACAAAAAGTATACGATATAAGGCTTGAAGAAAACACTGTAAATTTTGTTTTGGAACAGCAATGATGATAGTTGGACTCACCGGAGGGATAGGAAGTGGAAAAAGTACCGTGGCCAAAATGTTCAAGGAACTTGGTATTCCTGTGTATGATTCTGATATGGAGGCCAAAAAATTGATGGAGACATCAACAGAAGTTAAAGCAGCTATTATGGATTTGTTGGGTAAAAAGGCTTATGGCAAAGATGGTTTGAACAGGTCGCACATAGCGGATAAAGTGTTTAAGGACCCTGAGTTGCTCCAAAAACTCAACAATATTGTACATCCGGTGGTTCGAAAGCATTTTTTGGAGTGGGCCAACCGTCAAAAATCGCCCTATGTAATACAGGAAACTGCATTGATTTTTGAAAATAATGCCCAGGACAAATATGATTGTACTATCTTAGTGACAGCACCTGTAGAGACTCGGATTAAAAGAGTAATGGACAGGGATAAAGTTGAAAAGCAAGCTGTTGTTGATCGGATAAACAATCAATTGAAAGATGAACAAAAGCTCGATTTAACCAATTTTTCAATCGAAAACCTTGAATTGGCCAAAACCAAAAGAAAGGTTAAAGAACTACACCTCAAACTTTTAGCTTTAGCATCTAAATTTTAACATTTATGTTAAGTTTTGGTTAAACGCTAAAATTACTAAATGTTAAATTTTTAATTTTACACCAATGAACAAGAAGCTATTCGTTCTTCTGGTTGTTCTTATGAGCTTATCCCTTTTAGGGATAATTTTCGTGCAAGTTTATTGGATACGCACATCTATAAACGATAAAGAGGAACAATTCTCAAGAACAGTCACAGATATATTGGACAAAGTAGCGAGTAGGGTGGAGAAGCGGGAGATGAAGGAATACTCGGACCGTTTGGCTTCTCTGGCGGATAGCGTTGGTGAACCTAAAAGCGCACAATACAAAAATTTCATGTTTGTAGAACGGGATCTCAATTCTGATGAAATTCTTTTTTACTCCCATGGAATTCTTGAAGAAGATTACAATATAACCTCAGCGTTCTTTGATAATACATTAGGTGGCAAGGATACCACTACACTTAAAAACATTACAAGCCGAAGAACCAAAAGTGTTTTTAAAGAAGAGTTTGGTCTTGATGGAAAAAGTTATAACCTAACTCCTATAGAAAAAGTAACCAATATTGGCAAGCTAAGTAGCATTGAAAAGGCCCAATGGGAGGATGTTTTTATGGAGTACGCCAAAATTCAACCCATTCACAAACGGGTTTCCAAGCAAGAACTGGAACTGCTCCTTAGCCAAGAACTAAAAAACAGGAACATAGATATAGACTATGAATATGGGGTATACAGCCAAGGTTACCCTACCAAGGTACGGTCTAGGAAATTTAAATTTTCCAGTTCCAAAATGTACAAGGCACCCATTTTTAAGGATAGTGAAGGCATGTCCAACTTTTCGCTATTGCTAACATTCCCTAGTATGGAGCGCTACATATTTGGTTCGGTAATGGGAATGGCATTACTATCACTGGTTTTTACATTGGTGATTATGCTAGCATACTCTAGCGCCATTTACCAATTGATCAAACAAAAGCGCATCTCTGAAATCAAGTCCGATTTCATCAATAATATGACGCATGAGTTCAAAACGCCCATTGCGACCATAAATTTGGCGGTAGAGGCAATTCGAAATCCAAAATCCATTGAGGACAAGGAAAAAGTGTTGCGTTATTTGGGCATGATTCGAGATGAGAACAAACGTATGCATGCACAGGTGGAAAATGTTCTGAGAATATCCAAATTGGAAAAAAACCAGTTGGACATTAGTAAGGACAGGGTCAATATGCACGATATCATTACTGACGCCATCGCCCATATTGAACTGATTGTACAGGATAGGGGAGGATATGCAAACGCCCACCTTGATGCAGAACGGTCGGAAGTATTGGCGAACGATATGCACATGACCAATGTAATGGTGAACATTCTGGACAATGCGGTAAAGTATTCACCAGAAACACCTAAAATTGATGTATACACCGAAGTGGTGAAAAATAGCATCATTATAAAAGTGCAGGATCAAGGAGCAGGAATGAGCAAGGCAGTGCTCAAAAAAGTATTTGAAAAATTTTACCGGGAACATACCGGCGACATACATAACGTTAAAGGCCACGGATTAGGATTGGCCTACGTAAAACGAATTATAGATGATCATCAAGGTGAAGTTTATGCAGAAAGTGAAAAAGGAAAAGGAAGCACCTTCTTTATTAAACTACCTTTAATTTAAAAGCAAACTATGGAAACAGAGAAAAAGAAGATACTATTGGTAGAGGATGACCCAAATTTTGGAATTGTCCTGAAAGATTATTTGAATATGAACGACTTTGATGTTGTTCTGGCCAAAAACGGAATGGAAGGTTTTGAGAAGTTCAAAAAAGACAACTACGATGTCTGTATTTTGGACGTAATGATGCCTTATAAGGATGGATTTACCTTGGCAAAGGAAATCCGTGAAAAGAACGAAAACGTTCCGATTATCTTTCTTACTGCCAAGACCATGAAAGAGGATGTTCTAAAAGGTTACAAAGCTGGAGCTGACGATTACCTGAACAAACCTTTCGATTCTGAGGTCTTACTAATGAAGTTGAAGGCTATCCTTCAAAGAAAAGCTTCAAGTTCTTTGGCCGATAGCAAACAATTTGAATTCGAAATCGGAAATTTCCATTTAAACTCCAAACTTCGTTTTTTAAAATATAAGGAAGAAGAGCCCATCAAACTATCTCCAAAAGAGAACGAGCTGTTACGTTTGTTGGCACTTCACGAAAACGATTTGATGCCAAGGGAACTGGCGTTGACCAAAATCTGGAGGGACGACAACTACTTTACTTCCAGAAGTATGGATGTTTATATCGCCAAGTTGAGAAAATACCTCAAAAAAGACGATTTGGTGGAAATCCTGAACATTCATGGTGAAGGATTTAGGCTTGTGGTAAAAGCTGAAAACGAGCAGTAGAACAAATTTCTCTTGTTGGCGCGAGCCTCATGGCTCGTGCCATAATTAAGTGAAAAAGACAGCGTAGGCACAAGCATGATGCTTGCACCAGCGAGGGGAGTAGTCTAATTACAGTCGCTCCATATGGGGGCACAGCAAAGTTAACTTATTTGAATTCATTGGTATTTGGAAATAGCTTTGCTGATTCTCCAGAAATTGATGATGTTGTGTGGGGTAAAGTACTTGCTACTGATAAATTATCATCATTAATGTTCAAGACAAAGCCTATTCAGTCTACTAATAACTTTTTACTCATAGTGATCAAAATAGATTAAATGCGATCATTCTGAGGTTTACAAGACCTGAGCCGCTAAACAAAAAAAAGGCTGGTTATTTGGATGCCTATTTTGCGTCCAAACTTAATCCAAGTAATTTTAACAGCTTAGATTTAGGAAACCTACAACACCTTTCTTTTTTTCGTTAATTTGTAGAGCTAGTTAGTCAAAAACAAAACAGAATTATGTTTCGAAATGGAAGATATATTATAAACAAATGACAATGCATTTAAGCAACAACCTTTTAAAATACGTAATTGTAGTTGGGATTATGAGCAATTGTGTAGCTACTGATAAATTTCAAGAAGGTGGTTCACTGAGAGGTGATTGGTATATTTCTAAAAATACGATTGACCATCAATTTTCATATCAAGAAGTATTCTTTGATGGAAAAGAAGTACATTTCTTTGTCTCTGAAGTATTAGATTTTAGGATACCAATCGACTATTCTTTTTCTGGAGGAAAACTACATTTTTTGAAAAATCAAAGGATGGATACGGTTAATTCATTTGAGGTACATTTTTATAATGATAGTTTTAGGTTAATTACTGAAGAAGGCGAAATAGAATATTCCAAGATTTTTGGGGAAAACACCCTGTCAAAATTATTTTCAAATGGAATATCTAGAGAGAAATTTGAATCCTCATTTATAGAAAGAAGAAATGGAAATCATGGTAATAACTAGCTAGTAGTTTTAAGAAGTAAGTTTTCAAGTAAAATTCGATCATTTAGTAAAACATTAATTTTAACACAATATCCAATAATCAACAGCAACTCATTTTGGTAATGTAGTAAAATAGTTGTTTTACCAATTTTTGAATTTAAATAATTAAAAACAAGTATTTTGGATGCTTTTCGGATACTGGTTTTTGTCGTTGTATGGGGTTCTTTGTAACAAGAACATTCATTAAACCTTATGATATAAGGTTTCTTCTTACCATCGTGTAGTGGATTAGTGGATGGAAAAAAACGCTGCCCCAACTGTAATGGATATGCCATAAAGAATGGAAAACAAAAAGGCAATCAGCGCTACAAGTGCAAACTATGCCAAAAATCGTTTCAACTACAATACCATTTTAAAGCCTATGAGCCCCAAGTGGATCCACTTATTAAAACGTTGTTAAAAGAAGGTTGTGGGGTGCGGGGCATTTCAAGAATCTTGGGGATTTCTCCCAAAACAGTACTCACCAGAACAATAAAAATAAGTAAGTGTATAAAGTCGCCATGCATAGCAAAGCACGGTTGCATTTACGAAGTTGATGAGCTTTGGAGTTTTATAGGGCAAAAGACCGAACTTTGATTCGGAATCCCATACGAGTGAGACCCTGAAGCCAGTTCGTTCAGGGTGACGAGATTTTCCAAATTCCCTTCGGCTAGACTCAGGATAAACTAAAGTCGAAACGTCGGAAGTCAGTTTGCAATAACTCAATAACTGAATAACGCACATAGTAACTCCTAACTCTGAACTAACTTGAGTCTTTGCTCTTGTTTCTCTTCTCTCTTTTGACACGAATTACACCAATTGCTCGAATCTCTTGTTAAATGTCGTTTTGATCTATCACCTTGAGCCCTTCGGCTACGCTAGGATAAACTAAAGTAAAAACCCATTGATTATCAATATGTTTAAGATTATCGGCTGTAATCGTACTAACCAAATCAGAATTTAAAGCTTTTTCATGATCTCCTCAACAATCTTTTTTGGTGGGTGCTCTATGGAAACGGTAATTGCTTTGGATGGGGGTTCCAGTGTATCAAATTGTGATTGCAAAAGTTGAGCACTCATAAAATGCCCTTTTCTTTTGTTCAATCTAGATTGTATTAATTTAAAAGACCCGTTCAAATAAACAAAGGCCATATTATCCCCCATACCTGCACGTAAAATGCTCCTGTAGTTCTTTTTTAGTGCGGAACAAGCAATTATGGCACCCTTGTCCCGATGTTTTACGGCCAATTTATTGAGCTGTATCAACCATTCCTTACGATCATCGTCATTTAGAGGGTTCCCAGAGCTCATTTTTTTTATGTTCGCTTCGGGATGAAAGTTATCACCATCGTAAAATGGTCGGGACAGTTTTTGTGAAAGTAGTTTTCCGATTTCTGTTTTTCCGGAGCCACTCACTCCCATAACTACTATCACTGTTTTACCGTTAGGCATAAAGGTTGGTTTTTAGTTGGTCTGTAACCATTTGTAGTACCTGGTTTGGCTCACCATCATAAGGCACCCAAAAAATAGCTTCATTTTTGCGCAACCATGTAAGCTGCCGCTTTGCAAATCGTCTTGTGTTTTTTTTAATTTCTGAAACAGCAAAGTCTAAACTGCAATGCCCACCAATATATTCAAAAAGTTCTTTGTAACCAACTGTTTGCAAGGCATTCAGTTTTCTGTACGGATATAGTTTTTTTGCTTCCTCCAGCAATCCTGTCTTCATCATAAGATCTACTCTGGCATTTATCCGTTCATAAATAATTTCCCTTGGTGCTTCAATGCCAATATAAAGCGTTTTGAACCCCCTTTTGGCTTTGGGTTGGCCCAAGAAAAAAGAGTAAGGTTTGTTGGCGGCTACGCACACCTCCAAAGCTCTAATCAGCCTATGTGGGTTGTCCCGATCAACAATTTTGTAATAGTCGGGATCTCTTTGCTTCAATTCTTTTTGAAGACTTTCCAATCCTTCCTCCTGTAGTTTTTGATTCAACAATTCCCTTATTTTCGGGTCAACCTCCGGGAATTTGTCCAATCCGGATACAACCGCATCAACATAAAGCCCACTACCGCCAACCATTACGGCAATATCTTTTTTTTGAAATAAACCATCCAATAGCTTAATGGCTTCCTTCTCAAAATCACCAACGGAATAGGGTTCAAAAATACTTTTGTGCTGTATAAAATGATGGGGTGCCTCGTTCAATTCCTCTTTGGACGGAACAGCCGTCCCTATTTCCATTTCCTTAAAAAACTGTCTGGAGTCGGCGGAGATTATTTCAGCACCAAAGTGCTTTGCCAATTGGATTCCAAGTGAGGTTTTCCCAATAGCGGTAGGCCCTACCACAGCTAATAAAACTTTTGCGCTCATAATAGATGTCCACAATTATAGCAATGGGAGGCATCATCCCGATGTCCTTCTGCACCACAGCTGGGACAAGCTTGTGTATTTAAATGTACTGCCGACCTGTTGTTTTTCTTGCTTTGGGCAAATTCCGCAGTAACGATTCCGGTAGGTACTGCAATGATACCATAACCGAGTATCATAATCACCGTTGCCAAAAACTGGCCTAGATTTGTTTGGGGTGCAATGTCTCCGTACCCTACCGTGGTGAGCGTTACAATGGTCCAATAAATGCTTTTGGGAATGCTGGTGAAGCCAGATTCATCACCTTCCACAATATACATAATGGTTCCCAAGATTACGGATAAGATCAAAACTACATAGATGAATACGGCAATTTTGGCACGACTTGCTTTTAAGGCTGACTGCAGTTGGGAAGCTTCGCCTATAAACTTTACCAGTTTCAAAATCCTGAAAATCCGTAGCAAACGGAAGGCCCGAACGGCAAGTAAAACTTGGGAACCAGCCAAAAGATAGGAGAGGTATAGTGGTATGGTGGACAGGAAATCTATGATTCCGTAAAAACTAAAGACGTATTTTAAAGGTTTTTTAATACTGATCAGTCGCGCAATGTACTCTATGGTGAAAAAAATGGTCACCACCCATTCCAATATCAAAAGGGTACGGTGGTACTTGGCATCAAAATCATCTATGCTTTCCAACATCACCAAAATAACGCTGATGATGATCAGGATAAATAGTACAATGTCAAACAACTTGCCCGATGGAGTGTCCGCTTCATAAATAACTTCATGAAGTTTGTTTTTCCATTTAGATTGTGGCTTGTATGCTTTCAATGATCAAGAGGTTAATTGTACAGTTTTAAGCCGATTGTTTTTTCTTAGATAGGTTTCAACAATAAATGTTGTGTTTTCATCACTCCTTATGGGAGTCATTATGGATTCCAAGATATGAATATTATTAATTTGATGGTTGAGTTCTACAAAGCCAAACCCTTGAAGTCTACCATTTTTAATCAAAATAAAACTCCTTTCTCCAGTTTCCCTTCCTTGGTCGGTCAGTGCAATATTCTTGTCCTGGATACTGTATTTTTCAAAAGCAGAAATTACTTTTTCGTTACAGTTGGATGCATTCAGTTCGGTTTCTTGGTGCAGACATTCATTATCGGTTCCAAGGGAAGAGGGGCAAAGTTGAAACTCTTGAGCAACCTTATTTAAAAAACTTCTTGCGGATTGCGTTCCGTTAAAGGCCATTTTTTTGTGCTCCAACGTTCGATTCTTCTCCACCTCCAAAATAATATGCTCGGTACCATTTTGATTAAAATCAATGGTGTGTGAAAAGAGCTTCTTTTTAGAGACATGATTATAGCGGGGTTTCTTCTTTTTTTGCTCCACATAGGCCTTTAAAATAGCAATAAGCTCGCTTCCAGTGGTTTCGTATGTTACTTTCTTGGTTTCTTTTTGAAGTTTTCGTGCAATCTTACCCACGTTGGTAAAATGTTGGTTCACCCTCTTTTTGATATTCTTGGTCTTTCCAATGAAAATAATGTCACCATCCTTGTCGTGCATGTAGTAAACACCTGTTTCCGAAGGTAGGTCAAAAACCATGTCTAACTGGTTCGGCGAAAGTTCTCCATGGGTTTCTTCACGGATGACTTCGGTAATGATTTTCTTTTCCGAGTCCTTGTCCAGTAATAATTTAAAGAGTTTTAATGTGGCGAGAGCATCACCGTTGGCACGGTGCCTATCGCTCATGGGAATACCCAATGAACGTGCTAATTTTCCTAAACTATGCGATTCGGCCTCTGGAATAAGTTGTTTGGAAAGGTCTACCGTACAAAGTGTCTTGCGTTGAAAATCATAACCCAATCTTCTAAATTCCGTGCGAAGAATACGATAATCAAATTGAGCGTTGTGTGCCACCAAAACAGTACCTTCCGTAATTTCCACAATACGTTTGGCTACTTCGTGGAATTTGGGTGCTGAGCGCAACATTTTATTGTTGATGCCCGTGAGCTTGGCCACAAAGGGCTGTATTTCTCGTTCTGGATTGATTAAGCAGATAAATTTGTCTACCACCTGATGCCCATCAAACCTGTGGATGGCGATTTCGGTAATGCCTTCCTCATTATATTTTCCTCCCGTGCTTTCAATGTCAAGTATCGCGTACATGGAAAATTACTGGTTATGAATAGTTTCTAGCCCCAAATATACTGCTTCCAATTCGTACCATGTTGCTGCCTTCCTCAATGGCAATTTTGTAATCGCCGCTCATGCCCATGGAAAGTATTGTAATATCGTCCAATTTTGATTTGAGGTCATCGAACATGGATTTAAGTTGGGCAAACTCCTTGCGCACTTGGTTTTTGTCATCTGTAAAAGTCGCCATGCCCATTAAACCAACAATTTTGATGTTTTCCATCGCCTTAAATGCATCAGACTCCAAAAGTTCGTCCAGTTCAGTTTTGTCCAGACCAAATTTGGTATCCTCTTCGGCAATGTGGATTTGAAGCAGACAAGGAATTACGCGCTCGTGCTTTTTCGCCTGTTTGTTGATTTCCTTTAACAATCGAGGACTGTCGACACCATGAATCAGGGAAACAAACTCTGCCATATACTTGACCTTGTTCCGTTGTACGTGGCCGATCATATGCCATTCGATGTCCTTGGGCAAATCTTCCCATTTCTGGACCATCTCCTGCACTTTGTTCTCTCCAAACACGCGTTGCCCCGCCTCGTAAGCCTCTAAAATATCCTCGTTGGGCTTGGTTTTGGAAACTGCGACCAAGGTAACTCCCTCGGGTAGTTCGAATTTTATTGTATTTAGATTATCTTTTATGGACATAGTTCTCTATAATTCATAAATAGCCAGCCCGCTACGGAGCTTAGGCTCAATATACGTGCTTTTTGGGGGCATTACCAAACCTGCATCTGCAATTGCCTTGATTTCTTCAACTGTCGTGGGAACCAAGCTAAAACCTACCGCGTAGCTACCCGAATCCACCAAATCCTTCATTTGGATAAGGTTATTTTTGCCATAGCCGTAGCAAATTCGCTTATCATTCCTGAGGTCTGTGATGCCCAAAATAGGCTCTAAAATGGTTTTGTACAGGATTTGGGTGTCCAATTTGCTCAACGCGTCGGTAAACTCATGATTGGTCTTCCTGAAATGCAATGTATAGAACTCTCCTTCCAAATACATACTGAATTCATGTTTTTTGGATGGTTTGCACAGTCCGTCCTCTCTTTTTTCTATTCTAAAATGCTCGTCCAACTGAATCAGAAACTCCTTTTTCGAAAATCCGTTCAAATCTTTGACCATACGATTGAACTCAGAGATTTTCATTTGGGATTCAGGAATCAAGTAGGCCATAAAATAATTGTAGGGCTCGTCTCCAGTATGATTTTCGTTTTCGGACTTTTTTAAATCAGCCAGTAAGCTGGATGATGCACTACGGTGATGTCCATCGGCAATGTAGAGTGCGTTAAGGTCGCCAAAGGCCTTTTCCAGTTTTTCAATTCCTTCGGGATAGGAGATTTTCCAAAGCTTGTGATTTACCCTATCCGTGGTAGTGAAGTCGTATTCGGGTTTCCGTTCAATTTTGCGTTGAAAGATTTCATCCACGGTTTCATTGTCCTCATAGGTCATTAAAACAGGTTCCGCATTAAAACCTACCGTATGAAGGTAATCGGCGAACAGCTCTTCGCGATCCTCAATGGTGTCCTCGTGTTTTTTTATGATATTGCCCCTGTAATCATCCACGCTGCAAGCACAAAAGAACCCTAAGCTTTTAAAATTGCCATTTTCAATTTGATACAAATAGAAGCTGGGCTCTTCGTCTTTTTGAAAGATGTTTTCCTCCAAAAATTCCAAGTACCGATTGTGGACCAATCCAAACCGTTCTTTCCCTTTGATGTTTTTTTCAAACTTGAACCCAGGGTTGATAATATGCAAAAAAGAAAACGGATTATATCGCAATACCGCTTTCAATTCCTCTTTGGAATATTCTTCGTAGGATCTTGAAGCCACAAAAAAAGCTTTATCCTTTGTGGGGCGAATGGCCTTAAAAGGTTTTACAATGGCCATGAAATATTATTTGAATTGTGTGGAAACGTTTTCCGCTTTTCTGGATTCGGAATAATCGTAAAAGCCTTCGCCCGATTTCACGCCCAATTTACCTGCCATAACCATATTAACAAGTAGGGGGCAGGGAGCATATTTCGGGTTTTTGAATCCGTCGTACATCACGTTCAAAATGGAAAGGCAGACATCCAACCCGATAAAATCGGCCAATTGGAGCGGACCCATGGGATGCGCCATGCCCAATTTCATTACGGTGTCGATTTCTCCTACACCAGCCACGCCATTGTACAAAGTTTCTATGGATTCATTGATCATCGGCATCAAAATCCGATTGGCTACAAACCCCGGGTAATCATTTACCTCCGTCGGGGTTTTGCCCAATTTCTTGGAAAGCTCCATGATGGTTTCCGTGACTTCATCAGAGGTACTATAACCACGAATAATTTCTACCAACTTCATGATTGGAACTGGATTCATAAAGTGCATTCCGATCACTTTTTCGGAACGATTGGTGACGGCACCAATTTGCGTAATGGAAATAGAGGATGTATTGGTGGCCAAAATGGTGTCTGCTTTGCAGACTTTGTCCAAATCCTTGAAAATTTGGAGTTTAATATCCAAGTTCTCCGTGGCAGCTTCAACCACTAAATCTGTATTGGACACGCCTTCTTTAAGGTTGGTATAAGTGGTAATATTGGAAAGAGTAGCTTCTTTTTTGGCCTCATCAATGACTTTTTTGGAAATCATTCGGTCTAAATTCTTGGTAATGTTCGCCATTCCTTTGTCCAAAGAGGCCTGAGAAATATCCACCAGGTTGACTTTATATCCGTTTTGGGCAAAAACATGGGCAATTCCGTTACCCATGGTTCCAGCACCGATTACAGCTATTTGTTCCATAGTATAGTATTTAAAACTGTTGTCAGTTCGAAAAAATTAGAGAATGACAACGATTATTGATCAAAAGATTCTATTATCTGAAGGGCCACGCGTAGGGCGTTGGTGCCTTGTTCCAAACTTACGATTGGGGTAGTATCGTTGTTGATGGCATCTGCAAAGGTTTCCAGCTCATCCAAAATGGCGTTGTTTACGTCTATTTCAGGGTTTTCAAAATAGATCTGCTTTTTCTCGCCTTCCGCATTTTGAAGGATCATATCAAAATCCCCAGGGTTTTCCGGAGCGTCCTTCATTTTTACCACTTCCACTTTCTTCTCCAGGAAGTCTACTGAAATATAGGCGTCGCGCTGAAAGAAACGTGACTTCCGCATGTTTTTCAAAGAGATTCGGCTAGAGGTAAGGTTGGCCACACAGCCGTTTTTAAACTGTATACGCGCATTGGCGATATCCGGTGATTGACTGATAACGGAGACCCCACTTGCGTTAATTTTTTCCACTTCGGACGGAACTACGCTCAAAATGGCATCGATGTCGTGTATCATCAAATCCAACACCACAGGAACATCGGTTCCGCGCGGGTTGAATTCCGCCAACCGATGCGTTTCTATGAACATGGGGTTCTCAATTTTGCCTTTCACCGCCAAAAAGGCAGGATTAAAGCGTTCCACATGCCCAACTTGACCTTTTACATTATGCTTTTTGGAAAGCTCCAATAATTCTTCCGCTTCTTCAAGTGTATTTGTTATGGGCTTCTCTATAAAGATATGTCTCCCTTTTTCGATGGCCTTTTTGGCGCAATCAAAATGGGACAATGTAGGTGTTACAATATCGACAACGTCCACAGCATCCATCAAATTATTGATGTTATCGTAATGGGTATAACCGAATTCTGCGGCTACTTTTTTGGCATTGATCTCGTCCGGATCATAAAACCCGACAAGTTCATATTCATCGGACTGGTTTAAGAGCCTAAGATGTATTTTTCCCAAATGTCCTGCTCCGAGGACACCAACTTTTAGCATATTACCTGTTTTCGTCAAAAATACGGATATGAAGCCAGTTTCCATAAATTTTTGAATGGAACTAAGGGGATATTTTTAGGGAACTTTTTAAATTCGTGCCACCAGACCACAGACCATGAAGGATACGCTCAAACATAGGGGAATGCGCAAGAACTTAGCGGAGATTGTTGCTGCCAAGGGAGTTAAGGACAATAAAGTACTTGATGCCATAAAAACGATACCGAGACACTTGTTTTTGGATAGTAGTTTTGAGGACCATGCGTATCAGGATAAAGCATTTCCCATTGGGGCTGACCAGACCATTTCCCAGCCTTATACCGTTGCTTTTCAAACAGAATTATTGGAGGTGAAGCCGAACGCAAAGATTTTGGAGATCGGGACGGGCAGTGGCTATCAAACTGCCGTTTTAATGCATTTAAAGGCGAAGGTTTACACTATAGAACGCCAGTTGGAACTGTTCAAGACCACTCGATTGTTCTTCAATAAAATGCATTATCGTCCCAAAAAAATGATTTTTGGTGATGGTTACAAAGGCTTGCCCGAAGAGGCCCCTTTTGATGGCATTATCGTGACTGCGGGCGCACCCGAAGTGCCACGGGCTCTTTTATCCCAACTAAAAGTAGGGGGCAGGTTGGTAATTCCAGTAGGGACAGATGAACAAATCATGACCTTGTTTGTGCGAAAGTCCGAAAAGGAATTTGAAAAGAAAGAATTCGGTTCGTTTCGTTTTGTGCCTTTGTTGGAGGATAAAAACTAGTTGTTGAAATTTTTTTTGATTCGGTCCAAGTTCCGTTTGCTGTCCCGACTTTTAATGGTTTCCCGTTTGTCGTACAGTTTTTTACCCTTGGCCAGACCGATATTCATTTTGGCGAGGCCTCTATCATTGATAAAAACTTTAAGAGGAACAATGGTAAGTCCCGTTGTGGCAACCTCTTTTTGAAGTTTTTTCAATTCCCTTTTGTTGAGTAACAACTTACGAACTGCCTTGGGGGCATGGTTAAAGTGACTTGCGTGGCTGTACTCGTCAATTTGCATGTTCACGACAAATAGTTCTCCTTTATCATTGAACTCACAAAAACTCTGGGAAATGGAAGCCTTGCCCAACCGAAGTGATTTAATTTCGGTACCCCCCAGAACAATGCCTGCGGTATAGGTGTCCAAAATTTCGTAATCGAATCGGGCTCTTCTGTTTTTTATGTTGATATTTTTTTGCATCGTGGACAAAAATATAAACTCTTTGCCAAGAAAATTGTAATGTTACACTAGATTTTACGAATAACTACCAAAACCAACTCATGAAAAGAATTTTAATTCCCCTGATGCTTGTTTTTGTCATCGCATGCAAGCAAGAACCTAAGAAAGAACTAACTGCACAGCAAATCGTGGACAATTCCATTGCCGATAGCGGTGGAAAATTGTTCAACAATCACAAAGTTTCTTTTGATTTTAGGGATAAAAGCTATGTTTCCGAAAATATTGAGGGTCAGCGAGTTTTTACCAGAATCTCAGAATTGGATTCAATAACCATTACAGATATCAAACGTGGCGAAGAGTTTGAACGTTATATGAACGATTCCTTGGTCATGGTCCACGATACCATGGCCGTGAAATATGCCAACTCCATCAATTCGGTACATTATTTTGTGCGCTTGCCTTATGGGTTGAACGATAGAGCGGTAAACAAGGAGCTTTTGGGCAAGGAAACTATCGCAGATAAGGAATATTACAAGGTAAAAGTGACTTTTGACCAAAAGGGCGGAGGAGAAGATTTTGAGGACACATACCTGTATTGGTTTGATTTGAAAACCTTTAAGCCTGAATATTTAGCTTATGACTTTCATGTGGACGGGGGCGGTCAACGATTCAGAAAAGCTTACAACGAACGCTATGTAAATGGTATCCGCTTTGTGGATTACGAGAATTACAAGCCCAAAAATAATGGTACGGACATCTTGGAGATAGGTAAATTGTTTGACAAAGGTGAATTGGAACTCCTTAGCAAGATTGAACTCAAAAATATTATGGTAGAGTAGTTCTAATCCATTTTAAGACGAATATCTGTGGCTACGCCGTCAATAATTCTGACAATAAAAAGACTGCTATTGTCCGAATCGTCCATTTGACCATACTTTTCCATACCTAATATTTTGTTTACGAGCATAGGCGTGGTGTTACTGTGACCAACGACCAAGACATTTTTACCTTCGTTTACCAATTTGAATTCTTCTGCATCGAATGTATTGGGGTCGTAATATTT
The DNA here is from genome assembly GCF_010468565.1 of Allomuricauda sp. TY007. Classification (GTDB taxonomy): domain Bacteria; phylum Bacteroidota; class Bacteroidia; order Flavobacteriales; family Flavobacteriaceae; genus Flagellimonas. The sequence goes on from NZ_WUEG01000021.1 coordinate 38,810, forward strand.
GATATCGATATCTTTTTTCACCGATGTAGGGGCTGCAGTCATAGAGGTACGCTCATAATTTGTTGAGTATACTAAGTCCAATGGAATGGGGTCGAATACCTCTGCCCATCTAATGGCTCTGTCCAGTCCATTTTGGTTTAGCTCTGGGTCCAAGTTTTCTGGGTCGGTCCTGTCTTTTTCGGCATGTCTAATAAAATAGAAAGTGGAAATAACAGGGTCTTCTACAATTTTCGTATCTTTTTTGCAGCCAATACTTCCAACGAGTATAATTGCAAGGGCAATTAGAGGTTTGGTGGTTCGCATAATTCTATTCAAAGTTCCCGTGTATTATAGTTAATCAGTTTAAAAGTAACGTTTAATTTTCGTTTTCTCGTATGCCCAAGTTTTTGGTTTGTTTGTTTACCACAGTAATTTGCACCGTAAGTTGGGGGCAAGAAACCATTTTGCCATCGGATTTTAGGCAACATTCGTTGACACAGTTCAACGCAAGTTTATTCAATCCAACCTATGTTCTGGATTGGAACAACCCAAATTCCCTTTCGGTTTGGGCACGCTGGCAATGGCAGGCCATTGATGGTGACCCCACTTCCGTTTTTGCCAATTACACGCATCGGTTCAACAATACGTCCGGTGCTTCCATCGGATTTTTGCAGCACAATACAGGTGTGTTTTTGTACACGGGCGGTAATTTGAATTTTGCACAGACTTTTGAGTTGGATGATGATATCCAATTTATGGCCGGACTGAATATTTTTGCTTTTCAACAAACGGTGGCGGATGAACAGTTTTTTCAAGGCGATGAGTTAGATCCAATTTTTTTGGAAGATTTTGAAGCGTTCAGGATTCAATTTTCACCGGGATTACGATTAGTTGTAAACCGGTTCAGTGTTGGACTGGCCTTAGAAAATGCGGTTGGCTTTAATGTGTCTGGCAGCAGCGAAAACATGGATAGCTTTCAGAGTGTTACAGGGACCGTGTCCCACGATTTCCCCTTAATGATTTTAGATGGTTCGGGGGACAGTTTTGTCCGCCCCGTAGTCTATGTGAAATCCATACCCAACGGGGATACCCAATTTGGGTTGAATGGGTTGTTCTCCACCTCTAAATTTTGGGTACAGGGGGGCTACAATAGTTTTTATGGCGCGTCGGGTGGTCTGGGGATTACCTTGGCAAAGTCTTTTTCTTTGGGCGGATTGATGGAATTTGCTACTGACAATGCCCTGAGCGAAGAGGATGCCACTTTTGAAATCGTCGCTTCCTATAACTTTGGAAAAACAAAATCAAAGGAAGTTCGGCCAGAAGAGCCGCGAGAAGCCTTACCTGAAGAAACCGTGGAAGAAGAGCCAACCCCGCTGGAGGAAGAAATAGAGCAACAACGACTGGAGCAGGAGCGACGCGAACTCGAGGCCAGAAGGCAACGGCAACACGAAAAAGACTCTCTAGCGGAAGTACAACGCTTAAGGGAGCAAATGGAGCTGCAACGCAAAAAGGACAGCTTAGAACAATTACAGCGACAGAAGGTGGAGGTTCGTCCGAACGAGCGCTATGAGGAGGTGGAAAATGAAGAAGGACTGGAACCTGGTTTCTATCTAATTGCCAACGTATATGGTACCCAACGGTATTTTGAGAACTTCATGAAAACGCTCAGGGGAAAAGGTCTGGAACCCAAATCGTTCTACCGAAGTGTCAATAAATACAATTATGTGTATTTGGAGCGCTACAATACCATGGATGAGGCAAGAAAAGCCAGAGACAGTAAGTTTTTTGGTAAGTACGCAGATAAAACTTGGATATTTAGGGTGAAAGGTAATTGATTCTTAGGGTATAATGTTATTTCGAACCTGGTGAGAAATCTCTTCTCAAATTCAATAATGCGAGACTCCTTGTTGCTTCATGATGTCGGAATGACAAATGGTTTAAATTTTAAAAGAGGGATAGTTTACCTTACTTTTTGAGCTCTTGCTTAACCAAATATTCCAAATACGTAATAGTGTTGACCAGATACTTTCTATCCTGTGTCATAGTGCTCATGGCTACAGCACCTTGAATCATGGTAAACAATTGCTTTGCAAATTGTAGCGGGGGGACAGGAAGTTTAATTTCGTTCTGTTTGGCCCCATTTTCCAAAATAAGCGCAATTTTGCCTTCAATGTCCTTAATGGTTTCCCTAACAGCAGCGGCCAAAAGCTTGTTGTTCCCTTGAGCGTCCACGCCCACGTTCAAAAGTGGACAGCCGCCCATGGGAAGGGTGAATACGTCATACTGTTTGTAAAAATTCAACAGGGAATACAATCTGGCCAATGCTTCAGTTCCTGTGCTAAGTTTATCATCAATAGCTTGCAACAACATATTCCGATTGTGTTCAAAGGCGGAAAGAGCCAAGGCTTCCTTGTTTTCAAAATTTCCATAAATGGCACCTTTGGTGAGGCCTGTAGCCTCGGTAAGGTCGCTCATACTGGTGCCTACGTAACCGTGTTTATTGAAAATGGGCGCTACGGTCTCAATAATGTAAGCGGTGGTACGTTCTGCCTTCTTGGTCATTTTGTTTGTTACTGTTGGTCGAATCTAAGATATAAAAAATCAAATACTGTTTGGTATTTAAACGGTCAAAACCCTGCATTTTAACATGTTTCTTGGGATAATATACCTTTCCAATACTTCGTTTTGTTTTTGGATGGAATGATAAAGAATGGAATTTGATCAGTGTTTGGACCAAACCCTTCTTAAGAAATCAATAAAGTTTTGATTCATGATTTTTTCAATATCCGAGCTTGTGTAACCTCTTTTGGTCAACATGCTTGGAATTTTTTGAAGATCAGCGATGGTGTCCAAGTCCCATGGGGTCTGTTCTTTTCCGAAGGCACCGTCCAAGTCGGTTCCAATACCAACATGATCGGTGTTCCCGGCCAATTGACAAATGTGGTCAATATTATCAATTGCAATTTCCAAGGTGACGTTCATGTCTTTTGGGGTGGATTTACCACGAACCCAATTGGGAATCATCATCCAAGCATCCAACGCAACGCCGATAACAGCACCTCTGCTAATGAGCTCTTTGATCTGCTCATCGGAAAACTGCCGATTATGGTCCACCAATTTTCTGCAGTTATTATGACTGGCCCAAACAGGACCGTTGTAAACGTCCATGGTCTCCCAAAAGCTTTTGTCACATAAGTGGGTGGCATCCAAAATTAGGTTGAGTTCATCCACTTTTTTGAGCAACTCACGACCCTTTTGCCCAATACCGCCTACGGAGTCAGTTCCATGGGCGTAAATTCCAGGACCATAGTGAGCGGGACCGATTGCCCTAAGCCCCGATTCGTAGGATTTTTCCAAATAGCTCAGATCTACAATGGAGTCAGCGCCTTCCAAGCTTAGAATGTATCCAACCGGTTTGTTGGGAGCATTGCTCTTCCAAAGTTTGAGGTGTGATTCCAGCCCTTCAACATCCTTGATTTGAACCATTTCACCTGCCACCTCCATAGTTTTGTACCAAGCCAATTGCCCTTGCGTTTGTGCCCATGCTTGATGCTGGGAATGCCAACCAGGGAGCGGACTGTCTTTTTCCACGAAGCGCGCAATTTGAGTGGCCATGCACAACCCAATATTGCCTTTTCGCATGGCAGGAAGAGAAACGGTGTTCTTACCACGGTCTGGTTTGTCGGTCATGCCTTGTTCGAGTTCCCTTATCTCGGAAACAGAAAGTCTAAGGTCCCTGTTCCATTCGAGGGCGTTCATGGCAAGGTCGAGATGGGCATCGAATATAAACATGAAAGGGGGTGTTATTTATGAAGTTCAAAAATGGCTTCAATCTCAACGGCAATATTTCCTGGAAGCATCATACCAACGGCACTTCGTGCACCAATGCCATGCTCTTTTCCAAAAATATCCGCCATCAATTCACTAAAACCATTGATTACATAAGGTTGTTTGCCAAAGTCTGGGGTGCAATTCACCATTCCCAAAACTTTCACCATTCTTTTGATTTTGTCCAGGCTCCCAAAATGTGTCGTAATCGTGGATAACATGGTCAATCCTACCTGGCGGGCAGCTAGTTTTGCCTGATCTTCATCGAGGTCGTCGCCAGCACGCCCCGTCATAAGCGAGCCATCCAAATTAACAGGCCCTTGACCCGATACGTACAAGAAGTTGTCGACAACTAAAACAGGTCTATAGACGCCAGCAGGTGGTGGCGCAGGTGGTAATTGAAGGTTGAGTTCCTCCATTCGTTGAGATGGTGATTTTTCCATAAATTTTATTGCTAGATTATACTATTGATTGCCAAAACGCCCAGGAGCCCCATGACGCCTACCAAGGTCTCCATAACGGTCCAAGTGGAAAGGGTTTCCTTTACCGAAAGGTTGAAATATTCCTTGAACATCCAGAAACCTGTATCGTTGACGTGGGAAAGCATTAAACTTCCCGAACCGATGGCCAAAACCATTAATTCTGGACTTGTTCCAGTACCTGAAGCGAGTGGGAGTACAATACCGGCAGCGGTAAGCCCGGCCACGGTGGCCGACCCCACACTAACGCGGATGGCGGTAGCGATGAGCCAGGCCAACACCAAAGGTGAGATACTGGAACCCTTTAAACTGTCGGCGATATAATCGCTTACTTGACTATCTATCAAAACTTCTTTTAAAGCACCTGCGCCGGCAATGATCAATAGGATCATCGTAATACTGGAAACCGAAGCAGAGAGCGAATTCATTAGGTCGCTCATTTCCTTGCCTTTGGCCAATCCCAACGAGTAGATGGCGATGAGCACAGAAATTAGTAAAGCGATAACTGGGTTGCCAATAAAGGCTAGGATATTTCTGAGTACGCCATCCTCTAAAAATTGTTCGGCCGCGATGCCCACTCCAATAAAGATGATAGGGGAAAGGGCGGTCAAAATACTCACTATTGTCGACGGCAGTTCTTCCTCGGGTATAGGTTCGGCATTGTAAAATTCCTTCAATGGCTTGGCTTCAATATTTTTCAGGGTTCGAGCGAACAACGGCCCCGCAACAATAATGGCGGGAACGGCTACAATAAGGCCATACATCAGTGTTTTTCCTATATCTGCATTGAACATGGCCGCTATAGCTGTTGGAGCTGGATGGGGAGGAAGATATCCATGCGTCACTGATAAAGAGGTGAGCATAGGCAAACCCACATAGAGTAGGGGCAGTCCCGTGGAAAATGCTATGGTAAAAACCAAGGGAATTAAAATAACGAAGCCTACGGAATAGAACATCGGTATGCCTACTATAAATCCTGTGACCACCATAGCCCATTGTACGTGTTTTACCCCAAACTTGGCAACCAATTGAGTGGTGATTTGTTGCGCAGCTCCACTATCGGCGACCAATTTGCCCAGCATGGCGCCAAGACCAAGTATTAGGACCAGAAAACCTAATGTATTGCCAATTCCTCGTTGTATGGATTGGACTAAATTACTCAATTCCATTCCTTGGAAAATACCTACGAACAGGCACACGATAATGAAGGATAGAAATGCATTGAGTTTAAATTTTGCGATGAGTAAGAAGAGCAGAAAAATACCTAGAACGGCAATAATTAGTGGCATATTTAGGGTTTGGTTTTGAAGCTAAAATAAGGATTTAAATGTAATATGGTATTGAATGCACCAATTGTTTCGCACAGGTTTGTGGGAAATAAGTTGAGAGTTTATACGCCGTTTATAAACGGAAAACAGCAATTCGTCAATTGAAACACAGTATCCGTCAATTTAGGGTGGATTGTTCCCTTGGTAATGTTTTACTTGTCCCTTGGCACATGTATCGAGAAAATTGAACGGCTCTTTTAACCGGGAGCAGAAAAATAATTACATACACAACAAAACCAACAACAGCAGAACCACCATCACCCTAAAAAGCAAACAACCATGGCCGAGGACCCGATAAAACACACTATTGAAAAAAATGAACATGGACAGGTTCAATATCTTGACAATTTGATCACGGAGCACCTGTCCGATTACAGGAAGCACCATCCCAATGCGGGTTATAATACGTTCAGGGCACGTATCGAAGAAGCGAACCCTGGTGTGGACTGGAGCCATTTAAAGCTTGG
>NZ_WUEG01000022.1 GCF_010468565.1 Allomuricauda sp. TY007
GGACCAGCCCTTTGCACAATTGGAGCCTGACCGTTCAACAACTTTACATTAAATTTGGGGAACGGATACCCCTGATATTAAACACCAATTCCTTTGGGGCTAGCCCCAAAGGAATTGAAACAACGGACAGAGTTTAATTTACAGACCCATAGGAACGGCTTTATGTCCCTTGTCCGACAAACTTTTGCGGGCTTAGCTTTCAATGATATTGGTTAAGCTAACTTTCTTTTCTAAAGATTTGCAATACCTCTATCTGTTTGATGGCTTGAGAGGTTCAATGCCCTTCTAAGGTTGGAAACGGATACAGTGTATAACTTCAATTTCAAGAATCCCAACCTTAATTTTGGCTTTAACGCCACATATGTTATCCATTTCAACCAAAAATTGAAAGGTTTGAAGCAAACAGGTCAAAACCCTTGAATGCGATTTAATCCAAAAGTTCCATTTGAATTGGTTCTGATAGGCTTTTCTTTCCCCTGCCAATACAATTTTTGGTAAGGATTAAACAACATAGTTGGTTTAAGGAATTTAGGTGAATAAGTTTAATGGAAAATCCTTTTGGCTAGTGAACCTTTAGCACCAACTCTCTATTGCCTCCAAATTCACCTAACCTAATTCCCAATTGTTCCCCAGTGCCCAACACAAACTTAGATAACACATACACAAAATGTTTGGTTTCGCCATGTCTTACTTTTTTGGGGTAATGTTACCTGTGGCCGGGCACCATCCGGATTTCCTGATAAGCGGACTTTCGTTTCCTACAGCCATAGATCCGGAACACCTCCAAACGGTCCACTTCCAAAACGATCTTGGAATGGTTTCGGGTTGCAAAACCATATATTCCTCCCTTCAATCATACACAATATCCTCTAACAGCAGCTATAGTCTTTTTTGCGCTGTGTGGTCCTATTCGTAATAAAACTTTCATAATACAAAGTAGATTTTAATTATGGTACGAATCTATAGTAACATCCTAGCTTCGTAAAGTGAAAAATCATGAGCGTTACCGGAAGGAGATTGAGTGTCATGAAACGATCATTGAACCTCAACTTACCTTGGTAATAGAATCATTTCCAATTCTAATTTCTTGGTTAACCCATTACTATATAAAATATATATACTATTAAAATTTGTAACTATAAATACCTCCCAATATATAGCTTAGATGTCTAAAAATACACCCCGATATATGCTTTAGGTTAATAACCTCAGTCGTTCAATTAAAGATTATACTGGTATGACTGGCGTGCTATATTGTTTATTGTCCAAACAGGTATGATTACTTTTTGTTGCAAGTCCAAAACGGAGCAAGTTGAGAAATGACATACGTAATTAAGAGGACAAAACTTTCTTTAGGCCGTTGGGTACTAATATATAATTTCAAGGGTTCTATTTCCCTGTAATTCCCGTAATATCAACTTTAGTTGTTCTTGATCCCCAAGAACAAATTTCGGCATCACCAGTACAAACCGTATGGTTTCTCCCGTGGCAATGGTATGGGACAATCCAACGGTTTGCTTTACTTCCACTTGAATTTCTTGATAGGAGGCCCTTCTTTTTTTAGACCCGTTGATCCGTAGGACATCCAAATAACCCACCTCAAAATTAATTCCCGATCTGTTCTTGATGGCACCCACTAGATAAACATCATTTTCGATATAATGTATATCTTCCACTCGTAATACCATTCCTTTCTTTCTTTTCCTTGCCAAGGATTTAGAGTTTTGACTCAACAGTTTCCCAATTATTTTTTCATTGTAGCCACTGATTCTATGTGATGGGGAATTGATGGGAACTTTGGCAGCATTCGGTCGTTCAATCCCAATCCGATGTTCCATCTGGACAAAGTGGTTTAGTTGCAAAAGCTCCTTGGCATAGCTAAGAATATAAGCGTATACCCCACCATCTGAAGTAATCACCAATAAATTACTATTGGGACCCTCTACACCCTGCAACAAGCCAACATACCCTGCCTCTTCCCTATCATAGGAAAAGACAAAACCATCATGGCCCGTTACGGCCTGTTGAACTGGACTAGGAAAGAAAAGCGCCACATTGGTGGTTTCGTTGGTATAAATAGTATCCAATACTAGTTGTCCCCTGACAACAACGATACAAAACAATCCCAAAACAACTAGGGTAACTTCCTTATTTTTCATAACACTGGTTTTAATACTACTTGATACTTATCACTGATGTCCACTTTGATGGCCTTGTTCCTCCTTTGAAAGATGCGTTTTAAACCCCTGATCTGGGGCAATCCGGGCACATTCACCTCCCCTATGGTTTCGTCCACGCCCCGTTCCATCACTTCACCGCCTAAATGGTTCTCCACATAAATGCCTTCCCGTCCATCCTGAAAATCAAAGGCCTTCAACGAAATATCTAGATCACCCAAACCAACTATCTCCACCATGACCCTGTTGGGCTTGATTTTGACAAAACCATAGACCCGTGAATATTTCAGGACATGGACTCCTTGGAACTGCACCTCCTGTTCCAATCGCAGGTTCAAACGATGTCCATCCCTTATGGTCTGGTCCCCATCCACATAGGCCAGAATCCTTTGACCACTATCGCTGACCATCATCCCTTGAGTCCCACTGGGGTCAGAGGCAAAAAAAAGTTGGTGTGAAAGCGATCGCTCCTGTATGGAAATGGGCTCAGGAGCCATCCTCATTTCATCGCCGGGGGTTTCTTTTTCCTTTACAACCTCCCGCTGTACTTCTTTCACTTCCTGCAAATCCGTTCTTTTCGCCATAGGTTCCGAATGATTGTACACACTGTCGATGATACGTTGTTTTTCATATTCCATGTAATCCGGATTGAAGTACCCTTTATCATCTACCATATGATCGGGGTACAATTCTGGGGCGTTGGTTTCCCGTTCTTCCTTTATAGCCTCTATGGCTTTCAATTTGGACTCGTATTCCACGGGCTTCCCTTCCAGATCGGGCATGGGAATCCGTTCGGGATCCAAGCCCACTTTTTTGTCCTTCCCAAACCTGAGTACGGTATATATCGCAGTAAACAATACCACACATACCAAGACCAGGACAAACACAATTTTATTCTTCTGTAATTTCATTAGCTTCAATTTTACGCAGTGAGTTTTCAAAAAAATCAGTGATCAACAAGCCATGTGGATTGTACGGAAAGTTCCGTTCCACACGAATCAATCGGCCAGAAGTGATCAGTTCATAGGTATCCGTTACCGAACCTCGATGCACCTGGATGATGGCCTGTGTCTGAAACTCCATTGGTTCCCGGTCCATAGCAATAGTACTTTCAATACGTTCCACTTTTTGCACCAGGGAATACTGCAACAAGCGGTTATAAAAACCGTCCGCTTTCTTTTGTTGATAGACTTCGACCACGGTGGCGTTCCCGAGCCAAAGGGCCCGTTCCATGTTCCGCTTGTAGCTTCCGGCATCGACCCCATAGAACCACCGATGGAACCGTTCCAAATGGGCCAGGGCCTCTACCTCTAGATGCTGCCGTTGTTCTTCCCAGACCAAGGGAACGACCTCCCCTTCCCTGCCCACCATAAAGGCCTTGTTCAAACTCTCCCGATGGATATGGGCCACAAGAAGGATTGATACCAGACATACGATACCTGAAACGATGACCACCGATAGGACCACCCATCGGTTCAATCGCAATTGTTGTTGTATATTTTTAAAAGGTGTTTTCATAAAAAATCATTTATCCAGTAAATAATCGAAGCGTAAAACGGGTGGCCCGCCGATACAATTTGAACTTGAGCAGTACAATGAATCCAATGGTACCGAGTTCGATGATGGGGGCAAAGAATTCACTGCCCCAATCAAAGCCGAAGAGGTTGCCCCAGAAGTGGGTGCTTATCTCCGTATAGAGGTTGTTCACAAACACATTTACAAGAAAAAAGGCGGGCACCAACATATAGACCGCCGCATAGAGCTTAAAATAGGTATAGGCCAAGGAGCGGAATTTCTCGAACACGGCCAGGCTGATGACCAGGGGAAAGAAGGCCTGCATGATGCCTAACAAGAAATACCTTTCCGCCAAAAACAAGGGATAAATGAACAAATCCAAGAGCCACAACACCACCCCGACGATAAAGGCTAACACTTTCAATCCGTACAAAGGAGTGACCAGGGCATCATACAAGAGCGCCATGGCCTTTTTGGCGGCTTCCAGAGCACCCACATCCCGTTCGAGATCTATATCCTGCAGCTGTAACGGGAGGAGTGCTGGAGCCGTGTCCCGGTATCGGGATTCAATAGCTACTAGAATTCCATCAAATACGCCCAATACTTCGGTAGAAAAAATGACCAAGAGCACCACCAAAAAGTTCTTGGCCAATTCCGTGGGGGTCAGCCCCCAAGTATGGCCATCGGTGGAAGCGATGCCCTCGCTGTATTTTTTCAATACATTGATCAAAAAGAATAAAACGGCCAAACTCTTCATTCCCACTAGGGTATACTGCGAAAAATCACTGTCCTTGATGGTCTGAAAGACGGCATCCACATATTCCAATCCTATGCCCAAAAAGATTCCTGCCATCAATATGCCTTTTCCCGATTATTGATGATATCCTGCATTCGACGAAAAGAAATGATCTCGCGATAACGTCGTGTCTTTGTTTCAAGCTCGGCCACCATTTCTTGGGACTGGACTTTCTTTTCCATTAAAACGGCCGTTCGCTCGGCATCGGTCATTTTTAGCAGATCACTGGATAGGATCTGGTTGACAAAATCGAGGTCATCGATGGCGGTATCCATGATTTCCTCAAAGGATGCTGAAACCCGCTCCACCTCATCTGCTTTTATATATGGGGAGTTCAGAATATCCCTTAGATCCGTCTGCACCTTCCGATACAAGCGCTCATTGTTCCTAGCCAATTCCCGCACCGCCTTCAATTGCTTGACCACATTGTTCACCTTGACAATGTTCTCCTTTTGTTCCTTCAAAAACTCCACGGTCTTCAAGAGTTCTGAGGTTTGTTTGGCCGATTCCAACAGAGATTTGGTCATACTGATAAAATTGGTATTATCGTACACCGGCATCCCCTGGCAGGCAGTGCCTTCAGGCAAGAAAACCAACATGATCAGGGCCAACACCCCTATTCGGGACCTGTTCCAAAACTTTTGTTTTGCAATAGCTCTCATCTGCTTTTATTTTTTTGATTAATAAATACTGTAATGGCCTCTTCCATGGAACCCAATTGATCGTACAGGGCCATGATCTCATTGTTTTCCATCCCATCAGTAAGGTAAGCGGCATAGACCTCGGGCGGCACTTCCAAGCGGAAGATGTTACTATCCTTTCCGATTTTGATAAAGATCTCAGTGTATTTGCGATCTCCCGAAAGCTTGTTCCTAATTGATTTGAGTTGGTTCAAGTCGTGGCCGGATAGGTTTAACCGATCCTTTAAGGCGTCGTACCCCTTTTCATTGCGAAGGCTATAGATGACCTGGGTATTTTCCAGGATACTGGCCGTAGTGGCATTATCGGGCAATTGGTTGATAGATTGCAGAATGATACCAATTGCCCCGTTCTGTTTCCGGATGGCCTGATAATAGAATTCCACGCTTTCCAAAACGCTAGGGAACTTCAACTGCTTGGCAAACTCATCAAGAAGAATGATGCCTCGCTCTGAACGGTTCCGCCAAATGGTACGTTGGATGGCTGACTTGATGAGCTTGAGCATCACGGACAAAATTTCCTTATTGTCCTTGACCTCGTCCAGTTCAAAGACGATCAAGCGTTTATCCTCCAATGTATAGGACTGGTCCTCGGCCACATGGAACAAAAAACTATAGAGCCCATCGTCCACATATTCCGAAAGAATATGCAAAAAGCCGTACACACTGAAGTCACGTTCCTGCAACTTCAAATCCCGTAACAAGCTATCCTTTTGATCATCGATGAAATGGTAGAGCGAAGCCAAGGAATGGTCCTTGCGAATCCGCGCATAATAGTGCAACAATACCTTCTTAAGGGCAACCTCCTTGGCTTTGGTCACGGTATCCTCGGCTATCAGTTCCAAGAGGAACAAGGCCAGGTCCTCCAAGCGTTCGGGATTCAGGTCGGCTTCATCAGAGATAAAAAAAGGATTGATACCCAAGTTCTTTCCGGGCTGATACCGAAGTATGATATGCTGATCGGGATAGAGTTTGGCAAACTTGTCATAGGAACCGCCCAGGTCGATGATGACCAGCCTAACGCCCATTTCAAAGTATTGCCTAAGGATATTGTTCGCCAAAAAGGATTTGCCTTCTCCCGTGGGCGCAAATATGGCAAAATTCCGCGCCTTGATACGGCGCTTTTCTTCGTCCCATACATCCTTGAGCACGGGGATGTTGTATTGACGATCGTTAAAAACAATACCCGTAGCATCCGAACGATAATTGGTATTGTTCACCCATAGGCAAAGCGCATGTTTGAGATCGGTAACATACAGATCCTCACTGGAAAAGTTGGAGGCATGACAGGGATAAGAGTTTAAAAAATAATGCTTTCGTTCCTCCCTACCCGGATAATAGGGAACGATGTCCAACTCCTTGAGGCCCGCCTTGATCTGTGAGGCTATCTGTTTCAATCGGCCCGCATCCGAGTGCCAATAAATTAGATTCAAGTGGCCCCGAATGACCCGGGAGCTTTCATCCTGGTTCATTTGATCGACCAGATGGCGTATTTTATCCAATACCACTTTGTTCTGGGTCCCAAAGTTGGAACTCTTGGCAAGCTCCTCAATTTTCTTATCCAGTTTCCTGACCCATTTATGTTTATCGTCCAGATAGATGATGTGGTTGATGATGTGGTTTTCCCGTAGATCTAGCGCAAGGCCATCCAAAAACCCTTGATGAAAGACAAAGTCATCCGCGGTGAGCCCTTCATGGGGCTTACTGCTTTGCACCGTTCCCCCAAAGCACCCTTCACTGTTAATGGCCATGACATCAAATAAGTGGTCACCGATTTCAACAGGTCCTTTGCCCAGCTGGATGTCGGTATCGAACCCGACATTGAAACCATTGAAATAGGAGTGGGTATGCTCCAAAATAGCTTCAGCTCTCATGGGAAACACGCCAATTTTACCTGAGTTATGGATATAAGAGACCGCATCGTCCACTGCTGTAACAAAGGCCGCCACCTGCACATCCAACTTTCGGTGGTATCCCTTGTCAATTCTTCGGAAGGGATTGACATATTTGGAGGCATTGCGTGCCTCGTCCAAGGGAAGCACAAAGAAAAGATAGCTGTAATGTACCAAATGTTCCCTCCCCTTAAAATAATTATGGGTCGCCTTCTGCAAAAAGGTCTCCTTGGAAAGCTGTTCGGCAGTGTAACCGCATTTTTGGTATACCTCCTGTTTATGGATGATGGTACCCACAGGTAAGGATTTGAAAGCTTGGAACCAAATCCCGTGCAGCTCCTCAAAATTCTTCTCCGAAAGGGAATATACTTCGGGCAGTTCTAGCTGATAACACAGCACCACATTGCCATTATTGGCAAAGACCACATGATTTTGGATATCCAGGATGGGATGGGATGTATGGAGGTTAATCTTAGCCATGGGAGAAGGGACTTAATCGTTTATTACTGATCACTGCAGGAAAACCTGTACCAAAACTGATTTCAAAAGGCTTTTTGACCCATCGGGCCAATGCCCCATAGAGCAGGGCATTGAACACCAATAGGCCCACGATGACACCAAAACTGAAGGAAAAAATAATGATCAAGAGCGAGGCGATGACCGACACCATCATCAGGGCAAACAGGGAAATGGTCAAGCCCATGATCATGGCCCGCTTTCGAATATGTTTATAAACCGAATACACCTTCATCAGACCACGATTCCAATGAGATAGGTAAAGATGCCCACCACCGCCCCGGCGATCAATACAAAGACCAATACCCGGGTAATGCCTTTCTTGAGATCCGAATTCTCCCCAAAGAAGTGACCTGCATTAAAGAGGAAGCCCACTAAAAAAATGACCCCAAGGATAATGGGAAAGATGGCTCGAATGGTATCGGAAATATCATTGACCGAATCCTCAATGCCCCCGATCTGTGCCAATAAAGCACTGGAGGTAAATAATAAAAACAAGGTAATAAAAAATGATTTTCGCATATCGTAAACGCTTTGGGATTAGACGATTATTGATAGGTGAAAAGTACTGGATAATATCATTCAAATAATTGATATGCAGTTATTTGTGAATAAAATAATGATTACTATGATTTGGAATCAATTGCAATGGATTGGCACCAAAATCTATGTGAAAAACGGAATGCAATGTGGATAACCTGGACACCTGGGATCTACAAACCCCTCAAAAACGTCAAATTTCGACTTCGGTCAGTTCAAGTTTTTGTCCTTTTGATATAGACTTTCGGTCCACTTCTCCATCAGCAAATGCCATAAGATGAATCAGGCTTTCTATCAAAGGGAAGTAACATCAGGGCCATGGCCCTTGCCACCCTATTGGGCAATGACAAATTCAAAAAACTGGAACCATGAAAGCATTTTAATGGAGATTATCAAGTTCATCGGATAACTATTGGAAATGGTGCTCAAACGCCAATGAAATTATTTGCGCTTGTCCTTGCTGTCCTTTTCAAAAGCCACCAGGTTGAACATCTGTCGCATGCGGCTCCTTACCCGCTTGCCATAACGTACCTCCAGTTCCTTGGCATTGAGGTTGGTGGTACAATGGGTCTTGATCTGCCGGTTGATAAAAAGCTCGTAACGCGATAACAGGATCTCCCCCATCACATTGCAATCCTTTCCATAATGCCTTCCCGTAGGTTCCACCCCAAGGTCATCAAAACAAAAGTACTGTCCGTTGCCATAATCCTCAATGACCTTAAAACCAATGTGGTTGAACCCGAACACGATATTACGGCTGGGAATGACGGAATAGGGTTTTTGGTAGGGTACCAGAAATTTCAATAACCGCATCAGGCTGGTCTTGCCACAGCCCACAGGCCCGGACAGCAACAGTCCCTTGTTGGGGTCAATACCGGCCTTTTTGCAGCTGTCATAGTCCTTGATGATGTAGTTGCAGAGGTTCAGCAATATCCCTCGGTCTTCCTTGTAGATCCTGAACCGCTCCCCGAACATCAGCTTGCCCTTCGCCTCCAGATAGGCGAGCATCTTGTCAAAATCATACAGGATGCTGTTGCCGCTCAGCTCCCCCAAGCGGTAGGTCAGGTTGCCCTCCGTAATGATATGTGGATGGTCCAGTTTCATAGTGGTTCCCCATAATCCTTGTCCGAACCCGATTTTAGGTTGTCCCGAAATTGAACATCTCCGAACAGTTTTGTTCCGTTTTTAAAATCCAATGAAATTGCATTTTTTAAATTTTCCGGTTTGCTGATGTTTTTTTTCGTTTGTATATGTTTGGTTATACCTATTAAGGGTTGTTTAGAGCTTGTTTTATTTTGAGCACAGTAGTTGTTCAGTACTTGTTCACCACTTGTACCAAAATTGAACATCTTTACTTTACTGCCCTTGTAGGGGTTATGGGAAGGTTGGTATAGGATATACTTCCAATGGTCGAGCTGTTTGATACATCTGTGGTAAGTTGCCGTAGAGCCTATTTTGGACATTTTCATAACATCTGCCCGATTGATGTAAAATTCAGCTCTGAAATATTCCGTGTTCCAAATTTGGAACAAAGTCACATACAGACTGATATGGCTAGGATTTAAACGGTTGTCCCTGGAGAATCGCTCAAAGACCCCGTTCAGATGCTTAATATAGTTGATGCCCTCCAAACCCCTAGAAGGTTTTATTGACCTTGTTCCGCTCCAGCACTTCCATGATCTCCCGCTGATCATAATAGAGCACTCCTCCTATTTTGGTATAGGGCAAGGTGCCATTGATGCGCAAATTCTGTAAGGTTCCCGGGGAAATGCCCAAGAGCTCCCGTACTTCATTGGATTTGAGCCATTTCTTGGCCGTAGTGTCGTTGTGGTTTTGCAATAGTTCCTTGATGTCCTCCAAAAGTTCCACTTTGAACTCCATCAGGTCTTCCGAGGTAATAATGGTCGCTCCCATAGTTTCTGAGTTTTTAAAAAGAAGGACCATCGCATTACTCTCATTTCATTTGATGGCCCTTCCATCGATTTGACTTTCATCGCAAAACTGATAAAGGTTTTTGGAAAAAATTCCCAAGTTGGTACCAACTTGGTAACGATTTTTTTGACATAAAATTTGGACCGATTTGGTGTCATTTGAACTTTCGGGAGACACAAAATGTCATGAAAATTAGAAAAATCAAGTCTTACCCCCCAAAAAACCAAAATTCCCAAGTTGGTACCAACTTGGGAAAAATTTTACGGCTATTCTTCCAGGGATTCCATCCGTTGGTTGAGCATCTCAATAAGCCGTTCCAAGAAGCGTGTACGACTGCTTTTCCGTGCGCGGATATCGATAAAAGTGTGGTAGTAATTGCCCAGGTCGACATTGTAGAAGTATTCAAAATGGGAGGCCAATTCCTTAATGTCAACGGTGCCGCCGTTGATGCATTTACTGGTATGCAGGGCATAGAGGAGCTCGATCAGGTCGGTCTTGCTCCCGGTCCAAAATAGTTTTGATGGTTTTTCCATAGGTGTGTTCTTTGTAGGTTCCATATTGTTGTTGAGATCGTCTACTTCCTTTCTTAGGTACACGATGAGCATATCGTATGCCATGATGGTGGCCACCGTGCCGTCCTGACAGGTGGAGAACTTGTCATCGATCAAGAAATGGAAGGATTCAAGGGGAAGTCTCAGGTCCCGATTGCCACGGACAAAGTATTGTTCATCCAAGGACATGGCCCCGCGACGGTAGTAATTATAGAATTCCAAGTTATCGTTAAAAAAGGTCTGTAGCTTATCGATCTGCTGCTGGAGGTATTTGATCTGGGCCACATCTTTTCCCCGAGGGCGTTTGCTCTCGATGCTAAAAAGCCTGATATAATAGATGAGCTTGCTAAAGATCTGGGGCTTGACATGCTTGAAAAAATAGATTTCATCAGCCTGTGTCTCAAAGTCCTTGCCCACAATCTGTTTTTGCAATTTATGGATGCTCTTCTCCACCAGGGCGATGCCCTTCTCCGCTTTGTAAAGGATATCGCCGTTCCCGCCTTCCAAGGCCTCCAACTGGCCTTCAAATTCCGATAGCAGTTTTTGGTACTTCATAATCACTGCCCATTAATGCTGCCCTTCCATGACCCCGATCATTTCCAGGATGAAATTGTCGTTGGTCTGGAGATAGGCATATTTTTCATGTACCATCGCCCCCAATTTCCTTTTTTCAAAAGAGGCCGTCATCCCAAAATCGATTTTGGGTATGTTCAGCACCAAAGCCCGTTCAATGGTCCGGTACAACAATTGTCGGTAGGTCGAATAGGTTTCCAAAAGGTCATAGTCCATACCGACAAAGGCAGGAACATAGACTTGGTTCATATTGGTATAACAGAACATCACCCCGAGGATGGCTTTGGGCTTCCCTTTTGGCGTAAGAACTATAAATTCCCAAAGTTCATTTTTGTTCATGTGTTCAAACAGTTGGTCTGGAAATGAAAAGGTGTTCAGGCCGAGGTTCCGTTGTTGTACCTCCCCAAAAAGACGTTTGAATTCCTGCATTTGGAAAGCATCGGCATTGGAGATGGTTTCGGTTTGGGTCAAGTCAAAAAACGGTTGGATATCCTTTCGAAAATGCCTTCTGTTTCTGGATGACAATTGTTCCATATAGGTTTCCATAGTATCAATCCCTTTCAGGTCAACAGTACAGGAGTTGGGCATCTGCACCCGCAAAAACCCATGGCCATAAAGCGTCTCGTTCCAAGTTGATTCTGTTTCAAAGTCACGCAGCACCGTCATTTTTGCACCCAACTGGTGCTCCATTCTTTCCAAAAGTTCCAAAAAGCACACCCTTGCAGCAGCCCCCTGTTCATGTGATGTATCCCAATACAGGTGGTTCCCCTCCGTGAACAAACATCCCAAGGACAGCACCATAGAGGTCAAATGATAAGGCTTTTCCAACCGTTCTTGTTCCATGGCAGCGGATACTTGTGCTTGGGCGAGCATGTCATCCTTCCAAAGGGAAAGGGTCACAAAGGTCATCAAAATGGGAATACCGTTAGAATCCTTGATGAGCACATATCGGAATGACCAATTGTGTTCCTTACAAACGTTTCCTTGAAAAGCCGCTTCCAAAAATTTCAGTCCCTCCCAATCATAGACCCCTTGTCCACCCATATAGCGGTTCCATTGTGTTTTATCGACCTGGTCAATCGTATCCAAAGTTTCGATGGTCAATTCGGTGGACAGCGACGGTTCGCTTTTGACCTTGGGTTCCAATTTAAAAGCATGGAAGACCCTTTCCGGATTCGTTTGGGTGTCCTCCAAGGCCAATGGAAAATGATAGGCCATAGCTTCCACCAATCCCTTGATCTCAGGCTTTTCGTTAAGCCGTGAAATCGTAATACGCACCCCGGTGTTCTTGACCGGTACCGCTGGAAAAATACCCAGATTTACATAGAACCCTTCCCTCATCAGTCGCTTCACAAAATTATAGCCCGTTTTGGGCATTCCTGTCCCTATGTAAAATACCGGGGATTCGTTCCGGTCCACCAAAGGCAGCTTGGTATTGGACAGGCATGCATTGAAATAATCGATACGGTGCCGAAGCTCCTTTTGCAGTTCATATATTTCCGAAGACAGATGGATTTTTGCCGAGGCGATGGCAGCGGCCACGGAAGCAGGTTCCAACTGGGCCGAAAAAGTCAGCGGGCCACCAAAGGTCTTTATCTTATCGTACATTTCTGAATTGGAACAGGCCAAAACGGCACCACTGGCCCCAAAGGTCTTGCTCAGGGTCCCGAACAGGAGCACGTTTTCGGGCAAATCCCCCAATTGATCTAACACATAGCCCGTTCCGTTCCGGCCCACCCAGCTCATACCGTGCACATCATCAAAATAAAAGTGGAGCTGTGGATACTTCTTGGACAATTCCATCAGCTCTTTTACCGGTGCATAGTCCCCATACATAGAGTAGATCCCATCCGCCATATACCAGATGTTCCGTTTGGAATCCCTGTACTTTTTGATTTTGTCCTCCAACATCCCCAAATTATTGTGACGAATCATTTCGATGGGGACGCTCCGTGTTTTAAGCATTTTGGCCGCGTTCTGAACGCTCCAGTGTACCTGATGGTCCAGCACGATCACGTCATCATCGCCCACGGCACTGGGGATGACCCCCATATGACCGAGTGTGCTGTTCTTGGTAATGATAATGGGATGGCCGTACATTTCTCCGATGGATGATTCCAGTGCTTGGTACAGCGGATTGGAGATATAGGATTTGGAAAGTGGAAATTGCGTGCCGTATTTATCAATGGCCTCCTTGGAGGCCTCTTTTAATCGGACATCCTGTTCCAGCCCCAAATAGCCAGTGGTACCGAAATGGAACATCTCCTTCCCGCCCACCCTGATGGTACGCCCCGAAAAGGATTCTCCCCCCGCATAGAGGTGCAGTACCCCGGCCTGTTTTGCATCGGTGAACACTTCATGCACGGTGTTCAAAAAATTGTGGTGCTTGATCTTTGCCATATCGTTTGGTTTAAATTGTCCTAAAAAGTAATGGCAATTGTGGGATTAAATGTTATTCTCAAATTATTTACTCCGTTTCAGTCAAGCATTATTCCGTTTCAGTCAAGTCAAATACCTTTAATTTGGGACAGTGTTCCCCATGTCACGAAACCGATTGAAGTATTTTTGTAAATTCAGGGTTTTTACCAGTTTTCGCCACATGAGAAGATTACATGAAAACAAATACGCGATTTATCTGCTGACCGAAGTGCTGATGCACATCATTTATAAAAAAGACCTATGTATCGACCTCAAGGCCGCCCAACTCATCGTACGGGATAGGATGATGCTCCAAAACGGAAGGGAAATGCCCGTACTATGCGACATCCGTGAGGTGCGAAGGGTCAATAAGCCGGCAAGGGACTATTTGGCCTTGGAAGGGTCACAATGGATAACCGCTTTGGCCTTTTTGATCGACCCCCCGGTCACGGATGTGATCAGCAGCATATACTTGGGCACCCATGCGCAAACGATCCCTACCCGGTCCTTTACCAAAAAATCCGAGGCATTGGCCTTCTTAAAAAAGTATGGGCAACCATGAAACCAACAACAACCAAAACGATCCACTGTTTAAAAACCGATGACCATGCCAAACTCCGATGATTTTAGGGTAAAGCGCATCCATAAGATGCTCTTGGAAATGGCCAAGGGCAACTTCTTCTATTCCCTTGAGCCTTCCGATAAAAATGATAATATTGCCTCCTTGGTGGTCCTGCTCAACATGGTCAATGAGGAAATAGCGGCAGCCTTTATCCATCAGGGCTTTGCCAATGCGCACAATACCCCACAATATTTCATCCAACTGGCACTGCTCATGGATTCCAAGGGCAACATCGAGATGGTCACCAGCGGTTCCTGCTCCCTTTTGTCAGTGCTGCCAAAGGAAATCATTGGAAAAAATATCACGGATCTCATGACCGAGGCTTCCAAAAAAGTATGGACAAAAAAGATGGTGAAACATTTGAAGCGGGACCGGTCGGAAACGGTACTGTTCCTGGAATTCATCACAAAGGATGGTCTTTTGCTTGCCAAGGATTGTCAAATTTCGGTCTATCAGGCCTTGGATGGCAGCGGCCAGAAAATCGTGTTGAACTCTGTTTTCTTTTCCAAAGGGGAACCCTTTGAAACGGGATTGCCCAAAAATAAGCTAAAAGTGACCAAGGGGATCAAGGAGCACAAGGTTACTTTGACCCAGGAGGACATCCAAATGATCAGGGAGGTCCATGACATGATCCTCAACAACTTGGACAAGGACCTTCCCTTGCTCAAGGACCTTGCCCTTCAAATGGGGACCAATGAATACAAATTGAAGTATGGCTTCAAACAGATCTATGGCACTACCATCTTTCGTTTCCTGACCCAGGAACGTCTTAGAAAATCAAAGACCTTGATCCAGCACAGCAACCTTTCCCTAAAGGAGATCGCCCACATGAACGGTTTCAAGAGTGCCGCCCATTTCTCCCGGGCCTTTCGGGACAAATACGGCAAAACCCCAACCGACCTGAGAAGCTAACCCACTTAAAATACACGAATTACTCCGTTTGAATCAAGGAATGCTCCGTTTCAAGTAAATCGGACTCCCGAACTTTGTCATATCAATTCAAAAGATATGTCATTCAAAGGAATCCACTCCAAGTTTGTTACCCTCTTAAGCCTTTTGCTGACCATACTTTTCGTGTATACAGCGGTCAGCAAATTGATGCATTTGGACACTTTTCAATTACGGGTGGAGCGTATGCCCTACATTGCATCCCATGCCCCTTTGATCTCTTGGGGCGTGCCCTTTCTAGAGTTGATTATCGCGGGCCTTCTGTGGTTCCCCAAATACCGAAAAACGGCCCTTTATGCCAGTTTGGTCCTATTGGGTCTGTTCACCACTTATATCATCATCGTTCTAAATTACAGTAATTCCATCCCTTGTTCCTGTGGCGGGGTCATTTCGGCCCTGGGATGGAAAGACCATATCCTATTCAATTCCGCCTTTATGCTTATGGCCTTATTAGGCATACTTTGGTCCAATAAACGATACAAGTTCCAATCACATCAAAATACTGTACAGCAGGGGAAGCCGAAAACCTAGAAAAGAGTAGGCATTAATTTTTAATACAACGTATTATGAAATCTAAATTTTTAAAACTTGTTTTACCGGCCATCGCCATCATCATGGCGGTCGGCCTGGCCTTCGCAACGGAAGAAAGCAATCTGATGCAGCCTGGTTATAAGGCTACTCCCGATGGTCCTGAACCTGTGGAAACAGATTGTGTTGCAGAAGGTGAAATTCAATGTACGTCAGGCATTTTTCTTGTATATCTGGATGAGGATCTATCCATTCCCTTGTACGAGAGAAATGAATAAGTCCTGTCTTTCATTGTAAGATATAAAGGTGTCCCAAAAGGACACCTTTATCGCTAATCCAAAAATTCCCACGGAGACCAAACCGTGGAATATTATACAAAACCTTACTATCTGTCCTAGTCTCTTTCCGCTAGCCAAAGGCTATCCAACTTCTTCAAGCACAACTTCCAGTGTCCCAAGGATTCCATTTGCTTGTTTCTTTTCATTCGCTTTTCAATTTCCAATCTCAGCCCCAAAAGATTGCCCATCATCAAGCCTTTGGTATGATCGGAATGGACAAAACCTTTATCATGAGCCTCATAATGCTTCCGATTTTCATCAATGACAGTAAGCATCCGATCCAAATAGGTCAGCTGAACTTCCTGCTTTCTTCGCCCTACAGTACCAGAACTACCATACAATTCCTTGAAAAGCCCTTTTTGTAAATCGATTAAATAAGACTCCAAAATCCTTTCGTACCCATTGATGGTCTGCATATGTTCCAATCTTTTCATCCGCTTGGGGCGTAAGAGCTCGAACAGCAATAACTGTTGACGGGTCAAAATGTGGTCGGGATAAGTGGAATAGGTGATTTCCGAAATGAACTTCGGTCGGGTCAACCACTCCGGTGGATCAAAGGCCCACACCATCAAAAAGTCGAGGGCCTCCTTTTGGGATTCCCTGGAAATCGGAGTGTACATTTTACCAGGTTGATCCATGGATTTATATTGGACATCATATCCCCCGATCAAGGAAAGGACATGTCTCATGGTATTGTTCCATAGTTCCAAGGCCTCCCCATACATTCGTTCCAACCTATGATGATCCTTTTGATCTTTATGTACTTTGGGCATTAGCGCAATCGCACGTTCCAGGTTTTTCAGACCCAATGATGCCCCTTTTACCGGATCGTTGGTATCCACCACCTCATCGGTGGCTCCCGGCCCTATCACTTCATACCCTGCATTGATAAATCGATACCAGGGAACGGAGTCCTGCCTTCGGATGATGTGTTCCAACCGTTCATCCTTCTCTTCGGATGAAATGCCTTTTGGAAACTCGATATACGCCCATTCGATATAGAAATGGTCCAACGGTCCCACCTTTTGCATCAATAAGGAGGGAGGGACCTTATCTTCAGGTTGGGCCATATTATTGTGCCTCGAATAGCTCATGATACTGGGCGTATGTCCCATTTGCCTTAACCACGTCGTATCTCCCATCTTCTCAACGGGATAACTATGCTCCCCATAGTGGTTGTCCCTGATCCCAAAGGAATGCCCGGTCTCATGGGCCGTTAGAGATTGGAGCAATTCCCCAACAAGCTCATCGGGAAAGGGATAGATCCGGGTCCTTGGATCCAGGGGAGCGCAGCGGATAAAATACTCATCCATCAAACGGGTAATGGGACTGCCCAAAAGTAGGTCCGATTTGATAATTTCACCAGATCTAAGGTCCATAACGAAGTTCACGGAAGAGCCTTTATTTTCTTCTTGAAAAACACGGATGTTTTTGTTGCCCGTCCATTTTACTATGGAATGGCCCAAGCCATATTCCGTCCACTGATCCAAGCTATCCACTTCCTTGACCACAAGGGCGTCCTTAAAGCCTGCGGATTCAAAGGCCGGTAACCACGCTTCAATCCCTGCCTTGATATAAGGTCTCCACTTCTTGGGAATGTCCGGGGATAGGATAAAGGTGATGGGGTTGATGGGCACACTTACCCTTCTGTCCTTGAACTTCTTTTCCAACCGCCATCTGGCCGTGCTGCCCACATAGTTTTTACCAAGATTCCTTGGCCCCTTCGAACGTTCCAACCAATAGCCCATTCGATAATCAAAGTTTCTGTGTTCCATAGGTTCGGGCAGTTCCATAAAACTGAAATACATGGGGCGGGTATATTTGGCACCCTTCTTTGACATACCCAGATGGACCTTGACCATGACTTCCCCATTAAGTTGTTTGGTTCCCTCCACTACATTCAATTCAGGGGCCTTTTGACCACTGGGAAAATACTCCCATCCCAAGGAAGAATCGAACAGCACATTTGTTAGGTCAATTCGGTATACAAGGCTAGAATCCCCAAGAATGGGAAAAACGCCCAAAATGTTCCGTTCCAATTTACGATCCCCGTTCAGGGGTATCCAGATACCTGCCTCTGACCATATGCGATGCTCTTCCATATAAATCTTGTTCCTGTCCCGTCTGAAGATTATCTGCTTGAAATCATACCGGTTCCCATCATCCACCCTCGTCCAAAGTATGGGTTCCTCCATAGAACTAATGGGGATATCCAAAACAAGCCTATCCTCAATTATGGAAGCTGCCAAAAATGGGGTTTTCGAATTTTGATATTTGACCGAACCAACAGGTTCTATGGCCTGGGCCATGCCCACAAGGGTTATCATACAAAAACCCAACATGCTAAAAAACTTTTTCATTGTCTTTGTTTTTAGGTGATATCCCTGCTGCCTAGATCCAATCCGGGCCTAGGTCACAGGGATTCCTTTAGCTGTTCAATATCCTTGGTTCTGTGGCAATAGATTGGGGTTGTTCTCCAACTCGGCCTCGGGAATGGGAAGCAACAAATCCGTATCCGCCCAATTGGGCTTAAGGTTCCCCAATACTTCGTTTGCCAGACCAAAACGTTTCAGGTCAAACCAGCGGTGTCCCTGTTCCGTAAACAGTTCGACACGTCTTTCCCTTAGAATGGCGGCCAATAGGTCATTCGCTCCAATTGCCATGGTATCCGGCAAGCCTGCACGGTTTCGAACGACATTCAGGTCTTGTTGTGCCCCAACACCATTCCCGGATTGCGCCCGTGCCTCGGCCCGGATCAAATACTGCTCCGCCAAACGGAATCGGATGGAATATTCCAAGGATTGGGATTCCGTTACCCTGGCCTTGTACTTATGGGCAAAGGAAAGCGTGACCGTGTTCTCGGCATTGGATATATTATCTACCCAGGCCACTTTACGCCCGTCCCCTTCTTCAAAGGCTGCCAAAAGCCCTTCGGTCAAGGCATAGGTTTGCCCAGGAACAGCGATGATGATCATTTGGCCGGCTTCCTGGGTATTCACGGGGGAATTTCCGGGTTTCAACTGCCAAATGGTCTCCGTTGATTCCTTAAGGAATACCTTGTTCAGATCATCCTCCAATTCAAACGCATTGATAAGGACCGTCGAAACGGATTCCGCCTGTTCCCATTGGCCCGTATAGAGGTACATCCGTGCCAAGAGTGCCTTGGCCACATATTGGTCGGGCACCACCCGTTCCCCGTTCTGCGTCTCGGTAGTTTCCAATAGGTACACTGCGCTCAAAAGATCAGCAATGATGGCATCGTATACCTCCTCCTGTGGCATACGTGACACCTTGTTGTTCTGGGTATAATCCGTAGTGGTGATATAGGGCACATCCCCGAACAGGGAGACCAAAATACTGTACATATAGGCCCGGACAAAAATGGCCTGTCCCATGTACCTGTCCCGATCGCCTTCTTCCAGGGAATTGGATTCCTCCAACCCCTCGATAATGGCATTGGCACCGTATATCACTTGATACGCTTGGCTCCACCAGGTCAAGATATCCGCATTGTGCGGCAATACCCGGTTTTGATGGAACTCCAATAGTTCGGGATCAAACTCAAAATAATCCAGTTCATCGGCATAAATGCCCATTCTTGCGGTCAGTCCAAAGTAGCCGGAGACCAACCCCTCCTCCCTCATGGCAAAATACAGATGGGCCAATGCGGACTCCACCGTTGCCGGATCTTTAAATACGGTCGCTGAGACCAAGGTATTTTTGGGAGGCCCCACTTCCACAAAATCGGAACAACCGATCAGTCCCATTATGGGAAAAATTAGTAAGCAACCTTTACCAAAAAAGATGCTTAAACCACTCTTGATATATTTCTTGAAATCTTTCATGCTGTTTGTTTTAAGTTAAAAGCCTACTTGGACACCTAAGGTCAGCCGCCGCAATTGGGGCAGTCGTGTATTGGAAGTCTGTTCGGGATCCGGCCCCTTGTAATCGGTCAAGGTCCATAGGTTCTGCCCCTGCACGTACACATTGACCTCCAATCCATTTTCCAAATGGGGTATCCTATAGTTCAGGGATATATTCCGCAATCGGATAAAGGAAGCATCCGAGACCGCGGCACTGCTTCTTCGTTGCAATGCGCCTCTATCCACTCCACCGGCCAATCCGGCGGTAGCTATTTGAAATGGTTTGATATCGCCCGGCTCTCGCCATCTCTCCAATAACTCGACGCTCGCATTGCCGGGATACCCCGGGTTTGCATTGAACCGCAGGGTATTATAGGCCTTTTGTTTTTTAAACTGAAAAAAGGCATCCAAGGTAAAATTCCCCCAAGCAAGGGTATTGCCCATCCCTCCATAAAAGGTCGGGGCCAGGTCCTCCACCCATTTACGGTCCTCGGAACTGGTAATGACATCATCACCATTATAATCCTCAAACTGATATTGACCAGTTTCGGCATCCACTCCCAAGGAATGGTAGAGATTGACAATGGACAACGGCTTTCCTATGATATACCTATCGGAAAAAGTGGAGTTTTCCAAATCTTCAAATTCCACCAATTTGCTTTTGGGCACGGTAAGGTTCAAATTTGTGGACCACTTGAAGGTTCCCGAGACAAGGTTCACGGAACGGAGATCCAATTCCACTCCCGAATTCTCCACTACGGCATCGAAATTCCCGGTCAGTTCGGAGAAGCCCGTGGTAGCCGCCAAAGGGATCCCGATCAATTGGTTGGAGGAGCGGTTCCTATACCAAGAGGCATTGAGGTTCAATCGATCCTTGAAAAAACCGAGTTCCAGGCCCAGTTCCAACTTTTTGTTCTCCTCCCACCCAAAAAGGGGGTTGAATATGCCTGTTGGACTTAAAATGGCAACCCCATCATAATCGTCCCCCGTAACGGTGTAGGTATCCAGAAACTGATAGTCCCCAATATTATCACTACCTGTAGTCCCATAGCTCCCCCGCACTTTTCCGAAACTCAATAGGGTGCTGTTTTGAAAAAGGGATGCTTCGGAAAATATCCAGGCAAGGCCCACGGCACCAAAGTTCCCGAACTGTCTATCGGGCCCAAAACGGGATGACCCGTCCCGCCTTCCGGTCAGGTTGAGGATATATCGGTCCCTGTACTTGAAGTTGACCCTGCCAAAAATGGCATTGTATTTATAGTCACTGTCCACATCCGTCAAGGATTCCACCCGTTCCGCTGCCGCCAGGTTCTCAATCAAACTATTATTGGGAAAACCACGTCCGCGTAACACCAACTGTTGGGTGGTTTCCTGTTGGAAGGTAGTCCCCACCAATACATCGACCGAAACGGCCTTCCATTCCCTGTTCCAGTGCAATTGGGGCTCCACGATCCATGATTTTCGCTGTGATTGGTTCAGGCTCATGTTGGAATAGCCCTGGGGGGTCAGGTTGAGCCTTGGGTTCCGTGCCGAACTGGGCAATGTCCGATACGATTCCAAGCGGTAATCCGTAAAGCCCAGACTGGTCCTTACCTCTAAATTGTCAAATAGACCATAGGAAACCATGGCATTGGCCATAAGGGTATTGGTCTGCACCCCGAACTTTTCCTCCAAGGAGGCCAAGGGATTGTCCCAGGTATTGTTTTCCCAGTTCAGGTTGCCCTCTTCATCATAAAGTGCCGGGGCATTCGGGGCAAGGGTATAGGCTTTCAGGCTAAAGTCCGACCGGGGCATGAGGTTGTTCTCATGGGCATATTGGGTGGACAGATCGATCCTGAATCTATCGTTCTTGGATCGATGGTTGATATTACTGTGAAGGGTTGTCCTTTTATAGTTGGCATCCCCAGGGAACACCGTGGTCTCCCGTTGATAGGCCCCACTGATCAAAAATTGTGTCTTTGCACTGCCCCCCGATACCGAAAGTTGGGCATTGTTCCGATAGGCCGTCCCACCGATCAGTTCCTTTTGCCAATCCGTATAACGATTGCTGTCCCACAAGGTAATGTCGGGCCAAAAAGTGTCATAGGCCGGATTCTCGAGGGCATCCCCATAACCATCATTGAGGACTCCTTCCCGCCTCAATTCCAGATATTGTGAGGTGTTCATAAGATCCAAAAAATGGGAGACCCGACCCAAGGAACTGCTCACATGGGCATCAAACCTTGTTTTTCCGGCCCTGCCCTTTTTGGTAGTGATCAAAACCACCCCATTAGCACCACGGGATCCATAAATGGCCGTGGCATCTGCATCCTTGAGCACTTCTATACTTTCGATATCATTGGGATTGATGGCATTGAGCGGACTGATATTCCCCGAAAATATCTGTCCCGACACATCATTGGAGCCCAAGGATTGGGAACCAAAGGGCACCCCATCCACGATGAACAGGGGATCGGAAACCCCATTGATAAAGTTCCTGCCACGGACCTCGATTTCAAAACCCCCTCCGGGCACCCCGGTATTCTGGACGATATTGACCCCTGATAAATGCCCCTGCATGGCAGCCAAAGGATTGGCCACGGGTTGTTTTTCCATGGCCGTAGCATCAATGGTGGCAATGTTCCCGGTTCGTTCCTTCTCGGAGACCGTATAGTAGCCCGCATTGAGCACCACCTCGCCCAATACCGTTACATCCTCTTCCAAGGAAACCAAGATATCTTCCCTGCCCCCAATGGGCACGGTAAGGGTCTTGAAGCCCACCATGGAAAACACCAGCACATCGGTAGGATCTGCATTAATGGTAAAGGAACCGTCCAGACCGGACATGGTCCCGATGTGCTTGGATTTCACCACAAGGTTCACCCCGGCCAGGGGATTCCCCGACGTATCGGTCACGGTGCCGGAAACGGTGGCCTGCGGTGGTTCCAAGACAGTGCCCGCTTGCATATATAAGGTACAAAAGGGCATTAAAAAAGCATATAGGAGCACGAACAGGGATGTCCTGCGCATGCGTAGTGTTATGAGTTGCATAAATTGAGTTCTTTTAATTAAAGTGTTAGTTGTTCTCCACACTGCCCCATAAGTCACGGAAAAGCCGTAACTTCCTAAAGGACATTTAGGTTCGGACATAGGCCATCCTGCCCGGGTAAATGCATACCCAGAAATAGGATTCCTAAACCAAAAATGACCATGGTTTCGTGATTGGGCCGGTTGCCCTAAATGTGTAGTCGTTGGTAGTGGGACAAAAGGATATCGTGAACCGGAAAAAATAAAACGTGTATCCCACAAACGTGGCCTTGGGATTATACGGGGTTCTTTGGCTTCTTTTTGAACAGGATATCGAACACCGAGTGACAGGCCCCAAAAACAGGACAATAACACGGTGTGAACCCCACAAAAAAATGTTGCCAAATGTTTCCCATAACCCAAATGGTTGGGCGATGCCCCGAAAGGACCAAAGAAACCAAACGCTAAGAAAAAGTTGGGCGTGAAACTCAACTTACCGACTTGAGGTACTGGTATACCTGTACACGAATAAGAGAGCTCACGCCCGGGTCGTGAGCCAATCTGCTTATCCTCTCGTGTACTAAAAATTACCAGTTTTCAAGTCGAGATTCAAAGCGATAGCTTCAAATATGTTCTAAACGAAGAATCGCAATATATGTAATTGGGGTTAAATATAATAAACCTTTTTATAATAACACATATATGTGTTGACAAAATCTAAATGATTTGCCAATTTTTGAAAGATGTCTGATGATGAACTCTATAAACTTAAGCTAGGCATTGGTGCTATCATTAAGAAGCACCGAGAAGAAAAGGGGGTATCTCAATTAAACATGGGCATCGACATTGACATGTCTGCAAATCAAATTGGAAGAATAGAAAGAGCAGAAAGTAATCCAACGGTCGAAACTTTACATACTATTGCAAATTATTTCGGTTTTGAAATCATCGAATTCTTTAAAAAGCAATAATTAAACTACCTCTCACTGATTACTTTTCTCTTTTTTAATATTCCTTACAGAATTCCACATTTTCCTTTTCTAGAAATTTCTTACATTTAGCGTCATCTCCCCCAAAGTTTTGTTGAACGATAAAAAAGCTATGCTTTTGCATATAGGTCAAAATTGGGTATGGCCAATCCATTTGGTGGTGTATGCCTATCAAAGTTTCGGATATAATCAAGTTGCCAGTAATCTAAAAAACAAATCGTGAATCCAATTTACTTAGACACACATATTCACACTTCCGCTAACCCAAATGAGGTTAACAATGAATATGACCTCGAAACTTTGATAAAAAAAATTCACGAATTTAATGGCACCTCTGAATTCTTAATTTCACTTACTGACCACAATATGGTTAATAAGAGCGCCTATTTAAAGGCGGTTGATTTAGGTATTAATATTATTCTCGGTGTTGAGTTGCATATAAGAAACTATGATAACTGTCCAGCATATCACTGTCATATATATTTTGACCTGAATGAGATAACAGAAGAAATTATTGATGACATTAATGAGAGACTTGATGCACTATATCCGAATAAAGTAGTAGAGAAAAAAGACCCTTCTATTCCAACAATTCAGGACATTATCAATAAATTCGATAAGTATAATTTTATGCTTTTACCTCACGGAGGTCAATCACACGCTACTTTCAATACTTCCATACCAAAAGAGACCACAGTAGATGGTACTTTAGAACGGAGTGTTTATTACAACCATTTTGAGGGGTTTACCGCAAGAGGAGACAACGGTTTGGAGCGTACTCAAGAGTACTTTAAAAAATTAGGAATAAATGAATTCGTTAACCTAATAACTTGTAGTGATAATTATACACCTAACACATATCCAAATGGCAAAGATAAAAATCCATTTAAACCGACTTGGATGCTTGCGAAACCAACATTTAACGGTTTAAGACTATCACTATCAGAAAAATCGAGATTAATTTATTCTGAAACAAAACCTACATTCTACTCTGAAAATATTCAGTCTGTTTCTCATAACAAAGACAACATTGAAATAGATATCGAACTAACCTCTGGTCTAAATGTGATTATTGGTGGCTCATCAAGTGGCAAAACTCTTCTTGTTGATTCAATTGTAAGATGTCTTAACGATACTGCTAATGAATCAATATACGACCAATATGAGGTTGACAAAATTACTGTTGTAAATCCTTCGGGAATGATACCACACTATTTGTCGCAGAATTACATAATGGGAGTGGTAAATAATATTAGCGAGGATAAAATTGAAAATATTGACATAATCAAAAGAGTTTTTCCGGGTGATGACGATATCAAGATAAGTATCAATAATGGGTTAAGAGAATTTAAAAAGAACATTCAAGAATTAATTCGATGCGTTAAGATTCTGGAAGAAGAAAGTCAAACCCTAAACACTATTCCAATTATTTCTAGATTAATAACAAGGAACAATTTAGAGACTAATATTTATGATAATCTTCAACCAACTGAAATTGAAAATGAGAAACTTAGATTTTCTAAAGGTGTATATGATGGATACATACAATCTCTAGATAATTTAGAAGACTTATTATCACAATATCCGTTTATAAAACACGATTCTAGCTTAGTAGCAAGTTTAAAAAATGAACTTGAGAATGTTCTTCAAGTATCAAACAAAGAAAAAGAGGTTAGGAATCTATTAGAACTAAAACAAGACGCCTATAATCAAGCTCTTAAACATTCTAATTCTGAAGAACAAACCAAAAGACAAAACTTCAATAAGCTTCAAGAGTCCTTAAAAAAATATGTTCGAGCATATAGACAATTTCATAGAACCATAACGACAATTTCAAGCTATTCTCTAAATTTTGATTCAGAAGAAATAGAGTCAATGGGACATAAACTTTATATAGAAAATGACTTTGAATTGAACCCTGCGAAGTTTATTGAAGTAGTAAACCATTTTCTTAAAACTAAAATTGTTGATTTTAATAGCATTACGCCCGAATTACTATTTGAAGCTAATTTCAAAAAACAAAAACCAAAAGTTCATGATTATGATGATTTTGAAAGTAAGATTTATAACGGTTTTGAACAGTTAAATAAGAAAAAATATAAAATCGTCACGAAAGATGGACGTCAATTTGAAAAATTGAGTCCAGGTTGGAAAACCTCTGTAATTCTTGATATTATATTGGGTTATGATAAAGATAGTGCACCTGTAATTATTGACCAACCAGAAGATAATTTAGCAACTGACTA
This sequence comes from Allomuricauda sp. TY007, assembly GCF_010468565.1. Lineage (GTDB taxonomy): Bacteria > Bacteroidota > Bacteroidia > Flavobacteriales > Flavobacteriaceae > Flagellimonas. Next base: position 26,149 of record NZ_WUEG01000022.1, read on the forward strand.
TATTAATAAAGGACTGGTTGAAGCTGTAAAAAAAATTAAGAGCAAAAAGCAAATCATACTAGTTTCTCACAATGCAACAATTCCAATGTTAGCGGATGCACAAAATATAATACTATGCAGAAACGTAAACAACAAATTAATTATTAAATCAAGTCCTTTAGAGGGCGAAATAGAGGGTAAAAGTGTTGTAGATTTAATTGCTTCAATTACAGATGGTGGAAAATCATCAATCAAAAAGAGAGTAAAGAAATATAATCTTAAGAAATTTACAGAAGAATGAAATTGATATTTAACAAAGAAGATAATAATGATATTACTGTAAAGATTCAGCAAGGTACAGTTGCTGTTGATTTCACTTACACGGAAATGATAAAACAACTTTTAGAAGATAATACAATTGACGATACAGACTTCGGAAACTTGTCAGATGATGAAAAAGAGAATCTAGAAGAAATGCTTAACAAAGTTTCGGAAATTTTCGCAGAGGAAGAAATTGAAGATGAACAACAAGTGGATGAGGAATAAAGACTACTGGCAACAATGGTAACCGTTCCCCCTTCGGCCAGATGCACAAGCCTTTGAACAGCAGAAACTATGCTTTGCATAAAAAGGCAAGACTTGGACATAGCCAACCGAATTGATGGTAAATGCCGAGGAAAGTTCAGCTTATAATCAAGTTGTGCGTCATTTAAGAAAATCGTGCTAAAAGCAAAAATCGTTGGATTTTAATGAGAAAATGGATTTTAATAATTGTCGGAATAATATTGATTGGAATAATCGGAATTGGAGTTAAAATCAATTCGGATTTGAATGACGTTGCGGAAGCTTTTAAATCTGAACACGCTCTTAACGAACCGAATCTGAATATTCTATCGGAATCTATTTCACCTGACAAGAAATATAAATATTATGAATATCAATTTGACAACGGTGGATTTGGATATTCAAGAGTATTTTGGTCAGTAATTAAAAATGATGAAAACAAAAATGACCTTGAAAAAGGGCTAATTCCAAATGGCTATAAAATAATTGAATGGAATAATAATAGTGAGTTGACTTTAAAAAAATGGAAACCATATTATGAATCGAATACCACTTATGAATTAGATGGGAAAACGGAATTTAACGGAATAAAAATTAAGATAACTGAATAAAAAACGAACGCACAACAATGTATAACCGCAATTACGGCGGATTCGACTACGTCCGAATCCACTCGGAATTGCTAACGTCAGTGCTAAACCGAAAATTAAAGCATATTAACCCGTAACTGACGGTTATACGAGACCGTTGTGTGTAATTTAAGAACACTAAAATCGAATGAAAGATTGGGAAAAATATGAACATCAGATTTTCGACAAACTACGCGAAGAATTTCCCGATTCAGATATTAAAAAAGACCAACGGATTAAAGGAATATTTTCTGAAAGAAGTAGACAAATTGACATTTTGGTTGTATCACAATCAATAGGAAGAGAATTGAAAATTATAATTGACTGTAAAAAATTCAGTAAAAATATTAATCTCAAAACTGTTGAATCTTTTATTGGATTTTGCGAAGATGTCGGTGCTCACATTGGAATAATGATAACAAATGTTGGCTATTCAAAAGGAGCTCAAAATAGAATTAAAAAATATCACAGAGATATAAAATTGGATGTAGTTAAGTTTATTGACTTTGACGAATATCACTTTGACTTATCAGATTGTTCATTATGCAGAAATGATGATGGAATTCCTCGTGGATATATTTTTTGGGACGAACCACTTCCGTTAATTAAAGATGGACTAATAACTCTTATTCATCAAGGAAAGTGCTCTTATTGTGGAGAACTTCATATCAAATGCCAAGGTTGTGGAGAAATATTGGACTTTGGACCTGATTATCACGATGTGGAATGTATGTGTGAACACATTTTCGGAATTGAATCAGAATATGTTGGAAATGGAATGACCGAAGAACATATTTACATAAAAGAAAGAAAAGATGAACCGCCAAAATTTATTGACCCAAATCAAATTGGGCTATTTGATTAAAAATTATGACAGAACAAATTCAAATCAATCGACAAACAATCTATTTGACAATTGAAAGTGTCAAAATAGAAACTGAAAATGGAATTCAAGAACAAGAGCATCAGTTTGTGGGCTTTTTTAAAAATGAGCCTGTAACGGAAATCAGCCTTGGAGAGCAGCTTAAAGACGAAAATGGAGGAAATTTAGTCTTTCATTCACAAGAACAAGCAAGAGCAGAAATAATAGAAATTCTCAAAAGAAAGGTATATCCACCTTCCTTTTTAAATCCAATGGATTATACAGTAGATAATTTGTCAGAAATAATGCATAAAGAATTAACGTTTGATATTGGAAATTTCAATTCTGATGACATTCAAGAAAGCGTTCAGGGTGTTTTGACCAATTGTACTTTAGCTTCAAATCCACCTCATTTACCAGCTTCTATTCGGATTATGACAAACAATGGAGAAAGGAGATTAAGCATTGTAGAATTAAAAAGAATAAGACACTAAAACTACACACAACAAAGAACTGAGTTAAAAAACAAGTCTTTTTAAGCCAATCTCGATACATAATTCTCATCGTAAGGTATTCCGGATTTTGCAATGGCAAATGCCTGTTTCAAAAGCTTGTTCGATACCGCTATCAAGGCCAGTTTCTTGCTTTTTCCCTTGGCGGTTATGCGTTCATACATTTCCCTACACGCCTTGTTGTGCTTGCACGCTGAGAAAGCGCATAGGAACAGAAGGTTCCGCAATTTCCTGTTCCCTACCTTGCTTATCCTGCTCTTTCCCCTTACGCTGCTGCCCGAACGTCTGG
>NZ_WUEG01000023.1 GCF_010468565.1 Allomuricauda sp. TY007
AGAATAGATATAAAAGGAGAATCAATGAGAAGAAAATTGAAAAATAAAAACTAAGTTTAACCCAAGGATAGATCAAATCTGGGCAGTCCATTTGCCATGGTCAGTTTCATCCGGCGAAGGTGGGTCAGTTTACCCGGCTTATCCACATGTTGGTAGAATTGCATTTGAAACCACTCATAATTCTGGGGTGACAGGTTTTGGACATATTTTTCCTCAAAATCCTTGAGGGTCTTGTGTTCGGCCATCCGATTTCCCGAGTTAAGGACAAATTCAGGATATGTGTTCATTAAATTGTAAGCATTTTTAGATTTTTCTTTTACAAAGGAATACATGCTCATTGTGGCAAACAGTTCTTGCAACCATTTTCTTTGCGGTTTGGGGAAACTGCAAAAACACTGGAAATGGTTATATCCGTGAACGCCCTTATACTGTAATCAAAGTGGCTTTTTTAACTTCGCCACCATAAATGACTCCATCGCAAGTTCATCCAACGGTTTTTCAATGAACGAATCAACATTTGGCAAACCATTGGCTCTTTCCCTATCCCCAGGGTTTATGGAAGACGTCAAAACATGGATCTCCACACTTGTTTCAATCGTTAAGGAATCCACCGCTTCAATAAACTCCCAACCGTTCATCACGGGCATATTGATGTCCAAAAAAACAATATAGTGTTTGTCTGGATTGCTCTTGATATATTTAAGGCCTTCCAAACCGTTATAGAATATGGTAATGGGAATACCCTTTATTTTCTGTTCGATCAAATTTTGATTTAAAAAATTGGTGATGGCATCGTCATCGATCAATAATATTTCCTTTGTCATTTTGAAAATTTTTATTGGTTATCTCTATTACTTTTTGTAGTTCACAGTCAATTTCATCGATGGAGGTTGAAATAATATCCAACAGGTCCTTTGTTGAGAAAACTTCTTCACCATAGCTTCTATGATGGGTCAACAGGGACATGATCCTGGTCAGGGGCGAACGGATGGCATGTGACTGCAGCCAGGCAATTTCCGTAAGCATTTTGTTCTGATCCTTAATTTTTTCCAATTGTTCCCTTGCCTCTGTAACATCCATTGCCGAACCAATGGTTTTAATAGGGTTATTGTGGCAATCCCTCTGGACATAAAAACTATCTAGAACATAACCCATAGAGCCGTTTTCGGATATGGTCCGATACTCGATTGCCCAATCCTTCTTTTCAGACTCGTACAAATGGTTTTCTAGGGTATTCCAGACATGTTCCCTGTCTTTTGGATGGATTCTTTTGAACCAATCATTGTCTATTTCAAAGGGCTGTTTGGTTATTCGTTCCTCCAATCGATCCATAACTTGACAATGTAATAAGGTTTTGGATCGATGGTCAAGTTCCCAAATGACCTGCTTACTGGCTGACATGGCCAAAAGGAACCGTTCCTTGCTTATCCTTAATTGCAACTCATATTCCTTCTCTTGGGTAATATCCCGGACCGTTCCTTCAATATGTAGTGGTTCCCCTGAGGATTCATCGACGATCATTTGGATTTCCTGATGCACCCATTTAACGGTTTCGTTGCCAGTGATGATCCTATGTTCAAATTTTGTAATGACCCCTGGTTCCAAATGGTTGTTGGGGTTTTCCTCGATAAGGTATCGGTCTTCTGGATGGAAGGCTTTGGTTACATTTTCCAACGTTGGAAGGAAATTTTCAGGGGTATATCCAAAAATCCTATAGGTTTCCGGGCTCCACTCACTAAGGTCCGAATCGAAATTTCTATACCAATAACCAATTTTAGCTATTCGATGTGCCCGGTTGAGCCTGGTGTTTGAAACCCTTAAAGAATGTTCAAGTTCCTTTTGATCGGTAATATCCTTGGCGACCGCTAATACAAGCTCTTGGTCTTTGATGACAGTACTTGACCATATGAACCATTTTTCCGTATTGTTTTTGGTCAACATGCGTATTTCAACACCATCAGTTCTTCCCGAACCACGGCGATTGGGCAACACTTGGTCCAATTTATCCTGATCGGTTGCATGGATAAATGCTTCAAATGCCATTCCCACAATTTGTGTTTGATTTTCCCCTATTGCCTTAGAGAAGGCTTTATTGACCTGTTTTATTCTCCCATCAAAACCAATGATGCAAAAGGGATCCGGTGAGAGCTCAAAAAACTCCAAATATTCCCCCTGGACCATTTTTTGTTTGATGGGTCCACCTATTTGGTGGCCAATTCCCTCCACAAAATATAAGACATCATTCAATCTTTCTTTAGGTTTCTTTGCAAATAAAAGGACACATCCAATGGATTCCTGACCAGAAAGTATGGGTAGACCAATGCAGGTTCTGAGTCCAACTTTTTTGGCAAAAATTGATCGAACAAATTCTGACTTCTTGTCAAAATCATCCCATATCATCAATGCATTCGCTCGTTCGATTTTGCCTTGTACTCCCTTCTCCGTTGAAAAAAAATCCACGGGCATGGGTTGCTTCAAAAAAAGTTTGCCACTCTTCCCGCAACTGGCTTGACCTAACAGGTTAAATTTGACACCGTCCCTTGTTTTTAACCATACTTCAGCGGCTTGTATTTCGCACACTTCGACCAATCTTTCCAGCATGGCGTCAAGGCCGTCCCTAAGACTTCCCTTTTTCCCAATAGCATTAACGAGATCCAGCCAAAGCTCTTTTTTCAATTTGGATCTCATCCTATCGGTTACATCTTTGGAATTCATGACAATCCCCTGAATGTTGGGCGTGGCCAAATGGTTGCTCCAAATGGATTCAATCCACTTCCAGGTTCCATTGGAATGTTTGAATCGGAATGGTTCGATCTCAACATGTTCGACCTTTTGTACCAATTCGAAGGCTTTCCTTAAACGTGGTATATCGTCTTTGGACAATCGATCAAAAAAACAAGTGTCCATCAAATCATGGGTTGAGTACCCTAGTTGGTTGTCAAAAGATGGGGAAGCATAACGGCAAATCCCCTCCGTATCCACGATGGAAATCAAATCGGTCCCGTTCAGCACCAAATTTTTGAACCTGCTTTCGCTGTTCTTTACTTGGTCCAACACATCCGATTGATTGATCAAATGGGATAGATTGGTGGTAAGGGTGTTCAATAACTGCACTTCTTCTTTTGTCCATTTCCTTTCCATATCATGGTCCTCCAAGCTGATAAACCCCCTGAAAGTGCCAGATGAAAAAACAGGAAGAGCTAATAATGACTTTAGGCATTCTGTTTCCAAGGTTTCCGCAAGATTGGGTTCGGAGACCTCCGATCGGTTCATCGAAAAGACCCTTCCCTTCCTCAAACGCCCAATAAGGTGCTGCAGAAGCGGAAAGGGCAAGGCAGGGTAACCATCGGGATCGGAACTTATTTTAGGGTCCCTGTCGGTCTTAATTTTCATTAAAGTGATCCTATCATGTTTTGAATCGCTCCGAAAGAAATAGACCCGATGGATTTTCAAGGTCTCCAAAAGCAATGTAAAACAAACATCCAATGCTTTCAACCAATCCGGGTTTCGAATCAAATTGTTGTTTATATCCGAAATGGCTTGGAAAAGTCGGTTTTGGGAAAGCAACCTTTTTTCGTACTCCACGGTATCGGAAATATCCATGGCTATGACAAGTTCAGCTGCTCTACCTTTGTATTGGATGAGATTGCCTTTTAGGAATACCGGGAAAACCGTACCATCCTTTTTCTTATGGCGATAAAAGCCTTCTTTGTAGGTATCCTTTCTACCTTTGGCATTCTCAATGGCTATCTGTAGCTTGGGAATATCTTCTTTAGGTCTAATGGCTTTAAGGGTCATACGGAGAAAACGGCCTTTTGTAAAGCCATACTGTTGAATAGCAGCATCATTGACCTTTAGAAACCGAAGTGTCTCTAAATCGTAAATCCACATGGGGTGTGGACAAAAATCAAAAATATGGTCTTCCGATAAACTGGAAGCATCTAGGATAGGGGACATTCCTTTGAGATTGGTTTAAAAAGTTTGGGATAATCGAAACGGTTGGATGACCAAACGTCACTGGTAAAGAATTAAGTTCTGTAGCATGTTGCCTATTTGGATATGGTTGGGTTAGTAAATTGAAATTCCAAGACCCTAGAAATTTTATCCGTAACGGATTTTAATCACAAAAATTTTAAAGTTATAAATAAAGTTTAATAAAATAAAAAGAATCATAATCATGCATCTCTTTGTTTCTTCTTGTAAATAGTCGTAGTTGATCTCTACCACCCCTATTTTCCGGACCGAGGGTAATGATGAGTAAGCCAATCATCATGGAGGCGTTCCAATTTATGGGGCACAAACATTTTTTGAAGAAATGTCATAAAGCCATGTTGCGCTTCACTTGTAATCAACTTGCTCCCATTTTTAGTAGGAATGATGAGCCAAGTGTGATATCCTCTGATACTTTTATTATCAGATTCCCAGCTAAGTCTATTAGGGGGTTCGAATTCTTTTATTGAAGAGGTGAAATCTAACCCCATTGTTTTCCACGTGAATACGGAATTTTCAGAAAGGCGACCATCAGTGCCATTTGATAGTCTTAGATTGCTGGCACCTTCATAATAATCTTCCCATTCGTCAGCTTTTATGAGTATGGACCAAACGGTTTCCGGTGAAGCGTCGATGTAAATTTCATTGTGAACGAAAAACTTGGACTCTTCAGGCTTATAATCCTCAGGCCAATGGATATCTTTTGAGTTGGGATAGCTTCGTTCAACGGATTTTTTGACCGAATAACAGCCTGTTGTTAACAAGGCAATGAAACACATCAGGTATATTTTAGTCTTTGCTGCTGAAATTGACTTGTTGCTGCTTGTTGTATTTACCTTTACCATGCTTTATTTTTTTGTGACAGGGCAAATCTCAGCATTATAAACCCTGAAAAGCATTAACAAATGTTTAGACTTTTAAGAGGTGCTTTTTTTTTAATCCTACTAAGGTGAATTGGAGTGATTCCGAGATAGGAGGCTATCATATGCTGCGGAACTCGGTTGTGGATATCGGGAAAGATTTGATTCATCAGGTCGTACCGTTGTATAGGCGACAGTGTATATAGATGTTCAATGCGCCTATCCAAATAGGTGAAGTAATATTCTGCAATAAGCCTTCCGAGTTTCTGCCCTTCGTGCATGTTGTTGTACCCCCATTCAATAGCTTTTTTGGGCAAAACAATCACTTCGGTATCTTCCATGGCCTCAAGCATATAACTGGATTTTTCCCCTGTTAAAAAAGCTCGATAATCTGCTATGAACTGGTTTTCTATTGCAAAATGTACGGTATGCTCAGAACCATTTATATCAAAAATCTTTACTCTGAGAATTCCGCTTTCAATAAAGTAGACCTCGTCAATGATCTTTTCGTCCTCGCTTAAAATCTCCTTCTTCTTGAACATTTTACGATAACACAAGGACATAAAATTTTCTGCCTCATTATCAGTGAGTCTTATCATTTGTGAAATAACGTTCTTCAGAATTTCCATCTCATGATTATTGCCAACGGTCAAGAATTAGAGCAGTAATGGAATTAGGATGGAATGCATTTTTGCAAGTCCCGTTTTGTCAATCTAATATTTCCTAAATCCCCATTAAACCAAATTTCAATCATCTAAGTTTCAAAACCTAATACTTCCCTTGCAATATACTCATATCATCATATAATTTCTTGTCAATGACCTTGGCATATATTTGGGTCGTCTTTAAGGATTGGTGCCCGAGCATCTTGCTGACCGATTCAATGGAAATACCGTTGGCTAAGGTCACAGTAGTTGCAAAAGTGTGACGTGCCAGATGAAAGGTCAATTTCTTTTTGATTTCGCAAGCGGAAGCAATTTCCTTTAAGTAGGCATTTGTCTTTTGGTTGCTAATCACCGGTAGCAGCGCTGCAGTAATCAATTTCTGCGAATGGTCTTCGTACTTACGCAGTATTTTTTCAGCAATGGGCAGCAATGGAACACTGCTCAATGAATCTGTTTTGGCCCTTTTGATCTTGATCCATCGTTTGCCCTCTATTCCATTTACTATATGACTGTTTGAAAGTTTTTTGACGTCCACATAGGCCAACCCAGTGAAGCAACAAAAAACAAAAATGTCCCTTACCTGCTCCAAGCTTTTTGACTCGAGTTGCAAATCGATCAGGGACCTGAGTTCTGCTTCGGTAAGGACATTCCTCTCCACTTTTTTCCATTCGGCCTTCCATGAATAGAAAGGATCTTTTTTCACCCAATTGTTGGCAAAGGCCATTCGCATGATTTTTTTGAAGTTAACCACATATTTGGTGACCGTGTTCTGGTTGCCGATTTTTTGGGTCTTTAGGTAGTGGTGAAATCTATTGACGAAGTTTAAATCCACCTCCATTACGTATAGGTCGGACACTTTATATTCCTTTTGGATAAAGCGGGCAAGATGGTTCATAGTGCGTACATGCCTACGGTAGGCTCCATAAGAATAATCGGAACCAATCAATTCTTTGATCTGGGCATTGTGCTCTCCATAAATGGCAAGGAGAGTTTTGTGCTCAGTTCCTTTCCCGAGAAGCTTGTTTTTGATGGTCTCGGCATTGTAGGGCTTTTTTTTGACCATCAACTTGGAATAGATCTCATAAGCCTTGGTTTCCAACTGGTCCATGTAGTGGTTCATTTCTTTGGCCTCTTTGCTCGAGCCTTTTATCCTTCCTTTGGCCGAACACCATTTTTCGGGACTTGTTTTTCGTTTGATACTGAGCTCTGCCCTTTGACCGTTCACGGTGATTCTAAAATAGATACCGGCCTTTCCATTTTTGTCCAATCTGGAATTTCTTAAATAGAAGATTGAAGAGAATGTTTTTGTTTCCATTTGTCATCGATTTACTGATTCAATTTTGTTCCGGAACATTTGAAAAAAAATGTTCGGAGCGTTTTTAACATTGATCAGGTGCCATTTTTGCGGATTCAAAAAGTGCGCACCGAATTGCGCACCGCGATATATGGTATTATTTAATATCAAATGAAATCAATAAAAACAAAAAAGTCTGTAAATCAACGATTTACAGACTTTTTGAATATTTTTGAAAGCTCAAAAGTGACCTGACTGGGGCTCGAACCCAGGACCCTCTCCTTAAAAGGGAGATGCTCTACCAACTGAGCTATCAGGTCTTCAAGTTGTGCCTAGCTGTTTGGCTAAGCGGGTGCAAATATAACATCAATAATCTATTTTCCAAGGTGAATTAATGATAAATTTGTGTTTTTTTGAAATCAGATAAAATTCTTCAATATGAAAATTGTTTTAGTAGGATATATGGCAAGTGGAAAGTCGACCGTTGGACGATTGTTGGCCAGGCAATTAGGAGTCGAATTCATAGATTTGGACGATTATATTGAGCAACATCAAAAAAAATCCATTAAAAATATATTTTCTGAAAAAGGGGAGATATTTTTCAGAAAGTTGGAGCATCAGATGCTATCCGAGGTTTTGGAAAAAGAAAAATCTATTATTCTATCAACAGGAGGGGGAACTCCGTGTTACGGAACCAATATGGCAACGATATTGAATCAATCTGACCATTCCATATATCTCAACCTGAGTATCCCGAACTTGGTGGAAAGGATTTCAAAGGAAAAAGATAATCGGCCTTTGGTAAAAAATATTGCTGACGAGGAATTACCTGAATTTATAGGAAAACATCTTTTTGAACGTAGGCCCTACTATCTACAAGCAAAACATATTTTGGATTGTAACAATTTGGACGCTGAAACTGTTGTTGGTAGGATTAAAGAACTACTCTAAATAAACCGCATTGTTCTTGGGTTCAAAATCCACTTTAATGTGTTCGCTCAGGGATGTGGATAACGATATGCCTTTAAAATCGGCCTTGATCGGGTACTTTTTATGGTTTCTGTTTACAAGTACAGCCGTTTTTAGTTGTTTTATGGGTGTTTTAAGGAAGTGGTGGGTACCATAGATCAAGGTGGTGCCCGAGTTCAACACATCATCCACCAAAACAATGGATTTGTTTTTGTATTCTTCCTCCGAAAGTGAGGTGCTGACCCCACTTTTCAATGGGTTCTTTTTGTCCATGTCCACTTTGCACAAAATAATCTTGGCCTCCGTAATCTTTTTTAGGACAGCTATTATTTTTTTGGCAAAACTTTCTCCACCACCATTGATTCCAGCAACTACAATTTCTTCTTCGTCCACATTGGTCTCATAAATTTGGTAAGCGATTCGCTTTGTAATGTGTTGAATTTGATCGTGGGTAAGAATACGGTTTATCATAGTGCGTAGTAGTTGATTCAAAGATATAAAACAGTTTATTCCGATTCGTCCAAAAAATCGTCCAAATCCCGACGATCTTTCTTTGTGGGGCGCCCCAACCCTTTTTTTCTGTAATGCTTTTTGGCATATTGGAGCAGTTCGTTATGTTCAAAGGCCTCTTTTGGGGTGGTATCCTTTCGGTAAATATCGACCAATTTTGCCCCAACACGGCTTTCCGGAACATCTAAAACGGTAAGCTGGTAATCAATCTGGTTTTTGCGTACAACAATCTTGTCCATGGGGTAAACATCGCGAGAGGGTTTAACGGCGCTACCGTTCACCTTAACGTGTCCTTTTTTTACCGCATTGGATGCAATGCTTCTGGTTTTAAAGTATCTCGTGCACCAAAGGTACTTGTCTATTCGCATGGTCTTCGCAAATCTTTGTTAATGGACAAAGCAAAAATAATGGAAAATTGTATCTTGCGCGCCTAAATAACAGACTTGATGAGGTACGGAATTTTAGTTTTGATATGTTTTGCGGTCACACTACTATCTTGTAAAAAGGATGATGATGGAGGTATTGTTGAAGTGCCGCCAAGCTTATTGAGCGACGTAGCACCCGAAGATGACGAAAAGATTAGGGAGTTTTTGAACACCCACTTTTACAATTATGAAGAATTTAAAAACCCTCCGGAAGGATTTGATTATAAAATCGTGATTGATACCATAGCTGGTGAAAATGCGAACAAAGAGCCAATGATGGAAGACGCTAAGACAATCACGTTTGATGTTTCTTCCAGTCATTTGGGATTAAGTGCTGGAGAGGAAAATATAAAGCATACCTTGTATTATATCGAGGCAAGAAAAGGTGGTGGAGGAAGTCCTACCTACGCAGATTCAACACTGGTTAGGTACCAAGGGTATTTGTTGGATGGGACACAATTTGATGAGAGTCAAGATTTTTCTTGGACTAGTATATCAAGAATTGTTGCAAGAGGTTTTGCTGACGGTTATGCACAAATGAGTGCAGGGACATCGGATCAAATCGTTGAAAATGGGGATGGAACCTACAATATCAATAATAGTGGTATTGGCCTTGTAATAATGCCATCTGGTATGGCATATTTCAATAGATCTCCCTCAGGTTTGATACCAGCATATTCTATTTTGATGTTTCAAATTGAACTGGGATTGTATGTGGAGAATACGGATCATGATAACGATGGTATTCCATCCATACAAGAGGATTTGAATAGTAACGAGTATTTGAACGATGATAATACGGATGTTGATATGGAATCTAGCTTAACAGGTTTATTGCCTAATTATAGAGATCCCGATGACGACGGAGATGGTGTTTTGACCCGAGATGAGATTATAATTGAAAATGGCGAAATCACTTTTCCAGACTCCGATGGGGATGGAGTCCCAGATTATTTGGATCCAGACTCCAACTAGCAAAGTGAATAAGTGAATAGCATATAAAAAGCCCCGCTGGCATCCAGCGGGGCTTTTTCATGCGTTTAATGATATGTTACAATTTAAGCGATAGCGCAAAAATAATTTGCGAAGGTCTCGAATCTACTCTGCTATTTTCTAAATTAGCAATATTATTGTTAATGATTTCGGCCTCATTTTCGGAAAAGCCTCTTTCATATCTAACGTCAAGTCCAACGTTCCCAAGGTTTACCCCAACACCGGCATTTAAGCCTACGGTAAAGTCGTTTTTTACGTCTTCAATTTCAATATCGCCAAAGTCATTGTTCAACGTATATTGAAAAGCAGGCCCTGCAAAAACATGCAAAGGACCAATCAATTTGTACCCTAAAAGCACGGGCATGTCCAATTTGGAAACATCGTAATCTTCGGAGTCACCATCTGGTAAATCATAAGAACTTTTGGTTTTGGAATATACCAATTCAGGTCTTAAATAAATCTTTGGGAAATCCAATTTGCCCCAAAACCCAAAATGGTATCCTGCTTTACCTTCGGCACCTTCGACGATATCTTGTCCGCCATCACCAACAGAACCGATTAAATCCCCGTTCTTGTTGTACGATAAACCGGCCTTAATACCGAATCCTGAACCGCTTTGTGCCATCGCTGCAGAACCAATTAAGGCAAATACAGCTACTAAAAGTGTTTTTTTCATAAGTGTCTATTTTATAAAGTTGAAATATCTCCAAAGGAGATAGCTGAAACTATTTACGTTTCATCACTTTTAAAACGGCAGCTTCTATGGCTTTATTGTTCAAACCGTACTTCTCCATAAGTTGTTCGGGCGTTCCACTTTCTCCAAAAGTATCTTGTGTTGCCACAAACTCTTGAGGGGTAGGATGGTGGGTGGCCAGCACTCGGGAGACACTTTCACCAAGTCCGCCCAAATAATTGTGCTCTTCCGCAGTTACCACACAACCAGTTTTCTTCACGGAATCCAAAATAGCTTTGTCATCCAAAGGCTTAATGGTGTGTATATTGATTACTTCTGCGGAAATTCCTTGGTTTTCCAAGCTTTCGGCAGCAAGTAGTGCTTGCCAAACCAAATGTCCTGTTGCAATGATGGTCACATCGGTACCTTCGTTGAGCATGAGTGCCTTACCGATTTCAAATTTTTGGTCCGCAGGGGTAAAATTGGCTACTTTGGGGCGTCCAAAGCGCAAATAAACTGGGCCATGGTGTTCCGCTATGGCAATGGTGGCCGCCTTGGTCTGGTTAAAATCACAAGGGTTGATGACCGTCATACCGGGCAACATTTTCATCAAACCGATGTCTTCCAGAATTTGGTGCGTGGCACCATCCTCGCCCAAGGTCAAACCAGAGTGCGAAGCACATATTTTTACGTTTTTATCCGAATATGCGATGGATTGGCGGATTTGATCGTACACACGACCAGTCGCAAAATTTGCAAAGGTAGAAGCGAAAGGAATTTTACCTCCTATGGTCAAACCGGCTGCAATGCCCATCATGTTGGCCTCTGCAATACCTACTTGGAAGAAACGTTCTGGGTTTTCTTCAATAAAAGTGTCAATCTTTAAAGACCCTACAAGGTCGGCACATAAGGCTACTACATTGGGATTGGTTCTTCCCAGTTCCGTCATTCCCGCGCCATATCCGCTTCGGGTGTCTTGTTTTCCTTGATCTGTATATTTAGTCATTCTCTCTTTTTCTTATGATTAGTAATCGCCTAAAGTCTCTGGGTTTTGTGCCAATGCGGTCGCCAATTGCTCATCGCTGGGCGCTTTGCCGTGCCATGCATGGGTGTGCATCATAAAGTCAACGCCATTGCCCATTTCTGTGGTCATAACAATACAGACCGGTTTTCCTTTTCCAGTTCTGCTCTTGGCTTCTTTTAAGCCTGCGATAACCTGCTCTAGGTCGTTTCCGTTTTCAATTTCAAGAACATCCCATCCAAATACCCTGAATTTTTCGGCAACATCGCCAAGTGGAAGTACATCTTCGGTACCACCATCAATTTGTTGGCCATTTCGGTCCACTGTGGCGATAAGGTTGTCCACTTTGTTACCTGCGGCATACATAATAGCTTCCCAGTTTTGGCCTTCCTGCAATTCGCCATCACCGTGGAGGCTGAATACCAAATGATCGTCACCGTTCAATTTTTTGGCCAAAGCAGCGCCGATGGCAACGGACATTCCTTGTCCCAATGATCCAGAAGCTACACGAACCCCTGGCAATCCCTCGTGAGTAGTAGGGTGCCCCTGTAATCTGGAGTCAATTAACCTAAAAGTGTTCAATTCTTCCAAGGGAAAATACCCTTTTCGAGCTAAGACACTATAAAACACGGGCGAGATGTGTCCGTTGGAAAGGAAAAAGAGGTCCTCTCCAATCCCGTCCATATCAAATCCTTCCTTTAAATCCATTACTTCGTTGTAGAGTGCTACAAAAAACTCGGTACAGCCCAAAGAACCTCCTGGGTGACCCGAATTTACCTTATGGACCATTCGTAAAATGTCCCTTCTTACCTGTACTACCAGGTCCTGTAATTCTTGCGTGTTCGGCATCTTGTCAATAATTTAGATATCAAATGTAATCGCATTATTCGTAGAAAACAAGTGTTGATTATACATTTGTTAAATGACTTGTGCTCAGAAACTTTATTTTTTTGTTAAGGAACAACGAAACAGAGTTAGTTATATTTGCGGTTCTAAAACGAACAATTGGATTTTACCTTACTACAAAAGGACAGTAAAAGCAAGGCCAGGGCAGGGGAGCTGACCACTGACAATGGCAACATACAAACTCCTATTTTTATGCCCGTAGGCACAGTTGCCTCGGTAAAAGGGGTACATCAACGGGAATTAAAAGATGAAATAAATCCTGATATTATTTTGGGGAACACCTATCATCTTTTCTTAAGACCGGGTACTGGAATACTTGAAGAAGCTGGCGGACTTCATAAATTTATGAATTGGGACCGGCCTATTTTGACAGATAGCGGGGGGTATCAAGTGTATTCGCTTTCGGATAATAGAAAAATTAAGGAAGAGGGTGTTAAGTTTAAGTCCCATATTGATGGTTCTCGTCATGTTTTCACTCCAGAAAATGTGATGGAAATACAGCGCACCATAGGTGCGGACATTATTATGGCTTTTGATGAGTGTACTCCTTATCCCTGCGATTATCAATATGCCAAACGCTCTATGCACATGACACATAGGTGGCTGGACAGATGCATCGATCATTTAGAGAAGCTGCCGTTCAAATATGGTTATTCCCAAAGCTTTTTTCCTATTGTTCAAGGGTCTACCTATAAAGATTTAAGAAAACAATCTGCAGAATATATTGCTTCGGTAGAGGCAGAAGGTAATGCCATTGGCGGACTTTCGGTAGGTGAACCTGCTGAGGAAATGTACGAAATGGCCGAATTGGTTTGCGATATTCTTCCGGAAGATAAGCCGAGATACCTTATGGGTGTTGGAACCCCCATCAACATTTTGGAAAATATTGCGTTGGGCGTGGATATGTTCGATTGTGTGATGCCCACCCGTAATGCTCGCAATGGAATGTTGTTTACGGCCCATGGCACCATCAACATCAAAAACAAAAAATGGGAGAACGATTTCTCCCCAATCGACGAAATGGGCATCACATTTGTGGATACCGAATATTCCAAGGCCTATTTAAGGCATTTGTTCGCAGCCAATGAATATTTGGGCAAGCAAATTGCCACCATTCACAACTTAGGTTTCTATTTATGGTTGGTGCGTACCGCTAGAGAACGTATTTTAGCCGGAGATTTTTTGGAGTGGAAGACCAAAATGGTCAGCCAAATGGATAAAAGACTGTAATGTTTACCATACTCGATAGATACATACTTAAACGCTACCTGATTACCTTTATGGGGATGCTTTTGCTGTTTGTGCCTATTGGGATTATGGCCAACTTGGCGGAGAAAATCGGTAAGATCATAGACAACGAAGCTCCGTTGGCCGAGGTTATAGTGTTTTACGGCAATTTTACCTTGGTAATCGGGAATTTATTGCTGCCCATTTTTCTTTTTCTATCGATTATATTTTTTACGTCAAAACTGGCCAGTAATACAGAGATTGTGGCGATTTTGAGTTCCGGTGTCTCTTTTTGGCGGTTTTTACGCCCCTATTTTGTGGGAGCGACCTTGGTTGCCGTGCTTATTTTTATGATGGGAATGTTTATAGTGCCCCATGCCAGTATTGGTTTTAACGAGTTTGAATACAAATACTTTAAAAAAGGTAAACAGACCAGGGTAACGGAGAATATCTTCAACCAATTGAACGAACGGGATTATATCTACGTGAGCAGTTTTGACCCCAACCGTCAAATTGGTTACAACTTTACCTACGAGCACTTCGATTCCATCGGAAAGTTGGACTACAAAATTTCCGCAAGTAATATAAGATGGGTGGAAGACGACAGTATTTACCGTTTGACCAATTATGAAAAACGTACGGTGAGGAACGAAACCGAGTACATCAACGCAAAACGTAGGTTGGATACGGTTTTCTCCTTTCAAATAGATGATCTTACCCCGGTTTCCTATGTGGCCGAGACCAAAAACCTATTCGAGCTCAACGACTTTATAGAGGATCAGCGCAGAAAAGGTGCATCAAACATCAATGCATATGTATTGGTAAAATATAAACGATGGGCGCTTCCCATTGCAGCGTTCATCCTTACGGTAATAGCTGTAGCCGTTTCCTCGATGAAACGCCGTGGTGGTATGGGGCTAAATTTGGCCTTCGGTATCGGAGTGGCCTTTGTGTACATCTTTTTTGATAAGGTATTTGGAACATTGGCCGAGCAATCCGGTTTTTCACCCTTGCTGGCAGTGGTAATTCCCAACCTTATTTTTGGTGTTTTTGCCGTTTACATGCTAATGAAAGCCAAGCGGTAATGCAGTAATGTTAGCGTATATTATTGAAGTTAAAAGACTTGTGTTTTTCATGGGAGTATGCCATAATGTTATATATTTGTCCCCATTGTTTTTCGTGAAAATAAAAGACTTCCCATGGAATATCTAGAATTTGAACTCCCCATCAAAGAACTTGAAGAACAGCTTCAAAAATGTATGGTGATTGGGGAAGAAAGTGAAGTGGACGTTACAGAAACGTGTGCCCAAATCGAAAAAAAACTCGCCCAGACCCGAAAGGATATCTATAAAAACCTTACCGCTTGGCAAAAAGTACAGTTGTCAAGACACCCCAGCCGGCCTTACACTATGGATTACATCAACGCCATTTGTGGAGACACCTTTTTGGAGCTCCATGGCGATAGAAATGTAAAGGACGACAAGGCCATGGTAGGCGGATTGGGAAAAATTGGTGACCAAAGCTATATGTTCATTGGCCAACAAAAAGGATATAACACCAAAACACGCCAGTACCGTAATTTTGGTATGGCCAATCCAGAAGGGTACCGAAAAGCGCTAAGGTTGATGAAGTCCGCCGAAAAATTCAAGATTCCCGTAGTATGTTTTGTGGATACTCCAGGAGCCTACCCGGGTATTGAAGCAGAGGAAAGAGGTCAAGGAGAGGCCATTGCCCGTAATATTTTGGAAATGACCCGCCTTAAAGTCCCAATCATCGTAATTATTATTGGAGAAGGAGCCTCGGGGGGTGCTTTGGGCATTGGAGTGGGAGATAAGGTATTGATGTTGGAAAATACCTGGTACTCCGTAATATCCCCGGAATCTTGCTCATCCATCCTTTGGAGGAGTTGGGAATATAAAGAGCAGGCCGCCGAAGCCTTAAAATTGACCGCAACCGATATGAAAAAGCAAGGTTTGGTCGATGAAATCGTAAAAGAACCTCTTGGAGGAGCACATACCGACAGAAAAAAAACATTTGAAACGGTCGCGGACAAAATTTCTTCCCATTTTGAAGAACTCAAAAAGTTATCACCAAAAGAATTGGTGAAAACCCGCATGGAAAAATATGCGGATATGGGTGTTTTCAGCGAATAATTCTTGTTTTTCAGGGGCTCCCCTTTTTCATTAGGATATATCCCCGAATTTTTTTATGTTATTAACAGGTATTAGAAGTTATCAACATTTAAATTGTTAAGTACCTGTGGAAATCGTATTCGTCTAAATTAAAGTTAACTAAAGGTTAATTAGCTACTTTCGCATTCATGGAAAAACCTAGCCCCATTGTAGGACATCGTGTGGAGAAATCTGCCCTTATCAATCTTGAGAGAGGTAAGATACCTCCGCAAGCCATTGATTTAGAGGAGGTTGTGCTTGGAGCTATGATGATTGACAAGAAAGGCGTGGATGAAGTGATTGATATTCTTCATCCCGATGTATTCTACAAGGATTCCCATAAATATATCTACGAGGCCGTCTTTAAATTGTTCGAATCCTCCGAACCAGTGGATTTATTAACTGTTTCGGCGCAACTAAAGAAGGATGGGAAGCTAGAAGCCGTCGGAGGTGATTTTTATTTGATAAAACTGACCCAAAAAGTAGCCTCATCCGCACATATTGAGTTCCACGCCAGGATTATTCTTCAAAAGTATATTCAACGTAGCTTGATCAAAATATCAAACGATATTATTGAGGAGGCCTACAGTGACGCAACCGACGTTTTTGACCTTTTGGACAATGCAGAGGCAAAATTATATGAGGTTACCCAAGGAAATTTAAAGCGATCCGCTGAAACTGCCCAGAATTTGGTGATACAGGCCAAAAAAAGAATCGAGGAAATTTCCAACAAAGAGGGGCTTAGCGGAATCCCATCCGGTTTTGATAAACTGGACAGGCTTACCTCAGGTTGGCAACCAAGTGACTTGATTATCGTGGCAGCAAGGCCTGGTATGGGTAAAACGGCGCTTACCCTTTCCATGGCCCGTAATATTGCGGTGAACTCGGAAATTCCGGTGGCATTCTTCTCTTTGGAGATGTCATCCGTACAGTTGATCACCCGTTTGATTTCTTCAGAAACAGGACTGTCTTCAGAAAAACTAAGGACCGGTAAATTGGAAAAACACGAGTGGGAGCAGTTGAACGTGAAGGTAAAGACTTTGGAAAAAGCCCCTTTGTTTATTGACGATACCCCATCGCTCTCCATTTTTGACCTTCGTGCCAAGGCAAGACGTTTGGCTTCACAGCATAATATCCGACTCATTATAATTGATTACCTGCAGTTAATGACCGCTGGCGGAAGCCAAAAAGGTGGTAACCGTGAGCAGGAAATTTCTACTATTTCAAGAAACTTAAAGGCGTTGGCAAAGGAACTGGATGTTCCCGTAATCGCCCTGTCCCAGTTATCGCGGGCCGTGGAGACCCGTGGAGGCAGTAAAAGGCCCATTCTTTCCGATTTGAGGGAATCTGGGGCCATTGAGCAAGATGCGGATATCGTTTCCTTTATTTACAGGCCGGAATATTATAAAATTGACGAGTGGGACGATGAAGAGCGTACCCCCACACAAGGTCAAGCAGAGTTTATTGTAGCCAAGCACCGTAACGGAGGTTTGGAAAATATTAGGTTAAAATTTGTGGGCGCTCTGGGTAAATTTGATAACTTGGATGACTTTGATTCCCCATTCGAATTCCAATCGAAGATGAATGCGGACGAAGAAAACCCCTTTGCAACACCAAACCTTCCAAGTACGGACGATGCTTTTGGTAGCGCAATGAACAGTGACGATGACCCGGATAATGATGTACCTTTCTAAAATAATACAGTGGATGTCATTTCGAGCGAATGCGAGAAATCTCATTATTGTATGCTTCTTTCTTTTTTTCTTAAAAACTTCTGCCTCCGTAATCCTAATCCCAATGGATGCCGAAGGACAAAAAAATCATTTAAAAGCATACGGAATCACCTATTGGGTACTTGCCAAACAGCAAAAAGTACAATGGTTGCTCAATTATCGTGGCGGCTCTTTTATGTTACCCGATGGAGACGCCATACGCAAGGAATGCCAAATCCGTGGCGTTTCTTTTGAAGTACTTTCCGATGGGCAGGCAGCACAAATTTTGGATGACATTAGCAGCCCATCCCAAAACCAAGACGCCGTTATTCTGGAAAAAGCACCGAAAATTGCCGTGTATTCCCCAAAGGGGAACCAACCATGGGACGATGCCGTTACCATGGTGCTCACCTATGCCGAAATACCTTACACCACTATTTATGATACTGAAGTATTAGGAGATAAATTGGCACTATATGATTGGTTGCACCTGCACCACGAAGATTTTACAGGTCAGTATGGACGCTTTTACGGGCATTACCGAGCTGCTCCATGGTATATTGAAGACAAGGCCAAAGCTGAAGAGCTGGCGCAAAGCTTGGGGTATTCCAAGGTGTCGGATGAGAAATTGGCCGTGGCCTTAAAAATTCGAAATTATGTGATTGGTGGAGGCTTTATGTTCGCCATGTGTTCGGCCACCGATAGTTTTGATATTGCTCTGGCAGCAGAGGAAGTGGATATCTGCGAGCCGATGTTCGATGGTGACCCTTCGGATGCGAATTATCAATCTAAACTTGATTTTAGCAATACGTTTGCGTTTACCAATTTTACGTTGGAACGAAATCCTATCCGATATGAGTTCTCTTCGATAGACATGACCAACAAACGGGCCAATGTTCCAAGGGAATCCGATTACTTTTCATTAATGGAATTTTCGGCAAAATGGGATCCTGTGCCCACGATGTTGACCCAAAACCATACCAGTTTGGTCAAAGGTTTTATGGGGCAGACCACCGCTTATACCCGAAATCAGGTGAAACCTACGGTTATGGTATTGGGCGAGAACAAAATCAATGGAGAAGCCCGATATATTCATGGAATAAAAGGAAAAGGATTTTTTACTTTTTATGGAGGCCATGATCCTGAAGATTACCAGCATAGGGTAGGGGATCCAAAAACAGAATTGGAGTTACATCCAACATCGCCGGGATATCGATTGATTCTGAACAATGTTCTCTTTCCCGCTGCCAGAAAGAAAAAGCAAAAGACTTAATCTTTTTTCACCTGAATCAACGCTTTTGATTCAACCAAGTCACCATGTTCCCATTCCCAACCCATTAAGCAGTTGGTACCGTTTAAATAAGATAAAGCAGCCAATCCGTAAGGAAAGTTGTCTCCGTTTTCAAGGTAGGTATTCCAACTTTTTAGATAATGACAGGTCAAGTATATATCCCTAGTGTCCCGAAAGCCTCGCTTTTGGTCCATAAAGCAGCTAAGGTGTGTTTTTAAACCGGTGTCTTCCACCCAATTATCCAACCATTCTTTAGCGGGTTCGTTAAGCGTGCCGTTGTTGGTAAAAGCATACCTCAAAGCGTTCCTTGGATAATAATCGGTTTCTGAATCGGGGATTTCAAAGAGTTGGCAAAGTGCTGTGAAAACATCATTTTTATTACTGATTCTTGTAATGATTCTAAAATTGGAGCTATCACTTTTTCCGGCAATTTGAACGGCATTTTCCAAGTCTATAATGAGTTCCTTCTTGTTTCTGATGTAATGTCCATGTTTTAGGAGCAAACTTTTTTCGTCTTTTGACAGCGTACAATATTTGCTGTCCAGTTTCACTATGGCCCAATGTCCTTTTATCTTGGAATTATAATAAAACCCCATCGGATTTTTTTCTGAATTGATGAGCGAGGCCTTAAGAGATAGGTCTGTATCAGTTAAATAAGGTTCATAAACATAGGGGATGTAATCATGGTCTGGGGCAAAACCGGAAATAGGTTTTCCCATAAGACCCTGAAAGGCCCATGCTAGTTTGAGTTCTCGAAAACCCCAGTATAGCGGATAATTTTGTGACTTGAGAAAAGTGTCCCATTCCTGCTTTGTCCTTCTACCTTCAATAAAACGGTACGGATTATGGATATGAGTTTTGATCTCGCCCTTATTCATTAGAGATGATATGGTTAAGTTAAGGGCTATGCAAAGGCAATTTATAAAAATATGCTGTATTTTGATTGCCGTTTAATCACTTTAATACCCAGGAACAACCATGCATATAAGGCAACGGTTTTCTAGCTCAGCTTCTCCTTAAAAAAAGCTATGGTTCTTTCCCATGCCAGATCGGCTGATGCTTTATCAAAGCGCGGTGTGGTATTATTGTGGAATCCGTGGTTTACATTCGGGTAAAAATGAACCTTGTAATCTTTGTCAAGCTCATTCAATTTAGCTTCATAAGCTTCCCAGCCAGCGTTTACCCTTTCATCCAATCCCGCATAATGGATCAATAAAGCTGCATTGATTTGTGCCACTTCATCATCATCAGGTTGGCTTCCATAAAAGGGAACCGCTGCGGCCAAATCGGGTACCTTTACGGCCATCATATTGGAAATCCATCCACCAAAACAAAACCCAACAACCCCCACCTTGCCGTTACAATCCTTATGGTTTTTGAGATAATTGTAGGCTGCGATAAAATCTTCGAGCATTTCGTTACGGTCCCGTTGGCGTTGGAGCGCTCTACCTTCATCATCATTGCCTGGATATCCGCCAAGTGGCGTAAGGGCATCCGGGGCCAAGGAAATAAACCCTGCCTTGGCAGCTCTTCGTCCAACATCTTCAATATAGGGGTTTAGACCTCGGTTTTCATGAACTACGACAATGCCGCCCATTTTTCCTTTGCTCTCTTTGGGTTTGGATAACAATCCTTTGATTTCACCCCCGCCTTTCGGTGAGTTGTATGTAATAAACTTGGAGTTCAAATCCGGGTCGTTGGGGGATACGGTAAGCGTGTCCTTGTAGTTGGGCATCACAAAACTCATCAACGAAGCCATGGTAATTCCGCCGACCGCATAAACGGAAAGTTTTTCCATAAACTCCCTGCGGTCCAACTGGTTGTGTGCGTATTTATCGTATAGGTCAAAGACCTCTTGTTTGATGTCGTCTTTTTTCAATGGTGCCATAGTGCTGCTTTTAAAGTTTGCCCTTTAAGGTACGAATTTTACAAAAGCAACTTACTCAGAATAAGATAAATAGATTGGGTAGTGTGACTAAAGCAACTTTTCCAAAATCCGTTCCACACCAAAATCGTCGTTGCTGTGGGTAGTGTATTTGGCGGTTTTTAAAACATTGGGATGCGCATTGGCCATGGCAAAGCTGTAATCGGAAAGCTCCAACATTTCCAAGTCGTTGTTGTAATCACCGAATACCATAATTTCGTGGGATGCGATTTGAAATTCATCCATCACTTTTTTGAGTGCATATCCTTTGTGGGCATTAAGATCGGAGACATCTACCCAATTCGCCCCTGAGACCTTTACTTTTAGGTCACCTTCCAAATGTTTCACGTTGGGGTAAATGTGCTTTTCAGAATTTTCAAAATGGTAAATAGCTATTTTTAACACCTCTTGATCAACCTTTTTTTGGTCTTCAACAATTTCGAATTCCGAATAGTATTCACGGAGCATTTCCAAGAATTCGTTTGAATCACCACCCACAAAAGCATTGTTTTGACAACACAGTACAGGGTGTACATTTTCTAATGGACGCACGGCGTCAAGAATACGATGTACTTCTGACTTGTTGATTGGAGTGGTGAGCAGGGTTTCTTCCTGTCTTCTTATCAAGGCACCATTTTCTGCAATAACGAGTATCTCATTTTTGATGGACCCCAATTTGTCTACCATACTGTGATATTGTCTCCCACTTGCGGCAACAAAGGCAATGTTTTTCTTTTTGAGTTCTTCGTAGATTTCAAAAAATCGGGGGCTTACTTCGTGGTTGGAGTTCAACAAAGTTCCGTCCATATCGGTAACCACCATTTTTATTTGTGATAAGTCCATTTGAATTGATTAAGCTGCAAAGTTATTTGTTATTCATGGAACTGAGCCCCAGTTTTGGTAAACTTTGTATTAATTTCGTTGGGAAAGCTTTGTTTGTCTATGAATTTTTATCAGAAAGAAATACAGTTACGCCCATACTCCAGAGGATTTCATTTGATTACGGACACGATAATTGATGCTGTTCCCAAACTTCGAAATATAAACACGGGGTTTTTACAGGTGTTCATTAAGCATACCTCGGCCAGCTTGACGATCAATGAAAATGCCGACCCAACGGTACGAACTGATTTTGAGAGCCACATTAATAAAATGGTTCCAGAGAATGCACCGTATTATGTGCACAATTATGAAGGCCCCGATGATATGCCTGCCCATATCAAAGCTTCCTTGATGGGAGCCTCTGTGCAGATTCCAATAACTCAAGGTAGGTTGAACATGGGAATTTGGCAAGGAATTTATCTATGCGAGCATCGAGACCATGCATCGGGGAGGAAGTTGATCATTACTGCATTTGGGCAATGATCATTCGAGACAATTTGATTAATTCGTGTCAAGCTGTTTTAGACCTTTTGTAAAATAAAAGATCCCGCACAAGGCGGGATCTAAATAAGCGGGGTAAGTTTATATTAACTTTTTTACTTTACTTTTTCAACGATTGCTTTGAAAGCATCTGGGTGGTTCATGGCCAAATCGGCAAGAACTTTTCTGTTAAGTTCAATTCCATTGGCTTTTACTTTACCCATAAATTGAGAGTAAGACATTCCGTGCATTCTAGCCCCGGCATTGATACGGGTAATCCATAGGGAACGGAAAGTACGCTTTTTGTTTCTTCTATCGCGGTAAGCATAAAGCATTGCTTTTTCTACCGCATTTTTGGCTACTGTCCAAACGTTTTTACGTCTTCCAAAGTAACCTTTGGCTTGCTTCATCACTTTTTTTCTTCTAGCTCGTGAAGCAACTGAATTTACTGATCTTGGCATAATGTGTCATTTTTTTGTAGCAGGCGTCTCAATTATTGAGAACTTTTTTGGGCCCGACTCCATGGTTAATAAATAAATGTACCGGTGAACAATTATTTTAAACGTAATTGTTCTTTGATGTTGTCCTCATCCGCTTTGTGAACCAAAGTGGAATGGGTCAACTTTAGCTTACGCTTTTTGGATTTTTTAGTCAAAATGTGACTCTTAAAAGCGTGCTTTCTCTTGATTTTACCAGTTCCTGTAAGCTTAAAACGCTTCTTGGCACTGGATTTTGTTTTCATCTTAGGCATTTTCCTAGTATTTAACTCCGCTTATTATACCGAACCAGGGTTCAGTTTTTATTTTTTGTTTGTCTTGGGTGCGATGAACATGGTCATACGCTTGCCTTCCAATTTAGGCATTTGCTCTACCTTTCCAAGCTCTTCGAGTTCTTGGGCGAGTCGGAGCAATAATATTTCGCCTTGGTCTTTGTAAACGATCGATCGTCCTTTAAAGAACACATAGGCTTTTAGTTTGGCACCATCTTTCAAGAATTTTTCTGCATGTCTTTTCTTGAACTCGTAATCATGGTCATCCGTTTGTGGTCCAAATCTAATTTCCTTTACTACAACTTTACTTGCTTTGGCCTTCATGGCCTTATCACGTTTCTTCTGTTCGTAAAGGAATTTTTTATAATCCATTACCTTACAAACGGGCGGTTCTGCGTTTGGCGAAATCTCTACCAAATCCAATTCCTGTTCGTTGGCTATTTCCCTTGCTTTGGAAATGGGGTAAACACCCATTTCAACATTGTCCCCGACAAGACGAACTTCTCGGGCCTTTATTTTTTCATTGATGTTGTGAGGGTTTTTGTTTTCCCTCCTAGGTTGGGGTCTAAATCTTCTTCTAATTGCTATGACGTAAACTTTTTAATTAAACTTAATTTTTTAGAACGACTTTAAGGTACTATTTATTTCAGTAGTTACCAAGTCTGAAAAAGCATCTACGCTTAAACTTCCTAAATCTTCACCGCCATGACGCCTTACAGATATGGTCGCAGACTCTTCTTCCTGTTCCCCGACAATAATCATGAAAGGGATTTTTTTGAGTTCTGCCTCACGGATTTTCTTCCCTACCGTCTCGTTCCTATTATCAATGAGCGCGCGAATTTCGTGATTTTCTAACGAATTCAAAACTTTTTCCGCATATTTTTCATGTTTCTCACTGACAGGCAGTACGATGGCTTGGGTCGGAATCAGCCACAATGGGAAGTTTCCGCCTGTATGTTCTAGCAATAGCGCTACGAATCTTTCCATACTTCCGAAGGGAGCGCGGTGAATCATCACGGGTCTGTGCAATTCATTGTCACTTCCTTTATAAGTAAGATCAAAACGTTTTGGCAAGTTGTAGTCCACTTGAATGGTTCCTAATTGCCAGTTTCTACCAAGGGCATCCTTTATCATAAAGTCCAACTTGGGACCGTAAAAAGCAGCTTCTCCGCTTTCAACTACATAGTTCAGGCCTTTTTCCTCCGCCGCGTCAATGATGGCCTGTTCGGCTTTTTCCCAATCATCGGTGTTGCCGATATATTTGTCGGGGTTCTCCAAATCCCTTACGGAAACTTGTGCGGTAAAATCCTCAAAACCTAAAGAGTTCAATACATATAAGGTAAGGTCGATTACATTCTTGAATTCATCGTTTAATTGTTCCGTGGTACAGAAAATGTGTGCATCATCCTGAGTAAACCCTCTAACTCGGGTCAAACCATGAAGCTCCCCACTTTGCTCGTATCTATACACCGTTCCAAATTCAGCATAACGTTTCGGAAGATCTTTATAGCTAAATGGATGACTGTTGTATATTTCACAGTGGTGAGGGCAGTTCATTGGTTTCAACAAGAACTCCTCATCTTCTTTGGGTGTATGGATGGGTTGAAAGCTGTCTTCTCCATACTTGGCGTAGTGACCAGAAGTAACATATAGTTCCTTTTGGCCAATGTGTGGAGTAACCACCATTTCGTACCCTGCTTTTTTTTGGGCCTTTTTTAAGAATTGTTCCAAACGCTCTCTTAGCGCAGCGCCATTGGGCAACCATAAAGGAAGCCCTTGTCCCACTTTTTGCGAGAATGTAAAAAGCTCCAGTTCCTTTCCGAGCTTTCTGTGATCCCTTTTCTTGGCCTCTTCTAAAAGTTGGAGGTATTCTGTGAGTTCTTTTTGTTTAGGGAACGATATGCCGTAAACTCGAGTCAGCTGGGTGTTTTTTTCGTCACCCCTCCAATACGCGCCGGCAACACTCAATAGTTTAATGGCCTTTATGATGCCCGTGTTCGGAATGTGTCCACCACGGCATAGATCGGTAAAGGTACTGTGGTCGCAAAAAGTGATGGTGCCATCATCAAGATTTTCGATGAGTTCTACTTTATATTCATTCCCCTGCTCTTTATAATAAGAAAGGGCATCCGCTTTGGAGACACTTCTCATATTGTAGTCGTGTTTGCCGCGTGCGATTTCCAGTGCCTTCTTTTCAATTTCAGGAAAATCTTTCTCGGAAATGGACTGGTCTCCAAAATCAACGTCATAATAGAAGCCGTTTTCAATAGCGGGACCAATGGTCAATTTAATGCCCGGATAAAGCTCTTCCAACGCTTGGGCCACAACATGGGAGGTGGAGTGCCAAAAAGCTTTTTTACCTTCATCATCTTTCCATGTATAAAGAGTCAAAGTGCCATCCGTAGTTAATGGTGTTGTGGTTTCAACCGTCGTGTCATTGAATTTTGCGGAAATAACGTTTCTAGCAAGCCCTTCACTAATACTTTGGGCAATGGAAAAAGGAGTGGTCCCCTTTTCAACTTCTTTTACAGCACCATCAGGCAGTGTGATCTTTATCATGTTTGAACTTCTATTTTGTATAATCGAGAGGACAAAGATAATATCTTGTATAGATGCTACAATACTTACCTTATATATATGACTAATTTTCTGCGGACGATAAAGTGGGTTCAATTGGATTCTTGGACTATAGCAATGTGAGGGGAAGGGTGGTTTTTGAGGTTTTAATTTTTTTTGTATTTTTATCTGCTTTGTTTTCAGTCAATTGAAAGCAAATTGGCCAAGAAGGCCAAAAAACTCTCTTGTTTATTATTTAAAAGGTGTTACATTTGCAGCCCGAAAAACAACAAAGGGTTTGTTTTTTGGTTAGTTCATAAGCTTATTGACATACTGTTTTTGACAAGTGGATAAGGCTTGAAAGAAATTATAAAAAAGCATTGTGTAATCAAAAAAAGCATTTTACATTTGCAGCCCGAAAAACACCGAGGTGTTTAAAGGAAAAAGTTCATGTAAAGGATTGTTTTTTTGAGGTCAAGAAAATGTTTTGATTTTTTTCAAAAAAAGCTTGCCGGTTAAAAAAACAGTTGTAAATTTGCACCCGCTTAACCAACGAGGTGGGGCGGTAAAAGTCGAGTAAAGATTGATTTTATTGAGATTGAAACTCGATTTTTTTGAACAAAGAAGTTCATATACATATTGTAACGACAGCGTAGAATTAATTAACAAACCATTTTGATGCAGGGACTCGGTTATTTCCGGGTGTCGGACAGACATTCAAGGAAATACAATGAAGAGTTTGATCCTGGCTCAGGATGAACGCTAGCGGCAGGCCTAACACATGCAAGTCGAGGGGCAGCGGGGAAAAGCTT
>NZ_WUEG01000024.1 GCF_010468565.1 Allomuricauda sp. TY007
TTTAACAAAAAAAGCACTTAGACTTTTTACAGATAGATCTAATCTAAAGGTGGGTCACTTTGGCCCGGCGGGGGTGGGTCACTTTCGTCCGGCCAGCTATGGTCACTTTAACCCGGCGAGGGTGGTATACTATGTCCGGCGTTTCCAAGAAAAGACCTTAACCATTGGGAAATCATTTAGGTTGGACAATTTTCTGGCAAATAAAGAGAAAAGAAAAGCGGTTAAATTATTGAGACCTATACAAAAGGTAGGAAATTTATTCACGGCTTATCTGAAATCAAATTTAAGTAACGGATTTTCAAATTTATATTCAAAAAATAGTACAACGAATGAATATGAGTTTAATAGTAATATCGGTTTAGGTCTAAAGTATACTTATGTTTTTAACGGCAAAATTTCTTCTGGGGAGGTAGAAAAAATAGACTACATAAGACAAAACTATGTAAAAAAAGAAGTTGCAAAATCACTGAAAAAATACAATTCAGTGGCTTTAAACAAAGATGTTACTCTTAAAGACTTTGATAATAGGGATAACGAATTAATCATTAAGGAATCTGAAGAAAAGCAGATAGTTAAAAAATATTTTGAATTCTATGAGTCTATAATAGATGAAGAACTTAAATATATAGAAAGTGAGAAGTTGATTAAAACTTCCCATTTATCTTGGTTTTCGATTGATGCTTATTTACCCTTAACGGAACGAATTATAAAACATAGTTTGGATAGTTTGGTAATTGATAAGCGGAATTTCAGAGACTACAATTTTTCGGGTACATTTAACTATTTATTTGCCAAAAACACTAATGGATGGGGTAAAGATTGGTCATCAAAGCTTACTATTGAAAGTGGCTTGTTTAAGACCAACAATTTTAAGGTTAGTAATCAGACTGCTGCGACTTTTCAAAATATTGTAAAAGACAATATTACAACTGTTGTGGAGGGAGATTCTGATTCTGTATTTTTGGGAGACTATGATGATGCGTGGGCAACTGCTGTTAAAATGGAAGGTGTATTGTTGTTGTTTAATAATTCAATGGGTTTAAGTGCATCCATAGAGTCAATTCAATCAAGTTTAAAAGATTATAAAAATTGGAAACTGGGTATTCCTTTTAGTTTAAAAGATAAGGACAACAAGCCAACGGTAAATTTTGAATTGCAATGGAGAGAAGTAAGTGCATCTCATTTTGTTGGAATAAGCGTTGGATATAATTTCGGTAAATTCGTTAAATAAATGACCACCCAACCCGAATACATTTTAGAGGAAAACCTTGTTGAACAGCTACAGGACTTAGGCTATACAAAAGTCAGTATAAAAGATGAGGTTGAGTTGCTCGCCAACTTAAAGAGTCAGTTGGAGAAACATAACCGGACCACCTATTCGGAAGCAGAATTTAGGCAAATACGCAACCAACTCTCCAAGGGCAACATTTTTGAAAAGGCCAAAACCCTTCGTGACCGTATCACTTATACAAAAGATAACGGAGAAACGGGTTATGTGGAGTTGATCAACCAAGTGCATTGGTGCAAAAACCAGTATCAGGTCACCCACCAAATCACCATGGAAGGTTCTTACAAAAACCGTTATGATGTTACCATACTCATAAACGGTCTGCCATTGGTGCAAATAGAGCTTAAAAAGCGGGGCTTGGAAATGAAAGAGGCCTTCAATCAAATCAACCGTTATGAGCGGCATTCGTTTGGTTCTGGAAGTGGTTTGTTCCAATTCGTGCAGCTCTTTGTCATCAGTAATGGGGTAAACACAAAGTATTTTGCCAACAACCCTGTAAAAGCACGTTCCTTTAAACAAACCTTCTTTTGGGCGGATAGGGAGAACAACATCATTACGCAATTAAGTGAGTTTGCCAAAGCATTTTTGGAGCCATGCCACCTCTCCAAGATGATCACCAAATACATTGTGTTGAACACGGCCAACACCTTAATGGTGTTGCGACCATATCAGTACTATGCGACAGAGGCGATTGTGGAGCGTGTCAAAAACAGCAATAAGTTTGGTTATATATGGCATACCACAGGATCGGGCAAAACATTGACCTCATTTAAAGCGGCTCAAATCCTTACCAATTTAGAGGATGTGCTCAAGGTGGTCTTTGTGGTCGATCGTAAGGATTTGGACTATCAGACCATCAAAGAGTTCAATAGCTTTAGTGAGGGCAGTATTGATGCCACGAACAATACAGGCACATTGGTGAAGCAGCTCTCCGATGATACGAAACTGATTGTTACGACCATACAAAAACTGAATACGGCCATTTCCAAGCCAAAGCACATGGCCAAAGTGGACAAGCTCAAAAACGAGCGTATCGTATTTATTTTTGATGAATGCCACCGCAGCCAGTTTGGGGATACCCATAACGCCATTAAAACCTACTTTAGCAATGCCCAAATGTTCGGTTTTACGGGCACTCCAATTTTTGCCGATAATTCAGTAAAAAATAAGCTGGGCAGACGAACCACCAAGGATCTGTTTGAAGAGTGTTTGCATAAATACGTCATCACCGATGCCATACGGGACAGGAACGTTTTAAAGTTCTCTATCGAATATATGAACACTGTAAAACCTAAAGATGATGTTGTTGATATAAAAGTGGAGGACATCAATACCGCAGAGGTTTTGGAGACTCCTGAGCGATTGGAGAACAATGTTGATTTTATAATCAACAATCATAACCGTAAAACCCATAATCGACGTTACACGGCCATTTTTTGCGTTCAGAATGTAAAGACGCTAATAAAGTACTACGAGCTGTTCCAAGCTAAGAAAGAAGCAGGCGAACACGATTTAAAAGTAGCTACGATATTCTCCTACCAAGCCAACCAATTGGATGAGGACGCACAGGGCTTTATCCCCGATGAGGATTATGATGATTTTGCGGCCGAGCCCCCATCAAGGTACGATACAAAACATACAAGGGATAAATTGGAAGCGTTTATGGCTGACTATAACGGGATGTTCAAAACCAATTATTCCACCAATGAATTTTATTCCTATTACAAGGATATTGGAAAACGAGTTAAGAACAGACAAGTAGATGTTTTGTTGGTGGTCAATATGTTCTTGACAGGTTTTGATAGTAAGTTGCTAAACACCATTTACGTGGACAAAAACTTAAAGTACCATGGCTTGATACAGGCCTATTCCCGTACCAATAGAATATTGGATGAGGTGAAATCCCAGGGAAATGTTGTGGCCTTTAGAAACCTTAAAGAACCCACTGACGAGGCCATAACCCTGTTTTCCAATAAAGAAGCCATTGAAGAGATCATAGTGCAACCCTATGATGATTACATTGAAAAGTTTGATGAAGCCGTTGGGCGTGTAAAGGCCATTGCACCAACCTTTGATAGTGTGAACGATTTGGCTTCTGAAGCAGAAGAACTGGAATTTGTAAAGGCCTTTAGGGAATTGATGCGCGTAAAAAATGTACTTGGAACATTCACCGAATTTAGTTTTGAGGATTTGGGAATTGACGAACAAACCTTTGAGAACTACAAGAGCAAGTACTTGGATTTATATGACACCATAAAATCGGAAACCCAGAAGGAGAAAGTATCTATTCTAAACGATATAGATTTTGAATTGGAACTGATCCGAAGGGATGAAATAAATGTTACCTATATATTAACCTTACTGGCCAAACTTCACGATTCAGAACCAAAGGAGCAAGAAGAACAGCGCAAAGCGATTTCAGATATATTGTCCTCAGAATCTCAATTAAGAAGCAAAAAAGAATTGATTGAAAGATTTATAACGGAAAATCTACCGTTGATAACCGACTCCGAACTGGTGGCCAATGAATTTGAATCCTTTTGGACGGTAGAGAAGAAAAAAGCCATACTTCAATTGGCCAAAGAAGAAAACTTGGATTACCAGAAGTTGGTTGATTTGGTCAGCAATTACCTGTTCACGGAAAAAGAACCCTTACGAGATTCGATTATTGCCGTTATGAACGAAAGACCCAGCCTTAGGGAGAGAGCCACCTCATCCGACAGGATATTGGGTAAGATAAAAGACTTTGTGGAAACTTTTATTGATGGGATGGGATAGACAGTTCAGAGTAAGAAAGTCCTCTATCATCGCCTGTAATAAAGTTGCCTCCAACCCTTTTTCGTAAATTTACCATATAGTTGCCACACCGCGGTCAAGAATGGGCCAGCACCTTGCGGGTGATGGGGGCACAGACGGCTGATAAAGACAGCGTGGTGTGGCAATGAACCCGCTTTTTCTGCAATTCCAACTTGTTTATAATATGTACCAGCATTCCTTTTATTAAATCCCTATTTGATTCTTAATAGGTTTTCTATAAATTTCTTACATTGTTGCTGGATTACCCCCAATTCCTTATGGAAAATTAATGACATCATACCTCGCATTAAAGGACAACATTAATGCCAAGCTTATTTGATGGTTCACGAAAAAGTTTAGTTAAACTTAGGCCCAATGGCAACCAAAACAAGGCAAGAAATGAAAAATTTAACACTCGACAATTACCTTGATAGTCATTACATCCACAGGAGCAATTGGTTAAGGGCGGCCGTTTTGGGGGCCAATGATGGCATAATTTCCATTTCCAGTCTCGCAATCGGCGTTGCAACGGCGAGTTCGGCCAATGACCCTGTTATTTTAGCAACGGTGGCAGGCCTTGTGGCAGGAGCGGCATCCATGGCAGCAGGAGAATATGTATCTGTAAGCTCACAGACCGACATTGAAAAGGCAGATATTGAAAGAGAAAAAAAAGAACTGGTCGAAATGCCGGAAGAAGAGTTGAACATATTGGCCCAGATCTATGAAAAAAGAGGGCTGAAAAAGGAAACAGCGCTGCAAGTTGCCCAAGAACTAACTGCGGCCGATGCCCTGGGAACGCACATACGGGACGAATTGGGCATCAATGAGATCAGTAAAGCCAACCCGATTCAGGCCGCGTTGGCGTCAGGTGCTGCATTTACTGTTGGGGGCATGTTACCTCTTCTAGTCGTTCTTTTTGCCCCAATTAAAGGAATGGAATATTGGTTATATGGATTTACAACTATTTTCTTGATCATTTTGGGAGCAACGGCCGCAAAAACCGGTGGTTCAAATATGTTGAAGGGAATGGTCAGGATTACCATTTGGGGCACAATCGCTATGGGACTTTCTGCATTCGTGGGTTATCTCTTTGGGGTAAGCGTCTAAAATTTATAAATATGGGGACAGTATATCCGCATGTAACGATAAATCATTAACCCATATTTTTTGGTGGATTCTGAAGCGGAAAGCAATCCAAGAGAAGCCCTAAATTATTCGCTTAATGAAAATGTCGGCTCTCTAAAATTCAAAGCGGTCATTTGGAAAAATTATGAGATTGGAGGATGCTGTTGAAGCTCATAGACAAGTAGAAAACGCCAAAATTGAAGGAAAAATAATCCTAAATGTAAACGAATGAATTACATCATTGAAAATGAAAAGTTGACTCTGCAATATATTCCCGGGAATGGAGCTTGGACATATCAATTGATTATACCAAATACAAGAAATATAAAAGGTAAATGGGGCGATTTAAAAGTTTCGGGGACGATAGACGATTATGAAATTAAAAATAAAAACTTAGGACCAGTAAAAAATTCTGATAAGAAGATATCAGTGAATTCTGAAATAAGAAACGCAATAAACAAAAAAGGTGGCGACACAGTTATTGTAACTTTACATCTTGAAAATCAAACTAATAAAAAGGATAACACGGAAATTTTAGAATGCTTTAGGGATGCTCAAGTAATTAGTCTTTTTGAAGATTTAAGTAAAAACCAACGTGAAGAACTTTTTAAGGAAATTAATGATGTTTCGACTGACAATCAAAAAGCTGAAAAGATAGTGGACATAATTGAAAAACTTGGGAATAAAATGTATGAAACTGAATAAACACTATTGCTAACAGCTAAACCAAATTGCCTTAACAGCCAGAACGTTACTGCGTCTAGCAGGGTGTTGTGCCTTATTACGACAAATAGACAACATAAAAACTAAATTACTACAGATTTACACTTGATTAATTGGAAAAGTTAAATTGTCCAAGCTACACAATTAGGGGCGAAAATCCTGATTATGGAAGGATA
The DNA here is from genome assembly GCF_010468565.1 of Allomuricauda sp. TY007. Taxonomy (GTDB): domain Bacteria; phylum Bacteroidota; class Bacteroidia; order Flavobacteriales; family Flavobacteriaceae; genus Flagellimonas. The sequence continues at coordinate 6,109 of NZ_WUEG01000024.1, forward strand.
TGAATCTGTAGACCCACAATGTCCGTCAGGCCTGATAGATTAAAAGATATTGTATGTAAAAAATGGTTGGAAATATGTTCCTACTTGTCATTTCGGAATTGACCAATAAGATTTTAAAGATATAAAGTGAAATTTACTCACGACTTGGAAGGAGTTGATAAAAATGGTGGCCCTATACCGATGTGCCATTCTTTTAGGTTGAAGGACTGTCCCTTATTAACCGCCATTGGCCGACCGTATGACCCAAACCCAACGATTGAAAACCGTGCATGGCAACTAGCTTGGGAGAAGGAATGCTGATTTTGGCCAGATTATAAAATCGTATTCCTAAATTGCAATTCCCCATTAATTTGATAAAAGCCAATGAACAGCGAACAATACACTGCCACTATCAGGGAAAAAAGATATCAGGATTTCACATGGATCGATATACAAAACCCATCCAACGAAGAGGCCCAAGGGATAGCGGCCACCCATGGCCTGAACCCCATTTTGGTAAAGGACAGTCTCCAGGCCGGGCACCTTCCAAAAATGGAACAGATGGAAGATGGCTATTTCATGATATTGAGGGCATGTACGCAAGAGGTCGACAAACCTACCTCCATCAACGATTTTTCCAATAAGATCGCCTTTTTTGTGACCAAAGGGCGTTTGATAACCATACATAGGGCGGAATATGCTTTTCTTGACAGCAATTTACCCGACATGGGGCACATGGACGCACTCATTTTGTACATCATTGATAAAATGGTCGACAGTTTTCAGGAGCCATTGGAAAACCTGTCCAGCAAGATCGATGATATTGAAAATCTCATCTTTACAAAAAAAGGGGACAATCTAACACTGGAGCAACTTTATTTTTTTAAGGCAAAGGCCCGGATCGGCAAAAAACTGACCGTACTCATCCGCTCTGTGATCGATGCCCTAAAGGTCGGTGAAGGCCATGACCCCCAGTTACAGGACATCAAGGACAGTCTTACCGCCCAATACCTGCTCTATGATGAGGCCGTGGAGGACACCAACGGGCTTCTGGCCTCCTACCTGTCCGTCACCGCACAGAAAAGCAACGATGTCATGAAGGTGCTCACCATCTTTTCAGCTTTTTTCCTTCCCCTTACCTTCGTTGCCGGGATATATGGGATGAACTTTGATGTTATGCCTGAGCTCCGCTGGCAAAATGGTTATTTCTATACTTTGGGATTTATGATCCTTATCTGCCTGATCGTATTCCTTTGGTTCAAACGAAAGCGTTTCCTTTAGCCCGAATACCTTTTTTTGGCAAAAAACAGGCTATGGTATCACTAGAGGCCCTATTATAAATCTTTTATTTAAGCTTATAACTTCCGTGGATTAGGGCACTTTTTTGTTTTAAAGAATTTACCTCCAATTCACCCAAAAATAGAGCTTGGTTAAGAAAGCTATTGTTAATCATCCCACACACTTTCATTTAGGTTGTTTCTGGTTTTTCTGCGATATCTCTCAAAAAAATTGATGCTGAGTCCGCCCGCATGGCGGCATAGAAGTTCGTCCTCCAACTCCAACCTTCTTTCCGTTCTAAAAACGTTGTCGCAATCTCTATTTCGGTAACTGGCCTGTCAATTCTTGTATGAAGACATATGCACTTTTTGATTACTGAAAATAACATTGTGCTGATATTCTAAGTGGTAACCGATCCCAAAAAAATACATCTTTGACAAATGGAGGTAAAAAATGTAAGATTAATCTTATGATAATACTTCCTTTACAATTGATGATAAAGAACTCAATAAATTTAGAATTATGAAAAACAACAATACAATGAAGATTTTGGTAATGAGCTTTTTTATGGGGTTGGCAATGGTATTTACTTTCCAATCCTGCAATGACGACGATGGTAAAAAAAATCAAGAAAATGAATTAACTGGTCAATGGCTCCTCTTTCAAAGGTTCGATGGAGATGGGATTGATTCCATTGATAACGGTAAAACCTTAATATTTACAGAAGATGGTGTTATCAAAGACAGTTTCGTACCCAATTGCGATGGCATGTTTTCTATAGAGAAAGACACCTTAACCATTAATAGGCCTTGTCATGACGAGCCAATTCGTTTTCTATTCAAATTTGAGGAAAATAATTTGATTTTAACAAGCATCCCAAGCACCTGTGATGAAGGTTGTTATGACATTTTCAAAAAAATCTAACTACCAACCAATGATAAACTAAAACATGAAAAAAAATTATCAAACACTGTTTATTTTAATTTGTCTATGCTATTGTAGTGCAAATTCCCAAACATGCGGAACTGAGACACCTACAGTTAAAAATACCTATCCGTCTACTGAAACATCAAAGCAAAAGGTGACAAATTACTGTATTGATGTCCAATTCCATGTTATTAAGGAATCCAATGGCACAAATGCATTTGTTGCTGTAAACAGAAATGCTGTCATAGACGAATTGAACGATGCTTTTAACGACCATAATATATTTTTTAACAGTATTGGCACAAATTTCATTAACAACAGTAACTATGTCAATATCGATGACAAAAATGAACTGGATAATCTGATGTCAACTGATAACAACCCGAATGCACTCAACTATTATATTGTTGAGACCCTTTATGAAATTAATGGCCAAGCCATTGCTGGATTAGCATATATACCTTCCAATAATCTAACTGTAATCAATAATAGTGCATTATCTACTACTTCACCCCATGAAGTTGGCCACTGTCTTGATCTGTATCATACACACGAAACATATTTTGGTACTGAAAATATTAACGGTGATAATTGTGGGACGGCTGGTGATTTGGTTTGTGATACCCCGGCAGACCCACAACTCGGTACAGGTAACGTTACTGCTGCATGTATTTATACTGGTGGGGGTGGATATACTCCCTTAACGCACAATATAATGTCGTATTCCCGTCATCATTGTAGGGATCATTTTACAAGTAGTCAAGGGGTACGGATGAGACAAGCCCTTATTTCCAATTCAATTTTACAAAACTTTGTCAACACTTTTCAAATGAGTGGCCTAGAGAATTTATGTTCCTCCGGGTCGTATTCTATTATTGGCCTCCCACCAGGTGCTACAATAAACTGGGACTCTAGTAGCAACATTACCAGAATTTCATCCCAAGGATCAAACCCTTGTACTTTCTCAAGGACTGGAACTGGATCCACGGGTTGGATAAGGGCGACAATATCAAATCCCGGAGCATGTGGGGACGGTATGGTCATTACCCAAAATGTAAACCTAAATTCACAGAATCTGGACTTGTCTGTTACCAGCGTTGAGGGAGAGGGTGCCGCAATTTATGTAAGTGGCTATGTTTCTGGCGGATCCAGCCCGTTTAAATGGTATATCAATTCCCAACTGATAAGCACAACGACTTCTCGTTATTTTAGCTATAGATATGAATGTGAAGGTGGATCCTCCCAAATGGGGGTAACCTCTAACTGCGGCTCTGATTATGCTTATTATTATGAAGACTGTAGCGGTGGCCATCGAATGGCCGTTTATCCGAACCCTGCTTTTTCAGAAATAAGCGTCTCTATGGCTCAAGAGAATCAAATAGGCAATATTAATTTATTAAGTTTGGAAACAATGCCCCAGATTCAGGATGTTGTACTGACATTGTTGGACTTTTCAGGAAACGCTGTTAAGGAAATCATCTACAATGGACCTGTACAAGAAATGAAAATGGACGTATCAGCATTGTCAAAGGGAATCTATTTCTTAAGGGTTGTTGGAAAGAAAGTGGATGAAATCCACACTGTGATTATAGAGTGATACCATTCCTATGACTTTAACAGTAACCAAATTGCATTTTTTTGACCGTGGATTTTTGGATGCCCTTTTCTACGCTGTCCTAGAAGGCATTCTAATTGATCAGGAAAAAAACCTATGCCGAAAACTGGTAGTATCATACCCATGTGTTCATCTTACCCCCTTGGAGGGATATTTACCATACTTACCATACCGATGCCGAGCGGACACAGGATTGGAACGAGGCGGTGTTCACTTATAATAAAATGATTCAGACCAATCGAGGATATGATTATGGACTTGTGGAGGTACCCAAAGCACCCGTTGGCAAAAGGGCAGATTTCATTCTTGATCGTATCAAGAGGAATTGACCAATCAAGGTTTACTTTCCTCCTTGGTTATCAAATATCGACCTGACTTCCCGGTGCACCTTCAAATAATGCCGCTCCAAATCCCCCTCCTTGATTTCAAGGGGCTTGGGCAAGCCTTTTGGAATTTCGGGCCTTCGGAACTGTACCTTTCGGTCCTTCCCGTCCGCAAAGACCACAAACTCCCCCTGCTTCAAGCGGAAGAACACCTCCGCCCTGCGCTTGGACACCTCCTTTTCCCCTTCCGTGATGCGTCGTTCCAGACTCAGCCCCGAGCTTTTGCTCACACTCCGGGTGGGCATTTTGACCAGTTCAAAGAAGCGCTCATAATACCTTGCCGTATCCGGGTCGTTCACCTTCC
>NZ_WUEG01000025.1 GCF_010468565.1 Allomuricauda sp. TY007
GTAAACATAGTTGTTACAGAAGAAGGTGGAAACCAAGCCCCGGAGGCAGTTGCTTCAGCCAACCCAACACAGGGACAAGCACCATTGGCGGTTATTTTTAATGGTGAGGCATCAACAGACGATGCTGGCATCGATACCTATTTCTGGGAATTCAGTGACGGTAGAACGTCAAATCAAATGAATCCAACACTGACATTCGAAAATGCAGGGACCTACGATGCCACCTTGACCGTTACCGATGAAGCTGGATTGTCGGACTCTGCAACCATTCAGATCGTGGTTACAGAAGCAACTGAAAACCAAGCTCCAGAGGCAGTTGCTTCAGCCAACTTAACACAGGGTCAAGCACCGCTGGAAGTGAGTTTTATGGGAAGCAATTCAACTGATGATGTTGAGATAGTTAGTTATGCTTGGGACTTTGGTGACGGTACCAGTTCTACGGATGCTGACCCAACCCATACTTACAACGAGGTTGGCAACTATACTGCCCAACTAACAGTAACTGATGGTGAAGGGTTGACGGATACAGCTACCGTTGATATCGAAGTTGTTGAAGATTCTGAGACCACCGCTAGCGTAGCTCCGAATCCAGTTCCGATCAATGAAGATTATGCAAGTATTCAATTAAGCCAGCTTCCACACGACGACGTAGTGGTGACCAGTATTCATTTGCACGATTCCATGGGTAGGCTTGTGGAAACATTTGATCCAGCACAAACGTATGATGCTGATTTGGATGCATATCGAATACCAATCTTTATGTTGCGAAGTGGACTTTATTATGCCACCCTCGAATTGAGTGATGGCGATCCGATAGGAATTAAGTTCTTGGTTTCTAATTAAAGTAATACGAACTAAATTGATTAAAAAAAGGCCTCGATTTCGAGGTCTTTTTTATTGAACAAACAATTTGCTAACCATCATTACATTCCAATTGGGGTAAGGGAACCATATATTGAACCCTCTGGAGAAAGTCTTGATTCCCCATTGAACAGGAAGATGTTTTTAGTTAGTGAACCAAATGGCCGATTAAAGGCTGGAAATTTGTCGAACTGCCCGTATTTGTAATCATCTAAGGCACTTGCAATGGCAATTTATCTTAATCCACACCCAAGATTATCCTTATCCTAAGGATGATGTATTTTGGTTTAAATCACTTCAAAAAATTGATCATGCTGCTTTAAACACCCCTCGAAAACAAAATGGTCGAAAGCGTCTTAAAAATAATTCGTAAATCAAGAACCACGGATTTATTCTTGATGTAATAAAGGTCGTATTCCAGCTTTCTAATGGAGTCCTCCAGATTTTCACCATATTTATATTTGACCTGTGCCCAACCGGAGATGCCCGGCTTTACAAGGTGCCTAACATTGTAAAAAGGAGTGACCTCGTTTAATTTGTCCACAAAAACCTTTCTTTCCGGTCTGGGCCCTATAAAGGACATGTCCCCACGGATAATGGACCAGACCTGTGGCAGTTCGTCCACCCTAAATTTTCGCAAAACCTTTCCAAATTTGGTAACCCTTGCATCGTTTTTGGTGGCCATTTTTGCACCTTTTTTCTCGGCATCCACAACCATGGACCTAAACTTAAAAACTTTGTATTCCTTTCCATGTTTGCCCACCCTCAATTGGGTGTAAAAGAGAGGTCCAGGATTGAAAAAAATATTCAATAGAAATACAAATGGTATGGAAAGCAAAAAAGCGATTCCCGAGATCAAGGTTAGGAAAAAATTGAATGCAAAGTTGGCAATGCCCTGTAAGTAATGGATTTTATTATTGCTCAATTGCAAAATCTCGTAAAGGCTGTCATTGTGGGAATCTATGGGAAGTGCCTCATAGGTACTTTCATAAAACGAAGTATAGGTGAGTACCTCTTTTCCCGACAACAATGAATTTACCAGCATATTTTCCATTTGTTTGGAAAAATGGTTGTAACTCCTTGTATTGATAATGCACGAATCTATACTTTTTTCAATAAGCTTGTTCTCACTGATGGGATCGCTATCCTCGGAATTTAAATAAGTGGAAACAACTTTATAGTAGGTCTCGTTGTCATCTCCGTTGATATAGTCAAGGTTTTTCTCCAAACTATCCTTGGTCGTTTCGTCGTATATGTAGAGAACCCGTTTGGTCGTAGGGACAAATTTGAAAATATAATTGAAGAGCAAGCGCCATAACGATAACTGGATAGGGCAGAAAATGATGAAAACCAGTAAATACAATTGCCAATAGGCAAAAGCAAAGAAAAATGTGGTAACCCCCACTATGGAAATAGTGAACAAAAATGTAATGGTGAATATCCTTATAATGGAATAGGTGATGGATTTGGGAACCTTCTCCAGATTGTAAGTTTCAAAAATATACGCCAAAACAAAGTAAATGGCCACCCCAATGGCAACAATCGTTATTTGATAGAAAAGGGGGTCTTCATTCTGGTAATCAACGGCCCTTAAAACAAAGTTTCTTAGAGAGATCCCGATCAATGTCAAATCACCTAAAAACAGAATGGATTTTCTTTCTAAGGTATTCAGTAGAGGTTTTGTACTCATAATTTTCTATATGCTATTAGAGCTCAATTCAAATGTACGCCTAAGCACCACGGGATAAAAATCCTATTTAACAAACGTTCATTTTTCGAGATTCATATACGAACACCCGATTTTTTTGAAGTTTGACGAAAAGAAATCCGAGAGTTCCCCTTCAGGATTTTTTAGTCTTAAATTTGGTTAAAACCATCATTCATTTTGTTATGACCAAGAACAATCTTCGCATCAATAAAATGTTCCCCGTACGATTAGTTTTTCTAATTGATATATTGTTGACCAGTATATCTTTTGTGCTGTCGTACTTTCTGTGCTCCCTTATCCTTCCGGATATTTGGAACCACGGAATGTTGATCCAATTGCCAATTATTGTAGCGCTTACATCCTTTATTTTCCTTTTTATAGGCATTTACAAAGGATATGTAAAATATAATACCGTACGTGAAGTATATAGCATTTTCAATGCCATTTGTCTGGCCAATATTTTAACAATAGTCCTAGTGGTCGTAAATGGAAAACTGTTTATGGAAAAGGATTTAATGGTGCCGCTATCTATTATTATTGTTCACAGTATATTGAGCTTTAGTGCCCTTGCGATTTCCAGGTACCTTTATAAATTCTTTACCCTAAAAATTTCAAAACAAGTACAAAATTCCTCTATACTGGTCTACAACAATGCCTTGGGAGTAAAGAAACTAAAGTCCATGATTTCCCTGCTTGAAGAAAGAAATGGGGGGAACGACCAATTTTTGGTATTGAACAGTGAACATTTTGTAAAACGGTTTAGCGATAAATATATTTCCAAAATTGATTCCTGGTACATACATGAGGATTTGCTCGGGAACAACAATGATGATTATATGGAGTTTATCGACAAGATCCTAAACAAGAGCGAATCCGTTTATCTGGTCAATCTGATTACAAAGGACCTGGATTCGTCTCAGTATGAGTTAACATTGATCGACCTAAACAAAAACGGGGTCCTTGTCAATAGGAAACTTAGAAGTGGTGAAAATAAAGTCCTTCACGACCAAAAAGTAAGTGTCAATGAAAACCTGACCATTCCCATTGGCAACAATTCAAACTTCCTGAATCAACAATCCGTTTAAGAAGTACATTCAACCTTGGCCCAATAAAGCCCGTAGTTGGTGACATTTAATTAATGTCTATTGATATAGGTTAGGGGCTAATCCAATCTTAATTTTCTATTTATCATGTCGTCTCATTCAAGAAGTATCTTGCTGTGATGTGCATTCCTTTCTACCTATCAAAAATCAATGAGTATTTCATGTAAGGGACTATACCTTATTTTACAAGGATTCAGGTTAACAAGAATAATATTACAAAATATAAGCCATTGATTGTCAGGTGTATGAATCAAAATGGCGTTCGTCGATCTTAATGGTAGTTGGTCTAATTGCCATTTCCGCTTTATGAGGGTTCAAGCTTGTGATTTATCTTCGTATAGTTCCCCAAACAATAACACAAGATGAAAATGAAAATCAGCACGTTTGGGGATTGTTCCTCCTCCTTTTACGTTTACCAAACCAACAAATAAAATGAAAGAACACTACTCCACAATGCAGAGGTGCGCGGGCTTCCTTTGTATCCTTTTCCTTATTTTTTATAGTTCCTCGATTTCAGCTCAAGTAAGTTTTTCCCAAACATTGCTAAAGTACAATGGCAATGAGGATTTGAGTGGTGGGGTTACGGGAATGATGTACGGTCCAGATAATCGATTGTATGTTACCTCCCTTAAGGGAATGGTAAACATATTCACCATAGAACGGAACTTGACAAACGATTATGAAGTGCTTGATGTGGAGGTTTTGGATGATATCCAAGGTATCGTTAACCATGATGATGATGGATCGCCCTGTAGTGGAAGTTATTCCCAATGCCATACACGCGAGACCATAGGAATCGTAGTGAGCGGTTCGGCCGAGAACCCGGTTTTCTATGTCTCCTCTAGCGATGTTAGAATAGGCGCAGGTTCTGGGGGCGGTAATGGTGATGTAGATCTGGACACCAACTCAGGGGTCATTACCAGGTTCAGCTGGACAGGGAGTTCATGGGACGTGGTAGATATAGTGCGTGGGTTGCCAAGATCTGAGGAAAACCATGCTACAAATGGTTTGGATTTGGTAACGATAGGAGGTAAGGAATATTTATTGGTGGCCCAAGGAGGCCATACCAATGGGGGTGGCCCCTCGGTTAATTTTGTGTTTTCCACAGAATATGCACTTGCAGCAGCTGTTTTGGCCATTGACCTTGATGCTATTAACAGTATGCCCGTACAATTGGACAATGGACGTCAATATATTTACGACCTACCAACGCTTGATGACCCTACACGAGCCAATGTCAATGGTATAACCGATCCAGATTCACCCGGTTACGATGGAGTCGACATTAATGATCCTTGGGGAGGCAACGATGGCCTAAACCAGGCAAAGGTGGTGCCCAACGGTCCCGTTCAAATTCTATCACCGGGTTACAGGAATGCCTATGATTTGGTGGTCACAAAGTCGGGAGCACTTTATGTGACCGACAACGGTGCCAACGGAGGTTGGGGCGGGTTTCCAGTAAATGAGGGAACTGCCAATGTCAACAACGATTATGACCCAAATGAGCCCGGAAGCCAATCCTATTCCGGTGGGGAGCACATAAACAATAAGGACCACCTACAATTGGTAACAACGGATTTGTCCACCTATACATTCTGGGAATATTATGGTGGCCATCCCAACCCTGTGCGAGCAAATCCTGCGGGTGCTGGTCTGTATACCGCTCCAGGCGATGGAAACCTAGGAGCTGTTTTTAGAACCCAGATATATGATCCAAGTTCTCCAGGTGCCGGATACACAAGTGACCCCAGTATCGCACTCCCTGCAGATTGGCCACCTGTTCCCGTGGAATTGGCCAACGTGGTGGAAGGAGACTGGCGTGGTCCGGACGAGGACAATCCCGATGGACCATTAGATGGTGAAATTGCCGTATGGAGCACCAACACAAATGGAATCGCCGAATACAGGGCCTCCAATTTCAATGGGGCCATGCAAGGAGATTTGCTCGCAACGGCAAGCAGCGGAAATATAAGAAGGGTACAGTTGACCCCCGATGGGCAATTGGAAAGTTTGAACCAAAGCTTTTTGTCGGGAACAAAAGGCTATGTTTTGGCCATTGCAACTACTGACGATGATGAAATTTTTCCCGGAACCATTTGGACAGGTGATTTAAGCGGTAACATTCAAGTGTTTGAGCCCTTGGATTTTGTGGAATGCATACTGCCTGGAAATCCTGGGTATGACCCATTGGCCGACAATGATTTTGACGGCTATACCAATCAGGATGAAATCGATAACGGTACCGATATCTGTAACGGGGGATCACAACCTTCGGACTTCGATAGTCTGCAAGGGGGTACATTGGTTTCCGATTTGAACGACCCCGATGACGATTTTGACGGTATTCCCGATGTGGATGACCCCTTCCAGTTGGGAGACCCCACTACAAACGGAAGCGATGCCTTTACCTTGCCCGTTGCCAATGATTTCTTTAACTATCAGCAAGGGCTGGGCGGTTATCTTGGTTTGGGGCTCACAGGATTCATGAACAATGGAACCGGAAATGGGAATTGGCTCAATTTTACCGATAGGAGGGATGACCCCAACGATCCCAATCCAAACGATGTAATGGGAGGCGCCCCGGGAATTGTAACCATGCACATGACCTCGGGCACTGCATTGGGGATTTCCAATACCCAAGAAAAGGGGCTGCAATATGGTGCCCAAGTCGATGTTTCCACCGGGGTATTCCGTGTTACAGGGGGCATGGTCGGGCTTACAGGTGAATCGCGTTTGTACGGCAATACGGAAGCAGTCAATGGCGAACTTGGATTTTTTATAGGGGACGGGACACAATCCAATTACATCAAATTTGTAGTCAATACCAATGGCCTTTTAGTACAGCAGGAAATAAACGATGAGGCCGATTCGCCGATCACTGCATCTATTCCAGAGCCTGATCGTCCTGAAACTGGAATTTTGTTCCATTTTGTGGTAAACCCTTCAACGGGAGAAGTGACTTTTGAATATCAAATTGATGGTGCTGCCCCTGTTGAGATAGGTCGTCTTACCGCAGGGGGAAGCATATTGGAAGCCATTCAAAGTCAAGGAACGGATTTGGCCCTTGGACTTATAGGCACTTCCAATACCGAAGGGGTTGAGTTGGAAGGTAGCTGGGACTTTTTGAATATTACCGGAAGCTCGCCTACCGTGGTGCAAGGTATAGCTGATATGGAGCATATTGTAGGCTCTTCCGATGAAACCATCGATTTGGATACCGTTTTTGATGATAACCTAGGCGTGGAAAATTTAAGCTACTCCGTTGAGAACAATACCGATCCCAACATTGGTGCAAGCATAACAGGCAATATGCTGACCATAACTTTACCAACAACACCTGCGGAAAGCACAATCACCATTAGGGCAACCGATAGTGAATCCTTGTTTGTTGATATGTTCTTTACCGTTAAGGTCATAGAGGAAAGTATTGTGATCTATAGGGTTAATGCAGGAGGCCAGGAGATAGCATCCATTGATGGCGATATGGCCTGGGCCGCGGATCAGTCAAGCAATAACTCTCCATTTTTGGCAGAGCCGGGAACCAATACGACCTATGCAGGAACCATCACCAACTTGGACCCAAGTATTGATGCCGATACCACACCCTTGGCCATATTCGATACCGAACGTTTCGATGAAGCGAGCGGTGCCCCGAACATGACCTACTCCTTTCCCGTTCCCAAAAACGGCAATTATGAGATACGCCTATACATGGGTAATGGCTACTCGGGTACATCGCAACCTGGGGAGCGCATTTTTGATGCACTTATAGAAGGAATTGATTTGCCCCTTATAACAGATATTGATCTTTCGGAAAAATTTGGACATGCATCGGGCGGTGTGATAAGTCATATCGTCAAAGTATCCGACGGGCTAATAGATATCGAATTTTTGCATGGAGCTATCCAGAACCCTTTGGTCAATGGTATTGAGATTTTGGATGTTTCCGATAATAGCACACCCATATATGTATTTGATATCCCAAATCAAATCAGCAGCCCCGGCGAACAGCTCAACGGAAGCTTGATCGTTGATGCCAATGGTGGGGACGGCAACCTGACCTATGCCGCCGAAGGGCTTCCACCAGGGCTCTTTATTGAACCGACCAACGGTCAAATAGGAGGGACCATAGAAGCAAATGCGGTCGAGGGAAGTCCCTATGCTGTTACTATAACCGTTGATGATAGTGATGGTACAACGGAGGATGTTACAATAGTCAGTTTTCAATGGACCATCGACGGGGAGTACTTCTGGACGGACAAGAATGAAAATTTAAATTATACGGCAAGACATGAAAATTCCTTTGTGCAAGCCGGTGATAAATTCTACCTCATGGGAGGTCGGGAAAATGCACAGACTATTGATATTTATGATTACGGAACAGATACTTGGACTTCATTATCCGACTCGGCCCCATTTGAGTTCAATCATTTCCAGGCCACAGAATACAAAGGCCTAATTTGGATCATTGGCTCCTTTAAAACAAATGCATTTCCCAATGAAATCCCCGCAGAATTTATCTGGATGTTCGACCCAGCTAGCCAAGAATGGATACAAGGACCCGAAATCCCGACCAATAGACGTCGTGGATCATCCGGTTTGGTGGTTTATCAAGATAAGTTTTATGTAGTGGGGGGAAACACCGACGGACATGACGGGGGGTATGTGCCCTGGTTTGACGTATACGACCCCTCAACAGGGACTTGGACCGCCCTAACGGATGCTCCAAGGGCAAGGGACCATTTTTCGGCAGTGGTTATTGGTGACAAGCTATATGCGGCGGGAGGAAGGCTTTCTGGCGGTACCGGAGGGGTCTGGGCCCCCACGATCGCAGAGGTCGATGTTTATGATTTTGCAACGGGAAGTTGGGGTACTTTGCCCAGCGGACAAAATATTCCAACGCCAAGGGGAGGAGCCGCGACGGTCAATTTCAACGATAAGTTAATAGTTATCGGAGGTGAGGTAGAGGATGAAGTGGTGTATGGGGTATTGACGGATGATGCCCTTAAAATCACAGAAGAGTATGACCCCATCACAGGTGCTTGGAAGCGATTGCCTGATATGAACTACGAGAGGCATGGTACACAGGCCATTGTCTCGGGCCCAGGAATCCATATTTTGGCAGGTGCCCCGAGCAGGGGCGGAGGCAACCAAAAGAACATGGAGTTTTTGGGCGTGGATGCCCCAGTAGGAACGGAAACCCAGGCGAGTACATTACAGTTTACCGAGAGCGTTGCTTTTGAGGACGACCAAACTCTAGATATAGACCTGTCCGTGATGGGCGGAAACGTGGGGGTATTTATTAGGTCTATGGGGATTTCGGGCACTAACGCTTCAGATTTCAGTATAGATTCTGGTGCGCTTGTCAATGCCCTTCTTAATCCCGGTCAAACCCATACCATAACCGTATCGTTAAATGGTGCCGGAGCAGGTAAAACCGCAACTTTAACCATTGACTATGGTAATTCAAATACGGCCAGTATAGCACTTATGGGAACTGATGTAGATAGTGAAGGCGTTGTGGGCCTTACCTTGGTGGATGCCTCAATGGACACGGACCTGTTCAACTTGGTGGACGGTCAGCAGATCGACCTTGGGCCGTCCGGCGGACAGTCCCTCAACATTCGTGCGAACACACTCGGTGGACCGGGCAGCGTACTTCTGGAACTKACGGGCCCTGTTTCGGCCACCCAGCGGGAGGGCGTAGCGCCCTACGCGTTGTTCGGCGACCTATCGGGCGATTACAACGAGAGGGACCTTCCGTTGGGGAACTATACCCTTACGGCCACGGCCTATAATGGGAGC
>NZ_WUEG01000026.1 GCF_010468565.1 Allomuricauda sp. TY007
AACAAAAAAAGCACTTAGACTTTTTACAGATAGATCTAATCTAAAGGTGGGTCACTTTGGCCCGGCGGGGGTGGGTCACTTTCGTCCGGCCAGCTATGGTCACTTTAACCCGGCGAGGGTGGTATACTATGTCCGGCGTTTCCAGATTAGAACCTTTAAAGTGTTGGAATTGCGCATAATACATAATTTTTGGGTTTGACAAAACTGGTTTGCAAAACACCCATAAACAGCGTCAAACTGAAGCTAAATTATGCACAAGAAACGTACCGAACCATTCACCGAACTCTACACCTTTTATATGGTTTCAATTGATATCAGATGAATGCATAAAAAACAAAAAGCACTGTCAATCAGTCGATTAACAGTGCTTTAATACCACCTATTTAGTGGTTCGTCGGGGTGGCAGAGCCTGAACCCTGCATCTTAACCCCGTATAAACCAGATGTTTATGTCTTGTATTCCAAAATAGGACATCCTATAGGACATCTTCGTGTGGAATTTGATACTTTCTAACATCAAATTTAAAGGATTCAATTTAAACTAAACCAAGTTCGTATAAATAAAATCAAAACTTACTGTCCAGTCCCAACCGGTCCAATTTTAAGTATGATATTAACTGGAATGGAATGTTCAAGGAAGGCTACTATAATGGTGACGGATGAGGTGATAATGGAATACATCAAGAACCAGGACATGGAGCGAGAAGATGGTGATTTCAGAATCGGTGAATCATAAGCCGACTTACAGTCGGTTCCAAATCTTTCACCTTTAGGCGATAGTAGTTTAACTAAGGAATAGATTCCATTTTTTTTGAAAAGAATAGGTTTTGATGTTCATGGTACGATATAAGAACCTAAACCCTATTTTTTGGCTTTAATGTATAAGAGAGACTTCTTTTCAGACATGCTTCCAAAAGGGCAGGGCAAGACTTCTTCAATGGACTAGCGGTACATTTGGGCCATTTCTTCCAGAAGTTGATTCAATTGGCCCTTGTTGTACACTTTTGTTTTCTTGATCAGTGTATGTATGGTTTTAGTGGCTCCAATATCTTTTATGGGATTCCTTTCCAAAATCAATAAATCGGCCACCTTGCCCTCTTCGACACTTCCATAGTAGTCCAAAAGATCAAAGTACTTTGGGCCATTTATCACCGATGTCTGCAATGCCTGCAAAGGTGTAAGTCCTCCATCAACAAAGATTTGAAGTTCATCGTGAAGGGCAAACCCCGGATAAATGTAGGAGTTCAAAAAGCCTGCGTCGGTTCCTGCAATGATGTCCATTCCCGATTCCCGTACCAATGGTAACAAATCGACTGTTTTCCGATACCTATCATGTCTGGCCTCTATCTCTTCTTGAGTGGCCTTGTTTGCCCGTTCTATCCTCCAATCATAGGTTTTTATGAGACCTGGCCCCAAATATTTCAGTTCTGGGTCAGAAAGATGGTCATCCTGTTCCAGGTATGAAATAATTTTGCTCCCAATAAATGTTGGAACCACTGCCGTGCCATTATCGGCCAATTTCCGGTACTTTGCAATGGCCGCGTCCCCATCAAAGGTTTGGTCCAGTTGTATTTGTGCAGTTTCCCGGTCAATCCCACCTTTCTTGAACCTATCAATGATCTCGGCCTCCTGTGAGGATCCAGCCTTTAGCATATAGCCCATATGTTCCACGGTGCGCTGTCCTGCTTCCGAAGCTTCGTTGATGGTCAGTTCAAACGGGATGTGGCCCGAGGTCTTATAGCCCCTTTTAGTGGCCTCCTTGATACTTTTCAGGAACAATTGGGGATCAAGGGCATTGTCCGTGATCTTTACGAAATCCACTTGAAGTTTGTCCAAGGAGTCCAGCGCCCGTAACAGTTCCGGCTCATCTTCAATTTCGAGGTCGCCGGGCCAAATGGAATTCTTTCCCTCCAACTTTGGCCCTGCCGTCAATATGGATGGTCCCAATAAAGTACCCATCCCAACCTGTTCCTTCCACTTTAATACTTCTGGGCTTATGTCTGCTGCACAATCCCTAACGGTGGTTACCCCGTTGGCAATATATAGTGGTAAAAGGTTTTTATTTTCCGTAATCAGTGTATCGCCTCCCCCAAAGTGTACGTGCATGTCCCATAGGCCGGGAATCACATACTTGTCCTTGGCATCCACGGTCTGTGTCCCCATCCAGTTTTCTGCGGCATCGTATGGTGCAATCCGGGCAATGGTATCCTTTTTTATGCCAATGTGCTGCCCTTCTATAATATTGCCCGAGCCGGTATCCACAATGTTCGCATTCTTAATCAGAATGTCGAACTGTATTTTTGAATCGTTCTCACAGGCCGTAAGCAACAAACTGCCCAGTAAAAATAAACCGATCTTTTTCATTTCCATATTTGGTTAAGGTTTTGATAAGCTATTCTACTTGATCTATAGATGGATGGTTTCCGTTGAAAATCCCATCCCTTTTACATAAGGATAAAGAACGACTTAAATTTAGTGGAAAACAATGCTCCATGGCAACATTTCAGAGCCTTGGCTTCAACCTGCAGAGGGTATATGGTGATATTCCCAAGTAGGATGCGACCAATTTATTGGAAACGCGAAGTAAAAAATCTGGATGCATCTTCATAAGAAGCTTTATTTTTTCCAAGGCTGAATACCCTAGGTAGCTATAGATCCGTTTCTGATTGTTCATAAAACTATACTCAAGAATCTTTGGAGTTGCTACCTTTATTCGGACAGAAAGTTTAAGACTGTGTTACCAAATAAATATTTTAGAAACATGAAAAAACGATATTATAGTTCCGAATTAAAGGTAGCAACTCCAGGTCACAACCATCAGACTTTTGCTACAGGTGTACCTTTCAAGCCTTCATCGACCAGCCATCCCATGAACTTTGCAAATGGTCCGATATCCTCTTTCACACTGGCCGATTCCAAAGCTTTCATATATGTTTGACGTTCTTCCACCGGTATTACGGTCCAAGGGTAGCCGCCTGAGGCCAACATTACATTCATCAGAAATCGCCCCATTCGTCCATTGCCGTCC
Organism: Allomuricauda sp. TY007; assembly: GCF_010468565.1. Classification (GTDB taxonomy): domain Bacteria; phylum Bacteroidota; class Bacteroidia; order Flavobacteriales; family Flavobacteriaceae; genus Flagellimonas. The sequence goes on from NZ_WUEG01000026.1 coordinate 3,028, forward strand.
ATATATGGGTGAATGAACACAAATATAAAGTGCCCCAATACGGCCCTTACCGCTGCATTTTCTTCTTTCTGCAACAGTTCGAACAATTCGGGCATGGCATCCCGTATTGCATCCTTGTTCAAAGGAACGTGCATCGACCCTCCTATATATACCTGATCATTTCGATATCCTGCCAGGTCGGAGGCTTTTAGGATACCCGAGGTCACGCTGGGCGCAAAAAGTTCCCGGTACCAATCCCCATGGTCATTGTCCACCACTTTTCCAGAATTCTCCCCTTGTAGAATACTTTTGATACTTTCACGCACGCGCTGGGAAGCCAACCAATATCCACGGGCCGCCATGGCATCGCGTTGCCTTTTGTCCGCCTCATTATCTTTGGGGTCCCATTCGCCGCTCCTTACCCGTTCAATCAGTTCCACGGTAACCCTATAGCGTTCAATGGATAAGGAATGATATGCATCGGTTACGTACATATCCTCAACTTCCTTCATATATTTATCATGATCTTGTGGAATGCCAGGGGCATCCGGAAAATGTGAAATCACCCCATTGCGCATTTTGTGCCACAGTAAACGAATCCTGTTCACATAGGGAGATTTATCCCTTATGGAGAGGACAACCGGGGGTTTATCCCCAAATGGATCGTTTTCTCGAACATCGTAACCGGCCTTTTGCATTGTCTTGACGATTTCATCCGCCAATGCATCACGCCCAATATTTCTAAAAGCTCCCGCCAATCTCCCGGCAATGGTGGAATGTCCCCCGTCCAACAATAAACCAAGTATTTCCGATGCATCCGGTACCATGGCCAATATGGTGCGCACATCCGTGGTGTTTCCTTTAAACATCCCCGGTGAACAATTTACCAGGGCCGAGGCCAAAGTCAACATTCTGATACCTTCCCATACCATAATCTCCGCTTTTGCCGGCAATGTGGATTTCATGGTGAACATTGAGGTGCCATGCAGCAGTTCCGTGTTGGAATTCGTGCCATTGATCGCACGGATGATCAATTGTTTGGGAACAGTTTGGTTGCCGGCATGAAGCAATAGGGATTGTTCCGCTGAAATACAATAGGAATCCCCATATCGTTCGGCCAGGTACCGGGCACAGAAACTCCAATAATTGGCATACCATGAGGTACTGTCCCCCTGTTGTTCATCGGGAGGTACGATAATGTACCAACCTTGTATGATCTGTCGAATAAAGCCATTCCCGCTCAACCGTTCCCGATGGACACGACTGAGTTCAGAAGTTTTGATTGCGGTGATACCTTGATCTTGCAATGTTTTTAAAGCTTCAAGGGCCTTGGCCAATTTTTCTTGAGGTGTTGCCATTTTTCTGTACCAATCTTATTGGGCAAACATTATATTTCTATGCTGTTTTGTTATTATATATTTGTGATGTGCTAAAATTATATATTTATGACGTATAAATATTATGTTTTTATGTTAAAAATACAGGGGGAGCCAATTAAAACAGAAATCCACATCCAATATGCTTGATTTTAACGTGCAAAAAACGGTGTCATCTGTAATCTTCGACAGAAAAAATGAGCATAGCAAAGAACACCAATAAGACACTGACCCCGGTCCTCTACAGTAAAATATTGGATTGGTTTTATTTTACCGTTTTTAGTGGTTCTCATTATCCCAAGGTTTAGTTCATGGTTTTGTGAATTATAAAAATTCCCAATGGTGTGGATTCAAAGCCGTGATTGCCCAAATGTCATAAATAACCGGAGCGATGTCAAGAATGGGGGGCATTACGGATCCCTGAGCAAAACTTTTCTGCTCCCTTTCCCTTCATGTAGTTCCATTTCTGAATACTCTCCCTTGGCCAATACGAACTTGGGCAATACGTACACGAACCTTTTGGATTCACCCTTCTTGACCAAAGAGGGCATTTGGTATCGGTGTATTGGCAACCTTTCCAGTCTTTGGTGGGATGCCTTCTTCTTTTTGTTCCCGGTAACGCTATAGACTTTTAGATAGTCCACCTCAAAATCAATGTTCGAATTATTGGACACTTGCATGACCAAGTACGTCTCATTTCCATTGTAGGCCATTTTCTGTAACTGAAGTTTAATGCGCCCTTTTCTCTTGGTGGCCAACCTTTCGTTCTTGGCCTTTAAAAGATAATTACAAAAGCGCTCAAAGTATTCCCTTCGCTTGGCAATACTGTCCAGTTCTTCGTCCTCTTGTTCTTCTTTGCGAATTGTAATCGGTCTTTCAGTGCCAATACTCTCAGAACCGGTAACAAAATGGTTCAACCTGCTGAGTTGTTTCCGGTATTTGAGGATATAGGAATATACCCGTCCATCCTTGGTCAACACCAATAGGTTGCTTTCCTCGCCCGGCTTGGCCTGTACCAAACCAAAGTGCTGCTCCTTTTCCCGGTTATAGCTAAACACAAAATTTGGCGCTCCCACAATGCCCTGACGGATGGGTTCCGAAAAGAACAGGGCCACGTTTTTATGCCCGTTGGCGTAGATGGTGTCCAACACTTCCTGTGCGTTCAATACATTGGCCAATGCCAATAACGGTATAAGAATACGTATTTTCATAAGATAGGTTTTACTGTCCCTTTGGGACTTTTAAAATGAGTCGATAATTATCCATTATAGTCACCTTGACCAGACGGTTGTCCCTTTGGAAGAGTGCCTTGATGCCCCTGACCTGTGGTACCCCACCGATATTGATACCATCAATGGCATCCCCCACCACTTCCCTTCCGGCCTCCGCCCGAAAACTGTTCACCACATAAATTCCCTCACCTCCATCTTCAAAATCATAAGCGGCCAAGGTAACGGGACTGTGGCCAATATGGTCAATGGCGATCAGCACCCTGTTGGGCTTAAAGCTCACAAATCCGTAAATGGCCGTATTTCTTGGAATTACAGTGCCATTGATGACAGCATCTGCCAAGAGCCGCATCCGTAACCGGAAATACTGCCTTACCGTTTGGGTGCCATCCACCCTGACCAAGATCTGGGAATCCGTGGTTCTGGTCACCTCCATGGGCCGTTCCATGGGATTTGAGGCGAAGAACAATTGGTGTTCCAACCCCAATTCCTTGACCTCTATGGATGGATCTTTGGTCTCAATTTCTTTTGTGGTGGTGATGGAATCCGATTTGGTATTGCCCAATGCCACTTTCCCAGTCTTGGGTTTCCGGTATGTCCCTTCCGCATAATCAATGCGCCCTTCGTTGTAGATACTGTCAATAATCCGTATCCTTTTCTTTTCCATCAGGTCCGGGTCATAGACCCCTGTGGAATCCAACAGGCTCTCGTCATAAATGCTCGGGGCGTTGGTCTGCCGTTCTTCCTTGATGGCATCCAAGGCCTCCAGTTTGGTTTTGTACTGCTCCTGCTCCTCCCCCAGTTCCGGTACGGGAATCTGGTTGTTGTCAATTACAGGGTCTTCCCCTTCACCCAGTGCCATCATCGCATAGCCCACAATCAACAGGACCACGCAAAGAATGACTGCCGCGAAAACGATTTTATTTTTCTCTACTTTCATAATTTTCAATTCTTTTTAAAGTGTTTTCAAAAAAGTTGGTGATCAACAGACCATGGGTATTGTTCGGAAAGTTCCGGTCCACATGGATCAGGTTCCCCGTGGTGGTCAGCTCATAGGTATCGGTGACCGACCCCCGGTTGATCTCAAATACGGTGACGGTCTCAAACCTATAGGGTTCCGATTGCAGGTCCATCTTGGATGCAATGCTCCGTACTTTCTGTACCAGGGAATATTGCAGCAAACGGTTATAGACCCCTTCCGCTTTTTTCTGCCGGTAGAGGGCGTCCACCGAAGAATTGCCCAACCAAAGGGCTTTCTCTAAGTTGCTCTCATAGTTACTGGCATCGATTCCATAGAAATAGCGGTGGAACAGTTCCAGATGCGCCTTGGCCTCCACTTCGAGGTTTTCCAATTGGGAGACCATTTTTAATGGGATTACGCTTCCATCCCCGTTGACCACAAAGGCATTGTCCATACTTTCCCTGTGGAGCCCTATGACCATCAGCACCGAGACCATACAGGTCAGTACGGCCCCGATGACCGTGACCAGCACGATAAAGCGGTTGAGCTTTAGGATATTGTATATGTTTTTAAAGGGTGTTTTCATTCTTTATTAAATTTTTTAATGTGCATTGGACATTTATAAATGTGTCTTAGCCACCAAAGAGCTTGAAGGTAAAGGAGGTGGCTTTGCGGTACAGTTTGAACTTCAGGAACACGATGAACCCAATGGAAGCCAGTTCGATCAGTGGTGCAAAAAATTCACTGCCCCAGTCCGTCCCGAACAGGTTGTTCCAAAAGCTTGTATTGATCTCCGTGTACAGGGCATTGACAAAGACATTGACCAAAAAGAAGGCCGGTACCAACATATATACCCCGGTATAGAGCTTAAAGAAGTTATAGGCCAGTCCCCTGAACTTTTCAAACACGGCCAAGCTAATCACCAAGGGAAAGAAGGCCCGCATAATGCCCAACAGGAAAAAGCGTTCCGCCAGGAACAGCGGATAGATGAACAGGTCCATCATCCATAGGAAAATCCCGATAACAAAGGCCAGCACCTTCAACCCGTACAAAGGGGTCACCAAGGCCTCGTACAACAGCGCCAACGCCTTTTTGGCAGCCTCCAGTGCGCCCACATCCCGTTCCAGATCCACATCCTGTAGCTGTAACGGGAGGAGCGCTGGGGCCGTATCTCGGTATTGGGTCTCAATGGACACCAAAATAGCATCAAAGACATCCAACACCTGTGTGGAGAAGATGACCAAGATCACGACGGCAAAGTTCTTGGCCAGTTCCGTGGGTGTCAGCCCCCAGGTATGCCCATCGGTAGCTGCGATGCCTTCGTTGTATTTCTTCAGAATGTTGACCAAAAAGAACAGCACGGCCAGTGCCTTCATGCCCGTAATGGTATACTGGGCAAAATCACTGTCCATGATGGTCCGGTAGACTGTATCCACATATTCCAATCCTATTCCCAAGAACATAATTCCCTAATATTGTGTTTCGCGATTATTGATCCTGTCCTGCATCTTCCTGAAGGAAATGATCTCCCTATAGCGTCTGGTCTTTACCTCCAGTTCGGCGACCATTTCGTGGGACTGGACTTTCTTTTCCATCAAAATGGCCGTGCGTTCCGCATCGGTCATTTTCAAAAAATCACTGGACAGGATCTGGTTCACAAAATCCAGGTCGTCTATGGCCGTGTCCATGATCTGTTCAAATGAGCGGGATACCTGCTCTACTTCCCCCGCTTTGATATAGGGAGAATTCAAAATATCCCTTACATCTTGCTGTACGGTCCTGAACAAAATCTCATTGTTCTTGGTCAGCTCCTGTAGGGCCTTCAATTGTTTGATTGTATTGCTGACCTTGACGACATTATCCTTTTGCTCTTTTAGAAATTGCACCGTCTTCAACAGTTCCGAGGTCTGTTTGGCCGACTCCACCAGCGATTTGGTCATGCTGATGAAGTTCGTATTGTCATACACCGGCATCCCCTGGCAGGCAGCGCCTGCCGGCAGTAATAAGGTGAAGGTTAGGTGGATAAGCCGGGTAAACTGACCCACCTTCGCCGGATGAAACTGACCATGGCAAATGGACTGCCCAGATTTGATCTATCCTTGGGTTAAACTTAGTTTTTATTTTTCAATTTTCTTCTCATTGATTCTCCTTTTATATCTATTCTG
>NZ_WUEG01000027.1:2500-9206 GCF_010468565.1 Allomuricauda sp. TY007
AAGAGAAGGGCTTTCACAAAGCTTCCCGAGCGTGAAAGGATTTGCCCGGACAGTTTGCTTCATGGAGCAGTTTTTTCCGCACCATCAGAGCGGCAAACATGAGTGCTTGTATAAGTTTAGAGAATTGAGAAAAGCTCATTTCCTATAGTTAACAGGACATGCCTTTGATATGAAAAAAAATACTACGAACTACGATTTTACCAAGAAAGATGTAAGAGACAAGTGAACAGTGAACAGTGAACAGTGGGGACATTTTTTTTTTTTTTTTTTTTTTAAGTAAATGGCRGTTTCTAGGGAATGATGATGGCAAGTTCCAGAGAGGCAGCGTAAAAGGATGAGGCTACTGGGAAGAAGAAAGAGGAAAAGTGCAAGATGAATAGCCAGTGCAATATATACATGTATACTTAACAGATATGGAATGGTTGGCGAAGTAAATTTTTGGCGACGCGGCGACGCGGCGACGCGGTATGCGGAGTTGTAAGATGTACTACGATCATATAGTGTAATGCGGCAAAATGTTAGTGCAGGAAAGCGGGAAGGAATAAGAAGCAACTAAACGAGGGTGTAGAAAAAGACGAAGAGGAAAGTATTAACCGTAGAAGAGAGGGAAATGGAGGGAAGAGAACAAAACCGGRGTGTTTTTTTTTTTTTTTTTGTAGGAATATYGGAGGAGAATATTGTTTGTACATATCAAGTAGTAGCAACCCAATGARCATAATGGAGTGCTTAACTCTTCAGAAGAAGAGTGCAGCTGGATAGTGCGAATTTTTCTGAATCGAATGGTAGGTTAGTTATGGGATTTAGCATAGGAARCCAAGAAACTAGAAAAAAAAAAAAAAAAAAAAAAAAAAAAAGAAAGAAAGATTCGCGTATGGTCACCCACTACACTACTCGGTCAGGCTCTTACCAGCTTAACTACAGTTGATCGGACGGGAAACGGTGCTTTCTGGTAGATATGGCCGCAACCGATAGTTTAACGGAAACGCAGGTGATATGAGGGCAGGGTCCAGACATGTTCAGTAGGTGGGAGKGAGAGGTGTTATGGGTGGAGGACAATTTTTATTATATTTCATCTAATAGCAATAGGATATGACAGGTGAAAAAGCAAAAGCAATAGTGCATTGTGATGTGGAGAATAAGGTGCATACGATGAAAAAGGTGATTTGTCATTTACAAGAGGTAGGTCGAAACAGAACATGAAAGTTGGTCGGTAGGTGGCATGCAGAGGTAGTTTCAAGGTGACAGGTTATGAAGATATGGTGCAAAAGACAAATGGATGGTGGCAGGCATAGTAAAATGATGGTGTGGAAGACATAGATGGTATTTGKTTTGCATTTACGGCACCGGATGCGGGCGATAATGACGGGAAGAGATTTAGTATGTGGGACAGAATGTCGGCGGCAGTATTGAGACCATGAGAGTAGCAAACGTAAGTCTAAAGGTTGTTTTATAGTAGTTAGGATGTAGAAAATGTATTCCGATAGGCCATTTTACATTTGGAGGGACGGTTGAAAGTGGACAGAGGAAAAGGTGCGGAAATGGCTGATTTTGATTGTTTATGTTTTGTGTGATGATTTTACATTTTTGCATAGTATTAGGTAGTCAGATGAAAGATGAATAGACATAGGAGTAAGAAAACATAGAATAGTTACCGTTATTGGTAGGAGTGTGGTGGGGTGGTATAGTCCGCATTGGGATGTTACTTTCCTGTTATGGCATGGATTTCCCTTTAGGGTCTCTGAAGCGTATTTCCGTCACCGAAAAAGGCAGAAAAAGGGAAACTGAAGGGAGGATAGTAGTAAAGTTTGAATGGTGGTAGTGTAATGTATGATATCCGTTGGTTTTGGTTTCGGTTGTGAAAAGTTTTTTGGTATGATATTTTGCAAGTAGCATATATTTCTTGTGTGAGAAAGGTATATTTTGTATGTTTTGTATGTTCCCGCGCGTTTCCGTATTTTCCGCTTCCGCTTCCGCAGTAAAAAATAGTGAGGAACTGGGTTACCCGGGGCACCTGTCACTTTGGAAAAAAAATATACGCTAAGATTTTTGGAGAATAGCTTAAATTGAAGTTTTTCTCGGCGAGAAATACGTAGTTAAGGCAGAGCGACAGAGAGGGCAAAAGAAAATAAAAGTAAGATTTTAGTTTGTAATGGGAGGGGGGGTTTAGTCATGGAGTACAAGTGTGAGGAAAAGTAGTTGGGAGGTACTTCATGCGAAAGCAGTTGAAGACAAGTTCGARAAGAGTTTGGAAACGAATTCGAGTAGGCTTGTCGTTCGTTATGTTTTTGTAAATGGCCTCGTCAAACGGTGGAGAGAGTCGCTAGGTGATCGTCAGATCTGCCTAGTCTCTATACAGCGTGTTTAATTGACATGGGTTGATGCGTATTGAGAGATACAATTTGGGAMGAAATTCCCAGAGTGTGTTTCTTTTGCGTTTAACCTGAACAGTCTCATCGTGGGCATCTTGCGATTCCATTGGTGAGCAGCGAAGGATTTGGTGGATTACTAGCTAATAGCAATCTATTTCAAAGAATTCAAACTTGGGGGAATGCCTTGTTGAATAGCCGGTCGCAAGACTGTGATTCTTCAAGTGTAACCTCCTCTCAAATCAGCGATATCAAACGTACCATTCCGTGAAACACCGGGGTATCTGTTTGGTGGAACCTGATTAGAGGAAACTCAAAGAGTGCTATGGTATGGTGACGGAGTGCGCTGGTCAAGAGTGTAAAAGCTTTTTGAACAGAGAGCATTTCCGGCAGCAGAGAGACCTGAAAAAGCAATTTTTCTGGAATTTCAGCTGTTTCCAAACTCAATAAGTATCTTCTAGCAAGAGGGAATAGGTGGGAAAAAAAAAAAGAGATTTCGGTTTCTTTCTTTTTTACTGCTTGTTGCTTCTTCTTTTAAGATAGTTATCTGGTTGATCCTGCCAGTAGTCATATGCTTGTCTCAAAGATTAAGCCATGCATGTCTAAGTATAAGCAATTTATACAGTGAAACTGCGAATGGCTCATTAAATCAGTTATCGTTTATTTGATAGTTCCTTTACTACATGGTATAACTGTGGTAATTCTAGAGCTAATACATGCTTAAAATCTCGACCCTTTGGAAGAGATGTATTTATTAGATAAAAAATCAATGTCTTCGGACTCTTTGATGATTCATAATAACTTTTCGAATCGCATGGCCTTGTGCYGGCGATGGTTCATTCAAATTTCTGCCCTATCAACTTTCGATGGTAGGATAGTGGCCTACCATGGTTTCAACGGGTAACGGGGAATAAGGGTTCGATTCCGGAGAGGGAGCCTGAGAAACGGCTACCACATCCAAGGAAGGCAGCAGGCGCGCAAATTACCCAATCCTAATTCAGGGAGGTAGTGACAATAAATAACGATACAGGGCCCATTCGGGTCTTGTAATTGGAATGAGTACAATGTAAATACCTTAACGAGGAACAATTGGAGGGCAAGTCTGGTGCCAGCAGCCGCGGTAATTCCAGCTCCAATAGSGKATATTAAAGKTGTTGCAGTTAAAAAGCTCGTAGTTGAACTTTGGGCCCGGTTGGCCGGTCCGATTTTTTCGTGTACTGGATTTCCAACGGGGCCTTTCCTTCTGGCTAACCTTGAGTCCTTGTGGCTCTTGGCGAACCAGGACTTTTACTTTGAAAAAATTAGAGTGTTCAAAGCAGGCGTATTGCTCGAATATATTAGCATGGAATAATAGAATAGGACGTTTGGTTCTATTTTGTTGGTTTCTAGGACCATCGTAATGATTAATAGGGACGGTCGGGGGCATCAGTATTCAATTGTCAGAGGTGAAATTCTTGGATTTATTGAAGACTAACTACTGCGAAAGCATTTGCCAAGGACGTTTTCATTAATCAAGAACGAAAGTTAGGGGATCGAAGATGATCAGATACCGTCGTAGTCTTAACCATAAACTATGCCGACTAGGGATCGGGTGGTGTTTTTTTAATGACCCACTCGGCACCTTACGAGAAATCAAAGTCTTTGGGTTCTGGGGGGAGTATGGTCGCAAGGCTGAAACTTAAAGGAATTGACGGAAGGGCACCACCAGGAGTGGAGCCTGCGGCTTAATTTGACTCAACACGGGGAAACTCACCAGGTCCAGACACAATAAGGATTGACAGATTGAGAGCTCTTTCTTGATTTTGTGGGTGGTGGTGCATGGCCGTTCTTAGTTGGTGGAGTGATTTGTCTGCTTAATTGCGATAACGAACGAGACCTTAACCTACTAAATAGTGGTGCTAGCATTKGCTGGTTATCCACTTCKTAGAGGGACTATCGGTTTCAAGCCGATGGAAGTTTGAGGCAATAACAGGTCTGTGATGCCCTTAGACGTTCTGGGCCGCACGCGCGCTACACTGACGGAGCCAGCGAGTCTAACCTTGGCCGAGAGGTCTTGGTAATCTTGTGAAACTCCGTCGTGCTGGGGATAGAGCATTGTAATTATTGCTCTTCAACGAGGAATTCCTAGTAAGCGCAAGTCATCAGCTTGCGTTGATTACGTCCCTGCCCTTTGTACACACCGCCCGTCGCTAGTACCGATTGAATGGCTTAGTGAGGCCTCAGGATCTGCTTAGAGAAGGGGGCAACTCCATCTCAGAGCGGAGAATTTGGACAAACTTGGTCATTTAGAGGAACTAAAAGTCGTAACAAGGTTTCCGTAGGTGAACCTGCGGAAGGATCATTAAAGAAATTTAATAATTTTGAAAATGGATTTTTTTGTTTTGTCAAGAGCATGAGAGCTTTTACTGGGCAAGAAGACAAGAGATGGAGAGTCCAGCCGGGCCTGCGCTTAAGTGCGCGGTCTTGCTAGGCTTGTAAGTTTCTTTCTTGCTATTCCAAACGGTGAGAGATTTCTGTGCTTTTGTTATAGGACAATTAAAACCGTTTCAATACAACACACTGTGGAGTTTTCATATCTTTGCAACTTTTTCTTTGGGCATTCGAGCAATCGGGGCCCAGAGGTAACAAACACAAACAATTTTATCTATTCATTAAATTTTTGTCAAAAACAAGAATTTTCGTAACTGGAAATTTTAAAATATTAAAAACTTTCAACAACGGATCTCTTGGTTCTCGCATCGATGAAGAACGCAGCGAAATGCGATACGTAATGTGAATTGCAGAATTCCGTGAATCATCGAATCTTTGAACGCACATTGCRCCCCTTGGTATTCCAGGGGGCATGCCTGTTTSAGCGTCATTTCCTTCTCAAACATTCTGTTTGGTAGTGAGTGATACTCTTTGGAGTTAACTTGAAATTGCTGGCCTTTTCATTGGATGTTTTTTTTCCAAAGAGAGGTTTCTCTGCGTGCTTGAGGTATAATGCAAGTACGGTCGTTTTAGGTTTTACCAACTGCGGCTAATCTTTTTTTATACTGAGCGTATTGGAACGTTATCGATAAGAAGAGAGCGTCTAGGCGAACAATGTTCTTAAAGTTTGACCTCAAATCAGGTAGGAGTACCCGCTGAACTTAAGCATATCAATAAGCGGAGGAAAAGAAACCAACCGGGATTGCCTTAGTAACGGCGAGTGAAGCGGCAAAAGCTCAAATTTGAAATCTGGTACCTTCGGTGCCCGAGTTGTAATTTGGAGAGGGCAACTTTGGGGCCGTTCCTTGTCTATGTTCCTTGGAACAGGACGTCATAGAGGGTGAGAATCCCGTGTGGCGAGGAGTGCGGTTCTTTGTAAAGTGCCTTCGAAGAGTCGAGTTGTTTGGGAATGCAGCTCTAAGTGGGTGGTAAATTCCATCTAAAGCTAAATATTGGCGAGAGACCGATAGCGAACAAGTACAGTGATGGAAAGATGAAAAGAACTTTGAAAAGAGAGTGAAAAAGTACGTGAAATTGTTGAAAGGGAAGGGCATTTGATCAGACATGGTGTTTTGTGCCCTCTGCTCCTTGTGGGTAGGGGAATCTCGCATTTCACTGGGCCAGCATCAGTTTTGGTGGCAGGATAAATCCATAGGAATGTAGCTTGCCTCGGTAAGTATTATAGCCTGTGGGAATACTGCCAGCTGGGACTGAGGACTGCGACGTAAGTCAAGGATGCTGGCATAATGGTTATATGCCGCCCGTCTTGAAACACGGACCAAGGAGTCTAACGTCTATGCGAGTGTKTGGGTGTAAAACCCATACGCGTAATGAAAGTGAACGKAGGTTGGGGCCTCGCAAGAGGTGCACAATCGACCGATCCTGATGTCTTCGGATGGATTTGAGTMAGAGCATAGCTGTTGGGACCCGAAAGATGGTGAACTATGCCTGAATAGGGTGAAGCCAGAGGAAMSTCKGGTGGAGGSTCGTAGCKGTTCTGACGTKCAAAWCGATCGTCGAATTTGGGTATAGGGGCGAAAGACTAATCGAACCAKCTAGTAGCTGGTTCCTGCCGAAGTTTCCCTCAGGATAGCAGAAGCTCGTATCAGTTTTATGAGGTAAAGCGAATGATTAGAGGTTCCGGGGTCGAAATGACCTTGACCTATTCTCAAACTTTAAATATGTAAGAAGTCCTTGTTACTTAATTGAACGTGGACATTTGAATGAAGAGCTTTTAGTGGGCCATTTTTGGTAAGCAGAACTGGCGATGCGGGATGAACCGAACGTAGAGTTAAGGTGCCGGAATACACGCTCATCAGACACCACAAAAGGTGTTAGTTCATCTAGACAGCCGGACGGTGGCCATGGAA
>NZ_WUEG01000028.1 GCF_010468565.1 Allomuricauda sp. TY007
AAAAGCAAGAAACTAGCATTGATAGCGGTATCGAACAAGCTTTTGAAACAGGCATTTGCCATTGCAAAATCCGGAATACCTTACGATGAGAATTATATATCGAGATTGGCTTAAAAAGACTTGTTTTTTAACTCAGTTCTTTGTTGTGCATAGTGCTTTTATCCTTTTAATTTTGCTATTGCATTCAATAACTTTTCAAACGCTGGAATAGATAAACCTTCTGATTCTTTTGAGTCTAAAAAGTCGTTATTGTTATTATTTCCAAAATATTTTTCAACCAATTTTTCTTTAATTACTTGCTTTTTATCATCAGCCAATCCTTCAATAAAAGGATTGATTGAAGCTAATTCAAGTTCTGCGTTTCTATTAATGGTTTCTAATTTTCTATGTTTTGAAGATTCCCGAGCTGCATATGTTGCAGGATAAGATAAAGCTGCTGCTGCAATAATTCTTATTAGTGATTTAGTCCAATCAAAACCTTCAGAACTTAAATCTATGATAGTCCAAACTAACAATATGGAAAATACGCTCATAAATACAATTGCCATAACACGCCAAAAATCAGCACTTTTCTTATGGCTGTTTGCAATATTTTGATAATTACCAGTAACTCCAACGTTGCCAATCAGATTAACAAGAGTTTTTGCTTCTGTAAGTTTTTTGTTCAGTTGCTCAACAATTTTTGTGGTATCCGTGTCTATGCTATCTTTTAATTCGTCAATTTCTTCTCGGAAAGTTTCTTTAGCTTTGTCTATTTCAGTACGATAGGTCTTTCTATCGTTCTCAAAACTTTGATTGTGCTCGGATTTTATATTGTTAAAATTTGTTTGAAAACTTGAGTTTAAGTTTTGAATTTCAGCTTCTTTTCCTTCAATTAGTTTTAGTAATCTTTGGATTTCCGCTTCTTTATTTGTCAAGTTGGTTTTAAAACTTTCAATTTCAGATTTAAGTTCGTTTTTTTCTTTCTCCAAGGATTTATACTTTCCTTTTGCAGTTTTTTCAAAGTCAGCAATTTTTCGGGAAAAATTAAAGTCTGTTTTTGCAACAGGAATAGGTAAATTTTTAACTCGGTTTATAGCCGCATTGAAATTGTTAGTTGCATTGGTTAAGTGTCCGACATTATTATTTCCAGAAAAGCTATTAATTTGAGCAATTCCAGCATTCAATTCGTTGCTTAAAGCGTCAAGTTCGGTTTGTTGAACTAAATCAGGAATTGTTAGTTTAACTCGTTGATTTATATATGAAAAGACAGTTTGAAAGAATGATAGTTTTTCAAGGTCAATTTTTTCTTTTAATTCCTCATTTGATAATATTTCTTCTAATGAGTTTAACCTATCAAATATGTTATGTTTTTCAAAACTTTCTGATGTCATTTGTTCTGGTTTTGGTTGGTTTTCGCATTATGCACAACGGGTTTGTGTATGGCTCGTTGCGGAAAATCAGCTATGATTTTCCGCAGTAACCGAAAGATAGCAAATTGCAATGAATTCCGATTAGGAATTCAGCCGCAATGAGCTATACACGGTGTTGCCTGTAGTGCTTTATTTTTTATAAGTTATTTTCTGTCTCAATATATATTTTCCCGTTTAAAGGAATAATTGTCGTTATTGCATATTGGTCAGAAAAAGTTATTTTTTGTAATTCATAAATTTTGTTTGCATCTACTTTGTCCCAATAATTTAGTGGAATGGTATCTATAATTCCGAAAATCATATTGTCTCCGCCTTCACATCTTGTATCAACGTGGTGCATTTTGGGAACAAAATCGAGTGCAAAATCCAATTCTCCATTTTTCTTAAAGTATTTCCACTCTCCAATTCTGTAATAATAGAAAGCTCGGAAAGCTCCGCCCATTCCACAGTCGATAAAAGAGCTTATTTTATAATTTCCTTCTGATGATAGAATTCCGTCCGAGTCATATTCTTTCCAAAGTCCGCATTTTATATCACTAACATTGTCTTTTGAAACTGCCATTTTTCCAATTCCGCTTACAGTTCCGTTTTTGTTTTTAAGTTCAATAAGAGTGTCTTTGTCTGGAAGTCCATTTTCAAGTTCGCCGTAAAGTTTGTCGTCTTGAATGTAAATCCGATTCTGATGAAGATTTTTGGTTCCGCAACCAAATGTCAAAATAATTAATATATATGCTATCGATTTGTTCATTTTCGCATTACAGGCAACGGTTAGTATATGAAAAGTAGGCGATTTCGAAGCATTTCACTTTCGGTTAAGCACAAACTTTGATACGAGCCAAAAGCCTTGATTTTATTACTGTTTCGCCTATTTTTTATATACATTGTTACCTGCTGGCTTTATTTTTTCGTTCGTCTTTCAGCGTTGGCAAAGACATACTCTTTTGTAATTTTTGGTGTAGCGGTGGCTCGTGCGAATTGCAAATGTGTATGGCTTATGAGAATGAGCCTCTTTCTATAGCTGCTTCCGCATCATACCAAGTTGCATTAACAAATTCTTGAATTTCACTCACGAATTTTATCATCACGTCAGAACTTATTGGATTATCTTTATGTTGGTCTCTAACCTCTTCAAAAATGCTCCTTTTTTCGTAAGGTAATCTTTTGGCTTTTCTCAACAGAAAAACATTATCAATATCCGTTAATCTAACATCTTCGGGCTTCATATCTAAATATTCAATCAATGCATAATATTTGGACAAGGGACATCCTTGTTTTAGTCTTGATGCAGTACCTGCACATTCTTGAAACATTGTCTTGTCATAATTTACTTTGACTTCTGCTGCAAGGACAGCAAGGAAAAACCGACCATCCAATGTAAGTTTCTTATCAAATTTACTGTCAGGAGAAAATTGGTAGTAAATACTCTTTCCAATTGTAAAATCTTGGTCTTTTTGTTTTAATACAATTTCTGGTTTTTGCGCAAGACTTTCAATTGAACTTGGTCTGAACGATAATGACATAAATGCAGTTTGAGAACCTGTTTCTATTTCTTTCGGAAGGTTTTTTATTACATCATCATTGACTAAATGAATAAGGAATTCCTCAATTATGCTATTGTCAAGCTTAAGTTGTCCCTTTTGCCTTTTAATAAAAGGGCTTCCGCTTTTAGCAATTAACTCCACTTCCAAATAATCCTTATACTCATTGAGAAGTTTAGTCATTTCTTTAACTCTCGTGTCTCCCGAACTTTTTAGTTTGGATAATTGAGATGTCCAATTCAGATATGCTTTATGTGCTTCTTCTAATAAGCCTTTATCATTTTTAGCTTTTGGGTTACTGATTGCTGCAATGAGCTTATCTCTATGCGGTGTTAATGCCATACTTTATTTATAAATAGGTGAGTTTTTAACATATTTTATTTTATTCATCACATCATCAAAATCGTTTATAACATCAACAGGAGCTGATTTTCGTGCTTCAATTAAATGTTCTTCGGCAATGTTTTGAGCGAATCCTGTTTTGGGAATTTGGTTTGCGATTTTTTTAATAATTAGAATATCTTCAATAATTTCTTTTCCGAATTTGTTTTGAAATGCTCTATTACTTTTAGATAAAATCGAAAAGCCACCCATTTTATTTATTAATTCAGAAATTATAAGTCCATTGTAAAAAGGAGTTTTTCTTACATTAGATTCTTTTCCAAGAACCATAACCATTTTGCCGTTATCATTCAACGAAAGCCAAAAGCTTTTTAAAGAAGCTTCCATATCCATTATATACTGAACAACTGTTAGCAAGCGATTCCCTCTATTTTTTCTGTTTGAGCCAAACTCTGAATGAGCAACGTTTAAGATTTTGTAGTTGAAAGATTCTGTTACTGCACGATAGTTTTGATGATAGTTAAAGACATTAATATATGGAGGACTTGTAATTATTAAATCTATTTTGCTTTGATACAATTCTCCAATTAATCTTGCATCTAAATTGTGAACTTCAATTGATGAACTATTGAAAGGAAGATTTAATAGGTTGTTTTTAAACCATTCAAAAGATTTTTTTAATGATTCTTTAATTGTCAACTTCTTGTCACTTTCTGAAGCAAAGAGAATATTCATTAAAAAAGACAAATCAGTTTCACTGCTAATCTGTTCAATTTTTTTTGCTACTTGGATAAGACCTGAATATGAATCTCTATAAGATTCGGAATTGTTATAAATCAATTGTCCATTTAATTGAGATAAAACACTTTTAAGCTTTAATTCAATTGTATCAATTAAGCTTTGTCGTTCTTTCAGATTTAAATTTGAATATTTATAAAAACTTGACATTTGATAAGCTGCTGGATTAATCTCGAATCCAATTGCTGTATGTTCTTTTTTTGCTGCCTCAATTAAAACAGTTCCACTTCCAACAAATGGGTCAGCAATTACTGAATTTGGTTTGAGACCAACTATCTCAATAATATATTCAACAAATTCAGGTGTAAACTGACCTCTCCAATTGAAAATATTTGACCTTGTTTTTTGTAAAACATCTAATCTATCTTGTGTTAGTTCCATTATGCCGTTTTTATATTTTTAAGTCTACGATACTCTGCTTTTTCTTCTGCAACTTGCAAAAGTTGCTTTGTGCAATTTGTTTCGTAAATCTGTTTTCCAATTTGGTCGGTTAGATATTCATTCCGCAATTCAGTAAGATTAAGGTTGAAAATTTTTGCAAGTTTTGGTAAGCGTTTTTCATCAAAATCTCGTTTTCCATTTTCTATTTTACTCAAATTAGCAGAGTCTAAATTCAATTTGGCCGCAAGTTGAGTTAAAGTCAATTCGTGTTCATTTCTTAAAAGTCGGATGTATTCTCCAAAAGTGGTCTCCATAAGACTTGTCATTTTTTGACAAATTTATGAATATTAATTGAATTATTCCATTCGAGCGTTGGGAAATTTTAGCTCTTTTGGTTTTTAGAGCGGTGGAATTGTGTGTGGCAAAACCTAAAGTGCTAAAATATGCAGTTGGTTTTTAGCTTGCAGGTAACGGTTTGGCTATGAGCAGTTGGGGATTTTTTGCCCTAACTTTTCAGTTTAGCACTGACCATTATTTTATGTTCTAATTTTTGGTTAATCACTTAAACCCCAATTGCTTATAGCCGTCTTAAGTTTGATTCTGATTAAATTATAGTCATAAATCAGAAAGAACAAAAGAGGGGAACAAGGTCAATATAGCCATGGGAAGTATCGATTCCGTCAACATTGATGACCCCCTCTCTTTTCCACTCAAGAATTCGTTCAGTTCTGTGA
>NZ_WUEG01000029.1 GCF_010468565.1 Allomuricauda sp. TY007
ACAGAATAGATATAAAAGGAGAATCAATGAGAAGAAAATTGAAAAATAAAAACTAAGTTTAACCCAAGGATAGATCAAATCTGGGCAGTCCATTTGCCATGGTCAGTTTCATCCGGCGAAGGTGGGTCAGTTTACCCGGCTTATCCATAAGGGGAAAGGAACTAGAGGAATTTTTAAGCACATATTTTAACTAAGGCACAAGACCACTTTTCATTGTATTGATTACAATTTAACCCACCCACCTTTCTTGTTCGAACGGTCCTTGTTTTGGTCATGGTCCGTAGAGCAAGGGGAATGGCGTGCGGTCAACTGCTACTTCAATTTAAAGACGACAACAGAATGAAATATACTATCACATGCCTTTTATGCTTTGGGCTTTCACTGATCGGGTTTGCACAGGAGCTGGACCTGGATGCCCCGCTTCCCGCGGATCCCGAGATCCGGAAGGGGGTATTGCCCAACGGCTTGACCTACTATATCAAACGTACCGATGTAACCAAGGGAGTCGCCAGTTACTATATCATCCAGAACGTAGGGTCTATTTTGGAAAATGATGCCCAACAGGGGTTGGCGCATTTTTTGGAACACATGGCCTTTAACGGGACCAAGAACTTTGAGGGCAAAGGAATTTTGAACACCATGCAACAACATGGGCTGCTCTTTGGCCGCGACATCAATGCCTATACGTCTTTTGATGAGACCGTGTACAATATCAACAACGTCCCGACGACCCCGGAACTCATCGATACCGGCCTGTTGATTTTGCACGATTGGTCCAATGCGCTATTATTGACCGATGAGGAAATCGATGCCGAGCGGGGGGTCATCACCGAAGAGTGGAGGACCCGCCAAAGTGGGGGGATGCGCATCCTGACCCAATCCCTTGCTTCGGTCTTCAACCATACCAAATATGCGGAGCGCATGCCCATAGGCTCCATGGAAGTGGTGCAAAATTTTGAATACAAGACCCTGCGTGACTTTTACCATGATTGGTACCGGACGGACCTGCAGGCCATTGCCATAGTCGGGGATGTGGACGTGGCGACGATCGAGGCCAAAATAAAGACGCTGTTCTCCACTATCGAACCGGTGAAAGACCCCAAGGAGCGATTTCTTGTGGAGATACCGCAGAACGAGGAATTGTTGTTCACAATGGCCATGGACGATGAAGTGACGACCTCCAGTATATCCCTGGGCATTGTACACCCCTATTCGCTAGAGGATAAGACCGTGGGCGATCTAAAAAAAACGCTATTGGACAATATGGCAATGAATATGCTGTCCAAAAGGGTGGGGGAACTGTCCCGAAAACCCGATGCCCCGTTTTTAGGGGCCCATATCAACTATGGGAACCATTCACGGACCACCAAATCCTTCAATGTCTCCATCACCCCAAAACCTGACCAACAGCATGAAGCGTTGAGGGCAGTGCTGTCAGAGGTGGTACGGGCGGTGAAATATGGCTTTACCGAAGCAGAGATCCAACGGACAATCGATGAAGTGAAGAACGATTATGAAAACCAGATTATCAAAAAGGACGATAGGTCACACGGTCAGATTGTTTCCATCATCCAGAACAACTACCTGAGCAATGCGGCCATGACCGATATGGAACAGGAGTATAAGCTGGTGAAGACCATTCTTGATAACCTTGACCCTGAAGCGCTGCATGAAGCCATCAAGAATTTGTATGGTGCAAAAAACAGGTTCCTATTGGTCACTGGGGTCAAGGGAAGGGACAATTTGACCCAAGCGGAAGCGGTGGCCCTTATGGATGCCGTAGAGAACGATGAAAGCCTCCAGCCCTATACCGATACTTTTTTGGGCAAGACATTGGTGACAGGGCTTGCCATTGCACCAGGGAGCATCGTATCGGAAGAAGAGGATAGCTTGGGAGCCACTACATTTACCTTGAGCAATGGGGTGAAGGTACATTATAAATTTGCCGATAAGAACAAGAACGATGTACAGTTGAAAGCCATTAGTTATGGTGGTAAGTCCCTGCTCTCCAACGATGACCTGCCCTCTGCCGATATGTTGGGCCATGTGATCAATGCCTCAGGTTTGGGTAACTATTCCTCAAGCGATCTGCCAAAAGTCTTGTCAGGAAAAACCGCCTCCACCAGCATACATTTGGATGGTCTGACAGAACGTATTTCAGGACATTCCGCGACCAAGGATGTCGAGACCCTGATGCAGATGGTCTATCTGCGATTTGTAGCTCCCCGATTCGATGAGGACGGATTTAAGGTGGTGCTCCAAAATGCAAGAAATTACAGTATAAGTCGGAGTGAGAACCTTGGTAAAAAAATGGCGGACAGCACCACCATAGCCCTATATGGAAAAGATCACCCCAAACGGCGCCTGTTCAATGAACAATATATAAACGATGCATCCTTTGAAAGAGTGAAGAACATTTATTTGGATAGATTTGGCAATGCCGCTGATTTTGAGTTTTTCGTGGTGGGCGACGTGACCAAAGATTCCCTTAAACTCCTATTGGAAACCTATATCGCCAGTATCCCCACTTATGCGGCAAGGGAACAATGGAAGGATAATTCGGATGAGTGGGTCAAAGATGTCATTGAAAAAGAGATTCATCTAAAAATGGAGGACCCCAAGAGCTCGGTCCGGATAGCCTATAAGAACAACATGGCATACAGCCTGAGAAATGCGATGTTGGCCAGGACCTTGGGCGATATCTTGACCTTGCGGTACATCGAGACACTCCGCGAGGAGGAAGGGGGGACCTATGGGGCAAGGGCCCATGGCAATCTCTCCAAACGACCGGTGCAGGAAGCCTCCGTCTTTGTGAACTTTGATTGCAATCCCGATAAGGTGGAATCCCTGACCAAGATTGCCCAACATGAAATTACGAAAATTGCCAAGGGGGATATCCAACAACTCGACCTGGACAAAACACTGACCAGTTATCTGAAGGAAAGAAAACAGCATAAGGACTACAATAGTTTTGATATGGACCTGCTGACGACCTTTTACAGGGAAGGGTATCATATGGACGACCCGAAGAATTTTGAGGATATCATAGCTTCAATCACCCCAAAGGATCTTCAAGTGTTCACCAAGAAATTGTTGAAAGAGGCCAAGTCTTATTCCATTGTGTTCAAACCTAAAAAACCATAATTAAAAATAGGATTCCGGAAATTTTTGTTTTCAAGTTTTGGATTAGCTCCCTATTTCTTAACCAAAGGGTGCAGTGCTGCACCCTTTTTAAATGTTCTAAAAATGAAAAGACTAGTATTGCTTGCCCTGTTGCTGAGCTTTTTTTACGGTAAGACACAGATTTATGATCCCGTGAAATGGACCACGACCGTCAAACAGGTGTCCGATACGGATTATGATCTGATCGCCACGGCCACTATTGAGGACCAATGGCACCTCTATTCCCAAAGCGTGCCCGATAATGGGCCATTGCCCACCACCTTTATCTTCAAGGGCAGTGAACACTATCTTAAAAAAGGCAATACATGGGAAGAAAGCGGGCATACCGTGGAAGACCCGATTTTCAATATGGAAATCAAATACTTTGAGACCAAGGCCACCTTTGTGCAGCGAGTCAGGGTGAAGGGTAAAAAAGGGTTCCGCATCGAAGCTGTGGTGGAATTTATGGTATGTGACAACACCAAGTGCCTGCCACCAAAGGAAATGGACCTGATTTTTGAAGTGCAATGATTTTAAGATTCAATTTAGTAGGGACCAAGCTTATGGAAAGTGTGAAGACAAAATTATGGTGTGCCCTGTTTTTTGTCCTTGGTGTATTGAACGCCCAGGATACCCAACCGGTGCAATGGACCACCACAGTGGAAAAAATATCGGATACGCAATATCGATTGATCTCCAGGGCATCCATTGAAAAAGGTTGGTTTTTGATATCACAGGACGTCACTGGAGATGATTATTCCCCGACGATGTTCCTCTATGATATCGATGCCTCCACAACATTATTGGGCAATACCGATGAGGAAACAGACGCCATGGTTCGGGAACCCGTTCATGGCCCTGGGGTAAAAAGCTTTGTGAAAGAGGCTGTTTTTGTACAAAAAATAGAAACTGCGCCAACGGTATCCAAGATCCGGGCCTTTGTCGAATATATGGTATGTGATGATACCCGTTGTCTGCCTCCTGCCGAAGGGGAATTGGTATTTGACCTGAGCGGGCAGCGGGCAAAGGAATCCAATACCGATGACATGCACCAAGAAGATAATGGGATTGATGACCCAAAAGGGATGTGGTCCATTTTTTTTATAGCGTTTCTTTCGGGTTTTGCGGCATTATTGACACCCTGTGTGTTCCCGATGATACCCATGACGGTCAGTTTCTTTACCAAACAGAGCAAGAACCGTGCGCAGGGGGTCAAAAACGCTGTTTTTTATGGTATCTCCATCGTATTGATCTATGTGGTGTTGGGATCACTGGTGACCGCCGTTT
>NZ_WUEG01000030.1 GCF_010468565.1 Allomuricauda sp. TY007
AGTGAAGGCAATGGAGAAGCAAGTTTTACGGTGCCCTGCGATTGGGAGAACAAGCACAATAAGGACAAAGAAGGCCAGCCACGTCATTTCTATTTAAAAGAAAAGGAAAGCGGCGAGGAGTTCCCGAGGGCCTATTATGTAAAGAACCCCAACAAAACAGATGAGGAGAACAAAAAGAACAGCCAGCGTATAGGTGCCTTGATGTTAAAAGTGGCCAAGAGCCTTGAGCGGGATAAGGCCCAAGAAAAGAGCAGTGCCGTGGTGCTTGGGGAGGAGCTGCCGCCGCCCGAAAAGAAAACTTTGAAAGAAGGGGCATGCCCTGAATGTGGAAAGAAGCATGTTGATTTGAGGAAGAAATTGATTTTTAAAAAGCAGGCAGCAGGGTCGACTAACTGTGGAGAGGTTGCTAGAAGTATAATTAGACAATTGGGGATTACTTGTGAAGGGTATGATATCCATGGGGTTGCATATTATCAATTGGTATTGGAAAATGCTTCACATACGAAGTTGGTTTTTGACAAAGGGGAATCAATTAAGGCTATTCAATATCTAGATAAAGCAATAGATTTTGGGCATCCAGTAAGAGTAGGAGTGAATCATACTTTAGGGGGGAATATAAATGAAGATTCTTATCCTACGACCGATCATTATGTGGTTATTGTGGGTAGGAAATGTATCGATGGAAAGATAAATTATACTTTTTGGGACGTGGGAACAAAAAGAGGAAAAAGTACTGAATGGTTATTCCAGCTAAGGGATGGCTATAAACTCGTAGCCGATAAAACATATAAATCAGGTAATAAACCTTACACTGTAACACAAATTGCCAGAAACATAAAACCAAATGGGAAAATCATCGAATATTAAGTGCTTGTTTGCTTGTTTGCTTGTTTGCTTGTTTGCTTGTGACAAAAAAGAGAAAAAATTATTTGTTGAAGGTCATACCTTCTATAAAGTTGTTGAAACTGATTCTTCGACATATTTATTCAAGCCATGTGATGCCTCTATAAGTGCATATTCTTTTAGAGAAGACAAGATTGTTAAGACAACATCTCAAGATGGAAAATATGTATATGATTTTAAATCTAAAATTATTGATGAAAATTCAATAGTTTTCTATAAGATGATAAATAGGTTATTCCCCCATAGCTACCCTGATTCCGAGATGCAAATACATAGGGTTGATGAAAGCTTTATTAAGATAGATGATATACTTTATATTGACAGCTTGAGTATTCATAAATTAAAATATAGAAAACAACCATGCACAGATTGTTGGGAAAAGGAGGATTGTGATGAAATGAAGAAAAACGGCGAGTGGTAAAAGGTGATACGGTGAAGGCAGAGACAAGGAACCTAATTGACAAGACCTTGGATTTTGAGGTCTGGGAGGACAAAAAGCAGGACAACCACACGGACGGGTACAGTACCTATGACACCTGGGACGACGAAAAACTCCCTGAGACCGTACAGATAAAGATAGACAGCAAGGGCAATGGCGAAGCAAGTTTTACGGTGCCCTGCGATTGGGAGAACAAGCACAATAAGGACAAAGAAGGCCAGCCACGTTATTTTTATTTAAAAGAGAGGGAAAGCGGCGAAGAGTTCCCGAGGGCCTATTATGTAAAGAACCCCAACAAGACAGACGAGGAGAACAAAAAGAACAGCCAGCGTATAGGTGCCTTGATGTTAAAAGTGGCCAAGAGCCTTGAGCGGGACAAGGCCCAAGAAAAGAGCAGTGCCGTGGTGCTTGGGGAGGAGCTGCCGCCGCCCGAAAAGAAAACCTTGGAAGAAGGGGCATGCCCTGAATGTGGAAAGAAGCATGTTGATTTGAGGAAACGGATGGTTTTTAGGAAGCAATCAAAAAAAGCTAATTGTACTGCCACCTGTAAGAGTATCATATGACAATTGGGGATTGAGGCGGAAGGAGCTACGGAAAATTCGCCTACAAGAACAAGCAGGAAAGAATCTTTTTACCAATTAGCTGATGAAAATGATGAAAGAACTGAATTAGTATTTCATAGTGAAGATGTCAATGCCGGGTTATTGTATTTAGATAAATCATTAGAGCATGGTTATCCAGTATTATTAGGGGTAAACCATACTTTAAAATACAGAAGACATGGAGTTATTAATGAAGATACTACCGATCATTATATTGTCGCTGTGGGCAGAAAATGTGTTAATGGTCAAGTACATTATATTTTTTGGGATGTAGGTACTCGGTATGGTGCTAAGAAAGAATGGTTACTTGAATTAAAGTCAGATAGCTCCTTAGTTTCGGTAAGTAATTATAGGGCAGATGGGAAAGCTTATACGGTTACACAAATAAGAAGAAATAAGAAAAAAGGTGAATACATTAAGTTTTAATAAGAATTGCTTGTTTGCTTGTTTGCTTGCAAGAATGGGAGACAACATTTTTTGGACGGAATTACTTTAGTTGAAGTAAAAGAGGATAGTTTGGGAAATAAAATCAATTATGTATCATGTATAGTAAGTACTATAAAATATAGGTTCAAGAACGGTTTTATATATATTCAACCCAGAATGGATGTTGAAGAGAGATATGAAATAAAATCTATTAGAAAATATGCGGATTCCCTGGTAATCAAAACTTACCCTGTAAAAGGAGGATCGGCTACATATTACATTAAATTAAAAAAAGTTGATGAATTATATTGGAAAGAGGAATCATATAATGAGGTGAATTTTTTTACAGATAGTTTGAATTCAATAGAGCTACCTGTTGTTGAACAGCCATGTATAGAGTGCTTTAACAAAGAAGAGTGTGATGAAATGAAGAAAAACGGCGAGTGGTAAAAGGTGATACCGTAATGGTAAAGGTAGAGACAAGAAACCTAATTGACAAGACCTTGGAGTTTGAGGTCTGGGAGGACAAAAAGCAGGACAACCACACGGACGAGTACAGTACCTATGACACTTGGGACGATGAGGACATGAGAGCAAACTTCAAAATAACCATTGACAGCGAGGGCAAGGGCGAGACAAGTTTTACGGTGCCCTGCGATTGGGAAAATAAGCACGGTAAGGACAAGGAAGGCCAACCACGCTATTTTTATTTAAAAGAGAAAGAAAGCGGTGAAGAGTTCCCGAGGGCCTACTACGTAAAGAACCCGAACAAGACCGAAGAGGAAAACAAAAAGAACAGCCAGCGTATAAGCGCCTTGATGCTAAAATTGGCCAAGAGCCTTGAGCTGGATAAAGGCACGTGGGTCATTAATGTAGCTATACTTGAAAAAAGGAGACACTATCCCAATAAGTGTGTAAGTTGAAAATAACGGGGGTTGGACTTTATTAGAGTCTGACCCTTTTTTCATAGATCGTTAGGAACTGGTTTAAAATGATGCCCCAGTTCCTGATGGGCATGGACCACTTCTTTGTGGCCTCCCTT
>NZ_WUEG01000004.1 GCF_010468565.1 Allomuricauda sp. TY007
ACAACGTAGAAATTTCATTAAAATTGACCTATACCCCTTTTCATTTGACCAATACTCAATTTGAATTGGTATTTGGTCTCATTGGAAAAACTCCCGATACTGCATCACCCTGAAATCAAGGGTATTGAAATCAGGATTTTTGTTTTTTAATTCTTTGTAGGCTTGCAAACTCCCAACGGCTCGGTTGGCAGCTCCCGAAGGGGCGGTCAATGAGACGGTCTTAACCATTCTAGACTCTGCTTGAACTGACATTGGACTTGAAAGTTTCAAATGATGGATTCGAGGCACCTCATTGGATACTACTTTCAGTTTAAGACCATGCGCTTTCAACTGTCTGCGAAAGAAATATTCCGGACCATTTTTGCTGTTGCCACCCATGAACAATACTGTTTGAATGTTGGGGTACGCTTGCAAATACCCGACCAAATCCCGAAGAACCACATTTTGCATACCCAAATCGGAGGCATCAATTTTTTCGCGTTCGGCACTTTCCACAATATCGCAGACCCCAATTTTATTTTCAATCAGAAAACGCTTGCGTTGCTCAACGGCTTCATTTGAGGTTTCATATTTCAGCCCCAAATCGAAGATTTTATCCAAAATGGGCCAAAGTTGTCCATTACAACTGCCATAACAGAAATCCACATCTTGTGGCTTTAACTCTCCTGTTGTAAAACGAGGTGGTGGTAAAGTACCCACAATCAATTTTGTGGCTTCGGACAACAAAAAGGGTTCGTAGGGGTGGGTGTGTTTAAAAAGTTGCGAACTCAAAATTGAAACTATTTCGTGTTTGGGTAAAAATAAACAATCAGTATGATGCTTTTAAATTTTTGCACCATACTGATTGCTACTATTAGATTTCAGAAGAAATCAGGAACTAAGCCGAGTTTCTACTTGCATTAATGTTTCCGTAGAGGGAACGGGTCACGATTTTCTCATACAGTTCTTTGTATTCTGAATTTTGGGTGATGTGGTACAGTGCATTTTGCTGAATCACCAACAATGGCAATACAATTTTTTCCCTGATTTTTACCGATTCCCTCGAAACGGCTTCATCCTCCATCAAAATCTTAAGTCCAGAAATCTGCAATAACATTTTTTTGGACAACTGGAATTCATCGTGCAAAATGTTCCAGAAATCACCAAACTCAGGGTCATCCTTCATATAACTGGTCAAATCAAAGTTGGATTTGGCCAAGGACATCATACTGTTCAGCATTAATGCCTTAAAGAATGGAACTTCTTTGTAGAGTTTTTTCACCTCGTTCAATCGCCCCTCTTCCTTTAACTGCATAATGGCAGAACCCAAACCGAAGTAACCTGGAACATTCTGTTTTAACTGGCTCCAAGAACCTACAAAGGAAATGGCGCGCAGGTCGGAAAGCGTTAACTGTTTTTTGTTGCCACGTTTACCCGGTCTACTACCAATATTGGCCTTGGTGTAATATTTTAGGGTACTCCTGTTTTCCAAATAAGGAATGAATTTCTCGTGCTGCTTCAACGCATCATACTTTTCAAAACTTAGTTCGGAAAGTTCTTCAATAAGTTTACGTTGCGCAGCAGAAATGGTATGCTCCTTGCCAAAAAGATTATTGCTCAAGCCAGCGGTGAGCATTTGTTCTGAATTGTGAATAAACTGCTCCTTGGTTCCGTAGGTACTGGTAATGGTCTGCCCTTGAATGGTAAGCTGAATCTCGTGATTGGCCACATCCTTGGTCTGGGCCGCGTAGAACCTATGGGTCTTACCTCCACCCCTTGCCGGTGGACCTCCCCTACCATCAAAGAAAATGGCACTGATCCCATTTTTCTTGCAGACCTTGCTCAGGGTTTCTTTGGTCTTCAAAATAGACCAGTTGGCTTTTAAATACCCTCCATCTTTGGTACCGTCGGAAAAGCCGAGCATTATGGTATGAATGTCTCTTCTTCGCTCCAAGTGCTGTCTGTATTGTGGTATATCGAACAGGGTTTGCATCACTTCTTCGGAAGCATCCATACCGTTCATGGTCTCGAACAATGGAACAATATCAAAAGTGATTTCCTTCTCGTCCCAACCGCACCATCTGAACAATCCAAATACGAACAACACGGAAAAAATATCTTCCGAATTACTGATGATGTAGCGGTTACATCCGTCTTCACCATTTTTGTCCTGAATTGCTTTCAAATTTTGAATGTTGACGATGGTATCTTTTACAATGTCATCATCAAAATCCTTCGGATCAAGTTTGTAATCGCCTTGGAGCAATAAATCCACCAACTCCTTTTCCTTGAGTTCTTCCAAACTTTCCTTGATGGCTCCTTGCTTTTTAAGCACGGTTTCCACCACCAATTTATGTTTGCTGTGATCTTGACGGATATCCAAGGTTGCAAAATGTGTTTTAAAGATGTGGACCTTATCTATAAACTGATCCAACTCATTCAAATATAAGCCGTGATAATGTTCGATTAGCTCTTCTCTCACTGCACTTAAATGTTCAATAATGCCTTCGTAGGAAATTGCCGCATTGGGATCGAACATGGCCTGGTACATTTTACCGCTCAACTCATTAAGATGCCCTTGCATTCCTTTAAAGGTCAATTTTTTACGGAGGTCCTTCAATTCGTTGTAATAGCACTTCATTAAGGTGAGTCTGAGCTCGTCGGCCACTTGTTTGGTAATATCGGCCGTTACAAATGGGTTTCCATCTCGGTCACCCCCTGGCCAAAATCCAAGCTTCATAAGGTTGTAGTTCTCAAACTTCTCATCCTTAATGTTGCTTTTTACATATTGGTAGAGTTCTCCAACGGCATCATAATAGGTGTTACGAAGAATATAAATGATATTTTTCGCCTCATCCAAGGGCGTAGGTTTTTTTGCATTGATCAAAGAGGTCAAACCCAATTGTTGTAGGGTTACATCAATATCATGGATCCTATCTTCATCAATCAACGAACGAAGCTCTGCAATGATATCCAAAACGGCCGGGGTGTAAAACTGCGTGGGATGCGCCGTTAAAACAATACGCGCACTAAAGGTTGATAATTTTTTGGAGACCTTGTCCCAGTTTTTGGTACGGTTTACCAACTCAAAATAATCCTTAATGGTCAACGAACTACTGTACTCCTGAAGTTTGGGAAATGCGGAATCCTCAACACTATCGTACAGCACCACTTGGCGCTCTACGTATTGAATGATACGGAACATAAAATCCAATCGTTCCCGTTCGTCCTGAATATCCACAAAGTTGGAAAAGAATACCTCCAGAATCTCCTGGGGTTCTTTTCCTGCCTTTAGCCCTTTCTCGCACTGATCGAGCAAAAGAGGGATAAGAATTCCCACATTTTCCACATTCTTATAGGGTAAGCTTAGGAAAAGGCTGTTATAAATATTGAACTTATTGGTTACCGACTTTTTAAATTCTTCTAACCGTTTAGTCTGCTGCATGAATTTGGTTTATGTTATTGTTAAAAATAGACAAACACCCAAAGGTCGTGAATAATGTGTAACCTCTGGGTTAAATTTAATTGTATCACAATTTAAGGCATGTGCACTTCAATCGTAACAACATGCCTTGAATCGACTATAACTTAAAGATAACTTCGGATTTTACCAAAGTTTTTTATCGGATGAAAACTGGTTCGTTTTTCTTTACCGTATGTTCCTCGCTGTAAAGATAACCGTCGTAGTCAAAATTCTTGATATCGTCCAGCGATTCGGCCCCTGTATCCAAGATGTAACGGACCATGGAACCACGTGCTTTTTTTGCAAAAAAACTAATAACTTTCAATTTATCGTTTTTCCAATCTTTAAAGACCGGTGCAATCACGGGAACCTTAAGGTTCTTATCGTCCACAGCACTGAAGTATTCGTTGCTGGCGAGATTCACGAACAATTCGTCCTCTTTTAGTTCGTTGTTCAAAGATTCCGTAATCTGTTTTTTCCAAAACTCATACAGGTTTTTTTTGCGGCCCACTTTTAGTTGTGTTCCCATTTCCAATCGGTAGGGCTGAATCAAATCCAAAGGTTTAAGCAGGCCGTAGAGCCCGGACAAAATACGTAGGGTATCCTGCAAGCGGTCCAGTTTGTCTTCTGGGATAGTATAAGCATCCAAGCCTTGATACACATCGCCATTGAATGCGTACACGGCAGGTCTCGCATTGTCAGCGGTAAAAGGAAGTTCAAATTTTTGGTTGCGCTCCCAGTTCAAGTCCGCCAGCTTATCGGAAATGGACATCAGTTCCGACAAAGCCTTTGGTTTTTTCTTTTTAAGTACGGAATTCAGCTTTTCCGCTTGCTCCAAAAATTGGGGTTGACTATATTTTGATGTGGGCAAAGCCGTATCGTAATCGAGCGACTTGGCCGGGGATATCACAATCTTCATCTTGTTCTAATTTTTGTAAAAATAACGAGGATTTTACTTATTTGGAAGGGGATTCCAATGGTGTTTTCAATCTTAAGATTGAAGAAAACTATGATTCGTGGTGCTTGGCATAGCTACGCCACTTTTCAATACCATTCACCATGTCCTCGGGCAGTTCGGAATCAAAGCGCATAAACTCGCCCGTTACAGGATGTTCAAAACCAAGGGTTTTGGCATGCAAGGCTTGTCGAGGCAATACTTTGAATGCATTTTCCACAAATTGCTTGTACTTGGTAAAGGTAGTTCCCTTTAAAATTTTGTCGCCCCCGTAGCGTTCGTCGTTGAACAGGGTATGCCCAATATATTTCATGTGCACCCGTATTTGATGCGTTCTACCCGTCTCCAACTTGCAGGAAATCAGAGTAACGTAGCCAAAACGTTCCAATACCTTGTAATGGGTTACGGCTTCTTTGCCCTCGTCACCTTCTGGAAAAACCATCATTTGCAGGCGGTTTTTAGGGTTTCGAGCAATGTGCCCTTCCACAGTACCCTCGTCTTCTTCCACATTGCCCCAAACCAAGGCTACATACTCGCGCTCACTGGTCTTATCAAAAAACTGCTGTGCCAAATGGGTCATTGCAGATTCTGTTTTGGCAATAACAAGTAATCCGGAAGTGTCTTTATCTATACGGTGGACCAATCCGGGCCTGTCCGAACTGTTATTCGGCAAGTTTTCAAAATGATAGACAAGTGCATTGATCAAGGTGCCCGAGTAATTGCCATGAC
Source organism: Allomuricauda sp. TY007 (assembly GCF_010468565.1). Lineage (GTDB taxonomy): Bacteria > Bacteroidota > Bacteroidia > Flavobacteriales > Flavobacteriaceae > Flagellimonas. The sequence goes on from NZ_WUEG01000004.1 coordinate 5,127, forward strand.
CTGGATGCACTACCATGCCTGCCGGTTTGTTCACCACCAAAAGCACATCATCCTCATAAACAATATCCAGGGGAATGTCCTCGGGTGTCAGCAAAAATTCATAGGGTGGATGTTCGAACATCACTTTTACCTCATCCCCGGCCTTAACCTTATAATTTTGCTTTACAATGGAACCATTCACCCAAATATGCCCTTTTTTGGCGGCCTGCTGAATCTTGTTCCGCGTAGCGTTCTCGATAAAGTTCATCAAGAATTTATCCACACGCAGAGGTTCCTGACCTTTGGAGGCCACAAAACCATGATGCTCGTAGAGCTCATCTTGAGATAGTTCATCTTGATTGTCCGGAGTGTTCATGTTTATTGGGAATCTGCCTGTACCCTAGCACTACCGGGTATGGTGCCATTTCCGCAAATCAACTCCACTTTGGAGGTTTTGGGCAGTTTATCTCCCGGTTTTATGTATTTTCCTTTGTATTTCATGTTGTACACCATATCCTTTCCCAACTCATCAATATAGGTAACGCGCTCCACATCCAAACCTACGGCTTTGAGCATGGAAGCAGCATTGCGTTGGGTAACTTGGATAATATCTGGTACGGTCACCTTTTTATATCCAGAAGGGTTTACCGTAAAGTATATTTTTCGGTTGGACTTTACCTTGTTGCCAGCAGGCGGATTTTGATCCAAAATGGAAAATCGCGGATAATCCGGGTTAAAGTTGGAAGAATCCAACACTTGATATCTGAGTCCCACTTCCTCGACCGCTTTTCGCATCTCCATAACCGACATTTTGGAAAAATCGGGCACTTCTACAAATTCACCATGGTTAGTGGTACTTTTAAGCCATTGTAAAGTAAGAAACACCAAGATTACAACGGCCAAGGCCGCCAATCCAAGTTGGATCAAAAAAGTCTTGCTTTTTAAAAAGTTGAAAAAATTCTTCATGTAGTTCACCTTAACGGAACAAATATAGGAAAGCCAACCGTTTTTTCTTTATTTTGGCTTTTCGATATTTTACAAGTCAATGAAAAAGAACATTGCCATAATTATGGGCGGCTATTCCAGTGAGTACCATATTTCCATTAAAAGTGGAAATGTGGTGCACAAATATCTGAATAAAGAAACGTACAATGCGTACCGAATCGTGATCACCAAAGAGAAATGGTTTTATTTGGATGAGGACGATCAGGAACATTCTGTGGACAAATCCGATTTCAGCATAACCATCGATACTGAAAAAATTCATTTTGATTGTGTTTTCAACGCCATCCACGGAACCCCTGGTGAAGATGGCCTAATGCAGGCTTACTTTGAACTTTTGGGCATTCCACAAACCTCTTGTAACCATTACGAAGCCGCGCTGACTTTTAACAAACGGGATTTGTTGAGCACCCTTAAACCTTATGGCGTGCCTTGTGCCACTTCTTATTATTTGAACAAAGGGCAATCGGTGGACGAGGATGCCATTGTAAAACAGGTAGGGCTTCCGTGTTTTGTAAAGGCCAACAGGGCGGGCAGCAGCTACGGTGTATCCAAAGTGCACAAAAAAGAGGATTTGGCAAATGCCATTGATGATGCTTTTAAGGAAGATACCCAAATCATTATCGAATCTTTTTTGGACGGCACCGAAGTATCGGTTGGTGTGATTACCTATCAGAATAAAGTAACTGTACTCCCTGCGACCGAAATCATCTCGGAGAACGATTTTTTTGATTTTGAGGCCAAATACATGGGCAAATCGCAAGAGATTACACCAGCAAGAATATCCGAAAAGCAAAAATCCAAGGTAAGGCATTTGGCCGAATTTATATACAAAACTTTAGGATTGAAAGGCTACACCCGCAGTGAATTTATCTTTATTGGTGATGTACCACATCTGTTGGAAGTAAACACCACCCCGGGACTTACGGAAGAGAGCCTTTTGCCGCAACAGGCCAAAATCGCAGGAATTTCCCTCGAAGCACTTTTTGATAGTGCCATTGTTGAAGCTTTGCGATAGAAACCGTATTTTTAAAAAACTTTATTCCACAACATGAGACGCGCATTGTTTCCCGGTTCCTTTGATCCACTTACTTTAGGACACTACGACATTATAAAAAGAGGGGTCACCCTGTTCGATGAATTGGTGATTGCCATCGGGATCAACGCGGATAAAACATATATGTTTTCGTTGGAAGAACGTGTTAAATTTATAGAAGAAGCATTTAAAGACGAACCAAAAATCAAAGTGACCACCTACCAGGGAATGACCGTAGATTTTTGCAAAAAAATAGATGCCAATTTTATATTAAGAGGATTACGCAATCCAGCAGATTTTGAGTTTGAAAAAGCCATTGCCCACACCAACCGTAAACTATCGGAAATCGAAACAGTTTTTTTATTGACATCTTCCGGCAAATCCTATATCAGTTCTTCCATAGTTCGCGATGTTATTAGGAATGGTGGTGACTACACTGGCTTAGTACCTGATACTGTTGTAGTAAAATAACCGTCTCCTTTCCGTTCATCGAATATAATTTGTAGGTAAATTCTTTCTTTATATTTTTATAAAAACCATGGCCAACCCCTTGGATACAACATTAATGATTGCTTTCGCAACATAATATGCGTTGTATCGACCAAATAATTATAGCTTAGTCGGAAATTTCTGAGCAAGCAGTAACGTTTTTTAAACAACCCCGAGTTTTGAAAGCAGTTGAAAGAGTTGACCAATTTTATTTACTAAAACAGTTGCCAAAGGCAACCGCTCTACTTTGCAAGAAGGGCATCGTACAGGATGCCTCCTGTTCGTGGCTCGAAATTTTTGGTCAATCCTTACAAGACAAAGACCACCAAACCAAAATTTTTTCATTATATCCAGAGATTTTGGACCTTGAGAAAAAGCTCAAGGAGTACGCCCCCTTTTCTCTTAAACATAAAATAAAGAGCAGCAAGGGCACCCGCCATTTGAAAAGCTATTTTGCCCCATGGTTCGATGAAAAGGAGAATGTGATCGGGACCATTGTCCAAACTGACGATATTACCTCCGAAGTTGAAAAAGAACAACAAATAGATTGGTTGAACAATGTTTTGGAAACAAAGGTCGAAGTATCCAAAACAGGTTGGTGGGAATATGAGGTTGATAAAGAAAAACTTACGTGGTGCAAGGAAACCAAACGAATCCATCAAGTTCCTGAATGCTTCGAGCCAACAGTAATAGAGGCACTAAACTTCTACAAACCAGGGTATAGCCGAAATAAAGCATCTATGCTTTTCCATAAAGTTGCCGTAGACCATCAACCTTATGACGCCAAGTTAATGATCGTTACATTCCACGATGAAGAAAGATGGGTTCATATAACAGGAAAACCAATTATAGAAAACGGAAAAGCAGTTAAGGTTTTTGGCACCATAAAAGATATACATGATGAGGTAATGGCCGAAACCAAAGTAAAGGAAAACCAACAATTGCTCTCCACTCTGGTAGACAGCCTTCCATTGAACGTTTATGTAAAAGATTTAGAATCCAGAAAAATATTGGTCAACAAGGGGGAGTGCAATTTTCTCAATAAAAAAGCAGAACAACTCATTGGCAAAACAGATTTCGATCTATATAACGAAGAAACGGCCAAAATTTTCAGGGAGGAGGACCTTCAAGTAATGAAACACTTGACTCCGATAATAGGTAAAGAGACCGCTAGCACAGTCCGTGGAAAAACCGTTTATTTTCTGACATCAAAGATTCCTTATTTTGATTTGGACGGTAAAGTCTGTGGACTCATTGGAATGAGTTTGGACATTACCAACATAAAAAAGAAGGAGGAACAGTTGCGGAATTTAATCAATATCACCTCCATGCAAAACCAAAAGCTTATCAGTTTTGCACATATTGTTTCCCATAATTTGAGGTCACATTCCGCTAATTTCTCCATGCTTCTGGGCTTTTTAAACTCGGAAAAGGACCCTGAAGAACGTAAACGTATTTTAAAAATGCTCTCTCAGGCATCGGACAACTTGTTGGAAACCTTGGAAAACTTGAACCAAGTGGTGGACATCAATATCAAAACATCGGAAACAAAAACACCGCTCAATCTAAAAAACAATGTTCTAAAGGTACTGGAAAATCTTTCAGACCTTTTGGAGGAAAACAAGTCCCAAGTCATAAACAATATATCGGAGAACATTGAGGTGAACTGTGTACCCGCCTATTTGGACAGCATTATATTGAACCTTGTATCCAACGCAATCAAATATAAAAGTCCCAATAGAGAACCATTGATCACCATAAATGCCGTAAAGTCCAACGAAGGGATAATGTTGAGCATTTCCGACAATGGACTGGGAATAAATTTAGACAAATACGGTGACAAAATTTTTGGAATGTACAAAACATTCCACAACAGAAAAGATGCCAAAGGCTTTGGCCTATACCTTGTAAGGAACCAAATTGAGGCCATGGGCGGAAGTATAACAGTGCAAAGTGAAGTTGACAAGGGCACTACGTTCAATGTTTATTTTAATGAAGAAAGTTAATTGTATTTTTATTGTGGACGATGATCCCATTACCGTATTTGGCATTAAAAAAATGTTACGATCGGTTACCCATTGCGATGATGTTCAAATATTTCAAAACGGGCACGAAGCCTATGAGGCCATAAAGGAAAGACAAGAGAAAGGAGAAAATATTCCAGATGTCATTTTTCTCGACATCAATATGCCCATTATGGATGGCTGGGGGTTTCTTGATGAATTGATCGACTTAGATATCGATGAGCATGTCGTAATAAACATGATCACATCTTCCATAGATCCAGCAGACCACAAAAAATGGAACAGTTTCAAAGACAGATGTCCGCATATCCTAAACTTTAAGAACAAACCTATTTTTAAAATAGAACCAGCAGACCTTGGCTGTATCAATGTAGCTTCTTAAATTATAATATTCTGTATTTTTGGAGCTGCCAAGCACAGGTTTTTGTGCGAACCAAAGTTCCCGTAATATTTTGAAGTATATCATTTTTTTAACGGCTCTTTTTCTTTTGGTCTCCTGCGAATCCGAAACGCAGGATGAGAAATCCTCGTATCCGACCCATTTTGAATCATCTGATGGAAAAGAAACGGCCACTTATAAACAAACCATTGACTATTACATTGCCCTTGCCCGTGAATTTCCCGAGATAAACATTCACACCATAGGCAAAACGGACAGCGGTTACCCACTGCACACAGTAACATTTAATCCAGATGGAGATTTTAATTACGAAAATATCCGCAAGGAAAAATCCATCATTCTAATAAACAATGGAATACACCCGGGCGAAAGCGATGGCATAGATGCCACCATGATGCTTTACAGGGACTTGGCCACCGGCAAACTGCCCACACCCAAAAATACGGTATTGGTTACCATTCCCATATATAATGTAGGTGGCTCGCTCAATCGCAACTCCACCACCAGGGCCAATCAAAATGGGCCCTTGGAATATGGGTTTCGGGGAAATGCCCGTAATTACGACCTTAATCGGGATTTCATCAAAATGGACACCCAAAACGCCAAGACCTTTGCACAAATATTCCATAGGGTAAAACCCGATGTTTTTATAGATAACCATGTAAGCAATGGAGCGGATTACCAATACACATTGACACACCTTTTTACCCAGCACAACAAATTGGGCGGTGAAATGGGCAAATACCTGCACAATACCTTAATGCCAGGTCTTGAAAATTCTTTAGCAGAAAAGGAATGGGACATTACCCCTTATGTAAATGTATTCAATGTACCTCCCGAAATGGGATTTGCCCAATTTATGGACCTCCCCCGGTACTCTACAGGATATACCACACTATGGAGCACCTTAGGATTAATGGTCGAGACCCACATGCTAAAACCATACAAACAACGTGTTGAAGGTACTTATGCCCTAATGCAGAGTCTGATTGATGTAGTAGAAGTGGAACACGAGAACATAAGATCCCTCCGAAAAGAAACTTTGGAAGAAAATCTGGATCTTACCGAATATTATTTTAACTGGCAAGTGGACACCACAAAGACCAGCATCCTCGATTTTAAAGGGTTTGAAGCTGAACAAGTCACTAGCGAAGTAACCGGACTTCCAAGATTAAAGTACAACCGAGATAAGCCGTTCACCAAAGAGACGGTATATCAAGATTACTTTTATCCAGTGGACACGGTTAAGGTTCCCGAGGCCTATATCGTAAAAAGGAGTTGGAAAAGGGTCATAGAGCGGTTGGATGCCAACAAAATTCAATATTCGCCCATAGCAAAAGACACCGCCCTCTCCGTAGAAGTTTACAAAATAGTGGATTACGATACCCGAAACGCACCATATGAAGGTCATTATCTGCATTACAACACCCAAGTGGAAAAAATCATTAAAAAAGTTCATTTTAGGGAAGGTGATTTGTTGGTGCCCACTCGTCAACCAGGAATCAGGTATCTTTTGGAGACACTGGAACCACAGGGGGCTGACTCATTTTTTAACTGGAACTTTTTTGATACCGTACTGCAACGAAAAGAAGGGTTCTCGCCTTACGTTTTTGAAGACGTAGCTCTGGAAATGTTGCAAAAAGACTCTTTGTTGCTTCGGGAGTTTGAAATGAAAAAAGAAAACGACCTTAATTTTGCCAACAATTGGTACGCGCAATTGAATTGGATTTTTGAACGCTCTGTACATTTTGAAGAAGCCTACCTCACCTACCCTATTTTCAGAATAGCAAAAAACAGCGGAGCCGCAGGTTTGTTAACTAATTAAAAGGCCAATCATCGAACAATACCTTAATGTTATGGTAAGAGTTCTTTAATGCCTTTTTGGTCTTTTTGGCGCCTTTCCACTTCACCTTTTTGATGCCTTCGGATTTTTCGGCCACCAATTTTCCGGTGTAATCGGTGGACATGATAAACCAGTGCGTCTGTTTCAATCTGTATTCCCCGTTCCTTTTAAATATGTGGAACGTTGTATGAAGAAATCTTTCAATCACAAGATTTTTTACGCCGGTTTCCTCCTCTACCTCTCGAATTGCGGCATTTTCTATGGATTCTCCCTTGTCCACTTTTCCCTTTGGCAAATCCCACTTTCCGTTTCTGTAAATAAAAAGAACCTTACCCTTTTTATTGATTACAAATCCACCGCCGGCAACCACTACAGGAATCTTATGCATAAAAAGCTTCAGGATTTTTTTGTCATCAGGATGGTACAGATACGCCTTTTTCAACTTCTTTTTGGACAAAAGTCGAATCGCCTCAACAATGGAATCACCATCCAACGAGAACAAGTTACCATTGGAATCCTGGGGGCGCTCGTTTGTTAAAATCAGTGGGGCCTCATTAACAAAAACTTCATACATTTGCGCAATGGTTTTAGATAAACAAATCGCAAAAAAAACAGCTGAGCTGTTATTACAAATTAATGCAATTAAGTTGGAACCTGAAAATCCTTTTACATGGGCCTCAGGTTGGAAATCGCCTATTTATTGCGACAATAGAATAATGTTGTCCTATCCGCAGGTTCGAAACTTTGTTCGCGAAGAAATTGCCAAGCAAGTAGAGAACCTTTACGGCAAGCCAGATGTGATTGCCGGAGTGGCCACAGGTGCCATCGGTATCGGTATCTTGGTAGCAGAAGCACTGGGACTGCCCTTTGTTTACGTAAGGCCAAAACCTAAAGAACATGGCAGACAAAATCAAATCGAAGGATATTTTGAAGCCGGACAGAGCGTGGTTGTCATAGAAGATTTGATAAGCACTGGAAACAGTAGTCTTAATGCCGTACAAGCCCTCAAGGAACAAAATGCCGATATAAAAGGAATGATTGCCATTTTCACCTACGGTTTCCCTGTATCTGTTGAGAATTTTGAAAAAGAAGGCGTGGAACTCCATACCCTATCGGATTACGAGCACTTGATCGAACAGGCCTCTGAAACCAATTACATCAAAGAATCACAATTAAAGACCCTTCTTGAGTGGAGATCCAATCCGCAAGAATGGAAACAATAATTTACTATGCACATTGAAGCCTCAAAAAAGAAAGTAGCCAAAAGCGACAAAGAAGTATTTGAGTTCTTGACCAATATCAAAAACTTTGAAACTTTAATGCCCGAGAATATAGACAAGTTTGAAGTGTTGGACGAGAACACCTTCAAATTCGCCCTAAAAGGTATGCCCGAAATTGTACTTAGGCTAAAAGAACAAAACCCGTTTGATAAAGTGGTCTTGGGCGCGGCAAGTGACAAACTACCTTTTACACTAACTGCCGACATTGTATCGCTCGGAGACAACGAAAGTGAAGTAGCACTTAGTTTCGAGGGACAGTTCAATGCCATGATGGCCATGATGATCAAAGCACCCATCACCAACTTTATGGGCACATTGTCCAACAACATGGACAAAATAGGTCAATAGAGCAAGGTCACCTCTTTTAAATCGAATTCTTTGAGAACCTGGTCTTCCAGTTCAATAATCAGTTTACCAGTTGGTGAAACCCTTCGGATAAAACCCATGAACATTTCATCATCTGCATTGGTAAAAGTTGATGGTTTATCTTTTTTGAAAAGTAATTTTTCGTAGGCTGGCAAAAGTTGATTGACCGTTTTTGTCTCTATTCCTTCAAAATAAAACCTGATACGCTCCAAAGTTTTATGAAGCAGCTCATCCAAATCAAAGTTGCGACCCGTAATCCGCTTGAGTGAAGAAGCTTTTTTCAAATTTTCAAAATCCGTTTGGTTCACATTCAGGCCAATTCCGATTATGGAGTGAGCTACCTTATCGCCTTTCAGGACATTTTCGATCAAAATGCCACAAATTTTTTTGGAACCTGACATAATGTCGTTGGGCCATTTCACCTTTACATCCGGCACAAAAACTTCGGTCAACACATCAATAACAGCTAAGGAAACAGCAATGTTCAGCACAAATTGATGCTTGACGTTCAAGGCATCAAACCTTTGCAACACACTAAACGTAAGGTTTTTGGCACCCTCGGAGTGCCAAACCGTGCCCATTTGTCCCCTTCCTTTCAATTGTCTTTCGGCAACAACAACGGTATGGTCAGATGGATTTTCGGAACGCAACAAATCCTTTAAATATGAATTCGTGGAGTCCGTGGCATTAAGTTTGAGTATTTGAAAATGTTTTCCCAATATGACAAGCCTTTATGATTTGTTAAAAACTAGGGCTAAGAAAACAAAAAAAACATAACTTTGTAAAAACTAAACTTTTTGAATGCAGAAAACGAAAGCTAGCGCAGATGAATTGATTGCCTTGATCCTAGAAGGAATAGAAGACGTTAAAGGAGTTGATATAAATCTACTGGACCTTAGGGAAATCGAAAATACAGTTTGCGACTACTTCATCATCTGTAACGGTACTTCCAACACACATGTAAACGCAATTGTTTCATCCATCCAAAAAAAGGTTAGCAAGGCCATACACGACAAGCCTTGGCATGTCGAAGGTTCTGAAAACGCGGAATGGGTGCTAATGGACTATGTTAACGTTGTGGTACATGTATTTCAAAAACACATTAGGGAATTTTATGACATTGAGGGACTTTGGGGAGATGCCAAGGTCACTATGGTGGAAAGCAGTTACAATTCTTAAGAAAAAATGGCAAAAGAAAACAACCCGAACAATAACACTCCGAAGAAACCACGTTTTAGCTCGTGGTGGATATATGGTGTGGTAATCGCCTTGATCATTGGCTTCCAATTTTTTGGTGGAAGCAGTTTTTCAAGCACCGAAAAAACCACGACCTCCGAATTACAGGAATTTTTGCGCAATGGCGATATTTCCAAAATCGTTATCATTACCAACACACGGCAGGCCAAGGTATATCTAACCGAAGAGGCCATGAATAAGGACGTCCATAAAGGTGTGGCCGAAAAACCGTTGTTCCCTTCCACAGGTCTGGTACCGCAGTATGTGCTGGATTACGGTGATCTGCAGATTTTCCAAAACGAAATCACGGAAATCAAAAAAGAGAACAACTTGGATACCATTGTCGAGTTCGACACAGAATCCAACGTAATCGGCGAAATATTCTTAACCCTGCTTCCATTTGCCCTTATTATCGGTATTTGGATCTACCTGATGCGCAGAATGTCTGGCGGTGCAGGTGGAGGCGCAGGCGGACAAATTTTCAACATTGGAAAATCCAAGGCCAAATTGTTCGATGAAAAAACAGACACCCGCACCTCTTTTAAAGATGTGGCAGGTCTCGAAGGAGCCAAAGAAGAAGTACAGGAAATTGTAGAATTCCTTAAAAATCCTGACAAATACACTTCATTAGGTGGTAAAATACCAAAGGGGGCCTTGTTGGTAGGTCCGCCCGGAACCGGTAAAACATTATTGGCGAAAGCCGTGGCAGGCGAGGCCAAAGTGCCTTTCTTCTCGCTATCAGGTTCCGATTTTGTTGAAATGTTCGTAGGCGTTGGGGCATCAAGAGTGCGTGATTTGTTCAAACAAGCAAAGGACAAATCCCCAGCCATTATTTTTATTGATGAGATTGATGCCATTGGACGTGCAAGAGGCAAGAACAACTTTACAGGTTCCAATGATGAACGTGAAAACACCCTGAACCAGTTATTGACCGAGATGGATGGTTTTGGCACCAACACCAACGTGATCGTGCTTGCCGCTACCAACCGTGCCGATGTACTGGATAAGGCATTGATGCGTGCAGGACGTTTTGACCGTCAAATTTATGTTGACCTACCCGACCTGAACGAAAGAAAAGAAATTTTTGAAGTACACCTTCGCCCTATTAAAACGGCAGAAACCTTGGACCTAGACTTTTTGGCCAAGCAAACACCAGGTTTCTCAGGTGCGGATATTGCCAACGTTTGCAACGAAGCGGCACTTATAGCAGCAAGAAAAGAGAAAAAGGCAGTGACCAAGCAAGATTTCTTGGATGCCGTGGATAGAATTGTTGGCGGACTAGAAAAGAAAAACAAAATTATTACCCCAGAGGAAAAGAAAACCATTGCATACCACGAAGCTGGACACGCAACGGTAAGCTGGATGTTGGAACACGCTGCACCTTTGGTGAAAGTTACCATTGTTCCCCGCGGACAATCCTTGGGAGCTGCATGGTATTTACCCGAAGAACGTTTAATTGTACGTCCAGAGCAAATGTTGGACGAGATGTGTGCCACTATGGGAGGTAGGGCAGCAGAAAAGGTAATGTTCGATAAAATATCCACAGGTGCGTTGAGCGATTTGGAAAAAGTAACCAAACAAGCTCGCGCCATGGTAACCATTTATGGGCTAAATGATCAATTGGGCAATATTACCTATTACGACTCATCTGGACAGAACGAGTATGGTTTCACCAAGCCGTACAGTGAAGAGACAGCTCAAAAAATTGACCAAGAAATATCCAAAATGATCGAAGAGCAGTATCAAAGGGCTATCAAATTGTTGGCAGACAACAAGGATAAGCTTACCGAACTTGCCGAAAGACTTTTGGACAAGGAAGTCATTTTTAAAGACGATCTGGAAAAAATATTTGGTAAGAGACCTTTTGAAAAAGAGGAGGAAAAACTTGAACCCACAGAATAAACCGTTGATATAAAAGTTTAATCAAAAGAATTATATTGATTAAGTAGCAAAGAACACAATGCCATAAATGGGAGTTTTTAAAAAACTTTTCGGAGGAGGAAAAAAGGTTTCCAAGGAAACTGCGGAAACCCGTGGGGACCATATGCCCGATTTAAAAATTCCCGTAGATGAGAAATTCACCATCTACTTTAAAAAAAATGGCGGAAAGTTTATTTACTGTGAAGACTTTGCCGAGGTTTCCGAAGCTCTCAAAAATATTGTTTCCGAGAACGATTGGCAAAACCATCTTTTCTATTCCATGGATCCAAGATTGGAAACCCGTTTTGCTTCAGAAAATATAGATTTTACGAACAACCGTAACGAAAGCGAGATTTTCTTCACCACCTGTGAACACCTTGTGGCACACAATGGTTCCATTTTGGTATGCTCCAATCAAATCAAGGAAAAAAAATTAAATGAACTCCCTTCCAATTTGGTGGTGTTCGCCACTACCAGTCAATTGGTGGATTCCATAAGCGAAGCTCTCAAAATAATTAAAGAACGTTATCAAAATAATATTCCCAATAACATTACCACATTAAAGCACTTTCAAGCTACCGAGGAAAACAAAGATGACTTCCTTTCCTACGGAAGTGCCTCAAAAAATGTATATCTTTTACTCCTAGAAGATTTCTAAATACATGAAAGAAATTTTAAGACGCTCCATAACAGGGGTGATTTATGTGGTACTTCTGCTAGGCGCGGTATTTTTAAGTTCGGACGCTTTCGACTTTCTTTTTATGGCATTTGGATTGGCCTGCCTTTATGAATACAAGCGTATAGTCCGCATTAAGGGGTATTATATGTTTGCAGCCTATTTGGCACTTTGGTGGGTTTTCATCTACCTGACCAACGATAGCACAGCAGTAAACATGTTGATGCTTTGCACCATAGCAGTGGACCTAGCGCTCTTAATGTTCCTGTTTTCGAAAAAACCGAGAAAATTCAATAGCCTTCAAAAATTCATCATCGGCCTTTTTTACATCGGGGGCGGATGCATTTTTTTGACCATGATACCATATAAACATGATGAGTTTGCCCAATTTTTGATTATGGGGATCTTTATTTTAATATGGGTAAACGACACATTTGCCTATTTGGTCGGAAGAACTTTGGGCCGTTCAAAATTATTTCCAGCAGTTTCACCCAAAAAAACTATTGAAGGTTCTGTAGGAGGTCTTATTTTTGCACTGGTGGCCGCTTACTTTTTATCCTGGTACGAAACAAGGCTTTCCGTAACAGAGTGGATGGCAATGGCCTGTTTAATAGTGGTCGCAGGGAGTTTGGGCGATTTATTGGAGTCAAAATTCAAGCGAATGGCCGGGGTTAAGGATAGCGGAGCTATTTTACCCGGGCATGGCGGAATTTGGGACCGACTGGATAGCTTGGTGTTCGCTGCGCCTTTTGCTTATTTGATTTTAACTATATTCTCCTATGTTTCATAAAGAGGGGCAAAAAATTATTATCACCACTTTTTTTCTAGTGGTAGCTGCCGTATTGGTCGCACAGTATTATATTGATGTGGAATGGATTCGTTTTGCCATTCAAATAGCCGCATTGTTTTTTTTGATTGCAATTCTGCAGTTTTTTAGAAACCCAAAGAGACTGGTCACTCCCAATTTTGATGAAATCTTGGCCCCCGTTGATGGTAAGGTCGTTGTTATCGAAGAAGTTGATGAGCCCGAATACTTTAAAGAAAAAAGAAAACAGGTATCCATATTCATGTCGCCTACCAATGTACATGTAACCCGATACCCCGCCAGTGGCACGGTGACCTATTCCAAATACCATCCTGGAAAATATTTGGTGGCTTGGCACCCAAAGTCCAGTACCGAAAACGAACGCACCACCATAATACTGCACACCCCTAAATTTGGTGAAATAGGGTACAGGCAGATTGCCGGTGCCATGGCCCGTAGAATTGTAAACTATGCCGAAGAAGGCGAACAAGTAACACAAGGGGACGATGCCGGTTTTATCAAATTTGGCTCCCGTGTAGACCTCTTATTGCCGCTTGACTGTGACATTACCGTTAAATTGAACCAAAAAGTAGTTGGGGCACGCACCTGTATTGCCTCTATAAGACCGTTGGATGATTAACGAAGACCTACACAAAAGATTTAACGATGCCGTTGACTTTGTCAACGACTACACCGATCCGTTGCCCGCGGATCTTCTGCTAAAACTCTATGCCTATTTCAAGATAGCGAACAAAAACTTTGACAATCCTGGCAGTAGAACCCCATTGATCAACGCTTTTAAGGCAAACGCATTGTTCCAAGCCAAAAGAATTAGTGTGGAGGAGGCCATGGAAAAATATGTGGAATTGGTGGAGAAAGAGCTAAAAACACTCTAAGAAGCCAAATCTGTAGCAATAAACGACTTCTCAAAGTAGGTAAAGTAGATACCTCCAAAAATGGTGATCAAAAAATAAAAAGCTACAAGATAACTTCCCATGGAAAAGTACGCATTGATTCCGAACCAGTCCTCAGTAAAATAAATCAACACCAATCCCCCTACCCCTCTGATCACTTCAATCCAAACGGCATAATTTTTACCGTCCATTAAGGTGGTGTAGCCATAGATACCCACAAAAATAAAAGCACCGAACAACAAGAGACCATCAAAACCAATATCCGAATAGTTGTAGAACATAAAAAGCATTAAAATAGTGGTAATGGCCAGTTGAAAAAGTGAATATCCCTTGAGCCGAGCGGATGCTTCGGGTCGATATTTTCTGAAATTGTACACATTCTGGATAATGGCAACAGGATATTTATCCTCTACATCCTTAGGCCGCCAGCCTGTGGGCATAAACCAAATGCGAAATTTATCCCAATAGTTTTTGGTTCTCCATGCATCCTGAATCAATCGCCATAAATGTTGAAAATTGATGATAATGGGATTCCAAGTGTTTGCCGGTTTCAATACCCCGTATTGCGGGGGCACTTCATCCAATTCCTCTTGAAAAGTCCCGAACATTCTGTCCCAAACACAAAAAATCTGTCCGAGGTTTTTATCAATATACTCTTTATTGATGGCATGGTGCACCCGATGTTGTGAGGGAGTAACGATCACATATTCCAAAAAACCCAACTTCCCAATATGCTGAGTGTGGTACCAAAATTGGGCAAAAAGATGGATGGGAGCCAAAATGGCAATCACTTGGTCCGGAACACCCAAGAGGGCCGCAGGAATCAATAAAAGTGCATAATAGCCCAACAAATTGGAAATAGGTTGACGAAGCGCACAGGCCAAATTAAACTCCTCACTGCTATGGTGAATTACATGCTGGTTCCAAAAAAAGTTGATATGGTGGCTCAACCTATGGTTCCAATAGCCTGCAAAATCCAACGCAATAAAAGCCACCACCCAAACCAACCAGTTCGCTTTGATTTCCACCAAAGCCAAATGTTCCAATAAAAAGGGATAACTGACCAGAATGATCACAAGTCCCAAAGAATCTTTCACCACATTGGTCAAACCCGAGCTAAGGCTGCTCACGGTATCCATAAGATTATGTTTCTGGTCTTTTACAAATCGACCATAAAGTATTTCAATAAGCACAAGGCCTATAAAAAATGGTGTAGCATATAACAATGCCGTTGCATACGATTCCATTTCCAAAAATTAAACTTTGCTCGATGCAAGGATGGGATTACATGCCTTTAAGTTACTCTAAATTTTTAAATAATTGAATATCATTGGCATCCGTTAAATCTGGAATGTGTTCGGAGCGGGGTATACAAAGTACGCTCTGCGGTTCTTCGTTTACCAAAACGGCCACCGCTTTGGGCAATTCCTTTTCATCTCGAACAGGATCAATGGGGCATTTTTTTAAATAAGGATATATTTCCGCTCCAGAAAAACTAAAAATGTTCATGCTTACCCGAAGTTCGCCTGAAGCATCTTTATATTTGGGTACATCCGCTATATTTGGTTTCTCGATAATTTCCTTCAAAAATCCATCAGAAGAAATGTCCATTACGGCAAATTTGGCAATACGCTCTTCGGTATAATCAAAACCTGAGCTGCCGTAACTGATCAAGGCGTGTGGTGCTGTCCGCTCCGCCCTCAAATCCATCAAAGCGCCAACAGAGTAAAGGTTATCCCCATTACAAACGGTAAAGGTGGTCTGTTTCAACTCTGGGTATTGGTCCAAACATTGTTGAAGGGCGTCTGCGGTACCCAATGGTTTTTTTCTTCCCTCGGGCACACTTTGCACTGCCAAAAACACTTCCAACCCGTCAGGAAGATTCTTATTATCAATCAAACTTTGAAATGCTTGGTTCTCGGGACTAGTGATCAAATACAGTTTGGCGTAACCTGCTTCCACGGCATTCTGTACCAAGTAGTACAAGAAGGGCCTTCCATTTTTCCCTACGGGAATCAAACTTTTATGGGGGATATTGTCCATGATTCCTTTTTGACCCTCCTTAGTTTTTAAACTCCGCTTCATTCGGGAAGACGCCCCTCCCACCATAATGATTAAACTCGTATTCTCCATTTGCATTAACTTGTTAATTCTACAGCATACACCGCTTTGGCTCCTTTGTCCAAAAACGCCTGTTTTACCTGTTCCTCGACAGCATCAGTTACCATGGCCACCATACATCCTCCACCTCCAGAACCGATTATTTTTGTTCCCAATGCACCCATCTCACGAGCAGCATCCATCATCTCAATCATTTCCGATGGTGTATTCTTGATTTGATTTTGAAGAATGGTTTGGTGCCGGTTCATTAAATCTCCCAGAACCTGAATATTAGGGGTCGGCTTTAACAATTCCTTTTTTGCTTCCAAAGTGATGTGATAGTTGTAAATCGTGGAATACCAATACCCCTGAAGTTCCTCTGGCACCAAGTCGATGTATTTTTCATAATCACCCAAATATGATTCTTCCAAAACAAATTCAGGATGTACCTTTTTAACGGCGTCCACCGCATTTTGTGCATACACCCGTGCATTTTTGAGCACTTCCAGGGTTTTTTTGGGCACGCCCGATTCAGCAACCAACAGTTTGCCCAAATCAGCATTCAAACGTGTGCTTTCCCCACTTTGGGTGTCGATATAAATAAGTCCTTTTTGAGCGATGGTGTACTGGTCCATGAGCCCGCCGGGTTGATCAAAAAACAGCACTTCGGCCTCATACGCCCATCTCCCTATTTGATAATCGCTGATTTCTTCCGATTTCCCCTGTGTTGCCACCAAAAAACGAATCCAGGCCACTACCAAGGCCGAAGAACTGGAAAGCCCTGCATTCACGGGAATGTTTCCTGAAATTTCGATGTCGTAACCTTGGTCAAGTTGGAAACCTTGCTCTTTTAAAATTGCCATTACCGACCTGAAGTAATCATCGGCTTGCACTTGTTTCAAATCATCATCCAAAGAAATGGACAATTCGTCCTTTAAATCCAACAGCTTCAAAAGGTATTTTCTATCAGAATTCGGAATCGCCTTTAAATTGATGAAGCGGTCAATGGTTCCTGCTATTACGGGCAATCCCAAATAATCTTGATGGTCCCCGTAAAAACAGATTCGGGCCGGAACTTTTATTTCGATCATTAATCTTTACTGCTTAACTTATTATTTCCAGTGGTTCTGTTTCTTTCCAATTACCTCTTGTAAAGTCTGGAAAAGGCTGTGGTGCACCACCACTTGCTACGGAGCGTTCACTTAATGGCGCAACTGCGCTCCACAAACATCCTTCGTATACATTTTGGTCCAACGGAAGTCCTTTTTGCAGGCATTCCACTATGCGGTACACCATAATGCCGTCCATACCACCATGTCCGCTACCTTTCGCTGCTTCATTCAATCTTTTGTACAATGGATGGTCGTACTTTTCATACAATTTTGCGAGCTGCTCTCCTTGTACCCAAGAATGGTGGTCTTCCGTGAGTCCTTCCACTCCGCCTTCAAGAGCCACCCGGGTTGGAAATCCTGCCAACGCACCTTTGGTTCCCTGCACCAGATTTAATCGGGAATAAGGTCTTGGGCTGGTCTCGTCCCATTGCACCATAATGGTTTTTCCAAAGTGGGTTTTGATAATGGATGTGTTCAAATCTCCTCCCTTAAAATCGAGTTTGTTCCATTTATGATCGGCTGGATAATTTTTTTCTGCATACAGCTCACGTCCTCTTGCGGGCGTAGAGAAAGAAACCAAACTGCCAAAGGTATCTTCTTGTCTCGCCAAGCTCATATATTGGGCAACAGGACCCAAACCGTGGGTCGGGTACAAGTTACCGTTCCGTTTGGCATAGTGGGGCGTCCTCCATGAACCCGTGCCCCGCTCCTGCTCTTCCATTTGCCAACGCAATTCGTGAATGTACGCGGCTTCACCATGTAAGATTTCACCGATAACTCCTTGTCGGCACATGTTGAGGAACATGAGTTCATCGCGACTATAGTTGACGTTCTCCAGCATCATACAGTGCTTTTGGGTGCGTTCGCTAGCATCTACAATATCCCACATTTCTTGTATCGTAGTGGCGATAGGCACTTCAACAAAGGCATGGGCCCCATGTTCCATGGCACCGATGGCCATAGGTGCGTGATTTACCCAGTTCGTGGCAATAAACACCAGATCAGGTTTTACTTCTTTGAGCATGGTTCGCCACTTATCTTCATCGCCCCAGTATTGGGCTATATTTTTATGCCGATTTTCTCCAGCGGCTTCTTTCACCCATTGCGTCTTTTCTTTAACCAAGTCCTCATAAAGGTCGCAGATAGCGACCACCTCGGTTCCTTCCAAAGCGGCAAAAAACTTGGCATGGGTTCCTCCCCTTGCTCCCACTCCGATAAATGCAGCACGCACCTTTTCTAATTTAGGTGCGGCAAATCCACCCATGTACGTTGATGAAAGTGGTCTTTCTGAATTGGCTTTTAAATACGTTGGAGCTATGGAGATTGCTGCCGCAGTCAATGAGGTTTTTTGGAGGAAACTCCTTCTATCGAGGTTTTTCATAGGTATTTTAAGGTGTTGGTTCTTATCCGTTCCAAAGTATGAAAAATAATGAGAAAAGGGAAGCTGGCTTCCCTTTTCAAAATCATGTGCATTTATAACCAAAGGTTATTTTAAACTCGCCAAACTCTTTTCCAAAGTCTCAATTTTGGCTTCGGCATCGGCAGCTTTTTTGCGTTCCATAGCCACCACTTTTTCAGGGGCATTGCTCACAAAACGCTCGTTGCTCAACTTTTTTTCCACAGATTTTAAAAATCCTTTGGTATAATTGAGTTCCTCCGTAATCTTGGCAATTTCCGCTTCAACATCAATTGCGCCACTCATCGGAATAAAGTATTCATTACTCTTAACCCTGAACGTAAGAGCGCCATCCAAACTGGAATCAATAGTTTCCATTTTGGAAAGGTTACCCAATTTCAATATGATGGCATCCATTTGGGAACTTATGCCTTCGGTATTCAACATAAAAAGCTCCAACGCATCTTTCTGCGGAATGTTTTTCTCTTTTCTGATGGTTCGAACACCGGAAATGATCTCTGATGCAAAATCAAAATCGGCGATCAGAGCAGCATCCACCTCTTGTGCCTTGGGCCATTGGGAAACAATAAGTGCCTCCTCAGGGCTACGATCGGCAATGTGCTGCCAAACCTCCTCGGTCAAAAACGGCATAAATGGGTGCAATAATTTCAAGTTTTCCTCAAATAGCCCCAACACTTCATTATATGTTTTCTGGTCAATTGGTTTTTGGTACTCTGGTTTTATAATTTCCAGCAACCAAGAGCAGAAATCGTCCCACACCAATTTATAGGTTGCCATTAAGGCATCGGAGATACGGTATTTGGAGAAATGGTCTTCAATCTCCACCAAAGTTTGATTGAACTTGGCCTTGTACCACTCAACTCCCTTTTGAGCCGCTTCGGGCTGTGGAAAATCCGCCACTTCCCATCCTTTTACCAAACGAAAGGCGTTCCAAATTTTATTGGCGAAATTGGCTCCTTGCTGGCAAAGGACTTCATCGAACAACAAATCGTTACCCGCAGCAGAACTCAACAAAAGTCCCACACGAACACCATCCGCACCAAAATCTTCAATCAATTTTAGCGCATCGGGCGAGTTACCCAAGGATTTGGACATTTTTCGGCGCTGTTTGTCACGAACCAATCCGGTCAAGTACACATTTTCAAAAGGCCGTTCTCCTCGGTATTCGTACCCTGCCATAATCATTCTGGCCACCCAGAAAAACAAAATATCGGGCCCAGTAACCAAGTCGCTAGTCGGATAATAGTAATTTACCTCATCATTGTCAGGCTCCAAAATACCGCCAAATACACTAATGGGCCATAACCAAGAGGAGAACCAGGTATCCAAAACATCGGAATCTTGGCGCAAATCCGATTGTTGGATGTCCGGATTTTTGGATTGGGCCAATTTTAGAGCTTCCTCGGGGGTTTCTGCAACCACAAAATCTTCCTTACCATCACCATAATAGTAAGCAGGGATTTGCTGCCCCCACCACAATTGGCGGGAAATGTTCCAATCCCGAATGTTCTCCATCCAGTGGCGATAGGTATTATCGAACTTTGATGGGTATAATTTCACATCTTTGGTTTCCAAAACACCTTCCAAGGCAGGTTTGGCCAAATTTTCCATTTTCAGGAACCATTGATCGGATAATCTGGGCTCGATAACGGCTTTGGTTCTTTCCGAAGTCCCTACTTTATTGATGTGCTGCTCGGTTTTTACCAAATAGCCCTTCTCTTCAAGTTCTTTTGAGATTTCTTTGCGCACCACAAAACGGTCTTTTCCTTCGTAATGAAGGCCAAAAGAATTCAAAGTGGCATCTTCGTTGAAGATATCAACTACCTCAAGGTTATGTTTTTCCCCTAGATTTTTATCGTTCTCGTCATGAGCCGGGGTTACTTTTAGGCACCCTGTACCAAATTCAACATCCACATATTCATCCTCGATAATGGGGATCACCCTATCGCAAATAGGCACAATGGCCTTTTTTCCGCGTAAATGGCGGTATCGTTCATCATTGGGGTTGATACAGATAGCGGTATCGCCCAAAATGGTCTCTGGACGGGTGGTGGCAATGGTCACTTTTTCATCGGATCCCTCTATGTCGTAGGACAAATAATAAAGATTTCCTTGTCTTTCTTCATAGATTACCTCTTCGTCGGAAAGGGTAGTTTTGGCCTCTGGATCCCAATTCACCATACGATACCCTCTGTAAATCAGCCCTTTGTTATATAAATCAACAAAAACCTTTATCACTGAGGCTGACATATCGTCATCCATAGTAAATTTGGTGCGGTCCCAGTCACAGGAACAGCCCAATTTTTTTAGTTGTTGAAGGATTACCCCTCCGTACTCGTTGGTCCAATCCCATGCATGTTTTAGAAATTCATCGCGGGACAATTTTGATTTATCAATACCCTCTGCCTTAAGCTTGGCAACCACTTTGGCCTCGGTGGCGATAGAGGCGTGGTCCATTCCAGGCACCCAACAGGCATTTTTTCCCAAGAGTCTGGCTCTTCGGATAAGAACATCTTGAATGGTATTGTTGAGCATGTGGCCCATGTGAAGCACACCAGTAACGTTTGGTGGGGGTATTACTATGGTGTACGGCTCCCTTTCATCTGGTTTGGAGCTAAAATATTTATGCTCCGACCAGTAGGCATACCAGTATTCTTCGACCCTTTTTGGGTCATATTTTGATGGAATCTCCATTTTTCGGTACAGTTTTTGTTCAATTGGACTGTGATTGGATTTTTGAAGGGAAAGCTAAATGTTAATTTTTACGCTATTCTTCGGATGAGAGCCAATCCAGAAATACGAAACAAAAATAAGTAACGTTATTCTATAACAAAAGAATTTTGGATGCAGGTATCAAAACATCTACATTTGAAGTTCACCCAAAAACCAAAAATGATGAAAAAAACTGTACTCATGCTGTTTGTAGGGCTTTTATCCTTAGGGGTTTACGCTCAGGAGACTGCTAAAATCGAATTTAAAAGCGAGACCATTGATTACGGAGAAATCGAAAGAGGTAGCGATGGTGTTCGTGTTTTTGAATTTACCAACACTGGTGATGCCCCTTTGGTAATCAGCAACGTTAGATCTAGCTGTGGATGTACTATCCCAAAAAAGCCAGAAGAACCTATTATGCCCGGGAAAACTGGTAAAATAGAAGTGAAATATGACACCAATAGAGTTGGCCCCATTAGAAAGGCCATTACTGTTACATCGAATGCAGATACTCCTACGAAAGTTCTTAAGATAAAAGGAACTGTAAAAAATCCTGGAGCGAAGTAAGCGAAAAAGAAGTGTATAATTAAAAGCCCAAAAACCTAACGGTTTTTGGGCTTTTGTTTTTTTTAGTCGTCGTCAAACATCTTTTTTAACACAAAGGTGAACAACAGGTCTCGGTTGTATCGTTCAATCAATACTTTTATCCGCTTCCCTTCTCTTTCGTTGATCATTTTAAGGATTTCCTGAAGCTTGTACTTATGGACTCTTTTTCCATTTACCGCTAAAATTACATCCCCTTCACGTAATCCTGCCTCTGCAGCAGGGCTTCCCGCACGAATACCTGATACTACTATTTCGGGAACAAGACTTAAACGGGTCTTGTTTTCCAATAAAATTTGGACATTCCCAAAAGTATCCGCATCATCTTCTTTCACAATTCCATTCACATCGGCAATACTTTCTGCGATATAACGCAAACCGTTGTGCTGCAAGTCTATTCCTGCTAAATTATATTGGAAGGGGTCTTTGAAGTTTCCATTTTTCCTTAAAGTAACCAAGCCTCGGGCATAATCGAAAACGATATTGAAACGCTTGAGGACTTCACCCCCCAAACTGCCATTACGATCGCCCATACTTTCCAACCCCTGAAAAGACTCAAGGTACGGAAATGCTACTTTGGCTTCTTCAAGTTCAAAATCGCCTATCCGAACCCCATTGATCTTGCTTCGTTTTCCGAAAATATCACCGCTTAAGCCCCTACCCAAATGGTCCTCATAATTCTTCTCTGGTATTTCCAAGCCTTTTTCGGGTGCCGGAAACAGCCACAAGGCATCACTACTTCCGGTATCTACCAATAATTTAACCGGTACATTTGCGGTATCCTTCATTAGCACTGTGCCTTCCACATAAGCTTTTCTTTTTTCTACGGTAAGCGGTAGGGTCTGAGTTTTTCTTCTATCCTTATATTGGTACAATTCTGGATTGTGCAGTTTTATCTTTTTGGAATTATATTTCACTTCAACAATAAAGTCCCTGAACAAATCGTACCCCATGATCCCATGCACGGGAATACCGAGGGTGGTAGAAAAATTGATTCCCCTGTCCAAAACCACATAAAGGTCTTGGGAGTAATTTCTAGCCTCACCAAGTTTAAACGCATTGTTTTTGGAACTTAGGGCCTTCATCGGTTCTCCTCCACCAAGACCACGAATGGTGACTTCGGAAACATTGTTTATCGGTATGGAATCTGACTCGGAAAGATTAAAAAGTATGGGCTTACTCACCCCAGAATCCAAAATAAAGGTGAGCTCTGTACCGTTTACCTCTACTGGAATTATAATAAGGTTGTTGATGAGCTCAAACTTTATCTTTTGAAATTTTTCACCTTCGGGCAATCGATATCCTTGCGCCCAAATAAACAAGGGCACAAATAAAAGAAGTGTAAAAAAGATAGCTTTCTTCCTCAACATGCTTAATTTCAACTAGTCATACTTATTAAATATACATATTTGCCTTCAAACCTCATCTTAATTTAACATTTCAATAAGCAAGTAATTATTCCTTAAAGTTGTTGTTTTCGATAGTTGGTTTTCTCATTTTTGCGAAAACTTTAGCACATGCCTAGTATCTCGAAGAAAGGGACACAAATGCCCGCATCGCCCATCCGTAAATTGGTACCCTACGCAGAGGCCGCCAAAAAACGGGGAACCCAGGTAATACACCTTAATATTGGACAGCCCGACATCAAAACACCAAAGGTGGCTTTGGATGCCGTACGAAACCATACTATTGAGGTACTTGAATACAGCATGACACAGGGTTCCGAAGAATACCGTCAAAAAATTGCCGCTTATTATGCAAAACGGGACATTTTTGTTGATGCCGAAGATATTATTGTAACCACAGGTGGGTCGGAAGCATTATCGTTTACCATGGGATCCATTATGGATAACGATGACGAAATCATTATTCCCGAACCATTTTATGCCAATTATAACGGTTTTGCCACCGCTGCAGGGGTTAAAGTAAAACCTATTGCTTCATCCATCGAAAATAATTTTGCCCTCCCCCCCATTTCCAAGTTTGAAGAGCTCATCACCCCAAAAACAAAGGCCATCCTAATCTGCAACCCTGGGAATCCTACTGGATATCTTTATAGCAAAGAAGAAATCCATCAATTGGCGGAATTAGTAAAAAAACACAACCTTTTCTTGGTGGCGGACGAAGTTTATCGAGAATTTACCTATGACGGAAGGGAACATTACTCCATTCTTCAGGTTGCTGGGCTGGAAGAATACGCCATTGTGGTAGACTCCGTTTCCAAGCGTTACAGTATGTGCGGGGCACGGATCGGTTGTTTGATATCCAAAAACACCGAAGTAATAGCAACTGCAATGAAATTTGCCCAAGCAAGACTTTCTCCACCAACTTTTGCCCAAATTGCAAGTGAAGCGGCATTGGAAACCCCACAAGAATATTTTGATGATGTAATCGAGGAATATGTTTCGAGAAGAAATCTGTTGATTACCGAACTCAACAAGTTGGAAGGTGTAAAAGTGGCCACTCCGCAAGGTGCTTTTTACTGTGTGGCAGAACTTCCTATTGATGATGCCGATCACTTTGCTCAATGGTTGTTGGAAAGTTTTGAAGTTGATGGAAAAACCGTGATGGTGGCTCCCGCAGCAGGCTTTTATGCCACACCAGGTTTGGGAAAAAATCAGATTAGAATTGCCTATGTGCTCGAAAAAGAGCAACTTGTAAGGGCTGTCCAAATTTTGGGCAAAGCCTTAACAGAGTACAACAACCAGTGAACATACAGGAAAACATATCCTTAAAAAACTACAATACCTTTGGTATTGATGTAAAAGCACGGTTTTTTGTTGAAATTACCGGACTGATCCAACTTCAAAAAGCACTTGAACTTAAGGCCTACCCCAAAAAGTTTATAATCAGCGGAGGGAGCAACATGTTGCTCACCAAGGACATTGATGCACTGGTAATGCATATTAACCTCAAGGGCATTACCGTTGTCGAGGAAGACGAAAACAGTGTGGAGGTGAAGGTAATGGCCGGTGAAAATTGGCATGAATTGGTGATGTGGAGCCTGGAACAGGGTTATGGTGGACTCGAAAACCTTTCGTTAATCCCAGGGAACGTGGGTACTGCGCCCATCCAAAACATTGGCGCCTATGGTGTGGAACTCAAAGATGTTTTTGTGAGCTGTGCCGCCATGGATGTAAAAACCGGGGAACTGGAAGGTTTTGACAAGGAAGCATGTGAGTTTGGTTACCGGGATTCCATCTTTAAAAACAAAGCAAAAGATAAATTCATTATTACTTCGGTAGTTTTAAGGCTTACCAAGAAAGACCATGTGCTACACACGGGGTATGGCTCCATTGAGAACGAACTTAAGAACAAAGGAATTGTGCATCCTACCATACAAAATATTTCCGATGCCGTGATCGCCATTCGAAAGAGCAAACTGCCCGACCCCAAGGAAATTGGAAACAGTGGTAGTTTTTTTAAGAATCCCATTATTTCCAAAAAAGCATTTGATAAATTCATCAAAAAAAATCCCAATGCGCCTTTTTATGAGATGGACGAGAATCAATATAAAATTCCAGCCGGTTGGCTCATTGAGCAATGCGGTTTTAAGGGAAAACGGTTTGGTGATGCAGGCGTGCACGAAAAGCAGGCCCTTGTGTTGGTTAACCACGGAAGTGCCACTGGCAAAGAGATTCTTGACCTAAGCAAAAAAATTCAGGACGAAGTGCAAAAAATTTTCAAGATAAAGATTCAACCTGAAGTGAATATAATTAAATAACCCCCGCATTGAAGTCAATAACGAGGGTTATACCAAACCAAACTAACCAAATTTATGAATGTTGTCAGGGTTATGACACCCTTTATTTCTATTCAAAATGAACAAAGACAAAATGCTTTTTCTGTCTTAGCTTTGTTTTATATACGAGATAAATCCTATTTTAGATTTTGGTCCCTTAAAAAATTTTACCAAAAGCATCATTAATGAGCACATTGATCGAGAGACATATTGTTTCACTCCTTGCGGAAAAAGACGATAAGGCTATTTCCCTACTCTACGAAAATTATGGTGATACACTTTTCGGTGTTGCTTTTAAAGTGGTAAAAGATGAAGATTTGGCCCAAGATGTGCTCCAGGAAAGTTTTATCAAAATCTGGAAAAAAGCTGATAGTTACGATGCCTCAAAAGCCAAGCTTTTTACCTGGCTATTTCGAATTGTGCGAAATACAGCCATAGATAAATTGCGTAGCGTCAATAATAAATCGGATAAAGAAATCCAAATCGACGTTTCAGACGTATATAATGTTGGAGTGAAGGCTATTAACCCGGAACATCTGGACATCCAAGAAAACTTGGACAAGATTGAAGATAAGTATAGGATAGTTCTTGAAGCCCTGTTTTTTGAGGGAATGACGCAGCAGGAGGCAAGTGATGAATTGGATATTCCCTTGGGAACCATAAAGTCCCGATTAAAAATCGGGCTTAGGGAACTTGGAAAAATTTACGGCACAACCATGTCTTTGCTTCTTTTATTAAATCTATTATCATGAAGGAGAAAATTAAAATATTTTTAGAATCCGATATCTTGGAAAAATACCTTTTGGGAGATACCACCAAAGAAGAATCCCAAAAGGCCGAAAGATATATCGCCATGTATCCCGAAGTAAGGGAAACCTACGATATGCTCCAAAAAAACTTGGAGACCTTTGCCAATATGTATGCCAAAAAGACCCCGGAAGGTCTTAAAGAAATCATACTTGCCAGCGCCAAAAAAGAAACAATGGTCAGCAAAAGGTTCATGCGATACGCCGTTGCTGCAAGCATTGCCATAATGATTTTTGCTGGTTCCTCCCTTTTCTTCTGGAACGAGAACCAAACGCTTCAAGAAAAAAACACCATGGTCACCAACCAAATCAAGTATTTGGAAAACAATATGAAAGATCAGTTGGCAGATATGAGAAACCAATTTATTGTGCTGAACAATCCATCTACCAAAAAATATCAAGTAAAAGGAGAGCGTGAGGCCAAAGAGCTCAAGGCCATTGCTTACATTAACCCCGTTAAAAAGCTTTCGTACATCAATGTGAGCAATGTCCCGGAACTTCCAGAGGACAAATGCTTCCAAATGTGGGCCGAAGTCAACGGCGAATTGGTAAACTTGGGCGTAATCAAGAATTTTGACGAAAAAGACAAACTTCTTGCACTTCCCTATGCCGATAATGCGGTAGGTTACATCACCATTGAACCAAAAGGAGGCAACAACACCCCATCGGTAGACAATATCGTGGCCAACATCAAATATTAAGGTTCAACTGTAAAGAAACCTTAAACCTTCCGCCCTTTAGCAAGGTATTTTGTACCTTTGTACAAAAGTCAAAACATGAAGTTAGCATTAGTTACCATCGGATTATTGGCCCTTGCCTTTGCAGGAATCGCCATCAAAATCTGGGGGAAAAAGAACGGTGAATTTGCTGGAACATGCGCCAGCCAAAGCCCTTTTTTGAACAAGGACGGAGAAGCATGCGGATTTTGTGGCAAACTCCCAGAGGAGCAAGATTGTAAAAGAGATACTGTTACCAACACCCAATAATTCTTAATTTTTAGGCAAGATTCATTTTTTTGGAAAAAACCGACGATTCCATCGAGGAGATTATACAAAAGGCAAAAGAAGGAAATCAAATTGCCTTTAGTACACTCTTGGACACTTTTTGGAACGATGTTTACGGTTTTCAGATACTTCGCACCAAAAATGAAAATGACGCAGAGGACATTACCATCCGAACTTTTTCAAAGGCCTTTGATAAAATCGACACCTACGATAAAACATATGAGTTTAAGACGTGGCTCATCACCATTTCCAAAAACCTTCATGTGGACCTCCTCCGAAAACGCAAGCGGAGCCTCATGAACGAAATGGATTCCCGGGGGGACGAGGTTAAAAAAGTATTGGACGAAACCCCCACGGTCGAGGACCGTTTGATCACGGAGCAAAACCTTGCCCATCTCTTACAGGACATCAAAAAATTAAAACCACATTACCAAAAGGTCATCAACCTACGCTATTTTCAGGAAATGAGCTATGCCGATATTGCCAAAGAACTCAACGAACCCGTGAACAATGTGAAGGTAAAATTGCTCCGGGCCAAAAAACTTTTGGCAGAGATCATCAAAAAAAAGTGACCTGCTCCAGGGCACAAAGTTTCCTTCCCAGTTTCGTATCTTTGTACATCAAATTTATTATGTATGAGCACAAGCGTTGCAGAAAACGTTCTTCCACCCAAAGGAAAACCTAAATGGCTAAGGGTTAAGCTCCCTACGGGCAAAAAATACACCCAGCTCAGAGGACTTGTAGATAAATACGACCTACATACCATTTGTACCTCCGGAAGCTGCCCGAACATGGGTGAGTGCTGGGGAGAGGGCACCGCAACATTTATGATCTTGGGCAACATTTGTACCCGCTCCTGTGGATTTTGCGGCGTAAAAACCGGCCGACCGGAAACAGTGGACTGGGCAGAGCCGGAAAAAGTGGCTCGTTCCATAAAAATAATGAACATTAAGCATGCTGTGCTCACTTCTGTGGACCGCGATGACCTTAAGGACATGGGGTCCATTATTTGGGCAGAGACCGTTAAAGCCGTTAGACGGATGAACCCAGAAACCACCATGGAAACCCTTATCCCTGATTTCCAAGGAATATCCAACCATTTGGACAGGATAATCGAGGTAGCCCCGGAAGTGATTTCCCATAACATGGAAACCGTAAAAAGGCTGACAAGAGAAGTCAGGATTCAGGCTAAATATGATAGAAGCCTCGAAGTACTGGACTATTTAAAGAAGAACGGAGCAAAAAGAACCAAATCCGGCATTATGCTCGGTCTTGGCGAAGAGGAAAGCGAAGTTATCGCCACTATGGAAGACCTTAGAAAGGCAAACGTTGATGTGGTTACTATTGGTCAGTACCTTCAACCCTCAAAAAAACACCTGCCCGTAAAGCAATTCATTTTGCCCGAACAGTTTAAAAAATATGAGGAAATAGGGTTGGAAATGGGCTTTAGGCATGTAGAAAGCGGAGCCTTGGTCCGTTCATCATACAAAGCACACAAACACATACACTAGCTCCCTTCCCCATTATCATGAAAAACATCTCCATTGGCATTAATGGTTTTGGCCGTATCGGTAGAACCCTTTTTAGGCTTTTACTTAACCATCCCAACATCAAAGTAGTGGCCATAAACGATTTGGCCAATGCAGAAACCTTGGCCCATCTATTAAAATATGACAGCATTCATGGGGTATTGAATACCGAAGTATCGCACAAAGACAATCTGATTCTTATTGATGACAGGGAAATACCCGTTCTCAATCACAATCATCCCAAGGAAATAGACTGGAAATCTCATAAGGTCGATATTGTCGTAGAATCCACTGGAAAGTTTAAAACAAAGGAAGAATTGGAATTCCATATAAAAAATGGGGCCAAAAAAGTCATTCTTTCCGTTCCCCCGTTGGATGAATCCATTAAAATGGTGGTTTTAGGGGTTAATGAGAATATCATCAACAACGATGATCAAATAATTTCCAATGCCTCCTGCACCACCAACAATGCCGCCCCAATGATCAAGGTGATCAATGAATTGTGCGGTATAGAACAGGCATACATCACAACTGTCCACTCCTATACATCGGACCAGAGCTTGCACGATGCCCCCCACCGCGACCTTCGCAGGTCTAGAGCGGCCGGACAATCCATAATTCCCACAACAACAGGGGCCGCAAAAGCATTAACAAGTATTTTTCCTGAATTATCCGATGTGATAGGCGGATGTGGTATACGCGTTCCCGTTCCCAACGGCTCACTTACGGACATTACATTCAATGTGCTCCAAGAAACTTCTATTGAGGAAATAAATGCTACCTTTAGGGAGCAAGCGGAAAGTACCCTAAAAGGCATACTCAATTATACCGAAGACCCTATTGTTTCCATCGACATAAACAATAGTTGTTACTCTTGTACGTTTGATTCTTTGATGACCTCTGTGATTGGTAAAATGATAAAAATCATTGGATGGTATGACAACGAAACTGGATATTGCTCCAGAATTATTGATTTAATAGATTTGCTCATAAAGAAAAAATACGTTTGATCTTCAACCTTGTAAACAAAAAGATGGGCGAAAAATCGCTGCTTCTAGTGTGCATAGTGTTATGCATCCAGTTTACTTTTGCCCAAAGTGATGGCAATTCCACCTCCGATGTTAAGACCATTTTTAATGAGTTTATGCAATATCGCCACGAAAACAAAGTGGACAAAGCTTTAGAAACTTTGAACGAGGCTGCCAATATTGCTGAGAGGAATGAGGATTCCAAACTTTTACTAGACACTTATCACCAATATGCACGACTGTTCTTAGAGGAAGGAGACAGGGAAACAGCTGTTTTTTACTGGGACAGGGCCAGTATTCTTTTAAGGGATACCTCATACTCCTATGGCGAAGCATTCCACTTGTATTTAGATGCCGCACTGCGGTTTGATGAAGGCAATAATTTTCAGGCATTGAAACAACTGGAGGAATCCAGAAAACTTAGCAATAACAGAAATCTTACCAACAATATACTTTTACTTGAGGCCAGTATCTACACCAATATTGAAAAGTACGATGACGCTGTAAAAAACCTGCATGCCCTAATCGTTAACTCCGATGATAAAGAGCGTGCCTATTTGGCCACAAGGGCCAACTTACAATTAGCAAGAATAAGCGTGACCCTCGATGATCTTGAAGACGGGATCATCCACTCCAAAGCTGCTCTGGAACTAGCGGAAAAGCATGGCTTTTCCAAAGAGATAAAAATTGCCTACGAACAATTGTCCAGCATTTACGAAGCTAGCGGCAATTACGATGAATCCCTCGTATATGCCAAAGGTTTGGCCCAAATAAAAGATTCCATATTCAATGTGGAAAAGGCCAAGTTGGATGCTGATGCTGCGGACAAGATTCGGTTCGACCACCAAATGAACGAACTCAACAAGCTCCAAGCTAAAAATGAGGAGCTCAGTGAATCCAAAAACCGTTCGGAAATAACCGCCATATTAACATCTGCCTTTTTAACCATTATCTCCCTTTTGGCAGTTTCATTGTTCAGGAACAATCAAATCAAGCTTAAAACAAACGACCTCCTTTACACCAAAAACAAGGAACTGGAGTTGGCAAGGGATGCAGCGGTATCTGCCATGCGGGCCAAAACAAATTTCCTATCAACGGTAACCCACGAGCTCAGGACACCCTTGTATGCCGTTACGGGACTCACCCATCTATTATTGGAAGAGAACCCCTCGGAGCACCAAAAAGAACATTTAAAGTCATTAAAATTCTCGGGGGAATACCTACTAAATTTCATCAACGATATTCTTCAGATCAATAAAATTGATGCGGAAAAACTGGAACCCCTCAATATAGAATTCAAGTTGCACAAAGTACTGGAAGATGTTGTGGAGTCGCTCCAACAAAATGCAAATGAGAAAAAAACAAAACTGATCCTGGATTACGATCCTACCATCCCCAAAAAATTGTTGGGAGACCCCATAAAGCTATCTCAAATTTTTATGAACCTTGTTGGCAATGCCCTTAAGTTCACCAAAAATGGCAAAGTAGAGGTATTGGCCAAAATGCTAAAAAAAGATGAAGGTCAGGTAAAACTCTATTTTGAGGTAAGGGACAATGGAATCGGTATTTCCGAAGACCAGCAAAAAAATATCTTTGATAGCTTTGAACAGGGCTCCATTCAAATCAATCGGGAATACGGGGGCACAGGTCTTGGCCTTACTATTGTAAAAAGTCTTTTGGGCTTGTTCGGAAGCACCATTCACCTTGAAAGCGAACTGGGCCACGGTAGTTCCTTCTATTTTGAAATGGATCTAGATTACGAATCCAAAGAAGGGGAAGAAATCTCTTTTGAGCTCAATCCCGAAGAATTCCAGTTCAAAGGGTTGCACGTATTGGTTGTGGAAGACAATAAGATCAACCAGGTGATCACCAAAAAAATGCTCACCAAAAAAGAGATCAGTTGCGATATTGCCAATAATGGCAACGAGGCCATTGACCTTGCCAAAAAAAATACCTACGATGCCATTTTAATGGATATCCACATGCCGGGCATAAGCGGCGAGGAAGCCACGCGACAAATACGAAAGTTTAACAAAAACATCCCGATCATTGCATTGACCGCCATTTCTTTGGATGACAGTCTGGAGAGTTTTTACGAGGCAGGCTGTAACGATGTGGTCACCAAACCATTTAAGCCAGAGGTTTTCTATCAAAAAATTGGAGAAAATATTTTTAGGAGCAAAATGGAAGGTTCTGTTTAAAGCAATCCCTCCACAGCACTTTTAAGAACCGTTTCATCTTTACGAGAGAAACTATGGGCTATTTCCAAAAAGTGTAAGTTGCCCACCCTCCCTTTCAATCTAACAAAATCCTTTTCGGTAGTCAGTACCATTTCATACCCCTTGAACTGTTCGATTTCCTTATCGGTAAAGTGATGGTGGTCCCCAAATTCAAAATGTTCAAACTCCAACCCTACGGATTTTAAGTATTCAACCAAAGGTCCGGGCGAAGCGATTCCCGTTACCAAAGCCACTTGTTTGTTCTTTAATTGGGTCAATGGTATTTTCTCCTTGCCCCCATCAGTTACAAAATTATTGTACTGCAATGATGCAAACAGCACATTCTGATGTTTCTTTGGTTTTAACCTTGCTGTAATTGCATGCCTTTCATCCTCCCGTAATCCTTCGGGACATTTGGTCACAATAATTAAATCGGCACGTTTGGCCTCTTTCTTGGCATCCCGTAGGCCGCCGGTGGGCAAATACCAGTCATCCACATATAAATTATGATAAGTAGTCAGCAAAATTGAAAAACTCGGTTTTACCTTTCTATGCTGAAAGGCATCATCCAAAACAATAGCTTCCAGATCAAACATACTTTCCAGTTTTTCGATGCCATTTCGCCTATCGGCATCAACAGCAACGGTTATTTCTGGAAACTTTTGATGGATTTGATAAGGTTCGTCCCCCAAATCCAAAACAGAACTTTGAGCATTGGCCAAAAAGAATCCTTCGGATTTGCGTTTATATCCCCTGCTCAGCACCGCAGTGTTTCGGTCACCCAATATTCGAAGCAAATATTCCGTCATCGGGGTCTTACCTGTGCCACCAACACTTAGGTTGCCCACACAAATAGTGGGGGTTTTGTAAGATCTGGATGAAAAAATACCCACGTCGAACAAAAAGTTCCGCACATAAACCACCAAAGCGTAGAGCAACGAAATGGGAAACGCTATTTTCCGAAGTAACTGAAGCATTGAACGAAAATATAATATTTTATCTTTAGCCCACTTAACATTTTTAAAATGACCGTTAACGATATAGCAAAAGTGCTTGAAGAATTGGCTCCATTGGCCCATGCCGAGGAGTTTGACAACGTTGGCCTTCTGGTAGGCGACCCAAACATGAAAGTCAAAGGTGTTCTCGTGACCCTGGACACCCTAGAAAATGTAGTAGACGAGGCCATTGAAAAAAGGTACAATCTCATTGTGAGCTTTCATCCCATTATATTTAAAGGCTTAAAAAAATTGACAGGAAGCAACTATGTGGAGCGCGTGGTGCTCAAGGCAATTGCCAACAACATCGCCATTTACAGTATGCATACTGCACTGGACAACAGCAAAATGGGCGTGAATGCCAAAATTTGTGAGGTGCTAGGGTTAAAAAATCCAGAGATCTTGATCCCAAGGGCAAAAAGCATTAAAAAATTGACCACCTATGCACCCAGTGCCGATGCAGAAAAGATAAAATTGGCCCTTTTCGCCGCAGGTGCCGGAGAAATTGGCAAGTACACCAATTGTAGCTATAGTTTGGAAGGTATTGGAAGTTTTAAGGCAGAAAATGGTGCCAACCCCACTGTTGGAAAAGTGGGCGAAGTACATTTTGAAAAAGAAGCCCAAATCAACGTAATCTATTCCTTTGAAAAAGAAAAAAACATTCTAAAAGCCCTTTTTGATGCCCATCCATACGAAGAAGTTGCCTATGAAGTGCTTACCCTGGAAAATAGCAATCAAGATTTGGGAATGGGGATGATAGGCACTCTCGACGCTGAAATGGATGAAAAAGAGTTTTTACTTTTAGTTAAAGACAGAATGAATGCTTCTGTGGTAAGGTATTCCAAACTACTGGGAAACAAGGTAAGAAAAGTTGCTGTTTTAGGGGGAAGTGGGGCTTTTGCCATAGGTGCCGCCAAGAATGCAAAAGCCGATATTTTTGTTACAGCAGACCTTAAATATCACGATTTTTATCAAGCAGAGAACCAACTGGTAATTGCCGATATTGGGCACTTTGAAACTGAGCAGTTTACAAAAAATTTATTGGTTGATTATCTTACGAAAAAAATTCCTAATTTTGCAGTCTCTTTATCGGAGAGTATAACGAATCCCATCAAGTATTTATAAAATATATGGCGAACAAGAAAGAAAACACTGTGGAAGACAAGTTGAGAGCACTGTACGACCTACAGCTTATTGATTCCAGAGTGGATGAAATCCGCAATGTTAGAGGCGAACTACCTTTGGAAGTAGAGGACTTGGAAGACGAAGTTCTTGGTCTTAAAACCCGAATGGACAAATTGAAAACGGATGTTGAGACCATCAACTTTGAGATTACTGCCAAGAAGAATCTCATCGATGAGTCAAAAGCGCTTATTAAAAAATACAGCGAACAACAGAAAAATGTAAGGAATAGCCGCGAGTTCAATTCGTTGAGTAAGGAAGTGGAGTTCCAAGAACTGGAGATTCAATTGGCCGAAAAGAACATCAAAGAGTTCAAAGCCCAAATTGAGCAGAAAAAAGAAGTAATTGCACAGACCAAGGAGAAATTGTCCGAGCGCGAAGGTCACTTAAAACATAAAAAAGGTGAATTGGACGCTATTCTTGCAGAAACTGAAAAAGAAGAAAAGGCCCTTCTGAAAAAATCTGAAGAGTACCAAGACAAAATTGAAGAGCGTTTGATCAAGGCCTATAAAAGAATACGCCAAAACGTAAAAAATGGTTTGGCCGTGGTTCCCGTAGAACGTGGAGCTTCCGGGGGTTCTTTCTTTACTATACCACCACAGGTTCAGGTAGAGATTGCAAGCCGCAAAAAAATTATTACCGATGAGCACAGCGGTAGAATTTTGGTAGACCCTTTATTGGCTGAAGAAGAACAGGATAGAATGGAAAAACTTTTTGCCAAAATCTAATCTTCATCATTGATTAAGAAATTAAAAGAGCCACCTAAAGGTGGCTTTTTTTATTACTCTTTCCCGTCATTTCGAAATGAGCGAAACGATTGAGAAATCTCTTTTTTCTTCGAGATGACCCGTGCAATTCGTATCAAACTACTGCTGCAAAAAATGTCTCGACTGCCTGCCCGTCCGGCAGGCGGGCGCTCGATATGACAATCAATAAAAAAGAGAGAGATTTTTCGCTATGCTCAAAATGACAAATTAGGGTGCTTTATTATCTGTCAAGAGCTCCAAGATTTTGTCTTCCACTTCCTTGGAATCCCACTTTTCTTCAATATTGGGAAGTTGCATTACTTGCTGCATAATTTCTTCCTGCATATCACCTATGGCGAGAGCTTCGGCATAGGGCTTATCAGAAAAAGTAACGCGGCTATACACTGGCACCCACTTCTCCGGATGCTTGGTGGCAAAATGTTTTTCAATCTTCTTTTGCAACAAAAATTTTGGGTCTGCTGTTTTACTGCTCATTTCCACAAAGTTTCTGTAACTCAGTTCGGCAATTGCATCGGCATTGGGTTTCCGTTCTTCTTGATATTCGGAAAAGATGGCCTCCCAATCATCCCCATGTTTCTCCATTAACTGATTGAGCACGTAGATATCCTCAAAACCGGCATTCATGCCCTGTCCGTAAAATGGCACGATGGCATGGGCGGAATCGCCTACCAAGGCCACTTTGTTCCAATACGTCCAAGGATAGCATTTCATGGTAACCATGGCACTGGTCGGGTTATTGAAAAAGTCTTTGGTCAAATCCTCAATTTCTTTACGAACATTGGGAAAGTATTTTTTGAAAAATTCACGGGCCTGATCTTCGGTCTCGATACTTTTAAAAGAGACTTCTCCCTCAAAAGGCAAAAACAGGGTACAGGTAAAACTGCCATCAATATTGGGCATGGCGATAAGCATAAACTCACCTCTTGGCCAAATATGGAACGAGCTATTGTCCAACTTATGGGTGCCATCCTCATTGGCAGGTATGGTAAGCTCTTTGTAGCCTACATCAATAAAGTTCTGGGAATAGTTAAATCTACTTTGGCGCTGCATTTTGTGGCGTACCCTTGAAAAGGCTCCATCACAACCAAAAATCAGGTCAAAATTATACGCTTTCCATTCGCTTTTTTCGGTTTCCCCTGTATAGATTCTAGCTTCGGGCAAATCAACATCCCAAACTTTTTCATTAAATCGGAACGAGGCACCCTCACCTTCAGCCAAATCAATCATCCGTTTGTTGAGAATTCCCCGTGAAATAGACCAAATAGCCTCCCCATCTTTCCCATATCTCTGAAAATAGACCGGTTTATCGTTCACATGCATTGCACGTTTATCGAGCGGAATGGCTATTTCCTTAATTTTTTTCCCAATGCCCACTTCATCCAGAGAGCGCCATCCCCTATTGCTCATTGCAAGGTTAATGGAACGCCCGGAGAACTTGATGGTCCTTATATCCGGTCTTCTATCGAATACAGTAACTGTATGCCCACTTCTTCGTAAATAAATTGCTAAAAGGGAACCCACCAATCCGGAACCGATGATGGCTATATTTTTTGGAGTCTGTGCCATAGATGCCCAATGGGCGAATTCTGATTAAGCGGCTAAAATACGGAATTTTAATTTTTTATGTTCACGCATTCCCCTTCCAAATCTCCTTACTACGCAGGTTTTGCACTTTCCTGTAAAGATATAGTTTGGAGTGTTAAGAATTTTTAACATAAGCGTGTAAACCTTGGCTCCAAATGTTACCGTATATATATAAAATATTCCGCTTCGGCGCCTATATATAAAAAGTCCTTCGCAAACAATTGCGAAGGACTTTTCACTTTTATGGAATTGATTATGATTATCCTATTTTAGGATTTCATCCACAATACCGTATTCCACAGATTCTTCTGCTCCCATCCAATAATCGCGATCAAAATCTTTCATGACCTTTTCAAAAGGTTGTCCGCAGTTTTCCGATAAAATTTTGGCACCAAGTTCTTTTGTTTTAATGATTTCCTTGGCCTGAATCTCGATATTCGAAGCCTGTCCCCTTGCTCCACCGCTAGGTTGGTGAATCATAACACGGGCATGTGGCTGAATAAATCTCCTGCCTTTTTTCCCTACCGATAAAAGTATCGACCCCATAGAGGCAGCCAAACCGGAACAAACCGTGGATACTGGGCTTTTTATCTGTTTAATGGTATCATAAATGGCAAAACCAGAGGTTACATACCCTCCTGGGCTATTGATTATCAATTGAATTTCTTTATTGTTCAGCATATCCAAATAGAGTAACCTATCTATTACGTGCTTCGCAGAATCATCATCTACTTGGCCCCATAAGAACACTTTGCGGTCCTCTAACAGTTTTTCTTGGATCAACTCTTGAACTTTTCCTTTTTTTGAACTCATTTTTTAGATGTTGTAAGGCTTCAAAAATAATCAAATTCCAAGGAAGTTTCCGCACTTGTTCATCACAATACCTTGGATTATGATTTTATCTCCACTTTTTGTGACACTACATCTTTGATCGGAATCACAAATTTACTTTTTTGGGTCTCCAAAGTAAGACTGTTATTATCTATGGCCTTAATGGTTCCTTCATCATCACCAATAACTATTTTATCACCCACCATATAAGTTTTTCGTGTGTAAAAAGACCTAAGCAGGTCTGCAACAATTTCTCTTGACCCCAATCCAACACCCAAGGCAAATGCCAAAAGAAAAGACCCCAAGATCAAAGTTATGTTGTTGGTGATTATGGTTGTATCTACCCCAGCTTGATTCAATGCAGTAATTGACATAAATATTACAATCACATAAAAAAACAGGTTACTCACCAGGTTGGAACCACCAAATTCGAGGGAATCAAAAAGTCGTTTAATGGTTTTCTTTACAAAGTTACCAATGTAGAACCCTAACATTAGAAGTGCAAGTGCACTAAAGAATCGGGGCAGATAATGTAAAAGATTACCTATTTCCTGGGATATGATCTTCCAATCCAAAATATCGGCCGCCACAATAAGAAAGACCAGGATCAAAAACCACCGAACAAAGCCCAATATTATTTTGGTGAGGTCTATTTTAAGGTCGCCCTTGCCCGTTACGTCCATTCCGTTTATTTTATCGTTCAGTACTTGTATTTTGGCGATTTTGAGGATTTTCCGGAATAGGAACATTACGATCTTTATAACGATCCAACCTAAAAATAAAATAACAATTGCGCCCAAAATTTTAGGAAAGGCCAATGCTATCTCTTTGCCCATGCCCGATAACGAGTCAAGGGTCACATTTTTCCAATCATTAATAGTCTCCATAGTCGATGTTTATTTATAGTGTTCTGTTAGTTGTTTTCGCCCAAGGTTTTGAATAGTTTTCGCAAAGCATCCCCCAAATTGATTGAGAACAATGAAGCCATATCCATGATCAACTTTGCCGCAGCAATGTCGTTCATCACTTTTTTCTTCATTTCGGGCGGAGCCTCATGCAGGGAGGCCTCCAGCTCTTTAAATGGGTTTTTGTGTTTCTTTGCCATCTATTCCAAGGTATTATAGATTTCCAATAGTCGTTCCTTAGCCCTTTTAAGCCTCATCTTTACTGCGCTCTCCCCTATTTCCATTAAGGTCACCAGTTCTTTTACACTGGCGCCATCTTGATATTTCAATAACAAAATGGATTTATCTTCGACCGAGACAAGCTCCAAGCACTTTTTGAGTTTATCCGCTTTCATTTCGTATAAACTCTCATCGGGCACTTCTTCGGTAAGTTTATGTTCGGAAACTTCAACCTGTACGGATTGGTCCTGTATTTTCAGTTGCTTGTTCCGATTTACATAGTTCACACAAAAATTATAGGTAAAAGAATACAGCCAGGTAGAGAACTTCGATTTCCCTTTAAAGGTTCGAAGTTTGATAAAGAGTTGGAGGAACACATCCTGTGTTAAATCCTCCGCCTCGTCCGCAGATTTTGCAAATCCGTAACATTTGTTATAGACCACTTTTGCATAGCGGTCGTACAATTTCCCAAATAGCATAGGGTCATTGTTCGCAACAATCTGTTTCACTAATTCCTCATCAGAAAGATGTACGTAAAAGTCTTCCTTTTCCAAAAACGCTTTGTCGGGGTTACTTACAAGTATTAGAAACAGCTTTTTTAAAAAAGTCACTTCAGAAACAGATTTATTTAGTCAGGCTTTTTAAAATGGGGCGCAAAATAAAGGAAATTCATGGTATATTTGGTTAAAAACCAGATATGAAGACCTATTACATCGTTGGACTGTGCACCTTGTTATTTATTTTCTCCTGCAAAACAGAACCAAAGAAAACGGAAGAAACATCAGAACCAACAGCAACGGAAAAAACCGTTCCCGAACTAATTGCGGAGGCGCACGGTTTTGACAACTGGAAGGACGTAAAAGAAATCACCTTTACCTTTAACGTAGATAGGGATTCCATGCATTTTGAGCGCAGCTGGCATTGGAAAACCAAGACCAACACGGTCACCTCCATTTCCGGGGCAGATACCTTAACGTATGACCGTGCAAACATGGACAGCATTGCTCTAAAAACAAATAGTGGTTTTATAAATGACAGATATTGGTTGATGGCCCCCTTTAATTTGATGTGGGATGCCAACAACTATACTTTTGAACACACCCCTGAAGTAACCGCCCCCATTAGTGAAGAGCCCATGCAAAAATTGACCATTGTGTATGCCAACGAAGGCGGCTATACCCCTGGTGATGCGTACGACTTCTATTTCAAGGATGATTACATTATTCGAGAGTGGGCCTATCGCAAATCCAACCAAGAAGAACCCAACTTGGTTGCCACTTGGGAGGATTATGTGGATTTAAAAGGCATTAAACTTGCCCAACAACACAACCGCCCCAAAAACGGCACTAGCCTTTATTTTACAGGGCTTTCGGTGAGCAAAGAATAGAATGCTTGTTTGTTTTGACCGAGAAAGCTCAAAAAAAGACATTTTCGAGATTCTCTAACTTAAATAAAACGAGGTGGTTTGCTTCCCTTCAAACGTGTAGAAACAAGCTAAATATCTATTAGTGATTTTATTCGCAAAGTTATATTCGAAATGGAGTACCATGAAACCTACAGGTTTTATTTTCACCACACTTATTCTAAATTTTTTATTATTAATTCCAATATTCTTTTTCCTAATATATTTCGACATCTCCGAAGACGAAATTGGAGGGATTGACATTTCTAAATATTCAATATGGAGATTATTTCTTGTAGCTGTAATACTTGCTCCACTTATAGAAACCTTTATTGGTCAATTACTACCAATAAAATTGATTCAAAAAATTTTAGGTGAAAAATTTAGGGTTGTTGCACTCTTTATTTCGGCCATTATATTTTCATTAGGACATTTCGGATATAGTATTTGGTATAGTATTATTATGCTACCGATGGGATTTCTATTAGGTGAAACTTATATCATTTTTCAAAAAAGGAAGGAATCAGGTTTTTGGATGACCTCAGCGGTACATTCGCTAAGAAATTTAATTGCTGTTATTGTTATTTTTAGTGAAAATCTATAACTGACAGTAACCAACAACGTCTACAGCGAGACCGCTACAACTATAATGATCAAAAACATCTCATCTACCCCTCCCATTCAAGAAAAAAGTAATCCCCAAAACCATAAGGGCCATGCACAACAACAGGACAAAACTATAGTTTAAGGAAGCACTTTCCGCGATAAACCCAAGAATTACTGGCCCCAACAAAAAACCTATATATCCCGACCCTGCGATAAAAGCCACCCCTTGGGAGGAATCCACCCCCTTTACATTACCACCAATCCTAAACAATTCAGGAACAATTACCGAGAATCCCAATCCATTAAAAGCAAAGCCAATAATGGACCAAGTAGTGTTTTGTGTTAGCACCAGAACAAAACCAATGGCAGCGATAAAAGCACCCAGCCCCACTATTTTTATAGGACCAATTTTAGCGCTGATTCCATCACCAAGAAACCGTCCCAACGTCATCGTAGTAGAAAACGCCAAGAACCCCGCCCCAATGAGCAGTTCGGGCGCCGTGGTCATTTCTTTAAGGTAGAGCGCACTCCAGTCGATTATTGCACCTTCACTTCCAAAGGAAACAAAGCCGATAATGCCCAAAAGCAATAAAGGTTTAAATAGTTTTAGACTAAAAGGTTCCTTTTCCACAGGTGCGGCCACTATATGGACATAATGCTTTTTTAGAAAAAAATTGATGGCAAACACCAAAACCACGGTGATACCCATGTGCAGTACAGGGTTTCCAATCACGGGAATCAAGAAGCTGCCCAGTCCCACCAAAATACCCCCCAGACTAAAAAAACCGTGGGCTGCGGACATAAAATTTTGTTTGTCCTCCTTTTCAATTTCGGTGACCAAGGTGTTTATGGCAATATCGATAAAACCGTTGCTGGCCCCAAAAAGGTAGAGGCCTGCCATCAACAAATAATAATTGGGTGCCATAAGCGGCAGCATGGCCGTTACGGAAGCAAATAGCACCCCATACCAAGATGCCCTGCCAACCCCGAGTTTATTGATAATCTTTGAAGCTACCGGAAAAATGGTAAAAACCCCAAGGGACAAACAAAATAAGGCTATACCCAAATCGGCCTTATCTATATCCAGTTTTTCCTTTACTGTGGGGATATAAATGGCCCAAGTACCAAACCAAACATTGATACTGGTAAACACCCATGCCACACCAAAATATCTAGGTTTGGATAAAATAAGCCATAGGGATTTCATACGCTGGTAGAGTTTGGTTGGTTAATTTAATTGGTTATTTGTCCTGTATGCCCGCTTTCAAAATCTGTCCAAAACGGTACATATCCTCATACGAACAATATAGGGGCGCAGGGGCCAATCGGATAACATTGGGTTCCCTCCAATCGGTTATCACCCCTTGTTTCATTAAATAGTCGAAAATTGCCTTACCCTCACCGTGTAAAAACACGGAAAGTTGACATCCTCTGGCCTCTGGGGTAATTATTTCAAAGGTGCTGTCCACTTCCTTGTCAATCTCATGAAGTACAAACTCCAAAAAGGCCACAATGGTCTTTTGCTTTTTAACAAGGGCATCCATCCCAACTTCATCAAATATCTCCAAGGATGCCAAATAAGGTGCGATGGATAATATGGGCGGATTGCTCAATTGCCATGCATCGGCACTTTCAATGGGGTCAAACTCAGGTTGCATTAAAAAGCGGGTCTCCTTTTTGGTGCCCCACCAGCCTTCAAAACGAGGAATTTCTTCTTTTCCCAAATGTCTTTCATGCACAAAAATCCCCGATGCGTTCCCGGGACCACTGTTCATGTATTTGTAACTGCACCACGCAGCGAAATCAGCGCCCCAGTCATGAAGACTAAGTTTGATGTTTCCAACTCCGTGGGCCAAATCCCAGCCTACAAAAGCACCTACGTCTTTTCCTGCTTTAGTAATGGTTTGCATATCCAACACTTGGCCATTGTAGTAATTGACACCGCCCATCAATACCAAGGCCAGTTCATCCCCTACTTCGTTGATTTTTTTAATGATATCTTCCGTGCGCCATGCATGTTCCCCGTCCCTCTTTTTTAATTCAACTATGGCATCTTTGGGGTCCAATCCATGAAAACGGACCTGGCTTTGCAGCATATATTGGTCAGATGGAAATGCTTTTTCCTCGCATATAATCTTGAATCGCTTTTCGGTAGGTCTATAAAAGGACACCATCAACAAATGAAGATTGACGGTAAGCGTGTTCATCACCGAAACTTCCTTGGGTTTTGCCCCTACAACCTTGCCCAAACCTTCGGCCAGTCTTTCGTGATAATCCCACCAAGGTTTATCTGCATAAAAATGCCCCTCCACGGCCAGTTCCCGCCAATCTTTCATAACCTCATCCACAAATTTTTGGGTGCGTTTGGGTTGTAGTCCAAGGGAATTCCCGGTAAAATAAATTACGTCCTTTCCGTTTACTTGCGGATAGTGAAATTCGTTTCTATAGGCAGCAAGGGTGTCGGAAGCATCGAGCTTTTTTGCAAATTCAAGCGTATTTTGGAACGTCATTCTTATTTTGGTTTGCTTCAAAAATACGATTTGTGAAAGTAATCTTAGGAAAAGAAATTACTCCAATCGCATTTCGATGATGTGCTTTTTAAACCCTACTTTTTCATACGCTTTAAT
The DNA here is from genome assembly GCF_010468565.1 of Allomuricauda sp. TY007. Classification (GTDB taxonomy): domain Bacteria; phylum Bacteroidota; class Bacteroidia; order Flavobacteriales; family Flavobacteriaceae; genus Flagellimonas. Next base: position 48,487 of record NZ_WUEG01000004.1, read on the forward strand.
GGCCGGTTGGTTTTCGTTGTAGACTGTCAATCTAATTTCTTTAAAACCTTGATTGTGTGACCAATTCTTGAGTTCTTCCACAATCACGGCATTGATTCCTTGTCCCCTAAAATCTTCATCGGTGTACATAAAACCCAGATAGGCGTAAAATTCATGATCTAAATAATGTCTTGCCTTTTTGGGAATGGCATAGCCCGAGGCCACAATTTTACCACCGACCTCAGCAACAATCACATGGGCCTTAGGGTCTTGAATCATCTCACCAATATCGTAATAACTTATGGGACCATTTTTGATGGTTACATCGAACGGACGTTCGGCCTTAATGATTTCTTGCTCAAAACTCAACAACAAGGGGAGGTCGTCCAAGGTTGCTGTGCGTATGTTTACCTTTGGTAACGTCATGGAATGCTTTTGCTTTTAGAAATATTCCAATGTAGTTCTTTTCTATATTTTTGCGAAAAATATCTCATGCATTTCCTTTCACCCATATTGGAGAGTTACATTGCCAACAGTTCGGAGGACGAACCTGAATTGTTGCAGGAACTTACCCGTGAAACCCATTTAAAAGTGATTCAACCTAGAATGATTACAGGGCATTTTCAGGGTCGGGTTTTGAGTATGTTGTCCAAAATCATCAATCCCAAATATATCTTGGAGATAGGCACTTATACGGGATATTCGGCTTTGTGTTTGGCAGAGGGGCTTCAAAAAGAGGGGGAATTGCACACCATTGAGGTAAACGAGGAACTTTATGAAATGCAGCGGAAGTATTTTGACAGAAGTGGGTTCGGCCCTCAAATTAAACAACATATTGGGGATGCATTAGAGGTTATTCCAACATTGGAACCCTCTTTTGACCTTGTTTTTATTGATGCCCAAAAGGTGAACTACGATGCTTATTTTGAGGCGGCGATCAAAAAAACAAATCCGGGCAGTGTGATTCTATCGGACAATGTACTCTGGTCCGGAAAGGTGGTCGAACCCATACAGAAATCGGACAAGGCTACTGCCGCACTATTGGAATACAATCAAAAATTAAAAAATGACCCGAGAGTGGAAACCGTTTTACTTCCAATTAGGGATGGACTGACATTGAGTAGGGTGCTATAAAACGTTGGTACAGCCAATAAAAGAGCCATCCGGACAGTAAACCTACCACCATACCCACTAGAATGTCGATAGGGAAATGTACCCCCACATAAATTCGGCTCATGGCAAACAATATGGGCCAAATAAAAAAGAGTATGGCCCATTTCACTTTTTGCCGAAGAAAAAGGAACACCAACATGGTTATGGAAAACGAGCTGGAGGCATGGCCCGAGAAAAAACTATAGTCTGTTGGGGTTTTTAAAATACGTATCAGGGTATTGATTTCTTCCACATTATTCGGTCTTAACCTAGCCACCGAAATTTTGGTCCAATGTGTGATGAGGGCAATAAAAATTGCCAGACCCACAACCGTCAAAAATTTGTAAAAAGCTTCCCTTTTAGAAAATTTCAGGAAAAACAATACTAGAAAGAGGATAAAAAGGGGAATCCAAGTAGTGATATTGGTCACGGTGGACCAAAACATATCGTACCTCTCTATGCCCAGACCATTGAGATAAACAAAAGCGTCCCTATCCCATCTGAGCAATTTATCCAACATAGGAATCTATTTCTTGTTGAGGTCTCGTTTGATGGAGCCGGAAACTTCGTTCACGTTCTTTTTCACATCATCGATTTCCTTACGGATATTTTTGGTGAAGTCCGTGTCCACATCAGTGGTCTTTTGGATTTCACGCTTAATATCGTCCGTGGCGTCTTTGAGTTGACGCATTCCTTTACCGAGCCCCTTGGCTATGCCAGGAATCTTGTCCGCTCCAAATACCATCACCACGATGAATAGGATGAAAAAAATCTCAGCTCCGCTAATGAATAGAAATTGCATGCCACAAATATAATCAGAACTTGGTTTCAAAATAAAAAAAGCCCCGTTAAATAACGAGGCTCTTAACATAGTTTTTAATACTATTGGTCTCCTTTGATGTTTTCCTTGAACTTATCAAAGTCCGATTTTTCCTCTTTCTTGGGCCAAGCGTTATTAGTGGTATCAATATCCGCGGTTTCCAATTTTGGATCTACTACAATTCCCACCAATTCTTTCTCGGTAGCCATCACTCTTTTTACCTCGGCATCGTTCTTTCTCCAAATTTCTGGAGGATAAGTAACATTCTCCGTGGTACCATCCGCGTAAGTGTACTCCACGATCAAAGGCATGGGAATACCTCCTGGCTTATCAAAAGTGATTTCATAAAAATACTTTGGCTCTTTAACCTGGGCTCTTTCGGCCTCGGTCATGTTGTCCATCATAAATTCCTTAAGGTTCTGGGAAGTCTCGGTCGGGGATTTTCCTTTTAGCTCTGGAGAAAAATCCTCGCTGTCCTCTTCGGCCAAGTATACCAATGGTGGAAGGTCGGCTTCGGTAAGGTTCCTGTCGGCCATGTATTTTTCCATTTCCTTGGTGGGCTTGTTGGACACGTAGTATTTTTTAACGCCCTTTACGCCTATGTCAACATAGTCAGTGGTGTAGAACCATCCTCTCCAATACCAATCCAAATCCACTGCGGAAGCATCTTCCATGGTACGGAAGAAATCTTCTGGGGTCGGGTGCTTGAACATCCAACGTTGTGCGTAGGTTTTGAATGCATGATCGAACAATTCCTCACCCATTACAGTTTCCCTAAGAATGTTTAGAGCAGTTGCTGGTTTGCCATAGGCATTTGGACCTAGTTGATACACGTTTTCCGGATTTGACATGATGGGTGAAATATAACTTTGATCACCTGCCATGTAAGGAACTATTTTAGCGGCTTCCCCTCTTCTTGATGGGTATTTTTCGTTAGGAGCGATAACTTCTGGGTTGTTCTTTCCAAACTCTTGCTCGGCCAGATATTGCATAAAGGTATCCAAACCTTCGTCCATCCATCCCCACTGACGCTCATCGGAGTTTACGATCATTGGGAAGAAGTTGTGACCAACTTCATGGATGATCACACTGATCATTCCGTATTTAACCCTATCGGAATACGTGCCATCCTCGTTTGGACGTCCGTAGTTCCAGCAGATCATCGGGTATTCCATTCCTTGGTTTTTGGCATGTACGGAGATGGCTTTGTGGTACGGGTAATCAAATGTGTGTTTTGAGTATGTTTTTAAGGTTTGTGCAACCGCTTTGGTAGATTGCTCTTCCCAAAGTGGGTTACCTTCTTTAGGATACATGGATACGGCCATTACATCTTTGCTTCCAATTTTAACGGCTTGCATGTCCCAGATAAACTTTCTGGATGTTGCAAAAGCGTAATCCCTAACATTGGTTGCCTTGAACTTCCAAGTTTTGGTATCGGTAGCGAAACCTTTTTCGGCAGCTTCCGCTTCTTCTTGGGTTACAATAAGTACTGGCTTGTCGTACGATTTTTTGGCCTGCTTGTAGCGCTTCATCATTTCTTTGGAAAAAACCTCATCACGGTTTTGAAGCTCACCAGTAGCATCCAAAATATGGTCTGCAGGAACGGTAATGCTCACATCATAATTACCAAATGGCAGTGCGAACTCTCCGCTACCCCAGAACTGATGGTTTTGCCATCCTTCCACATCACTGTAAACAGCCATTCTTGGGAAGAATTGTGCAATTACGTAGGCACGGTTTCCATCTTTTGGAAAATACTCATATCCTGAGCGTGCCCTGTTTACGGTATGATCAGGAATATTGTACCACCATTTAATGGAGAAAGAAATCTTTTCCCCACTTTTAAGTGCTTCTGGAATATTGATACGCATCATGGTCTGGTTGATGGTATAGGACAACGGTTTTCCGCTATCATCGGTAACCGACTCAATATTAAAACCACCATCGAATGGCTCGCTGATGTAGGTTTGCGCGAAATTGTCCGCCGTATAGGCAATGTTCACGCCGTTACCATCGCGCAAGGGTGATTTTGAATCTTTGGCACGTACATTTTGATCTAATTGTACCCAAAGAAATTCCAAATCGTCCGGGGAATTGTTATGGTACGTAATGGTCTCCTCACCGCTGATCTTTGCATTTTTATCATCTAGGTGAATGTCCATTACATAATCCGCCTGTTGCTGATAATAATCGGGACCGGGCGCACCTGAAGCGGACCGGTATGTGTTTGGAGTTGAAAACTCCTCGTACAATTGTTTAAATTTACTTTGGTTGTAATGTCCGGGCTCCCGCTCTTCTTTAACGTCTCCCTCTTCTTGCGCCATGACCACGGCTCCAAAAAGGAACAATACGGAAGCTAAGCAATACTTGAATCTGTTCATTTTCTATCTGATTTTATAGCTGTGAAAAATAACATATTTTAACCAATTGTTAAGAATACGTCATAAGTTTAACATTCCTTTATTCTTCTCCCTGATGAGTACAAAGCTTTTTTTGTTGTTTTTCCACTTCACATGGACCACGTTTTTCTGTTCGTCGAACAAATCCGTAAGCAGCTCGTTCTGCACGGACATGGTTTTTACGTTGGATAAATCAACATTGGTAATTTCCAAATAACAGATGACCACATCGTTATCATACCGTTTGCCCAAAAAATTATAGAGAACGGGCTCTCCATCGAACTCCACTACAAACTTTGATCGGAAATATTTTTCGATATATTCATCGGCGACCTTGGACTCGTTCGGGGTAGCCAGCTTGGCCTCGATGCCATAGCGTTCCTTAAGGAGTTTGTCGAGGTCATCTATAAATATCCGACTGGTGATCTGGAAAGCGCTATCCTCCTCTGAGTAGGCTATATTGGTAACGCTTACGTAGAATTTATGGGCGGATGAGAAAGACAAGAACAATAACATTACCAAAGGTAATACCATCATTCTTGCTTTTTTCAGTTTCATCATGTGTTATTAGACTTTAATTGTGCGACAATGTTACAGTTTTATGAAGCTTTCTGCAATTTACCTGCCAAACTATTTACTTTCAAGTTCAAGTTCAAGTTCAAGTTCAAACTCAAACTCAAACTCAAACTCAAACATCAAGCTCAAGAACATACAACAAAGGCTAAGGTTACAGCATACTGCCTACTGCTTACTGCGAACTGACATCGGACAAACCCAAGCTCAAGTTCAAACATCAAGTTCAAGAGCAAAGGTATTCGTGGCGATTCGTGAAATTCGTGTCTTCTGGCAGGTGCTCAATGTCACTAGTTCAAGCTCAAGTATCAAGCTCAAACGACAAACCCAAGTTCAAGCTCAAACATCAAGTTCAAGAATCAAGACCATACAGCAAAGGCAAGGTTACTGCTGACTGCATAAACTGACATAAGACGTAAGACTCTAGATTTTAGAAAATAGATTCTAGACTCCAGGCTCCAGGCACCCGACATCCGACATCCGACATCCGACATCCTACTCCCAAAAAATCAATCCAAATCATTGTTTTCGCGGTAAGCACGGCTTTTTTCTATCATTACATCCCATATCCTTAATTTATCCTGAGATTCCACCGCCGCCTGAAAAGCTTCGTCCACCTCACAGAAATACATGAAATCATCAATTTTATCCATGGGGATTTTAAGCGTTGTCAAAAAAAGGGAATCCGCATAAAAACCTTGTACGCGTTGCGTTTGGGCGTAGGTCTTATCCACTTTTACCCTGTTCTTCAACATTTTGGTACGTCCCGTTATGGCATTGATAATGGGATCTAAAGGGGGGCTCAATAGCATCCCCACATTAAACTTTCCTGCCGTGGCCTGTTGCAGCTTCCGCTCGCTCTGTGTCGGCACACGCCTATGGGCATTGGGCAAGTTCATGGCTTCTGCGCTCACAGCCTTTTCGAAGGTGACCCTATCCACATCGCGGCTTAGATCCCCGGTTAAATTGTAGGGAGTCACCACTACTTCTTTTAATTGGTTTACGAATTCCTGCATGGGAACCTCCACAAAGTTGGATTGGTACAGCGTTTCGGTAACGGGCAGGGATTTTTTCAAAAAATGAACGGCGGAAAACACCAGCGTATCGTTTAAGCGCACCCTAATGGCAAAATTCCCATCAATATCGGTAATAACGGCGTCTTTTGTGGAAGTGTTTTGGACCACCACGCCAACCACGTCCTTATCGGTACTGGTAACTTTTCCTTGTAGCACTTTGCTATCTGTTTCTTGGGAAAAGCCCCGATGGGCAGCAAAACAAACCAAAACAAGAAAAAATCGTTTCATTCCTCTTCCAAAGTTGCCAAAAAGTCCTTGCTTTGGGTCACCAGAAAATCAATCAACTGAAATTCGTTTTCTTTTCGGAGCAGTATCTGGGAAGGTATTTTATCATCACAATACAATAGAAAAGCATCTATTTTGTCCTGTGGCAACTTTAGGTCCACTACAAAAAATTCGTCGTCGTACACATGTCGGAGCACTTCGCTCACCTTAAGCGGTGCTCTTTGCTGTCCGTTGACCTCCTGTGGCTTAAACAGCGCCTTGAAGATGTTTACAAAATTGAGGCCATGCTTCATACCCCGTGTTATTTGGGAATTGGCAATGTTTTCCACCTCGGTTCCCCTATCAATCTCATAATTGAACTCTTTAAAGTCCTCATTTTTTACCTGAAGGAATCTTTCTTGGTTTTCGGGGGTCACCACAACCTCGTCCAGTTCTTGTACTTTTTCGTCCACTTCGACCACCAAACGGTTGTTCGCCAATATTTCGGGGGTAACGGTGACTACCTCCAATTGATAGTTTACGGCGGTAAACACCAACTGATCGCCCTCCTTTACCGCTATCATAAACTCTCCGTTATCGTCGGTAATGGTAGCTATACCACTGGTGGAATTGATAACGTTCTCGTTAGGGACATTGGAACTCCTGTACAGCACCTTGCCCCTGAGCATTTGGCGCGAATCCTGTGCTATGGACCAGCCGGACACAAGCAAAGAGAACAATATCAAAAAAGCATTTTTCATTTCTACGTGTTTATTACAAGTTAAAGAAAACTTATGAAGATGATATAAAAAATTAAGCGGTTCTAAACTTTTGTTAATTCTGCATCATCGCACATAGTAAAAATATGCCAAAGTGGATTCCATTCACCCGTGAATTCCGTGTTTTGACGGTATTTATTAAAAAAATTAAAACATAAGTTTAGTTTTGCCTTTTACGTTTGGAAAATCCTCAAATAACAAACACTGTGAAAACTTCAATAGTCTACTTGATCATGGGCCTGCTTGTAATCAACTCGCTGAGCGCGCAGGTAAAAATCGGTGATAACCCACAAAACCTGGATCCATCCTCTATTTTGGAACTACAGAGCACCTCCCGTGTTTTGGTGATTACCCGGGTAACCGATGCACAAATGAACAACATTAGCCCGCTGCAAGGTGCCGTGGTGTACAATACCGACCAAGAGTGCCTGCATTATTACAACGGAACGGAGTGGATCAATATCTGCGAAGCGCTGGACAACTCTTTTACAACCAGTACCCGAGCGGATTCCTTGCGACAGATCGACCCCAATGCAAGGGACAATACCATTATAATTACCGAAACAACTAACCCGGATGAAAGCATCAATTACAATTTTGAAGTAAACCGAATTACAGGGGCCAATATTGAAACTGGAGCCGTAAACGGGGATAAGATCCAAGGCAGCGTTGTTGACACCAGACACATAGTAAATCAAGCCGTTACCTTTGGTAAATTGCAATCTGGAACTAACGAAGGTGACCTTTTTATGTGGAATGGCAGCTCATGGAACTTTGTAAACCGCTCCGACCTTTTAAATACCCAACTGGACAGTATTGTAGGGAATGAGGTTTTCGATGCTACCCCAAACGGTTCTTTAGAACGATTTGGTTTAGGAACCCAAGACGACCCGTATACCTTAGATGTTACAGATGGAGGAATTGATACTTCTGAATTGGCAGATGATGCCGTGACAACCGAAAAAATACTTGACGGAAATGTCACCAATGAAAAACTCGAAAAAGGAAACATTCCACTGAGTGGTTTTGGGGCAGCGGAAGACAATGTTGATTTAGATGGAAATAGGCTCATTAATTTGGCTGACCCAACAGCTCCTTTGGATGCGGTGAATTTGCAATATTTGGAGGGCGCGATTGCCTCCTCAGATGCTGCTGATTTAGATACTAACCCCGAGAACGAACTCCAAAGCCTAAGCCTGACAAGCGACCAGCTAAGTATCAGCAACGACCCAACTGTATCACCCGTTAACCTTAGCGGATACCTTGACAATACTGATGAGCAGGATTTGGAACTGAACGGAGACAACCTAACCCTAACTGGGGACCCCACGGCAACGCCTATCGACCTCAGCGGGTACACGAACAATGACACCAATGAACTACAAAGCCTTAGCCTGGCAAGCGACCAGCTAAGTATCAGCAATGACCCAACTGCGTCCCCCGTTAACCTTAGCGGATATCTTGACAATACTGACGAACAGGATTTGGAACTGAACGGAGACAACCTAACCCTAACTGGGGACCCCACGGCAACGCCTGTCGATCTCAGCGGGTACACGAACAATGACACCAATGAACTACAAAGCCTCAGCCTGGCAAGTGACCAGCTAAGTATCAGCAACGACCCAACTGCATCACCTGTGAACCTTGCCGGCTATTTGGACAATACAGATGAACAAGATTTAGAGCTTACCAGCAATATACTTACGCTAAGTGGAGATCCCACTCCAACACCAATTGACCTTAGTGGATATATTAATACGGATGAACAAAACTTAAGTATTGGTGGAAATGGAATACCAAACGAATCGGTAGAAATTTTGATATCAGGAGGAACGGGGGCGCTTGTAGACGTTAGAGATCAAGATTTTGACCCAACAAACGAAATACAAAATATTACAACTACAGGACTTGGATTATCTGTCTCGCAAATCGGACAAGATTTTCTTATTACCAATGATGCTCCTGATCAAACTGTTACTCTTATCGATGGTGGGAATGGAAATGTAACGATAGGAGGAGCTTACCCTGACTTCACAATCGATGTCCCTGATATTGTTACCTACACAGCAGGCTTAGGAATAAACATCAGTGGGACCAATGAAATATCGACAACAAACCTAGCTGGCGATGTAACGGGGCCAATCGATGCAACAGTAATTGAACCCGGAGCGGTTAATTCTTCTAAGATTGCTGACGGAACAATTGTTAATGCTGATATAGCTGCGGGAGCCGCTATCGATGGTAGCAAAATAAACCCTGTTTTCACAAATGATGTATCCACAACTGGTGATTTTATTTCAAATGGAACCATATTAGATGTCCCTGACTTCGTATTCCAAAAATATTTCAACGGGTATTCTAGCTTAAACAATGAATACAGATTTAGAAACTTGGATGAAATAGAAGCATTCATCAGGCAGAACAACCATTTACCAGGCATAAAGTCAGCTAACGAAATTAAAGCTGCAGGTAAATATTATTTAACAGAATCCTCAATGGCTCAACTTGAAAAAATCGAAGAACTTTTCCTTCACACCATTGAGCAGGAGAAAAAAATCGAGAATCTTCAATCTGACAACGAGAATTTATCCAAGGAGTTGGATTCATTGAAAGCTGAAATGAAGGAAATTAAAACCATGTTGTTGGAAAAATCTCAAAACTAACAATTGAAACCCCTCCTCCACATAGCATTTTTGTTATCGGTCAGCTTTGGGGTGGCCCAAAGCGGGCTGTACAACAGTGGCAACTTTGCTGTGCACAACAATGCCAACATCGGTCTTCACACCGATTTTATCAACGATGCCAACTTTGACCAAACCAATGGACTGGTCGGTTTTTATGGCAATCGCGCCATCATTGTTTCGGGAAGCATTCCCCCAACCCTTTGGGACACGGAGATTATGATGGACAGCAACGTGTTTTTACAAAATCCCATCATGGTTCGGAACAACATCAATTTTATTGATGGCAATTTCCTGACCCCGACCAACATACCTGCGGTGAACCTCAGTTTTATGGACCAAGGTTTTTTCACCGGAGAAAGCGATGCATCCAAAGTAACGGGCTTTGCCGCCATTAACAACCGCGATGTATTTTCCTTCCCTGTGGGCGACCCGGAGCAGCTCAGACCTTTAACATTAAACTCACAAAGCACCACCCCTTTGGCCGTATGCGCCTATTTTTTTGAGGACCCCTCCGCTCCCTCCTCTATTTTGGAAAGTTTTGACACCGAAGAAAAAGTACAGGACATAGGAACCGTTACCGATCGCGAATTTTGGATCCTCCAAAGCGATGTGCCCGCACAAGTGACCATTTCATGGAACACGAGGAGTGCTTTGGGCACCATTCCCAATGCCACTTTGGAATCCATTATTGTGGTGGGATGGAGCAAATCGTCCAACCAATGGGTGATCATCGGCAACTCGGCCATTAGTGGCGACCTTACGCAGGGGTTTGTAACTTCCGAAACCTTTGTGCCCAGCGATTATGCCGCCATTACCTTTGGTACCATTCCCCTGCCCACGGATACCTTTGCCGTGGAAAACCCTACCTTGGGCAACTACTTTTTGAGTCCGAACGGAGATGGCACCAACGATTTTTTGGTGATTGACGGCATGGAGGAATCACCGAACAACAGTTTGCGTATTTTTAACCGATACGGACAAAAGGTTTTTGAGAAAATAAACTACACCAACGAGTTTTACGGCCTTGCAAACACAGGAACCTTGATCACCAACCAAGCATCCGGTCTGCCCGAAGGTGTTTATTTTTACTTGGTTACCTTGGATGATCTGGAACTGGAATATTCCGGTTTCCTTTTCTTGGACCGATAGCAATCACCTTTTTCATTTCTACTTTAACACAAAAACTCAATTATTTGGATTCCCGTTTTCATGGGAAAGACAATTTCACACCCCTACAATGGCATCGGGGAATGCTTTTTCAATTAAAAATACTTCTTAACTTGGTGAAAAATTTCTTTTATGAAAAGAAGGGCTTTCATTAAAACTGCTTCTGCATCAGGGCTGGCCTGCACCATTCCTCCCATTTTACCCAATTTTTATGGTCCGGATTACTCCACGGCCGAGCTCATGGGCAAAGCGGACATTGAACTCTTTGGCGAGGGCATCAACCTAAAAGAAGAGGCGTACAAGTCCTTTTTAGAAATGAAAAAAGCGGCCTATTCTGATGGTTTTGATATTAAAATAGTATCCAGTTTCAGGGATTTTTACCACCAAGAACGCATTTGGGAACGCAAATATCTAAGCTATACCGAAGAAGGTATGGCCCCTTTGGAGGCTATTGACAAGATTATTGAATATTCCACCATTCCGGGAACGAGCAGGCACCATTGGGGCACCGACATCGATATTATTGATGGATTCCCCAAAGTATCGGGCGATGTGCTGGATTCCGAAAAATTTGAGGCGGGCGGTCCTTTCGAAGGACTCAAACTTTGGTTGGACGAAAACTCGACAAAGTACGGGTTCTATCTTGTCTACACCAACAACCCAAGAAGAAGAGGGTTTAAGTACGAGCCCTGGCATTACAGTTATGCGCCCATATCCATTCCCATGCTAACGGCCTACCGTAAGCTCAACATTTTAAAGTTGATGCAACAAGAAAGGTTTCTGGGCAAAGAACATTTTACCGCTGGTTTTATAAGAACCTACGTTCAGGACAATATCTTGGACATAAACCCTGTACTGCTATAACGGTTTTTTTGTATCTTCAACTTACCAGTACATTAGCCCATGAGAATCGGAAGAGGAAATTGGAGGATACGCATCCTGATCGGTTTGGCCATTGTTGCTTTTGCGTTTATTCGTAGGTGCAGCAACCAAGAAGAAAATCCCTATACGGGCAGAACCCAGAACATAGACATGACCACGGAACAGGAGATTGCCATTGGTCTGCAAGCTGCCCCGGAAATGGCGCAGCAACACGGGGGACTCTATCCGGACGAACGTATGCAGGCTTTGGTGGACGCCGTGGGCAACAAACTGGTGCAAAGTAGTGTGGCCAAGGAAACCCCTTATCAATACGAATTTCATCTTTTGGCGGACGACCGCACCATCAATGCCTTTGCGCTGCCCGGTGGACAGATTTTTATCACTTATGCCCTGTTCTCCCAACTCAACGAACCACAACTTGCCGGTGTCTTGGGCCATGAGATCGGCCATGTGATCGGCAGACATTCTGCCGAACGTATTGCCGAAAGCAATTTTTGGCAAACCTTGGCCACGGGTGCCTCGGTCGGTGGCGATATGGGCGGTTTGGTTGCAGGCATTGGCCAAAACACCCTTTTAACCAATGGTAGGGGCGACGAATTGGAGAGTGATGAACTCGGCGTATTATTTATGATAGCGTCCGGGTACGACCCCAATGAGATGATAGAGGTCATGAAAGTATTGAAAGCGGCCGCAGGCCCCAACAGGGTTCCCGAGTTCCAGAGTACCCACCCCGACCCCGAAAACCGTATTGAAAAGATAAAGGAAGCCATCCAAAAATATTCAGGTCGATAGAATTGGTGGTTTATCGATTAAAAAAGGAGATTGGCTTAATTTCCGTACCTTTGGGTAAACAGCCCAAATCCTACTAAGTTTCTCTTAATCTTTTTGTTATGGAATAAAAAGAGAGAACATATGGGAACACTATTACATTTTAAAGACCTCTATTTAGAGGCATTTGACGATTGCAAACCTAGCTTTGTAGTGCTCTTTTTAAAAGGGTATTCTATATTTTGCGCGGTCATGCTGGTTATGGCCCTATATGCATTTTTGTACCGAGCTTTTACCGGGTTTGAATTTTAAGTCAAGAGGGCCACACTCTTTTGCAAGAACACTAATATATGAAATGAACAAAGGGCCCATCCATTGGATGCGCCCTTTTTCATTGGAATAAACCCCTTTTCTATTTTTTCATAGCAGCTTCCAACACGGCCTGTGCTTCGGTGGCGTTGGACAATTTGGCATATTTCATGGCGGTCATACCACCGTCACATCGTTTTTTAAGGTCTGCGCCATTTGCAATGAGCACTTTTAAAACTTCAACTTTGTTGTAACGGGCCGCATAATGGATAGGGGCTTTGCCCAAGGATTTTTGGTTGACATCCTCTCCAAGTTCAATGAATTTTTTAACCGTCTCAACATCGCCCTGCATTACAGCCTTGCAAAAACTGCTGAGCTCATCCGGGTTTACCATTTCAACGGAGGTTCCAAAATCGTTTGTTTTGAGTTCGTTGGCAGAAACGCCGCTTAGGGCCAACATTGAAAATGCAGCCACTGTGAAAATTGTTTTTTTCATGATGAATTGTTTTTGATTAATGAATTTACTTGTTATAAAAATAGACTCTCGCCAAGCTTGGATGTTACACGATTAACAGTTAAATAACTAAATTTTAACAATTCTTCATTTTTAACATAAAATTATTAACAAGTTCATAATTAGAATTTTAGCAAAAAACTAGGGCATCCAAGCAGATCATTTTATTTTTGTAATTCAATTTTTCACTATGAACAAAAAGGTTATTCTAATGATTTTGGATGGTTGGGGAAAATCTCCAGATCCAAAAGTTTCGGCAATTGAAAAAGCCAACACTCCATTTATTGATTCACTATACACAAAATACCCCAATGCGGATCTGCATACTGACGGAATGAACGTTGGCCTACCCGAGGGACAGATGGGAAACAGTGAGGTAGGACACATGAACCTTGGCGCGGGAAGAATCGTGTACCAAGATTTGGCCAAGATCAACAAAGCCGTAAAAGAAGATACCTTAAAAAAAGAAAAAGTACTCCAAGATGCTTTTGAATATGCCAAAGCCAACAATAAACCGGTCCACTTTTTAGGCTTGGTGAGCGATGGCGGGGTGCATAGCCACATCGACCACCTAAAGGCCTTGATCAAAGCTGCCGACGAAAGCGGCGTGGAAAACGCTTTTGTACACGCTTTTACCGATGGTCGGGATGTAGACCCAAAAAGTGGTAAAGGCTTTTTGGTGGATCTTGATAATTACTGCTCCGACAAAAAGACCCAATTGGCCACAGTTATTGGTAGGTATTACGCCATGGACCGTGACAAAAGATGGGAGCGAGTAAAAATGGCTTATGATGTAGTTGTAAATGCAGCAGGGGAAAAAACACAGCATATTGGCGAGGCCATGCAAAAAAGTTATGATAACGGTGTTACGGATGAATTCATTAAACCGTTGGTTTTGACCGATGCCAATAATGAGCCCCTTGCCAAAATCCAAGATGGGGATGTAATCATCTTCTTCAATTTTAGGACAGACCGTGGCCGTGAGCTGACGCAAGCTTTGAGTCAACAGGATTTCCATGAACAGAACATGCACAAAATGGATCTGTACTATGTTACCATGACGAATTACGATGATTCATTCAAAGGAATCAAAATCATATTCAACAAAGAGAACATAAAAGATACCTTGGGCGAGACCCTTGCCAAAAATGGCAAGAAGCAAATCCGTATTGCCGAAACCGAAAAGTATCCACACGTTACCTTTTTCTTCAACGGAGGGCGTGAAGAGCCTTTTGATGGTGAAGAGCGTATTCTTTGCCCTTCCCCCAAAGTAGCTACCTACGACCTTCAACCCGAAATGAGCGCTTACGACATTCGCGATGCCATTATCCCTGAATTAAAGAAAGGAGAAGCGGACTTTGTATGCCTCAACTTTGCCAATCCGGATATGGTTGGGCACACCGGAGTTATGGAGGCCGCCATAAAAGCCTGTGAAACCGTTGACCAATGTGCCAAAGATGTGATAACCGCTGGCTTGGAAAACGGCTATTCCACCATTGTAATTGCGGATCATGGAAACTGCGACACCATGATAAACCCAGATGGTAGCCCCAACACAGCACACACCACGAACCCAGTTCCACTTATTTTGGTGGACAAGGATGTAAAAGAGGTGAAAAGTGGCGTTTTAGGCGATATCGCTCCTACCATTCTTAAATTATTAGGCGTTCCACAACCAGAATTAATGACCCAAAAACCATTGGTGTAGACAAACATTCCTTAAAATCCCCAGAATCAATTTATCTTTGCGGCTATGATTCAAGTAAAAACAGCTGAAGAAATTGAGTTGATGCGCGAGAGTGCTTTGGTAGTATCCAAAACTTTGGGCCTATTGGCCAAGGAAATAAAGCCCGGTGCCAATCCATTAAAACTGGATAAAATGGCTGAAGAATTTATTCGGGAACAGGGAGCCGTACCTGGCTTTTTGGGCATGTACGACTTTCCAAACACCTTAAACTGGAGTCCAAATGCCCAAGTGGTGCATGGCATACCGGGTACTGAACCCTTAAAGGAAGGCGACATTGTTTCCGTGGATTGTGGAGCCGTTAAAAATGGTTTCCACGGAGACCATGCCTATACTTTTGAAGTGGGTGAAGTTGCGGAAGAAACCAAAAAACTGCTCAAAGTCACCAAAGAATCGCTTTACATAGGCATAAGGGAGTTTAAACTGGGTAACCGCGTAGGTGATGTTGGCTATGCCATTCAAAAATACTGTGAAGACCATGGGTACGGTGTGGTACGTGAATTGGTAGGCCATGGTTTGGGACGGGAACTCCACGAAGACCCACAAATGCCCAACTATGGTAAAAGAGGTCGTGGCAAAAAGTTTGTCAACGGTATGGTTGTCGCTATAGAACCTATGATCAATATGGGTACAAAACGCATAAAACAATTAAAGGATGGTTGGACCATACTTACTGCCGATGGCAAACCAAGTGCACACTTTGAGCACGATGTCGCCCTAGTGGATGGTAAACCTGAACTGCTATCCACCTATCAATATATTTATGATGCCCTGGGCATTACCAGCGATGAAGAGGAAGAATTCCGTAGTAAGAAATTGGTGCTTTAGTGTTCAACAATCTTTATATTGACACGAATTTCACCAATTACTCAAATAAATGTCCCAAATCATTTATAAAAATGAGTCTTACTTTATCATCGGTTTATGCATGGATATTCATAACGAACTTGGTAGAGGATTCAACGAAGCAGTTTATAGCGATGCTCTTGAAATTGAATTAAAATCCAATGGGGTTCCATATCAAAAGGAAGCTAAATTCGATATCATTTACAAAGGCAAAAAGTTAAGGCATCACTACTATGCTGATTTTGTAGTGGATGATAAAATCATTTTAGAACTTAAAGCAGTAGAAAAAATTAGCAGTAATCATATAAAACAAACTTTAAACTATTTGGCAGCATCAAAAATGAAGTTAGGTCTAATTGTAAATTTTGGAGAAGATAGTTTTACCTATAAAAGAGTAGTATTATGATTAGATCAGTGAAAATTTGTGCGATTCGTGTCAGATGCATACAAATATCTTTGACACTAATTGCACTTATTTCCCGAAAATAGATGTCCCAAATCCTATATTAAAATGAGCCCTACTTTGTTATTGGTCTATGTATCCTTATCCATAATGAGCTCAGCAAAGGATTCAGTGAAGCGGTGCCATGTGAAGCAGACTTTGGAGAAGATAGTTTTACCTATAAAAGAGTAGTATTATGATTAGATCAGTGAAAATTTGTGCGATTCGTGTCTAGATAATATAATTCACCTTAATTTTCAGGATTTCAAATTCAATGCTACCCACAAATAATGTGCCTTTATAAGTTTTAGAGAAAACTCATGTAATTCGTGTCAAAACTATTTAAATACTTCCTTAATCTAATTCCCAGACCCTTACTTATCCGATTAAGCTATTGGGTACGCCCATTGATTGCCTTTTCCCTAAAGGGAAACACATATACCGACCCGATTGACGGCAAATCATTCAGGAAATTTTTGCCTTATGGTTATGAGAACCCGAGAGAAAATGTACTTTCCCCTTCTACCCTATCGCTGGAAAGGCATCGATTACTATGGCTGTACCTGAAAAACGAAACAGATTTCTTCACGAAACCACTAAAGCTGCTTCACTTTGCCCCGGAACAAGCCTTTTACAAACGCTTTAAAAAACTGGATAATTTGGATTACACCACCACTGACCTCAATTCGCCTTTGGCGGATGTGAAAGCGGATATCTGCAACCTACCCTTTCAAGATGATTCTTTTGATGTAATCCTATGCAACCACGTTTTGGAACATATTCCCAATCACACCAAGGCCATGCAAGAGCTCTATCGTGTAATGAAACCAGGCGGATGGGGCATATTTCAAATTCCGCAAGACTTAGATCGTGAAAAAACTTTTGAGGATGATTCCATTACCGACAAAAAGGAGCGTGCCCGTATTTTTGGTCAGTATGATCATGTACGGATATACGGACGAGATTATTTTGACAAGCTTCGCAGTATTGGATTTGTAGTTGAAGAGGTGGATTATACAAAAAAGCTTTCAAAGGAAATGGTTGAAAAGTACAGATTGGCGAAAGGTGAAATTATTCCAGTGGTCAAAAAATGATCACTTCTTGATTAAGGCCCCAAAACCCGGCGTAAAAAATTCCTGTGTCTCCCCATTTTCATCCAAATAGATGATGTAGGCTTCCAACTCCTCATGATTTTCAAGCACTTGTTTGGAATCTTCCAAATCCATCGCCATAAAGGTAGTGGCAAACGCATCGGCAACAGCACAAGTTTTTGCCACAACACTTGTGGCCAGCACATTGGAATTTTTGGTATATCCTGTTTTTGGGTT
The DNA here is from genome assembly GCF_010468565.1 of Allomuricauda sp. TY007. GTDB lineage: Bacteria > Bacteroidota > Bacteroidia > Flavobacteriales > Flavobacteriaceae > Flagellimonas. Next base: position 66,156 of record NZ_WUEG01000004.1, read on the forward strand.
GATGGTATGCACATACTTCTTCCCTGTTTCAGGATCTACCCGAAACTTTCGGTAATTACCAGATGAGGCCATCGCTACATCTTTCAAGGAAACAATTTGTTTTAACTGACGACCGGTTTCCGCCTGTGGATCATCTATACCAACGGACCATTGTTTGCCCGAATCTAGGTTGGTTCCCTTGGCGAGGACCTCTCCTCCAACTTCCACCAAATAGTTTTTGATGCCCTTTTCATCCAGCATGGCTCCCAACCGGTCTATGGCATACCCTTTGGCAACGGCATTAAAATCAAAACGGATAGACGGATGGGCCTTTGTAATGGTATTATCCGCGTTCATCTTTACCTTTTCCCATCCTACGTAACCCAATAAGCTATCCACACGCAAGCTATCGAGCTCTAATTGCTCACCCGGACCAAATCCCCATGCATTGGCCAAAACACCCACAGTGGGGTCAAAATAGCCGTTTGAAGCTTTGTGAACCTTACTTGAAACTTCAAATACCTCTTTGAACATATCATCCACAACAATAGTGGAGTCCCCCGCATTGATCTTGGAAATATCGGATGAGGGAATATAGGTGGACATGGATTGGTTCAGCACTTGAAAAACGGAATCTATCTCCTGTTGATAGTCCAATTCCTCATCAGCAATGTAAATAATGGAATAGGTGGTGCCCAATGCATTGCCCCAATTCTGGTTTTTGACGTGTTCCTTTGGCGTACAGTTTAAAAAAAGTACGACCAATCCTAAAAACAATACTTTATACTTCATTTATATTTCAATTAAACCTTGATAGTCCACTACATATTCTTCATCCAAGTAAAGGGGTTCTGTCCTATCTGATGCATTAGAGAGTCCAACACCTGCAAAATAGGTTCTGGCCTCGAATTTCTCAGCGTGATTCTTTACGGTAAGCATCAATTCTTCATCGTACTCCCTTGGGTTTAGGGGGAATTCCACATTCCTAACCACTATAAAATGCAGCACTTTTTCTTTTAGGCATACATACTGTGGATTCTTTTTGAGCTTGCTGTTAATGGCCATAAATTCAAAACCATCGGCCTCCAGCTCACGCCCTACAATGTTCATGGCCAAATTATGCAGTTCCTGTTCTGTTAATTCTCTTCCCATAGCTAACAAAAAAACCGATGCACGAGCATCGGTTTGGTTTTATTCATACCTCTCGACAATGCTCGAGGTGATAATCAATTTTTGGTTCTATCCACCAAAGTCGTCGAACCTGATATTCTCATCCGGAATACCAAAATCCTCTCCCATTTTCTGAACGGCTTTGTTCATCAAAGGTGGTCCACAGAAATATAGTTCTATATCCTCTGGCGTTTCATGATGGTTTAAATAGTTATCGATAACACAGTTGTGAATAAACCCGACAAAACCATCTCCTTCTTCATCATTGATGTCTTTCTTCACCTTCCAATTGTCCTCTTCCAATGGTTCTGAAAGCGCCATGTAAAACTTGAAGTTGGGGAATTCTTTTTCCAATTGCTTAAAATGGTCGATGTAGAACAACTCCCTTTTGGAACGTCCACCATACCAATAGGTCACTTTTCTATCGGTTTTCAAAGTTTTGAACAAGTGGTACAAGTGCGAACGCATTGGAGCCATTCCGGCACCACCTCCCACGTAAAGCATTTCGGCATCGGATTCATTGATAAAGAACTCACCAAATGGCCCTGAAATGGTCACGGGGTCGCCTTTTTTCAAACTAAAAATATAAGAAGAGGCAATACCTGGATTTACGTCCATCCATCCGTTTTTGGAACGATCCCATGGTGGGGTCGCGATACGGACATTCAACATAATTTCCCTTCCCTCTGCAGGGTAAGAAGCCATGGAATAGGCTCTTTCTTCGGTTTCGGGATTTTTCATGACCAATGGCCATAGGTTGAACTTATCCCACTCCGCTTGAAATTTGTCCGGAGTTTCGTGCTCTTCTGGGTGAGCTGTAATATCGATATCGGAATATTTTACTTCGCAAGGCGGAATCTCAATCTGGATGTATCCTCCTGCTTTGTAGTTCATTTCCTCTGGAATCTCAACTACAAATTCCTTGATGAAAGAGGCCACGTTATAGTTACGCACCACTTTGGCATTCCATTTTTTAATACCGAACACCTCCTCGGGAATGGTAATTTCCATATCCTGCTTTACCTTAACCTGGCAGGCCAAACGAGCGCCCTCGCTCAACTCTTTTTTGGAAAAGTGTGGCGTCTCGGTAGGCAATGCTTCACCCCCACCTGAAAGTACGTGGCATTCGCACTGAATACAGGTTCCACCTCCACCACAAGCGGATGGCAAAAATATTTTTTGGTTACCCAGGGTAGACAACAGGGAGCCTCCCGAGCCTACTTCCAACTCTTTTTCACCATTAATGGTAATCGTTACAGGACCGGATGGGGATAGTTTCTCCTTAGTGAACAGCAATAGTGCCACTAAGACTAACAACAAAACAAGAAATGCTACTACGGTAATTAGAATAGTACCCCCGGTACTTGCGGCTAATATCATCTTCTATCTGTTTATGGCTTCGTTATAAGAGACTGCTTTTTCCTTGTCCTCAATCTCTTTTTTAATTTCTTTTTCTTCTTGGGCTTCTTGGGCCTCAACGGTTGTGTTTTGGGTTTCCTCTGGTGGTTCGTTGTCTCCTGTGAGCATACCTCCAAAGCTTTGGAAACCGATTCCCATTAAACCTGTGATTATAAAAGTGATTCCCAAGCCACGTAGTGGTGCGGGCACGTTGGAATATCTAATCTTTTCGCGAATGGCTGCAATGGTCAAAATAGCTAGGAACCATCCAATTCCTGAACTTACCCCGTAATTCAAGGCCAACCCAATATTTGGGATATCCCTTGTCTGCATAAACAAGGAACCACCCAAGATGGCACAGTTTACCGCAATCAAAGGCAAGAAAATACCCAAGGAGTTGTATAGTGATGGCGAAAATTTCTCTACCACGATCTCCACCAACTGCACCATTGTGGCAATGGTTGCAATAAATAGAATGAACGATAGGAAACTAAGGTCGTAATCGGCGTATTCCGGGCCTAACCAAACCAAGGCTCCATCTTGCAGCAAATATTTATCCAACAACCAGTTTAAGGGCACGGTAACGCCCAATACGAATATTACGGCAGCTCCCAATCCTACAGCTGTAGAAACCTTTTTGGATACGGCCAAGTAGGAACACATTCCCAAAAAGACCGCAAACACCATATTGTCTACGAAGATTGATCTAAAAAATAGTTCTAAATGCTCTAACATGCTTCCTTAGTTTATGCTTCTTCAATTAATGCTCTATTTCTGGAGCGTTGCACCCAAATAATGACTCCCACTACAATCAATGCCGCGGGCGGTATGATCATAAATCCATTGTTTTCGTAGCCAATAGAGTACAATCCAGTTTTTGCGATGGGGTCTCCCAATACTTTTATACCGAACAGGGTTCCCGACCCCAATAGCTCCCTAAAGAAACCTACTATGACCAGAATTAATCCATATCCCAGCGCGTTTCCTATTCCATCAAGAAAAGCTCTGCGGGGGCCGTTTCCTAGTGCAAATGCCTCAAAACGTCCCATAATGATACAGTTAGTGATAATAAGTCCAATAAATACTGATAGGGTTTTACTTAGGTCGTAGGCAAAAGCCTTTAATACTTGATCCACAATGATTACCAAGGCGGCAACCACGACCAACTGTACAATGATCCTAATTTTTGATGGAATAATATTTCGTATGAGCGAAATTACCACATTACCTACTCCCATTACAAACAATACGGATATTGCCATTACCACCGAAGCTTTTAGCTCCGCAGTAATTGCCAAGGCGGAACAGATACCCAACACCTGAATAGTGATAGGGTTGTTGTCCGCTAACGGGTCTTTTATCAGATTTGCATCTTTTTTTGATAGTAGCGCCATATTAATTGGATCTAATAGTTTGTAAATAAGGTTTGTAAAGCTTCAGGCTCTCTTTGATCATTGCGGTTACCCCATTACCCGTAATGGTAGCACCGGCCAAAGCATCTACTGCGTTATCTTCTTTATCGTTGTTCAAAGGATCGTTATTCCCTTTTGCTACGTTAACTCCTGCATAGGTATTGCCATCCATTACAGATTCTCCCTTGAAGTCGTCCATAAAAAAGCGTTGGTTAATGTTAGAACCCAGTCCAGGAGTTTCTCCCTTATGATCAAAAAAGACTCCTTTTATTTCCATATTCTCATCCAAGGAAATATATCCCCAAATCGCGTCCCAAAGTCCTTTACCGTACATAGGGATAATATAGAATTTTTCCCCGTCTTTTTCACCGATCAACAAAGGAAGTTCCGCCTTCTCCCCATTTTTGGCTTTAGCTATTTCTTTCTGTACATCGATTAGGTAGGCATTCTCTTTTTCCACTGCTTCGGAACCTTCCAATACCAATTGGGAAGTTATGAATTTGGAAAATTGCTCTTCAACTGTAGTTGTTGGCACAAAGGAAACATCTCCATCTCCCTCATTTTGATTAACTCCCATGGCATATAGGATGTTTTGTTGCTTTTCGAAGCGCTCGTTCTCATCAATCCTTGGTTTAAGGCCAGATGCAACAAAAGCTAGTAGCGATCCCACAACAATAACCATTAAGACTGCAAAGATTACAGTGTAGCTATTTTTTTCTGTATTGATTGCCATAATTAAGCTGTTTCCGTTTTTAATGAATCAACCTCATCCGATGCTTTTGGATATATGGTTGCTGTCTTAAATCGTTTCAATCTCTTTTTAATGTTGCCTCTTACCACATAGTGATCAATGGTAGGTGCGAATACGTTCATCAACAAGATGGCCAAGAATACACCTTCTGGGTATCCTGGGTTGAACACCCGGATCATTACGGACAGGAATCCGATAAAGAATCCGTAGTACCATTTTCCTTTATTGGTCTGAGCGCCCGTAACAGGGTCGGTTGCCATAAATACGATACCAAAGGCCAAACCTCCTACCAACAAATGTTGCCAGTAAGGGAAACTCATTAAGGTATAGAATTTACTGTATTCAGGAATCAATTGATATTCAACAATTCCATTAAAAATCAATCCCATGGCCAAGGAACCCAACACGGCACTCAACATGATACGCCATGAGGCTATTTTGGAGAAAACCAAGAAAAGGCCACCCAATATAATCAACAAGGTCGATGTTTCCCCAACCGAGCCAGGGATAAATCCGTAGAACATATCGGCCAATGAATAACTATAGTCCGAACCTTGGGCCAATGAGCCAAGGATAGTTTCTCCTGAAATAGCATCTGCAGTTCCAGCTCTTTCCACAGCTTCGTGAACCCATACTTTATCTCCACTCATCCATGTTGGATAGGCGAAGAACAAAAATGCACGTATGGTCAGTGCAGGGTTCAATATATTCATTCCGGTACCACCAAAAACCTCTTTACCGATAACAACACCAAAGGCCACGGCGATGGTCAACATCCAAAGTGGGGTATCTACAGGTACGATCAATGGAACCAACATACCTGTTACCAAATATCCTTCTTCCACTTCATGTCCCTTGATTACGGCGAACAAAAATTCAATGGCCAAACCTACACCGTAGGACACAATTACCAAAGGTAAAATGGTGGTGATCCCTACCAAAAAGTTATCCCATGTTAAAAAGTGCTCGAACAGATCAAAGTTCTCTGGAAAACCATTGATCGCGGAATAGTGTTGATATCCTGCATTGAACATTCCAAAAAGCAAGCAAGGTACCAAGGCCATGATCACGGTGTTCATGGTACGTTTTAAATCGTCTGCAGCCCGAACATGCGACCCAGAATGGGTTGTTTCGTTCGGTGTGTAAAGAAAAGTATGCAGTGCATTAAAGGCAGGGGCCATTTTTTTACCCTGATACTTAAGTTTTAACTGATGTAATTTTTCTTTCATGCCCATATTATCCAAGTTCTTTTTGCAACAAATCCAATCCTTCCCTGATTATTTGTTGGTGCGGTTGTTTTGATATGCATATGAATTCTGTCAAGGAGAAATCCTCGGGAGCCACTTCGTAAAGTCCCAATTGCTCCATTTCATCCAAATCTTTTACCATACAGGCCTTCAAAAGTTGAAGTGGGTATATGTCCAGAGGAAAAACCTCTTCGTACCTACCTGTTACCACAAAAGCCCTGTGCTCTCCATTGGTATTGGTATCCAAATCGTATTTCTTGTTGGGCTGCAGCCAAGAAAAGGTCAATGCCCTTGTAGACGAAATTTTATTGAATACTGGTTTGTTCCACCCAAAAAATTCGTAATCGTCCCCTTCTGGAATCGCAGTAACCGTATTATTGTAAAAGCCAAGATGTCCCTCGGTACTGGTTTTAGTACCTGTAAGCACATCACCGTTTATCAACCTAAACCTATCTTCCTTTACACCACTTGCATATAAAAAAGTAGAGATTTCAGCTCCAATTTTGGTCTTATAGTACTTTGGCTCCTTAATAACAGATCCAGCCAATGCCACAATACGCTCCGCATTGAACTTACCGGTCAACAACAGCTCACCCAACATTACAAGGTCCTGTGGAGACAACGTCCAGACCACTTCACCTTTGTTTACGGGGTCAATCTTATTGATTTGCGTACCCACCAAGCCTGCTGGATGGGGGCCGGAGATTTTGTGCAGTTCTATTCCTTTAATATCATTGAAAGGCGATCTGCTCGATTTTCCGATAGATACATGGATTTTACCCGGTGTAAGCTTGCTAAGACCCATTATCGCTGCTTGAATCTCCTGTTCTTTATCCTTTAGGATAAAGTCAGGGTCTGCTGCCAAGGGCGCCGTAGCGTATGCCGAAACAAATATCGCTTTCGGCGTTGCGCTTGGGTCGGCAATCACATCATAAGGTCTTTGTTTTATGAACGGCCATCCTCCACACTGTAAAAGATAGGATTTAATGGCCTCACCATTTGCCGTATCCAAATCCGGCACCTTATTTATAACATAATTTTGTTCTTTGTCAGCAAGGATCTTTAATGTTAAGATTCTTCTTCTTGCCCCCCTAACAATTTCCACTAGCTCTCCGCTTACCGGGGAAACAAAGTGCATGTCTTCGTTGTTCTTGTTATAAAAGAGGGGTTCGCCCGCTTTTATCTCTTCCCCTTGTTTTATCAACATTTTTGGAGTGATTCCGTGGAAATCATCTAGGTTTAGGGCGTATACGTTACTGGTAACAGCTTTGGAAATAGTCTGCTCTGCCGCCCCGACGAGGTTGATATTCAACCCCTTTCTAATCCGGATGTCTTTAGACATATTGTTGTAGACCTTTTGTTATCAAAATCGGACGCAAATTTAGCACTAAAAGGATTGTTTTCATAATAATTAACCATAAAATTGGGTTTATGCCGAGCTTAATTCCCCAGGCATACTTTTTGTTTACCTTTACCCTAAAATTATGCCCTTGATGCGTTTTACCTTTATATTGACTCTTTTAGGTTTGGCGGCCACTCCGGCTTTTGGACAAGTTATGGTTGAAGTAAATCCACCGGAAAACATAAAATCAGTGGTTTTTAAAGGTCCTACCGAAGATCAATTTCCTGTGATACAACTCGGAGAATCAATGACTTTGGAGTTTGATGACCTCACTGCCAACGAACAAGATTATTATTACAAGATTGTACATTGTGATTACGATTGGACCCCATCCCAATTACTAAAATCCCAATACCTATCCGGGGCGGACAACCAACGAATTATTGACTACGAAAACAGCTATACCACCCTACAGCCCTATTCCAATTACCGGCTCACTATCCCCAACAACAATGTTAAATTAACCGTGAGTGGCAATTTTGTTCTGGAAATCTATAACAGTTATGGTGATCTTCAATTCTCCAGAAGGTTTGTGGTATATCGGGATGCCGTTTCCGTTGCAGGCACTGTAAAAAGATCTCGGGATTTTAACTTCATCAATACAAAGCAGGTGGTACAGTTTACCATCAACACAGCTTCTTTTAACGTGGTCAACCCAAAAAAGGAGGTAAAAGTAGCCATTATACAAAACCATCATTGGCCCACGGCATTATACAACATTAAACCCCAATTCACCATTGGTACGGAGCTGGTTTACAAATACAACGAGGAAACCAGTTTTTTTGGCGGCAACGAATACCTAAACTTCGACACCAAAGACCTTCGCTCCCCCAGCTTTGCCATATCCAATATTGAAATGAGGGATGTGTACCACCATTATTTGTTCACCAACGAATACCGGTACGACAAAGAATACACCTACTTTCCAGATATTAATGGCGATTTTGTGGTTAGGACGCTTCAAGGAGAAGATGTTTCCAGAGAGGCCGAATACTCCAAGGTCCATTTTAGCCTGCCCTATACCAACCAAATAGGGCTCGATAATGTTTATGTGATCGGAAAGTTCAACAATTATGCACTGGGCGATGAGAACAGAATGACATTCAACGAATCCACTGGAAAATTTGAAGCTACTTTAATGATGAAACAGGGCTTTTACAACTATAAGTATGTTGTACAAAGGGAAGATGGTACCATTGAACCCAACCTGGTGAGTGGCAACTTCCACTTTACGGAGAACAACTACCTGATCTTGGTTTATTACAGAGATTTTGGGGACATGCACGATAGTATAATAGGTATAGGGTCCGTAAACTCAAGGAATATCAGTAATTAATTATCTTTAGCCCTAAATCCTTAAAAAAGGTATGGGGAAAAAAGATGGTTTGATCACCAAAGGTCGCTACGAACTAAAGTTTAGGGGCGTAAAATGCCTTAACTGTGGGCACCCGCTTGACATAAGCGACAAGTACTGCCCTAATTGTTCACAGGCCAATAGTACCAAGAAATTAACCCTCAAAGACTTTATCGACGAGTTTTTCTCGGGCCTCATCAATTACGATTCCAAACTTTTAAAAACACTTTCTGCCCTTTTACTCAGACCAGGAAGAATTACAAAGGACTACGTAAATGGCAAAAGGATAACCTACACCAACCCTTTCCGGTTTTTGTTGAGTTTGGCCTTTCTCTATTTTTTGATGTTCACCTACAACTCCAATTTTACCAATCTGGACCAAGCAGCCAAAAATTTTGACGGCAATATTTATGATGGCTCTCCATTTAAATTCGATATGGACTCCGGAGATCTTGAAGTAGACAGTGTTGCCCTCGAAAAGCAATCCAGAAAGGCACAAAAAGCCCTAGATTCCTTAAAAAAGGTAAATCCCGGGGTTTTGGTCGGCATGCAAAAATTTGATTCGATTAAAGCGGAAGACCCCGAGCTTTCCCAGCAATTAAAATACTTGGATTCTTTGGGCGTTTTTGTGAACGGGGCACAACAAAAAGTAAAAAAGAAAGACTCCTTTATGGACGCCGACCCAACGGGATACTTTAAAGATCTCGAAAAAGAATCGGGCATAGGCGGGTTTTCCAAAAAAGTAGAGTTTTTTGGGCATGTGATCAAAAAAGACACCCTTTTTAACTTTGAAGAAGCTGAAACCAGATACAACATAGGCAATACCTGGACCAATAGAATGGCATTTAACTCCGCAAACAGTATTTTAAGGGCAATAAAAGAACCGGGGAGCTGGGTAAATAGTACCATATCCAAACTTCCTTTCGTTATATTTTTCTTTATGCCGGTGTTCACAGTCTTCATTTGGTTGGTTTACATCAGAAAAAATTATACCTACACCGATCATCTTATTTTTAGTTTCCACAATCAGTCCCTCTTGTTTATCTTGCTCATCCTTAGCCTCACATTGGATACCATATTCAATATAAACAGCTCAGGAATCTTTCTGTTGATTTTTGCAATATACCTATACAAGGCCATGCGAAAATTTTACGGACAAGGAAGATTTAAAACCATTGTAAAATACATCTTTCTGAACACGGTATTTATGATCTTGGCCTTTTTTACGATCATTGTCACGTTTGCGGGAAGCGGTTTAACCTATTGATAGTTATGTTTACACAGGTAACCAAAGGAATTAAAATATCGGTACGCACTTCTTTCGAAGGAACTTTCTTTAAAAACTACAAGGTGCACTATGCGTTTGGCTACACCATCACCATAGAGAACCTAAGCAAGGACACTGTTCAGCTCACTGCCAGACACTGGGATGTATTTGACGCCCTCAAGGACATGGAGACCATTGACGGAGAAGGTGTCATTGGCAGAAAACCAGTAATAAAACCGGGCAAATCGCATACGTACAGCTCAGGTTGCCTCTTGGCATCACCCGTAGGAGCCATGCGCGGCCATTATCGCATGGTCAACTTTACCAATGCAGAAGAGTTCGAGGTCGAAATTCCCACGTTTAAGTTTGCAGCGCCCTTCGCCATAAACTAATTGGCATCATTTTATTTTCGGTCCCTGTTTCATTACCTTTGATAGAATTGTACAACTCTAAAAAACATTTCTATGGGAAAAGGATTTTTTCAAGTTCCAACTGCATATAACGAACCTGTACTGAGCTATGCTCCAGGTTCACCTGAACGAGAAGAAGTACTAAAACAATATAACGCATTTTACAATGATAATGTGGACATTCCACTTTACATTGGAAGCGAGGAAATAAAAACGGGCAATACCAAGCCCCTGTCCCCTCCCCACGACCACAAGCATATAATTGGACAATATCACCTTGCCGAGAAAACACACGTTGAAAAGGCCATCGCCAATTGTTTGGAGGCCAGAGATGCTTGGTCCAATTTGACCTGGGAACAACGCTGTGCCATTTTTTTAAAGGCAGCCGAACTAATTGCTGGACCTTACCGTCAAAAAATGAACGCTGCCACCATGTTGGCCCAGTCCAAAAATATTTATCAAGCCGAGATTGATTCTGCCTGCGAGATTGTGGACTTCCTTCGCTTCAACGTAGAATATATGTCCCAGATATACAGCGAACAACCAGAATCTTCCGAAGGAGTATGGAATCGCGTGGAATACCGTCCGCTGGAAGGTTTTGTATATGCCATCACCCCGTTCAACTTCACGGCCATTGCAGGGAATCTTCCCACCAGTGCCGCTATGATGGGCAACGTGGTGGTATGGAAACCAAGCGACAGCCAAATTTATTCCGCAAAAGTGATTGTTGATGTGCTCAAGGAAGCTGGACTGCCCGATGGGGTGATCAACGTAGTTTACGGAGACCCGGTCATGATTTCGGACACGGTGTTGGACAGCCCGGACTTTACTGGAATACATTTTACCGGTTCTACCGATGTTTTTAAAAATCTTTGGAAACAGATCGGAAACAATATCCACAAGTACAAAACATACCCCAGGATTGTTGGCGAAACGGGCGGAAAGGATTTCATAATTGCCCACCCAACAGCAAAACCCCAACAGGTGGCCACAGCCATCAGCAGGGGCGCTTTTGAGTTCCAAGGGCAAAAATGCAGTGCGGCCTCCAGAGTATATCTGCCCAAATCCACTGCCGATGAAATTTTGGAGTTGGTAAAGAAGGACATTGCTTCCTTTAATAAACCAGGTTCTCCAGAGGACATGAGTAATTTTATTACTGCTGTGATCCACGAAGGTTCTTTTGATAAATTGGCTAAATATATTGATAAAGCAAAGTCAGATGACGACGCTGAAGTAATCGCCGGGGGCAATTACGATAAATCCAAAGGATACTTTATTGAACCCACCGTGATTTTGACCACTAATCCAAAGTATGAGACTATGTACACCGAACTCTTTGGCCCCGTGGTCACCGTTTACGTTTATGAGGACAAGGATTGGAGCGAGACTTTAAAGTTAGTGGATGGAACATCGGAGTATGGCTTAACTGGAGCTGTACTGTCCGGAGACCGATACTCTATTGACGAGGCTACGAAAGCTTTGCAGAATGCCGCTGGGAATTTTTACATCAACGACAAGCCCACCGGGGCCGTTGTAGGGCAACAACCTTTTGGCGGTGCAAGGGCATCGGGGACCAACGACAAGGCGGGATCTATGCAAAACCTTCTGAGATGGGTTTCCCCTAGATTGATCAAGGAAACTTTTGTGACCCCAGAGGATTATAGATATCCATTTTTGGGATAAAACAAAAAACACCTATTTTAAAGGCCGTCGTTACAAAATGACGGCTTTTTTGTTTAACCTAACTTAAAACACTCATGCCCAGACCTTATATTTTGGCTGAAACCAACTGGAAACATCTAAAAGACGAATCTATTGACCTTGCCATATTACCTTGGGGCGCCACCGAAGCGCACAACTACCACCTCCCCTATGCAACCGATGTGATCGAAGGCTCGTGCATTGCCGAAGAATCGGCCAAGATTGCTTGGGAACAAGGGAGCAAGATAATTGTATTGCCTACCATTCCCTTTGGGGTGAACACCGGGCAATCCGACATTTACCTGGACATGAACTTAAACCCCAGTACACAATTTGCGATTTTAAAAGATATTCTCACAGTTTTGAATCGTCAGGGTATAAAAAAATTCATGATCCTAAATAGTCATGGCGGCAACAATTGGAAGGCCATTATCAGAGAGTTAGGGCTACTTTTTCCAGATATGTTCCTTTGCGTTACGAATTGGTTCAAACTTGGTAGTGAATCTGGAATGTTTGAGAATCCGGGCGACCATGCCGATGAGATGGAGACCAGCCTTATTCTGCATTTAACCCCTGAATTGGTATTGCCCAAAGAAGATTGGGGAGAAGGCAAGGAATTCAAGAACAAAATAAAGGCCTTTTCCGAAGGATGGGCTTGGACAGAACGTCCTTGGTCCAAAATAAGCGAGGATACCGGTGTAGGTGACCCCAGCAAGGCCAGCAAGGAGAAAGGCGAGGTGTTCTTTAACCTAATCTGTGCCAAAATGGGACAACTTTTTGTTGATATTGCCGAAGCCGACACAAACGACCTGTATAAGTAAACACTTATATATCAACACACGAACAAGAAAGTTATCTCAATAGAAAGCCTCAAAGGAGGTCAACCCACAATTTAAATGTAAAATTAACGTTAACTAATTGTAAATTAAACGTAATCTATTTAATTTTATATTACTAAATCAGTTAGTTATGGCAGTTAGATTCAATACGTGGGTGAAATCGGCGATTAAAAAGTACGAGCAATTATGGCAATATGCCAAGGACTATGCCAGAAAGTGTAGATTGGTATATAAAAGAATGTACAGTATTTGATTACCCCTTAAACTTCTGGGGCAAGTACACTACTTTTTTGGTCTCGAAAAAATCCTCTTCAAAATACTCGTTTAAGTCAAAGATTTGAACAGTTTCATAACCCTTTAACTCTTCCGTAAGGTCTCCACCTTTTAGATAAAGTATGCCATTTTTTCGCTGGTGTGCTGAATCCTTCTTAATTTTTCCCTTGGTCCAGTGCACAAATGTTGGCATCGCAGCCACTGCCCTGCTTACAATAAAATCATATTGTCCGGGAATTTCCTCCACACGGGAGTGATGGGCTTCAACATTCTTCAATCCGAGTCCTTCCACCACCTCATTAACAACTTTTATTTTTTTACCGATTGCATCAACAAGGGTAAATTTTACGTTTGGAAATAAGATGGCCAAGGGAATGCCCGGAAAGCCTCCGCCCGTTCCCACATCCAAGATATGGGCACCTTCGTTAAACACTTGAACCTTTGCTATACCTACAGAATGAAGAACATGGCGCAAATAGAGCTCATCTATATCCTTTCTGGAAACCACATTGATCTTCTGGTTCCAGTCTTGGTACAACGCCTCCAACTTTATGAACTGTTGCTTTTGCTCGTCGTTGAGTGTCGTAAAATATTTAAAGATGAGTTCCGCTTTCATGTTCCAAACGTTATTTTTGTCAAAATTAATACTTTTATAGACCTTAACACCGTTCTAACAAAACGTTGTGACTCTAAAAAAGCATTTTAGTTACCTTTGTAAAAAATATTTTTTATGGATAAAAATACCATCCGGTTTTCAAGAAGAGATTCCGCACAATTTTTTAGGACACTTAACAAGAGAGTAAACGAATACTTCAAAGAAAACAACCTCAAGAAAACCGGTAACTGGAAACTTCACTTGAAAACCATTGTGATGTTTGCCATTTTTTTGACCCCCTACTTTTTGATGTTAACCTTAAACCTCCCTTTCTGGGGCTATTTACTACTTTCCATTACCATGGGCGTTGGAATGGCCGGTGTTGGAATGAACGTAATGCACGATGGAAACCATGGTGCTTACTCCAACAAAAAATGGGTAAACAAACTCATGGGAAGCAGCATCTACATTTTGGCCGGTAATGTTTACAACTGGCAAGTTCAGCACAATGTACTGCACCATACGTACACAAACATACACGAACACGACGAGGACATGGAAGCTGGAAGAATCTTAAGATTCTCCAAACATGCCGAGTGGAGAAAGCATCATAAATTTCAACATTACTATTCCATTTTGCTTTATGGCCTATTGACCTTTAATTGGGCAATAACCACGGATTTCCAACAAATGTACCGTTATATGAAGCGGAAATTAAGCTACGGAAAACTACCCAATCCAGTAATTAACTGGAGCACATTGGTTATAACAAAAGTAATCTATATAACCATTTGGATTGTTCTCCCGTTGGTTTTTGTTGACATTGCCTGGTGGCAAGTATTGCTTGGGTTCTTTATTATGCACTACGTTGCAGGAGTGATTCTGAGTGTGGTTTTCCAATTGGCTCACATTGTGGACCATGCAGAAACCCCACTGCCTGATAAAGAAGGAAACATGAAGAACACTTGGGCCATTCACCAATTGTTCACCACGGTGAATTTTGGTACTAAAAACAGAATTGTAAACTGGTTTACCGGAGGATTGAACCATCAGGTGGAACATCATATCTTCCCGAACATCAGCCACATACATTACACAAATATTTCCAAAATTGTGAAACAGACTGCTCAGGAGTTCAATTTGCCATATCACGAATATAAAACTACCAGAAAAGCTATAATTTCGCACTTCAAACACTTAAAAGAGCTAGGTAAAAAACCTGCGCTTCAATATCAGTAAAAAACGAAGTACCAATGAGCAACCACTTATCTGACAGGATCAAGAACATGTCCACGTCAGCAACTTTGGCCATGGCTGCCAAAGCACGGGAATTACGAAATGAAGGAAAGGATATTATAGGTTTGAGCTTGGGGGAACCCGACTTCAACATTCCTGATTTTATCAAAGATGCCGCAAAGCAGGCCATCGACGAGAATTATAGCAGCTACACCCCTGTTGATGGGTATGCAGAGCTAAAAACCGCAATTTCGAATAAATTCAAAAGAGATAACAATCTTGATTATGGTTTAAACCAAATTGTGGTATCCACGGGAGCGAAGCAATCGCTGTTTAATGTGGCCATGGTGGTTCTTAATCCTGGTGATGAAGTAATTCTGCCCGCTCCATATTGGGTAAGCTACAGCGACATCGTAAAATTGGCCGAAGGAGTTCCCGTAGAGGTTCTTACACAAATCGACACCGATTTTAAAATGACACCCGAGCAATTGGAAGCGGCCATTACACCAAAAACCAAAATGCTTTGGTTCAGTTCACCATGCAATCCCAGTGGTTCGGTGTACAGCAAGGAAGAGTTGGAAGGTTTGGCCGAGGTATTGAAAAAACACCCCAATATTTATGTGGTTTCAGATGAAATCTACGAGCATATCAACTTTGCAGGCGGTCACGTTAGCATTGCCGGTATTGATGGCATGTACGACAGAACCATTACCGTAAACGGCGTATCCAAAGCTTTTGCCATGACGGGATGGCGTATTGGGTATATAGGCGCACCGGAATGGATTGCCAAAGGTTGCACCAAATTACAAGGACAAGTGACCAGTGGTGCCAATGCCATTGCTCAGCGCGCCGTAATCACCGCATTGGAGGCCCCAGTGAGTAAGATCCAGTTTATGATCGACAAGTTCCATGAAAGAAGAGACCTTGTACTTGGGCTTTTGGGAGAAATAGAAGGATTTAACCTCAACGTGCCCGAGGGTGCATTTTATGTTTTCCCCGATATTTCTGATTTCTTTGGAAAAACCTTGAACGGTGTCACTATTAACAATGCTTCAGATTTTTCACTGTATTTGTTGGAGCACGCCAATGTGGCCACAGTTACCGGTGAAGCTTTCGGAAACCCCAATTGCATTCGTATATCCTATGCAGCATCAGAAAAAGAATTGAAAGAAGCCATTGCCCGAATTAAGGCCGTGCTTTAAATATATTAAGATGTCATACTGAACCTGTTTCAGCATCTAACAATTAATCAATTAGAAACCTCTTGTTTACTTCAAGAGGTTTTTTTATTAGGTCTTTTTCCAGAAATATGGGGTAAGCAAAATCAGAACAGTGAACAGCTCCAAACGCCCCAAAAGCATTAAAAAACTACACCACCATTTACCAGCCGCAGGGAGACTGTTATAATTACTGACCGGGTTTAAACTGCCCAAAGCGGGACCTACATTGCCCAGCGAAGAAGCAGAACCCCCAACGGCCGATACAAAATCCAAGCCCAAGAGACCCAGCACCAACGAACCTATAATAAAGAGCAGCATATACAGTACAAAAAAAGCTATCACATTGTAAACAATATGCTCTGTAACTGTTTTTTGATTGTACCGAACAGGTATGATGGCATTTGGGTGCAAGGTCCTCTTAAATTCCAAAATACCATTTTTGATAATCAATAGGTGTCGCATAACCTTGATCCCTCCTGCTGTTGAACCCGCCGAGCCTCCGAGGAACATTAAACCAAAAAAGAAAACGGTCAAAAATGGGGTCCAAGAGGTAAAATCCGCAGAAACAAAACCCGTTGTGGTAATCACTGCAACCACCTGAAACAAACCGTGCCTAATGGTACTTTCCACTTCTCCCAGTACCATTGGATGAAAATCAGATATAGGCACATCTGCCCTAAAATAAATACCCAAGGCAACAACAATGGTAAAAACAACCACAAAACCAAGATAGTACTTGAACTCTTCATCCTTTAGGATGCGTTGTACCTTTCCTGTCAACGCAAAATAGCTGAGCACAAAATTACTCCCCGCCAAAAACATAAAAAGAATAACAATGTATTGAATCAAAGGTTGATCGTTCCAAAAGGCCAAACTCGCATTTTTGGTGGAAAACCCTCCTGTTGACATAGTGGCCAATGCGTGGTTAATGGCATCAAAAAAAGTCATCCCAGCCAATTTTAGCAACAGGGCTTCCAGCACTGTATATCCAAAATAAATCAACCAAAGTCTCTTAGCCGTATCGGTAATTCTTGGGTGAAGTTTATCCCCGCCAGGCCCAGGCGCTTCTGCGGCGAACAATTGCATGCCACCTATACCCAAAAGCGGTAAAATGGCAATGGCAAGTACAATAATTCCCATACCCCCAATCCAATGGGTAAGGCTCCGCCAGAGCAAAATTCCTTCGGGCAAGGCTTCTATATCATCTAATATTGAAGCTCCCGTAGTGGTGTAACCCGACATGGTTTCAAAAAAAGCATCGGTAATGGAGGGTATTGCTCCGGAAAAAAGATAGGGCAACATCCCAGAAATAGACATTACGATCCATCCGAATGTCACCACGATATATCCTTCTTTCTTTTGGACCTCCTTTTTATGGCCCCGTGTGTAGAACATGGCCATCATTCCAAAAAGCATGGTCACAATGGCAGCCAACATAATTTCCATGGTGGCACCATCTTTATATATGCCACTGGCAATTGCCGCTAAAAGCATAAAAGAACCATTGCAAAGCAACAACAGCCCCAAGATATGGATAATGATTCGTGTATTGAGCTTCATTATAGGAACAGCTTTTCTATCCTTGGTATGGCTTTGGGCAAGCAGCAAACCACTACCTTGTCACCTTTGGCAATCCTAAAATCACCCAACGCAATAATTCCCTCTCCGTTCCGTATAACACCACCGATACTTGCCTCTCTAGGGAAATTAAGCTCCCTGATCAACTCACCATTTACCAAGGATGTAGCCTTTACTTCAAACTCTAAAATTTCTGCATTTAAATTGTTGAGACGGGTCAAGGCGAGCACCTCCCCTTTTCGGATATACCTAAAAATGCTGTTGGCGGCAAGGAGTTTTTTATTGATGAGGGTATCCACACCGATGGAGTGGGACAATTGAAAATAGTCCATATTCTCTACCAATGCAATGGTTTTTTTGATTTTTTTGCTCTTGGCTACCAAACAGGACATGATATTGGTTTCAGAGTTCCCGGTAACGGCAATAAAGGCGTCCATGGACTCAAGGTTTTCTTCTTCCAAAAGTTCAACATTACGCCCATCCCCGTTTATTACAAGGGCATGGGGCAGTTCATCCGCAATATCAAATGCTTTCTCCTTGTTCTTTTCAATCAGTTTTACATTGAATTTTTTATTGCAGAGGTCCCTTGCCGTTTTGTAACCCACTTTACTGCCCCCAAGAATCATCACATTTTTAATGTCCTGTTTCTGCATTCCCGAAAGCTTGTACAACTCTTCCACTCCCTTATCCGAAGTGATGAAATACACCTGATCGCCTTCTTTAAAAACGGTATCACCCCTTGGAATCAAAGTAAATTGGGTTCCTTTTCGCTGCAGTGCAATGGGCATAAAATTGAGTTCTGGAAAAATTCGGGCAGCTTCTTTCACCATTTTACCCACAAAAGGTGCGGTTTTGGGCAGTATTACCCCGAACATGGTCAACAATCCTTCTTCAAACTGGTAGGTATCGTTAAAGGCGGATTGATTGAGCATTAACTGGATTTCCATAGCCGCCAAACGCTCTGGGGAAATCAATTCATCAATTCCCAATTGTTCAAACTTGATAATATCTCGATTGTCCATGAATTCCGTATTGGAAATCCTGGCCATGGTTCGTTTGCAGCCCAATTGTTTTGCAAGTACACAAAGGGTCAAGTTGGTAGTTTCCGATGCTGTTACCGCGATTACAAGATCAGAGCCATCGACTTGCGCATCTTGCAATACTTGGATAGATGTAGCATCGCCCCGAAGCACCCGAATATCCAAATGATTGTCCGCATACGATAATCTTTCCTTATCGGTATCGATCAAAGTAATTTCCTGTGCTTCGTAGGACAATAATTTAGCCAAATGAAATCCAACTTCACCAGCACCTGCAATAATGATTCTCATTGATTAGAATAGGATGTGTTCTTAAATAACCTCAGTTTGCACGCTGCAAACAATACTGGTAACGGTATGCAATACGTAAACTCCATACTTTTAACCAAATACGGGAAATAAATCCCTTTGGAGGGCAAAATTACATAAATAATTTTGTCTTCATCCCTTAAGCTAAGTTGTATATTTGCCACCAAATTTAAGCGATGTCGAAAAAGGTGACGCCCTATAAAGAATCCGAGCTTGGCAAAAAAGATCAGGTTAGGCAAATGTTCGATAATATATCTGGAAATTACGACGGTCTTAACCGCGTTATTTCCTTTGGAACCGATGTTAAGTGGCGTAAGCGCATCGTAGCTTTTTTAAAGGACAAATCGCCAAATTCCATTTTGGACATTGCCACCGGCACAGGCGATCTTGCCATTGCCATGGCTAATACCGGGGCCAAAAAAATTGTTGGTCTGGACCTATCTCCCGGCATGTTGGAAGTGGGCAAAACCAAAGTATCCAACAAAAAATTGCAGGATACCATTGAAATGGTGGTGGGAGACAGCGAAAACCTCCCATTTGATGACAATTCCTTTGATGCGATCACCGTTGCCTTTGGGGTAAGAAATTTTGAAAATCTGGAAAAAGGATTGGAAGAAATTTATCGGGTACTAAAACCAAAGGGACATTTTGTAGTTCTCGAAACTTCCGTCCCCACCAAAACCCCTTTTAAACAAGGATATAAAATATATACAAAGTATGTTTTGCCCACTATAGGCAAACTTTTTTCCAAGGACAGGTCGGCCTACAAATATTTGAGTGAATCGGCATCTGTTTTCCCTCATGGTGAGGCTTTCAACAATATTTTGAAGAAAATTGGGTTTATAGGAGTAGAGAACAAACCACAGACCATGGGTGTAGCATCCATTTATGTCGCTTCAAAATAGATTAATGAAAAATCTCCTTATCCTTTTTGGACTTCTAGCAGTAACAAACACCCCTGCCATTGCCCAATTTGGCGGCGATCCCATTTTAAACCTTCAGAACGAGGACAAGAAATTTTTGAACTGGGGGTATTATCTGGGGTTTAACCAATACGACTTTCAATTTGAATACAAGGATAATATTGGCCAAGATATATTGGTGGACAAAAGTTTTGGTTTTAATGTGGGATTGATCGGAGAACTTAGAATCAATGAGTTTTTGGATGCCCGTTTTGAACCTGGCCTGCTCTATACTTCCAGAACCCTTGGTTTTCCAGGCTTTACCTCCCAGGTTGATGCGCTACGCGAAGTGCGTTCAACCTACATAAGATTCCCTTTATTGATCAAGGCCAGTACCCGAAGAATTGGAAACTGGAAACCCTTTATTATTGGAGGAGTGTACACTTCCATCAATTTAGGGAGCAATGAGGATAGCCTAGATGATAACAGTAGTGGACAATTCCGGATGAAACAAAATGTGTATGGGTACGAATTAGGTTTTGGAATTGATTTTTACACCGAGTACTTTAAGTTTACACCATCTATCCGAGGTGTTTTTGCCCTTACGGACGAATTGGTCCCGGATGAGGATCCCAACAGTCCTTGGACCGGGAACATCAACGCAATGCGCACCCGGGGCATCTTCATCAATTTTACGTTTGAATAGTAAGAATAAAATTCCAAAAGACAGCATTCGACTTCGGACTTCTGACTTCCAACTCCTGATCCAAAATTCAATAACGGAACAACTAAATAACCAGTAACGGAGTGGCAGTATGCAATAAGTTCAAGTCAAGTTCAAGCATCAAACTCCCAACATCGAGCATCGGACTCCCGACTCCTGACTTCTGGCATCAAGTTCAAGTTCCAAAAACTACCTTCGTATATCGTTCAACAGAATGGCAGTTGCCGTGGCTACGTTCAAGCTTTCGGCAGTAGCAGCACCAAATTGGGGAATGGAAATTCTTTTGGTGACGAATTGACCCACTTCGTCAGAAATGCCTTTGGCTTCGTTGCCCATTACCAAAACTCCCTTTTTCGCCAAATCAGCTTCATAAACCGGTTTGCCTTCCATGTAAGCACCATAAATAGGAAGATTTGTTTTTTGTAAATAATCTTCCAAATCAACATAAACAATGTTCACCCGAGCAATGGAACCCATGGTGGCCTGTAATACTTTAGGATTATAACAATCTACCGTGTCCGGCGAACAGACGAGCTGTGTTACACCAAACCAATCACAAAGCCGGATAATGGTTCCTAAATTACCGGGATCCCTAACAGCATCCAGCACCACGACCCAATCATCAACAATATCCTTTTGGGATTCGGTCATATAAAAAACTCCCAACACGCCATTTGGGCGGGTCAGACTGCTCATTTGCTTCAAAATTTTGGAGGGGACCACATCGGCATCTTTAAATTTCCCCATCAATACAGCATCATCAACAAAAACTTTAAATGGTTTTGCTCCCGCCTGCAATAATTCATTCACCACCTTTTCCCCCTCGACCACAAAGAGTCGATGTTGAGATCGGTACTTTTTTTGCTTTAGGCTAACAACTAGTTTAATTTGGTTTTTTGTAACCATCTAAATCGTGTATTTTTGGCTTCTATGAATGGTTCTTTTGGTGTAACGTGCAACTGGGCAAAAATAGGGTTATTGTTGCTTTTGCTTAGCATTTTGGGTTGCAATACCTTAAAAAAGGTCGGGGAGGATGAATTATTGCTCACCAAAAACACCATTTTGGTCGATGACGAAAAAATAAGCAACAGCGAAATAAAAGGACTTATCTCACAGAAACCCAACAGTAGTGTTTTGGGTTATCCGCTAAAACTCAACCTTTATAATCTTGCCAAGGAAAACCCCGATTCATCATTCCAGGATTGGCTGCACCGAAAAGAAAAAAGGGAAAAACGCTTGAATAATTTGCTTTCTGGGAAACAGGTAAACAGATTAAGTGAATCATTTCTGGTAAAAGGATATAGTGAATTCTTGAAAAGAATTGGCGAACCTCCTGTTATTATAGATACATCGGAGACCAATAAATCCCTCAAAAAACTGGAATCCTATTACAATAGCAAAGGGTATTTTAACAATACGGGGGAATATCAAATAGTGGATAGCAAAAAAAAGAGAAAGGCAAGTATTGAGTATAACATCACCCTGAATAAGCCCTACATTGTGGACACCATACAAAAAAACATTACCTCACCAGAATTGGATTCCATATACCAGAATGCAATTAGGCAAAGTTTTGTAAGGCAAGGTGAACAATTTGATTTGGACAAATTTACCAAGGAACGAGAGCGGTTAACAAGCTTGTTCAGAAATTCGGGGGTATATAATTTTCAGGAAAGCTCCATCAACTACAGTATTCTGAGGGATACTACCCTTGCTGCGGACGACCAGCTCATGGATGTACAATTGAACATTAAAAAATTTAGGAGCTCAAACGATAGTAGCGATACCAACATGCCGTACAAGGTGGCTCGCCACAAACAAATCAACATTTACGCAGATTACGATGTAAACGGGGACATGGATACTTTACAGCATATCCAACACGATAATTACAACATCTATTATAGAGACAAGCTCCGCTACCGTCCCAAAGCACTGGCCGATGCCATTTTCTTTGAAAAAGATAGTGTTTACCGAGATTTGGACAGGATAAGAACCTACAGGCAAATCACCAACCTGAACACTTTTAAGTATCCCAACATTGAGTTTATACCGGATTCCACACAAACGGAACTGGAAACCAACATATACTTGGCCGCCAAGCCCAAATACTCCTTAAACCTAAATTTTGATGTCACCCACTCCAACATTCAACAAGTGGGCACCGCCTTTAGTGCTTCGGTGATTACACGAAATGTTTTTGGAGGTGCAGAAACTTTGAATATTTCGGCCAGGGGATCCATTGGTTTGTTAAGCGATGCCTCCCTATCGGATGAAACATTCACCTCGGAGCTCGGCGGGGACATCAACATCACCTTTCCGCGGATTTGGTTGCCGTTCAGCACGGAACGCATCATACCTTATTATATGCTTCCACAAAGCCGACTGTCCGTAGGTACCAACTTTCAGCGGAACATTGGTTTGGACAAACAGTCACTGAACTCCATTTTGTCCTACAATTGGTCGCCTTCGGAACGGTTAAAAAACAACATAGAGCTACTCAATGTTGAATTTGTCCGAAATGTAAATCCAGATAATTTCTACAACGTTTACCGAAATACCTTCTCCAATTTGGATAACATTGCCGACCAATTCCAAGATGACCCACGATACACTTCTTATTTTGACCCAAACCAAGAAGAGGACGAAGAGCCTAGACTGGACATCCCCACAGGTGCAAATGAATTCGCACGTTACGTTTTGAATGATTCGATCCCTGTGAGTCCAGAGGAAAAAGAATTGGTAAATAGCATTGATGAAAGACGCAGAAGGTTAACGGAAAACAACCTTATTTTTGCCAGTAATTTCACCCATACCAAAAACAGTAAGTCGGGAATAAACGACCTCGATTTTTACCAATACCGCATAAAACTTGAAAGCGCTGGTGCCATGCTTTCATTGCTCACCAACGTAATACCTTTCAACAAAAATCCCAATGACCAAAACCTTGTTTTTGGGGTTCCCTACTCCCAATACGTAAAAACAGAATTCGATTATATACGCCATTGGAGTATCGGAGGAGGACAAGTAATCGCTTTTAGGAGTTTCTCCGGCTTGGCGATTCCCTACGGAAATTCCGACAACGTGCCCTTTGTTCGTAGCTACTTTGCAGGTGGATCTAACGACAACCGCGCCTGGAACGCTTACGAGCTCGGACCTGGCAGCACGGACAACATTAACGATTTTAACGAGGCCAACCTAAAACTTGCCCTAAACCTTGAATATAGGTTCCCCATTGCCGGTGATGTAAAGGGTGCTCTTTTTGCCGATGCTGGCAACATTTGGAACGTCTTCGATAGCGAGACCAATCCCGATGCCGTATTTAACGGGATTTCGTCACTGGGCGATATTGCATTGGGAACAGGACTTGGGCTACGGTACGATTTTACCTATTTTGTTTTTAGGTTGGATGTAGGGTTCAAAACATACAATCCCGCCAAAATCGGGTCCGATCGTTGGTTCGATGGCTACAGCTTTAAACAGGCAGTCTTCAACATAGGGATCAATTATCCTTTCTAGAGCAAATATTTTATTACTTTTGTTCCCTATTTAATTCGAAACCAATATAACTATGTCCCACAATATCAAGCCCGGTGTTGCAACCGGTGATGAAGTACAGGCGATTTTCAACCATGCAAAAGAGAACGGATATGCGCTTCCGGCCGTAAACGTAATCGGCTCTGACAGTATCAATGCCGTAATGGAAACCGCTGCTACATTGAATTCCCCCGTAATTATCCAATTCTCTAACGGAGGTGCCCAGTTTAACGCAGGTAAAGGACTTTCCAACGAAAACCAAAAAGCTGCGATTTTAGGAGCCGTTGCAGGTGCAAAACACGTACACCAATTGGCCGAGGCCTACGGAGCAACCGTAATTCTACATACAGACCACTGCGCCAAAAAATTGTTGCCTTGGATCGACGGGCTTTTGGACGCGAGTGAAAAACATTACAAAGAAACCGGTAAATCATTGTTCAGTTCACACATGATCGACCTTTCCGAAGAACCACTTGAGGAAAACATTGAAATCTGCAAGGAATACCTGGAGCGCATGAGCAAAATGGAAATGACTTTGGAGATTGAGTTGGGAATCACCGGAGGCGAGGAAGATGGTGTGGACAACACCGATGTGGACGACTCCAAATTGTACACCCAGCCCGAAGAAGTGGCCTTTGCTTACGAAGAGCTTTCAAAAGTAAGTCCAAGGTTTACAATCGCCGCTGCATTTGGTAACGTACACGGGGTATACAAGCCGGGGAACGTAAAACTGACCCCAAAAATCCTTAAAAACTCCCAAGAGTTTATCACCGAGAAATACGGTGTAGAGCACAACCATATCGACTTTGTATTCCACGGAGGTTCAGGTTCCACTTTGGAAGAAATTAGAGAAGCCATCGGTTACGGGGTCATCAAAATGAACATTGATACCGATTTACAATACGCATTTTTGGAAGGTGTTCGTGATTACATCCAAGGAAAAAAGGATTACCTACAAACCCAAATCGGTAACCCTGATGGTGATGACCAACCCAACAAAAAATACTACGATCCACGAGTTTGGCTACGAGAAGGAGAAAAAACTTTTATCGCTCGCTTGAAAAAAGCCTTCGAGGATTTGAACAACGTAAACACCTTGTAAGCCTTTGTCTAACTAAATATTGATTGCATGTCGTCTTGGTTTAAAAGAAAGGAAAAAGGAATACAAACAGCTACCGAGGAGAAAAAAGACACCCCAAAGGGGTTGTGGTACAAATCCCCCACTGGCAAGATTGTCGAGGCCGAGGATTTGGCCAAAAACTTCTATGTAAGTCCAGAAGATGATTATCACGTTCGAATTGGCAGTAAAGAATATTTTGAAATTCTTTTTGATGACAACAAGTTCCGTGAACTTGACACTAAAATGACGTCCAAAGACCCATTAAAGTTTGTGGATACCAAAAAATATTCCGATCGTTTAAAAGCTGCTCAGAAAAAAACAGGTTTAAAAGATGCCGTTAGAACCGCAGTTGGCAAATCCCAAGGAAAGGATATTGTTGTAGCCTGTATGGACTTTGCCTTTATCGGTGGTTCCATGGGAAGTGTGGTTGGCGAAAAAATATCCCGCGCCATTGATGTGGCCAAAAGGAAAAAAGTGCCATTTGTGATGATTTCCAAATCAGGCGGGGCCCGTATGATGGAAGCCGCCCTATCCTTGATGCAGCTGGCCAAAACATCGGCAAAGTTGGCCCAATTGGCTGATGCCAAAATTCCATACATTTCATTATGTACGGACCCGACCACAGGAGGAACAACGGCTTCATATGCCATGTTGGGCGACATTAACATTGCGGAACCCGGTGCGTTGATAGGATTTGCCGGACCAAGAGTTGTAAAGGACACTACGGGCAAGGATCTTCCGGAGGGGTTCCAAACTTCCGAGTTCTTGAAAGAACATGGGTTTTTGGATTTCATTACCCACCGAAGGGATTTGAAAAAGAAAATCAATCTGTATATAGATTTGATTACCAATCAACCTGTAAGAAATTAAAAAAAGCCCCAGATTCGGGGCTTTTTTGCTTTACCGTAAAAAATTAATCAGGATAACCGCATCCAAAGTTTATTTTCAATAAGTCTTTTGATTTCAAATAAAAGCCTATCTTTGCACGCTGATTGAAGGTCAATCAATACATAAAAATCATTTAAATAATATTGGAATGTATTTAACAAAAGAAGTAAAGGCCGAGATTTTTAAAAAACACGGCGGCTCTGAGAGCAACACTGGGTCTACGGAAGGACAAATTGCCTTGTTCACGCACCGTATCAACCATTTGACAGAACACCTTAAGAGAAACCACAAAGATTACAACACTGAGCGCTCCTTGGTAGCGTTGGTAGGTAAAAGACGTAGTCTTTTGGATTATCTAAAGAAAAAAGATATTGCCAAATACCGTACTTTGATTAAAGAACTAGGTATTAGAAAATAAAAACACAAGGGGAGGCTTAGGCTTCCCCTTTGTTTTGGTTGAACATGTTTCAACAAAAAGCCCCCGGAAAACCGGGCAAACACAAAAAGCTGCAAAATAGTTTTTCATTGGTCAAGTGCCCCAGGCACACACAACAACAACACAACCCGACCGCCCGGATGGCGGTAGACCAAATGTTTAACGACCTGACCATGTTGGTTAGGTAAGATTATTTTTATGATTCCAAAGACATTCAAAGAGGTCATAGACCTCGGTGACGGTAGAGAGATTTCTATCGAAACCGGAAAACTGGCAAAGCAGGCCCACGGCTCTGTTGTTGTCCAATCTGGCAAGTGTATGCTATTGTGTACGGTTGTCTCCAATTACAAAGCTGCGGATGTGGACTTTTTGCCACTTACCGTAGATTATCGTGAAAAATTTGCTGCTGCAGGACGTTATCCAGGTGGTTTCTTTAAAAGGGAAGCTAGACCTAGTGATGGTGAAGTTTTGACCATGCGTTTGGTAGACAGGGTCTTGAGACCATTGTTCCCTAAAGATTACCATTCTGAAACGCAGGTAATGATTCAGCTAATGTCGCACGACGAAGACGTTATGCCAGATGCAATGGCCGGATTGGCAGCCTCTGCTGCCATCCAACTTTCGGATTTCCCATTCGAATGTGCCATTTCTGAAGTTCGTGTGGGTAGGGTAAACGGTGAGTTCATCATCAACCCGACCAGAGCACAATTAAAAGAGTCCGACATCGACATGATGATTGGTGCCTCTGCGGATTCTGTGATGATGGTAGAGGGTGAAATGGACGAAATTTCCGAAGAAGAAATGGTGGAAGCCATCAAATTTGCCCACGAAGCCATTAAAGTACAATGTGCTGCGCAGGAAAAATTGGCAGAAGCTTTCGGTAAAAAAGAAGTTCGTGAGTACGAACCTGAAGCTGAAGACGAGGAACTTCAGAAGAAAATCCATGACATGGCCTACGATAAGGTGTATGAAGTGGCTAAAGCAGGTTCTTCCAAAAAAGAACGTAGCGAGGCATTTGCCGCTATCAAAGAAGAAATCAAAGAATCTTTCTCCGAAGAAGAATTGGAAGAAATCGGTGACTTGGTTTCCAAATATTACCACAAGGCCGAAAAAGAAGCTGTTAGAAACCTTACTTTAGAAGAAGGGCTTCGCTTGGACGGTCGTAAAACAACGGATGTTCGCCCAATTTGGTGCGAAGTTGATTATTTGCCATCCGTGCACGGTTCAGCCATCTTTACCCGTGGTGAAACACAGGCTTTGGCAACCGTTACTTTGGGTACCTCAAGAGAGGCCAACCAAATTGATATGCCATCGTACGAAGGTGAAGAAACATTCTATTTACACTACAACTTCCCTCCTTTCTCAACTGGTGAAGCCCGACCCATTCGTGGTACATCCCGTAGAGAGGTAGGACATGGTAACTTGGCACAACGTGCGCTAAAAGGTATGATTCCTGAGGATTGCCCTTACACGGTTCGTGTAGTATCCGAAGTATTGGAATCCAATGGATCTTCTTCCATGGCTACCGTATGTTCCGGAACCATGGCCTTGATGGATGCCGGTGTTCAGTTGAAAAAACCTGTTTCGGGTATTGCCATGGGATTGATTACCGATACGGAAACTGGCAAATACGCCGTACTATCCGATATCTTGGGTGATGAAGATCACTTGGGTGACATGGACTTTAAGGTAACAGGTACCGAGGACGGTATCACAGCTTGCCAAATGGATATTAAAGTAAAAGGACTTTCATATGAGATATTGGTAAAAGCTTTGATGCAAGCCAAAGACGGTAGAATGCACATTTTGGGCAAACTTACCGATACGATTGCCGAGCCAAGGCCAGAGGTTAAATCTTATGCTCCAAAAATTGTGACCAGAATTATTCCTGGCGAATACATTGGTGCACTTATCGGAAAAGGTGGTGAAGTAATCCAAGAGCTTCAGAAAACAACCAACACAACGATTGTTATCAATGAGGATCCTGAAACCGAAGAAGGTATTGTGGAAATTCTTGGTACAGATCAGAATGGTATCGATGCCGTATTGGCCAAAATCGATGCTTTGATGTTCAAACCTGAGGTTGGAAGTGTTTACGAAGTGAAAGTGATTAAAATGCTTGACTTTGGAGCTGTAGTGGAATACACCGAAGCACCAGGAAATGAAGTATTGCTTCACGTATCCGAATTGGCATGGGAACGCACCGAAAATGTATCCGATGTAGTGAACATGGGCGATGTTTTTGATGTGAAGTACTTTGGTATCGACCCAAGGACCAAAAAGGAAAAGGTATCAAGAAAAGCCTTGTTGCCAAAACCTGAAGGATATCAAGAACGTCCTCCCCGCAACGATAGAGGTGGTGACCGCAGAGGTGGCGGCGGCGACCGTAGAGGTGGCAACCGCGACAGAAAGCCAAGAAGGGATAGAGATTAATAACTCTTTTTCAAAATACAGAAGCCCCGAGCAATTGCTCGGGGCTTTGTTTTTACAATTGAAAACGGTGCACATATCCGAAAGTAAACTCACTAAAATCAGCTTGCCCTAGATTTGCATTTATAAAAGCCCCAATAAAAAAATTATGTTTTGGTGCATTGTCGGTATCAAACAGGTAGTATTTTAAACCCATTCTACTAGATACGTAATGTTTCACATTATAATATCCACCGAGCTCCCCCAAAACAATATTTTCCTGACCCTTGGGGAAAGTCGTATACCCCTCGTTCAATTGCCAGTCAATTTTATAAAAGGGCTTAAAGTAGTTGACTCCTATATTGAGTTCCATACCAATATGGCTCATTAGCAATTCTGCGCTACCAGCTACTCCCATGGCCGAGGCATATCGGATAGGATGCTCTTTAAAGTGTGGCGCTTGGGTTCTTACCAAGGTTTCATCATTAACAATATAGTTGTAGTAGTGGCCATAGAAGTTATAATACAGTCCAACACCAAATTTAAAAGTCCGATTAATGATTTTTCCAACTGAAAACGCTGCAGCAAACACCTCATCCTTTGAATTAAACACATCTGAAAAAGAGTTTTGACCTATACCAAACCTTCCCGTGTAAAACCATTGCAACTCTTTTGGCAACCCTTCAACAATCGCATCTTGTTGGTATGGGAGACCATCACTTAAAAAATCAATGGAAGTTCCTAAAAGAAAAGCATTATATCCCCTATTGGGCTTACGTGTATGCCCATTGGAATGATGAAAATACCCAAGCCCCAAGCGCCAAACATGGGCATTGGTCTTTAAGAGATTATAATAAAGAAAGGATTTGTATGACCAATTAAACCGGGTAGACACAGCTTTATTATAAGGATTTGATTCTTCATCAAATCTCTTAGTCATATAAGACCCTCCAAGGGAAACCAATAAACTAAAACCATCTATGTTTTTAGGAAGTAAAGAAAAGTCGGCATAAGGCATCACACTAAAAACATAACCCAGTGCGTCCTTGTTTCCCAAATCAGAAAATCCAAAGGATAACCCAGTTTTAGGTTTATTGAGGTAATACCTCCAATATTTTTCATCCTTGGAATCAGAAATCCCAAGATTAAAAAACATACTTTTATGCAATTCATGGTCCGGAAAATTACTGTTCGAATCGCCCAACATCCCAACGGAAACATCAAAACCTAAATACCCATACCCCTTGGCAGACTCTCGTTGTGCAAATGTCGAAATTGACAACAATCCACAAGCAATTAGGCTTAAACGAGAAAACAAATTCATCATTGATTTATAAATCACATTTAGGTTAACTCATTTTTTAACACTTTATGATTAAAAAAGGTGTGAATTGAAAACCAATGACCCAATTCTTTGATAAAACAGAATGAAAAAAGAAAAAAAATGTAACCAAAATGTAACTTTTTGGTTTTTTGAACGTATAACCTAATGAGCTCCGGTTCACAAATTTAATTTGAAGGGATTTTTTAGATGAGACAGTTAAAGATTACAAAACAGGTTACCAATAGGGAAACCGCGTCGTTGGACAAGTATTTGCAAGAGATTGGAAAGGTGGATTTGATTACCGCCGATGAAGAGGTAGAGTTGGCACAGCGAATCAAAGCGGGAGACCAAGTAGCCTTGGAAAAATTAACTAAAGCCAACCTTAGGTTCGTTGTATCTGTTGCAAAACAGTACCAGAACCAAGGGTTGACACTTCCTGATTTGATCAATGAAGGAAACTTGGGACTTATCAAAGCTGCACAACGTTTTGACGAAACCCGTGGATTTAAATTTATTTCATACGCTGTTTGGTGGATTCGTCAGTCCATTCTTCAAGCTTTGGCGGAGCAATCCCGTATTGTACGTTTGCCATTGAACAAGATTGGTTCCATCAACAAGATCAACAAAACATTTGCTTTTTTGGAGCAAGCGCACGAGCGTCCACCCTCTGCAGAAGAAATTGCCAAAGAATTGGACATGACCGTGGAAGATGTAAAGCAATCCTTGAAAAACTCTGGTCGCCACGTATCCATGGATGCTCCATTGATCGATGGTGAAGATTCCAACCTGTACGATGTATTGCGCAGTGGTGAATCGCCAAATCCGGATAAGGAACTTTTGCACGATTCCCTTCGTACTGAAATCGAGCGTGCATTGGAAACTCTTACCCCTCGTGAAGCTGATGTAATCAGGCTTTACTTTGGTTTAGCTGGTCAACATTCCATGACCTTGGAAGAAATTGGCGAGACTTTTGACCTTACACGAGAAAGGGTTCGTCAAATTAAGGAAAAAGCTATCCGCAGGTTAAAACACACCTCTAGAAGTAAGATTTTAAAGACATATTTGGGATAAAGTGTAAAAAACACCCCATAAATTACAGTTAAACTATCCTTAAATTTGATTTTTGGCAGGAAAGTTGTAATTTAGTAAGATATAACAGTTTATCATGACTGTTCGTTTTTTGATTGATGAATAAACTCCGGCTGATTACCGGAGTTTTTTTCGTTTATGGATGACCGTAATTGGCTAACTTTGTAACATGAACAAATCAATGATCGCCCCTTCGCTCTTGGCATCCGACTTTGCCAATCTTCAACAAGAAATAGAAATGGTG
Source organism: Allomuricauda sp. TY007 (assembly GCF_010468565.1). Lineage (GTDB taxonomy): Bacteria > Bacteroidota > Bacteroidia > Flavobacteriales > Flavobacteriaceae > Flagellimonas. The sequence goes on from NZ_WUEG01000004.1 coordinate 98,010, forward strand.
AACCAAAGTGATGCCGATTGGTTCCATTTGGACGTTATGGATGGTGTTTTTGTACCCAATATTTCCTTTGGGATGCCCGTAATACAAGCTATTGCCAAGCATGCCAAAAAACCGTTGGACACCCATCTTATGATTGTTGACCCGGACAGATATATTAAAACATTTGCCGATTTGGGGGTACATCATTTAACCGTTCACTATGAGGCATGCCCACATTTGCACAGAACCCTTCAGGCCATTAAAGCAGAAGGCATGAAAGCTGGCGTGGCCATCACCCCCCACACATCTGTGCGGTTATTGGAAGATACTATCCAAGATATAGACATTGTGATTGTGATGAGTGTGAATCCAGGCTTTGGAGGTCAATCTTTTATTGAGAACACCTATCAAAAAGTGGCGGATTTAAAGCAACTCATCGACCGTAAAAACACAAACACCTTGATTGAAATTGATGGGGGCGTAAATGCGGACAATGCCAAAAAACTGGTCGATCATGGTGCGGACGTTCTGGTCGCTGGCAGTTTTGTTTTTAAAAGTGCCAACCCGACCGAGACCATTAAAAAATTAAAAGAAGAAATAGCATAATGCAGGAATTTGACGTTGTTATCATTGGGGGCGGCCCTATTGGGATTGCCTGTGGATTGGAGGCGAAAAAACAAGGGATTTCCTATATTATCATAGAAAAGGGACCCATCGTAAATTCTTTGTTCAACTACCCAATGAACATGCAGTTTTTCTCCTCTTCGGAGAAATTGGAGATAGACGAGATACCTTTCATCAGCAAAGAGGCTAAGCCCAAACGTAACGAAGCCTTGGAATATTACCGTAGAATCGTGACCTCGAACCAACTCAATATCCATCTTTTTGAAAAGGTTTTGGATACAGAAAAACAAGGCGAAACCTTCCTGGTCAAGACTGATAAAGATGAGTACCAGGCAAAAAACGTAGTTGTGGCCACAGGCTTTTACGACCTTCCCAACTACATGGATGTTCCCGGTGAAGACCTTTCCAAGGTATCACATTACTACAAGGACCCGCACTTTTACGCCAGTCAAAAATTGGTCGTGGTCGGCGCGAGTAATTCGGCCATAGATGCCGCCTTGGAATGTTGGCGAAAGGGAGCCGAGGTAACCCTAGTGATTCGTGGTCCAGAAGTGGGCCCACGGGTAAAATATTGGGTACGCCCGGATATCATCAACCGTATCGAGGAAGGCAGCATTAAAGCATATTATAATTCCACCGTAAAGGAAATAAAACCCCATGAAATCATCATCAACGTGCCAGAAGGCGAAGTTACTTTGGAAAATGATTTTGTATTGGCCTTAACAGGATACATGCCCAACTTTGCCTTTTTGGAAAAACTCGGCATACAACTTTCCAACGACCCAAAAAAATTGCCCACCTACGACCCTGAAACAATGGAAACCAATGTGAACAGTCTATTCTTGGCCGGTGTGATCTGCGGGGGAATGGAAACCCATAAATGGTTTATCGAAAACTCACGCATCCATGCTCCTATTATCATGAAGGCCATCAAGCATAAAATGGAGTTGGCGGAAAAGAAGTCTTAATCCAAAAATCATTACCATGAGCTTTTACACCTTTGAAGCAGAACGATTGGACGGCACCTTGGAGTCCATGGAAAAGTACAATGGCAAAACCATTGTTGTGGTCAATACAGCCAGCAAATGCGGGTTAACACCACAATACGAAGGTCTGGAAACACTTTATAAAGCATACAAAGAGCAAGGATTGGTCGTTTTAGGGTTTCCGTGCAATCAATTTGGTAACCAAGAACCTGGTAGCGCCGATGATATCCAAGAATTTTGCCAAGTGAATTATGGTGTCTCCTTTCCCATGTTTGCCAAAATAGATGTCAACGGAAGTGATGCCCATCCCGTCTTCAAATACCTCAAGTCGGAATTGAGTGGCCTACTGGGTGGAAAAATCAAATGGAACTTTACCAAGTTCGTAATTGACAAAACAGGAAAACCTGTAAAACGGTTTGGACCTACCAAGCAACCGGAAACTATGGAAGATTATATTCAAAGTATCCTTTGATTTTCCCCTAAAACTTCAATTGTGCTTGCAAGTCACCTGTCTGCTTCAACATGGCTCTACCATCCTTAAAGCTTAAATAGGCACAACCTGCTCTTTTATTGGCTATACTAATGTCGCAAAGCATACCCCAATGTCGGGCCACTTCTCGCCATGCCCAGAAGATGGAATGTTTGGGGTCATAAATATGAGTGGCCTCCCCACCTGCCCCATTCACTTCAATAATGCTAAAATTCTTTCCTTGTGAAAGCTCCTCAAAAGAGTTGTAAAGCACATCCAATCTACCATAATGAAAGCCGTTTATTTGAGAACATACTCCATCTATGGTCTTCACTAAATCTTTATTGATTTTATGGCTGATATCCACGAACTTGGCCCCTCGGGTATGACTTCCGTAGGGCACAAGAATAAATTCTTCTTCCCTATCCAACACATTTTGAAGCTGGTCGCCAAACTTTTGCTCCAGTACCTTTAGCTGTAAATGGCTTCGGGGATTATTTTTGATAAGTTCCAACATGGTACTTTGGCCATTCCCTGTTATCGACAAAAATTCTTTGGATACAATTCCTGTGATTTTACCTTGAGCTTCATTGGGCTTACGGACATAAAAGATGCCCACTTCCTTTTGATAGGGAATAAGTTCCTGTACCAAAAAATGTGAAGGCGTCCAATTCATGTACTTTCGAAACTCGTCCTTGTCATGGATTTTCTGCACCCCAAAGGCCTTCATTCCTATATCCGGTTTGGCAATAAAAGGAAACCTGATGCCTTTCTCCAGCACTTGCTCTAAAGCTGGTTCCAGCGCATCTTCCTTATTAATAAAAAGCGTTTGGGGAATAAATTGCCCAGGAATCATATTATAAATATCCATTTTGGATATCATGGCCATTCCCCCGTTTTTCATTCCAGGATTGGCAGCGTTAAAAAAGAAAAAGGAACGCGCCTTGATGGAATAGTACAACCAAACAGGAAACATGGGATAATAAATCAGCCAAAACGGCCAATATTCCCAATGGGTAATTCGATGCCATATCAATTTTAGTGCATCCATAGCCGTTAGAAAGTGAGTTGGGTGGGCGAAAAAGGGACTTCAAAAAATTTATCGTTCATCAAATCCAAATGTCGCATCACAATTTCCTCTTCATCCAAAACGGCTTGGGTTACACTAAAGGTTTTTAAGCCCGAATCCCGATCAATGATAAATCCATTCTCAAAATCATCATGGTTGTTGGAATGAAAATCCACCACTTCGGAAGGGGTAATCCGTGAATTTTCATCCATAAACTGTTGAAACAAGTTTTGTCTATGTTCGATTACTTCATCTCTATAAAGTGTGGCCGAGGACCAAATGTGGTTTTTTGACTTGTCCAATGGCCTAAAATACTTTTGATGACCATCCCATCTAAACTCCAACAACGCACCATTGAACAAAACCAAAGTAAAGGGCTCAATGTCAATCAGTTTCATCCCCTGAAGCAAATCATAAGGCCGCCTGGATGCAATCACATCCAGCAGTACCAGCCCCCGACTCCGAGCATAATTCCCCCTTGGATTATGAGCTACAAAACCACCATTGAGAAGCACCGCCACCGAACCGTTTTCGTTAAGGGCAAACCAAGTACCGCCCGCTTTGGGGTCCTTTGGAAAAAGCACTTTTACCGAACCGATGGTTTCCTCTTGCGGTTGCAAGGCCAATGGCCTTGAAATATGTTCATCTCGGTTGGAGGTGATAAGCCGCATACCACCCGAAGATATATAACTTACTGTGCACATGCCTTTCTGTATTGTATGGTAGAAGGTGCCACTCCAAAGGATTCCGGAACCTCTTGACCTGAAAAATGTTTAATCCCAACCTTGATCAATGCCTGATGGTGGATGGTATGTTCCAAATTGTACATCACTTCCCTAAAATAATTGGAATCCATACAATTCTCTTCCCCATCGAGCTCATAGCTTATTTTGATAAACTTGTTGGGTTTTTCCAAATGCTCTTGGATGTAGGCTAACTTTTCAAGGGCAAATGATACGTTTTCTTCAATTTTAATATCCCGTTCCCTGCGATCATACGAGACATCGGCAGGTTCATACCCCTTGATCAAGCAAAGGTATAACTCTATAATATGTCGTGTGTGCTGGCCAATACTGGCGTTTGAAAGAATACTACATGACTGGGAGTAACAACCTTTGGGCAGTTCGGATAAAACCTGTTTAAACTGCTCTAAAGTGTCCAGGGATGATTTGAACATAATGGTTTACTTATTGGTTATTTTTATTCGTTTTTTGATGATTTTGAGTATTAAGATAGAAAGAATATTCAATTTTTGATTTTTTCCCAGTTTTTATCCGCTTGGGAAACCATATCATTTGGAGAGGAATTGAGCCAAAACTGCAGGGTATTGTTTTTTCCCTTGTTGTAAAATAGATAAAGTTTGCCGTCCCTGATTTCGTAGGTCTGCGGATCAACTTTTACTTTTTTTCCATTGACAGCCACAGCATAAGCGCAATACCCGCCATACTTTGGAATATAACTGGATGGGCTTTCCTTGAACTTTTCTAAATTTTCTTGGTTGTAAAACTTGAACTTGGTTCCATCATAGGTTGTAGTAAACCCTTTCTTTCCTTCTAATGGAGTACCATTAAAATACGACACCACATCGTAGCCATCTACTGCATACCCTTTCTTGGTATTGTAATCCATGGTTTGCGCAAAATTCAAAGTGTAAACCATCAAAAAAAGAGTGAAAACAATTTTATTCATATCCATTAAGTCTAAATCTTTCAGCTAAAAATTCCTATTGACATATAGAATTAGTCTTGGCCAAGTATCATTCCTTTCAATGTTAAGTGATGAAATCAGCATAACAAAGTGACTCTCTTTATAATTGTGTAGGATTTTTCTCTCTTTAAAATATTGTCGCTTTGTCAAATAGCGGATTCGTCAATTCATATGGGGCATTCGTCAATTGGACCCAAAATAACTCAATGTTCCATCCTAATTTTAATGCCATAAAAGCATAAAACCCATACGTAGAACCACAAAAAGATGGCTGTTGCTATAATTTTTTTTCTAAACTGTAAATCTCCACTAAAAGATCAGTTGGTAGAGAAATACCTTTTCAAATCCAAGACCATCCTTTTCATAAAACACATAACCCAATTATTAATCTTTTAAATACTTTTTTTATGAAAACTAAGAATCTAAATCTAGCAAAATTGGCCCTTTTCCTTTTTATGGGGCTTAGCATTACATTGGTTTCCTGCTCTGGAGAAGATGGGACGGATGGCATCGACGGCATTGATGGTGAACAAGGCCCTCCAGGACAGGATGGTGCAGATGGACAGGATGGCAACGCTAATGTGGTGGTCTCGGATTGGATGCAGTTTGCTTTTGACAATACACAAGACGCCGACCCTCCGACTTATGGCGATATGCACTTTGAAGACGAAGACATTCCCGAGGTGGACATCAATGCCTTTTTGGAGAACGGTGGAGTAACTCTATTCTATGTAAGAATTAGTTACGTTTCCTCCACTCAAACGGGACAATTACCATATCAACTGGGATCCCTTACATGGGAAACCTGGATGGAAACCTCTACAGATCCAGATGCTGTAAATGGATTCATTGTACGAGCATATGCCAACGATGTAACCACCATGGAGAACACAGACACTTATATGTTAAGATATGTCTTGATACCCGCCAACGTGGCCGAAGAAACGGGAATAGCAGATAAAATGCCCGAAAACTTTGGTGAGGCTGCCGCTTTGCTAGGATTGGATTAAGTTGTTGGATGTTTGATGTCCGATGTCGGATGTCAGAAGTTTGATGCTCGATGTTTGATCCAATTCGTGCAATTCGTGTCAAACTTGGGAGCCTAAATCTGGAAGTTGGATGTTTGATTCGAGCAATTAGTGAAATTCGTGTCAAAGCCGTAAGACAGAAAGTAGAAGTTTACCTGCCCGCCGTAGGCATGGGTCTTGAAACTTGAACTTGACTCTTGAACTTGAACTTTTTAAACCAGATACCCAGCAGGTATTTTTCTCATACCATATTTTTTAACCTGTCGGGTTATTTTTATAACACAACACAAATCCATACATATCATGAAAGCCAAAAAGACTTTGCTAAAAAACATCTTACTCTTCTCAATCGGAGTTTGCCTATCATTGGCATTGGGCTGCTCTGGCGAGGATGGAGAAACAGGGCCTGCAGGAAAAGATGGTGTGGACGGACAAGACGGAAATGCAAACGTGATTGCCTCCGATTGGATTGATATAGAATGGACTGAAAAGGTAACCGCAGAATGGGCCTACATGGATATTCCGGTGGATGGTATTATGGAATATGTGGAAAATGGCGGCATTGCCATGATGTATTTAAAGACGGCTGACACTATAATACTTGGACTACCATTTACCAGTTCTTTTGAAGGTGGTAGTTCCTATTATTTCAGGTATGGCAAATTTTCTACTGATGATGTTATATGGGAAGGATTCCGGTTCAACATGCAAGGCCATGGTACTGCCATAAATGTGGCACAAAGCTTGGACTATGCAGTTCGTTATGTCTTGGTACCCGCTAACATGGCCCAGGCCAACGGTATGGCCAGTAAAATACCAAAAACCTACGAGGAAACCGTCTCCCTGCTTGGGTTGGATTAAGTTCTGCCACAGGAGTTACTCAGTTACTGGGTTATTCGGTTACTGGTTATTTTGTTATTGGAATTTGAATCAGGAGTCAGAAGCACGATGTCCGAAGTTTGATACTTGATTCGAGCAATTAGTGAAATTCGTGTCAAAGCTGGAAGTAGGATGTTTGATGTCGGAAGTCGGAAGTCCGATGTCAGAAGTTTGAAGTCCGATGTTTGATACTTGATTCGAGCAATTAGTGAAATTCGTGTCAAAGCTGGAAGAAAGAAGATGGAAATTTGTGCTTAAACTAGAAACTAAACAAATGAAACTATCCGTTCGGGAAATGAAACAAAGCGATATTGAGCATTTTGCCCAATACTGGTTAAATGCCACCGACCAATATTTGCTTGATATGGGAGTAGACACAAAGAAAAGGCCTACCAAAGAACAGATAGAAAAACTGGTAAACGATCAAATTGGCGTGCCTATGGAAAAACGAAAAGCCTACTTTTTAACCTGGCTTTACGATGATGAACCCATTGGCTGCTCCAACGTAAACCAAATTGAATACGGCAAAAAAGCCTTTATGCATTTGCACATTTGGAGGCACTCTAACAGACAAAGGGGAATTGGAACAAGACTCATTAAAAAATCACTTCCTTTCTACTTCAAAAACCTGAAACTACAAGAACTGTACTGTGAACCATACGCCCTTAACCCAGCACCAAATAAGGCGATGGGAAAAATCGGTTTTACATTTATAAAGCAATACCTAACCGTTCCCGGCGCATCAAATTTTGAACAAATGGTGAACCAATGGAAACTAACTAAAATGGAGTACGAATCAATCATGACCAAGAAAAAGAGTAGGTAAACCAACTTTTGCAATAAAGCCTCATAAATCCATCAAAATGGATATCATCCAAGAACTGTACCATCAAATAGATAAAGAAAACCTATGGAAAAAAGAAGTTTCCCTAAAAAGAAACGAATACCTAAAGGTAAGTGGAAGTACGGACACCAACCTCTATTACATTATTGCAGGGGCCATAAAAATCTTTATTCTGGACGATTATGAAGAGCATATCATCAGATTTGGCTATGAAAAGGACTTTGTTGCTACCTTGGACAGCTTTTTATCTGAACAACCGTCCGATGTATACATTCAGGCCATTAGAAAATCAGAGCTAAAAGTAATTTCAAAAGTCAACTTTTTCAGTTTGATCAACAGTAATGAGCGCAACAAACAAATCTGGGACACCTTTATGGAACAACTTATATTACAACTATTGGAAAGGGAAAAGGATATTTTAACGGTTTCACCTGCAAAACGTTACCAAAGGGTCTTGAAGAGAAGTCCACAGTTGTTTCAGGAAATACCTAACAAGCACATTGCCTCTTATTTGAGAATGACCCCGGAAACCCTATCTAGATTAAAAAAATCTTGATCTCAATCAATAAAAAACAGTACTACCAGACGTAGTTTGCACAAAAATTAAACACCATGGAATCAAACAAACTGATTGATGATCTGATTAAAATCACCAAGGTCAACATGAACGAAGTACAAACTTTTAAAACACTCTCGGAACAAGAGCTCAACCACAGAAAAACCAGTGATAGCTGGAGCATTTTGGAGTGCATTGAGCATTTGAACAGGTACGGCGATTTCTACATTCCAGAAATCAAAAAGAGCATGCAAAATTCCAAACACCCCAAATCAGCAACATTTAAAAGCGGCTTTTTGGGGAATTACTTTGCCAACACCATAAAACCGAAAGAAAAATTGAATAAGATGAAAACGCCCAAATCAATGAACCCTATCAATAGTTCATTGGACAAATCCGTTTTGGATAAATTTATTTATCAACAAGAACAATTATTGGATTATTTGAACGATGCAGGCGACAAGGACCTAACCAAATTAAAAACCCCGACCTCCTTATCTAAATGGATCAATTTAAGGCTTGGTGATACATTGCGATTTGTGATATTCCACAACCAACGACATATTGAGCAAGCCAAACGAGTCATATAGAACCTCATATTATAATAAATAAGTAACATTAAATGCCTACAGAAATGAATTTAGAAGAAACTGTAAAAAAATTTCTCCACACGCTGGAAAACCGAGAAAGCTTTGAAGAGTTGATTCCATTTTATCATCCTGACGTGGAACAGATTGAATTCCCCAACACATTGACCAAACACAAGGCCGTAAGAAACCTTGATGCCTTAAAAGAAGCTGGTAAAGCCGGTAAAAATGTATTGAGGAGCGAAAAGTATGATATTGTAAAAACCCATTCTGTTGGCTCCACGATTATAATAGAAGCTGTTTGGACAGGAATACTTGCCATTCCTATTGGAAAGCTGGAACCCGGCTCAGAAATGAAAGCCTACTTTGCTCAATTTTATGAATTTGTGGATGGCAAAATCATCAGTCAGAGAAACTACGACTGTTTTGAACCATTCGAATAAAACAAAGATGATGAAACAGATTATTTATTATGTAGCAAGTTCCTTGGATGGTTTTATTGCCGGAAAGAATGACGATATCAGCCAATTTATCCTTCAAGGTGAAGGAGTTGAAAAATACCAATCCGATCTTTCCAAGTTTGAAACCGTTATTATGGGAAGAAAAACGTATGAGTTTGGTTATAAATTTGGTCTAGAACCTGGGCAACCTGCATATCCCAACATGGAGCACCATATTTTCTCTGAATCCATGCAATTGGAAAATCTGGCCGATAATGTACATATTGAAAAAATGTCCATTGATCGGGTGAAAAAAATAAAAGAAGCCGCTAAAACGGACATTTACCTGTGCGGTGGCGGCGAATTTGCCGGTTGGCTATTGGACCATGATCTGATCGACCAACTAAAATTGAAGCTAAACCCAATTATTTTGGCTGAAGGCACCAGATTGTTCGGAAATTCCAACACGGCCACCCGCTGGAATTTGATCAAAAGCGAAGTGTTTCACGATGGTTTGCAAATTCTTACCTACAACAAACAATGAGTAAAGTAAGAAGGTTGACCCATAGAAAAAGCAGGCTGGCCAGCCTGCTTTTTCTTCTTTGTGACCCAGGGAGTCTGCCTGTCGGCAGACAGGAATTCGAACCCACAACCCTCAGAGCCAAAATCTGATATTCCCTGCCTACCGGCAGGCGGTTATCCAGTTGAACTACTGGGACAATATTTGTGTTTTCAGAAATTCCCTTCCTACTCCAGATTTAAGATATCTTTCCCTTTCAATTGCTTCTTCCCTACTTTCAAAAGTTTCGAAATAAACTAATTTCCAAGGAACATATCCTTTTGTAGATCTTGTTTTACCAGTATTATGATCCCTCAAGCGGCTTTCGATGTTTTCGCAATGGCCCTTGTAAAGACGGCCATCCACCATACTTTGCAAAACATAAGCGTAATACACTCAATCCAATATTATGTGACCCAGGGAGGATTCGAACCCCCAACCCTCAGAGCCGAAATCTGATATTCTATCCAGTTGAACTACTGGGCCATTTTATATTCCTGATTACACAGGAGAAACATTATTTTACTATTACTTTCAGAGCCAAAATCTGATATTCCCTGCCGGCCGGCCGGCGGGTATCCAGTTGAACTACTGGGCCATTTATTGTTTATGAACTCAATTTTGCCTTGACTATGGCAGAAATGGTTTTCCCGTCGGCCTGTCCGGCCAATTCTTTGGAAACAATTCCCATCACCTTGCCCATGTCTTGCATTCCCGAAGCACCAACAGAGTCAATGGTCATTACAACTACTTTTTCAATTTCCTCTTCGGTAAGTTGCTCGGGCAAAAACTTTTCGATAACGGCCACCTGTGCCAATTCGGGTTCCGCCAAGTCCTCACGACCTTGTTCTTGGTAAATCGTCGCACTGTCCTTGCGTTGTTTCACCAATTTTTGAACCAGTTTAATTTCGTCTTCTTCAGACAATTCTACGCCACCACCCTTATCGGTCTTTGCCAATAAGATAGCTGACTTAACTGCTCGCAATGATTCCAAGGCAACAGTATCTTTTGCCTTCATCGCGGCCTTCATTTCTGTCATCACCTTTTCTTGCAAACCCATGTGTTCTGATTTAGTTCGCGAATATAAAAAATAAACCCGTAAGTTTCGCTACTTCCGGGTTTATGCTTTCCATTAAAATGGACATTAATTTAAACACTACTAATCAACATTATCGTGCAAAAAGGAGTTGTTGGAACGCAATTGCAAATCATCATTGCTGTCCTCGCCCAATGAGGTTCTTGACACCTTTTGCTCCTTTGGAACATCGTTTAGATCCACTCCTTGGCGTTTGTATGCCGGCTCCTTTTCTATATCGTCTATACTGCTCCTATTGTTTTGGAACTTATAGTTGAAGTTTTTCAACTTTCTTCTACGTTCATCGGCACGATCTTTTAAAATATCGCTGATGGAGCTGTTCATTGGGTCTAGATTACCGATGGTTTCTTCGCTTTGTCCAGAACCTTCAATTTTTCCTTCGGCCTTCTTTACGGTTTTCTTTTCAAAAACAAGTTCGTTCTCCACCAGTTTTGGTTCATGGGTTTCCGCTTTGGATTTTGCCCCTGTCAACTTGTTTTCCAACTCCATGTACTCTTGCAAATCGTATCGGGTCTCACCTTCTTTTTTATATTCCAAAACAGGCTTTACCTCTACATAATCGTTCACTTCCACATCCCCTATACCGTCATCCAAGTTAAAGGTTACCGTGTGTTCTTTGTCATCCTCTTCCTCTTCAGGCTGAGTGTTCAATGGCATGTCAAAGCTTAAGGTGAACTGGTCCTCATTACTCTTTGGAGATACCTCTTCAGCATCTACAACATCAATATTATTGATTACATTTTTTGCTTCGATGATTACAAAATCATCCTCTACCGGTTCGGCAACCACTTCCTCGTAAAACACATTGAAATTTCGGATATAGTTGGTCGTTGGAATCAATTCTGGATTCTTGCTCTCCATTTTTTGGGAGGCGTCTTCTTTTTCATCCTCCATCTCCAATGTATGCTTCACTACTGTTGGTTCTGGCTCAGGTGTTGGTTCTGGTTCAGAAACCGGTGCTTTTTCAACTTTAACTTCCTGTACAGATGTAGCTTCGGGAGTTAAATCTTGTTCTGCCGTCTGCTCATCTTCCAAGGTGTAAAATACCTTTTTGGACTCCGTATTTACAATGTTATCCTGCTGATCCACATTAAAACCTGTGGCAATCACCGTTACAGCAATGGCTTCACCTAGGCTTTCATCTTCGCCTACACCCATAATGATATTGGCTCCGTGGCCGGCCTCAATCTGGATATGATCGTTGATCTCTCCGATTTCATCAATGGTAATCTCTTGAGAACCGGAAACAATGAGCAACAATACGTTTTTGGCCCCATTGATTTTGTTATCGTTCAACAATGGAGAATCCAAAGCTTTCATAATGGCTTCGGTAGCCCTTGTCGAGCCTGAAGCTGCCGCCGACCCCATAATAGCCGTTCCGCTATTGGAAAGTACGGTCTTGGCATCCCTAAGGTCAATGTTTTGTGTGTAGTGATGGGTAATTACCTCTGCGATACCTCTTGCCGCAGTGGCCAATACCTCATCCGCCTTGGAGAAACCGGCCTTAAACCCAAGATTACCGTATACTTCCCTAAGCTTGTTGTTGTTGATGACAATTAATGAATCTACGTTGGCACGCAGTTTCTCAATCCCGATTTGGGCTTGTTTGTTACGCATGGCACCTTCAAACTGGAACGGCATGGTAACGATACCAACCGTTAGAACATCCATTTCTTTGGCTATCTTGGCAATAACAGGGGCTGCTCCAGTACCGGTTCCGCCACCCATTCCTGCGGTAATAAATGCCATTTTGGTATTGTTGTCCAGCATAGCCTTTAAATCTTCCATGCTTTCCAAGGCTGCTTGTTCTCCAACCTCGGGGTTGGCTCCTGCACCCAATCCTTCGGTAAGGGTTACTCCCAATTGAATTTTGTTGGATACCGGACTGTTCTGTAAAGCCTGCGCATCGGTGTTGCAGATTACAAAATCCACTCCATTGATACCGGCCTGAAACATGTGGTTGATGGCGTTGCTTCCTCCACCGCCTACGCCGATTACTTTAATTACGTTGCTTTTGTTCTTGGGCAAATCAAAAGCTATGTTGTCAAATTCAGTGTTCTTACTCATGACAGTTGTGTTTCTCTTGTGAGGTTATTATTCTGCATTGTCCAAAAAGTCCTTCAACTTTTCTGACCATTTGTCAAAAATGGATTTTCTCTCCGTATGCGAAGCCACATTAGTCTTGGCTTCCATATCGTGTTCTTGGCCTACTAAAACCTCTTCTTCGTGCATCTCTTCTTGATCCACAATGCGGTTTTTCTTTTTGGCCTCCAAGGAATTCATTAGCAATCCAACAGCCGTTGCGTATAATGGGCTTGCTACCTCCTCGTCCGAATCTCCGGCCAAGTGCTCGTTTGGATAACCGATTCTTGTATCCATACCAGTAATGTATTCCACCAATTGCTTTAAATGCTTCAGTTGGCTTCCCCCTCCGGTAAGGACAATTCCTGCGATCAATTTTTTCTTTTGTTCCTCGTGCCCATAGTTCTTTATCTCCACATACACCTGCTCCACAATCTCTACTACACGGGCGTGAATGATCTTGGAAAGGTTTTTTAAGGTGATTTCTTTGGGCTCACGTCCCCTTAACCCAGGAATGGACACGATTTCGTTGTCCTTGTTCTCTCCCGGCCAAGCGGAACCAAATTTTATTTTCAATAGTTCGGCCTGTTTCTCGATAATGGAGCAGCCTTCTTTGATATCTTCGGTAATCACATTGCCTCCAAAAGGAATAACGGAGGTATGACGGATAATACCATCCTTGAAAATGGCCAAATCCGTGGTACCGCCACCTATATCGATCAAAGCAACACCTGCTTCCTTCTCTTCCTGACTCAAAACAGCATCAGCTGACGCCAGAGGCTCTAGGGTAATGTTCCCTAAATCCAATCCGGCACTTTTGATGCATCTTCCAATATTTTTTATGGATGACACTTGCCCCACCACCACATGAAAGTTGGCTTCCAATCGACCACCGTACATACCCACGGGTTCTTTGATTTCCGATTGACCGTCCACTTTGTACTCTTGCGGCAACACATGGATAATTTCCTCACCGGGTAGCATCACCAATTTGTACACTTGGTTGCACAGTTTATCCAAATCTTCATTATCAATTACCTCTTCGGAATTGGGTCGGGTTATGTAGTCGCTGTGGTGCAGGCTTCGAATATGCTGACCCGCAATACCTACGACCACGGAACCTATTTTAAGCCCCGAGTTCAATTCGGCCTGTTCCACCGCTTGCTGAATAGATGAAATGGTCTGTGTAATATTGTTGACTACTCCACGGTGAACACCCAAACTCTTAGATCGTCCAGTGCCCAAAATCTCTATTTTTCCATACTCATTTTCCCTACCGATAATCGCTACGATCTTGGTAGTTCCAATATCCAACCCAACTGAATAATTACCTTGTTCCATACTTTAAATTTTGGTGCAAACCACTTGATTGTTGAATTCCAAACTCACTGTTGCATAATCTTCCAAGGAATTGTCCTTGGCCGCCTTTGCATAAAAGGCCATAAAATTTTTGAACTTTTTGTTCAAATTGTCCACTCCGCCCAAATTCACCACAAAATTTTCCATGCGTAATTTGAGCTGATACTTGTTTTCATCTTCGATATGTATCCCAATCACATTTTTTCTCAAAAAATCATCATTGTTGATATAGTTCAAAATCACATAAGCATCCTCTAAGGTTTTCCCTGTAATCTTTCCAGTGATTATGGGGACCCTTGCCGAATGATGCCTTGACAACGGCATGCGTTCGCCTTGATCATCCAAATAAAATTTGGAGACACTTTCCACTCTTCCTATTGGCTTTCGCTGAACAATCTTGGACACAAGTTCCCCGTTTACAGTAAGATACACCTGGGCATTTTTGACCATATCATTGGATAGCACAATCTCCTCTATAGTATTCAAAACTAACTGTTCTTTGGGCGTATTCTCTAGGGCTCCGTAATTTTGTATTAACAATTTATTAACCGCATCTTCAGTTAAATACAAATTGTTTTCGCCAACAAATTTTACCGTCACATTCTGGATTGTTCTCTGTTGATTTCTTTGTTCGGCAAAACCGTAAAGCGCAATTACGGCCACGGACAAAAATGCCAGTTTTATGTAATCCCAATTAATGCGCATAACTCAATTCTTTTTTGATTTTTGGCACTTCCAGTCCAATATCCCCTGCACCAAGAGCAACCAAAACCCCTGATTTGCAGTTTCTCACCTCTTCCAACAGTGCTGATTTTGAAATCAACTTTTTATTGGGGTTCTCTATTTTTTCCAATAACCATTGAGAAGTGACTCCCTCAATCGGTTCTTCCCTTGCCGGATAAATATCCAGCAGGATGATTTCATCAAAATCCGAAAGACTTGCCGCAAAATCATCTGCAAAGTCTTGTGTTCTTGAAAAAAGATGCGGTTGAAAGATAACGGTCACCTTCTCCCCTGCATGCATTTCCCGAATGGCTTGATGCACCGCACTGATCTCTGTTGGATGGTGGGCGTAATCATCTATAAACACAAAGTCTTTTTCCTTGATCTGATAAGAAAACCTACGCTGCACGCCTTTAAAAGTTGCCAAAGCTTTGGCAAGGCGGTGTGGTGGGCAGCCAGTTTGCTCCGCCATTGCAAAGGCAGCCAATCCATTGAGTAAATTATGCCTTCCAGGCTTGTTGAACTTCACGTTCTTGATAACCTCAGAAGGTGTTACGAGATCGAACATGTAGGCTCCATGTTCAATTTTAATATTTTCTATGCAGTAATCGGCACCATCTTCAATGCCGAAGGTGGTGCCTTCCAAAGGAAGACCTTTGCGCACGAACAATTTCCCTTCAGGCTTGATCCTTTCAATAAACTCATGGAATGAACGTTCCAATTCCTCTTTGGTTCCGTAAATATCCAAGTGGTCGGCATCCATCGATGTCACACAAGCAACGGTTGGCGTCAAACGAAGGAAAGAGCGATCGAACTCATCTGCCTCCACCACCGAATATTCGGTACCATCCAATACAAAATTGCTATTGAAGTCCTCCGAGATTCCACCTAGGAAAGCAGTCAACGGCAATCCACATTCTTTGAGCAAATGTGCTAAAATGCAGGTAGTGGTCGTTTTGCCATGCGTACCCGCAACGGCCAAGCAAAAAGAATCCTTGGTAATCATCCCCAATACCTCGGAACGTTTTTTTAGATTGAATCCTTGGTTCTTGTAAAATTTAAATTCTGAATGTGAAGATGGTACGGCTGGCGTGTACACCACCAAAGTATTCGGATGTTTGAAAGTGTCCGAAATCAAATCGACATTATCCTCAAAATGGACCAAAATGCCTTTTTCCACCAAGCCATCGGTAATGGGTGTCGGGGTTCGGTCGTATCCAGCAACCTCCTTGCCCACAAATTTGAAATAGCGCGCCAAGGCGGACATACCTATGCCTCCGATGCCAATAAAATAAACGCTATGTATATCTTTCAAATTCACTTCAACAACTTTACTATTTCGTCCACAATATGCTCCGTTGCCTTGGGCATGGCCATTTTTTTAATATTTTCTCCCAGTTTGTCCTGAGTCTCTTTCGAATCCATTAAACCCAGAAACCTTTTTTCAAATTCGGCATCCAACTCAACTTCCCTCAGCATAATGGCCGCATCTTTGGCCACCAAGGCTTTGGCATTTTGGGTTTGATGGTCCTCCGCCACATTGGGCGACGGGATAAAAATCACAGGTTTGCCCACCAAACAAAGCTCGGAGACCGAGCCGGCACCCGCCCTTGAGATGATAACATCTGCTGCTGCATAGGCTAGGTCCATCCGATTGACAAAAGCCAATACCTTGACGGACCCCGATTCGTATTTCTTATACTCTTTATGATAGAGCTTACCACATTGCCAAAGGACTTGCAATTCTTGTTTTGCAAAAAAATCGAGCTCTTTTTCAATCAACTGATTGATTCTTCTTGCCCCAAGGCTCCCCCCCAAAACAAGAACTGTTTTTTTGTTCCCATCTAGTCCAAAAAAGTTGCTCGCTTCTTGCTTGTTTTCTTTTACGTCCACCAAATCGGTTCGGATGGGGTTTCCTGTTTTTACAATTTTCTCCTTCGGAAAAAAGCGCTCCATGCCATCGTAGGCAACACAAATTTTCTTCGCTTTTCCTGCCAATAGCTTGTTCGTGATTCCAGCAAAGGAATTCTGTTCTTGCAGCACACAGGGAACTCCCAAGCTTTCGGCCATTCGCAACAATGGTCCGCTTGCAAAACCTCCAGTGCCAATTGCTACGTGAGGCTTAAATTGTTTCACTATTTTGCGCGCTTCTAACAAACTACTTATCAGTTTAAATGGAAACATGAGATTTTTCAATGTCAGCTTCCGTTGTATTCCACTTATCCACAAGCCCTTTATCTCGTAACCAGCTTGCGGCACTTTTTCCATTTCCATTTTATCCTTGGCTCCAACGAACAAAAATTCTGCATCAGGATATCTTTTCTTCAGCTCGTTCGCAATGGCCACCGCAGGATAAATATGTCCTCCCGTTCCTCCTCCAGAAAGTATAAACCTATAGCTGTCCACTTAATACTTCTAAAGGATTCGTTTCATCTATTCCGTGGGATTCCTCCTCCAAATTTTCCTTTCTGTTGCTCGCACTTAGTACGATCCCAATTGCCATACAGGTCATCCAAATCGAAGTTCCTCCCATACTGATCAAAGGCAACGGCTGCCCCGTAACCGGAAACAACTGTACCACTACCGCCATATTGATGAAAGCTTGGAACACAATCGGCAATCCCACGCCTATCACCAATAATTTTGAAAAAACCGTTTTGGACGAGTGTGCGACCACAACTATCCTGAAAAGCAACAAGAGGTAGAAAAAGAGCAAAGCTCCGCCTCCCAACAAACCATATTCTTCAATTATGATGGCAAAAATGAAATCCGACGTACTCTGGGACAGCATGTTCTTCATCACACTCTTTCCTGCTCCCTTGCCCACTACGCCACCTTCGGCAACGGCAATCTGCGCCAAGGTCAGCTGGTGCAGATCATCTTTATCCGCTTGCTCTGGGTGAATAAAGGTTTCTATCCGTGATTTCCATGTCCCCGCCCTGTCCGGCAACACCTCGGGGGCCTTGAAAAGTACAAACAGGAACATTCCAGCAAATACAATTCCTGTCGCCACTATGGCGAACAAATATTTTAAAGGATACCCCCCCAAAAAACACAGCACCAACACCATTAAACTGATAATGGCGGCGGTTGAAAAGTTTTCGGGCAAAATCAACAGAACCACAAGGGCTACAGGCAACCAAAGCGGTAAAATACTTTCTTTGAACGTGATTTTTGCATCCTTGATCTTGGTCAGGTACCTGGCAATCCAAATCATTAAGACCACTGCTGCTAATGTCGATGTCTGGAAATTGACCCCGACCAATGGAATCTTTATCCAGCGGTTTGCGGTCACCCCACCAATACGTGTTTCCACGGTCAGTGTGTAAATCAACAGCAATATTACAATGGGCATGGCAATTATGGACAGCCCTTTAAAGTAATGTGTAGGTATCTTGTGCACGGCATAAATAATACCAAAGCCCAAGAACAAGAGCACAGCATGTTTTACCAAATGGCCCAAAGTGGTCCCATCACCATTGACGTAGACCAAATTGGTACTGGCGCTGTACACTGGCAAAAATGAGAAAAGAGCCAAGAGGGCCACTACGCCCCAAATGGCTTTATCACCTTTCAGATTTTTGAATATTGCCAACACGTTTTACAAATTTTTTATTGCGTTTTTAAATTGATCTCCCCTATCCTCATAATTTTTGAAAAGGTCGAAGCTTGCACAGGCAGGTGACAACAAAACAGCATCTCCGCGCTCCGCAACTTTATAAGCCACCTTAACGGCTTCTTCCATGGAATAGGTCTCTACCATAAGGTCGATTACGTTTCCAAAGGCATCTATCAACTTGGAATTATCCACACCCAAGCAAATAATGGCCTTTACCTTTTCCCGAACCAACGGCATCAATTCGGAATAATCGTTTCCTTTATCGACACCCCCAACAATCCAAACAATCGGCTTTTTAATACCATCCAACGCATAATAAGTAGCGTTGACATTGGTTGCTTTGGAATCGTTAATGTATTCCACATGGTTGATCTTCAATACATTTTCCAATCTGTGGGGCACGCCCTGAAAAGATTGGATACTCTGGCGAATCGTCTCCTTTCTGACCTTAACCAGCATGGCTGCCATACTTGCTGCCATTGTGTTCTTTACGTTGTGCTGCCCTTTTAAGGCCAAAATATCTTCACTCATTTCCAAGGTTTTATGTTCTAGTTTTATTTTTATCGTTTTGTTTTCCAGCCAAGCCCCTTCTTCCAGTTTTCTTTTTACAGAAAAAGGAATCAATTTGGATTGAACAGGGTGGTTTTTCAACCATTCTTGAATCACCTCATCATCGGCATCATAAATCAGGTAATCGTTCTCATCCTGATTCATGGCTATTCTGAATTTGGATGCGATATAATTCTCAAACTTGTCATCATATCTATCCAAATGATCTGGCGTTATGTTGGTAATTACAGCGATATGTGGCTTAAAATCCACAATACCGTCCAACTGAAAGCTGCTTATTTCCAACACATAATGATCAAAATCTTGCTCAGCCACCATTTTAGCATAGCTATCACCAATGTTTCCAGCCATGCCCACGTTCACCCCATCATCTTTCAACAAATGGTGCGTTAACATGGTGGTTGTGGTCTTCCCGTTGCTTCCCGTAATTCCAATCAAGTTGGCATCGGTATATTTTGATGCAAACTCTATTTCCGAAATCACCGGAACACCCTTTTCCACAAGTTTTTTCACCAATGGAACCGTATCCGGAATCCCGGGACTCTTCATCACCAAGTCTGCATTCAGAATTTTAGCTTCAGTATGCTCGCCAGACTCCCATTCAATCTCAAAATGTTCAAGAACTTTTTTGTAATTCTCTTTTATGTCGCCCTTGTCCGAAACAAAGACCTCAAATCCTTTTTGCTTTCCCAAAATGGCGGTTCCAACGCCACTTTCTCCTCCTCCGAGTATCACCAAGCGGTCCATTTTTATCGAATTTTAAGTGTAACGATGCTGATAATGGCCAGCATGATTCCTATAATCCAAAAACGGGTTACTATCTTGCTCTCGTGATACAATTTTTTCTGATAGTGATGATGTAGGGGCGCCATTAAAAATATCCTCTTTCCTTCGCCATATTTCTTCTTTGTGTGCTTAAAATAGCCCACCTGCAACATCACGGACAGCGATTCCGCAAAGAAGATTCCGCATAAAATAGGAATCAACAATTCTTTCCTAACGATAATGGCAATAACCGCAATAACACCACCAATGGTCAAACTACCGGTATCTCCCATAAATACTTGGGCCGGATAGGTGTTGTACCATAAAAAACCGACCAAAGCCCCAACAAAAGCTGCAATAAAAACCACCAACTCGCCCACTCGAGGCAAGTAAAAAATGTCCAAATAATCAGAGAATTGTATATTACCGGACACCCAGGCAAAAATTCCGAGCGTCAGCACAATTATGGCCGACGACCCCGCTGCCAAACCATCAATACCATCCGTAAGATTGGCTCCATTGGAAACTGCGGTCACGATCAAAATCACCACAGGGATAAAGATGATCCATGCATAATCTTCGGCTCCGTCACCAATCCATGAGATAAAATCCGCGTAATCCAGTTCGTTGTTCTTAAAAAAGGGAACATTGGTACGTACCGCTTTGGTTTCATCGCCAAATACCCTTTCTACTTTAAAATTTTCGGTTATGGTGGTCGAGTCCTTTTCTTTAATGGTAACCGCTGGATGAAAATATAGTGTCAATCCAACAATCAAACCCAATCCAACTTGCCCCATCACTTTAAACCTTCCCTTTAAACCTTGCTTATCTTTTTTAAAGGTTTTGATATAGTCATCTATAAATCCGATAACGCCCATCCAAACCGTAGTCACTATCAAAAGAATGACATAGATATTTTTGATATCTGCAAAAAGAATCACCGGCAATAAGGTGGACATGATGATGATAAGTCCGCCCATGGTGGGTGTTCCTGCTTTTTGCTTCTGTCCTTCCAAACCAAGATCACGGATGCTTTCCCCAATCTGCTTTTTCTGAAGGAACAATATGATTCGTTTTCCGTAGACCATGGCGATCAATAGCGATAACAATACGGACAAGGCGGCCCTGAACGTAAGGAATTGAAAAAGTCCCGCGCCCGGCAGTTGGTATTGTTTCTCTAAAAATTCGAACAAGTAGTATAACATATTTTAGACGTTAGATATTAGAATCTAGACGTTAGACTTTTTCTTTGAATTTTCTATTTCAATTTATTTGCCCAAACTGGACAAAGCTTCTTTCACTTCTTTAAAATCATCGAAATCTACCCGGACCCCATTGGTTTCCTGATAGGTCTCATGGCCTTTTCCCGCCACTAGGATTATATCGTTGGTCAATGCCAGTTTACATGCCGTTTTTATGGCTTGCTTCCTA
The DNA here is from genome assembly GCF_010468565.1 of Allomuricauda sp. TY007. Lineage (GTDB taxonomy): Bacteria > Bacteroidota > Bacteroidia > Flavobacteriales > Flavobacteriaceae > Flagellimonas. The sequence goes on from NZ_WUEG01000004.1 coordinate 119,382, forward strand.
TTTTCAATGGATAGCACCTTTCTTGTGTTTTGGGGTTCTACTCCAGCTTCCATTTCTTCAATTATGACAGCAGGTGATTCCGTTCTGGGGTTATCGGATGTAAAAATGACCTGATTGCTCATTTCCGAAGCGATATGACCCATAACCGGACGCTTAGACTTGTCACGGTCACCACCACACCCCACTACGGTGATGACGTTTTCATTTCCAGTCCTCAATGCATTGATTGTAATCAATACATTTTTGAGTGCATCCGGCGTATGGGCATAATCAACAATAGCCGTTATCTTATCTTTTGATATGTAATATTGAAACCTGCCATCCACATTTTCCAACTCGCTCATCAACCTAAGGGTCTCCATCTTTTCGAGCCCCAAAATGTCGGCCGTGGCATAAATAGCCAATAAATTATAGGCATTGAAATCCCCAATAAGTTTGGACCACAGTTCATTATCGTCCACCTTTAATAGTTGGCCATTGAACTGCTTTTCCAAAATCTGCCCCCTGTAATTGGCAAAGGATTTTAAGGCATAGGTATATTTTTTGGCTTTGGTGTTCTGTAGCATCACCAAGCCATTTTTATCATCGATGTTGACCAAGGCAAACGCGGTTTTTGGCAAACCATCGAACAATTTTTTCTTGGTGTCCCTGTAGTCCGCAAACGTTTTGTGGTAATCCAAATGGTCGTGGGACAGATTGGTGAAGATGGCACCTTCAAAATAAAGTCCTTCCGCCCTTTTTTGATGAATTCCATGGGAACTCACCTCCATAAAACAGAACTCCACACCTGCTGCATTCATCTTGGACAAATAATCGTTGATGGTAAGCACATCGGGGGTCGTATGGGTGGTCTTGTACTCGTCATCGTCCACCATTACTTTTATGGTAGAAATCAAGCCTACTTTAAAACCTGCTTTTTTGAAAAGATGGTACAAAAGCGTGGTCACCGTGGTTTTTCCATTGGTACCCGTTACCCCGACCAATTTTAAATTCTTGGATGGATTATCATAAAAATTGGAAGCAATAACAGCCAGAGCACTGTTGCAATTGGCCACCTGTAAATAGGTGACCCCATTCACCATGAGTTCAGGAAGCTCTTCGCACACAATGGCACGTGCACCCAAATCCACAGCTTTTTGTATGAATTTGTGGCCATCGGTAACGGTACCACGAATGGCCACGAACACATCATCCATTTCCACCTTTCTGGAATCAAAATGAACATTGTTCACCATTACATTGGTATCCCCGCTCACCGCGGAAAGACTCACACCATATAATATGTCCTTCAATAACTTCATGAAAGTTTCAATACTATTTTTTTGACCTGTTTTATATTGGTTCCTTGGTTTACCGACTGATTCTTTACTTTTCCGTTGCCGTGCACCTCTACTTCAATTCCCAGATTTTCCAACAGGGAAACGGCATCCATACCGCTCATTCCTTTTACATTGGGCACAGTGCCGTATTTTTTTTGAACTTGGGCATAATATTGTTGGTACTGCTTCTCCAAGTCCTTATCCTCAATAACTTTGATGTCCACTTCATCTACCATAGGTGAAATGGCATGTATTTTCTGCGCCATGGATTTGAATACGGGACCGGATACATCAGCCCCATAATACCCTTCCTGTTTATCTGGCTCATGGATGACCACGATGCATGAATATTTTGGATTGTCCGCTGGAAAATACCCTGCAAATGATGAGATATATGCCAACTTATCGGGATTCTTCTCTACATAGTTTTTTTGTGTGGTACCTGTTTTTCCAGCCATAGAAAAGTTTTTGGAGTACAGTTTATGTCCTGTACCATAATCCTTTTCCACCACATCCTTTAATAATTGTTGTGCCTTTTTTACCGTTTCTTTGGAACAGATGGAAGAATTCAACACTTCCTTGTCAAATCGTTTAAAAACCTTGTTGCCTTCACGTACTTCTTGAATCAATCGAGGTTTTACATACTCGCCATTGTTGGCAATGGCATTGTAGAAAGCCAAGGTCTGTATCGGGGTCAAGGACACTTCATAACCGTGCGACATCCAACCTAAAGAAATTCCGGACCAACCTTTATCACCGGGGTAACGGATTACCGGGTCGCCCTCACCTATAATCGGCAAGTCCAATTTTTTATGAAGTCCCATGTTCATCAAGCGATTGACGAATTTCTCGGGCTGTTCCTTATAATTTTCGTTGATGATTTTCGCAAAAGCCGTGTTGGAAGAAACGGCAAAGGCCTCGGCGACCGAAATCTTTCCGTATCCGCCCCATTTAGAATCTTTCACTACACCATCATAAATACGGTATCTTCCTTTTTCCGTATCAATTACGGTACTGGTGTCGATTACCTTATCTTCCAAGGCTGCCACTAGGGACATCAATTTAAAAGTGGAACCTGGTTCATGGGATTCTCCAACAGCGTAGTTCAGTTTTTCATAATACTTGCCTTCGGACGTTCTTCCCAGATTGGAAATGGCCTTGATTTCGCCGGTTTTGGTTTCCATGACCACTACACAGCCATGGTCGGCCTTATATTTTTCCAATTGTTTCAGTAACTCATGATGGGCTATATCTTGAATATTGATATCGATGGTCGAAACCACGTCCAGACCATCTTGAGGCTCTACAATATTGTCCAGCCCCACTGGCTTCCATTGTCCCTTGGCTATTTTTTGCTTTAATCGCTTTCCTTCCTTACCGCGCAAATAGGATTCACCAAATGCCCCGTCCAAACCTACACGGGTGTAGTACCCGTTTTCATCCACGCGCTCGTAACCAATGCTCCTTGCTGCCATTTTACCCAAAGGGTACTCGCGAACCACACGATGGGTCTCAATAAATCCGCCCTTGTATGGTCCAAGGTTGAACAGCGGAAACTGTTTGATGCGCACATAGTCCAGATACCCAACATTTCGGGCTATCAACTTGTAGCGATTATCGTTCGCCCTTGCCTTTCGGAACAACTGTCTGTAGTAAGAAGATGGCCTATTGAAGAGTGCGCCCAAGGAATCCGACAGGGCAGTCACATTGTTCTGAAAATTTTCTTGTGAAACGGTCTGGGCGTCAAACCGGATTTCATATTTAGGTACGGATGCGGCCAACAAACTACCATCTTCCGAATAAAGATTGCCACGATTGGGCTCAATGGTAAACATTTTCTCGGTTTTGCTCAAGGCCAACTCCTTATACTTTTTGCCCTGCACCATTTGAATATCCACCAACTTTACCACTACGGCAATGGCCAAAACAAGCAAGCCCCCGGCAACGAGGTACAGTCTGTTCATGATATTTTTTTCGGTAATGGCCACTATTCCGCTGATTTAACTTTAATTTTTTGTGGAGGGTTTTCCGATGGCACCAATCCTTTTTCGGCCACCACCTCCCGCAAGGTCGATTCCAATTTAAGTTGCTGAACACTGGAACGGGCTTCAAAAAACTCACTTTTAAGTTTTCGCACTTCCTCGTTCAACTCAGCAATCTCCAATACTTTTCTATCGGCATTATGACTACTGGAAATCATCAAAGCCGCCAAAAAAGAGGCAAACAATAAAAACATCCAGTTTTTGGGAGCGTCACCGCTTACCAAAAACCTTCCTTTTAATATGTCCAGCAATCCTTTTCTCATTTCTTGTTCGCTTTGTCATTCCCGCGAAGGCGGGAATCTATCCACATCACATCTTCCGACTGCCCCTTCGACTGCGCTCAGGGTGACAGCTCGAGATGACATTTCAATCACATCTTTATATTTTTTCCGCAATGCGGAGCTTTGCACTTCTAGCTCTATTGTTATTGGCTATTTCTTCTGCTGATGGCGTAATCAACTTCCCGACTTTTTTTAATGGAACATTGATATTTCCATAAAAATCCTTCTCGGGTTCGCCGTCGAACTTTCCTGCACGGATAAAGCGCTTTGCCAATCTATCTTCCAAGGAATGGTAACTGATCAAACTCAACCTCCCCCCTTTGTTCAACATCTCCGGCACTTGCTCCAAAAACTCCTTGAGCACGGCTATTTCTTGGTTTACCTCTATCCTAATAGCTTGATAGATTTGAGCCAAAATTTTGTTCTCCTTCATTTTTGGCAAAAACCTGCTCAAAACCTTTTTCAAATCATCTGTTGTTTTGATGGGCTCATCAGACCGTGCCGAAACAATGGTCTTGGCCATGGCATTTGCATTTCGCAACTCGCCATACTGAAAAAGTACCGACGCTAAATCTTCTTGGGAATAGGTGTTCACCACCCGAAAGGCCGTCAATTGATTGTTCCTGTCCATTCGCATATCCAAATCTGCATTGAACCGAATGGAGAAACCGCGCTCGGCCTCATCGAACTGATGGGAAGAAACCCCGAAATCCGCCAAGATTCCATCAACTTTCCGAATGCCATAGAACTTTAAATACTGTTTGAGGTAGCGAAAGTTTTGATTGATCAATTGGAACCTGTCATCATCCAATGCATTTTGCAGGGCATCCTCGTCTTGATCAAACGCGAACAACTTTCCACCATCGCCCAATCTTTTTAAAATTTCCCTGGAGTGTCCGCCACCACCAAAGGTGACATCCACATACACCCCATTTTCCTTTATGTTCAATCCGTCCACTGATTCCTTCAGCAATACCGGATTGTGGTATGCACTATTCATCGTCGTCAAAAATCTCCTCGGCCAGATCGGCATAATCCTTCTCGCCTTCTGCCAAGACTTTCTCGTACATATCCTTGTTCCAAATCTCGATTTTATCAAAAACCGCATTCAGAACCACCTCTTTCTCAATTCCAGCGAACTCCACTAAGTTTTTTGGAATCTGCAATCTTCCGGAATCCCCATCAATGCTCACTTCCTTCATACCGGCCACAAAGTTTCTCACGAAAGCATCGTACTTTCGGTTGATTTTGCTTTTCTTCATGACTTTCTGCATGAGGACATCGAACTCTTGCTTAGGGTACAACTCCAAACATTGCTGAAAAACCGACCGCTTGATAACAAACCCTTCCTTTAAAACAGGCAACAACTGATTTTTCAAAGAAATAGGCAACAATACCCTTCCTTTGGAATCAGCTTTACAATCATGTTGTCCTATAATATGGGTCACTAGAAATCAATTGGTTACTTAATACAACTCAAATATATAGATTTTATTTCCACATTTCTCCACATAACACCACTTTTGTTAATAAATTATCCACTTTTCGATGAAAAACTCCTGATTCGACCCTGAATCAAACTTGAGATCGACAAACTCATTCGAGAATAGAATTGACCGGATTAAAAAACTTATCGCAGTTCTGTTTAAAACCTAAAATCTTTGTGATATGAAATTCCTATATTTGCGCCTCTTACTACCAACTAACTATAGATGGAAGAGCATTTAATCGAGGATGGCAAGTACCGATATATAGAAAAGGGAGAAGGGACTCCCATGATTATATTGCACGGTTTGATGGGAGGGTTGAGCAACTTCCAGGGTGTATCCGAATATTTCCCCTCTAAAGGATATCAGGTGCTTATTCCCGAGCTGCCCATTTACGATATGCCGCTCCTAAAAACCACGGTAAAGAACTTTGCTACATTTTTGGAAGGGTTTATTGAGCACAAAGGATTGAAGGATGTGATTTTGCTGGGAAATTCCCTTGGTGGACATATTGGGCTATTGCACACCAAAATGTTCCCAGAAATGGTAAAAGCATTGGTTATTACAGGTAGTTCTGGACTTTACGAGAGTGCCATGGGAGATGGATACCCTAAACGCGGCGACTACGAGTTCATAAAAAAGAAGGCTGAGGACGTATTTTACGACCCAAAAGTGGCCACTAAAGAAATTGTGGACGAAGTTTTTGCCACGGTAAACGATAGGATGAAACTGGTAAAGACACTGGCCATTGCCAAAAGTGCCATTCGCCACAACATGTCCAAGGATTTGCCCCACATGAAGACGCCAACCTGTATTATTTGGGGGGAAAATGATACGGTGACACCACCAAACGTGGCCAAGGAATTCCATGAACTGTTGCCCGATTCCGATTTGTATTGGATAGAAAAATGCGGTCATGCCCCCATGATGGAGCACCCCAACGATTTTAACCATATTCTGGAAGCTTGGTTGAAGAAGAGAGGATTCTAGTAGTTAGATATTAGACGCTTTATAACTTTTTTAAGGACGTTTTTGCGTTATAATAGTCATTGCTTTTCCTTAGTTCTCCAATAAATTTTCAATAGCAAATGTATCTTTACCCATATCCAGAATTGAAAAATAACTGGTTTCAAAAAATTAAAATACATTCGACACCAAAATGTCAAAACAAAGCAACAGGTTTAAGTCTATTGTCTCTAATCTAGCGTCTAACATCTATTCAAAATGAAGATTTCTTCCGCCGAGTTTGTAATGAGCAACTCCAATGTTGCCAAATGCCCCAACGAACCTTTACCTGAATATGCCTTTATCGGCAGGTCCAATGTAGGGAAATCATCTTTGATCAATATGTTGGTGGAACGCAAAGCATTGGCCAAAACATCGGGTCGACCTGGGAAAACACAGCTCATCAACCATTTTAAGATCAACAACAATTGGTTTTTGGTAGATTTGCCCGGTTACGGCTACGCCAAGGTTTCCAAAAAGGACAAAAGAACATTTCAGAAGTACATCACGGAGTACTTTCAAAAAAGAAAACAGTTGGTCTGTGGTTTTGTTTTGGTAGATATTCGACACGAACCCCAACCCGTGGACCTAGAGTTCATGGAGTGGCTGGGCACCAACCAGATTCCATTTGCCATTATTTTTACCAAAGCGGACAAACTAAAACCTGCCGTTATTGAAAAGCAGGCCAATACCTACCTTCAAAAATTATTGGAAGGTGCTTGGGAAGAAGTTCCCCCACATTTTACCACTTCGTCCACAAACCGGATGGGCAGGGAAGAGCTTTTGGATTTTATTGACGGCATCAACCAAGAGTTTTTCCAGAGCAACAAATAGTTTATAAGTTTTATTTCCAGGATCTATAGAGCGGTAAGATAATGCTGTGTTTTACGACTGACCCTATATCTGAAAACAGCTATTTTAAAATAAAAGATTGATACTATGAAATCTGTATTGCACAAAGCAACAACTCGCGGCCATGCTGATCACGGCTGGCTAAACTCTCATCATACTTTTAGTTTTGCGGGCTACAACGACCCTGAGCGTATGCATTTTGGCGTTTTACGTGTCCTTAATGATGATCAGGTAGCGCCAGGCAGGGGTTTTGGAACACATCCGCACGATAATATGGAAATTATCTCCATTCCTTTGGAAGGCGATTTGGAACACAAGGACAGCATGGGCAACACCACCACAATAAAGGAAGGTGATGTCCAGGTGATGAGTGCCGGTACTGGCATTCAGCATAGTGAGTACAACAAAAACACCGACCAAGAGGTTAAGTTTTTACAGATATGGGTTTTCCCGAACAAAAGAAACGTGGAACCCAGGTACGACCAGATTTCGATAAGGGATATTGAAAAGAAAAATGCCTTTTACCAAGTACTTTCCCCAAACCCTGATGATAAAGGTGTATGGGTTCATCAAGATGCTTGGTTCCACTTGGGAAAATTTGAAGCAGGCGCTACAGACACCTATCAAATAAATAAGGAAGGAAACGGGGTATATGCCTTTGTATTGGACGGCGAAGTTGAGATCAATGGGCAAAAATTGGAAAAAAGGGATGGATTTGGTCTTTGGGAAACCGATTCCTTTGACTTTAAATCAAATACCGACAGTAGGGTATTGCTCATGGAAGTTCCGATGAGTCTGGACAAAATTGGACGGTAGTTTTTCTATAACAAATAAAAAGCCCCGAATAGCGTCTAACTTTTTGGGGGCACTTCATATCGGGGCTTTTATATTTTATGAAGCGATGAAGGCCATTTGGATAAAATTGGTATTTTAGGCTCGTAAACACTTTTGCATCCGTGAAAAATACAAGCAACAATTATTCCCCATCTGGATTCATCAAGACCATGGCGTTTTTACATTTGGGAATTTCGGTTACCCCGGTAATTTTGGGCACTCTTTTCTATTTCAACAATAACGATTCAAAAGTTGATGTTTCCAATACCGGTGATATTTTTATGGCCATAGTACCCATTATTGCCTTGGCAAGTATTTTTTTCGGAAACCGAATCTTCAGGAAAACAATTCAGTCCATACCTAAAAATGCTTCGTTAAAAGACAAACTGAACAAATTTCAAACTGCCTCGATCATTAAGTACGCATTATTGGAAGGTGGCTCACTTTTTAGCATCGTGATTTTTGCCAACACACAAAACTTGGTCTATCTGATTATTGGCGCATTCCTAATATTTTTTCTATTCCTGCAATACCCTACAAAACAAACAATTGAGAATGCTTTGGAACTACGCGGAGAGGATAAGACAAAATTTAATCGTGCAAACACCCCCTTGGATTAGATTTATTTTTTCAATTCCAGCTTTTCTGCAAAATAATCACAGAAATCCTTCATGGTAGCCGTCATTTTTTCATCTTGGGTGGCCTTGAAAAAGGTATCGGCCATGGTTACCAAGGTTTGATGGAAAAATACCTTCATTTCGTCCACTGGCATATCCTTGGTCCAAAGGTCGATTTTTAAGGATTCCTGATTTTTGCTATCCCACACGGACAGCATCATGGCCTTGGCCTCTTCCTCATTAATCCCACCATCTTGTGCCGACCATTTCAATTCCTCGGGCACTCGGTTCTCATCCAATCCAACTGTCAAGGTTATCTCCGAAGTATGTTCTACTGCCATTTATTTTTTTGGTTTGTAATTCGATTCTTTTAAAATTTCATCCGCTGGCAAATGCAACATTTGCTTTAAGTCTGTGTCTGTTTTCTCCATAAAGGCCCTTACAATTTGCCATCCCATATATCGTCCCAAGCGTGGGGGCGATTCATTGTCCAGCTCCAACCCAAATTTAGTGAAGGGGGCCGGGTCCAAGAATTTTCTATCCAATCCCGTATCGGTACTATACAGCAGTTCGCGCTCCACAAAATACTTCCACATTTGTTCTTCATTGGCTTTTGCCCATTCCATTTCCTCTTCAGAATATCCAATTTTTTGGGCATCGGTGGCCAAGGGTATCAATTTATCTTTTAGGTAAAGCTCTTTACCATAATATACCATACGGGAAAGCAGGGTCCGGTTTCTTGGGTAAGCCAGTACTTTTTTGGAGAAAGCACTGGCCACATCGGAGGTTAAGAACTTTTTGTCCAAAGACGCTGCAATATACCTTTGAATCCCCTCATAAAAATGATGATCCACCCCCAAATAGTTATCAAGACCGATCAACAAAAGGGAATCTGCCAAAATAACCCGACTATCGTATCTAACATCCGAAGTAAGTGTTACCACATGGGGTGTTTCGGTTTCCGGAAAATAATATTCAATATGTTTAAAAAGTGATTCCAAATCTTTGGATTCCTGTTCAAAATTGCCAAAAGCCTTGGCAACTACTTCCGAAAGCTCAACTTGAAGGGTGTCCGTTAGTTTGACCACCCAAACGCTATCCGGAAACTGTTCCGGGAACAAATAAGGGTACTCAGCCTTTAATTTGGGAATATCGTTCGCAGTTGCCTTGGCAAATTCTTGATCAAACCTTGAAATCTGTAAATCAATGGATACCTTATCTATTTCCTCCGCTGTCTTATCCGTTTCCCCACATGATGAAAAAAGTAATATCATCACCAAAACAAAACTTCTAAATACCGGAATCGTAAAGTATTTTAACAACCACTTCATTTTTAAGGGCACAGGGTTTAAATTTACAGGGCACAAAGGTAATTTATTGAATCTAAATAGTAAGATATGCAAACAGAAAAGGTTATAACCCATATTGTTGATTGGCTAAAAGAGTATGCCGAAAACGCAAAATGCAAAGGTTTTGTAATTGGAGTCTCTGGCGGAATTGATTCTGCAGTAACCTCAACACTCTGCGCCAAAACAGGATTGGACCTTTTATGTTTGGAAATGCCAATTCACCAAGGCGAAAACCAAGTAACCCGTGCGGACAGGCATATAGATTGGTTAATTGAAAACTTCCCCAATGTTTCCCGTCAACCCGTTGACCTGACACCTGTATTCGATACGTTGGTAGATGCCTTTCCCAAGGTGGACAACGAGGAAGACCGATTCATGTCCCTAGCGAATACCCGTGCAAGACTTCGTATGACTACACTCTACTATTTTGCAGCCCTCGAAGGGTATTTAGTTGCCGGTACCGGAAACAAAGTGGAAGATTTCGGCGTCGGTTTCTACACTAAATATGGTGATGGCGGTGTTGACCTTAGCCCAATTGCCGACTTGGTCAAAACAGAGGTTTACGAACTTGGAAGGGTGCTCGGTGTAAACCAAGATATTATGGAAGCTGCACCAACCGATGGGCTTTGGGGCGATAGCCGAACAGATGAAGACCAAATCGGGGCCTCTTACCCAGAACTGGAATGGGCCATGCAAATGGATGACCAAGGTAAAACAGCCAATGATTTTTCAGGTAGGGAAAAAAAAGTGTTTACCATCTACAAAAACTACAATACTGCCAACAAACATAAGATGATTCCCATTCCTATCTGTGAGATTCCCAGTGAGTTAAAATAACTGTTCATCTGGAAAATCCCAGTTTAAAACGAAAAAAACCATAGAAAAACTGTGGTTTTAAGAAAAAAATTACAACTTTACACTATTAAATTCTTATCTTGCCCGCTATGCATTGTAAGTATTTAGCCACTAACCATTTATTAAATTAAACCTAAAAAAATGATAAAAGTATTGATAGCTGACAACCATCCTATTGTTAGGCTTGGTATTAGACAGGTACTTGAATCAAGTTCAGATATTGAAGTTATAGCTGATGTTTCAACTACCAAAGAGCTTTTTAATACATTGAAAACCATAACCCCCGATGTAGTTATTTTAGAGATGGACATTCCAGAAATCAATGGAATTGCTACCCTTAGAAAAATTAAAGTGGACTTTCCGGACATTAAGACTTTAATGTACAGTGGGCAGTCAGAAGATGTATATGCGCTCAGCACCATTCGCGCCGGTGCATTTGGCTACCTATCCAAAACCGCCGATTTGGAATACATTATTTCCGCAGTGAAAAAGGTGAGCGAAGGCAACATGTTCATTACCAATGAACTCGCCCAACGCCTTGCTTTTGATGAAGGGACACAAAAACCACGCAGATTCTTTAGAAAACTCTCTTCCAGAGAGGTCGAGGTACTTAAACTATTGGCCAGTGGAAAAAGGAACAAAGAAGTTGCCGAAGGATTAAACTTGAACGAAAAAACAGTAAGTACATACAAAGCCCGGTTGATGAAGAAGTTGAACGTGGATAATTTGGTGGACTTGCTACAACAGGCAAAAGCCCTGGAACTCTATTAGGAATACCCAACCAAACCAACTATTGTGGAAACCCCTTTCAATTAAAATTGGAAGGGGTTTTATATTTTTAGGAAAGTACGCGGTTCAATTTCGCGTTCAACAATTTATTAAGCTGGAGATAATTCATTATTTCTTCCAAAACTTCCGTATTATCGCCTTGGCTATCTTGAGTTCGCTCCTTAAGTTTTTCTATACGATTTTTTATCAAATTGCAGCGAAGAGTAAGAATGGTCTCGCCCACCAATTGAGCAACGCCTATCTGCTTCTCTTTTGGATAGATGTCCCGTCGTTCCCAATCATGTAAAACATATTGTTCCTCTTCCATTAAAATGGAGGACACTTGTGAGACGGTTTCTTGGTCCAGATCGGATAAAAAAGTACTTATCGAAAAATCAGCATCTTCATTAAGTTTTTCAATCAATTTGTAGTAAATCGTTTTGAATTGCTCGTTGGATAGTTCAATTTCATCATCCTGAAGATCCAAATATACCTTTTCATACACTTTCGCCTCCACAACCTCGGGCTCCAGCACCAATTCGCCCTCTTCATTTTCTTTGAGCACCAAATCCTCGAATTCCTGTTTTTGGTCTCCATATAGCAAAAGAACTTCGATGATCTTACGCTCCAACTCATACTGAACATCCACCTTTTCCACCACGGCATCGTTCTTGACAACTTCGAAGGCCTTTTGCTCTTTCTTTACTTTTTTAGAGGCTTCCGTCTGATGTTTTTTATCAATCTGAGCCAAGGTATTGTAGAGTACATCTTCAGAAATTTGCATAATCTTTGCACATTCCTGAACATATATTTCCTGACGGATACGATCGGGAATCTTACTGATGCTATTTACGATATCCCTAACCGTATCAGCTCTTTTTATAGGGTCATTGGCTGCCTCTTTTGCCAACAAAGAGGTTTTGAACTGGATAAAGTCTTTGGAATTCTCTTGAAGATAAAGCACTACATCCTCGTACGTATTGTTTTTGGCAAAACTATCCGGGTCCTCACCTTCTGGAAAGGTACAGACCTTCACATTCATACCTTGCTCCAAAATTAGGTCGATACCACGGAGCGATGCACGCAATCCCGCCGCATCCCCATCGAACAGGACCGTAATATTTTTGGTGAGCCTATTGATCAAACGAATCTGCTCGGAGGTCAATGCCGTTCCACTGGATGACACCACATTTTCCACTCCCCGCTGGTACATTTGAATAACATCGGTATAACCTTCCACCAAAAGACAATTGTTCTCTTTGGCAATGGCCTGCTTGGCATAATAGATACCATAAAGCACCTTGCTCTTATGGTAGATCTCGCTTTCGGGCGAGTTTAAATATTTGGCCGCCTTTTTGTCGTTGGTCAATATTCGTCCACCAAATCCAAGTACCCGCCCACTCATGGAATGTATGGGAAACATAACCCTTCCCTTAAATCTATCGAACGTTCGATTTTCGCCTCCACCTTTCTCCTTAACAATGGTAAGACCGGTTTTCTCCAAAAACTCCAATTTGTAACCTTTGCCCAATGCCTCTTTGGTAAAGGCCTCCCACTCATCCAAACTATACCCCAGTCCAAACTTCTTTATCGTCTCATCGGTGAAGCCGCGTTCTTTAAAATAAGTCAGTCCAATGGCTTTGCCGGGTTCACTGTTCCATAGTGTTTCGGTAAAAAACTTTTGTGCATACTCGGAGACCAAATACATGCTTTCCCGCTCATTGGCCTGCTCCTTTTGCTCATCTGTCTGTTCGGTTTCCTCTACCTCAATGTTATACTTTTTTGCCAAGTATTTAATGGCCTCAGGATAGGTAAAGTGCTCATGTTCCATTAAAAAAGCCACCACATTGCCCCCTTTTCCGCTACTAAAATCCTTCCAGATTTGCTTAACGGGCGAAACCATAAAGCTAGGAGTGCGTTCATCCGTAAAAGGGCTCAGCCCCTTAAAGTTGGACCCTGACTTCTTCAATTGTACAAAATCGCCGATTACCTCCTCCAGCCGGGCGGTTTCATATACTTGGTCTATGGTAGTTTTTGAAATCAAGGCGTTCTTTTAAAATAGCTGTTAAAGATAATAAACCACTACTGATTTAAAATCCATAGTTTTTGATAAAGTACAATTTCTTGCCACTCACTCCTTACCTTTAATTGGATAATAAAAACAAAGTTTAGGTGAATCGGAAATTCAAATCCCTATTTAAGATTTATTATCTTAGAAGCACATTCCACAATAACAGGGAATATTTTTTAAAACAAGGATTGTATGATGAAAAGAGCATCACGTAAAATTTGGATACTGAGCATATTTTTAATGGCCTTTATACTGGTCGCCCAAGGTCAAATAGCAAAAAAAGCATCTCCTATTTTTGAAAATGGAGAGGCCCAAGTAGTAGAAGCTTTTTCCGACCCAAGTACATGGATACGTCATGATCTTTGGGTAGAAACCACTTTTGATTCGGATGGTGACGGTAAACTAGATCGTATGCATGTGGATGTGACACGCCCGGAACAAACGGACTCCAAAAACCTGAAACTTCCTGTTATTTACGAATCCAGCCCGTACTATGCAGGAACCGCTGGTTTGGATAAAGGAATTTTTTGGGATGTGAAGCACGAACTCGGTGAATCTGGGGAACCTCGTAAACACCCGAACGTAACACGTATAGGAGAGCGTCCCATAATTTCGAATTCTCAAGTAAGGACTTGGGTACCAAGAGGCTATATTGTGGTCCACTCCTCTTCTCCGGGCACCGGGCTTTCCGATGGTGCCCCGACCGTTGGTGGCGACAACGAATCCCTAGCTCCAAAAGCAGTGATAGATTGGCTCAATGGAAGAGCAAAAGGCTATACCGAACGTAATGGTGATAAAGAAGTAAAGGCCTATTGGTCCACGGGAAAAGTGGGCATGACGGGAACTTCTTACAACGGTACCATCCCCCTAGCTGCGGCCACAACCGGGGTTGAAGGTCTGGAAGCCATTATCCCCATTGCGCCCAATACTTCGTATTATCATTATTACCGCTCCAATGGATTGGTACGTTCTCCCGGTGGCTATTTAGGTGAGGACATTGATGTGCTATACGATTTTATCCATAGTGGTGATGAGTCCAAAAGAGCAAGAAACAACAAAGTGATACGCGATACCGAAATGAAAAACGGACAGGACCGTGTTACAGGAGATTACAACGATTTTTGGGCCGAACGGGATTACCTCAACGATATGAAACCCATGAAAGCAGCGCTTTTGATGGCACATGGATTCAACGACTGGAACGTAATGCCGGAGCATAGCTATCGAATCTATAAGAAAGCTAAAGAAATGGGATTGCCCGTACAGATTTATTACCACCAAAACGGACACGGTGGGCCACCTCCAATTTCCATGATGAACCGGTGGTTCACACGTTACCTATATGGCATTGAAAATGGTGTGGAAAAAGAGCCCAAGGCATGGATCGTTCGCGAAAATGATAAAAAAGATAACCCGACACCTTACAAGGATTATCCCAATCCAGAGGCTAAGGACATACAATTGTTCTTGACCAAAGGAGCCCCTGAAAAAGGACAGCTGACCACCAACAAACCCAAAAATCAAGGAACTGAAACCTTGGTTGACAATTACTCCTTTTCTGGATCCAGTTTGGCACAAGCAGAAACCACAAAGCATAGATTGCTGTATGTCACCGAACCTTTAACAGCGGATGTACACATTTCCGGAGTGCCTAAAATCAAGATTAAATTGGCCAGCAACAAACCCGCTGCCAATTTATCTGTCTGGTTGGTATCCTTGCCTTGGAACGATGGCTTCAACACCAAAATTACGGACAACATTATTACACGTGGATGGGCCGACCCTCAAAACCATAGTTCATTAACAGAGAGCAAGCCTTTGATTCCCAATAAATTTTACGAAATGGAATTTGAATTGATGCCTGATGACCAAATCATTCCCAAAGGCCAACAAATTGGATTGATGATTTTTTCAAGTGATAAAGAGTTCACACTTTGGCCCGAACCGGGAACAGAGCTCTCAGTGGATTTGGATGGTACTGAACTTACATTGCCTGTAGTGGGAGGTAAATTATGATTCAAAATCGGGTATAATTGACCAAAATTATGTAGCTTATAAAAACTGATATGTGTGTTTAGGTAGAATAACATTCACCCTAAAGACATAAAAATTTTGATAATTTATGGCACAATAGAATACCAGACCCAAAAAATATTGAGGTTTATGGAAATTTTTCTTCAAACAGAAAACCATCAAATGGTTTTTGCAAATAGTGTTGAAGACTCTCCATCTACGAAGAATTTTGAGATTGTATTTATTGATAGCTCAGCCATATCAGCAAATACAATATGGTAAAAAGGAATAAAAAGTTTAAAACATAATCTACACACATGGACAAACATAGTTTCGACACGCTTTCCGAGGCGGTAAACACATTGACCCAAGAGGGTTACAAAGAAGATTTTGAAGCAATGGAAAATTGTATTAAAGCATTATATTCCAAAAAGGAATACCAACCTGACGATTTGAAAATCATCGATTCCTACCGTTTTGAAGGCATAACGAATCCAGGAGATCAATCCACTGTATTTACCATTGAGGCCAACGACGGCACAAAAGGGACCATGGTAATGTCCTATAGTGCTTCGTCGGGGCAAAATGATGAACTTATTAAACAGATTCCGTACAAAAAAGATTGATTATACTGATAGTTTTCCTACTGATGAAGGTTGATATAACAACCAACCAGTTAGGCTAAACCTATTTTTATGGGCTTTTAATACAGCATGGGGCACCTCTGCACTTTTAAATAGCACACAACGGGCAGCCAAGGGCTCTACCAAGAAACTTGTTCCGTCTTTTTCAAAAATTTCCAATTCGCCACCATCGCCAGGTTTCCAATCATCATTTAAATAAATGATCATGGAAATCATACGGTTGTTCCTGTTCTCGAACTGATCTAAATGTTTATCATAATGGCCGCCCGATGGATAATGGGCCAAGTGGAATTCATATCCCGATAAACTGAGATAGCAATACCGGTTAAAGATATGCATGGTCTCATCCAATAGATTCCAATACGTTTGCAATTGGGCATCTCTTTCCCTGTCCAACCAGTACGTAAAATCTCCACGTATTCTGGCATCAATTTGATTATCGGAATGGGCACCTATACCCGCTTCCTTGAAATTGGGGAGCTTACCAAGAAAAAAAGATTTGATCTCGGCATACAATTCGTCCTTCAAAAAATGGTTGATAATCACATAATCCTTACTGGAGATGTCATCCATCCAGGACAACCAATCCTCCAAGTCGTGGTAGGCGTTCAATGTTTCATAAATGTGGGCGAATGTAGAAAATATTTAAAAACGAAAATCATTTTTCTTCATTCATACAGGAAAGCTATAACTTTGATGCCAATAATTTTAACCTGTTGTGCATTTTTCTATTTTACCTTTACTATTATTGGCTATGGCCATAATATGTTAAAATAGCATAGGTTTTCGTCACCCTGAATTTATTTCAGGGTCTCATTTTATGAGTATTGGATGAAAATATGTGATGGGATGCTGAAACCTGCCTTTGCCGGCAGGCAGGCGAGTTCAGCATGACGCATTTTCCAATAGATAGTTGCTCCAAAATGCACAACAAGCAATTTTAGTTTTAAATGATACTTTTTTTCGGAACAAGACCAGGCAAAAAGGAAACCAAAGCGCTTCCAAACGTTAGCTGTCCTTATTGTCACCAAACCGGGACATTGACAGCGGTGGCGCAGCCCAACTATGCACATCTGTTCTGGATTCCTCTCTTTACCATCAACAATGTGAGATACGCGGAATGTTCGCATTGCAGAAAAGTGTACTACAAAGAGGAGTTTACCCCAGAAATGGAAAGGGCGTTATCCAAATAAAAAAACGGCCAGAAAAATCCTGACCGCATTTCTTGAAGGTTCAAAAATGGTTAAATATCGAACCGAAGGCCTAATGATATGTTGTTCTGCTTTACATCCGCATCTTTAAAAATGGGATTTAGGTCATATTTTAAATAAAGTAGTACCCCATCAAACCCCATATATCCACTCACACCATAAATTAGGTCACTGCTGTTGTAATCCCTTTTAAGTTTGTCCTTTACATTTTCACCATCTCTATTATATTTTAATTTTTGACGGGTTCCCAAGCTAAAGCCACCATAACCCCCAAAACCTAACCTAAACTGATTACGTATGGAGTAACGCATAGTTCGTTCTGTTTTCTTTAGGCGAGATGGACCTACCTCAAAATGTACTGGAAATACAAGATTGTCCATTCTAAATTTAGATTTATCCAAATCGTATTCAAACTCTTCCAAAACAGTTTGGTCACCCTCTTGTACAAAGATTCGATTCCCATCTGGCTTTAAACCATTAAACTGAAATGAAAATCCGTAATTAAAACGTAACCAATTGGAATTTTTAAAAACTCTGGTCCGCCATTGCCAACCCATTTCAAAAAAACGGCTTCCCCCAATTTTATAGGGCGAGTCATTCAACGATTGCCCCTCGATCAACGCATTGTTCAGACCAATGGCCATTACAAAATCGGAATAGGTGCGTCTGTCATATTTTATTTCTTTTTTCCATCTTTTGGAATTAAAGGTAACGGCAGGCTTACCATCAATAAGCAGTCCTATACGCACTCTGTCTCCCTCTAGGGTATCCAACTCGGTCAACATGAGCACCTCGCCCTCATTGCGTTCCAACCAAGCAATCTTGTTCTCGATAATGGCAACTCGGTTCTCAATATTTAAAGCTCGCCGTTTGGCAGCTTCCTCTTTTAAGGTTTTGGCCTCGCTTTCAGAAATATCGCCATCCTCCAATCGTTGATTGATATCCTTAACCTCGAACTTAAGGGCTTCTTTCTCCTGTTCTATGATACGCTGCTTTTCAACTTTCAACGCCTCAATTTTCTTTTGATAGTCCTCCTGCCCAAAAGCTATATGGGAAACTAAGAACAAGAATAACACTGCTGAATAAAATGTAATTGTCTTCATGATTGTTTTGGATTATAAACCTCCCTCCTTCCCGCCCGTTTTGGACAGGAAGTTGTAGAAGGCTTGTTTTGATTGATGAATAATTTTATTGATTTCGGTCTGCCACCGCGGTACGTAGTTTTAGGTAACCTGATTTTAACGCATCAAAGATTTGGTCCCGGAACGATTCGTCCAGCTCATCCTCCACCTCGGCCAGCAGGGACATGGCATCCACAGAACCACTTTCGGAAAATAACTTATCGGTCAAAATCTGTCGCTGTGCCGCCCTTAAAAGTGAATCCACTTCCGCATCGGAAACATCTCGCTGTGCGGTTTCCATAAGCTCTACTTGTGCCACTACTTCCCCTACCTTTTGCGCAATTAATTTATTTGAGTTTATTATAACCTCGTCTTGCAATGGCTGTTTTACTTCCTGTTCGGCAACTGCTGCTTTGGAAATCGACTCTTTTGGACTGAATTCCTCCGTTTTTTCTGGTGTAACCGATTCAAGCCCTGTCTCCACAACCTCGGTTTGTTCCTCCTGTACAAATTCTTTGACAACTTTATGCTCTGGTTCGATTTCTTTGGCCGTTTTGGTATCGGTTTCCACTACCTGTATTTGTTCCGCCTCAGGATTATCCTTGGCAAAAAAGAAGATTGATACGAATACAATGCCCACAACACTTGCAGCAATGGCGTACGGGAACCAAGTATTCTTTTTTCTTGGTGATGGCTCCTTAACTTGCAAAGCGATTTTGTCCCAAGCATTCGCTGACGGGGCAATGGTTCGTTCCTTCAACTTCTCCTTGATATGTTTTTCCAACTTATCCATACCCGCTACTTTTTACTCGCCGATTTTGATTTAGGCGACATTCCGTTTAAACTTAAATTCTCTTGAAGCATCTTTCTGGCTTTGAACAATTGCGATTTTGAAGTTCCTTCGGATATTTCCAACAGCTCTGCAATCTCCTTGTGTCCGTAACCTTCTATGGCGTAAAGCAAAAACACTGCTTTGTAGCCTTCTGGCAATTCATCAATAAGGTATTGCACATATTCCACATCCAAGAGATCATCATTTCCAGATGAAACCTCTCCGTTCACTTCCAGAGCATCATCATCATAAACCACAAATTGCCTTTTACGCAAATACGAAATACTTTCTCGTACCATTATCGTTCTGATCCAACCTTCTAAACTCCCTTTATGTTGATAGGAACCTAAATGCTTAAATACCTTGACAAAACCATTGATCATCACATCCTCCGCAAAATGAAGGTCTTTGATGTATTGCCTACACACCCCCAACATTTTGGGCGAAAACTTATCGTACAGCAACTTTTGAGCCTGTTGGTCTCCTTTGATTGATTTTTTGATCAATTGTTTTTCGTTGCTATGTAACGCGATGATCTTCAAAGTTTGGTTTATAAAAGTGCTTCTATTTTAATAGACGGGATAAATTCATGAAGGGTTGCCTGAAAATAAAAATTTTCAGTATTTGTTTGATTTTCAAGTTTTTAAATTTTTATTTTTTTCGGTCCACCACGTAATTGACCATAAGTGTGAGGGCACTTTTGTACTCGGAATCGGGATAATTGTCCAAAATGGCCAAAGCTTCATCCTTAAACTCCAACATTTTGACCACGGCATAATCCAGTCCACCCCTCTCTTTGACGTACTCGATTACTTCCTTAACCCTTTTTTTGTCCTTGTTGTGCTTTTTGATGGAGTTGATCAACCACTTCTTCTTATCCTTATCGCTATTGTTCAAGGCATAAATCAAGGGAAGCGTCATTTTCTGTTCTTTGATATCGATTCCCGTAGGTTTTCCGATTTTCTCTGCACCATAGTCAAAAAGGTCATCTTTGATTTGAAAGGCCATTCCGCAAAGCTCACCGAACTTCCTAAAGGTTTCCACTTCATCAGAATCGGGTCGAACAGAACAAGCTCCCATACTGCAGCAAGCCGCAATCAAAGTTGCTGTTTTCTGTCGGATGATGTCGTAGTAAACATCTTCTGTAATATCCAACAATCGTGCTTTTTCAATTTGAAGCAATTCCCCTTCGCTCATATCCCTAACCGCATTGGAAATAATATGGAGCAAATCGTAATTCTTATTTTCCAAAGAGACCAAAAGTCCTTTGGAGAAAAGAAAATCACCTACCAAAACAGCAATTTTGTTCTTCCACAATGCATTGATGGAGAAAAACCCTCTACGTTTGTTACTATCGTCCACCACATCGTCGTGCACCAAGCTAGCGGTATGGATCAATTCGATAATGGATGCTCCGGTGTAGGTACGCTCGTTGACCTCGCCATTCAACAATTTGGCGGTCAAAAACACGAACATGGGGCGCATCTGTTTGCCCTTTCTATTTACTATGTAGTAGGTAATCCTATTGAACAGTGCTACCTTGGAAGACATGGATTTGAGGAATTTTTCCTCAAAAAGCTGCATCTCGGTTTCAATGGGTTCCCTTATCTGCGAAACGATTTTCAACGTAACAGGTGTGGTGTTTGGTTTTGAATGCCTAAAAGTAGGGAAAATGAAAGAGTTGTAGGAATGAAATCGAAGTTTTAAGATACAGTCCTTACAGTATTGGTGGTTTACAGGGTTTGTTGATGCTTGAACTTGAACTTAACTAACCAAGAGTTCTCGACTGCTCCTTCGACTGCGCTCAGGATGACAGCTCGAACTGACTTCCGACTTCTTAAACCTAGCTTTTATTCGCGAGTTGCCCACAAGCGGCATCAATATCTTTACCGCGGGACCTGCGTACTGTTACCGTGATGTCATTTCGTTCCAATGTGTTTTGGTACATTTCTACCGCTTTGCTGGATGCTTGCTGAAATTCACCATCATCAATAGGATTATATTCTATAATATTGACTTTGGAAGGTGCAAATTTGCAAAACTTTACCAAGGCATCCACGGCCTCTTGGGTATCGTTTATTCCTTTCCAAACCACATATTCGTAAGTAATCCTGTTCTTGGTCTTACTGTACCAATATTCCAACGCCTTCCTTAAATCTTTTAATGGAAATGTGGCATTGAAGGGCATTATAGACGTACGTACTTCATCAATAGCGGAGTGCAAGGAAACCGCCAAACCAAACTTCACCTCTTCGTCTGCCATTTTCTTAATGATCTTGGGCACCCCCGAGGTAGAAACCACAATTCGCTTGGGAGACATGCCCAATCCTTCGGGAGAGGTTATCTTATCGATGGCCTTGAGTACATTGTTGTAGTTCATCAAAGGCTCTCCCATACCCATAAAAACAATATTGCTCAAGGGTCGGTCAAAATACAAACGGCTTTCATTGTCAATGGCCACCACTTGATCATAAATCTCATCGGGATTTAGGTTTCGCATACGCTTTAATCGAGCGGTGGCGCAAAACCTACAGTCCAAACTACAGCCAACCTGACTGGAAACACAGGCGGTGGTACGGGTTTCTGTTGGAATCAAAACGGATTCGACGATCAATCCATCATGCAAGCGAACGGCATTCTTAATGGTACCATCCGAACTACGTTGCATTTGGTCCACCCGAATATGGTTGATGACAAAGTTATCTTCCAACATTTTTCGGGTTTCCTTGGAAATATTGGTCATGGCATCAAAATCGTGGGCAGATTTCTGCCATAACCATTCATATACCTGGTTGCCACGAAACGCCTTATCACCCTGATCCACAAAAAACTGTCGGAGCTGTTCCTTTGTCAATGCTCGTATGTCCTTTTTTTTGATTTCCACCACTTAAAGATAAACAAGAAAAAATCCCGCTGGCCATAAAGCGAACGGGATTTCTCTTTTATGAAATTTTGTTTTTATAAAATCAACATGGCATCCCCGTAGGAATAAAAGCGGTAGCCTTCCAAAATGGCCTGCTTGTACGCTTTTTTGATCAGGTCGTGACCTGCGAATGCAGAAACCATCATCAATAATGTTGATTTGGGCAGGTGAAAGTTCGTGATCATACAGTTTGCTATGCTGAATTCGTATGGAGGAAAGATGAACTTGTTGGTCCATCCCTCGAACGTATTTAAGGTATGCTCGGATGATACTGCACTTTCCAATCCACGCATAACCGTTGTACCTACGGCACAAACTTTTCTTTTGTTTGCCTTTGCGTTGTTTACGATTTCGGTTGCTTTTTCATCAATCACCAATTCTTCACTGTCCATTTTGTGTTTGGACAAATCTTCTACCTCAACGGGGTTAAAGGTTCCCAAACCGACATGCAAGGTGACTTCGGCAAAATCAATTCCTTTGATTTCCAAACGCTTCAACAAGTGCTTGGAAAAGTGCAATCCTGCTGTTGGGGCGGCCACGGCACCTTCATGCTTTGCGTAAATGGTTTGGTAACGCTCCTCATCATCGGGCGTAACCTCTCTTTTTATATATTTAGGAAGTGGAGTCTCTCCCAATTCCCTAAGTTTTCTTCTAAAATCGGTGTACGAACCATCGTAAAGAAAACGCAATGTTCTTCCTCTGGAAGTGGTATTGTCAATTACCTCTGCCACCAAGCTCTCGTCTTCTCCAAAATAAAGTTTGTTCCCGATACGTATTTTTCTTGCTGGATCTACCAATACGTCCCAAAGGCGTTGCTCTTGGTTTAGCTCGCGCAACAAGAAAACTTCGATTCTGGCCCCGGTTTTTTCCTTGTTTCCAAAAAGTCTAGCAGGAAATACCTTGGTATTGTTCAAGACCATTACATCGTCTTCATCAAAATAATCAACTAGATCTTTGAACATTTTATGTTCAATTTTTCCTGTATCCCTATGAACCACCATTAGTTTGGATTCGTCCCTGTGTTCCGCGGGATATTCTGCCAATAGTTCCTTAGGCAATTCAAAATTGAAGTTTGATAATTTCATGTGGACTTTTTTTCGATTTTTTAAAGACGGCAAATATACAACCTCACAATAGCGGATGTCAAGTAATTTGATGATTAAATGTGGTTTACATCTCCGCGATGCTAAATCCCAGTGTTTTTAGGTCGTTCCAAAAATCGGGATAGGACTTGGATACCACCTCTGCATCATTCACAACAAAATCTGCTTTAAGTGCCAAGGGGCCAAAGGCCATTGCCATTCGGTGGTCGTTGTAGGTGTCGACTGCCACTTCGCTTTTTAGGTTGGATTGCGGTTGCAAGGTCAAACTTTCGGAATCTATATCCACCGTGGCTCCAAACTTGCCAAGTTCGGTCTGTAATGCTGCCAAACGGTCTGTTTCCTTGATCGGTAAAGTGTGCAGGCCTGTAAGATGGCAGCCAATGCCCAAACCAAGACAAGTTACAGCAATGGTCTGTGCAATATCAGGGGCATTGGAAAGGTTATACTCCAAATGAGCCGATTTTACCTCGGAAGTTTTTTTGAGGAGAATGGTATTGTTGGAAAATTTGGTCTGCACTCCAAAATCTTTATAGATGTTGGCCAACACACTATCACCTTGCAAAGAACTTTCTTTGTACGAAGACAATTGTATCTCGGTACCAATTTCGCTCATTGCGGCAATGCTGTAAAAATAACTTGCCGAACTCCAATCGGATTCCACCACCAAGGTGATATCTGCCACACTTTCTTTTGCAGAGACCTTAATTATATTCCCTTCAAAAGCGGTCTGTACCCCGATTTGCCCTAAAAGTGCCAAAGTCATTTTTATATAGGGTACCGAAGTGATTTTCCCTATCAATTCCAATTCAAGACCATTTTCCAAACTGGGTGCTATCAACAACAAGGCCGAAATATATTGGCTGCTGATGTTGGCCGGAAGGGAAACTTGACTCTTTTCCAGTTTCTTTCCAAATATTTTGAGCGGTGGATAACCTTCTTCCTTGGCGTAATCAATATCGGCACCCAACGATCGAAGTGCCTCTACCAAAACTTTTATGGGACGTTCCTGCATACGCTGAGAACCCGTAAGTACTACTTGTTTTCCTTCTTGTGAAGCAAAATAGGCGGTTAAAAACCGCATGGCAGTACCAGCGTGGTGAATATCCACTTCACCTGTTGATTTGGCCAATCCTTTTTGCATGACCGCTCCATCGTCGGAATTGGAAAGATTCTCTATTTTGATATTTGGAAAAAGGGCCTGCAACAATAAAGACCGATTCGTCTCACTCTTGGAACCGGTTATTGCAATGGCCTTTTGAATTTTTCTATCGTCGGGTGCAGAAAGTTGGAGTCTCAATTCGTTAGGGTTTGAATGAATTGTCAAAACTAGAAAAAACAGCCCTAATGTCCCTTTAAGCAGGCAACTTTATTTGAGCTTTTTGTTATTTTGATGGCGGTCGTGGTCCCGTTTGGCCTTAAGGTCCAGTTTTTTGTCAAAGGCTTCCTGCAAGTCTATTCCCGTTTGATTAGCTAAACAGAGTACCACAAAAACCACATCGGCCAGTTCCTCGCCCAAATCCTTGGCCTTATCGGATTCTTTTTCGCTCTGTTCCCCATAACGCCGTGCAATAATTCGCGCCACCTCGCCTACCTCTTCGGTAAGTTGGGCCATATTGGTAAGCTCGTTAAAATAGCGTACCCCATGGTTCTTGATCCATTCGTCAACAGCTTGTTGTGCATTTTCTATGTTCACCTGAAACCAATTTTGAAGTTGGCACTAAGGTAACAACAATACCTGATTACTCCTTTTCAAACACCAAATAACTTTGGTTGATACTAGTTACAGCCTGTTCAAATAACTCCTTTACAAAGGCATAGCCCTCACTTTTGTATTGTGTTGACCTTAATTGAAGATTAAAAAACACTATAATATTATCCTGGGATGTGGAACAATTGAACCGGAGCACCCCACTGCCCCCCGGAAGTGCAATGTTGTTGTTTTCCGGAAGATCCTTTATTCGATAACCTTCGGGAATTTTAATGTTGGCCATGTACTTGTAATTTCGCCAGTACCCAAAATCGACGGGATAATTTCGTTCCGAGCTTTTAAATGGGTTGGTTTGGAAAAAGCGAATCAAAAAAGGGTTGAAGTAGATGTTTTTAGAGGTATTCAGGTTTTCGAGCTCGAAGGTAAAATGCTCCATCAACATATTCTCATTGGATTTATCCTCGTCAATGTTGTACTCATTAATATAAAAATCGCCATTGGTACTGTTCTCCACCTCGTCCAAATATTCCTGATTGGAAATACTTGCCAAATGGTTATTTTTAAAATAGGCCTCATAGCCTCTTGAAATCTCATCAAAGTTTCCTTTGGCAGTACCGTCCTCAAAGTTCAGGTTTAACCGTAACATTACTTCTTTGCTGTTGCCCTTGGGAGCTTCAATGTCGAACCAATAGCTCTCCCCATCCAGGTCCATTACCCTACCGTAATAGTTCAGGCATCGGTACGGCAGCATTCCAAAGGGCAACTGTTTTTCCGTTGCATCCAACAGGTAGGTGGTACCATCAATATCCAATTTGGCAATCACATAATTAAAATCGGACATTACCGGATGGCTTTTTTTGGGCAGACCATGGGCCCGAGTGGACAACAGCATCAAATCCGCATCCATTCCTGCCGCATTGAGCAGGTTGATAAGGGTAATATTGATTTCAGCAACGTTCCCCACACCTTCATCAAATGCTTTTTTAACCTTGTTGTCCCTAAAAATACCGAACTTTCCGTTCCATGAATAATGGGATTTAACAAAGTTGTAGAGGTTTTTGGCCTTGGTGAGGTCTTCTTCCTTTCCTGCTAGGATATCGAGGGGCAGGTTTCGTTCAAAGTAATTCTTCTTCCTAAGCTGACCACCGATGTCCCCATCTGTTCTAAATTCCTTGTCCACATCTTTCCATGATTTGGTGTATCGTTCCTTAACGCCCCTAAAACTCTGGTATTCGGAAAGTTCAAATTCCAATCTGGATTTATAATTGGAAGGAGCCAACATATATTCCTCGTCACTTTTAAAAGCTGGAACATCCTCCATCACATACCTGAGCACCTCACAATCTGCTTGTTGACTTGTTCCTGGAATACTGAAACAACTTTTTTTAATGGTGGCTTCGTTCACATCTAAGGGGAAGTTGCCCAACAATGACCTGTTGTAAATATAATTCCCCGGAATCTTCGCATTATATTCTGTGTGAATTTTAGGAATATCATCCTGAAAGTCCCATCCATTCAAATTATAAAAAAATGGGGATTGGATTTCGTAGGTATATTCCAAAATGGAACCGTTTTGCACATTCGAAAAAGTAAATCTTTTCTCCGACCAATGCTCGCTCACCTCAACATCGAATACATTATGAGCCATTACATTGTGCTTTGCCCCATTGGTATGGGTTATGGCCCTAATGTCGTTAACTCTTTCGGTACCATTGTCCGAGTGGTAATAGGGGATACTTATTTCCGCTTCCGAGAAACCCTGCTTATCTAAAATTTTAATTTTGGCGTGGTATTTTTTTATCAACCAGACGTAATCTCTCCTTACCTCAAAATAGTTTTCGCCTTTCTCGTATAGATAAACTGCATGGGCGGTCGTATCTTTTTCATAGCTTTTGAATCCGGACTCGAAATCGGTCAGTTCACCGAATTTGGGTTCTTGCCCGAATATGGCCAAACTATTTAGCAAAATAAAGAATGCAAATACTCTTTTCATTCCTGTTTTTCTATAATTTTTATTTACTTAAAACGATTTTTGCATTATCATAAGTGGCCACTTTTTTTCTAAAGTTCCGATACAGTTTGTAATCTTCTTTTAGGTACTCTCCCGATTTTATGAGTAGTCGCCTTTTGTAAACAAGTACACCGGGTTCTTTGGGTTCCACCGATACAGAATAGGAACCAAACTTGGTTTCTTCATTTACGGGGAGCAGCAAGGTTTCTGGAACATAGCCTTCCGGTAAATGGATGGTAAACTCATCCTCATCCAGATAGCCCCGGGAAATGACCAGTGGCATCTTTCTATTTCTTACCCTATCTGGAACACCTAAATTTCTGTTCGATATGTTTGGTGCGAACAAGAGTTTGTCCCCAGCACTAGAAAGGTAATTGTCGGCCTTGAACTCTACGGTTTCCACAAACTCGATTTCATCTTCATTATTTTGATAGGCAACCTCGCCCAACTTTAGGTTTTGAACATAATTCCAGTAGGTTTTATAGAATTCCTCTTGCTCCGACCGAGTATTTGTGGTTCTCCAATATTTTTGATCGTACTGGGATCCCCTCGAAAATATTTTTACTTGACCGATTACGTTCTTTTCATCCCTCAATTGAAAATTGGCTTGGGTAAACTGGTAATTTTCTTCATCAAGATTCTCTTTGGTCCTGACCAATTCACCACCTTGGGGAGTGACTTTAAGCACATTCCGATTGTCGGTAAATGTTCCCAAATGGTTAATGGGTGTTGTTTGACTGGTACACTCCAACCAAACTTCCTCATTCTCTAGGGGTACATTCAAGAAAACGTGATTCCCCTGCATAGAAGGAAAATTCTTATCCAAATGCCTTATCTGGGGGCCGGCGTGCACAACGGTATAGTACGACTCCACCCCAACGGCCTTTAGCAATGCTTTGGTATAATTGGTAAGCCCTTTACAATCTCCATATTTTACACGGTCTACATCCGATGCGCTAATGGGCATCCATCCACCTATTCCCAATTGAACACTGATATATCTGGTGTTCTCCTGTACATAATCGTATACTTTTTTTGTTTTCTCCAATGGGTCGGATATTCCACCAACCAGGTTTTTAATATATGAGATCGTGGATTCGGACAATGCATCCCTGCCCTCCAGAAGCTCATCGTGCATCCATTTGCCCAATTTTTGCCATGTTGTCGCCCTGCCATTAATGCCCTCTAAATGAAATTCGTTCATTGCAATTTTTATATGGGGTGCAAAATCGCTAAACGCAGGGGATAAGGGTTCGCGCTCCAAAGGTCTTAAGTTTTTGGCCTTGTAGGTTATACCAGTTGCAGTCTCGATGCTTTCAACCTGGTAGGGTCCTAAATTCTCTTCCTTATGCCTAAACGGTATACCGCATTCTACGGCAAAAGAAAACTCGCTCCTTTCGGTTCCGACCCGATAATCATCCAAAAAGGACCAATTGGGGGCAAATGCCGTGTTAGGAGTTGAATACTCTTTGGTAAACTCAACGGTATAGGGATATTGCGAGGGTGTATATTGCATGACCAAAACCCGTGATTCAGAATAAAGCGTTCCTCCACCAATGGCACTTTGGTCTAAAAAGTCCCTTTTTTTGATTTTTTTGATTTCCTCGCCCCGTGTATCATAAATAATAGCTTCCAGTTTGGAGACCTTATCGTTTTTTTCGTAAAAGGCATAGGCATGAATATGCGCATTCCCTTTTTCGTTCAATACCGTGACCACCCTTTTACTGGTAACAGTCATTTTGTCCAAGGCTTCGACCACAACGTCCATTTTATCCAAGCGTACAACTGCATCGGCGCTTTGGCGCAACTCTTTTGGTATGGAGCCTACATTATAGGTTTGAGAAAATGAAAAATAAAAGAGTAAACTAAATAGGGAAAAGAAAAAGAATCGCATTCGTTTATTGGGAAATGGTTAGTTAGGTAACGGCAAAGTGATTGATTTCCTACAATAAAGATAATTTTTTCGACAAAAAGTAATTATTCTTTGTTTTTTGTATCTATAAAAATGGTTACAGGGCCATCATTAAGAAGCTCAACTTTCATGTCGGCGCCAAAAATTCCCGTACCTACTTTTTTTCCCAGTTTCTGTTCCAAAACTTGAACAAATTTTTCGTACATAGGTATAGCTACATCTGGTTTTGCAGCTTTTATGTACGATGGGCGATTTCCTTTTTTTGTTTGTGCATGCAAGGTAAATTGACTGACCACGATAATATCTCCGTCAATATCCAACACGGAACGATTCATTACACCATCTTCATCATTGAAAATTCGAAGATTTAGAACTTTATTCGTCAACCAATCAATATCGTCTTTGTTATCGGCATCCTCTATGCCCAATAATACCAATAGACCTTTTCCTACGGATGAAATCACTTTGCCATCGACTGTAACACTTGCTTTTGAAACTCGTTGTAATACTGTTCTCATTTATCTTTCCCTATACGGATTGTCTTCTTCGCCTGTTAACATTTGAACATAGCTTCGGTATCGGCTTGCCGCAATTTCATCATGCTCCAACGCTTCTTTCACGGCACATTTGGGTTCATCCAAATGGAGGCAATTATTAAACTTACATTCTGATTTCAAAGCAAAGAACTCTGGAAAATAATCCCCTATTTCATGCTTTTCCATATCCACAATGCCAAAACCTTTAATTCCTGGGGTATCAATAATACGGGCATCAAAAGAGAGATCGTACATCTCTGCAAAAGTTGTGGTGTGCTGTCCCTGCATATGCTGCTCGGAAATCTCGGCCGTTTTCAACTTCAAACCTGGTTCCAATGCATTGACCAAAGTGGACTTTCCCACACCGGAGTGACCAGCAAACATACTGGTCTTGCCCACCATCAGTTCTTTTACCTTATCCACATTTTTAGCTGTTTTCGCTTCAATTTGTATGCAAGGGTAGCCAATTTTGGTGTAAAGGTCAATTAGATAAGCAACCTCGCCCTTCTCCTCTTCGCTATACACATCCATCTTGTTAAAAAGAAGAACTACGGGAATATCGTAGGCTTCTGCAGTGACCAAAAACCGATCTATAAAACTGGTGAAAGTGGGCGGGTTGTTGAGGGTGATCAACAGAAAAACTTGATCAAGGTTGGAAGCAATAATATGGGTCTGTTTGGAAAGTTTTACCGACTTACGAACGATATAATTTTTGCGCTCTCCTATCTTATGGATAACACCAAGCGTCTCATCTCCAATATTTTCCAACTCAAACTCAACATGATCTCCAACAGCTACCGGATTGGTGCTTTTAATGCCCTGTGTTCGGAACTTTCCTTTGATACGGCATTCGTAAAACACCCCTTCCGAGGATTTTACGGTATACCAGCTTCCCGTTGATTTATAAACAGTTCCGTCCACTATTTGTTCACATTTTGATTACAAAGAAACAATATTCCTGCTTTTTCGTCGTATATCTTTGTTAAGAGTTTTAACAATCATTAACATTTTAATTATGAAAAAAATCATTTTGGCTGCAGTGGTACTATTTGCAGCAACTTTTACCATGAGCGCTCAACAGTACCACGTAGTTACCAGCGTTGAATCCATAGTACCCAACGGTTTGGGACGGTCTAGGATTATAAACGCCTTGGAAGATAAGGATTACAAAGAGTTTACAAGTGTCCAAACCGAGGATGACAATACCCGTAACAAATCCAAAAGAAACGAAATCCGCGTAAAGAATTTTGAGGAAACCAAGCTATTGAACTTCTACAATATAGGTGGTATCCGTTTTCAGAACATTGCGGCCAACGATGCCCTTATCACTTCCATGATAAACGATATGGTTTCCAATGGATGGGAGCTGGCCTTTGTAGTAAGTGGTGTGGAAAGTGAAGGTGGAAAAGGAGACGGACAAGGTATTTTTATAACCCGTTACATCTTTAAAAAATAAATATGGGCGATTGCCGAAAAGAAAAAAAGCCCTCCAAAATCGGAGGGCTTTTTGTTGGCAACAAGTTTCATTAATCCTTAATGTAAACCCTTCCACCAACAAATGTTTTTTTATGGACTGTTTGCGGATTCCCGTATACGTAAACATCACCACCGGCCTTTACATTGATGTCGACCATTTCAGAAGCAAATACATCGGCTTCGCCACCAGCCGAAATCTTTACATCAGTGGTGCTGGTCCGTAGTTCTCTACCTTCAAAAATACCGCCAGTGTTGAGTACAACCGTTTGGTTTTTTGCCAAGCCAGAGGCTTGAACAATACCTCCCGTCACCGCTCGTATGTCGGCATAATCCACATCCATTCCAATACGAATGGTTGCCCCTTCTTGAGCCCGCAGTTCAATTTTGCTTTTCTGTACCATTTCGTTGCACGTAATCTGGGCCCCTTCGTTACCAT
Source organism: Allomuricauda sp. TY007 (assembly GCF_010468565.1). Taxonomy (GTDB): domain Bacteria; phylum Bacteroidota; class Bacteroidia; order Flavobacteriales; family Flavobacteriaceae; genus Flagellimonas. Next base: position 150,788 of record NZ_WUEG01000004.1, read on the forward strand.
CGATTACATCCAAATTGGTATAGTAGACTTCGATCATGGTGTCCTCTCCCTGAAATTTTTTGTCCAACTGCATTCTGAGTTTCAAGGTTCCATTTTTGTTGGTCCATTTAATGTCATCAACGTTCCAACCTTTGATCATGATTTTGTTCTCATCGGATTGGATCAAGTTGACTTCGATCAAGTCAAAAACCTTGATTTTGTTGAATTCACCAACTTCCTTATCAATGATTCGTTGCGAGAACATGACCAAGGGAAGTAAAAGAAGACTAAGTGTGTACATTTTTTTCATGATAGCGTGTTTTTACTCGATAATCGATATTTAAACCTGACTGCCGTCAGGCAAGTTGCTCCGAGGCTTGCCTCGAAATGAAAACTTCCTTTCTTATAAATGTCTCGTGGGCCTGCCTTTGTCGGCAGACAGGCTTGCCCCGAGGTAGTTTACTCCTGAAAGATGATGCTTTTGTGGAATTGTTACAGTTTGAAACAAAAAAACTATTTGCAACCCCAAAATTTATCGAAGCTACAAATAGTTTTCTAAACTAACTGATTAAAAATCAGCCTATGCGTTGATGATTTTTTCTTGGTGGTTGATGGATTCCTGGTGAATTGCCTTGAACATCTTCAAAACAAATTCCTCACTCAATCCGCGTTGTTCACCTTCCAAGATCATATTGCCCAAAATGGCGTTCCAACGATTGCTTTGAAGTACGGCAACATTCTTTTGCTTTTTCAGCTCGCCGATACCATCGGAAACCTTCATTCTTTTACCTAGCAAATCAATCAATTGATTGTCCAACACATCAATTTGTGCCCTAAGGTTGGTCAACTTGCTATTGTACTCAGCTTCTTCATCGGTTTCCTTTCTAATTCGAAGATCCTTCATAATCTGAACCAATGTTTTTGGGGTTACTTGCTGTGCAGCATCACTCCAAGCATTGTCCGGATCATAATGTGTTTCGATCATCAAACCATCAAAGTTCAGATCCAATGCGGTTTGCGATACATCAAAGATCATATCGCGCTTACCGGTAATGTGGCTAGGATCGTTTATGATAGGCAAATCAGGAAACTTTGTTTGTAACTCAATGGCCAATTGCCATTCTGGAATGTTTCTGTACTTCGTTTTTTCATAGGTGGAGAATCCTCTGTGGATCACGCCCAATTTTTCAATATTGGCGGAGTGCAAACGCTCCACGGCGCCCAACCAAAGGGATAAATCGGGATTCACGGGATTTTTCACCAAAACAATTTTATCGGTTCCTTCCAAAGCATCGGCAATTTCTTGGATAATGAAAGGGCTTACGGTGGAACGCGCTCCTATCCACAATAGATCCACATCATATTCCAATGCCAAATCCACATGTGCCCTATTGGCTACCTCGGTAGCGGTTTTTAAACCGGTTTCTTCCTTAACTTTTTGCAACCACTTCAATCCAATGGCTCCAACTCCCTCAAAATTTCCAGGACGAGTTCTTGGTTTCCAGATTCCAGCACGGTAATAATTCACGTCTGTATCTTTAAGCTCATGTGCTATCTTAAGCACCTGATCTTCGGTTTCGGCACTACATGGACCTGCAATTACCAGGGGATGACCCAAATTCATGTCATCCAACCATTTCCTCATTTCCTTTTTGTTTTCCATAATACGCTCTATTTTTTAGTAAGTGGTATTCCTTTTAGTATTTGTTTTATTTTATTGGTATTACTCATTTCTTGGTGGACATTTTCGAAATCGTTGTCCAAGATCAGTTGTTTGAACCTTGTTAGATTATCGATATACTCTTCGAGTGTCTCGACAACGTTGTCCTTGTTCTGCTCAAAAATCGGCGTCCACATATCGGGTGAACTTTTTGCCAAGCGAACAGTGCTTTCAAAACCACTCCCTGCCATGTCAAAAATATCACGCTCATTTTTTTCTTTCTCAATAACCGTCTTTCCCAACATAAAAGAGCTAATGTGTGATAAATGGGATACGTAGGCGATGTGCTTGTCATGAGCTTCGGGGTTCATGTACCGAATCCGCATACCTATATCTTGAAAAATGGTCAACGCTTTTTCCTGAAGCTTGAAGGCTGTTTTTTCCACTTCGCAAATAATCATGGTCTTGCCGGTATACAAACCTTCGAATGCCGCTGCCGGACCTGAAAATTCGGTACCCGCAATGGGGTGGCAGGCCATAAAATTCCTTCGTTTGGGATGATCTTCAACCTGCTCGCAGATCAAACGTTTGGTGGAACCTGCATCCATTACCACAGTTTCATCTCCTGATGCATCCAGAATTTTGGGCAATTCGGTGACTAGAACATTCACTGGGATACCCACGTAGACCATATCGGCCGTTTCCAGATCAGTGTAATCTCCTTTTTTATCTATAATTTGAAGTTGGAGTGCCTCATCCAAGTGGGCTTCGCTTTTGTCCACACCAATAATTTCCGCTTCGGGATGAAGCTTTTTTACATCTTTGGCAAAAGAACCCCCAATCAACCCAACTCCTATGATTACTACTTTCATAATCTAAAATCTTTCTATGGCTTCTTTGATTTTTTCTTCGCTCACGCAAAGTGAAAAACGAATATAGCCTTCGCCATTGCTCCCAAATATGGTTCCCGGGGCAACAAAAATATCTTTATCGTACAATACTTTGTCTATAAATTTTTCTGATGACAAAGCACCATTCGGCAACTTGCACCAAACAAACATACCCACGGCATTTTTATCATAGGTACATCCCAATTTGTCCGCCAATTGAAACATCAGTTCTCGTCTTTTGGTGTATACCTCATCCAATTCCTCGAACCATTCGGGGCCACTTTGCAATGCAGCAATCGCTCCTTTTTGAATGCCGTAGAACATTCCGGAATCCATATTGCTCTTAACTTTGAGTATGGCGTTGATATGTTCTGAACCACCGAGCACCATCCCAACACGCCAACCTGCCATATTAAATGTCTTGCTCAAACTGTTCAGCTCCAAGGTGCAATCTTTTGCTCCAGCTATGGATAAAATACTGGTTGGATTGCTGGACAATACAAAACTGTACGGGTTGTCGTTCACCAAAAGAATACCGTTGGCTCTTGCAAAATTGACCAATGACTCCAGTTGTTCCTTAGTTGCAGTAGCACCCGTGGGCATGTGCGGATAGCTGACCCACATCAACTTTACTTTGGATAAATCCTTCTTGGACAATCCGTCCAAATCTGGGAACCAGACATTTTCTGCTTTCAAATCGTAATTGACCGCTTTTCCGCCCACCAAATTGGTGACCGATGCATAGGTAGGATATCCGGGATTGGGCAACAGCACCTCATCTCCCTCATTTAAAAAGGCCATACTAATGTGCATAATTCCTTCTTTGGAACCCATCAAAGGCAAAATTTCGGTGCTAGGATCTACTGATACAGCAAACTTTTGCTGATAGAAATCGGCAATGGCCTCCCTTAACTGTGGCAATCCTTGGTAGCTTTGGTATTGATGCGCCCCCGCCTCGATAATGGAATCCCGAAGGGTTTCCAATACCTGTGGTGAAGGTGCCAAATCCGGACTACCAATCCCCATATTTATAATGGGTTTGCCTTGGGCAATCAACCCCCTTACCTCTCTTAATTTTTTGGAGAAGTAGTATTCCTGTACGCTATTTAGCCTATCTGCTGTTACCATTACAACAATGCATTTTTATATTCCCCCAAAACCTTGAAATCTTCGGCCATGATCTGCATCAAAGACTTGGTCTTGGCAAAGTGCTCATATTTATCAAAGGTTACATCCACAAAAAAGGCATACTTCCATGGGGTCTCGATCACGGGCAAGGATTGTATTTTGGTCATGTTCATATTGCAATCACTCATCACGTTCAATACGGTTGCCAAACTGCCCCTTTTGTGATCGGTTATAAATCGCAACGATGCCTTGTTGATTTCCTCTTCTGGAAGTACTTTGTTTTGCTTTTTAAGAATGATGAACCGCGTGGAATTGTTCACAATGGTCTGTATGTTGTCCGCAATTATTTCCAAATCATACAGATCGGCAGCCATTTTGGGGGCTATTGCCGCGATGTGTTCCAAGTTTTCATCTTTGATTCTTTTGGCCGTTTCCGCTGTATCCACACTTTCCACCAGTTTGATCTGGGGATGTGCCTTAAAAAATTCCTTGCACTGCAACAATGCCATGGGGTGCGAATGTACTTCTTGGATGTCATCAAAAGATTTCCCCTTCATCACCATTAGATTATGGTGGATGTTCAGATAATGCTCCCCGATTACATGAATGTTGTTGTGGTAGACCAAGTTGTAATTGGGTATAATGGAACCGGCGATGGAGTTTTCAATCGCCATTATACCTTTATCGGCGGTACCGATCAACAAATTGTCCACGACTGCATCAAAAGAGTTGCACTCTAGCAACTCAATATCATCTCCAAAAAAATCCGTGGCAACCTGATGGTGGTTGGATCCCTTTATTCCTTGTATGGCGACTTTTATTAATTCCATTGCAAAAAAAAAGCCCCGATTGTATCGGGACTTTATAAATTGGTTATACTTCAAACGTATCTACAATAGTCCCGTTCCTCTTTGAAAAAAGAAGTAAAAATAAAAACGGTTCCAGAAATACGTGTTTGTCATCTCGTTGTTAATTGTCGGCTAATTTAGGTATTCAATTTGAAACACACAGACATTCCCAAATTTTTTTTGATTTTTTTCAAAAAATAGATTTTCACTGCACATTATGTTACAGAAATGATGCTTTTTTACGAATTCCTATTCTTACGATTATTTCATAACGATTCATAACCATATATCCTAGTTTCTGAAACCCAAGGATTAAAACAACTAAAAGTGTATTTTTGATTTGACTCTAAGCCTTCACAATGAAAAATGGAACGTATACTTTAAGAGAAAAGCCAAAATTTGAAATTGATTTGTCCGATAATTCCATTAAAATAGTTGATAAAAGCAAGGTTCTGTCAAGCTCATCATTTATACTTGATAAGATTGAAACATTTGAAATAAAAGAAAGAAGAACCAATTGGTTGATTACTATCCTTAGTTTTGTTGTGGAAATCTTTTCGAGTATTTCCGTTCCTGGAAAATATTCTGAAGGTTCGCAATTGCTTATGGAATATGAAGGGAATACATTTAAACATCATCTGAATGATTGTAATATAGATTCTCTGAGAGAAATCCAAAATAAACTACAAAACATAGCCCAATAAATGTCCATCACTGTACAGAACATTACTAAAACATTTGGTTCCCAAAAAGCGTTGAACAATGTTTCCTTCACCATCAACAAAGGAGAAGTTGTAGGTTTTTTAGGCCCAAACGGTGCCGGCAAATCTACCATGATGCGAATTTTGACCACTTTTTATAAAGCGGACAATGGTAAAGCAGCTGTAAATGGTTTTGATGTGTTGGAGGCTGAAAAAAACGTTCAAAAAAGTATTGGGTACCTGCCAGAACACAATCCGCTGTACTTGGAAATGTATGTAAAAGAGTATTTGGCCTTTAATGCGGATGTCTACAAGGTGGACAAATCCAAAATAAATAATGTTATTGAACAAACGGGATTGTCTCCCGAGGCCCACAAAAAAATCGGACAGCTATCCAAAGGATACCGTCAGCGAGTTGGGCTTGCTGCTGCGTTGCTTCACGATCCCGAAGTTTTGATCTTGGATGAACCCACCACAGGACTCGACCCCAACCAATTAATCGAGATCCGAAAACTGATCCGGGAAATCGGCAAAGAGAAAACCATTTTACTTTCCACACATATTATGAAAGAGGTGGAAGCCGTTTGCGACCGCGTAATCATAATCAACAAAGGGGAACTGGTGGCCGATAAAAAATTAGAAGAACTCCGTGAAGCCAAGGAACAGATTATTGAAGTGGAGTTTGATTATCGCGTGGAAGAACAATTGCTACAGCAAATGCCGAATGTTTCCAAAGTGAAAAATACGGGTGGTTTTGTTTATGAAATTGCCTTCAACACTTCAAAAGATATGCGACCCGTAGTGTTCGATTTTGCCCACGACAATAAATTAAAAACGCTTCAGCTTAGCAGAAAGAACAAAAATTTGGAGAGCTTGTTTACCGAACTTACTTCTTAACCCTTTCCGGTTCTGCTTGATTTGACCAAGGTTTGAAATTGTCGAAAAACCGTTGAAAATATGGTACTTTTGCGGTTCAGAAGAAAACGGACCTATGAAGAAGAACAACGCCAGATTGGAACTTTCCAAAGAAGAAATGAAAAACTATGGCTATCAGATCGTGGATGCCATTGTGGAACATCACGCTACACAAGATCAAAAATTGCCCGTAGCCCTTGGCTCACGTGAAGAAATGGATTCTTTGTTCCTCGAAGAGGCTCCCGAAAAAGGTTCCGACCCATCTCAGGTGCTTAATTTTGTCCTGGAAAAAGTAATGACCAATAGTGCCAATATGGCGCACCCAAGGTCTTTTTCTTTTGTTCCCGGCCCAAGTAATTATGTAAGCGTTATGGCCGATACGCTGGCAACGGGCTACAACATCTTCTCTGGAGGATGGGCCGCCAGTCCTGCTGCAGCTGAACTGGAAATTGTTACCATTCAATGGTTATTGAAGATTTTTGGTTTTCCAAAGAAAAAGGGAGGCGGTATTTTCACTAGCGGAGGTTCTATGGCCAACCTTACCGCGGTGGTTACAGCTCGAAGAATAAAATGTGGTGATGATTTCTCCAAAGCGGTTATCTATCTTTCCGATCAAGCACACTCATCCAACATAAAGGCAATTCGGGTATTGGGCTTCAAAAAAGAACAAATTAGAATTATTCCTACCGACAACGAACTCAAGTTCTCCGTAAACAAATTGAAGAACTGTATTGCCAAAGATAGGTTGGAAGGTCTTTACCCCTTTTGTTTGATAGCAACTGCGGGAACCACCAACACTGGAACGGTTGACCCATTGGTGGAATTAGGGAAAATTTGCAAGAAAGAAGATATCTGGTTCCATATTGATGGTGCTTATGGCGGAGCCGCCATTTTATCACAAAAAGGCAAACAGGCCATGAAGGGCATTGAAAAAGCCGATTCTTTGACCGTGGACCCACACAAATGGTTCTTCCAGCCTTATGAAATGGGTTGTCTTTTGGTGCGAAACCACAAAAATCTTAGCCATACCTTCACCGAAAAACCTGAATATTTAAGGGATATTGAAGGTAATACTTCTGAAATCAATTTTTATGACCATGGCATCCAATTGACCCGTAGGTTCAGGGCCCTTAAATTCTATATGTCCCTAAAAACTTTTGGATTAAAAGAGTTCCGCGATGCCATTACCTATAATATTGATTTGGCGGAAGAGGTGGAAACCATGCTCCGTGGCAGTAAAAGTTGGGAAGTGGTTTTCCCAGCGACATTGGCCGTTATCAACTTTAGGTATAACCCCATAAACAAAAATTATTCAGAGAAAGAATTGGATAAAATCAACCAGTACATTTCTGAAAAAGTAGTGGAATCACGCAAAGCGTTGTTGGTCACCACCATTTTGAATGGACAAATTGTACTTCGGATGTGTCTCATCAACCCAAGAACAACTATGAAAGATGTAACGGATACTTTTGACTTATGCAAAAAGTATGCATTGGAGATTGAAGAGGCATTGGCAAGTAAAGTCTAAGCTCGGATTTCGAAAACAGCATCAATGGCTAGGTCCAATTCTTTTTGCACCTTTGGATCGGTACAATTGATCAATATTGAAATTACTTTTTGCTCTCTGGGATACACAAAAAGATTGGTGTATGCACCAACACTGTTTCCCACATGGCCAAAAAACGGCCTTCCCTTTGCATCTTGACTCACTTGAAACCCGAGGCCGTAGTAGGCAGGTTTTCCATTTACCACTTGAGAGGTCAATAACTGATTATATGTCTCTTTTTGGAGCAACTGGCGATCTAAAATAGCCTGTCCCAGTTTAGCAATATCCTCACAGGTGGACAAATACCCGCCTCCAGCCAATTTATAAGCATTGTTCACCTCAGCGGCTTCAGTAAAGCAGATTGCCCGTTTAGTATAGAATTGGGTTTTGTTCTCGACTACACCCGAATCGATATCCATTTCGTTCGGAGAAAAGGTATGTTTCAATCCCAAGGGCATCAAAATATTTTCCTTCACATAATCTTGAAAAGGTACCCCACTCGCTTCTTGCATGACCAAGGACAGCAATACAAAATCGAAACTGTTGTAGAGATAGTCACTTCCGGGCTCAAAAAGCAAAGGGTCATTTTTAAAAACTGCTATACTGTCTTTGATGGAATAAGCTTGGTTCAAAGCAAACTCTTTGCCCTTGTATCCCCTAATGCCGGCGGTGTGACTTGCCAATTGCCGCAACGTAAAATCGTATTTCTTTTTGGGGTAATAAGGCACGTAGGTGTAAAAAGATTCATCCAAATCCACAATCCCATCCTCCACCATTTTGCCCAAGGCCAATCCAGTGATGCATTTAGAAATACTCGCGATACGGAAAACCGTACGTTTAGGATCTACCTTATCCCTCTTTTCCAAATCGGTAAATCCATATCCTTTTTGAAGTACCTGCTCACCATTATCCAGAATGGTAACGGCCAAACCTGGTACTTTTTTCTCTGCCACAAGATTATGAAAAAGTACATCAGCTTTATCCAACCTTTGAAGCCCTTCCAGTGATTTAATTTTTGGAAATGTTGAAAACAGATTTTTAATATGTGCAAAAAGGTTTCCCAAAGATTCGGTTTGAATATAGAAAATAAAGAGAAATATTTAAGTTGCTGAAAACTAACATTATTGTTTGAAGCTACATCAATCTTGGAAAATCAACTTCCCATTGTAGAGCTCTTCCACTTCTACTTCCGGTGGACGGTTAACACTTATCACATCACCTGTCCCTCGAATTGTACCGCCTATCCGTAGCTGAGGATTAACATAGACATCGTTGGAGCCCCTGTGGCTAATACCAATCCTATCAGCGATTAAGCCCTCTGCCTCAATTCTGGAATCCCCTGCGGCCACAGTAACATTAAAATTTTCTGTATTTCCCCTAAGCTTAAAATAAGCTATCCCATTCACCACAATTCTTACCGTAGTCGAATTCAAATTCAAATCAAAAGAACCATCCGTAGTTTCGCTTTCAGGATTCGAATAGCTTTCTGCAACCAAATTTAGGCTTGGGTAGCTCAACACCCCATCACTGGAAACTAAAAGTCCTGTGCTACTGCGAACTTCTGTAATGTTTGGCGATGTAACATAAACGGTGGTCAATCCATAATCGCGCACATAGTTGCAACTGTTCTCGTTTCGAAGGACAAGGCGACCATCCTCTACCTCCGCGAAAACATCATTTATAAGATATTCCCCCGTTTCTATCTCCACCTTATGTTCCTCGCCCTGTTTCAATACCACATTTAGGTTTTCAAAAACAGTAATGGTGCTAAATTCAGGAACATCTACCGTATGGCGTACCAAATCACCTGCGTTTTGAAAACAATCGGGTACATTATCACCGTTGCAAGAGGCAAATAAAAAAGAAACCAGCATCAAAAACACTCCTAAAGCGCCCTCAAGGGGACTCTTTGCATTTTGAATTTTGTACTTCCACATTTTCATAACCTGATTCCTATTCCAAATTCGATCGCTTCTGCTTTGGCCCCATGTGATTTTAATGTGATGGCACCAAAGACCTTATCACCAAAATACCGTTTCATCCCAATTCTGTTGTACATCCTTCCTTCAAAATCAAAAGGGTAATATACATAGTATCCCAATTGGGCCACAACACTCATTTTGTTTACGAAGAGTTCATGACCAAGAAAAAGTCCCACTCTTTTATAATCGGTATCCGCATCAACATCCAATTCTGGGAATGCAATAGACTGATACCTGATCAACTCCTTTATAAAGTTAGAAAAGAAAATATCCGTTCCCAATTGAACAGCGTTTCGTTTGCCCAAACGTTTATCGGCGTAAGCAGATATAGTCGCAAAGCCGTAACGCCCCATATTGATTACATCACTTTCGTTGGCCCCGCCGCGAAGTACCAAGTTATAACGGACAGGCTCTGTTATTATCCCTTTCGGCTCCGGTACTAGGTATTCATAATTGGTTTCCTCATCAAGATTATAGATCAATCCAAAATTTATGGCGAATGTATTGGTCGATGTATTGGGTGCCTTAAAATTTGCGTTGGAATAATGAATGAACGAAAGTCCAGCATTGACACCCAATCCCGCAAAAAGATTTTCCTTATGATAATTCAGCATTAATAAAGTACTGCTCAAAATATGGCTTCCGTAGGCATTGTTCCTAAAATTTTCATCCTTGTCATAAGGATTGTTAGTGTATGCCAATCCTTGCGCCACTCGTAACTGAACGTTTCTTTTAAAGAAATAGAAATTATAGTGCCCATACACCCCAAAATGTTCCCCAAGAGTTGGATTGTTGGTGTTTTGATAGACAAATGTGTAACCCGTATCTGGATACCCAAAATCTGCCTCCCACTCCTTGTGCCCGTAAGTTTTTCTACTGACACCCAAAATTACCCCTCCCGGGTGATTAGTGATCAAATGTGAAATATCCGGATTGTGCAGAAGAATGGAACCATAGAATTGGTTCGCATCCAATACAAAATCCTTTGGGGCATCATCCGTTTGGCACAACCCAAAAAATGAAGTCAAAAATACGAATAGGCTAAGTAGGCACCTCATGGGGCGCTAAAGTAGGAAAATAAAAAAACTCCTATGGTCATAAGAAAAGAAAACTAAGAAAAAAACAAACCTTCATTTTACAGATTGGATTGTTCCGCTGCCATGCACACTTAACATCAACTTTTAAAAAAGCTCCTTGGCAATGGCTTTCACATTATCCGATTTTCCCATGGAGTAATAATGTAATACAGGCACACCTGCTTCCCTCAATTCTTTGGACTGCTGAATGGCCCATTCCACCCCAACTTGACGCACTTCTTTATTGTTATTGCAAGCTTCAACGGCATCAATCAAATCTTGTGGCAGATCTATACTGAAAACATGGGGCAATAATTGCAAGTGACGTTTAACGGCTATTGGCTTGATTCCCGGAATAATCGGAACATCAATGCCCATTTCACGTGCAGCCTTAACAAAGGCAAAAAACTTTTGATTGTCAAAAAACATCTGGGTCACCACATAATCCGCTCCCAAATCCACTTTTTCCTTCAAGCGTTTTAAATCAGATTGAAGGGAAGGTGCTTCCATGTGTTTTTCGGGATAGCCTGCCACCCCGATACAAAAACTGTTCAAATCGCTTGATTCGATGGTATCGTGCAGGTACTTACCCTCGTTAATATCCTGAATTTGTTTTACCAATTCCGTGGCATACTGGTGACCGCCTTCTGTGGGGGTAAAATATTTTTCCTCTTTTCTGGCATCACCACGGAGTGCCATTACATTTTCTATCTCCAAATACTGACAGTCCACCAATAGGTATTCGGTTTCCTCTTTGGTAAAACCTCCGCATAGCACATGAGGAACGGTATCCACATTGTATTTATGCTTTAATGAGGCACAAATGCCCAAAGTTCCAGGACGTGTACGCGTAAGTTTTTTATCCAACAGACCATCTTTCTCCTTATAAATGTATTCTTCCCTAGAGGTGGTCACATCAATAAAAGGGGGCTTGAACTCCATCAAAGGGTCAATATTTTTGTAGAGCTCTTGAATGCTTTTTCCTTTTACGGGTGGCACAATCTCAAAACTGAAAAGGGTTTTGCCATTCGCCTTTTTTATGTGATCGGTAATTTTCATTGGTTATTCGTCAACTATGTTGGGAGCCAGCCATTTTTGGGCTTCCTCCAGTTTCATATTTTTTCGCTCCGCAAAATCCTGAACTTGGTCTTGCTTTATTTTTCCCAATCCAAAATATTTGGCCTGTGGATGTCCAAAATAATACCCACTAACACTTGCAGCGGGCCACATGGCCAGACTATCGGTCAGTTTTACACCTATTTTTCCTTCCACATCCATCATCTCCCAAATAGTGAGTTTCTCTAAGTGGTCGGGACAGGCAGGGTAACCGGGTGCGGGTCGGATACCTCGATATTTTTCTTTGATCAGCTCCGTATTGTCCAAATTTTCATCTACTGCATAGCCCCAATATTTGGTCCGGACTTCTTTGTGAAGATATTCTGCAAAAGCCTCTGCAAATCTATCCGCCAAAGCTTTGATCATAATGGAATTGTAATCATCGTGATTTTTTTCAAACTGAGCGGCCAATTCTTGGGTACCAAAACCTGCACTCACGCAAAAACAACCTATGTAATCTTGAATTCCTGAATCCTTGGGGGCGATAAAATCAGCCAATGCGATATTGGGAACTCCTTCACGTTTCTTCAATTGTTGGCGAAGGGTTCTAAAAATGAAGGTTTCTTCTTCCTTTTCTACTTCTATATCATCTTCGTTGATTTGATTGGCAGGAAACAACCCGAAGATAGCCTTGGCCTTCAATAGTTTTTCATCCAACACTTGGTTCAAAAGCTCTTTGGCATCTTTAAAGAGCTCTTTGGCCTGTTCACCAACAACTTCATCGGTCAAAATATCGGGATATTTACCGTGCAAGTCCCAACTTCGGAAGAACGGAGACCAATCAATGTATTCTTCCAATTTGGTCAAATCAAAATCTTCCCAAACTTGAATGCCCAACTGGTTTGGTTTTTTAATATCGAAAGGCTCCCACTTGATTTGAAGCTTGTTTTTCCTCGCTTGTTCCAAAGTCAGGTATTCCTTCTGCTTGCCACGTTTCAAAAACTTGTCCCTGAAGCTTTCATAATCCAGTTTGATGGATTTTTTATAACCCGAAGAAGTCTCATCCTGAAGCAAATCCCCCACTACCGTTACCGCTCTCGATGCATCGTTTACGTGCACTACAGCCTGACTGTATTGAGGGTCAATCTTCACTGCTGTATGGGCTTTGCTCGTGGTAGCACCGCCAATCAGAAGTGGAACATCAAAGTTTTGACGCTCCATCTCCTTGGCCAAGAACACCATTTCGTCCAAAGATGGGGTAATCAATCCGCTCAAACCAATAATATCCACTTGTTCTTCCTTGGCTTTGTTGATGATTTTTTCGGGAGGAACCATCACACCAAGATCCACAATTTCATAATTGTTGCAGGCAAGCACTACGCTTACTATATTTTTTCCAATATCGTGCACATCGCCCTTAACAGTGGCCATCAGTATTTTTCCGGCCGCCTTTGCATTTTTGTCTTTGGATGCTTCAATATACGGGGTCAAATATGCTACGGCCTTCTTCATCACCCTAGCAGATTTCACCACTTGCGGCAAGAACATTTTTCCGCTTCCAAAAAGGTCACCTACCACATTCATCCCGGTCATTAAGTTGCCTTCTATAACATGTAAAGGTTTGGCAGCCTGTTGGCGGGCCTCTTCCACATCTTCAATAATATATTGGTCTATTCCTTTGACCAAGGCACGGGTAATACGGTCTTGTAATGGCTCTTCTCTCCACGAAAGGTCCACTTTGCTTTCCTTTGTGGTCCCCACAACGGTTTCAGCAAATTCCAATAGGCGTTCGGTAGCATCGTCTCGCCTATCCAATAGTACATCTTCTACATGTTCGAGCAGGTCTTTGGGTATATCATCATAGACCTCCAACATGGTAGGATTTACAATCCCAATGTTCATCCCAGCTTTAATGGCATGGAACAAAAAGGCTGAATTTATAGCCTCCCGTACAGGATTATTCCCCCTAAACGAGAACGACACATTGCTTACTCCCCCACTAACACTGCAATAGGGAAGGTTTTCCTTAACCCAACGGGTTGCCTCTATAAAATCGATAGCGTTGCGCCTGTGCTCCTCCATTCCTGTGGCGACCGGAAAAATATTCAGGTCGAAAATAATATCCTCTGGAGGGAATTTTACCTTGTTGACCAGCACATCGTAAGATCGCTTGGCAATTTCAATCCTACGTTCCAAATTATCGGCTTGGCCAACTTCATCAAAGGCCATAACAATAACTGCGGCACCATATCGCTTGATCAATTTGGCATGTCGGATAAATTCTTCTTCTCCTTCTTTGAGACTGATGGAATTCACCACACATTTACCCTGCACCACTTGCAATCCAGCTTCGATGATTTCCCATTTGGAACTATCGATCATAATGGGCACTCGGGCAATATCGGGTTCGGATACGATCAAGTTCAAAAACTTGACCATGGCTTTTTTACCATCTATCAAGCCATCATCCATGTTCACATCAAGGATCTGGGCACCACCCTCGACTTGATCGCGGGCAATATCTAGGGCCTCATCAAATTTTTCTTCTTTAATGAGCCTTAAAAACCGTTTGGAACCCGCAACATTGGTACGCTCCCCTACGTTGATGAAATTACTCTCAGGGGTGATGACCAAAGGTTCCAGGCCACTTAATTTCAGATGTCGCTGTTTGCTGTCTTTTGCCATAAGGTTAAACTATGCTGGAGTCAAAAGTTTTCTCGGTTCATAATCCTTTACCACATCGGCAATGGCCTTTATATGCTCTGGAGTGGTTCCGCAACACCCGCCCACGATGTTCACCAAGCCTTTGTCCACATATTCTTTGATTTGTGCCGCCATTTGTTCGGGTGTTTCATCGTATTCGCCAAAGGCATTGGGCAATCCTGCATTAGGATGCGCAGAGGTAGCAAATTCCGATTTTGCCGAAATCACCTCCAAATGGGGCACCAATTGTTTGGCCCCCAAGGCACAATTGAATCCAATGGATAAAATGGGAATATGGGAAACTGAAATTAGAAATGCTTCTGCCGTTTGCCCAGATAAAGTTCTTCCCGATGCATCGGTAATGGTACCGCTTACCATCACGGGCACTTCTATATTGCGTTCCTCCTTTACCTCTTCAATGGCAAAAAGGGCTGCCTTTGCATTTAGGGTATCAAATATAGTCTCTACCAGTAAAACATCTGAACCTCCATCCAACAGGGCCTCTACTTGTTGTTTATACGCTATTCGGAGTTCATCAAAAGAGACGGCACGATAGCCCGGATCGTTCACATCTGGGGACATACTGGCCGTTTTGTTGGTCGGACCTATACTTCCTGCCACAAATCGGGGTTTATCTGGATTCTTTTTTGTGAATTCCTCTGCTACTTGCTTTGCAATCTTTGCTGATTCATAATTCAGTTCATACACCAATTCTTCCATTCCATAATCGGCCATGGCTATGGTTGTACCCGAAAATGTATTGGTTTCAATAATGTCCGCACCTGCTTCCAAAAACATTCGATGGATATCTTTGACGGCCTCTGGTTGAGTCAAGGACAACAAATCGTTGTTTCCCTGCAAATCACTGGGCCAATCCCTGAACCGTTCTCCCCTAAAATCTTCCTCTCCGAATTTATAGCGCTGCAACATGGTGCCCATGGCCCCATCCAACACCAAAATCCGTTTCTTCAATATATCTTCAATTTTTTCCATAAAACGTTCTTCCTTTAAAAAAGGCAGTAATGGTATCAAGAAAAGTGCGGTAAATACTTTGATCATGTATTTTTTCGTTATCCTTCCCCAATGGCAGGATGTTGCTCCGTACTTTCCCGAGAATCGTTCAGGACAAGGGTAGAATGTAGCACCTTCTCGAAGTCGAGGGTTGCTAAGGCTTCAACGGGTCCAATCCCTCCACCTTTCTTGATAACACTTTCAACTTATAAATGAACTGAACTACAAAGAAACGGTACTCCCCAGTGAAAAGCAAAAAATGCCCATGAATTTTTAGAAAACCAACAATAAAAAACGGATTGATCGCTCAACCCGTTTTCATCAAATTTATGTGATGTTTTTTAGACCATCATTCCGCCCGAGACCTCAATGCGTTGTGCATTGATCCATTTCGCATCATCGGTACACAAAAAAGCCACCACACCGCCTATATCACTAGGGATTCCAACACGGCCCAAGGCAGTAAAATTGGATATAGCAGCTCTTTTAGCTTCATCATTTTTATTGGTTCCGCCACCAAAATCTGTTTCAACGGCCCCAGGAGCAACCACATTTGACCTTATTTGACGCACTCCCAATTCTTTGGCTTGATATCGGGTCAATGCCTCGATGGCCGCTTTCATTGATCCATAAACGGAGTAGCCCGGAAAGGAGAACCGTGCCAATCCGCTGGAAACATTCACGATGCCTCCACCATCAGTAAGGATGGGCAACATTTTTTGTGTTAAGAAAAAAGCTCCTTTAAAATGAATGTTCACGAGAGCATCGAACTGCTCTTCTGTGGTTTCACTGATCGGGGCATTGATTCCTATCCCGGCATTGTTGATCAAGAAATCAATCTTTGATGCCCCGAAATGGGAATCAATCACTTTTTTGACCTTATCCGCAAAGGCATCAAAACTTTGGTTATCGGCAACATCCAGTTGAAGCGCGTAGGCTTTTTGACCGATTTTTTCAACTTCGTTCACCGTTTTGTCCGCCTCATCCTTGTTACTGTGGTAGGTCAACAAAACATTTAACCCTTTCTTTGCCAAATTGATGGCCATATCCTCGCCCAGTCCACGGCTACCACCGGTTACCAGTGCAATTTTTTCTTTGCTCATTTTATTTGATTTTTGATTTTAAAACAAAATTAGCCGTGCATGCCCCAGTGGGGTTGCGAGCATCAATCTGTTTTTTGTAAAAATCAAACTTTGACGGCGGACCTAAATTTTAAAGGGGATAGCTGCGCATGTTTTTTAAAGAAATTGGAAAAATGGGCCACTTCCTCAAAACCCAAACTGAACGCGATTTCTGAAATGTTCCAATCTGTGTTGTTGAGCAGTATTTTGGCTTCCTCGAATATTCTTGCATGGATTATTGCAGTTGTTGTGCTGCCCGTAGTCTCTTTGAGTACTTTATTGAGGTGATTGGCATGTACGGCCAAGCGCTCGGCAAAGTCGTTGGCGGTTTTCAACAACAATCTTTGCGCTGGAGTGTTTATAGGAAATTGCCGCTCCAATAGCTCCACAAACATATCGGTGATACGGATGGCGGCATTTTTTCCGTTTTCCACGGGCTGGACCGGATGTAGTTTTTGTCCCATGTGCAGCAATTCAATCACATAGGCCCGTATCAAATCAAATTTGAATGGGTAGTCGGAAGAAAGCTCCCTATCTATTTTTTTAAAGAGGTGTTCCAGTTCTTCATAATTTTCCTCCGAAATATTGAGTATGGGATAACCCCCGGGTTGAAACAGGGGCAGTTTTTCCAAAATGATTCCGCTTTTATCTTTAGATAAAAAGTTTTCTGTAAAAACGCAGAAATACCCTGATTGGTCTTCATCTTGGGGCACATAATTATAGGGAATCCGGGGTGAGGCAAACAAAAGGGCCTTGTTCTCAATATGGATCACCTTGTCGGCATACTCCGCACGGTTTTTTCCGTTGATAAGGCTAATCTTAAAATAGGAACGCCTATCGTATCGCATTTCACCTTTGCTCAACCTTGTACGGTACTCGGCGATATTAAAAACATTGAAATGGCCGATATCCTTCCCAATGTTCTCGGGAATGGGCAAACTTAGTTTACCATAAAAATCACGTAATGTAAAAAGATTGTCCATTTCCTTGTAAAATTCAAATATACTTTAAAAACAAAAACACCCCCCAAAATTGCTTTTGGGAGGCGTTCTCTCTTCTAAAACAAATAATTAATTGATGCTCTGTACTACTTCTTTTTTGGCCTCTTTTTTGGAACCGTCAAATCCTTGTACACCGCCAACGGTGGTATATTTCATTACAAATCGCTTATCTGGATTGATGATTTGATAGGCAAATTGACACATCACGGCCGCTTCGTGGAATCCGGATAGAATCAGCTTCAGCTTCCCTGGATAGGTGTTGACATCGCCAATGGCAAACACTCCCGGAAGATTGGTCTGATAATCTTTGGCGTTGTTCACTTTAATGGCATTTTTCTCAATTTCCAAGCCCCAGTTGCCCAATGGTCCCAATTTTGGGGACAATCCGAACAATGGGATAAAGAAATCGGTTTCCACGTAGGTCGATTCCTTTTCTTCATCGTTGTACTTGATCACTACGGCATGCAGGTCATCCTTACCATGGATTTCCTTTACCTCGGCCTTGGTGTACAATTGAATTTTACCCAATTTGGCCAATTCCCTTGCTTTTTCAACAGAATCCAATGCACCTCGGAATTCGTTTCTACGGTGTACCAAGGAAACCTCGGAAGCCACATCGGCCAAAAAGATGGCCCAATCCAATGCAGAGTCACCTCCACCGGATATCACCACTTTTTTATCACGGAACTGCTCCGGATCTTTGATCATGTATTCCACTCCCTTGCTTTCAAAAAGCCCGATATTTGGAATCATAGGTTTTCTGGGTTCAAAAGACCCTAATCCACCAGCAATTACAACAACCGGGGCATGATGCTGCGTTCCCTTGTTTGTGGTAACGATATAGGAACCATCTTCTTGCTTATCCAAGGTTTCCGCGCGTTCTCCCAAAGTAAAACCTGGTTCAAATGGTTTTATTTGTTCCATAAGGTTGTCCACCAAAGTACCCGCTAAAATTTCTGGGTAGGCCGGAATGTCGTAAATGGGTTTCTTCGGATAGATTTCCGAACATTGCCCTCCTGGTTGTGCCAATGCATCGATTAAATGACATTT
Organism: Allomuricauda sp. TY007; assembly: GCF_010468565.1. Classification (GTDB taxonomy): domain Bacteria; phylum Bacteroidota; class Bacteroidia; order Flavobacteriales; family Flavobacteriaceae; genus Flagellimonas. The sequence goes on from NZ_WUEG01000004.1 coordinate 169,455, forward strand.
TAGCTTAAGCAATCCCGCCTCAAAAACGGTGAACAAACCAGTTGGACCGGCTCCGATGATAATGATATCTGTTTTGATCATAATTCTAAGATTAAATGGTCTTGAAACCCCCTTCGACTGCGCTCAGGGTGACATACTTTGACCTGACAATTTTTATATTTTCTCTAGCAATTTTTTTCCCTCTTCTTGAAATTCCTTTTGAATATCCAATATGCTTTGACGATGATTGACCACCTCACCGATAATTATAATGGCTGGATTGGACAACTGCTGCTCCTTTGCCTTGTGCTCAATTGAAGCAACAGTGCCAATACCTATTTTTTCGTTTTCCGTGGTACCATTTTGAATAATGGCCACCGGGGTTTCCTTTTTCCCCTCTTCTTTGAAGAGTTGCATGATTTCCCCTAGTTTGGACATTCCCATAAGAATAATGACCGTGGCATTGGATTTTGCCGCCAAGCATACATCGCTGGACAATTTATGCTCCTTTGTAGTTCCGGTTATCACCCAAAAACTTTCGGCAGCACCCCTTTTGGTTACGGGAATGTTTTGTGATGCCGGTACGGATACCGAGGATGAAATTCCCGGCACTACGGCCACTTCTACCCCAAATTTTGATGCATGTTCCATCTCTTCGGCCCCTCTTCCAAATACAAAGGGGTCCCCTCCTTTCAGTCGTACTACGTGCAGTTCTTGGGTTGCCCGTTCAATAATCAAATCGTTGATCTGTTCTTGTTGATAGGCGTAGCAACCTTTGCGCTTGCCCACAAATATTTTCTCCGCATGTGGGGCGTGCTCCAACAATCTGGAATCGACCAAGGCATCGTACAAAACCACATCTGCACTTTGCAGGGCCCTGACCCCTTTTAGGGTGATCAACTCCACATCGCCCGGGCCTGCACCCACGACTGTCAACTTTCCGCTACGCATGTTCCAACTCTAATTTTCTGAATGCTTCCAATCTGTTCAAAACATTTTTGGCATCCTCCAAATAGCTTTTCGCAAAGGTTTCGGATGGTTTGTTTTGATTTAATTGTAAGGCTACTTCTCCAAACCCACCCTCAAAGGTGATTTTTCCTGTTCCCACATACAGTTTATCAAAATCCTTGATGATTCCTGCATGGGTATTGGTCTTTACTTTTTCTGCTGTCAACAATGCCTTGGCAGAGTTTACAATAGATTGATAGGAATAATAGATACTTGCCGCCCACTTTTCTTCTTTGATGGCTTCTTCTGCATTTTCAATCTTTTCTTGACTTTCAAAGAACAAGGTGGCCACTAGGTCAACGATAACACCCGCGCACTCCCCGATTCCTATCTCTTTTTTATATTTTTTCTCGTTCCCCCAGTCGATAAAATCGTCTTGGGTCAGATTGTCAACATCGGTCAATGGCTTAAGGAAATCATAGAAATAATGTTGTCCTTTTTCCTCGTAATAATCGGTAAAGGATGCTCCGTTGCCGTTGGCCTCAAAATCATCCAAAATTAGACGCAATGCCTGAGGCCCTCGTTTACTTGGTATTTTGGCCACTTTATCGGCAAATCTTGCATTGCCATTGCCATAATTCCCCCCTCCCAACAAAACCTGAAGGGCGGGCGCCACCAATTTATCCTTGGTACGCACGGACATTCCCTGGAAGCCGATGTGCGCCATATTGTGCTGTCCACAAGCATTCATACAACCACTGATCTTGATAACGACATCCGGGTTTTTGATGTATTGTGGGTATTCTGCCTTGATTACACGCTCCAGCTCATCGGCAATTCCCGTGCTACTGGCAATACCCAAATTACAGGTATCCGTTCCCGGGCAGGCCGTGATGTCCAGCGCTTTGTTATATCCTGCTTCGGCAAAGCCGAGTTTTTTCAATTCTTGGTAAAAGAAAGGAACCAATTCCTCTTTTACGTAGGGAATCAATATGTTTTGTCTCAGGGACAAACGAACCTCCCCAGCAGCATAGTCTTGAACCAGTTTTGCCAGCTCACGGGCTTTATCGGTATAAAAATCGCCCAAAAGCACTTTTATCCCAATGGCCACATAGCCTTCTTGTTTTTGAGGTACCAAATTGGTGGATTTCCACTCTTCAAAAGTTCCTTGATCCTCAATGGCAACTTCAGGGGTTTCAACCTCAGCAATTTTTACTTTGGGGTAATCCTCAAAGTTAATGGGATAGGTATGATGTGGCACAGCCAATTGCTCTTCATTGAGCAGTTTTTTGAAACCATCCAGACCAATGTCCTTCAACAAGAATTTCATACGGGCTTTTGCCCTACTCTTACGTTCTCCGTATCTATCAAATACACGGATTACGCTTTCCATCAATGGAATGATTTTATCGGTGGGCAAAAAGCTGTACAATTCGTCGGCGTGGCGTGGTTGGGAACCCAATCCACCGGCCAACATTACTTTAAAGCCTCTTTCGCCATCTTTTTCTTTGGCAATAAAGCCAAGATCGTGCATGTAGGACAAGCCGGTATCTTCATCGCTGGCGGAAAAGGAAACTTTGAATTTTCTTCCCATTTCCTGCCCTATTGGGTTTCTTAGGAAATACTCGAACACGGCATGGGCATAAGGCGAAACATCAAAGGGCTCGTTTACATCGATACCTGCCGTTTCACTTGCCGTAACGTTACGAACAGTATTCCCACAGGCTTCGCGAATGGTTACTTCATCCCTTTCCAATTGGGCCCAAAGCTCAGGGGTCCGTTCCAAATCCACGTAGTGAATCTGAATATCTTGACGGGTGGTGATATGCAATCTTCCTCGCGAATATTCATCGGAAACATCAGAAATTTGAAGCAATTGGTTGGAAGTGACCTTGCCATAAGGCAGTTTTATCCGAACCATTTGTACCCCCGGTTGGCGCTGACCATATATTCCACGGGCCAAACGAAGACTTCGGAACTTTTCCTCATCTGTATTTCCTCCTTTGAACTCTCGAATTTTTTTCTCCAATTCAATGATGTCCTTTTGTACAACTGGGTTTTCTATTTCTGTTCTAAAGCTTTGCATAATCTATTTTTCCTATCTATTTTATAGAGTTATTTCAAATAAACTCCCTTATCCTCCACTTAATGGAAGAAATTATTCAATAAATCCTACGCCTGCGGTGTTGTTTGTTCGACTATCGATAATGATAAATGAACCGTTTGTACGATGGTCTTTGAACCTATCATAAAAAATAGGCTTGTTCAATTTTAAGCGCACTTTTGCGATGTCGTTCATTTGAAGTGAAGTTACATTCTCTTCAATTCCTGAATAATCCGGATGGATTTTATGCTCAATGGCATCGACCTTGGCGAGTACTTTATTTACCCCATGCTGAAGCACATACTTTCCTCCCGGGGTAAAGTTGTCACTGTCCATCCAAGATACGGTAGCGGTCAATTGTTTGTCCACAGTGGGCAAATCACCGGCTTTTACCAACATATCTCCACGACTTACATTCACCTCATCTTCCAAAGTAATGGTCACTGAAGACCTTCTTGGAGCGGTTTGATACTGCTTATCGTAAAAATAAATTGCCTTTATTTTGGAACGGGTCATAGATGGAAGCACTACTACTTCATCGCCAACATTGAGTTCCCCACCATACACTTTCCCTGCGAACCCACGAAAATCATGAAATTCTTCCGTTTTTGGACGTATTACATATTGCACCGGGAAACGGGGTGTTCCTGTGTTGTAGATGTCTTTTTGATCAAGTTCTTCCAAGTGTTCCAATAAGGTTTGCCCTTGATACCAAGGTGTATGCTCGGAACGGTTCACTACGTTGTCCCCTTTTAAGGCACTAACGGGTATAAAGGTTATGTTTTGATCTTGATAATCTCTTTTCCCCATCAATTCTGAAAAATCGGCCTTGATTTTGTTATAGGTTTCTTCCGAAAAATCCACCAAGTCCATTTTATTGATGGCCACGATAACATCTTTCACCCTCAACAGGTTGTTGATGAAAAAGTGGCGGTGGGTCTGCTCGATTACTCCTTTTCGAGCATCGATCAAAATAATGGATGCCTGCGATGTAGAGGCTCCGGTAACCATGTTTCGAGTATATTCTACATGGCCAGGAGTATCGGCAATAATATAACTTTTGGATGGGGTTGAAAAGTAGATATGGGCCACATCAATAGTGATGCCCTGCTCTCTTTCGGCCACCAATCCATCGGTTGCCAATGAAAAGTCGAGATAATCGTATCCTTTTTGTTTGCTGGTCCTTTCAATGGCCTCCAATTTATCGTCGGTCATTGATTTTGTATCGTACAGCAATCTTCCGATCAAGGTACTTTTACCGTCATCTACACTTCCTGCTGTTGCTATTTTTAAAACTTCCATTTCTTCTTCCAATTAAAAGTAACCTTGTTGTTTCCGTTTTTCCATTGCGGCTTCGGAACGTTTGTCATCAATCCGCGCGCCTCTTTCCGAAATTCTTGAATCCCTGATTTCGGCCACTACCTTATCTATGGTATCGGCATGGGATTCAACCGCTGCGGTACAGCTCATATCTCCCACGGTTCTAAAACGCACCATTCGTTCTTCCACTTGCTCATCGTCTGCCCTAAAAACCACATCATCCTCAGCAGACCAAATCAAGCCATCCCGCAGGAAGGTACTCCTTTTGTGTGCAAAGTAAATGGATGGTATTTCTATGTTTTCTTTTTGGATATAGCTCCAAACATCCAATTCTGTCCAGTTACTGATGGGGAAAACCCGCACATTTTGACCAATTTCAATTTCACCGTTCAGCATATCAAATAATTCTGGTCGTTGGTTTTTTTCGTCCCATTGTCCAAAATCGTCACGCACTGAAAAAATACGCTCTTTGGCTCTTGCCTTTTCCTCATCTCTTCGGGCTCCTCCAATACAGGCGTCGAATTTAAATTCTTCGATGGCATCCAACAGGGTTGTGGTCTGCAACATATTCCTGCTGGCATATTTACCGGTCTCTTCAACCACTTTTCCCTCATCAATGGAGTCCTGAACGTTCCGCACAATCAGTTCCACACCTAGTTCTTCGACCAATCTGTCCCTAAACTCAATGGTTTCGGGAAAGTTATGTCCCGTATCAATATGCATTAAGGGAAATGGTATTTTGGCGGGCCAAAATGCTTTTTGGGCCAAACGTACCAATGTAATGGAATCTTTTCCTCCGGAAAATAACAGTACAGGTTTTTCAAACTGTGCCGCCACTTCGCGAATAATATAAATTGCTTCATGTTCCAGAGCATTTGCGTTTGGTCTTTCAACTCCGTTCAAGGTCTCTGGCTTTTTTATTTCTTCTGTAAGTGTACTCAAAGTTCAATTTTGTTTTTACCTCGTGCTTACGCTCAAGGGGCAATTACTATTTTATTAGGTATGCAAACCACATTCGCGGTTCGCCAATACTTTGGTCGGATCAAAATATTTGTGTTCGTTCGGCAACCCTTGTGCTTTTAAATAAGCGTCCAACTGGGTGTCGCTCCAATGGTAAAACGGGCTCACTTTAAGTACGCCGTCTTTGCTCAAACTCAAAACATCCAAGGAATCTCTGTGGGCGGTTTGGCCTTTGCGTAGATTTGTGAACCAAACATCTGGTTTGTGCTCGGCCATTGCCCTACGGAAAGGTTCCAACTTCACTTGCTCTGTAAATTCCTTGTGCAATGGATCATCTATTTGTGGAATTCCCATAACTGCATCGCGGTGGGAACTTGTTTGTTTTGGCACATATAATTTTATGTTGAGTTCCAATCTGGAAATCAACTCTTCGGCATGTTTATAGGTTTGAGGTGTATTGTAGCCCGTATCGCACCAAATTACCGGAATGCTTTTATCCACTTCGGTAACTGCATGAAGGATAGCCACCTCGTATGGTCTAAAATTAGTGGTGACCACGGATTTTTTACCATGACCTATTGCCCATGATATGATTTCCTCTGGTGGAATGCCCTTAAACTGGCGGTTCAAATTCTGTATTTCTTCTTGCGTCAATGCCATTGCCATTAATTTTATTTACCCCATTTGATGGAGTTCCATATTCTCTCGTGAAAAAAATAAAGCACCATTTTGGTGACCAGTTCCACCAATCCAATTGAAAAAGCCATACTTAAAGTCCCTGTTACAACCCAAGATATCAATATAGTATCCAGAGTGCCCACAATTCTCCAACTTATGGATTTTACGATACTTCTTTTGGGGCTTTCCGAAGTGCTGTCCTTTGTATAAGTACTTTGCTCCTTGTCGCTTTTTATTATCAACTGATCAGTAATCATTTTTAAACTTTTATTACCCTACTCAATTGGTAGGGATTTCAAAAGTAAAATTATTTTTCTGAAGAAAAAGCAAAATGAATCATAAATTTACTTTTACCCTATAGTTTTAGTAGATTATCTATAATTAACAGGGAATTTTGAGAATTTTTAAGCTAAAAATAACCGTGAAGCATTGATTTAGAGCAAATCGGCCAGCGTATTGTTCCGGTAAACATCGAGTGCACTGTCCCTTACCTGAAGCATTAGTTTGTGGACCGAGCATTCCTCCTCATCCGGACAGTCATCACATTTTTCGTAGAAATTGAGGCTTACACAAGGTACCATGGCAATCGGTCCTTCCAAAACCCGCATTACGGTGGTCATGTGGATATCCTTTGGTTCCTTAATCAAATAATACCCTCCTCCCTTACCTTTTTTAGAGCCCAAAAGTCCATTTCTGCGGAGCGTGAGCAAAATACTTTCCAAAAACTTTTGGGAAATATTTTCGTGTTTAGCAATCTCTGCAATTTGAATGGGCTCTCTACCCTCTACTTTAGCAAGGTAGGTAAGTGCTTTGAGTCCGTATTTTGTTTTCTTGGAGAGCATCGCACGAATATAGGGAAAATTAACAATCTACCTCTAAAACCAATTTTCAGAAAGATTACCCTAAAGCCTGCTCAATATCGGCAATAATATCATCAATATGCTCTAGGCCCACGGACACCCGAACCATTCCATCGGAGATTCCCACAGCCTCACGTTCTTCTGTTGTGAGTTTACTGTGGGTAGTGGATGCGGGATGAGTGACAATGCTTCGGGCATCACCCAAATTGGCAGATAAGGATAATAGTTGGATGCTATCAAAAAATTCCCTGCCTGCTTCCAGACCTCCTTTGACCTCAAAAGCAACCACACAGCCTCCTGCTTTCATTTGTTTTTTGGCAATTTCGTGCTTGGGATGTGATTTTAAGAAAGGATATTTTACCCACTCGATTTTATTATGACCTTCCAAATAAGTGGCCAGTTTCAAGGCGTTTTCACAATGCCTATCTACCCGAACAGCTAAGGTTTCCAAACTTCGGGACAATACCCACGCGTTGAACGGTGACAATGCTGGACCAGTGATACGGGAAAAACGATATACCTTATCCATCAACTCACCGCTACCTACCGTGATTCCGGCCAACACCCTTCCTTGACCGTCCATTAACTTAGTTCCCGAATGGATTACCAAGTCAGCACCGAATTTTATGGGTTGCTGCAGATAAGGTGTCGCAAAGCAGTTATCGATAATAAAAATAAGATCGTGCTTTTTGGCAATCTTCGCCAAAACTTCCAAATCCAGCACATCCACACCCGGGTTGGTCGGGGTTTCCGCATAAAGAATCTTGGTATTGGGTTTGATCAATCCCTCAATCTCCGATAAATCATTGGCATCAAAATAACTGGTGCCAACATTCCACTTTGGAAAAAACTGAGTGAACAGGGTATGTGTGGAACCAAAAATACTCTTGGATGATATTACATGATCGCCGGCATCCAGCAAGGCCGCCAAGGTAGAAAAAACGGCTGCCATGCCAGAGGCATAGGCGAAACCACTCTCGGCACCTTCCATCTTGCACACTTTTTCAATTAATTCGTTTGAATTGGGATTGGAATATCTGGAATAAATATTCCGATCCTTTTCCTCCGCAAAGGATGCGCGCATATCTTCCGCATCTTCAAAAACAAAGCTCGATGTCATGTAAATGGGACTGGAATGTTCCAAATTTTGACTGCGCTCCATTTGCGTTCTTATTGCCTGTGTCTCGAATTGTTTGCCTTTCTTGCTCATATCTTTTCTGCTATTCTTAAAATATCTCCAAATACGCCTCTTGCCGTTACGGCCGCCCCTGCACCAGCTCCTTGAATCACCAAGGGATGCTCCCCGTAGGACTCCGTATAAATCTCAATGATGGAATCGGAGCCTTTTACTTGCCCCAATGCACTTTCTTTAGGCGTTGAAATCAATTTTACTTCCAAAACACCCTTATCTTGTTGCAAATCGCCATGTAAATCACCCACATAGCGCAACACATGTCCTTCTTCTTGGCTCTCTTTAATTTTCTTGTAAATCTTATCCATCTCCCCGATACGCTCCATAAATTTTTCAAAATCCAAGGTTCGGAGCTCTTCGGGTATCAGGTTTTGTACATCAATATCGGAAAACTCATTTTGAAGATCTAACTCCCTAGCCAAAATCAACAGCTTCCTCCCCACATCATTTCCAGACAAATCTTCCCTTGGGTCGGGTTCGGTAAACCCATTTTCCATAGCTTCCCTTACAATTTCCGAAAAGGAAACATCTTTCTCCGAAAAAGTATTGAAAATATAACTCAACGACCCAGAGAACACCCCTTTGATTCGGGTTATGTTTTCACCTGACAAATGCAATAACTTGATAGTATCGATAAGCGGAAGACCTGCCCCTACGTTGGTCTCGTAGAGATATTGTTTTTGATTTTTATCCAAACACTTCCTAATCGATTTATATTTTTCAAAACTCAGCGTGTTTGCTATTTTGTTTGATGAAACCAAATCGAAGCCGTGTGTTATCAATGGTTCGTACTGCTCTACAAAGGTTTTGCTTGCCGTGTTGTCTACAGCAATCAGGTTTTCTAAATGATACTGTTTGGCAAAGGCGATTATATCTTCAATCTGATAGGGCTGTCCCTCTTTTTCCAAACGTTCTTTCCAATCGGCACCAACTCCTGAAGCATCCAGAAGCACTTTTTTGGAATTTGCTACGGCAAACACTTTTAACTCAATGCTTTTTCTTCCCTCAATGCTATTTTTTGAATCCAAAATCTGACTGATCAGCGTGCCTCCTACATTGCCATGTCCAAACAATGCCAGATTTATTTTCTTGGCAATTCCGAAGATTTGCCCGTGAATCACATTGATGGCCTTGTTTAAATCGGATTTCTTCACGACCATGCTCACGTTCTTCCCCGTAACGGTATTGTTGAACAACAATGGAATGATCTGATTTTTGGCCAATGCATTGAACGGTTTGTGAAAGCTACTCAAATCCATCCCCACAATGGAAATGACCGAAACGTCTTTGACAACGGAAATCTGGTTGATATCCTTGGAAGAATAATCGGTTTCAAATTCTTGGTCCAGCACTTTTTTTGCCTTATCGGCTTTGGATTCGTCCACGACAAGACCAATGCCCCTTTCCGAAGACCCTTGGGAAACAATTCCGACACTAATGCCATTTTGGCCCAAAGCTCTAAAAATACGCATGTCCACACCTACTTTTCCGAGCAGTCCCCTACCTTCTAAATTGATAAGGGCCATGTTATCGAGCACCGAAAGGGATTTAATTCCACCATTGTCGGTTTTTGGTCCGATCAAGGTTCCTTCGTTATCATCATTGAAGGTATTGCAGATGCGCAACGGAATATTCTTCTCAATTAATGGGATTATGGTTTTTGCATGGAGAATGTTTGCCCCAAAATTGGCAAGCTCATTGGCTTCACCATAGGATATTACATCAATCAACTTAGCATCTTGCACCAAATCTGGATTGGCAGTAAAAATACCATCAACATGGGTGTAATTGATTAACTCTCCAGCATCTAAAAAGTTGGCCAAGAGAGCGGCGGAATAGTTGCTACCGTTCCTTCCCAAGGTGGTAGTGGAACCATCACGATTGGAACCGATAAATCCAGTGACTATTGGAATGGTATCCTTTTCCAATTCATGGAAATATCGAAGCACGTTTTCTTTGGACGCACCATGATCCACCTCGGCATTGCTGTAATTATCATCCGTAGTGATCAATTTTCTGGAATCCAAAAGCCTTGCCTTTAATCCAGATACATTAAGTGAGGCCGTTACATATTTGGCCGACAACAATTCTCCAAAAGATAAAATCTCATCTTTTGTCTTTAAACTGTAATCACCTGTAAGGGAAACCCCATTCAATATTTTTTCGATGACAGCCAGCTCTCGATCAATATCGAGACCATCAAAATTATTGTTCTGATAGTCGGCAAACTTTTTTAGATCTGTCTGAAAATCGACTCCCTTGGCTGCCTTTTCGAGCAAGTTTTCCAATTGGTCCGTGGCCTTTCCACGAGCGGAAACCACGACGGCAAAGTGTTCCTTCTCTTCAAATCTTTGAGTGATAATTTTCAATACGCGCTGAATGCCTTCACCGTTGGCCAAGGATTTTCCACCAAACTTTAAAATTTTGATGCGTTCCGTATTTTTCCGAAAAACGGTTTCCAACAATTTTTCCAATTGCTCAAACTCCATCAAAAAGGCATCGTGACCATGTACCGATTGCACTTCACCATAGGTAACATTGGTGTTGGCCTGGGCCAATCTTTTAAAAGTTTCCTTGTTCTCCTCAGCCGTAAAGAACAAATCGGAATTGACCCCGATGATATGGATTTTGGTATCACTTTCCTGCAATGCCCTGAAAGCCTCTTCCCCATTACGGGTAATGTCGATGGACTTCAACAATTGGTTCATCAACTTATAGGCGGACAATTGGAAACGCTCCTGTAATTTTTTGCCGTGGTGCATCAACCAGCTTTCAACGTTGAATACCTGAAGCTCCTCGTTGGTACTTCTTTTGAACCGCTCTTTGAAAGATTCTGGAGTGCGGTAGCACAACATCGCATGCATACGGGCATCGTGCACGGGCTGTTTGGAATTGACCAAGAACTGTTCTTGAATCTGACAATTGGCAATCAACCAATCCGTAGATTTCCAATCGGATGCCACGGGAATTAAGTGTTCCGTAATTTTTGGGTCAATGGCCGCCATTTCCCAAGCAATTCCACCTCCCAATGAACCACCGATAATGGCGAACAATTTACCGACCTTTAATTGCTCCAATCCCCAGAGAAACATTCTGGCAATGTCCCCGGCCACAAAATCTTTATAATTTTCGATAATAAAACCATCGAAACCATTTCCTGGGATATTGAATGCCAAAATGGTGTACTTCTCTGTATCGATACATTTTCCATCCCCTATCAAATCGGACCACCATCCATCTTTACCTGCTACGTTGGAATTACCGGTGAGCGCGTGGTTTACCAAGATTATGGGTGCCGAATGCAAGGGTTTCCCAAATATCTGGTAGGATAACTCAATATCCTGCTCGATGCCACTCAGCGTTTTAAAATTTTCTATTTTCAGATACTTTAACATAGCTATTCCATCACATTATTAACTCCGATTAAATGCTTGCAAAGGCATTTTTTAAATCTGCCTTTAGATCGGACAAATCTTCCAAGCCTACGGACAATCGAATCAAATCTTGGGTTACCCCTGCGGACTCTTGATCTTCTGCGCCCAACTGTTGGTGCGTTGTACTTGCTGGGTGGATAATCAAGGATTTTGTATCACCAATATTGGCCAACAACGAAAATAGTTTGGTCTGGTCCGCAATTTTCTTGGCGGCCTGATATCCTCCCCTAACACCAAAGGTAACAATACCACTTTGTCCATTGGGCAAGTACTCATCCGCCAAAGCTTTATAGGTATTGGAATCCAACCCTGGATAGTTTACCCACTCAACTTCCTCCCTGGTTTCCAGCCATTGTGCCAATGCCAGAGCATTCTCACTGTGTTTTTTCATGCGAATTTCCAAGGTTTCCAATCCTTGAATAATCTGAAAGGCATTAAAAGGGCTCAAGCATGCCCCGTGATCCCGTAATCCTTCCACCCGCACCTTGGCAATATATGCTGCTGGTCCAAGTGCATCGTGATAGACCAATCCGTGATATCCTGGAGAAGGTTCAGTGAATTCCGGGAACTTACCATTGGCCCAATCAAAATTACCTGCGTCGATTATAACGCCGCCCAGAGCCGTCCCGTTGCCATTAATGTATTTGGTAAGGGAATGAATGACGATATTGGCCCCGTGTTCAATTGGGTTCAATAGTGCCGGTGAAGCAACGGTATTATCCACAATAAATGGCACTTGTGCCGCTTTAGCTTCTTTGGAAATTGCTTTTAAATCCAGTACATCCAACTTTGGATTGCCCAAGGATTCCACAAAAAAAGCCCTGGTATTCTCTTTTACGGCTTTACCAAAATTGGATGGATCCGATGGGTCTACAAATGTTGTGGTGATGCCCAAACGGGGCAGGGTAACACTAAATAGGTTATAGGTACCACCATACAAGCTGTTGGAAGCTACGATATGGTCCCCGGCTTTGAGCAAGACCAGCAATGCGGTGTTTATCGCTCCAGTTCCCGAGGCTGTGACCACTGAGGCAATTCCGCCTTCCAAAGCGGCAAGCCGCTGCTCCAGAATATCGTTTGTCGGGTTATTAATCCTTGTGTAAATATTTCCAAACTCTGCCAAAGAAAAAAGGTTGGCCGCATGATCGGAATCGTTGAACACATAGGCTGAACTCTGATAAATGGGCACCGCTCTTGTTCCTCCGTTTGCTGTTACATCGTGTCCTGCGTGCAGGGCATTGGTAGAAAATTTTTGATCGCTCATGACTTTGCTTTTTTTAATTGTTAAAACGAAAAATTAAAAAGTCAAACCCTTAGCCGATGGGCGTAAGAAAATCAAAAAGTTATAAGAAAATGAAATCGAAAATGGTCGATTGTCGTTATCTATACCCAACTGGGATAGAATGTAGCACCTTCTCGGCACTGGGGGCCAAGGGTTGCTAAGGCTTCAAAGGGTCTACTCCCTCCACCTTTCTTGATAACTAATCAATACTTGTTTGAACTTCGAACGACAAATATACTGATGGAAAATTTGATTTTCCTAATCTTTTGGAAAAATTTCATCAAATGAGCCTGCCTACGAACTTCTACTATTTATTTCAACACCGTAAACTCTATATTGGAATCGGTAAAAACAGTGTGGGTCTGTGTTTTGAAATCGGACTCGTCCGCTTTAAAAATATTCTCCACATAAGTCTGCGGGTTTAGGTCAATAAGCGGGAACCACGTGCTCTGTACCTGAATCTGCAATTTGTGCCCCTTTTTAATGGTGTGGAACACATCCTGAAGCTTGATGTTTACATCGGTTTTTTTATTTGGCGTAAAAGGTTCCGGGTCGGAAAAGCTGTTCCTGAACCGACCGCGGAGCACCTCGCTCCTTACCATTAAATGGTAATTGCTCATTTTAAGGTGGTCTTGCATTTCCTCATTGGTCTCGGCATCCGCTGGGTGCACATCGATTACTTTAACAATCCAATCGGCTGCCGTGCCCGTGGTGGCCACTTTTAGTTTAGCCAAGATATCTCCTGCCAAAGTGAGGTCTTCCTCCATCACATCGGTTTCGAACACCAAAACATCGGAACGGCGAGCGGCGAAACGCTGGTCGTCCGTCATGTATTTTCTTGGAGTGAAAACGGTCTTCACATCTTCGGAATAGGGAACAGGTTTCTTCACATTGCTGATAAACTGAATTCCCGTGGTTCCCATTTGCTCGGAAGTGAGTTCTTGGTCATCGGAAAGATACATAGTCTGTTTTACCGCATTTTCTGGTGGCCATGTATCGTACTTTTTCCATTCTTTTTTGCCCGTATCAAACACATAGGCCTCTGGCAATCCCGAATTCTTATCCCCTTCTCCTTTTAGGAAATGGTTGAAGAACTTCGTCTCAATTTCTTTTTGAAAAAACAAGGAAATGGAATCACCGAAATAGTAGTTGCCCACCGTATTGCGCTGTTTGTCCCTAGCCCAAGCTCCGTGATCCCAAGGTCCAAAAACCATCGTATTGTAATTGTTCTCGTTGTACTTTTCAATGTTTTTGTAGGTTTCCAATGGACCATAAAGGTCTTCGGCATCAAACCAACCTCCCACTACCATCGTGGCCACACTGCTCTTCACATTTTTCAAATGTTGGATAAGTCCCCTACTTTGCCACATGGTATCATAATTCGGGTGTTCCTTCAATTCGTTCCAAAAGAAATCATCGGTAACACCTTCGGGACGTATGGTCGGGGTATCGGCGGTTTCGTATTCAAAAAAGTAATCCAAATTTTTGAGTGGTCCGGCATCCAAAAAGAATTGGTACTGGTCTTCTGTTGGAAGTTCTGGCAAGGTATACCAAGCTGTATCAATGGGCTGGTCACCATTGGGACGCGGTGTTCCAAACAAAGAAGTTGCCCTGAAATAACTCAATAAATAAGCACCATTATGGTGAAAGTCATCAAAAAAGAAATCCCCTATACTGGCCTGTGGCGAAGCGGCTTTTAACGCTGGATGCGCATCCACGGTGGCATAAGTAGCATAAAATCCGGGATACGATATTCCCCAAACACCCACGTTGCCATTGTTGTTTTCCACATGGTTCACCAACCATTCAATAGTATCGTAGGTATCCGAACTTTCGTCCACTTGGCCATCGGAGGTTTTATTGGGAATATAAGCTCTCATATTTTCGTAATGCCCCTCGCTGAGCCATCTTCCCCTAACATCTTGGTAAACGATGATGTTCCCTTCTTTCATCAAGTGCTCGTTAGGACCGATTTTGGTCTTAAAATTACCCTCTCCATAAGGTCTAGAGCTATACGGAGTACGCTGCATAATGATGGGGTACGCTTTGGAAGTGTCCTTCGGAGCATAAATGGTCGTGTGCAGTTTTACCCCGTCCCGCATTTCAATGTCCACTTCTTTTTTGGTGTAATTCTCAGCTACATAAGTATCAACCTCTTGGACTTCGGTCTTTACCGTTTTTTTGCAACTCACGGTTACAAACAACATTAAAATACTTAGAAACAGGATGCTAACTGAACTTCTCATTTTTATTTTTTTGATATGCTAAAACTACCAAAGTTCGCTGGAGTATACCAATAAAAAAAGCTATCTAAAAAGTATTGAAAGCGTCATTCTGAACCTGCCTACCGGCCAGGCAGGTTTATTTCAGAATCTCATCATACTGACAAACAAATTACTATGAGAACCTGAATCAAGTTCAGGTTGACGAAAACCCACCTTTTAGATAGCCTCCTACTTTTATGTTAAGTGATGGATCAGGACTATAAACCAAAGGTTTCTTTCACCCTGTCCACCATATCCAATTTTTCCCAAGTGAACAGTTCCACTTCCTTTTCGATTCTTCCATTGTAAGGAGATTCAAAAACTTTGGTCACGGTTTTTGGTTCTTTGCCCAAATGACCATAAGCAGCCGTTTCCAGATAAATAGGATTCCGAAGTTTTAAGCGTTCTTCAATGGCGAAAGGTCGCATATCGAAGAGTTCGGATGCTTTTTGGGCAATTTCACCATCCGTCATATCCACATGGGAAGAGTTATAGGTGTCCACAAAAATAGATGTAGGCTCCACAACTCCAATGGCATAGCTCACCTGTACCAAAATTTCTCCTGCAACACCTGCAGCTACCAAGTTTTTGGCCATGTGCCGGGCAGCGTAGGCCGCACTTCGGTCCACTTTACTTGGATCTTTACCGCTAAAAGCTCCTCCTCCGTGGGCTCCCTTGCCACCGTAGGTATCCACCACAATCTTTCTTCCAGTAAGACCGGCATCACCGTGCGGCCCACCGATCACAAACTTTCCAGTTGGGTTGATGTGGTATTTAATATTGTCCGTGAACAATTTTTGGATGCTCTCAGGCAATAACTTTTTCACTTCAGGAATCAAGATGTTGATAATATCATTCTTGATTTTGGCCAACATCGCTTCGTCGGAGTCAAATTCATCATGTTGAGTCGACACCACAATGGTATCAATCCGTTGCGGAACGTTGTCATCCGAATACTCAATAGTTACCTGGGCCTTGGCATCAGGACGTAGGTATGGAATGCGTGTTCCCTCTCTTCTTAAATTGGCGAGCACCTCCAAAATTTTGTGCGAGATATCCAATGCCAAGGGCATGTAATTTTCCGTCTCCGTAGTAGCATAACCGAACATCATTCCTTGGTCACCGGCACCCTGTTCTTCTTTAGTGCCACGATCAACCCCTTGGTTGATGTCCTGCGATTGCTCGTGGATCAATGAAATTACCCCGCAAGAGTCCCCGCTAAATTTGTACTCGCCTTTGGTGTAACCAATTTTATTGATAACCTCACGTGCAATACTCTGTAAATCCACATAGGTATGGCTTTTAACCTCGCCGGCCAAAACCACCTGACCTGTGGTTACCAAAGTTTCGCATGCCACTTTGCTCTCGGGGTCAAAGGCCAAAAAATTATCCAGCAGTGCATCACTTATCTGATCCGCAATCTTATCTGGATGTCCCTCACTAACGGATTCTGATGTAAACAAATACGCCATTTCTCTTTTTTAAAATTGAAGATTTGACAAAAAAGTGCGAAGAAGTTCCAAACCCTTGGTGAAGAGATGCCAACAGAAGCCGACACGAACTGCTTTAGCATTTTTCGTATACCCAATTAAAGGTGCCGAGGTTGCAATCAGTCAAATCTTTCCTCGTTTTGAAGCGCAAAAGTACGTATTTGGAACATATTTTAAAACTTTGTTTGCCGCTAATGCAAGATCATCCATTTGAACCAGTTTTTTTTCTTCAAGTGGATATACTTTGTATATTGCGATGATTAAAAACTCCCTGATCCATAAACACCAACTTAAAAACACTTACACCCCATGCATATTGCTGTAGCAGGAAATATTGGCGCTGGAAAAACGACTTTAACAAACTTACTTGCAAAACATTATAAATGGGAAGCCCATTTTGAGGATGTAGTGGACAATCCCTATCTGGATGATTTTTACACCCAGATGGAACGTTGGAGCTTTAACCTCCAGATTTACTTTTTGAACAGTAGATACCGTCAAATTTTAAAGATCAGGGAAAGTGGAAAGAGTGTGATCCAAGATCGGACGATTTATGAGGATGCCCACATTTTCGCACCCAACCTGCACGCCATGGGCTTGATGACCAATCGTGATTTTGAAAACTACAAAGGTCTTTTTGAGTTAATGGAGAGCTTGGTGCAACCCCCAGACCTTTTGATTTACTTGCGAAGCACCATCCCCAATTTGGTAAACCAGATTCATAAACGTGGTCGTGATTACGAAAACTCCATTTCCATTGATTACCTCAGCCGCTTGAACGAACGCTACGAAGCATGGGTAAACACTTACCAAAAAGGAAAACTGCTCATTTTTGATGTGGACAATTTGGATTTTGTGGATAACCCAGAAGATTTGGGCGAAGTCATCAATCGTATTGATGGGGAAATCCATGGATTATTCGAGTAAAACAGAACTTTATCTTTATTTTAAATAATTTTTAAAGGGGTAGAAAATTGAATTGACACTATTTTTTAAGTTCATCAAGTATTTTCTCAAAGGATTTGCTATATTCTGCTTGATTTATATTGTTCTTATATAGATTTGATTAATATCCATTCCAACAGAGTAATAAGGAATAAAGAAAAACCAATACCATGAACTCAGATATTTTAAAACTTTACAAGCAATTGGAAAGTATGGAGCAAACCAAGGAGGTAGTCCAATTGCAAAGTCAAATCAAGGAAACCCTATACCAAAATCTACGGACCCACTTTTTAGAGTATGTTGGCATTGGCCGTATTATAGGTTACGATGAGCTACAAGAAGAGTTAAAAAAGGCATTGGAACTTTTAGAACTTCAGAAATAACAAAGAAACACATTGCTCAACCCATCATGAAAACAACATTCCTCTTTAGATTTCCCATTCTCCTTTTCTACTTCTTTTTACAATTTACAGTAACCGCCCAGCAGTTGGATAAAGTCTCTCCCGAAGATGTAGGGCTTTCTTCAGAGCGTTTGCAATACCTAACCTCAACCTTTCAGGATTATGTAAATGACAATGAATTGCCCGGCGCAACCATCCTTGTTGCCCGAAAAGGTAAGATTGCCTATTTTGAGCCTTTCGGAAAAAATGATATTGAGAACGATCTTCCCATGACCAAGGGCTCCATCTTTAGAATAGCGTCACAGACCAAGGCCATTGTCAGTGTAGGAATTATGATGCTTCAAGAACAGGGCAAATTATTGATTACCGACCCAGTTGGAAAATATATACCCGCTTTTATGGAGACCACAGTTGCCGTTAGCAAAGATGATGGCACCTATGATATTGTGCCAGCAAATAGACCGATTACCATCCGCGATTTACTAACACACACCTCGGGAGTTTCATATGGAGAAGGAACCGCAGCCGATCTATGGAAAAAAGCAAAAATACAAGGGTGGTATTTTGCCGATCGGGAAGAACCCATACAGGCCACAGTAACCCGAATGGCCGGATTGCCATTTGAGTCACAGCCCGGAGAACGATTTGTTTACGGCTACAATACCGATATTCTTGGTGCTTTGATAGAGGTGGTCTCAGGAAAAACTTTGGATGTTTTTTTACAAGAAAACATTCTTAATCCTCTAGAGATGAATGATACTCATTTTTACCTTCCCGAAGCCAAAAAAGAACGTTTGGCCGTGGTGTATTCCCCATCAGAAGATGGTTTGGAACGTGCGCCCAATCCCGGGGGCATGGTTGGGCAAGGCGCTTACGTGGAAGGCCCTCGTAAAAGTTTTTCAGGTGGAGCGGGACTATTGAGCACCTCAATGGACTACGCCAAATTCCTGCAAATGATGCTCAACAAAGGAACATTGAACGGAAAACGCATCCTTTCCCCAAAAACCGTTGAACTTATGACGGTAAATCACTTGGGCAAAGCCACGTTTCCCTGGGTGGGAGGCACTGGGTTTGGCTTGGGTTTTTCCATTGTGGAAGATTTAGGAGCTAGGGGCACCCCAGGATCCGTTGGTGAATATGGATGGGGCGGCGCCTACCATTCCTCCTATTGGGTAGATCCAAAAGAAGAATTGGTGGTCGTATATTTCACACAATTGATTCCCTCGGGGGATATTGATGATCATGGAAAATTAAGGACTTTGATTTATCAGGCATTGATAGACTAAAATAACTTTTTATTTCCCCATCAGACTAAGAAACAGCACATACAATTTATGCATTTAAAATGCTTGTTATGAGGTTTCCCTATGTCAGTTCGAGCGCCCGTCCCAATCTTAGTACCGGGGCAGTCGAGAACTCTTTGAACGTCAAAAAAGGCTTCGACTTTAGTTTATCCTGAGCGAAGCCGAAAGGCTCAGCCTGACACTTTTTAGGTTATTTTTAGTATTCAAATATCTACTGACCTCTATAAACTAATACATCTTGACTCCGCTCAATGGTGACATCATAAAAAAACCACGCCATTTGGCGTGGTTTTTCCAGCTTTGCTATAAAGCGCGAGCTAATCCTTTGCCTCGGCACTCTTATATGCTTGTATCTTTTTTTCCAATTCTTCTTTACTTTCAGCCATAAGCTCTTTGGTTTCTTCCACTACTTCGCCATCTACATTGGAACTGGAAGTAATCACGGCTTTGTAAGCTCCATCTTCAGTATTGCTTATCTCTACCCGGATTTGTTTTTCAACCGCTTTGGTCTCTTTCATTCCCTCTTCGGTAATCGTGATCATAGTTCCATCCTCTTTTACCATACCCACCTCATCAGTTGGTGCAAGACTCACCAAACTAGGAGCGATTACCAAGGCCACTACGGACATTAATTTAAGCAAAATATTTAAGGAAGGACCCGAAGTATCCTTAAAAGGATCACCAACGGTATCCCCCACAACGGCTGCTTTATGGGCATCGCTACCCTTGCGACCTTCACTTTCTATGGTCTTTTTGGCATTGTCCCAAGCACCTCCAGCATTGGATTGAAATATGGCCATTAAAACTCCAGCTGTGGTCACACCTGCCAAAAGTCCACCCAACATCTCAGCTCCACCAATAAATCCAACGGCGACTGGGACCGCGATTGCCAACAATCCTGGCAATACCATTTCTTTAATGGATGCCTGTGTTGAGATGGCCACACACTTTTGATATTCTGCCTTACCATCGGCCGCTTCAAAAATCTCCATATCCTCTTTGCTTGCTTTGGAAAGGTCAGAATCATGCTTACGCATAACGGCCAAGGCAGCTTTCAATTCTGGAATATCTTTAAATTGACGGCGTACTTCCTCAATCATGGACATGGCAGCTCTACCTACTGCATTCATGGAAAGAGCAGAAAACACAAACGGAAGCATCCCTCCTATTAAAAGTCCAGCCATAATATCAGGGCGAGAAACGTCGATAGACTGCACACCTGCAGTCTTCATAAAGGCGGCAAAAAGCGCCAATGCCGTTAATGCTGCAGAGGCAATGGCAAATCCTTTACCAATGGCAGCCGTAGTGTTTCCAACGGCATCCAATTTATCCGTTCTATCACGCACTTCTCCAGGAAGTTCCGCCATTTCAGCAATACCTCCGGCATTATCCGAAATAGGCCCATAGGCATCAACAGCAAGTTGAATACCTGTATTCGCCAACATTCCGACCGCTGCGATGGCAATTCCATATAATCCCGCAAAATGATGGGAAACCAATATGGCGGCTGCAATCAATATAATCGGAATGGCCGTGGACATCATTCCCACACCCAGACCTGCAATAATATTGGTTGCCGACCCCGTTTCGGACTGGCGTACAATGGAGTTTACGGGTTTAGTTCCCGTTCCCGTATAATATTCCGTTACTTTTCCGACCAACAATCCGGCCACTAGACCGGCAATAGTTGCCAAAAATACTCCCATGGAAGTAAATTCCTTACCGCCTTCCACCCAAGATTCTGGAAGCATGGCATTGATGATAAAGTAAGAAGCTATCAACATCAAGCCTGCTGACCCAAATTCTCCAATATTCAATGCGGTTTGTGGATTTCCCCCGTCCTTTACTCGGACAAAGAATGTACCGATAATCGACATTATAATTCCTACTGCAGCCAAAGCCAACGGCAAGTACACCGCGCCAAGGCCATCAAAAGCAGCTTGAAATTCCGGTAATCCGGCAAAAACTGCACCCAATACCATGGTACCGATTATGGAACCTACATAAGACTCAAAAAGGTCGGCGCCCATTCCAGCTACATCCCCTACATTATCCCCCACATTATCTGCAATGGTTGCAGGGTTCAATGGATGGTCCTCAGGTATTCCTGCTTCTACTTTACCCACTAAATCGGCCCCAACATCGGCAGCTTTGGTGTAAATACCCCCGCCTACACGGGCAAAAAGTGCTATGGAAGATGCTCCAAGGGAGAAACCGGAGAGTACATTAAGGACTTCGGCGATTTCCCAGCCTTGTCCGCTGTAAATCATAAACAGACCGCTCAATCCCAAAACACCAAGTCCTACCACACCAAGTCCCATAACAGCTCCACCGGCAAATGCAACTTCAAGGGCTTTACCAAGAGAGGTTCTTGCTGCATTGGTAGTTCTTACATTGGCTTTGGTCGCGACTTTCATTCCGATAAATCCGGCCAGAGCGGAACAGATGGCCCCTACAATAAAGGAAACGGCCACCATGCCATTGGAGCCTGTTTCGTTGCTTCCCTTGAAGAAGAGCAAAACGGCCACACAGACCACGAAGATGCTCAGTATTTTATACTCGGCCTTTAAGAATGACATTGCTCCATCGGCAATGTTCTTTGCAATCCTTGCCATTTTTTCGTCCCCGACCTCTTGTTTAGAAATCCATACATTCTTGATGAATACATACAGGAGGGCCAAGACACCAAATACAGGCAAAAATTTTACGATTAAATCCATAGGTTAGATTATTTAGAAATTTTTAATGCCAGCTAATGTAGTAAAATACGAAGTAATAAAAAAAATGCGCCTTTAATTATTAAAAGCGCATTTTTTTAAAGCTATATTTAGTAATTTATATCGTGTAAGCCCGCCTTTTTTTGTGATCGCTATCTTCGTAGCGTTGTACGCACTCATGGTAGATTTTAACAGCCTCGTTAACGTCTCCCCATCCTCCGGTATCTACCTTCTTCTCTTCCAAATCTTTATATACTTGAAAGAAATGTTCGATTTCCTTTAACCGATGTGGGTTCAATTCACTTATATCATCTCTTTTGCTCCATATTGGGTCGGAAACCGGAACACAGATAATTTTTTCATCCGGACCTTTTTCATCGGTCATGTGAAAAACCCCAACTGGCTTTACTTCCACAACCACCATCGGATAGGTTGGCTCGGTGCAAAGCACCAATACATCCAACGGGTCGCCATCCAAGGCCAAGGTTTCTGGAATAAACCCGTAATCGCCCGGATACATCATTGAGGAAAATAAGGTTCGATCAAATCGAATTTTGTTGAGGGTAAAATCGTATTCGTACTTGTTTCTGCTACCTTTGGGTATTTCTACCAGTACATCAAAGGTAATACGTGGTTTTTTAGACATGTTAGTGATAAATTTATTGTGCAAAAATAACCAGTATAACTGGAATAGGGCGTATAAATTGGCTGTTTCGTGAGAATTAAAAGCTAAATCCGAAAGTTCCCGTTATTCCAAATGCCCTTGCATCTGGATTATCGAGGTAGTTTCCTCTAAAGTTAAAGTCTATCCGAAGTATTTTAAAAATGTTTCCCACACCAAGTGAATATTCCCAATACACTTGGTCCTCCGGTGCCATTAAAGGAATATTGGTCGGGGCACTCAAAGCTATGTTTTCTTCGGATAATTGCCCCCAGGCGCCTCTTATTCCCACAATTTCCCTAAGATTGAGTTTGCGCAACAACGGAATTCGGGAGAATAATCTACCATTAAAATTATGTTCCAGGTGTATCGTGGCATAGGTATCGGTAACGAACTCGTAGAAATCCAGATTGGGGAATACATTGTACAGTGAAAATAGCGTCTGGTTGCCCGGAATTACACTCAACAGACCCAAAGGCACTTCCCCAAAAGTCTTTCCCAGTTCCACGCTACTGGTCAACCTGCCAAAACCGCCTATTTGCCATGGTTGTTGGTAAGAGAATTGGATCTTCTCATAATCAAAATCACTTTCCAAAAATCCATCCACACCTTTGGTGTATTTTAAAACCAGGGTGCTGTAATCGTCATTGATGTTAGAGCGTTCCACTCCGTAACCAATGGTACGTTTGCCCGGTGTATAGATCAATGTGGTGTTAAGGTCAAACTGTTTTATTTCGGATGAAATGCCCGTTGGTGAACTTGGGTCCACATAGTCTAGACTGAAAGCATCGGGCAAGGCAGAACTCAAGGTTCGGAAGGAGCCTCCTACATTGATTTTGAAATTTTTAACGGGCTCCATCTCCACATTCAGGGTCGATAGGTTAATGTTCGTCAAACGGTCGTTGGAACCCACGGTCACCAATGAAGATGAAGCGATGCTCCGCCCCATCACATCATTCGTGCTCGTTAAACTAAGCCCCAATTGCTCAATGTCCCTTCGATTTCCTCCAGATATAATTAGCCGGTTTTTTCTATCGAGCAAAAACTTGCCCGAAAACCCGTGCTTAAATTTTTTATCATCAAAACCATAGGCCATATATCCTTCCAAACGCCACATATCGTTCTGTCCAAAATAGGTCCGTGCGCCGGCCCGCATACGAATACCTTCGGCATCATTATAACCAAAGGTGCTGTAGATATCCCCAATATCGATGTTCCATTTATCTATTTCGATATATCCAGAACCCAAAATACTTACGATATCGTAGTATGTTCTGAACTTGGGAACGGTTTTTAAGGTATCCAGCAGTTTAAAGATTCCCGACTCGTCCTCGTTCAAACTTTCCAAACGGGCATTTTTCCAGAAAATACTGTCCTGCGAGAAAACCCTTGGATCGTAGGGGTCGGCAACTGCCTTGTAAAAATCTTCGGAACGTGGGTTATCAAAATTATAATTATCAAAAACCGTGGTACGCTTGCCGTACACCCCCCGTGATTCCTCTTTTTTTGAAAAGCTAAAATCGCTCAGCATGTAATCCCGCTTCAAGAGAAAAACAGAATCGCTGACCACCTCAAAATCCTGCTCTATATAGATTTCCTTTACCCAGTTGATGTTGGCACTTTTGGTGACCTGCATGTTAATTTTTTTGATGGCAAAGGTGGTATCGTTCACCCAAAAGTCCCCTTTAAAGGTGAGTTCGTTCTTACGCCTCGGGTAATATATAATATTGTAGCACCATTTATTGTCAATAAAGGTACTGTCGGACAACACGTAATTGTACACATCAACTCCGGTTTTGGACAATGGGCTGGTAAAACTTTTATCAAAAAATTTGAGATAGTTATCGTAAATGTCGTAGTCGGAATATAAATCCTCCACAAAGGCGGTTATGGCCTGATTACCACTAAAACCTGAGCTTTTGTTTCCCAAAACATCTTCTTTCTCCCTATCCATTACATTATCGCCATAGACTTTGGAAAAAGTTTCGTTGAGGAACATGGGCAAATAGGTTTTTCCCGTGATTCGGGATGTATCCAAGTCCTCGAACATAAACTCCAATCCTTTGAAGAGTTTACTTTTGATCAAGGCACTGTCGATGGTATTGAGGTCAAACTCAATTTTTTCATATTTATCGTACTGGTACTGTTTGAACTTGCGCACTCCGTTCTCCCGTTTTTTGGACCAGATCTTTCTTAAAATGTCGATTGCCGGATTATTCTTTTTGGATTGTTTCCCTGTATACACGATCACTTCCTGAAGCTGCTCCGCAGATTCTGTAAGTATGATCTCCATGCCGTAGTTCACCTTTTGTTCCAAGGGAATCTCTTTGGTCTCGTAACCAATAAAAGATACTTTGATGGACTCATACGTTTCGTCGGACTCCATATAAAAGCGCCCGTTATCGTTGGTTATGGTTCCTTCAGAAGAATTGGTGAATATAATATTGGCAAAGGCAATGGGCATGCCAGCATCGTCAGTAACAACGCCTTCAATCTTGGTTTGTGCGGTAACGCAGGTAATAAAAATCAGAAAAAAAACGGAAAAGAATCTTTTCATAGGCAGATATAAGGGACAACGGAGAAAAGCATTAGAGCCTATCCCCATTTAACTTAGGTCAAATTTGGTTCAAAGTAATTTCTAATCAAAAAAATATTCCCTAAAAAAAAGCCCCGTCAACAAAGTTGACAGGGCTAATATACCTTAAAATATGATTCTACAGCTTATATAACACTTTCTTAACAGCCTTTATCACATCTTCGTGGTTGGGCAACCACTCAGCCAAAAGCACTGGAGAATAAGGTGCAGGAGTATCTGCAGTGTTCAATTTTACGATAGGGGCATCCAAATAATCGAACGCTTTGTCCTGTACGTGATAGATAATTTCGGTAGCCACATTGCCAAAGGGCCATGCTTCTTCCAAGATTACCATTCTGTTGGTTTTCTTAACGGATTTAAGAATGGTATCGTGATCCATAGGACGTACTGTTCTTAAATCTATAATTTCACAACTGATACCTTCTTTTTCCAATTCATCAGCAGCTTTGTAAGCTTCTTTGATGATTTTTCCAAAGGAAACAATGGTCACGTCCGTACCTTCCCTTTTAATATCGGCAACACCTAAAGGAGTTGTGTACTCCCCTTCGGGCACCTCTCCTTTATCGCCATACATTTGCTCCGATTCCATAAAAATCACGGGGTCATCATCGCGAATGGCAGCCTTCAACAATCCCTTGGCATCGGCAGGGTTCGAAGGAACTACAACCTTAAGCCCAGGAGTATTGGCATACCAACTTTCAAAAGCTTGGGAGTGTGTGGCTCCCAACTGTCCCGCAGAAGCCGTAGGGCCTCTAAATACAATCGGGCAATTGAACTGTCCGCCGGACATCTGTCGGATTTTGGCAGCGTTGTTTATGATTTGGTCAATTCCCACTAAGGAAAAGTTGAATGTCATAAATTCTATAATGGGCCTGTTGCCGTTCATTGCAGAACCAACACCGATACCGGCAAAACCAAGTTCTGAAATCGGGGTATCGATTACCCGCTCCGGTCCGAATTCATCCAACATGCCTTTGGAAGCCTTATAAGCACCGTTATATTCGGCCACTTCCTCGCCCATCAAATAAATGGTATCATCCCTTCGCATTTCTTCGGACATAGCCTCAGCTATCGCCTCCCTAAACTGTAATGTTTTCATTGAATCGTACTAAATATTTATAGTCTGCTTAAAAACGCAAGCAAAAATAGCAAAAACTACCCGAAACTTGCCTGACCCAAATCCAAAAAAAGAACAAAATTTATTATGCATGCATAATAAATTTAGGATTTTTATAATTATATTTGAGCAGATAAACCTAAAGTATATATGAAGATTTTAGTTTGCATAAGCAACGTACCGGATACTACTTCCAAAATCAATTTTACGGAAGGCGATACCAAGTTTGACACAAACGGGGTTCAATTTGTTATTAATCCAAATGATGAGTTTGGTCTTACCCGGGCCATGTGGTTCAAGGAAAAACAAGGAGCGACCGTCCACGTAGTCAATGTTGGCGGGGCCCAGACTGAGCCGACCATTAGAAAGGCCCTGGCCATTGGTGCCGATGAGGCCATTCGGGTAAATGCCGAACCAACGGACGGCTTTTTTGTGGCCCAACAGTTGGCCGAAGTGGTCAAAAATGGAGAATACGACCTAATTATTGCCGGTAGGGAATCCATTGACTATAACGGGGGCATGGTCCCAGGAATACTAGCCACTTTGTTGAATATAAACTTTGTGAACACCTGTATAGGTTTGGAAATCGAAGGAAATACCGCAACCGCAATTCGCGAAATTGATGGAGGTAAGGAAAAAATAAGCACTTCCCTCCCATTGGTTATCGGTGGACAAAAAGGATTGGTAGAGGAAAGCGACCTTCGCATCCCTAACATGAGAGGTATCATGATGGCCCGTAAAAAAGCATTGAACGTGGTAGAACCCGTTGAAGCCACTCAACCCACTCAAGACCAAAAATTTGAAAAACCTGCTGCCAAAGGACCCGTTAAATTGGTCGATGCCGGTAATGTAGGGGAATTGGTCGAACTGCTGCACAACGAAGCAAAAGTTATCTAAACAAGATTAGAAATTATGTCAGTACTAGTATATACAGAATCCCTCAAGGGAAAATTCAAAAAAAATGCCTTCGAAGTGGCCTCTTACGCACATAAAGTGGCCCAGGATTTAGGCACAACCGTAACAGCGGTCTCTTTTAATGCCGAGGACGATGCCTCATTGGGAACCTACGGGGTCTCTAAAGTTTTGAAGATATCGGACGATTCCTTGGCCACCTTCAATGCCAAAGCCTATGCTGATGTATTGGCCCAGGCTGCAAAAGCGGAAGATACCAAAGTAATTATATTGAGTTCCAGCGCGGACAGTAAATTTTTGGCTCCTATCCTAACAGCTAAATTGACCGCAGGATATGTACCCAACGTAGTGGCCGCACCCGAAAGCACCTCACCTTTTATAGTAAAACGAACCGCTTTCAGTAACAAAGGGTTTGCCTTGACAGAGATTTCGTCAGATATCAAGATAATCGGGGTTTCCAGCAACGCTTTTGGAGTAGTGGAAAATAGTGTTTCCGCCTCTGTTGAAGACTTTGTACCATCCTTGGGCGACAACGCCTTTGCGGTTAAATCCGTAGAAGTGGACAGAATAGTTGGAAAAGCGACCATCGCCGATGCCGATATCGTTGTCTCAGGAGGTCGCGGACTCAAAGGACCTGAAAATTGGGGCATGATAGAAGAATTGGCCGATGTTTTGGGGGCTGCCACAGCATGCTCCAAACCAGTTTCGGATATGGGATGGCGCCCGCACAGCGAACACGTTGGCCAAACAGGTAAGCCGGTTGCGAGCAATCTGTACATTGCCATCGGAATTTCCGGAGCCATTCAGCATTTGGCAGGTACCAACGCTTCCAAGGTAAAAGTGGTCATCAACAACGACCCAGAAGCACCTTTCTTTAAGGCAGCGGATTACGGAATAGTCGGGGATGCCTTCGAGGTTGTGCCCAAACTCATCGAAAAATTAAAAGAATTTAAAGCCCAAAACGCTTAAATTTTGTTAATTTGCCCATTGCAAGGGGCTGTTCAGATAACTGGTAAAGCCACTTATTTGAACGGCCCTTTTGCTTTAGGAGGAGATATATGAGTTTAGTACGATTAAAAATAAAGGGAATATCATACAGCCAAACACAAAATGGCGCGTATGCCCTTATTTTAAATGAAGAAGAGGGAGACCGAAAACTCCCCATTGTTATAGGCGCATTTGAAGCACAGTCCATTGCCATTGCATTGGAAAAAGAGATAAAACCGCCCAGACCCTTGACCCACGACTTGTTCAAAAACTTTGCGGACAGATTTCAGATTGTGGTCAAGCAGGTGATTATCCACAAATTGGTGGATGGCGTTTTTTATTCCAGCATTATTTGCGAGCGTGATAACAATGAGGAAATCATCGACGCCCGGACCAGCGATGCCATTGCGCTTGCACTCAGGTTTAACGCTCCTATTTTTACTTACAAGACCATTTTGGACAAAGCTGGAATCTTCCTAAAATTCTCTTCCAAAGAAAAAGAGGAAGGTGAGGACGATAGCATTATGGTCGATGAAATCCTTCAAGAAGGGGAAGCAGTAGAGATCGAATCTGGTTCCGACACCCATGGATACAGAGAAATGTCCCTTCAAGAACTCCATAAAGAACTGGATAAGGCAGTAGCCAGCGAAGACTACGAAAAGGCTGCCAAATTGAGGGATGAAATTTCCAAGCGCAAATAAACCACCAACGTACATGGCGAAAAAGACCCAAAGTTTACTGATACTTTTATTCCTTTGTTCGGTCGCTTTCGGCCAAAATTCGTTGCCCGCAGATTCACTTAACATTGCCATTGGCTCCACTATTACAGATAGCGTAGCCCAACAGGAAGCCACAGAAATCATACCCAACCAAGGGTTTACCATTACCACTTTGCTGCGTGGTGCTTTGGGTATGGCAGCGCTCATTTTTATTTCATTTTTGTTCAGTTCCAACAGAAAAGCCATCAATTGGAAAACGGTGGGCATAGGCCTATCCCTCCAAATTTTGATAGCCATTGGAGTACTAAAGGTCCGTTTTATTCAATACCTATTCGATCAAGTCGGAAACATTTTTGTAAATATTTTGGACTTTACCCGGGCAGGAAGCCAATTCCTATTTGAAGGACTTGTGGTGGACATGGACACCTTCGGCTATATTTTTGCCTTTCAGGTATTGCCGACCATTATATTTTTCTCAGCCCTAACCTCTGTTCTCTATTACTTGGGAGTGATTCAGGTAGTGGTAAAATGGATGGCATGGCTGCTTTCAAAAAGTTTGGGCATTTCTGGAGCGGAAAGCCTTTCCGTGGCAGGTAACATTTTTTTGGGACAGACCGAGGCACCTTTGCTGATCAAAGCCTATCTGGAAAAAATGAACAAGTCCGAAATCCTTTTGGTGATGATTGGCGGCATGGCCACTGTTGCCGGAGCCGTTTTGGCCGCTTATATTGGGTTTTTAGGGGGCGACGACCCCGAACTACGCTTGGTATTTGCCAAGCACCTTTTGGCCGCATCGGTAATGGCTGCACCCGGCGCCATTGTCATTTCAAAGATATTATATCCCCAAACGGAAAAAGTAAATACCGATGTTGAGGTTTCCTCCGAAAAAATTGGTGCAAACATCTTGGATGCCATTGCCAACGGAACTACCGAAGGCTTAAAACTCGCTTTGAACGTTGGGGCCATGCTCTTGGTTTTTGTGGCCTTTATCGCCATGATCAACGGTATTTTGGGTTGGGTCGGTGATATAACCACCTTTAATAATTGGATTGCCGCCAATTCCCCGTACACCGAATTTTCCTTGGAAGCCATTCTAGGAACCATATTCGCACCGCTTATGTGGTTGATAGGTGTTGCCAATGAAGACATTATGCTCATGGGGCAACTGCTCGGGATAAAACTGGCCGCAAGCGAATTTGTAGGGTATATTCAATTGGCCGATCTTAAAAATGTGGCAAGCGGAGTGCACTTCACTTACAACAAATCGGTAATCATGGCCACCTACATGCTCTGTGGCTTTGCCAACTTTGCCTCCATCGGTATTCAAATTGGAGGTATAGGGTCATTGGCGCCAGGTCAACGTAAAGTACTTTCCTCTTTTGGGATGAAAGCTGTTTTGGGCGGGTCATTGGCCTCATTGTTGTCGGCAACCATTGCTGGGATGATTTTAGGGTAACCTTTCACCCTTCACCCCCTCACAGTTAATAAACTCTTCATAAGTCTTTTGCCTTTTTGTTTCCAAAAAACACTTATTGAAGTAATTTCGATGGATTGATTTTTTGTCACATCGAGCTGTCACTCTGAGCGCAGTCGAAGGGGTAGTCGAGATATCTTGGATTTCTCCTCATTTCATTCGTTCGAAATGACATAAGAAAACAGTCAAAAAATATACAAAGACGTCAGTTTGAGTGAAATTCCGAAAACTGATTTCTCGATACAATTTTCCGCAAGCGGAAAACCACTCGAAATGACATAAGTAACGAAACAGGCAGCATGAAACAGTACCACGACCTTCTAAAACACGTATTGGAGCACGGGAACCAAAAAGGGGACCGTACAGGAACAGGAACCTTGAGCGTTTTTGGTTATCAAATGCGGTTCGACCTCTCCGAAGGATTCCCCATGGTGACCACCAAAAAATTGCATCTCAAATCCATTGTCCATGAATTGTTATGGTTTTTAAAGGGGGATACCAATGTCGCCTATCTGCAAGAGAATGGCGTACGTATTTGGAACGAGTGGGCCGATGAAAATGGTGATTTGGGCCCCGTGTACGGACACCAATGGCGCAATTGGAACAGTGAGGAAATTGACCAGATCAAGGATGTGGTGGAAACCTTGAAGAACAATCCAAATAGCCGCAGAATGTTGGTTTCTGCTTGGAACCCCAGCGTTATGCCCGATACTTCGGTGTCGTTTGCAGAAAATGTGGCGAACGGTAAGGCCGCACTCCCACCCTGCCATGCTTTTTTCCAATTTTATGTGGCCAATGGCAAACTTTCCTGCCAATTGTACCAACGTAGTGCGGACATTTTTTTGGGTGTACCTTTTAACATTGCGTCTTACGCCCTGTTTACTATGATGATGGCACAAGTTTGTGGCTACCAGCCCGGAGAGTTTATCCACACCTTTGGTGACGCGCACATTTACAACAACCATTTGGAGCAAGTGCAGCTGCAATTGAGCCGCGACCCACGCCCTTTGCCCACCATGAAATTGAACACCGAAGTAAAGGATATTTTTGACTTTACTTTTGATGATTTTGAGCTCTTGAACTACGACCCGCATCCGCATATTAAGGGGGTTGTAGCGGTGTAACCGCCTTAAAGGCTACCGTTTTTTATTATTATATTGGGTAATAAAGTTTTTTTTATTTCCATAAATGAGTAATAGTATACAATTAATAAGCAGGGAGACTTGAATAAAATCTCTACAATTACAAGAAGAAATATATTTGACTTTATTCAAGTTGAAGGTTTTTGGTGGTCAGGACGATTAGAAGAGGCAGATTTTCTATCGAGAATGTTTGATTTGGACAGCATGCCGTCTTATGATAGTAGATTCCAAAATGCAGCAGGCGATATTTGGCAACATAGGGTAAACAACCCTAACGATTGGGAAGATAATTGGATTTTTTATGATGATAGATTCAATTTATTGAACTGTGATGACTCCATTTTTTTGGACTTCTTATGTGAAATGATACATCCACTGGTAAGAGGAGAATCGTCTGAAGTTAACAAAATGCTTCAAATATTTAATGACAATCTAAAAGAAGACAATTTTGAGTTAGTTGAAAAAACTCGGATTTCTAACAAACCAATATTCATTGGGAGACTTAAAATCACAGGAAAAGACTCTATTGAAAAAAAAGGTCAAAACATTAAAAAAATCCTTACTGCTGATTATGTTTCTCAACAAATTAATTTAATGGAGTCTTCAATTGAAAATTCTCCACATATTTCTATTGGTCTTGCAAAAGAACTAATCGAAACATCTTGTAAATCAATTTTTGAAGAAAGGGATGAAGTTTATGACAAAAACTGGGACTTAACTAGATTAATGAAGGAAACAACAAAATTATTAAAGCTGACTCCTGATGACATTCCAAATGAAGCAAAAGCAGCAAGTTCCATTAAACAAATACTAGGTAGCTTATCGTCAGTTGTACAAGGAATTGGAGAAGTTAGAAATGAATATGGAAGTGGGCACGGAAAAGATGGAAAATTTAAGGATTTGCAACCAAGGCATGCCAAATTAGCCGTCGGAGCTGCATC
The DNA here is from genome assembly GCF_010468565.1 of Allomuricauda sp. TY007. Lineage (GTDB taxonomy): Bacteria > Bacteroidota > Bacteroidia > Flavobacteriales > Flavobacteriaceae > Flagellimonas. The sequence continues at coordinate 201,882 of NZ_WUEG01000004.1, forward strand.
AACTTTAGCAATCTATCTATTGGAAACACATAAACTCAAAATTTAACTGTTTAAGACCCGCTAGCACCCGCTAGCGCGAGCCTCTAGGCTCGTGACCAGTACACCTTACTGATCCAAAAATGGAACGAGCGTGACGCCTGTCTGCCGACAAAGGCAGGCCTGCATCAACAATTAGGAAGTTTATAAGAAAAAATCGGTTATGAAAACACATTTAAAAATTTCAGTTTCTATTTTTTTGATTCTCTTCGCCAGTGACCGCATTGCCGCACAGGATGCCACAGAAGCCCATAAAGACTCATTAAATACGGTCATAGAAAACTATTACGAGTTGAACCTCAAAATATTTCAGGCAAACTCAACAATCGAGGATATTGATAGTGTCTTTCAGCTTTTTACAGATGATTTTGAATACGTCCATCCAAAATATGGCGGGACTTACACAAGAGAAGATCTGTACAACGGATATGCCAGGAACCAAAAAAATGGAGGTTACGACGGGACAGTCACGAATATAAAGATCATCAATAAAATCATCGGGCTGAACGCTGTTGTTATACAAAGAATATTTGTGGAAAAAAAAGAGGATGGGATCAAGGAAGGAGAACCACAAATGACACTTTTCGAGTTCAAAAACGGAAAAATATCCCGGATTTTTGAATATTGGTAGTGAAGCCCCCGCTAGCACGAGCCTCTTGGCTCGTGCCAATCACAACTCTTCAACACCGTACTTATACCCCGCAAAGCAGCGGCCACATTTTGGATTTCCCTTCTCAAAAAGACTCCTTCTTCCAAATAAAAAAGCATGTCAATTCCCAACTCCAACTCTTTAGCGAGGTCAGAAGGAGATGCATAAGCATCTTTAAACAAGTCCAAAAATTTTCTCTCACTTTCGGTCATGGTTCAAATGTAATCAACCCAAATAAATGAAACGTCATAACAAATTATGACCTTGGACGCCAAAATCAATGTATAGAGAAAAAATCGTGTAGTCATGCTGAACTCGCCTGCCGGCAAAGGCAGGTTTCAGCATCCCATCAAAATAGGCAAACAGGCTTGTGAGACCCTGAATCAAGTTCAGGGTGACGGAAAAACAGTTGAGACAGAAACAGAAACAATATTTATCTGTGTAAAATCGTACATTTGATTGAATTCATAACAAACACAATCAAACCCATGAAACCCATCATCACCCTATTTGCCGCACTGTTATTTGCCAGTTGTGGCGAGCAAGCCAAAAAAGAAACCACCGAAAAACAGGAAGAAGAAACTGTGGAAAAAACAGAAGAAGTAACGGGGCCTCAATTGCGCCACGTAGTATTGTTCAAATTTAAGGAAACCTCTTCGCAGGCCGATATACAACAGGTGGAAGAGGCATTCAATGCCCTGCCTTCAAAAATTTCGGAAATAAAAGGCTATGAATGGGGCAAAAACAATAGCCCGGAGAATTTGAACAAAGGACTTACGCACTGTTTCTTTTTAACTTTTGATAACGAAGCTGATCGCGACACCTACCTTACCCATCCCGACCATGTAGCGTTTGGCGACATTGCAGGCCCACATATTGCGGATGTAACCGTGGTGGATTACTGGACGAAATAGACCAACCCCTCCTTGGAGAATCGATAATTGAGCAAATTTGAACTTTATGGAGATAAAAGGTGTAATATTTGATTTTAATGGCACCCTGTTTTTTGATACCCACTTGCATAATCAGGCTTGGGACATTTTTTTAAAGAAGCATTCCTTTGTACTCACCGACGATGAGAAAAACCTTAAAATCCATGGTAAAAACAATGCTGAAATCATGTCCAATCTGTTCTCCAAAAATCTATCAAAAGATGACATAAACACCTTAAGTATAGAAAAAGAGGATATTTACCAGTCGCTATGTTTAAAAGAAAAAATGGAGTTGGCTCCCGGAGTTTTGGATCTTTTGGAATATCTGGATAAAAACCATATCCCATTTACCATTGCAACGGCTTCTGATTTATACAATCTGCAGTTCTATTTTGAACACTTGGAGCTAAAAAAATATTTTGACCTGGACCGAATCGTTTATAGCAATGGAGAAATAAAAAGTAAGCCCCATCCAGAAATCTTTTTAAAAGCTATGGATGTTTTAGAAATCGATGCCAGTGAAACGTTGATTTTTGAAGATTCGACCTCAGGAATACTGGCAGCTGAAAACTCCAAGGCCAAAAAAGTCATTATCGTTGATTCGGCCAAAAATGATTACAGCCAATGGAATTATGATGTGATTACTTCTTTTGATGAAATCGACACCTCTATTTTTAAAACCTAGCCAGACCTACTGCTAATTTAAAAAGAAAAAACCACCATCACAGTCCAGCGGAATCTGATGGCAGCTCAAAAATCATTTACACTTCCAACACGGCATTCTCGGTTCCGGCATAATCGTTCCATTGATAACGATCGGCCTCGGAATCGTTGGTATAATTACCGTCAATCAAGTATCTAAACTCGTAGCTGTTTTCTACAGGTAGCTCAAACGTGCCCTTAAAGGTCCCGTTCTTTAATTTCTTCAGGCTGCTTTTTTTTGGGTTCCATTTATTGAAATCACCAACTACCGCAACGCTCTCAGCCCCATCTGCAGGAACGGTGAAGGTTACTTTGCAGATTGGCTTGCTCTTTAGGTATTGTTTCTTAATCGCCATGGTACCAATAATTTAAATTAAGGGCAAAGCAACAGATAAAACCTCTTATTTACAATAAGTTACGTTCGATTTATCAAATTGATAAAATACCCCTAACAATAGGATTACTTTTACAAAAATAAGTACTGATGTTTCCTGAAAAATGATTCAGGTCATTCAGGACCGTAATATTTTTGCAATGGCCTCGATTTCCTCTTCGGTATTGTAAAAATGAAAGCTCAAGCGGATGCCTCCCCCACGTGGTGAGGCCACCACATTTTCCTCAGTGAGCTTATTGAAGAGCTTCTCATCTCCCTTAATATTGAATATGGTGCTGTGCTGCTTTCTTTTAGTGACGGAAGGGGGCAACAGGTCCAGTTCTGTAAAAGCGGCCATTGCCTTTTTTGATAGCTTTTGCAATTGCGCCTGCACATTCTCTGGACCTATTTCGTCCAAAAATTTAACGGCGAATTCCAAACTTCCAAAATTGAGGGAATCCAAATGGCCTGGCTCCAAAAATTTACAAAAGGTTATGCTGTTACGTTTGGATGCATCGTTATCTACAGAACCGTTTCCTATACCTCTAAGTTCAAACTGATCCATCACTTCGTCTTTAACCAAGAAAAAACCATTGCCATACCCCGCCAACATCCATTTATAGGCACTGGTTCCCAAAATATCAATCCCGGAATTTTTAAAATCAAAAGGTTCTGTGCCACAATATTGGGTGCCATCGGCCAAAATAATCAGGTTGGGAAACTCTTTTTTTAAATCTTTCAGAAAATCAAAATCAATACGAATGCCATCTACCCATTGTACCAAACTGAGTGCCAAGACATCAACATCCCCCGTTTTTACTTTTTTATGGATGTTTTCTTCCATGTGCACATCGGCATCCACATAATCCCGCTTAAAATTTCGGGTCTCGAAGGGCCAGTTTACACTCGGGTAATCCTTGTTGACCAACAACACTTTTTTATCCTTGGGCAATCCTTCCAGCAACAAATTGAACCCTAAACTAAAGTTGGGCACCAAAGCCACGTTTTCGGGCTTGCAATTAAAAAATTTTCCGACGGTTTTCTTGATCTCGGGCATATGGGCAAAGCCCTTGTTCTTCATTTCGCTGCCGCCGATCAGGTAATCGAGGTCGTGCCCTTGACGCCATTCCATTAAATCTTCACTCAATAAACCAGAGGCAGCGGTATTGGCATAAACACATTGGTTAAGAACAGGGAATTTTTTTCTTAAGTTTTGCATATCGGGATTTTTGGATACAATTCAGTTATCTTTGTTGATAAAGATAGCCATTCCATGTTGTCATTTGGTAAAAAGAAGAAGCCCGAAATAGATATGGAGCAGCACGAACTTTTGGAGTATGCCCATAAACGCATCAAACAAAAGAAAAGGTTGTTCATCCACTTTGTGATTTTTTTGATCGGTAGTATTTTTTTGATTCTCGCCAACAAGGTGCTCAAGTACGGGGAAGCCTACGATTGGTCCGTATGGATCCTATTGGCTTGGGCTTTTTTGGTTGCCCTGCATACATTCAATGTTTTTGTGACCCATAAGTTCATGGGACAAAATTGGGAACGTCAACAACGGGAACGATTGGTTAATCTTCAAAAAAAGCGCATTGGCGAAATCCAGAAGGAAATAGAGACGGATTTCCCGCTTTCCAAAATCAATAAAAAAAAAGATCAATGAGGCGATTGATCATTATTGCGGCGGCGGCCGAAAACAATGCCCTGGGCAAGGACAACGACTTGGTTTGGCACTTACCGGACGATTTTAAACGTTTTAAAAGTTTGACCTCCGGGCACAAAATAATCATGGGCAGAAAAACCTTGGAGAGCTTTCCCAAGCCTTTACCCAACCGAACACACATTGCCATTACCCGAGATGAAGATTATACGCCCAAGTTCCCTTGTACCATTGTGCATTCCATTGGTGAAGCCATTGGTTTGGTAGAGGACAATGAAACTGCTTTTATTATTGGTGGCGGCAAAATCTACAAACAATCCATGGCCATAGCCACGGACATTGAACTCACAAGGGTGCATGGTATTTTTGAGGCAGACGCCTTTTTTCCCGAGATTGATGAAGAACAATGGGAATTGGTAAACGAGGAGCATCATCCAAAGGATGATAGGCACAAATATGATTTTACTTACTTAACCTACCGAAGAAAGGAAGAATAGGCCATCGGGGAAACTGAAATTCCAAGCACTTAAGTTAAGAGTGATGAGTTAGGAGTTCTGAGTTTTATCCTTTTTTTTGACACTCTTGTTTGCCACAGGCAGAGATAGCACAAATTGACTAAACACACTTGAACTTGATATTTATGTCAAGTCAGAATCGTCTATTATCTATCTTTTCTTGCCCAGTTTTTCAATGCTCAGAAATCCAGGTAGGCAACTTGGGCAGTCGGTCGGTCAACCAAATCTTTTAGAACCTCAACATCGGCATTGGTGTAAAAGATATGTTCTGGTTCAGCAACACTGGAAAGCAAGTTATTGTGCTCCAAAACAGCTTTGGTTTGACGAGCCACGGCCTCTCCCGAATCTATGATGTTGATGTGTTCCGGCAATATATCCTTAAGTACGGGCATCAAATACGGGTAATGGGTGCAACCAAGCACCAAACAATCTATGTTTTGATCGAGCATGGGCTGCAAAAAAGCCTGCAGGAGCGTTTTCATTTCTTCGGATTGAATTTTACCTGCTTCAATGAGCTCCACCAGTCCTTTGCCCTCTTGTTCCAGCACGGTAATTCCTTCGGCGAAGAGTTTGGAGGTATTGTGAAACAAACTGCTGGAGAGCGTTCCCTTGGTGGCCAAAACCCCCACTTTTTTGGTTTTGGTATGAAGGGCCGCAGGTTTGATGGCTGGTTCTATTCCAATAAAAGGAACATTGTAGTGGGAACGGAGGTAATCTATGGCGTTTGTTGTGGCAGTATTACAGGCGACCAGAACAATTTTACAGCCTTGGCCCAGTAAATACTCCGTATTCTTGATGCTGAGTCTTAGAATCTCTTCTTTTGACTTTTCACCATAAGGAGCATTGGCACTATCGGCCAAGTAAATGGTTTTTTCGTTGGGAAGCATCTTTGCTACCTCTTTCCAAATAGAGGTGCCGCCCACCCCTGAGTCAAAAATTCCTATTGGTTTTGGCATGCTTAAAAATAGTGGCTTAAATTTTTATGGCATAAAAAAACCGCTTTTAATAAAAGCGGTTTTTTAAAATATTGTAAAATCACGGTTTAGAAACCCAATTCTTGTTTTACTTCTTGCAAAAGGTCTGGACCTTTGGCTACGATCAAGCTCAAACCTGGGCTGGCATCGATTACATAGTCGTAACCTTTGGCCGCTGCAACTTTTTCAATAGCTGCTTTTGCTTTTTCGGAAATTGGGGCAAACAATTCTTGTTGCTTTTTCTGCATTTCTTGCATAGCCGCTTGCTCAGCTTCTTGAATGTTTTTCTCGAACCCTTGAAGCTCTACCGCTCTTTGTTCGTTTTCTTCCCTTGTTTTGGAAGTGGCTTCGTTTTGGTATTGAGTATACTTGTTTTGAAGCTCTGTCATGGAGCTTTGAATGTCTGCTCTGTAGGTTTCTTGTAATTTCTTCAATTCAGCTTGCGCAGCCTTCATCTCCGGCATTTCAGACAATAATTGCTGTACATTAATGTGTGCAACCTTGCTCTGTGCATTTACAAAACCCGTAGCCGCAACAAACAATACTAGGGCTACAGCAATCCTTTTTACATTTTTCATGATTCTCAACGTTACTTTTTTGACTTTAAATTTAGTGTTTCAATATACATTATCCTATTGAATCCTTTTGTTGTTCTTGCGCTTTTTTTCGTTCTTCCAATTTGGCTTTCCGCTGGGCTTCACGCTCTTCCAATAATTTTTTTCTTCTTGCTTCGTATGCTTTCTTCCGCTCTTCGCGTTCCTTCAATTTTTCGGCCCTTCTTTCCTCTGCTGCCTTCTCTCTTTCGCTTTGGGCTTCAGCAGCTTGCTCCTGTCTTTCCTTTAGGGCATCACTGATTTGGTCTTCCTCTTCTTGGAACTGCTCCAAACGGCTTTGCTGCTCTTGTTTTTTGTTGGATGCACTGATTTTTCTGGTGCGTCCTATCTCCCTTAAAACCAAGTCACTGATATCGTGTCTTTTTTCGGAGTACAACATTACAACATCTGCGGATTTATCAAAAATAAAATCGTATCTTTTATTGGCACCGATTTTTTGAACTTCGTTGAAAACCTGATCCTGTATCGGCTGTATTAAAAGTTGTTTTTGCAATACCAAATCCCCTTGCGGTCCAAAACGGTCTTGTTGGTAGTCCAACATTTCCTTTTCCAGAATTTGGATTTCCTCTTCCCGCTCCAAGATCAGTTCATCGGTCAAAAGTACTTTTTCCGCCATCAAATCTTTTTTCATTTGATCAATAACGCTTTGCTTCAGCTCAATTTCTTGTTTCCATTTTTGGGCCTTGGCGTTTAATTGTTCGGTGGCATCCCGATACTCTTCCACATTTTCGAGGATGTATTCCATATCCACGTACCCTATCCGCACTCCTCTTTGGGAGAACCCATAAAGGGACGACATCAAAACAACTAATGATAAAAGAACTTTGGTATTCATCTTTGATTCCGCATTTTACATAGAAAATATCGTGCCAAAATTACTAATTAATTTATAATGAATCATTTACAAATTAGCAATACACGATTTTTCATTGATTAAAACTGCTGCCCGATGATGAAGTGCGTTTGCCAGCCGCTTGGCCCAACTGATCCTGGACGGGCATCGGTATCGAAGCCGTAACCAAAATCAATCCCCAAGAGTCCGAATGCCGGCATAAATATACGTAGCCCCACTCCGGCAGATCTTTTTAACTCAAACGGATTATAATCATTAAAATTGTTGAAGGCATTACCTGCCTCTAAAAATGATAGTGCATAAATAGATGCTGAAGGTTTTAAAGTCAATGGGTAACGCAATTCCAGAGAGAATTTATTGTAAATGGTACCTCCATCCTGTTCCAACCTATTGGTTACGGCATTGGTACTGTACGGGGTTAGTGATTGGTTTTCGTAACCACGTAACTGCACTACGTCCCTACCATCTAAAGTAAAGTTTCCTAAACCATCTCCTCCCACGTAAAAACGTTCAAAAGGAACGTTTCCAATATCGTGGTTATAGGCACCCAAAAATCCAAATTCGGCATTGGTTCGTAAAGTAAGCTTACCAACTATGGCTTGATACCAATCCCCTTTGAATTTTACCTTATAGTACTCTAACAATTTAAATCTTTCCTCCTCCATTCGTTCCAATTCCTCACGAAGTTGGTTAAACTCAAGCTGTTCTTCAGTTGTTGAAGGCTCTCCTATTTCTCGAAGCCTTACATTTACATCGTCAATATCCTCTTTTAACGCTCCAAAATCCTTCCCACCGAACAGGGAATAGGGCGGTGTGAATTTGGCCGTCAACTCAAAGTTGGAACCCGAGGTGGGGAAAATTCTACTGGGTCCTTGGGAACTTCTGGAAATACCAAAAGTGTAACTTAGGGAGTTGGAGCTGCCATTACCAAAATTGAAGAGCCCACTATTGTAATCGTTAAAATCGTACAATTGATAGCTCAACGAGTGTGAAATGGTAAAGAAATCGTCTGGCCACTGTACTCTTTTGGCCAAACCTGCAGATACTCCAGTAATAGCGAAACCCCTTGATTTATCTACATCGAACCTTCCATTTTCGTCGTATTGTGTTCTAAACTGCTGTGTCCTGGAAACAGACAAATTAAACCTAACGGGTTTTTTACCGCCCAACCAAGGTTCCGAGAAATTTAAACTGTACACACGGAAAGTCCTACTGGCCTGCAAACGCAAAGCAAAGGTTTGGCCATCTCCCATAGGAACAGGTTTATAGGCTTCCTTGTTAAAAATGTTCTTTAAGGAGAAGTTACTAAAGGAAAGCCCCAAAGTACCGATGAAACCACCGCCACCAAAACCACCTTGAAGCTCAATTTGGCTGGAACCTGATTCCACCAAGCTATAATTCACATCCACTGTTCCCGCATTGGGGTCTGGATTGATGATGTCCGGAACAATTTGCTCGGCATCAAAAAATCCAAGTTGTCCCAACTCCCTAATGGTCCTTACTATATTGGATTTACTGTATTTTTGACCTGGCCTTGTACGAATCTCTCTATATATTACGTGATCGTTGGTCTTATCGTTTCCAGAAACGGTCACATGGTCCAAAAAGGTTTCTTTCCCCTCTATGATCCGTATTTCAAAATCAATGGTGTCGTTTACAGCGGAAACCTCGACCGGGTTAATGCTTGAGAACAAATACCCATTGTTTTGGTAGAGGTTGGTCAAATCTTGGGCATCCGGGTCGGAATCGTCTGCAACACGCTCTTTAAGCAGTACTCCATTATAGGTGTCCCCTTTTTTGATACCCAATACTTGGCTCAGCATCCTATCTGTGTACACCGAGTTGCCCACAAAATCTATATCGCCAAAATAGTACTTATCGCCTTCTTCTACTTTAATGGTCAACTCAATGTTCTTCTCATCCAGTTTTACAAAAGTATCCGAGAGCACCCTTGCATCCCTATACCCTCGTTCGGCATAGGTATCAATCAAGTTGTCCAAATCCTCCTCATAGTCCGCTTCGATGTATTTGGACTTTTTCCAAAATCGGTAAAACTTTTTCTTCTTGGTGTTTTTAAGCGATTTCCTCAGCTTTTTATTGGACAGCTTTTCGTTACCAACAAAGTTGATGTCCTTTATCTTTACCTTATCGCCCTTGTTCACATTGATGACCATGTTCTGCACATTGGTCCCTGTGGTATCGGCAGTTGTGGCAATGCTTACCTTGGCGTTTAAAAAACCTTGCTTTTTATATTTGTTCTGAAGATAATTCTTGGTATTGGCAATTAAGCTTTCGGTGATTTTTTTCCCTTTCTTAAGGTCGGTATCGTCGATGATATCCTCCACCTTTCTCTTTTTAACACCATAGACCGTTACGTTGTTTAAGGTAGGACGTTCTGTAATATTGAGTTCCAAGAAGATTTTATCATCTTCGATTTTGGTGTAGAACATTTCCACATTGCTGAACAAATCCAGGTTCCACAACTTTTTGATCACTGCGCTTATTTCATCGCCAGGCACCTTAATGGGTTGTCCAACACGTAAACCGGTATAACTCTTAACCGTTTGTTCGTTGTAGCTTTGTAAACCCGTTACGGTCAACCCTCCCAAAATGTATTGTTTGCCCTCTTCGAAGTCGGTCTCTTGGGCAATACCTTGGGCTGAAAATAAAAATAATGGGATAAAAAGGGTCGAAAGGATGAAATTTGTGATACCCTTAGTTAAGTTGTTCGCTCGTTTTTCCAAATCGTCGTTCTCTATTTTGGTAACTTAATATGGCCTCTACCAAATGGTTTTCTCTAAAGTCGGGCCAAAATACATCAATAAAATATAATTCGGCGTATGCAATCTGCCAAAGTAGAAAATTACTTATCCTGCATTCGCCACTTGTGCGGATAAGTAGGTCTACATCAGGCAAAAAGTGCGCGTAAAGATGTGTATTTATAACTGTTTCATCAATATTTTCGGGGGAAATTATGTTATTTTTAACTTTGACCGCAATCTCTTGAACCGCTGTTTTTATCTCCTCACGTGAGCCATAGCTCAATGCCAGCGTTAGGGTCATCCCCGAATTATTTTCGGTTTTGGACATTACCTCGGTCAACTCTTTATATACTTTTGACGGTAATGTTTCTATTTTCCCAATAGCCCTTAACCTAATATTATGCTTGTTCAAGGTCTTTAGTTCCCTTTTAAGGGCGTTGACCAAAAGCTTCATCAAGGTATCTATTTCGGTTTTGGGGCGGTTCCAATTTTCGGTGGAAAAGGCATAAAGCGTTAAGAATGGAATCTGGAGTTTGGCGCAACTCTCCACGGTTTGGTTTACTGATTCCACTCCGTTCTCGTGACCAAACATGCGTATTTTGCCACGCTGCTTGGCCCATCTGCCATTACCATCCATGATAATGGCCACGTGCTGCGGCAGTTTTTCTTTGTCTACGTCTTCTAGTGTGTGCATTTTATTGAAAACAATCCTGGCAGGGTTTACGTCCAAAGGTATAGGTTAATGTTATACCTGAAAAAACGTACCAGTCGTCGCTCAATATGTTCCCGAATCGGAATTGCTCAAAATTGGAACCTTGTGGGTTACTTGCGTCCAAATTGTCCGTAAAAGTATATCTGGCCCCAATTTCGGCCCCAAGAATCAAGAATTGATTTAAACGATACTTAGCCCCAACCGTCATTGGAATTGCAAAACTACCTTCTTTTTGGTTAATATCCTGCATCTGAAGGGCATCAATATAATTAAAATCGTATCTAAAATAGGTTACACCCGTGTATAAGTAAGGCGTGAAGGCGGGTCCGAGCTTATGAAGGTTGTATTCAACAAAGTTGATTTCCAGTCCTGCGGAGAGCTCCAAAATGGAATTATCTACCACATACCCCCTTTGTTGTCTGGATTGCATGTGGGATTCGGTATCGTCTGCGGTTACTTCGCCATAGAGAACACTGGCCCTCCATGCATAGCGCTTCCCTTTGTTCCATTTAAATATCCCGCCAAATGCAGGACCCGAAGGCAAAATGTAATTGGTCCTTCCCACATCGCCTATCATATTGGCACCACCGGCAAACACCCCTATCTCGTAGGTTTGTGCACTTACCTTGATTACACAGCATAGAAAAACTGCTAAAACTATCCGCATACTATCCAAAAAGTTTCAAGAATTAAGGGTAAAGGAAGGTCTATAAATTTATATTTAAAGTTGCTCTCCCTTGTTAAACAGTTTTTCGCTTCTTTTATTGTTTTTGATGGTATCAATTGCGCCTATCTTCGCCCCAAAGCAATTTGTTGCGCAATGTTTTCAAGAAGCTTTCGGATTTATACTCGATCATTTTGATGGTAAAGTCCGCTTTTTTGATTCGGATTTCCTTTCCATTGGGAATATCTGCAATCCGTGAGTCCAAAGACACCAAATGGGTCTGTTCCCGACCTGAAACCTTTAATCTAATCTGTGTTTTATCGGAAATCACCAAGGGGCGAGCATTAAGGTTGTGTGGAGCAATGGGCGTCAGCACCAAGGATTCCGCCGAGGGTGCAATAACCGGGCCGCCACAGCTCAACGAGTACCCCGTTGAACCTGTTGGGGTGGAAACAATCAGTCCATCTGACCAGTAAGAGGTCAAATACTCATCATCCAGCCAGGTTTCCACGGTAATCATGGAGGTGGTATCCTTTCGGCTTACCGTGATTTCGTTCAAGGCGAAATTGATTCCATGGAACTCGTCCAAATCAGAGTTCAGTTCAACTTCCACCAAAGTCCGTTCTTCAATGGTATAGTGGCCTGCTTCAAACTCGGTAACAAGTTTTCGGACATTCTCCTTTTTAAATGTGGACAAAAATCCCAAACGGCCTGTATTGACTCCTACGATGGGAATATCATAGTCCTTTATATAGGTAACGGCCCGCAACATGGTACCATCGCCGCCAAAGCTCACGAACATATCAAAAGATGAGTCCAATCCTTCAGATTGCGTAAATGTCCCTTTTACCTGTTCTTTGGTAATGGTGGCGACAAGTTTGTTGAAGTTCTCTTCCACATAAACAATGGCATCCAACTTCCTCAACTCGTCCAAAAGCTCCTCTACACAAAGCTGGTCCTCCTTTTGAAAGGACTGACCATAAATGGCTACCTTCATACTAAACGTTAAGATATTTTTCTAGATAGTCGGAACGCTGTTTCAAATCTTCCAAAAACTGATCGTCGCTGTTCCCGAACACAATGGTGTAGTTGTACCGCCTAAAGGTTTGGGCCACCTCGTTTAAACTTTGCGTACCCACTTTCAAAGTAATCTCGACGATATCATTCTGTGAATCTGTAATGAATGCGCCCAACAAACGAGCATTGTTCCCTTCCACAATTTGGGCGATCTCGCTAAAAGAATAGTCCTTGATTCCAATGGAAACCACCAAAATGGCACCTGGCTCCCTAAAGAAAGGCGTATCAATGAATACATCCACCACATCTTCCAGATCGTAATACCCAACAATCAAACGGTCTTCATCTAAAACAGGAAGCACATTGGTCTCATTCCGCGAAAACATTTCCAACACATCCAACCAAGCGGTTTCCTTGGTCACAAAAAAGCTCTCCATTTCCAAACGAAAGTCATCAATCTTCTTTGTAGGTTCAAAACAGGCCAGGTCGTTCTCGGAAAGCAATCCCAAGTATGTACCGTTCTCGGTCACCCCAACATGTGAAAATGTGGTCTCCTCAAAAAATGTAATTACATCTTTCAAAGTTTCCGAAACCTCAAAAACGGGAACCGTGTTCGTTATTTTGTCTTGAATCTGCATATCACTTCTATTAGGTGCAAAATACTAATTTAAAATGGCAAAAGGCATGCCGAATTCTTATTTTTGACAATCTAAAAAAGAACTCCATGACAAAGTTGAGTGTCAACATAAATAAACTGGCAACATTACGAAATTCCAGAGGAGGCAACATGCCCAACCTGATTACTTCCACCAAGGACATCGAATCTTTTGGTGCGCAGGGCATTACCATACACCCACGACCCGACGAAAGACACATTCGTTACCAAGATGCCCGAGATCTAAAAAAGGTGGTTACCACAGAGTTCAATATTGAAGGCAATCCCATTCCAAAATTCATTGATTTGGTGCTTGAGGTGAAGCCTACACAAGTTACCTTGGTACCCGATGCCGAAGATGCCATTACTTCCAATGCAGGTTGGGATACCATAAAACACAAAGATTTTTTGTTGGACGTCATCAAAACTTTCAAAGAAAACGGCATCCGCACCTCCATTTTTGTAGATCCCGATGTGGAAATGGTAAAAGGAGCCGCGGAAACAGGAACTGACCGTGTGGAACTTTACACGGAAAGTTTTGCCGAAGAATTTGCCAAAGGCAACAAAGAAGAAGGCATTGCTCCTTTTGTTGAGGCAGCCAAAATGGCACAAGAAGTTGGCCTTGGCCTTAATGCAGGTCATGACCTTAGCTTGGACAACATTAAATTTTTCAAAGAACACATTCCGCATCTTTTGGAGGTATCCATAGGTCATGCTTTGATTTGTGAATCCATCTACCTGGGCCTCGAAAATGTGGTGAACATGTACTTACATAGATTGAAATAATGGAGATACTGCATTCAAAAATATTGGGCGAAGGACAACCTTTTATCATCTTGCATGGATTTTTAGGGATGTCCGACAATTGGAAGACGCTTGGCTCCAAATACGCAGAAAATGGGTTCGAGGTCCATTTGATAGATCAGCGCAACCACGGGAAAAGTTTTCATTCCGAAGAGTTCAATTATGACCTATTGAGTGATGATGTCATCAATTACATGGATTATCACAATTTGGAATCCGCGTACGTAATGGGCCATTCCATGGGAGGCAAAACAGCCATGCAATTGGCCACCTCTCATCCGGATCGGGTAACCAAATTAATCGTGGCCGATATCGCTCCGAAATATTATCCCCCGCATCACGATTTCATCTTCAACGGGCTCTCCCATTTGGATTTTAACCAAATTTCGGATAGACGTGAAGCGGATGAAGAGCTTTCCAAACACATCAAGGTAAAAGGGATCAGACAGTTCCTGCTCAAAAACCTTTATTGGGTGGAAAAAGAAAAGTTGGGGTTCCGCTTCAATTTTGATGTACTTAAAGAGCGTATGGAGGAAATTGGCGAAAACATAACCTCCAATGCCATTTATGACGGCCCTACCTTATTTTTGCGTGGCGACCGCTCGGAATACATCCAACCCCACGACTTTGCCGAAATCAAAAGACACTTCCCCAATGCCCAAATTGAAACCATTGACAAGGCTGGGCATTGGCTGCATGCAGAAAACCCAAAACAGTTTTACGAGAAGAGTTTCAAGTTTCTGAATTCTTAAAATTCACCTCTTTTTATTATGCATGCATAATTTTTTCATCCATTTAATTGTCTGTATGACAAATTTGATATAGATTTGGTTAGTTCTGGTTTTACCATTACAATTAACATAAACTAACTATTACAGATTATTTGATATGAAAAAGTTTTATGCCCTACTCCCATTTCTAGGCTTATTCTTGATTGCATGCGAAGATGATACCCCAATAACCGAAACACCGGGCCCAGAACCCGTAGAATACACCTCAGGATCTGCAGATTTCTCAAATTACGTAGCTGTAGGAAACTCACTGACCGCTGGTTTCTCCGACAATGCCTTATTTGAAGAAGGACAAAAAGCATCTTTCCCCAATATGCTGGCAGCCAACTTTGCGCTCGCCGGTGGTGGAAGTTTTGAAATCCCTCTTATGGCGGATAATTTAGGCGGAATGACTCTTGGGGGAAATCCTATAGATGAAATAGGCAATAGATTGATTTTGTCCTTTTTGGGCGAAAGTCCAAGCCCAGTTCCCGTTGAAGGACAAGGCTCGACCGATGTAGCCGTTAAATTGCCTGGCACATACAACAACATGGGTGTTCCTGGCTCCAAAAGCTATGAATTATTGGCTCCGGGGTATGGTAGCCTGGCAGGTCTGGCCAATGGAACGGCCAACCCATACTTTGTAAGGTTTTCGTCTTCAGAATCTGCTACGGTAATTGGGGATGCTGCCGCACAGGGCGCAACATTTTTCACACTTTGGACAGGCTCCAACGATATTTTATTGTATGCCACCGGAGGCGGTACAGGAGTTGACCAAACTGGCAACCTTGATCCAAGTACCTATTCCAGAAACGATATTACAGACCCTAATGTTTTTGCAGGCTCACTTGATGCCATGTTACAAGCAATGACGGCAAACGGAGCAGATGGCGCCATTGCCAATTTGCCCAACGTAACAGATATACCTTACTTTACCACCGTACCACACAACCCCATTCCTTTGGATGAAGCCACAGCTGCCTTTTTGAACAGCGCAGAAGCTTATGGTGCCTACAACGCTGGTTTGGCCCAATTGCAACAATTAAATATTATAACCGAAGAAGAGTTGGCGGAAAGAACCATCACTTTCTCCCCAGGTGAAGGAAATGCAGTAGTGATCATGGATGAAAACTTAACTGATTTAACAGCATATAACCCTGCCCTGATCAACATGAGACAAGCCACTGAAAAAGACCTTTTGGTGCTTACCGCAAGAACGCATATCGGAACATTGGCCGACCCGAACAATCCAACATCCATAAATGGAGTTGCCGTTCCTTTGGCAGATAAATGGGTGCTGACAACCGATGAGCAAGACCTTGTGGAAACTGCACTTGAATCATACAACCAAACCATTGCAGGTTTGGCCGCAGCTTACGACCTTGCCCTTGTGGATGCCAATGCATTGTTGAACGAGTTAAAAGAAAATGGATTCCAACAGGCCGATGGAAGCATTGTGGATGCAACATTTGCAACAGGGGGTGGGTTTTCCTTGGATGGTGTTCATCCGGCACCAAGAGGTTACGCCATTGTGGCCAATGCCTTTATAGAGGCCATCAACGCAAAATACAATTCGAATTTGCCCGGCGTTGATCCTTTGGATTACACCGGACTATATATTGACTAAACAAACATTATTTTCTTTATCTTAAAGGCACCGAATTTCGGTGCCTTTTTTATTTACAAAATCAATTGAACCTATGAAACTAATCCTAAGACTTTTACTGAATGCCCTAGCAGTTGTAATACTAAGTTACGTATTGCCCGGAGTGGGCGTAGATTCCATGTTTACCGCTATAATCGTGGCAGTAGTGCTCAGTCTGCTCAATTTTTTGGTGAAACCTATATTGATTATCCTTACCCTACCCATTACCATACTCACTTTAGGGCTTTTCCTCTTGGTGATCAATGCCATAATCATACTCTTGGCAGCCAATTTAATTGACGGTTTCCATGTGGCCAGTTTTTGGTGGGCCATTCTATTTAGTCTGCTGCTCGCATTTTTACAAGCCATTTTACAATCCATTTTAAAAGAAGACCAATAGAAATCATTTTGTTTGAAAGTCAACGGTTTAAAAAGTTGCCAGCATCACAAAAAAGCATTACTTTTGCATCCCATTTTTAGAAAGCAAATAGGTAGGAAATGAATATAACCAAAGAGCAGATTGACGATCTTAATGCAGTTGTAAAAGTTGCCATTAGCAAAGAAGACTATCAAGACAAAGTAGAAAAAATCCTAAAGGATTATAGAAAACAAGCCAACATCCCGGGCTTTAGAAAAGGCCAGGTTCCCATGGGGCTTATCAAAAAGCAGTACGGCAAGGCTGTTTTGGTGGATGAAGTGAACAAACTGCTTCAAGACAATCTGAACAAATACCTTACCGAAGAAAAATTGGATGTTTTGGGTAACCCCCTTCCAAAACAACAAGACAATTTTGATTGGGACAAGGACAATCTCGACTTTGAATTTGAATTGGGATTGGCACCAAGCTTTGATGTCAATTTAAAGACCAAAAAAGCGGTGACCCAATATAAAATTGTGGCCGACAAAAAAATGATCGAGGAGCAAGTGGAACGTATCCAAAAGCAATACGGAAAATTGGTTTCCAAGACCGAAGTGGGCAAAACCGATGAAGTAACCGGTTTCTTTGCCAACGAAGAAGAGGAAATTGATCACAAGGCCACCATCGAAATGGATAAGATCAAGAGCAAAAAAGCTGTTGATGCACTCCTTGGAAAAAAAGTTGGTGATACCGTTACTCTTTCCACAAAAGGGCTTTTCAAAGAAGACTACCTCCTATCCGGCGCCTTGGGCATTGCCCGTGACAAAGCGGACGACCTAAAAGTTGACGTTACCTTCACCATTGAAGAAATAAACGAAAGAGAACCAGCTGCTTTGGACCAAGAGCTTTTTGATAAATTGTTCGGAGAAGGAAAAGTAACCTCTGAAAAAGAGTTGAAGGATAAAATCAAAGAAGATTCAGAAAAACAATTCGAACAACAATCCGACCAAAAACTGTTGAACGACATCACCGAAAAATTGATTGACGAAACCAAATTTGAACTTCCTTCCGAGTTCTTGAAAAAATGGATCCAGATCAGTGGAGAAAATCCATTGACCGAAGATGAGGCCAAAGAAGAGTTTGAAAAATCGGAAAAAGGACTTCGCTACCAATTGATCGAAGGCAAGATCATACAAGAAAACGAACTTCAGGTTCAATTTGAAGAACTTAAGGAATTCGCCAAAGGGTTCATTAAATCACAAATGGCCCAATACGGCCACATGGACCCTAAAGAAGAAGAACTGGAAAGTGTTGCCGCTAGAGTAATGAGCAATCAAGACGAGGTAAAAAGATTGTCCGAACAATTGATGAGCCAAAAACTTTTGGACCTTTACAAAGAAAAGGCCAACCTTAAGGTGAAGGAAGTCTCTTATGACGACTTCATCAAGGAAGCATACAGCTAAGGCTTCGCTAAAAGAAAATTAAGTATCTTTACGGTGCCGGAAAGCTAATTTTTCGGCACCTTTTTTTTAAGATAAATCGAGTCAAATCCTATGGATTACGGAAAAGAATTTAAAAAATACGCTACCCAGCACCATGGCATAAACAGCATGTACTATGATAAGCTCATGAGTACCATGTACCCCATGGACATGACGCCAAACATCATCGAAGAAAGGCAAATGAACGCAGTTGCCATGGATGTTTTCTCCAGATTGATGATGGACAGGATCATTTTTATGGGCACGGGCATCAATGATCAGGTGGCCAATATTGTACAGGCACAGTTGCTTTTCTTGGAAAGCGCGGACGCCTCTAAGGATATTCAAATCTATATCAACTCCCCAGGCGGAAGTGTGTATGCAGGTTTGGGCATTTACGACACCATGCAGTTTATAAAACCGGACGTAGCCACCATTTGTACGGGTATTGCCGCATCCATGGCGGCCGTGCTGCTTTGTGCGGGACACGAAGGCAAACGTAGTGGATTGCCCCATTCCAGGGTAATGATCCACCAACCGCTTTCTGGAGCGCAGGGCCAGGCCAGTGATATTGAAATTGCAGCTCAAGAAGTGCTTAAGATCAAGAATGAACTCTACGAGATCATTTCCAAGCATTCGGGCCAATCCTTCGATAAGGTATATGAAGATAGCGACCGTGACTTCTGGATGAAAGCCCCAGAGGCCAAAGCGTATGGAATGATTGATGAAATATTAGTGAGGGAAAAATAGAAATCCCCACAATTGATTAAAAAACAACCACTTAACGCAGAACAAATCCATTTTTTTTGCGTTATTGTTGGTTGAAGATTAAAATTATATGGCAAAGGAAAATTTGGAATGTTCTTTTTGTGGTAGAAAAAAGCCGGAAACCAATTTATTAATCGCCGGACTTGATGCGCATATTTGCGATAGATGTATTGAGCAAGCCCATAGCATTGTGGCCGAAGAGTCCAAACAATCGAAAAACCAAGATCTATCTTCCGAACTGGTCTTAAAAAAACCTATGGAAATTCACGATTTCTTGGACACATTTGTAATTGGACAAGAAAGAACCAAGAAAGTAATGTCCGTAGCGGTTTATAACCACTACAAAAGATTATTGCAGCCCAAGGGCAAGGATGAGGATATCGAAATCCAAAAAAGTAACATTATTATGGTGGGGCAAACCGGAACCGGTAAAACCCTTATTGCCAAAACTATTGCCAAAATGCTCAATGTACCCCTTGCCATTGTTGATGCCACAGTTTTAACTGAGGCTGGTTACGTTGGTGAAGATGTGGAAAGCATATTGACCCGCTTACTACAAGCTGCAGACTACAATTTGGAAAAAGCTGAACGCGGTATTGTCTTTATTGATGAAATAGACAAAATCGCTCGAAAAAGCGACAACCCGTCCATTACCCGCGATGTATCCGGAGAAGGAGTTCAGCAAGGACTTTTAAAACTTTTGGAAGGTACCACCGTTAATGTTCCACCTAAAGGTGGCCGTAAACACCCCGACCAAAA
Source organism: Allomuricauda sp. TY007 (assembly GCF_010468565.1). Lineage (GTDB taxonomy): Bacteria > Bacteroidota > Bacteroidia > Flavobacteriales > Flavobacteriaceae > Flagellimonas. Next base: position 221,588 of record NZ_WUEG01000004.1, read on the forward strand.
ATTCATAGAGGTAAATACCGAAAACATCCTTTTTGTTGCAGGTGGTGCCTTTGATGGTATTGAACGTATCATCACCAAGCGCTTGAATATGCAAGCGGTAGGGTATAGTGCATCTAAAGCGGAGGAAAACCTGGATCAAGAAAATATCCTTCAGTATATTATCCCTAAAGACTTGAAGGAGTTTGGCCTTATTCCTGAAATTATTGGAAGGCTACCCGTGCTCACCCATATGAACCCGTTGGATGCAAAAACGCTTCGTGCCATTTTAACGGAACCGAAAAATGCCATCATCAAGCAGTACGAAAAACTGTTTGCCATGGATGACATCAAGTTTACCATTACCGACCAGGCATTGGACTATATTGTTGAAAAAGCAGTGGAATACAAACTAGGGGCACGAGGTTTGCGTTCCCTGTGCGAAGCGGTCTTTACCGACGCCATGTTCTCCCTACCTAGTAGTGATGAAACAGAGTTTAAGGTAACAAAAGGATATGCCGAGAAAAAGCTCTCTTACGAAACAGTGAAAAAATTAAAAGCAGTCTCTTAATTTAGACTGCTTTTTTAGTAACATTCTCCAATAGTTCCAAACTAATCTCCGAGATAATTTTCTCATCAGAATAAAGGGTGTGCCCAAAATTTGGAACAATCTTAAGATTGGCACCAACACTTTTGGCCCACTTTAACCCAGGCTTGGATTTATCACACTCTCCGTAAATTAATTGCACATCGGTAGGTGCTGCTTGTTCTTCTGTTTCAATTCCAATAGCAGAAATAGCGGTAATTGTTTTTGTTGGCAAGCCCATTAACGAAGCTTTGTAAATAACCGTTGCTCCCATACCAAAAGCTAAATAATGCGCTGGTTGGGTTTCCTTTTTGATAAGGCTGGAGACCGCCATTTTAATTCCATTTTCTTTAAAAGCTCTGTCTATATTCTCTTCTGATGATATAGAAACATCAATATTGCCCAATTGTTGGCAATCATAATAAACAATATCGTAGTACTGTTGAAGGTAACCAAAATAAGAGGCTATCCAAAGTCCCTTTTTGGACCCCCATTTGTCTGAAATTATAACAAGTTTTTCTTCTGCCATGATTTTAATGGTTTTTGTGTTTACAAAAGATTTGATAGGGGGAATTTCATCAATAAACGCTGCAAATCCTCTTTTATTTGTTCAAAAGAAATAATTTTACGGTGAACGGTTCAAATTTACGAAAACGTTTTCGTAAACCTCAGATGAATGTCGATTTTTTACGATAATCTACCCCTATTGGATATTCATTTGAAGAAGTTCCTCGATACAGTTCCTCTCGTTGGACAATCTTGGAATCTTGTGTTGGCCACCTAGCTTGTTCTGGGACTTGAGCCACTGATGGAACAAATTCTTACGCGCTACATGCACTTTGGGCATCTTTAAAGTGATATTGTTATAACGTTTTGCCTCGTAGTCCGAGTTCAGGGATTTAAGGGCATTGTCCAGCATTTCGGTAAAATACGCAATACTCTCCGGTGGTTTTCTAAATTCTATCATCCACTCATGTGCGCCTTTTTCCTTGCCCGTCATAAAAATAGGGGCGGCGGTATAATCCACTATCTCTGCCGCTGTCTTTAAACAAACCTGCTTTAAGGCTTCCTCTGCATTTTCAATAATCAGCTCTTCGCCAAACACATTGATATGGTGCTTGGTACGTCCAGTAATCTTGATTCGATAGGGATTTTTAGAAGTAAATCGTATGGTGTCACCAATTTTATATCGCCATAAACCTGCATTGGTTGTGATGACCATGGCATAATTAACGCCCAGTTGAACATCCCAAAGTGGAATGGCCCGCTCCCCTTCCACATTGGAATCCATCGGGATAAACTCGTAGAAAATCCCATAGTCCAACATCAGCAAAAGCTCATCGGAGTTGTTTTGATCCTGAATACCGAAGAACCCTTCGGATGCGTTATAGGTTTCGTAATAATTGAACCTTTTTCTGGGCAAGAGTTTTTTATACTGGTTCTTATATGGCGTAAAACTTACCCCTCCGTGAAAATACACCTCCAAATTTTCCCAAATCTCGAACAAGTGGTTTTTCCCGGTTTTCTCCAAAACCTGATTGAGCAATACCAACATCCAAGACGGCACGCCGACCAAACTGGTTACGTTCTCACGGATGCTTTCCTCGATAATGGCCTCCAGTTTGGATTCCCATTCGGTCATAAGGGAAACCTTGTTGCTCGGCGTACTACTGTATTCCGCCCAAAGGGGCATATTATCGATCAATATGGCAGAGAGATCGCCAAAAAAAGTCCCGTTATCCTCGTAAAGTTCCTTGCTGCCGCCCAACCTTAAACTTTTCCCTGTAAATAATTGAGAGTTTTCATTGTTGTTAAGGTATAGGCACAGCAAATCCTTGCTGGATTTGTAATGGCAATCTTCCAGGGCCTCGGTACTTACGGGTATAAACTTGCTCTTTGCATTGGTAGTCCCGCTGCTTTTGGCAAACCATTTAATGGAAGTTGGCCAAAACAGGTTCTGCTCGCCCCTACGTGTACGCTCAATAAGCGGGGCAACATCTTCGTAGGTTACAATAGGTACCCTGTTTCGGAATTCATCATACTTGGGAAGGTCTTGAAACCCATATTGTTTGCCGATCATCGTATCTTTGGAAAAGTCCAAAAGCTGGTGCAGCACCTCATTCTGAACATCCAAAGGATACTTTAAAAAAAGCTCTATTTGATGGTAGCGCTTTCTCAATAACCAAGAAGCAATGGAGTTGAATAATGGTATTGGCATTTTAGGTATCTTTAACCAAAGAAACTAAGGTTGGTCCAACCGCTAAAATAGCTTTTCTAACACTCATTTTCAAATAAGATAAATACATTCATTTTAATATGCTATACGAAGGAGTACTGAGGAAGATGCGAACGGAAATCGGAAGTCCCATTCAATATTTTTTGGTTTTTGAGAACGACTTTATCAACATGAATCAAGGGTTGAACAGGGAACTTCAGATTGATTTTATCAAATTTCAATGCTTAAATTGTGGTGAGGACAAACCTATTTATCGGCAGGGGTTTTGCAAATCCTGTTTTTTTGAAACGCCCCGTGCCGGCGACTGGATCATGAAACCCGAACTGAGTACGGCCCATTTGGACAAGGAGGACCGAGACCTTGAGTTTGAAAAAAAAATGCAGCTACAGCCCCATATTGTGTATTTGGCCAATTCCAGTAACATTAAAGTTGGGGTTACCCGTAAATCACAAGTTCCTACACGTTGGATAGACCAAGGAGCGCATGAGGCCATAGAAATCGTAGAGGTTCCCAACCGTTATTTGGCAGGCATTACCGAAGTTGCCCTCAAAGACCATGTGAGCGACAAGACCAGCTGGCAAAAAATGCTCAAAAATGATATTGAAGATGTAGATTTGGTAGCGTGGCGCAATAAATTAAAGGCAAGCATTCCCAAGGAGGCCATTGATTATTTTTTGGATGATCGAGAAGAAACCAATCTCGAGTTTCCTGTATTGCAATACCCTGATAAGGTTAAAAGTCTTAATCTGGACAAAACCCCGAGCTACAAAGGCGTTCTCAAAGGCATCAAAGGACAGTACCTTATTTTTGAGGACAATACCGTATTCAATGTCCGCGGAAGTGAAGGATATTTTGTGGGGATAAACTTTAACTAATGTTTCAACGATAAACCTCTGGACTTTACACAACTTTTGTTGGTCATTATTTGACTTTGATAAAGATTTTTTAATTTAAACGCTCTCATTAATAAACAAAAATGCTTAAAGAAGTACTACAGACCCTGAAAATGCTCAAGCGAATCAATAATCCATCGCAAGAGGTCAAAGATTCCATGGATTTTTTGGAACAATCCCTAAAAACCAAAACCAAAGAAAACCTACTCGATATTATGTCCATTGGGGACGTAATGGGCTACGATGAACTGCAGAACAGCCTCAGGGAAATGGTGAACTTTTTGGAAAAAATGAAGGACAGGCCAAACTAAATCAATCGATGGAATTTAGCCAAAGCATCTAATCCCATGCTCAAAGTTTTTAGGAGAATACGAAAGAAATCCATTGCCGAAAAAAAAGTCCGCAATTACATCCTATATGCCTTAGGAGAGATTGTATTGGTGGTGATCGGTATCCTTATCGCCCTTGCCATAAACAATGCCAACGAGCTTAGCATAAAAAGGGAGAAGGAACAAATCTATCTTATAGGGCTTCGGGATGAGTTCAAAACCAGCCAAATCAAATTAAAAGAACTTATTTCTTTTAACAAACAAAGCTATGAGGATTCCAAGAAAATTTTAGCCTATATGGTTGACCCGGAGAACCTACCCAATGAGCAAGAGCTCGCCAATTTGCTGTATAATGCCTTGGCCTTCGATATTTCGTTCAATCCCAACAATTCCCTCTTGATGGAAATGATCAATTCGGGAAGTTTAAAAGATATCGCCAATCCACGCCTGCGTATCCTTTTGAGCAATTGGATTTCCAACATTGAGGACATATCCAAACAAGAAATGATGCTGGCCAATGAGCGGGACAATATACTCGATATGTTCCGCAGCGAAGAAAACAGCATTAAAACACTATATGACCTAACAGGGGTTTCTGATGAATTGGGGATTCCCGCTAGTTCGGACCGAACAAGCAACCGTAACCTGCTAAAGTCGAAAGAGTTTGAGAACAATATGCTCATGTTCATACTGACCAGTATCAAAACGGAAACAGTGCATTACAACCCATTGATGCAAAGTATAGTTGAGATTCTGAAAACCATCGACAACGAGATCAACCAATAAAAAGAGGCTGTCTAAAAAGTATTGAAATGCGTCATTCTGAATTTATTTCAGAATCCCATCATATTGATAAACAAATCATTATGAGAACCTGAAACAAGTTCAGGTTGACGAAAACCGACTTTTTAGACAGCCTCCTTCTTTTAATTCACCGTATCCTTTTTCTTTTTCTTGAGCAGTCCACCCAAAATAGATTTGGCTGCATCTTTTACTTCATCACCCTTTTTGGCCTTTGTACTATCTGTTGTAGTTGTATCCTTTTTACCACCGCTCAGAATATTGCCAATGGTTTCTTTAACACCATCGTTTTTGGTCTTGGTGGTATCGGATTCATCTTTTTTAAAGACATCGGACAATAGATCTTTGGCTTTTTCCTTACCCTGACCTATTAATTTCTGTTTTTGCATTTCCACCAACTTAGATGTCAACGTTTTCACGCTCGACGTTAAATCGGTGCTTACGGAAGGGCTCGCAAAATTACCCCCAATATTTGCCGTTACGGGTACAGTGACCTCTCCTAGGCTATCATCGTTCAATTGGGCAATCAGTTTAGTTACCTCGGCACCCAAATATTTGGCAGGTACGTTCAAAGTGGCCGAATAATTCATTTGCTTGTCGAACGAGTGGCTTCCATTTACATCAATGGCAATATCCTTGTAATTTAAGGTAAAGGGTTTCACTTTAACCGAACCATTGTCAAAACTCAAAGCAGTTTTAAGCCCGTCCAAATTAATTTCCTTGGTGTTTAAAAAACTAAGTTTGCTATCCAATGCAGAGACCAATGGCGCTTTTTGCGTGTCTACAGTTGGATTTAGGAGTTCTGCCAAAAGGTTGCCCGAAATGGTGGCCAAGTTTGGCGTAAAATCATCTTGTAAGTTACCCGATATTTTTATGTCCGAATTGAGCTTTCCATTTATTGCACTGGCCAAAGGAGTCAAAACTTTAAAAAGCTCCAATCCTGCAAAAGATTCTCCAATGTTGAAATTGTTCATTCCAAGACTCATATCAAATGTTGAGGCCTCTTGTTTGGTAGATACGGAACCGGACAAGCCCAATGTGCCCCCGAACAATTCCGAAGTAAGGTTTTTTACCGTGGCCGTCTCATCTTTGATGACCAAGGTTCCCTTTACATTTTTCAGGTTAAGGTTATCGTACACCACCGTATTGGCAGCAGCTTCGATGGTACAATCCAAAAACGAGGGTATTTTGATGCATTCCTCCCCCGTTGGGGCCGATTTTTCTTCTTCTGAACCTTCCGTTTCCACCGCTTCAGTTTCCTCGACCATAAAATCGTTCAGGGCAAACTTATTGGAAGCCAGTGTAAAGTTTCCCTCAATATTTTCATTGTTGAACATAAAACCCAACAGATTGGTCAAGGTGCCTTTGGCATCAAAATCCGTACTTCCTGTTTTTCCTTTAAAAGAATTAAGGGTTACCGTATTGGGGTTAAAAGTAACCGCAGCGGTATTGATGGCCACTGGATTCTTCAGCTCTTCCGAAGCATATTCAAAGCCTGAAACGGATGCCTTTCCGCTGGTCTTGGTATTCTGATATTGTTTTTTCTCCAAAGAGGCCATATCAAAGGCCGTTGTAACATCGGCATTCAAAATTCCTTTGAGGTTATAATCGTCTGGCACGGGATAAGCTTGGGAAATATTCGCCAAGTTGATGCTTCCGTCCATGTGGGCATTTACCTTGGTATTACCCATCAACTCCTTAATTTTGGCGTTCAAGTTGAATTTATCTTCGTCGATAAGAAAGGATAGCCTGTTAATGTTCACATAAGTGTCCTCGGTGATTCCAGTTTCGTTGTTGATTTCGGTATCGATATACACATTGCGCACCGATTTGGGCAAATCTGGATATTTGAACGATGCATTTTCCGAGTTGATCGCAATTTTGAAGGTTGGGATATGTTCATCATCCACCACACCTTTAAATTCTCCGTTCACCTCAAAATTTCCAGTGGTCTGTACGTTTTCAATATTTGAGGCGTAGGCTTCGGGTATCACCGCCAAAAAGTTTTTGAAGTCAGACGATGGTGTTTTAAACGTGATGTCCACTTCTTGATTATCATCGTTTACTTTCACAAAACCATCAAAAACCAAGGGTAGTTGGTTCACCAGTGCTTTGTTCTCCAAAAAAGTGTATTTGTTCTCGCTCAAGTCGATACCGATTAAGGCATCAAGATTGATCTTGTTCTTGTTCAAGTATTGGGTACTATCCATTTCAAAAGACACCAAAGCATCGGTAAGGGTTTTTAATTCTGATTTTTCCAAGGAAAGGTCGCCCGTTCCCGAATGGTTCATCTCAGAAATGTCCAACAACATTCCGCTGGCCAAATCTTCATAAATAATTTCCGAATTGGTGATGGCGTAGGAATCCATGTTCAGCGTAAAATTATTGCTGGATTCTTCAGAAGTTGTTGAAGCTGTTTCTTCACTTTCTTTGGCAATATCGTAGTTTGCGTTGCCTTCTGTATCTGCCTTTATGTGCAATTTAGCGCCGTCAATATTCAGCGTTTTAATAACAATCGGCTCATCTGCAGACTTAAACAATTCTTTTATGGACATGGCCAACTCGATCTCCGAAGAGGAGAACAAGGTATCGCCCTCAAAAGGGGCTTTGTTCACCAACGACAGATTGGTTAGTGCAACATTCGCATTTGGGAAACTTCTGAGAAGGCTAAGGTCTGCCTTTTCGAAATCCAAGGTCGCATTTATGCTATTGTTGGCTTTGGTTTTGATAATCTCTTCAATCTTACCTTGAAGAAGCAAGGGTACGGCAATGATAATTGCTAGTAGGACAAGTAGGGTTATTGCGGTAATTTTTAGGACATTTTTCTTCATACTTGTATGTTTTACAACAAATTAAAGGAGAAGACTCAATCCAAAGAAATTTCCTCTCCTATTTTTAAGTTAAATCTTTTTCGCATTAGATATACGAAAAAATAGAGCAAAGGGGTGTCGAGGAGGGCAATCATTATTTTAAAAATCACACCACTGATCAACAATCCATAAAATTTGTCCCAGGGCAATACCCCAAAAATGCACAAGAGGCCAACCACGGTAAAGGTATCTATGAATTGAGAGGAAAATGTAGAAAAATTGTTCCTGAGCCAGAGCATTCTACCATTGGTCACTCTTTTCCAAAAATGATAGATGGTGATATCTATATATTGAGCTCCCAAATAGGCCAGCATTGATGCCAATACGCCCAAAGGAGATAATCCGAACACCGTGGTAAATGTGGCATCATTCACAGGTGATGTAGGGATGGAGACGGAATAATTGGCCAACAAAATAATGCCCATGGAGAAAATCGAAGCAAAAATACCTGCAGTTACCACCTGATTGGCTTTTTTTTGCCCGTAAATCTCGGAGACCAAATCGGTAATCAAAAAAGTGATGGGATAAGGTAAAATTCCCACCGAAAGTTCAAAAAGCGGCGCTCCAAAAACGGTAACATCCCCAAAGGGACTCCAAGAGAAAAACTTTTGGAAGATAAGGTTGGACACCACCAAAGAGGTAATGAACAATGCTCCTAGATACAGATATATGGAAAATGCTAACTTCTTGTCCTTTTGCGTCATATATTGTTTAAAAGCTCCGCTTCGGAACCATTGGTCTCAATTATTTAATTTTTAGACTGAACGGCATCTTGGCCTGGATACCTTCTTGTTTGGTAAATTGATTAAATTCCTTCAAAATTTCGTAGGCTTCCGTACCTATTTCCTCTTGAATGATGGATTCTCCCAATTTGGTCTTTACCGACCCAAAATCTTCCATAAACCGCTCAAAATCCGATTTGTATTTGGGGTATTTACGGACGCCATAATCTTTTAAGCCGGCCATATCGGCGGCGGCGGCAATAGCATCGTCCAAGTTGCCGAGCTCATCCACCAGACCCAATGCTTGGGCATCTACCCCGCTCCAAACCCTGCCTTGGGCGATTTCGTTTACGCGTTCCACAGGCATATTTCGGCCTTTGGATACGCGGTCCAAAAAGGTATCGTAGGTTTCCTCAATACTTTCTTGCATAACATTGCGGAAGGAATCGGTCATGGGTTCAAAAAAGGAATAATCTACAGAGTTTTTATTGGTGCCCACTTGCTCCGCATTTATCCCCATATTTTTTGCTAGCCCGTGAACGTTGGGAATGGTACCAAAAACACCTATAGATCCTGTAATCGTAGTAGGTTCGGCAAAAATCTTATCGCCTCCCACGCCGATATAATACCCACCGGAAGCCGCTACATTTCCAAAGGAAACCACCAAAGGCTTTTCTTTTTTGGCCAACTGCATTTCCCTCCAAATAATATCTGAGACCAAGGCACTGCCTCCAGGCGAATTTACACGCAGTACAATGGCCTTTACACGCTCATTCTCCACTGCTTTATGCAAAGCATCCACAATAAGGTCTTGTCCTATGTAATCTTTTCCACCTTCTCCACCCAGAATCTCTCCTTGGGCATAGATAACGGCTATCTTGTCCGCCCCTGTTCTTATGCTCTTTTTGTTGGCTTTCTGCACATAATCCTTAAACCCCACATAGTTTAGTTCGTCATCTTCCGATACCTTCATTTTTTCCTTGAGCAGCCCCTCGTACTCATCGTAATGCAAGGCTCCATCCAAGAGTCCCGAAGTTACCGCATACTCTGGTGTTCTTCCTCCAAGGGTATCGGCAATGATGTTCAAGTTTTGGGGCGTAATGTTTCGAGATTCCGAAATATCGTCCACGATAACACTCCAAATAGAAGTAATCAATTCTTTGATTTGGGTACGGTTTTCTTCGCTCATGGTATCGGAAAGAAAGGGTTCCACAGCACTTTTGTACTTTCCGTGGCGGATGACTTCCATCTTTATCCCGGACTTTTCCTGAAGCTCTTTATAAAAAAGTACTTCGGTGGCCAGTCCCTTAAAATCCAAAACACCAACAGGGTTAATGTATACCTCATCGGCTGCACTGGCCAAGTAATAATCCCGCTGTGCATACACATCGGAATGGGCCATTACAAATTTTCCGCTCGACTTAAAATCCAACAGTGCTTTTCTTATTTCGCGGGTTTGGGCCACACCTGCCAGTAAATAACCGGTAGTAATGCTAATACCTTCGATATTGTCATCGTTTTTGGCGACTTTAATGGCGTGCAGTATTTCATCCAAACCGAGTTCTTCACCACCAAAGGCAGCAAAGGGGTCGGTCTCATCCTTTCCTGTATAATCCAAAATAGGACCCACAAAACTGAGCTCCAGTACAGAGTTCTTTTTCACCACAACACCATCGTCCATACTTCCCATTAGGGCCAAAAAGATGAAGAACATCCCCATCAATATTCCAAATGCTACCAAGCTCCCCAAAATTGAGGCCAATAGGTTTCTTAAAAACTTCATTCAATAAAATTTAATACGCCTCAAATATAACCATTGTAGTATTGTTTTGTTTACTTTGTTTCTTCGATTATGGGCAGAAAGCAAAAGGTATATCTTTCGTTGGGAAGCAATTTGGGGAATCGCCGTGCGAACCTCCAAAAAGCCATTTTTCGTATCCAGCAAAAAGCAGGCAAGGTCCTGGATATTTCTTCGGTTTATGAAAATCCGGCAATTGGTTTCGAGGGCGATCAATTCCTAAATATTGTTATATCGCTATTGACCCCTTTAAACCCTGAGGAATTACTAAATGTTTTGTTGCAGATTGAAAAAGAGTTCGGCAGAATCCGTTCCGTAGAAGGCGGGTATAGTTCGCGAACTTTGGATATCGATATTATTTATTTTGGATCGGAGGTAATAAATAATGATGATTTGGTGATTCCACATCCGCAAATGCAGCACAGAAACTTTGTTTTGAAGCCTTTGGGAGATATAGCACCACAATTTTACCATCCTGTGCTGTACAAGGACACCCGTAATCTTTTACAGGAGTGCAGGGACAAGAGCCGGCTCACCAAAACCAAGCACAAGCTTTTTAAAGATCGGTCGGGGCTTTTTTCCCAATTGCAATTGATTGCCATTGAAGGAAACATTGGTGCCGGGAAAACCACGCTTTCCAAAATGATTGCCAACGATTTTAATGCCAAGTTGGTGTTGGAGCGCTTTGCGGACAACCCCTTTCTTCCCAAATTTTATGAAGACCAAGCACGCTATGCATTTCCTTTGGAAATGTCCTTTTTGGCAGATCGTTACCAACAGTTTATGGAGGATACCTCACAATTTGATCTCTTCAAAAATTTTATGGTCAGCGATTACGATATCTTCAAGTCGCTCATATTTGCCAAGGTCACCTTGCAAAAAGAGGAGTACAACCTATACCGAAAGGTTTTTAATTTTATGTACAAAGAGGTAAGAAAACCGGAGATTTACCTCTATCTCTATCAAAGTACCGAACGGTTGTTGGCCAATATCAAAAAAAGGGGGCGTGATTATGAACAGAACATTGACCCGGCATATTTAGAGAAAATCAATAAGGGGTATCTGGATTTTATTAAAAGTCATCCGAGTCAAAACACCATTATCGTGGATATGGGAGAACTGGATTTTGTTAGCAATCCGGCCGATTACGAATTCATATTAGAAAAGCTGGAAGACAATATACTTTCATCAAACATTTAAGAGAATTTTTGGAAAATGTTTGGATATAACGAATGGTTTTATTTTATTAGCAGCCTCAATACGAGAAACTAACTAACTCAGACTTTATATATGGCCCTGTTTTGCAGGGCTTTTTTTATTTTAGGGATTTTGCTTGGACCAGATATCCCAGACCACAACACCAGTACTAACCGAGATATTCAAAGAATGCTTGGTCCCAAACTGCGGAATCTCCAAAACTGTATCGCTGGCAGATACTACTTCCTGGGAGACCCCTTTGACCTCGTTTCCGAAGATCAAGGCGATAGTTTTTTCTGAATCAACTTGGAAATCATTCAACATAATTGCATTTTCTGCCTGTTCAACAGATACTATTTGAACCCCCTTTTGCTTTAATTCCTCTACCAATTCCAAAGTATCTTTTCGATATTCCCAATCAACACTTTCGGTAGCGCCCAATGCTGTTTTTCGGATGTCTTTATGGGGTGGAGTCGCTGTAATTCCGCAGAGATAAATCTTCTGAACCAAAAAAGCATCAGCAGTACGGAAGACAGAACCAATATTGTTCAAGCTACGGACATTATCCAAAATGATGATGATAGGAGATTTTTTCGCCTCCTTAAAACCAGTCACATCCAATCGGTCCAGCTCACTATTTTCCAGTTTTCGACTCATTTTTTAAACATTGGGGCAAAAATATCAACAAAAATTTTTGATGGGTTATGAAAACAATATATTCGTTTTAACAACATTTAGACGTTAAGGTGTTTATTTGACAAAACTCTTAGCAATGGCTTTTTGTCACCTTGAGCGCAGTCGAAAGGTCAACAAAAACATCTCGACTGCGCTCGATGTGACATTGAGTCTTTTAATAAACCTCTACCCGAACAGGGCAAAAATAACAGAATTAAATCGCTTTGGCAGCCAAGAAAAAGAATAAGAAAGTAACCCCGTTGATGCAACAGTACAATGCCATTAAGGTAAAACACCCTGATGCCTTGTTGTTGTTCCGCGTTGGCGATTTTTACGAGACCTTTGGAGAAGATGCGGTAAAGGCCGCCAAAATATTGGGCATTATCCTTACGCACCGGAACAATGGCGGCGACAAGACCGAATTAGCAGGTTTTCCGCACCATTCCCTGAACACCTATTTACCGAAATTGGTGAAAGCCGGACAGCGGGTGGCCATTTGCGACCAATTGGAAGATCCAAAACAAACGAAAAGCATTGTAAAACGAGGGGTTACCGAACTGGTTACTCCCGGAGTTGCGTTAAATGACGATATCCTTTCTGCCAAGAGCAACAATTTTTTATGTGCGGTGCATTTTGGACGCAACAAGTTAGGGGTTTCCTTTTTGGATATTTCCACAGGGGAATACCTCACCTCCGAGGGGTCGGTGGAACAGGTGGACAAACTGCTTCAAAATTTTTCACCGAACGAAGTCTTGGTATCCAAAAGCCATAAAAAGGATTTTGTGGAGTGCTTCGGTAACCAATTCCACAGTTTCTTTTTAGAGGATTGGATTTTTCAGGAGGATTATGCCGAGGAGAGCCTGAACAATCATTTTGGCACTAAAACCCTAAAGGGTTTTGGCATCGACCATCTCAACCATGGCATTATCGCCTCGGGTGCGGTATTGCACTATCTGTCCGAAACCCAGCATAGCCGATTACAGCACATCAATAAAATACAACGTATTGCGGAGGAGGAATATGTTTGGATGGACCGCTTTACCATCAGAAATCTGGAACTCTATCATTCCTCGCACCAGAATGCGGTGACCTTGTTGGATATTATCGACAAAACCATTTCTCCAATGGGCGGGCGACTATTGAAAAGATGGTTGGCTCTTCCTTTAAAAAATGTGGAAAAAATCAAGCAACGGCATCAAGTTGTGTCCCATTTAAAAAGTGAAGACGAACAGCTTGACAAAATTCAGGCTTACATTAAACAAATGGGGGATTTGGAACGCTTGATATCTAAATTGGCCACAGGGAAGATCAATCCCAAGGAGGTGGTTCAACTTAAAAATTCACTAGAAGCAGTTGTTCCCATCAAGCAATTGGCCGAAAACAGTACCAACGATTCATTAAAAAATATTGGAGACCGCTTAAACGATTGTGATGCACTCCGTTCCAAGATAAAAGAAGTGCTCAACGAGGAAGCTCCTGTGAACATTGCCAAAGGCAACACCATTGCAGAAGGCTATTCCGAAGAATTGGACGAATTGCGTGGACTTGCTTATTCCAGCAAGGATTATCTGGACAAAATGCTGGAACGTGAAACCAAGGAAACGGGCATTACCTCCTTGAAAATCGCTTCCAACAATGTGTTTGGCTATTATATTGAGGTTCGAAACACCCATAAGGACAAAGTTCCTGACACTTGGATAAGAAAACAGACCTTGGTCAATGCAGAGCGATACATTACAGAGGAACTAAAGGAGTACGAATCCAAAATCCTGGGGGCCGAAGAACGAATTTACCAACTGGAACAGCAGCTTTTTGAACAATTGTTGGTCTGGATGCAGGAATACATTGCTCCTGTTCAACTGAACGCCAACTTGATTGCCCAACTGGATTGCCTTTGCGGATTTGCCCAACTGGCTAAGGAGAATAATTATGTGGAACCTTCAGTGAACGATACCACTGACATTGATATTAAGGAAGGTAGGCACCCCGTTATTGAAAAGCAATTGCCCATTGGGGATGCCTATGTGACCAACGATGTACTTCTTAATCGTGAAGAACAACAGATTATTATGATTACCGGCCCTAACATGAGTGGTAAATCGGCTTTGTTACGGCAAACCGCCCTTATTGTTTTATTGGCACAAATGGGAAGTTTTGTCCCTGCCACGGAAGCCAATCTGGGTGTTGTGGACAAAATATTCACAAGGGTTGGGGCCAGCGATAATATTTCGATGGGTGAATCGACCTTTATGGTGGAAATGAACGAGACCGCCTCCATTTTGAACAATCTATCGGAACGCAGTTTGGTGCTTTTGGACGAGATTGGTCGCGGAACAAGCACTTATGATGGAATCTCCATTGCTTGGGCCATTTCGGAATATCTGCACGAACACCCTGCCAAGGCAAAGACATTGTTCGCTACACACTATCACGAACTCAATGACATGACCAATACCTTTGGCCGTATCAAAAACTATAACGTTTCTGTAAAGGAATTGGAGGACAATGTACTTTTTCTTCGAAAATTGGTGCCTGGTGGAAGTGAACACAGTTTTGGAATCCATGTGGCAAAAATGGCGGGCATGCCCCAACAGGTGATTCAAAAAGCGAACAAAATCCTTAAAAAACTGGAAAAATCGCACTCCAGCGAAGAGATGACGGATAAACTGCAAGCATCCCAGAGCGAGATGCAGCTCAGCTTTTTCAATTTGGACGACCCACTGTTGGAAGAGATTAAAGAAGAAATATTGCACTTGGACATTGATACACTGACACCTGTGGAAGCTTTAATGAAGCTCAACGAGATCAAACGACTATTGGGAAAAAAGAAAAAGGCTTCTTCCTAAAAAAATTCTTTTATTTTAATAGAAATATTATAAATTTGCATCCGCGCTTGGGAAAAGTGCAGAGTTCATTAAAATGCGAAAATAGCTCAGTTGGTAGAGCATCACCTTGCCAAGGTGGAGGTCGCGGGTTCGAATCCCGTTTTTCGCTCGACTTCGACTCCGCTCAGTCACCACGGGTGGAGTTTTTTTTTAGATACAAGTCCTGCTCGAGTGGTGGAACCTGCCGGCAGGCAGGTTGGTAGACAGAGATGCTGAAAACGGTGTTATGTTTTACACATATGCTTTAAATAGTTTAAAAAGAAACTATATTTACGTCGGAATCACTTCTGACATTGAAAGAAGGATAAGGGAACATAACTCAGGTAAAAATAAAACGACAAGGCCTTACAGACCATTTGTTTTAATTTTTAGAAAAGAGTTTAAAACGAGGTTAGAAGCCAGGGCAGAAGAGAAAAAATTGAAATCTGGGTATGGAAAAGAATTCTTGAAGGATTTAATTCAACGCCAGAAAAATTAAAATATTGAAAACTAAGTCCTGCCATGCCTACGGCAGTCAAGCTCGAGTGGTGGAATTGGTAGACACGCCGGACTTAAAATCCTGTGGGCATTATTGCCCGTGCGGGTTCAAGTCCCGCCTCGAGTACTTTTAACCCTGTTAATCAATTGATTTTCAGGGTTATTTGTTTTTATCTAGACAACTATTAGACAACAAATTGAAAAAGTGGGGCTAATCAGTCATTAATTTCTTATTTGGAATAGACATTGTCTAATCAGGCCATGGCGGTTCATTTGAGCATATCCGAATAATCTTCAGGCAATTCAGCATCTATCGACCTCAAGTATTTTTCAAGTGCGGCCATAGTCTCATGCCCAGTAATGTTCATCAGTTTGCTCTTCACCTCAAAAGGAGATAGAGATTCCCTTAGTTTTCTGTAGAGCTTCGTTATAAAGGTGTGTCTGAATGAATAAATGCCGAAATCCTCGCCTATACCGAACATATCCTTTACCTTTCTAAAGTCCCTGGAGATGCGCCCCCTCTTTGACTCTGCCGTTATGTCCCATTTTTCCAAAATTCCGTTTTGGCCTATCAAGTGGATATCATTGTCCAGACCTTCCATGTGCGGCAACCGTTCCATCATCACATCGGGAATCAGTTTGGTTCGCACACGTCCCCCCTTCACTTCCACTGACAATGTTTTTTCCTTTAAATTAAAACTGCCAACGGTCAATCTCATCACTTCCTTTGGCCTCAAAAAATTATAACTTACAAGTTCAATGACCAGCAACAATCTAGGGTCGTTTTTTTCAAGGTGTTCAAAGAGCTGTTGAACCTGTTGGTTTGACCAAGTTCTGTTTCTTTTCGGCACGGACTTTATCATCTTTATGGACTTTACAAAGTTGCGTTCAACAATCCCCTCATCTTCCATGCACTGCCAAAGGGTGGATATATTGGTTCGGTAATTGTTCCTACTTCTTGCGCTCACCGTCTCCAGACATTCATTGAGATAATTGTTAACGGTCTTTTTTGTAACGGATTCAATAAAACGGTCCCGATATCCTTTAGAGTAAAGATATTTTTTAAACTTGTTGATGTCGCTTTTGAACCGGGTGAAGCTTTCAGGCTTCATGTGCAGCCGCTTCACCTCCATTGCCGCGTCTATGGCCGATGATACGGTATGGGCCTCTTCCTGTTCTATATCTTCATTGTAAGGATTGAAACCTTTACTCAAAAGGTAAATGAGTTTTTCCTCAATGAGTCTTAACACTTGCAGTCTTTCCTTGTGGGTGGCAAAGCGATTGGCTCCCCCATAAATATTCCGTTGTCTCTTCAGTTTTCCTGTTTCTGGGTTCCTAAAGGCCCATCTCACGTACCATCTTTGGGAAAGGGCCTTTTCCTTTTGGCTTTTGGTCAATTTGGACCATGGACCAGTATACCCCTTGAAAATTCCAGTGGAATAAGGTTTACCAGCCTTTATTTGTTTAAAAAAGTGTTCACTGTTCTTGCTAGACATTGAAAATGGGTGATTTGATAAATTTAACCAATCTCTTTCTCAACAATGATTAGGTTCTCCCTTAATCCATTCAATTCGCTCAAGAGCTTTTCCGTATCACCCAAGTACGCCCATGATCTGAATGACTGTAAAACAGCTTCTTCGGTATTACTATCTATGGGAAAGTGAGTATGTGGAGGATAATAAGCCATCGGACTTACATTTTCGGTAACTCTTACCATCTTTATAGTTCTGGATATTTTGACCGGGTTAACTTTTCTTCTTAGTGTTCTCAAATTTTTCATTTTCTTCAGTTTTGATTTTAATTGAATACAGCCACAAGGTTTTCCACTCTAAAGCAGCGAAACGCTACCGCTTCAAGGTCCCAATAATGGAACACGCCCGATGAGGTTCTCCCGGTTCCCTTGATAAAGCGGCCAACATCCTTTAAGGTACCATGGGCACGCCTTAGCGATCCGTCTTTTTTCTCGTAGGTAAAGCAAACCTCATCTTTTTTGGTCATGGCCTTGGCCAGACGGTACAATGCCCAGGCTTTACTTAGACATACGGCAAATCCTTTGTTGGTTCTCTTAGCTATCTCATGCGCTCTTTTGAATACTTTACTGCGGAAATTAGTGGTTGACTTCATTTTATTATACTTTTATGTTTAATTCTATGGTTCAAATATAACACATAAATATAATATTATCCAAATTAAATTTAACTTTTAGGTATAATAATATTGCCTTTAATTAAACATTAATGTTTATTTTTGTCAAAAACCAATAATATGATACGAGTAAAGGAAATTTTAAAGGAAAAGGGCAGGACCCAAATTGAACTTGCCGAAAAACTGAAGATGTCCCCTGTCGGGTTGAGCAAATTAATCAATGGGAATCCTACACTTGAAACCATGCAAAAAATTGCGGATGCCTTAGATGTTGAGGTTAAAGATTTGTTTTCAAGTAAGGCAGGAGATAGTGAACCATTTGGATTTGTTCAATACCAAAACGTAATTCACAAAATATCATCTATGGATGAATTGAAAAACCTCATCGACAAACAATAGCCACATGACAGCCGAAAACATTTTGCCAATCATCAACGCCCTTCCAGAAGAGGAGAGAGAAAGACTCTACGCCATGCTCGGGGTCAGGAAAGCGGAAGTCACCGTTCCACCGAAAAGAAAGCCGATAATGACCGATGCCCAGGCCACCGAGATTGTTATGGGTGTGCTCAGGAATAGCCAGATAAGGAACAGAAAGAAAAGAGCGATGAAAAGAAAAGGGGATGGATAACCTAGCGCATTCCGACAACCGTTCATTGATTGATGAGGTCGAATCCGAAATTTTTAAAACCAATTTGGACCTGTCAAAGGATTTCACCGAAGTAGGGCTGGATCTCATTATTGAAAACGAACTTTTGTCACAAATCCCCATTGTGAAAACAGCAACTGCTTTCTACAATGTTGGGAAAGAGTTCAATAAAAGGAACCATATCCGGAACTTGTTGACTTTTCTCAGTGAGTTTCACAAAGGAAATGTTTCAAATCAAAAACTGTCAGGATTCAAAAGGAGATTTGATCAAAATCCAAAATTTCGGATTCAAGTACTAGAGCTGATATTGCTTCACAATGAAAGATTCAATCGAACCATCAAATCTAAGATAATGGGCAATCTTTTCAGGTCATACATCAATGGAAATATTACTTTTGAAAAATTGAGTCATCTACTGGAAATATTGGACTCCATTACAGTACGAGGGTTGAAGATCCTAGAGGCCATGGGCGAAGGTGGCAGATGGTATTATGATTTTGTAATGAAAATAGACCCTTGGCTGGAGGAGATTAACTTTTACAGTTATGAATTTACGCTCCTATCTTCATGTAGCATTGCATTTCAAGAGGGTAAAATATTTCGCATCACAGATGATGGAATCACTCTATACAAATATGGCATTGTCAACTAATCTAAAAATCACAACCTTTTGACCAGTAAATAATCCCCGGTATCGCTAAAATCCTGCAGAGTCAAAATATTTTTGTAGTTGTGGTCATCAGCTTTATAAGAAACTGGAGGATTGTCAAACCTCCCCTCATTTCTATGAAATGCTTTGGTCTTTTGCATGACGACATAAATAGGGAAACCCTTGAATTCACTTTCTGAAATTTGGCTTCCCAAATTAAATCCAATCGTACTAATCTGGGCAAAATCATTCCCATAATCGGCATTGTTCCCAAGGTAGCTTCCATAATCTTCCCATCTTCTAAACTCATACCTCAATCCTAGAGGTGTTATGCTAATAAGTTCACCGTCTTTCAATGCATACGCCAAAATTCTAGGCAATGATGCGTTGTTGACCTCGGAAGTAATTGAAACCCTGACCACAAGGTATTTACTGCCCCTTTCGGCACTCCGATAATGATATCTATCATCGTAGGAATCAAAAACAAAGTTTTCCCTGAATTGAATATCGGTAAAATTCAAAGTCAAGTAATCATATTTTATCTTAGTTGCGGCTTTGACCGCTTTAAACCCCAATCTTTTTATTCGTTCCTCTTCTTCCTTTTGTTTTTTTTGTTCAGCCTCGATTCGTGAAATTTCATCAACAGCCTTTTCTGCATAGTCGGATTTTGGGTAATATTGGACCAATTGTTTTAATTCTGATAAGGCCAACGAATCGTTATTTTGCTCTAGTAAGCCATAAGCTTTGTTATATCGGTTCTCTGGAGTCTTTAAAAGACTGTCAACCATCACGGTCAATTTCTTGTTTTCCGTCTTTAATTTTTCTAGTTCGCTACTATTTGAATTGTTAATGCAACTGGATAGGATTCCAGCCATGAGAAGAAGCATCGTCCTTTTCATAATGTTTAGGTTTTGGTTTGATTATCAAAATAAGGGGGAGTCCATTAAATATAGGGCAAATTCCTACAAAATCAAATATTTGTCTATCGATACACGCGCACGCGGTGTGATATGAATAAAATCTTCCTACACGCGCGTGGTGATCCACGAAATATCTTCATCATGAATAAAAAAACCTGAATATTCCTGCCTTACAAGTAACTTTTTACTTTTCGGTCATCGACCACTTTGGCGTTTACATGGATGGGCCTATTGGCATATTTGCGCATGACACGCTCAAAAGCTTTTTCAATTGTCTTTGTATCCGAATCGGATTTCACCATTACAATCCTAGACCTCGTTTCGGTATCGTCCTGCAACGACCTTGACACTCTTTTGAACACTTCGGAATTTGGTTGCTTCATTCTACGGTTGAAGTCATCAATAGAAGGTGTAATGATATCATCCTTTTTGACGTACAAAGGTGTTGTTCTGTTCGGTGACACCTCCACGCTGCCATCTGAGCCAATCTTTACCTCTTTTCCGCGCTCCCCCCAAGTGGCCGGACCCTCGTAATTGTCCATAAGGTTCTTTCCCTTGAAGAATTGGGGAAGAGGCTGCGATGCTACCAATGCAGCTTGTGCAGCACCCGTAGCGGCTATGAAAGCGGCAAAAGCCGCAGCCGATATTCCAAAATCAAACTTTGGAATCTGGGCAAGTGCGCTTACAATACCAGCGGCGGTATCGGATGCGATCCTTATTAAAGTGGCATCCCTTTCGGCCTTGGCCCTCCTAATTCTTATGTTTCGAATTTCCTCATCGTATTTTTTCTCCGCTGCCCTTTTCTGTTTTTCAGTTGCTCGGTCATTGTTAATGATGAGGTCCCTCGCCCTTTGTGCTTCTTGAATTTCAATTTCATATCTGTTCAGTGAAGCATCCAATACACTCCCTATTGCGCCTTTGGTAAAGTTGGCCCAATCATCAACATTCTCTCTCGAGAAGAGTTTATTTTGTTTATCAGCTATGGAATCAAATACAAAATCAAGACTGGAAAAGTCAAAGTTGAATTCCTTGGAAAAGGTATTGAATACCCCTGAGAATATTCCTTGAATGGCATCTGCTTTTAACTCAGTGTAGTATTCGGCATTATCAAGCTGTATTTGATAGTTCCGAATCCATTCTTGTACCGCTTTTTCAGCATTGTTCAAAGCTTTTTCAAACTCCTTGTCGCTGATATTTAGATCAAGTACCACTTTCTTTCCCTCAAACTTGACAAGTGCACTTTGCAACTGTAATATTTTAACTCTTGCCTTATCGATCTCTTTCTGGAAACTATCAAATTCGGCTTCATTTCGTGCCGTGTTCTTCTGTAATTTTACCAGTTCTTGAATGTAGTTTTCATAGTACCCAATGGTCCCAAGCAGGAATTTCTGTTTTTCACGTTCCTCCTTACTGCCCTCTTTGGTGGCTATGATGTTCTTCCTTATGGCTTCATTTACTGCCTTTAACTTTCCTTCTTTTATTGCAAGGGTTTTACTAGCCTTGCTAAGATCCTCCTCCAAATAAACAAGTTCATTGCTATAGGCTTCTGCTACCGGCCCGCCTTTTTTTATCTGTTCATTGGCGTTTTTGATGCTTTCCTTTAATCTATTGACTTCATCACGGGCAATATCGGCTTCATTCGTGAACTTGAAGAAATTGTCCCTAGCAACCTCAGCAATTGTCTTGCCCGTTTTTATGGAATCTATCTTCAGGTTGTTCAAAGCCTCTTCGTAGGCTTCAAGGCTAAGCCCCTTGTTAAAGGCTTCCTGTAACTCCTCTGGTGATGAGTTTAAGTCCTTTAGTAGTTCAAATACCGATCGAATCCCTTTGACCGCACCCTTAAAAAACTTGGAAATTGAGCCGGTTCCGTCCTCAACTGAAAGGACCAATCCCTCCCATGCCGAATTGAGCAAGGTTATTTCACCTTTCAGTGAATCCAATTTAGTATCCGCTAGCTTCTTTAGTTCACCATTTACATCAGTTATACTGTCCCTTAAAGTTTTGAGGTCATCCGCACCTTGTAGAAACACTTTAAAGGCCGCAACACTTCTCGCATTGGTCAATTCAAATGCTTCAGCAAGATCAATTCCCTCCGATTCTACTTTTTTGAAGGCAGCAACCAACTCATCAAAGCTCCTGACATTGCCACCTAACCGTTTGGCCAGTTTACCATTGGAATCAGCCAACTGCAGGAATATCTGTCTTAATGAAGTTCCGGCGATACTGGCTTCAAAACCTGCATTCTGTAGCCCGGAAAGTAATGCAACCGTGTCTTCAATGGTAAAATTGAAAGCCTTTGCTATTGCAGAAACCTTGGGCAATGCAACCTCCAATGTCTCAAAGGATGATGCTGACTTGGTTGTTGATACCGCAAGCACTGAAGAAACCCTTATAGCTTCCTCCGCGTCCAAATTGAATCCCCTTATAGCTGCCCCGGCCAACTTTGCTGCCCTTGCTGCATCTACTCCCGTTGCAATTGCCAATTGCTCTATGGCCGCAGCAGATGCAAGAATCTGATCTTCTGAAAACCCAAGTTTAGACAATTCTAATTGGAGTTGAGCCACCTGTGTAGCGGTAAAAGCAGTAGTTGCTCCTAATTCCTTGGTTTGCTTTGTAAGGTTTACGATTTCCTTTCTGGATTTACCTAAGATAGCTGCTAAATCTGCTTGTGCTTGATCAAACTCCTTAAATATCCGGAAAGTCTCCCGTAATGCCTGCGCCATCAAAAAAATGCCACTGGTAAAGCCAAAAGCCCCTACAAATGCTCTCAACGAACGTGTAGCGGTCCCTAAAACTTTTGGGTAGTTTCCAACGTTCCTCCCGAACTGGCCTGCAGCAGAATCAACTTTCTTAAGATTTGCATCCAGTCTTCGTACTTGAGCGGTCAATCTTTTTAGTTCTACCTCTTGCGCCTTGGTCAATTTCGCTCCTTGTACTTTTTGGATGTTGAGGTCCTTTTGTCTTTGCCTTAGAGATATAAGAAGCCTACTCTGCTGCTGATATGCACTGTTCAAAGATCGTAACTGCGCTAGATTTGTATTATTTTGCTGCCTATACTTGATAGTGGTCCTTGTCATTTTCTCAAGTGCACCATCTGCATTTTTGATTGCAGTTAAACTTTGATTCGTTGCATTTCTCAATTCGGCTGGGCTTGAAGCGTTCCTCATGGCCGTTCCAAGGTTATTCATTTTTTTAATGCTCTCTAATACTTGTCCTTGCAATTGCTCAAAGACCTGGAATGCGCTATTATCAATTAGATCTCTGCCCGTAATTTTCCCGTTTGGCATAGTTTCAAATTTTAAAGTTTAGTGTTCAGTTACAATTTGTCTCGTATAATGCTCATTAAAGTGCCAGCTTCGCTCATACCCATGGCATCTTCGGTCATGATGTTATCCTTGTGGTTTACAATGACCTTTAAATGCAATGATTCCTGTATTCTTTTTACCCTTTCATCTATTCCCATATCTGACAATTGATTGTGAATGGCCTTGATTTCATCGAAATACAACAACCTTCGTTCTTTGGCCAATTGCATCTCTCTTTTGACAATTTCCTCCGATGTCTGCTTGTCCTTGTCCGAATCCAGTCCCATCATGGCCATAATTTCAGGATAACGTGGGGTACCAGCCTTTACGCTTCGATTCACTTCCTCCAACTTTGCCAGTCTAGTTCCATCAAAAAAGTGCATCTGGTATACATCCAAATACTCTTTTATCACTTCTGCCTGTTCGTGTGTTACCATAGTTTCAGTTTAAAAAATAGTTAGTGTTCTCGCTAATGAATATGACCTTGAACCATTGATGGTTAATGCCAAGGGCCTTGATTTCTTCGCTTTTGTAATATTTTATCCCATTGTTAAAGACTGGTTCAATGAAAAGATCTAGCAGCTTTTCAAGTGTTTCGTTTTTCGGTGGCTCTTCCAGTTCAATATTCGGATCAATTGCAAGCGGATTGCCCTCGAAAATCCTTGAAAATGTCGGAATGAATCCTGGCATGGCCCATCTATTTTGAGCGGTTCCATTGTACAATTTTGGCAAAGGCTTGAATTCCTCATCAAAATCAATCGTTTTACAAAGTATTCCCACGTTGAAACACGGATGGTCCACTATGTATGCATCACGATAAAGTTCAAACTGTTTCTTTAGGTCCATATCACACCACTTTTTTTAATTTCTTCAGTTCTTCCAATCTGGCCAGACGTTCATCTGGGCTTAATTGCATTATCTTCTCAATGTCCGTCACATCGTCTATTTCCGTGCGGCTAAGTTTAGGAATAGTGTATTCCATCAATTTTACCATAGTGTCCACGCGCTCTCTAGGCGACATCTTGTCGAGATCCTGAATGAACGTGTCCCATCTATCATCCAAAAGAGTTGATAACCGCTCTCTAAATTCCTTGGTTTGCTTGTTTGGGGTTCCCTTTT
This sequence comes from Allomuricauda sp. TY007, assembly GCF_010468565.1. Lineage (GTDB taxonomy): Bacteria > Bacteroidota > Bacteroidia > Flavobacteriales > Flavobacteriaceae > Flagellimonas. Next base: position 245,817 of record NZ_WUEG01000004.1, read on the forward strand.
TTCTTCCACCGAATTTTTTTCCAGTCGTATTGGCCATAACTATTTTTAACTACTTTGGTTTAAAATTACCTCATCTAAATCAACACAATAGACTTAATCAGAGAATGTTGCACTTAACTTGTATTTAATTTGTATAAACTGTTTTTGTTGTTGGAATATGTCCATAAATTCTTTTCTTTTTGGCCGGAATTTTTTCTTTTCTTTTTCAATTTTTTTTCAAAGTCCTCTACGCGCGTAATGACTTCCAAATACTTCATTTTGATTGTCATTTTCAACCAAAAAAAGTGAAAACACCTTTTTCAATGTCTTTCTAAAAGTTATTTTTAAAAGTTCTTTCTACAATATCTTTTTATAGGTCGTGTACATTTTAAAACCAGTATGAGAGTAAAAAAACAATTGTTGAAAAACTCTTTTTTATAGGTCGTGCAATGGTCGTGTTATCCATACAACCTTTTTAGTACCCTTTCGAGGGCTATTTTTTCTTCAAATTTTGATTGCTTTTCACGAGTGGATTTTCTTCTTTTTTCTGCTTCATAGATCAATTCTTCAAGCTCCATTTTGAAACTGACGTAAAAACCTCTCGTGTATCTGGAATAGGTCACAAGGTTCCAATTATCCCTTAGTTCAGTTTTGATCTTTCTGGTTTGATATTCATTTGCGTAAGACCTAATCACTGGAGATAATTCTGATATGTCATTCACAGATTTTGCTTTTCCATCCATTCTGGATAGCCAGAACTTATTATTCATTTTGCAATAGGCCTTGTTTTGTAAAATGCTTTTGATTCCCAAGAAACCTAATAAACATAGGTGTTGAAATTCTGTTTTATCGTTCTTATAATAGTCCCAAAGAATTGACTTGGATAATCCCACCTTTGGTCCATCAACAGGGAATTTTCGATATAGCTCTTTTCCTTTTTCATAAACCCATTGCTTATCGGGCACGGAAAGACCAAAAAATTTAGCTGCGGATTTGGTCATGCTTTCGATGCCATTATCGTATTCGAATTCTAAAGTGTGTTTGTAAATGGCATAATCAATGATGTTATCAAGAGTATCTTTTGGTTTGCCCAGGTAGCCACTTAAAAGTTGAATAGGAAAATTAAAATATCGCTCATCCCTCATATCCTTGCATTTACAAATCTATCGTACCAATTCATAAAGCCTTGGAACGTTCTGGCAATGATGTATACACCCCCCGCCTTTTCAATTGATTTTTGATATTCCTTTTGCGCTTGACTTTGGTACCTATCCCCAGATCCTTGACATTTAACCTCAATCTTAACTGAACGGCCCTTTATAGTGGCGGAAATATCTGCTGTTCCGTTTTGCGATTGTCCCTTTACCCATTTTATGGATCCGACCGTCCTAGTGCGGCCAAGCACATCTTTAACTGATTTTCTTGTGTCCAATGGCCTGCCCATAGAATTAATACGTTCGGCTTGGTATCCGTTGAAATTTATCCAATCAATTATGCACTTGGTCAAACCGTTACTGGTTTTATCGGTGTACTTGGGCTTGGGTCTCGCGTGTTCTGGTATGGTTGGGTATTGCTTCCTTTGCAGTTCCATCGACAATCCAATCAATTTGCTCATTGCCTTCATGTGGTGAATATTTTGAGTTGATTGGAATTGTGTAGTTTTTTAAACTCCTTGGGATTGGTGCTGATCAGCCTTGCTGGATGTCTGGTGACAGGGCAAATTACGTCCTCCTCTGATTGCTTCAAAACCCCATCTTTTTCCCTTGCTCTTTTATACCGGCAAGCAGCTTCAATTGGGATATCCAAGGCTTCACATAACGCTTTTTTGGTAGTAGTTACATAATACGCACCTAAGTAGAAAAGTCTTTCTTCTGAATTTTCCTCCCGGAGTGATTCGATACTGGAGCCTGTACCACTCTCAATCCTTTTTCGCAAGAAGGATATAAATAATTGCCTATCTTTGAACTGTTCGCTCTCCAACGAATTTAGCCCATTGATCATCATTTCCATGGGCTTATTTTTTTAGGGGTTTTACGGCATCTAAAACCTCATTCTTCTTGTAATAGACACGGTTTCCGATACCATAGCTCTTTAGCTTTTTTTGCTTAGTATAGCTCCAAAGTGTTGTTCTATTTATTTTAAGCAATTGGCATACCTCATCCCTGGTCAGTAATCCGATTTTATCAGTAGAATCGGAATCAACGGTATTTTCTTCCAAGACCTCCTTGATGGCCAATTTAATCCTACCGACGAGGCTTGCTTCACTAATACCCTGTAAAATGATTTGATTTCCTTCCATAACCTTAGTTTTGATGTTATGAAAGCAAAATTGCACTCCATAGATTGGTACTAACACTTGGTACCGTACGAGTTTGGTACTGATTCAGTACCGTTTGGAGTTAATAAAAAGGAAGTTTAGCTTGGTTTAATCGAATGATAATTTATTCATGAAGTCATCTACTACCGTGATTCCATTTTCTTCACAATAGTTAATAATAGTCGTTACCTTATCCTTGTTATTGTAAATATTCTTATCGGAAGTCTTATTGGTATCGTTCCATGTTTCTGACAAATACGGTCTGTGTTTTTTGGGGTCCAACCCTAATTCCTTTGTCACATAGTCCCAACTTAATCCTTCTTGATTCTTTCGATTCGCAGCAAGTTGAGCCTCTCCAGATGCAAATTTTAAACCGACTTCGAACCAACCACTTTCAAAACATTTTTCAATTCCTTTGTCAGTAGAATCAAAGCTTAATTTGTTGTTGTTCTTTAATTTTATAATACCGCAATCAGCTACGAAACGACATAATTTTTCACAAAAGATAGCAAGTTCATAATTTGTTGAAACGTAATTATGATTCCTTGTTTCCCATGAAAAACCATCCTTTTGAAAGCTATTAAAGGCCCCAAAAATGATTTTCGATATTTTAAGATGATTGACCAAGACTACGGCAGAGTGTTGATTTTGGTAATCCAATTTTTCTTCAAAGGATTCTGGTAAGTTATCCCTATAGGCCTTTACAATTACACTTTCTTCGGTAAGTTTAAAATTAAAGAGGTCTATCAATTCATTGGCCCTTTTATGATAACCCCTTAATTCATTTTGCAATAACGTGTTATTGATAGACTTTTCTATTCTTTTTGAATAATGGGAAATGTATGATTCAATTTTAAATAGCTCCGTATCGGATTGGACGCTGAACAAAAATCTTAGGTATTTGGGTTCACCTATCAATAATCTATCTGAATTAATTTCCCCTAACTGACTTCTAAAAATTGTATCTATTATGACGAGTTCCCTATCAATCCTTTCCCTTACCGTCATATTCACAATGTTATCCGGTGCTTTGGTATCTGACTGAAGTCTTTTCTTTTTAGGTCCGTTCATAATAAATATTTCACACAACATTATTCTTCAACACCGTCAAATTCGATTCCTTCTTGCTCTTGCTTTGAAGTTTACCGAAATATTCCACCATTTGATACGCATTATCATAGGTAGTTTTTCCAATGTAACGCAAGAATAATTTTTCGGTTGAGTGAGCCGTTATATTGATAAGTATTGGGGTTGGTATCCTTCCATAAAAATTGGTTGCAAACGACCTACGGCATACGTGGCTTCCTATCAACTCATGTTTTGGGTAAATACCTTTCACACTTGGCTTTATTCCCTTTTTCTCTCCTTTTTTAGCTTTATGTCTTTTAAGGCCAGGTGTAGGAGTATCCAGTTTGGCCAGTTTGCAAATTTCCTTGATGTATTCGTTGAAGTTTTGCAACGAAATCTGATATGGGAATCCATCTTTCAAAATATTCTCGGCCTCAGGCAATAATGGAACTGCTACTAGTTTACCCGTCTTCCTTTGTTTGATTTCAATAACTCTGATACCTTCTAGCTGCTTTATGTCATTCTCGGTCAATTTCAGGAGATCACTGCCTCTCTGCCCAATAAGACAACCAAGTAAAAGCCATTTCCGGGCATTCACCAACGCATCCCGCTTTAATTCTTTATTTGCAATTACTGATTGCTCTTCTTCAGAAAGATAAATGATGGCTTCAGGTTCCTTTTGTTCCGAAAAACTGCGGATATTCCTTAAAGCAGATGAGGTTTCAATTCCGTTTCTATCGGCATCATTGCAAACAGCCTTTAAATTATCAACGTTTTTTCCGACATAGTTAATGGAGTATTTTTTTGAAAAAAGCCATTTTTTAAATAACTCAACCAATTGCAAGTCAACTTCACGGATCAATATTGGTTTCCCTTTTCTGAAATCTTTTTCAAATCTCTCTATAACCCCTCTAAATGTGATATAACCTTTTACCCTCCTTTCCGACAGCCCTATTCCTCCTTTTTGATTTGGCCTAGAGCTGGCAGTATCTATGATATGATTGATATAATTAACAAGAACATCAAGTTCTATTGTTTGTTTTGAGTTATTAATAACAGAAATCTCCTGTTCCAGCCATTCACCTGTTATCGGAACCCCGTTTTTTACAGCCTTATTCATGCCCCTCTCGAGCTTAATGCTGAAACTATTTAAATTCGCTTTTAGGCTTTTAAGGTGCTCATCTTTTTGAATGGGCATACCTTTTGTCTTGCTCCAAAATTTAGGATTTACAGTATATCCAGTTTTTCTTTTCCAAACCTTACCTCTGGCAAGCGATATACGTACATAAATGTTGGCATTCTCTGACTTACTCTGAATTTGAAATCTTATGGAAGACATCTACTCTCTGTTTACGAGTAGTAAATTTAAAGTTTAGACAACATTTAGACAACCAAAAGCCAATTTAATTCAACACAATTCAACATCAATAAACTCACACGGGACAAACCTCCTGTATTTACTGATATTATAGGTTTAAAAAAATTGATTGATATCCTACTATTAACCTCCCGCCTCGAGTACATAAAAAACCTGTAAACATAATGTTGTTTACAGGTTTTTTTTCTTAGTAGTGAAAAATTAGTTCCGCTTACCTTCCACAACAATACCTTTCCACCCCATTAATGCATCAAAAGAGCCGGATTCATTTTTGATGAACTCAAAAGATTCGGCAGCTTTTGGATCCTCAAAAAACACCGTCGGGGTTTCTGCTTGTAGCCCCCCTACTTTATCCCCTTCCTGAAAAATAGCCAATTGCCCATCTACAAGTCTTACCTCCAAGACCAATCCGTCAAAATCGGCAAAAGTATAGGAGCCTTCATACTGCTGAAGCACTTCTTTCTTAACAACAATGGAATTTCTATTGATTTCCTTTGGATATTTTACAGGTTGGGACATCATTAGCTTTACCATATCATCAATAGTGTCAAAAAACGGTATCCCGTCATAATTGGCCAGCAATACAAAATCAAAATTGTTCTGTAAATCGGTATAAACTTGTGCCCTGATGCCCTTGGAACCACCATCTTTGGCAATGACCCCGTTCCCATCTTTTAAAAATGAAGCATAGGGTTCTTGTTTTACATGATCTATAAACTTCTTTAAATCGTTTGCAGTAGAAAACAATCGGGCTGTTCGGAATTCGTCGTGCTGAATATTATCTATCTGTACTAATTCATTATCCTTCAACACATGGTTTTGGGCCATATTTTTGACCCGGTTTTCCTTGACAAAAAAATGCGCCCCGCTCGAATCCATTTGCAAGGGTTCAAAAATTTCATCCACAACACATTGGGCAAAAGGTTTATCATAAGCCCTTGAGACAATGCCGTACAAAAGTTCATACCCCACGTTGGAATATTGCACATTGGTTCCAGGAGCAAACAACAAAGATTGCTTTTTGGCCAACTCTATAATCTCACTGGAGGTCAAGTCGTACTCTTCACCTTCAAAACCCACCAACTCCCTTGGCAAACCCGATGTATGTTTCAATAACATCTCAAGTGTGATTTCTTTCCCTTTGGGAAAGTCTTCAAAATAATTGTTTAAGGTCTGGTCTATGGAAAGTTCTCCTTCGTGCTCCAATTTGGCCAACAAATAATAGGTCATTAATTTGGAAACCGAATGGATATCAAACTGTGAACGGGTTGTTATGTATGTAGTGCCCTTATTATTTAAATTATACGCTTTATTGAGCAATAGCGTATCATTTTTATAGACCAACACAACCCCGTTGAATTTTTTCAGTTCCGTAAGTTTGGAAAAATAAGTATCTACAGAATCCTTTACTGCTTCCATTTTTGATGAAAGCTGCACAGCCCTTTTCCTGTCCTCAAGGCAACTCATTGACAAGAATACCATCAAAACAATCAAATAATTCCTCATAATCAATTTGTTTGTGCAAAGAAGGCACAAGCCTCATCAAAATAATTGTAAAAATGGAAACTATTGGTGTCGCAACAAAAACTCAGGTAAATTATTGAAAAACTGTAAGGGTACAACTCCACAAACCTTTTTGAAATCGTTGATGAAATGTGCTTGGTCGAAATAGCCATAATCGTAGCTGAGCTGCGTAAGGGAAATATCAGGGTTTTTGGCTTTGAACTTGACCAAATCCAATATCCGAACGGTAATAATGAATTTTTTTAGCGAATACATCACTTCTTTTTTAAAAACCTTGCCCAAATATTGCCTCGATTTCTCAAAATATTCACTCAGTTGGTTCACTGTTACTTTTCCCTGTTTTTCATAAATATAATTGCAGAGTTCGCGCACCAATTCCATCGAGGGTGTCGGTTCAAACATGTTGCCCTGCATAAATTCCATTGCCAAAGAAAACCTATCGGAGAACTCATCCACTTTAAAAACACTATTGTGAAACCGCAACAAAGTTGCATCAGTATTTACTATATCCACCACAGCCGATTGTTGTAACGACGAAAAAAAATGGGCGTTCACCCAAGGTTGCAGCTTTATCGTAAAAAAAGTAAGCGAACCTGCTGCTTCAATCCGATACGGTGGCGTTACATTGTGAATGGTAAAAACCTTGCTATGGATAGCGACTTTTCGCGAGTCCACACCATAATAAAAAGCACCCGAAGCCTCCTTGAAAAATACAAAATCATAACAGCAATCATCAATTACGGGAATCTGCCCCGTACCATAATCACTCTCAAGGTGGATATAGTAACATTCCCTAAAAATTTGATTGAGGGGCTCTTTGGGATAATGGGCGGTTATCTTCACTTCAATTAAACTAAGTATAATGTCTTTTTATTCAATATATGAACTTTTTCAATTTCGTATATCCATTCAAAACACCCATCTGTCAATTTAAACCTGGCATCCATCAATTACCTCTCTTTTAAATAAATAGCAAAACTACCTTTGTCTTAAAATTTATATTCTATGAAACTAATTAAACTTTTTAGCATTGCCATTCTTGCACTTGGCATAGCCATGGTCTCTTGTTCTGATGGTGAAGATGGAATCGATGGAAAAAATGGGGTCGATGGAAAAAATGGAATCAACGGAGTTGATGGAATAGATGGTGCCGATGGCAAAAACGGTGAAGACGGACAAGATGGTGAAGACGGGCAAGATGGCACTGATGGGCAAGATGGTGCCGATGGGCAAGATGGGCAAGATGGAGAAAATGGGGTAGGCTTTGATGAATTAACCCAATATGGATATATCACTCTTGAAATGGAGGGAAAGAGAGTGGATGATGTACTGTTCCAAGACTCCACATCGTTTAAGTTTACACCTATTGACCCTGCTGAATTACCTATCAACAATAATGTTAACTTTGGTGGCAACACTTATTTTTTCGATATAAGGCGTTTCCTTAGTGTCCCAGATAAAAACCAAGATGACACAAATTCTTTTGTTAAAATCACATTCGAGGTTACCAATCCAGGGGAGGACTCCCAAAGCATAGACCTTTTCAATATTCAAATCAACGAATATGCAGTTGTGGGGGATGACAATAAATATTTTGTTGTGGACGGTAATTGGCCTTTTTTTACCCCTGAAGATGATGACATAATTAAGGATGTTACCTACGATACCACCGCCAAACACCTGACCTTTTCATTCGCGTTCACCATTCCTGCATTAGACAATGTTACAGGCAACGACCTACATATATCAGGGGAAGTGGACATCATAGCTTTGGAAGCCTTATAACATCATCAACATAAATTAAAAAAGCCCTGGCCTTTGAAAGGCCAGGGCTTTTTATTTTTTAGTGAAACCTTTATTATGTCAACAAATTGCCATCCTCGTCCCACTCTGCGATGATGCCCCGCTTGCTCTGGTCCACGCATTTGGCGAGCCATTCCTCGTCGTAGCTTACCCCGTGCTGTTCCAGTACATCCTCCGGAACGCCGTCCCATACGTTCGGCTGGTTCCCTTTGTAACCGATCTCCTCGATCCCGATCTTGCTCGTRTAGAAGCCCGTCATSGTCAGGTTCCTCACCAASGAGAAGAAGTTCACCTCAAAGGGACGCTCRTTGCCCGGTACCTCAGGGTCGTAGTAAGCGATACCGTCCAAAATTTCCTTCTGCTGGTCCTCTGTGGACTTTACAAACTCCGTCCCGTACTCCGTGTTGCCCTTGTGGTCCAGCCACATGATGCCCCCGCGGATATCAGGYCCCAGGGTCTCCTCGTCCTTGGCCATGAACTCGATGAAGCCCACMACATCGGCGTCCGAYGCCCCYTTGTACTCCTCCGAAGGGGGCAGGATAAGGTCGCASAGCACGGTCAATGTCTCCRYYTCGTGCGGGTTSAGGAACTGTTCGTCCYGTAGTTCGTTGATCAGTTCYGTTTCCTGCGGCACCCGTCCCGGGTAGGTGATCTTCGGGGCCTCTGTCAGTTCCGTGCCYTCCGTAGCGGGCTTGCACCCGTGCATGGCCAGTCCACCGGCCACSGAGCCCAGTACTATCGACTTTAAACTCTTTCTTCTGTCCATCTCCCTATATGTTTTGTTGTTTGAGTTGCTCCACAATGTACTCCGATGCCCTCATCGAGAGCGCCAGTATCGTCCAGGTACAGTTCTTGTCCGCCTGCGACACGAAAGGCCCCGCGTCCACGATGAACACGTTGTCCACATCGTGCAACTGCTGGTACTTGTTGGTCACAGAGGTCCTCGGGTCATTGCCCATCCGGGTGGTCCCCACCTCRTGGATGATCCGCCCAGGGTTGTGAAGCCCGTAGTTGGTCTCCTTCCCCGGCTTGTCCCCCAAGGGCTCACCGCCCATATTGACCAAGATCTCCTCGAAGGTATCCTGCATGTGCCTCGCCTGGTTGATCTCCAACTGGCTCCATTGATAGTGGAACTTCAGTACCGGGATGCCGAACTCGTCCACCGTGGTCGGGTCGATCTCACAGTAGTTCTCCTTCCGGGCGATGGATTCGCCCCTTCCGGCCATTCCAACGACCGCCCCGTAGTACTTCTTCGCATCGCTGCGCAGCACGTCCCCGTAGCCGCCCACCTTGGTTCCGAAGAACTTGTTGAACTCGTTCACGTTAAAGCCGAAGCCGTAGCTCGGCATTCCCATGCCGCCCCAAACCTCGATGTGGTAGCCACGCGGAAAATCGAGCTTGGAATTGTCGCCCCACCAAGGGGAGTACACGTGCATGCCGCCTACACCATCTTCGTTGTAGGACACCTTCCGGTTCATCAGCCCCGGTACAAAAGCCGCCCTATCGGCCCCCGTGGAATCGTGCAGGTATTTGCCCACCACATCGCTGCTGTTGCCCAGCCCGTTCGGATGCTGTTTGCTCTTCGAGTTCAAGAGTATACGTGCCGAACTGCAGGCCGAGGCCCCAAGGACCACTACCTTGCCCTTCAGTTTATATTCTTTCCTGTCCTCCTTGTTGATGTAGGATACGCCCGTGGCCCTGCCCTCTTCGTCCGTGGTCACCTCACGGACCATACAGTTCACGAAAAGGTCGATCTGGCCACCGTTCTTCTGTGCCGGGAAGATAAGGCAGGTCCCCGCGGAGAAATCGGCGTACACCTGGCAGGCRCGGTTGCACTGCCCGCARTAGAAGCACACGCCCCTGTCCTCGTTGATCTCATCGACATACGCGATGGGTACACCGGGATATTGCTCTTTTTCGCCCCCTTGATRTARAAMAGTTCRTGGAGCCTGGGCTTGGGCGGTGGCAGAAAGAAACCGTCCGGGTCGTTGGGAAGCCCCTCGTTGGTGCCGAACACCCCGATCATCTTGTCCACCTTRTCGTAATACGGCTTTACGTCATCATAGCCTATGGGCCAGTTGTCACCGTGCCCGTCAACGTCCTTGTGCTTGAAGTCCTTCGGGCCGAAACGCAGGGAGATCCTCCCCCAGTGGTTCGTCCGACCCCCCAGCATCCGGGAACGGAACCAATCGAATCTCGTGTCCTCCCCTTGGGTGTAGGGCTCCCCCTCGATGTCCCAGCCGCCATAGGCCGCATCAAAATCGCCAAAAGGACGGAACCGGGTACTTTTTCCCCTTCTTGGACTTTCATAGGGCCATTTCAACTGCGTCTGGTGCTCCGGCTTCGCAGGGTCGAAAAAGGGGCCCGCCTCGACCACGGCGACCTTAAGGCCGGCCTCCGACAAAACTTTCGCCGACATGCCCCCTCCTGCTCCCGAGCCTACTATGATCGCATCGTAAACAGTGCCGTTCTCTATTATCTGCATGGATATATGTTTGGTTTAGTTTTACTTTTCTTAAAATCAATATATTACCTCATAATCCAAAAGGGATAGATTGATTTTTCTTGCATCTAGTGCGTTTTAAAGATACTTTTTCTGTGCATAAAACAGGAGCTTTTCCCAATTTTCATTTTTATAGCTTATAATACAAACTCATCAAAATACACGATATTTGAAGAACAAACCATCTTTAAACCTTACAACCATCATGGGAAGATTTTTTACGACGTTCGTACTTTTTCTTATCACTTTCAACACTTTACTGGCTCAAAAGGGGAATATCTCCGCCTTAAAAATAAAGGATATTATGCAAGGGGATGACTTTGTCGGACATAGGCCGTCCAGCCCCTATTGGTCCACCGATGGAAAAACCTTGTACTTTGATTGGAATCCTGACAATGCCATGAGCGATTCGCTTTATGCGTACTCCGTCAATAGCAAAAACATTAAAAAAGTTGGTTTTTTGCAAGCCAATGCTCTCCCCTCATCTAGATTAACATACGACCAAAGCAAAACAAAGGCGGTTTATGCCAAAAACGGGGATGTTTTTTTGTTGGATGTTGACACCCATCAATCCAGGCCCATTACCAAAACCCAAGAACGGGAAAGTAACCCACATTTTACCGATGATGGAAAAAGCATAGCTTTTGTAAAGGATGGGGAACTTTACACTTGGAACATTGTTTCGGGATTGATGGAACAAAAAACACATTTTGTAAAGTCCAAGGATAAAGAACCAAAACGCAACACCAAGGATGAATGGCTCTATCAAGACCAATTGGAGATTTTTGATGTACTGCAGGAGCGAAAAGCAAAAAGAGATGCTGGGGAACATATCAGCAAAAAACTGGAAACGCTACAACCACTGGAACTCGAAACAGATGGAAAAAGGGTCATCAGTCTGCAAATAGACCCTTCTGGTTCTTACATCACTTATATTTTGATGGATCGCCCTGATTCCAAAGGAACGATTGTGCCCCATTTTGTAACGGAATCGGGCTATACCGAAGATCAAAACACCCGCTCCAAAGTAGGCGATGAACCCACACAATACGAAATGTTTGTGTACGATGTGGAAAACCGCAAAAACTATCCCGTGGTTTTGGATAATCTGGAGGGTTTGGACTATGTTCCGGAGTACACCAAGGATTATCCGGACAAAACGTATGAAAACGAGGACCGTATCGGATATATTAATGGACCTACCTGGAACATGGATGGCAGCAAAGCTATTTTGGACATCCAAGCCAACGATTACAAAGACCGTTGGCTTGTTTTACTGGATCCAAAAACGGGCAAAGTGGAGCAATTGGACCGCCAACATGATGAAGCTTGGATCGGAGGTCCAGGCATAGGCCGCTATCGAGGAGGCGATTTAGGATGGATGCCCGATGGCAATAAAATTTGGTTCATGTCCGAAAAAACAGGGTATTCCCATTTGTACACCATGGACATCAACAACAAGAAAACCAAGGCCTTAACTTCTGGGGAGTTTGAAATTTATGATGCTTTCCTATCCAAAGATAAAAACAGATGGTATTTTACTTCCAACAAGACCCATCCGGGCGATCGTCAATTCTATTCCATGGCACTCAAAGGTGGAAAATGGGAACAGTTGACCACTATGGTGGGTAGAAATGATGTGGTGCTTTCCCCCAATGAGGAAAAAATGGCCATTCTCTACTCGTATTCCAACAAGCCTACGGAATTGTTCATTAAAAATAATCCTGTTGAGACAGGTGGAAATCCCAAAGCAGAGCAAATCACCAAATCCAATAGTGATGCATTTAATGCGTATGATTGGAAAGACCCAGAAATCATTACGTTCAAGGCATCGGATGGTGCAAAAGTTCACGCAAGATTATACCAACCCGAAGCTTCGGTAAAAAATAAGGCAGCCGTGATTTTTGTACATGGTGCGGGATATTTACAGAACGCACACAAGTGGTGGAGCTCCTATTTTAGGGAATATATGTTCCACAACCTGTTGGTGGATAATGGTTACACCGTTCTTGATATTGATTACCGTGGAAGTGCCGGATATGGTAGAGATTGGCGTACTGGAATTTACCGGCACATGGGCGGCAAGGATTTGTCCGATCAAGTGGATGGTGCCAAAATGTTGGTGGATGATTACGGTATTGATACAGATAAAATAGGTATTTACGGAGGCTCCTACGGTGGATTTATCACACTTATGGGCATGTTCAATGCACCGGACACCTTTAGTGCTGGTGGAGCGATTCGTTCTGTTGGGGATTGGGCCGCGTACAATCATGGTTATACAGCACGAATTTTAAATACACCTGCTACCGATAGCTTGGCCTATAAACGCAGTTCTCCCATTTATTTTGCTGATGGTTTGCAAGGCGACCTTTTGATTCTTCATGGCATGGTGGACGATAATGTGCATTTTCAGGATATGGTAAGGCTTTCCCAACGCTTGATCGAACTCGGCAAGGAAAATTGGGAAATGGCAGTTTATCCTGTGGAGCGACACGGTTTTGTGGAGCCCAGCAGTTGGACGGACGAGTATACCCGCATCTTCAAGCTGTTCCAAAAATCACTTTTAGGGAAAGAATAAAGGATTGCATCAAAGGGAGAATCCAAAGACTTTAAGCAAAAAAAACATATCTTCCTGCCTGAAAATTAACAAACAAGCTGCATGAAAGCATTGTTAAAAGCACTCGGCCCTGGCCTATTGTTTGCCAGCATGGCCATTGGCACCTCACATTTGGTCCTTTCCACCAAAGCAGGTGCACAATATGGATGGGTAATGGTAATTCCCATTGTTTTGGCCAACCTGCTCAAATATCCTTTTTTTGAATTTGGGATACGATACACCACGGTAACGGAAAAAAGTCTGATCGAGGGATACACCAATTTAGGCAAGACCTATTTGTACATCTACGCCTTCGTTACCCTGATTTCCACCTTTACCATTTTAGCAGCGCTTTATGTGGTAACGGCAGGTTTATTCATGAATTTATTCGATGTGAGCTCGGTGGGTGCTGGAGTTATATCGTTGGGCTTGTTTGTTTTTATCGGTTTGATTTTGATCATTGGGAAGTACCGATTTCTTGAAAATTCCTTGAAAGCGGTCATTACCATACTTTTTATCGCCTTGTTGGTCACAACGGTGATGGTGTTGCAAAAAGGGCCCGTACCTGATGCTGCATCCTACCAAAGGCCTGAAATTTTTAATGAGGTCGGGATTTTGTTTTTAATCGGTCTTGTGGGGTGGATGCCCACGGCCGTAGAGGCATCAGGATGGGTGAGCCTTTGGGGCATGGAAAACCTAAAGACCATGAAGAACAAGCCCACACTTAAACTTGCCCTGCAAGAATTTAACGTAGGCTATATTTTAACGGCTGTTTTGGCGCTGTTTTTTATGATTATTGGTTGGATGACCCTGTATGGTACCGGAACCGAACTCAGCGGCAATGCCGTGGTTTTTGCCGACCAGTTGGTCAATCTGTTCACCACACATATTGGCAATTGGGCCTACTTTTTTATTGCTGTAGCTGCTTTTGCGACCATGTTCAGTACATGCATGACAGCCCATGACGCTATTTCCCGTGTGAGTTTGGACGTGCTTCAAAAACTATATCCTAAGAAAAACATCTATAACCAAAAACATGCTTTCGCCTTGATGGTCATTGCAATGGCATGGATCAATTGGATAGTGATCAGTCTGTTTAGTGCCAATATGGGGGACCTGGTGGGGTTGGCTACGTTTGTGTCCTTTGTTTTTGCCCCACTTTTGGGATGGATGAACCTAAAAACGGTAACTGGAAAAGATGTTCCAAAGGAACATCAGCCTAAAATGGGACTAAAAATGCTTACCTATTGTGGGATGATTTTCCTTTCACTGTTTGCGCTGTACTATTGTTGGATGTTGTTGGTTTAGTTTTAATCAAACAGCACGTTGTCATTAAGAACAACAATCAAGGAGCGCTGGTTTTTTTTGTGCAAGGTTTCCAAACAGAACACGCCGTTGGTACAATTGTTCAAAATTTTGTCCTCTCCATAACCTACGGAATACAAGATATTGCTTGCCGGAACACCGTTTTCCACCAAATATTTTTTAATGGCATCGGAGCGGGCCTGGGTAAGCCGAAAATTGGTACTGCTCCCTCCCCTGCTATCCGTGTAGGTTTCAATTCTGAGTTGGGCACGGGGAAACGCATCAATAAAATCAATGACTTTGGTAAGCTCGCTTTTGATATCATCCGTTAGTTGTGTGGAACTGGTATTGAAATAAAAATCGTCCATCTTCACCACTTTCTGGCCCTCGCGCTCTTCCACAAGGTCATTGTAAAAGGCGATGGGCACATCAAAAATGCTGTTTTGCAAGGCATCCAACTCATCTTTATCAAACTTTTTGATAAATCTTGAATAACGCTCTTTGGATGCATCCAACACCAACTCGGGCTCATACGGGATTTCCAGTCTGTATTGGCCTTCTTCATCCGAAGTGGTCTCTGCCAACATTTCCCCGTTCATATCCCAAAGACTCACTGTTGCATTAGGCACTATTTTGGATGTACTGCTCGCATTCACAACGGCACCTTTAAAGGTAATGGTCTTGAGGCCGGGCTTTTCGTCAACCTTAAAGCCATAAATATCATCTTTACCTTTTCCGCCTGTACGGTTAGATGCGAAATAGCCCAACAATCCATCGCCATCATTTCTAATGATCATTCCAAAATCATCGAATTCGGTATTAATGGGTGCTCCCAGATTGATAGGGATTCCGAAACCTCCGTCTTCAATATTGGATTTATAAATGTCCATACCGCCAAGTCCGAAGAATACGTCCGAGGCAAAATAAAAACTGTTCTCAAAAATAAAAGGTGCGATCTCGTTACCGGATGAGTTGATACGTGGCCCTAAATTGATCGGGGCGGACATTACCTGTCCATTATTGGTGTACACAAAATAAATGTCCGTTCCTCCGTAGCCCTCTTCGAAATCTGCAGAAAAGTAGAGTTTTCCGCTGGCATCATCGTAAAAAGGATAATAGAAAGAGGTGCTCAAATCCTTTAGCAACAATTGGTAGGAACCTCCAATGTTTTGCTTTGCAATGGCCAAGGCGTTTTTACCGTTTTCATCAAAGGCCAGTTCGCCATCTTGCGTATTGGACAGCACATAAAACACACTGTTCAATCCAGGCGAAAAAAACGGTGTCGCTTCATGGTAATCGGTATCCTTTAGTTCTTGGAAAGATTGCAGAGCAGTAATTTGCCCATTAGGTTGAATCTCGGATTCATAAATATTGAAATAGCCTTCGTTACCTGGTTCGTACCGTAGTTTTTTATTGACTTGACGCCCGCTGGAGAACAATAACTTATCATTGTAAAAGCTGGGGGCAAAATCCGTTTGGGGGCTATTGCCCTCCAAATTGAAGATTTCGTACTCCAACTGATTTCCATCCGCGCCATTTTGCAACAACTGATTGTTGAATTCCATGTTCTCCATCAGTTCCTTTGGAAAACTTGATGATATACTGGTTAAAAAATCTCTCTTTCCATCGACATTCGGACTTTTGGATAGGCTCTGCAACATTTTATTGTAATGGTGCGTGTCCATCAAAGTGTCTTGGTCATAGATTTTCATATAGGCTTCCGAAGCCTTGCCGTAATTATTTGTTTCAAAATAAGCGTCCGCAAGGTTCAGGAACTGCTGCTTGGTCAACACACCTTCGGAAAGTTCTTCTTCGTATGCATTGACTGCTTTTTGGTATTCGTATTGAAAAAAGAAAACATCGCCTTGAGACTTCTTTTTTTGGGCGAAGCAGAAAACCACACCCAACAGGGATGCCAAAAGTGTTATCTGTATTTTTTTTGTATGGTTCATGTTAGAAAAATCTTGGGGAATCTATCTGCTTACCTTTATTTTTTGATTTTTTGTTCTTTGAATTGTTGTTTCCAAAGTCAAAACCGCCTCTACCTATATAAAATTTTAAAATGGCTTCATGCGAACCGCCGCTGTACTCGCCCAAACCATTGGTATTATAATCGTAAGAGTATCCAATGAACATTCCGTTGGAAATTTGGAATCCAGCCAGTCCGCTCACGGCATTATCAAACCGATAGGAAGCCCCGATGGTCAATGCATCAATAAATTGAAAATTGGCCGACAGGTTTACGGTTACCGGGGAACCCTGAAGATAATTCACCAAAAAGGCCGGTTTAAATTTGGTTTGTTCTCCCAACTCGAACACATAGCCCCCGATGGCATTGAACTGCATATTGTCTTCTACAATGGTCGCCACTTCATCATTATATAGGGCATTGGTCAAAAAATTGGGTACTGAAAGTCCTAAATACCAGTCTTCTTTGTGGTACATAAACAGTCCTGCACCCACGGTCGGATAGAAGTTGCTATAATTCCCTCCCAAGATGGAACCGTCCGATGGGTCTTCAAAAGTACCTTTGGAATAATCAATGTTCAAGGACGAACCTCCTGCATTAAGTCCAAAGGATAGTTTAGTGTCTTCGGATAATTGAATTTGATAGGAATAGGCCACATCAAAATAGGTTTGTGTGGATGGTCCAAGTACATCGTTAACAATGTTGACGCCCAGTCCCATTTTTTCGTTGTTGAAAGGAATGTTGGCCCCTCCACGTATGGTGGTCGGCGCACCGGGAATATCCACCCATTGTGCACGGTACAGGCCAATAATTTCAGGACTCTCCACAGTTCCCACATAAGCTGGGTTAAAACTGCCTATGTTGTACATGTATTGGGTGTACTGTGGTTCTTTTTGGGCATGGGTGTAGCCAAACGCCATACAAAGCACTCCTAGAACCATTCCGTATTTTGAAAAACCTTTTTTATTTGGCATTTTAGTTGTTCCTTACAATTTGAATCCACCCTTTTACCACGTCCGTTCCGTCGCCGTTCAGGTCCAAAACATAGAAATAGGTGCCTTTGGGCAAATCTCCGTTTTTGCCCGTACCGTCCCACGAACTGTCGTATCCGTTCATTTGGAAGACGCTGTTGCCGTAGCGGTCGAATACTTCGAATGAATTATTTGGATAGCTTGTGTGGTCCACAAGGGTCAATGTATCGTTACGTCCGTCTCCATTGGGAGAAAAGATGGTACAAATGGTTCCCGGGTCCTCGCATCCGCTACGATTTACCTGAATTTGCACTGTGGCTGTATTGTTGTCAGCTATACCATCATTTGGAAATGAAGACACAAGATTTGCTGTGTTTTCCAAGGCTCCAGATTCTGTAACTGTTACCGAAATCTCCAGGGTCACTTGCTCTTCGGCATCAAGTTCGTCAATGATCCATTCTCCTGTGGTTTCATCATAACTTCCTTTGGAAGGAGTACTGGATTGATATTGATACTCATTTCCCAAAAGGTCACTCACCACAATATCCAACACCCTATCCATTGTGGTATTTTCCACAATAATGGTAAAGGTGATATTGGAGTTCAACAGCACTTCCGTTTCGTTCACTTCTTTGGTTATCGCCAAATCTATATCCTCGGGATTACAATCTGGCGTCAAGAAAGGATCACAAGCATCCAAAGGATCGGTTGCATTTTCAGGTACAGCATCGGTGCTTGGATCATCCACCGCCAATACTTCTTCGCCATCTGTCAGGCCATCGCCATCCGTATCGGGATTATTAGGGTCGGTGCCCAAGTTAGTTTCTTCCCCATCGGTAAGCCCATCACCGTCAGTATCTACGGTACAATCACTTACTGAGATGGTCACTTGCACGGATGTTGGTAGGCAAGGAGCTTCGGTGGCAGTGGTATATTCAAACACATAGTCGCCCGTAGCCAATCCCGTGAAATCAATATTATTATCGGAACCAATGCTAAGATCTCCGTTGGATGGGTCTGTAATGATGGCCCAAGTTCCAGGATCTGCCCCGATGAGGGTATCATCCAAATCTATTACATTAGGTCCTCCATTTCCTGCTACATTACAGGCCGAAGTATTTGTTGCTGTACCTGCATTTGGTGTATCGGTAATGGTAGCCACCACCTCCACGCGATCAGATTCGCATCCGTTGGCGGAAGCTGAAACATAAAAAGAGGTTGTTTCGGTCAAAGTATTTGTTGTGTAAGTAGCACTTGTGCCAACAATATTTCCGCCTGTTGGTGCATCATACCATGTGTAACTGACGGTACTCTCATCTGCTACCGATGCATTAGCTGTTAATGTTAACATAGCGGCATCACAACTGGAATCTCCACTGGTCGTATCAATTGTCGGGGTAAAATTACGTACCAAAGTAATGGCGAGAACTGGGCTACCACAATCGTTGACCTCATCGTAGTAAAAGCCGTAATAGGTTCCAGGTTCAACTACATTGCTGCTATTAAGGTGTGCTCCAGTTTCTGAAGGTTCCGAACTCGTACTCCAAATAAGAGTGGTTCCTGCCGGGGCAGTACTCGACACATAACTGCTCAAATCTGTATTTACTTCATCACAAAATTCTATGGTGGTATCGTCTCCGTTAAACGTTGGGGCCGTATTTCCAGCGTCGCAAGGGCCGGAACAATCATCAACCGTTATGATTAAATTTACCGTTTTGTCGGAACAAACTCCTTCTGCCGTAGCCGTGTAGGTAAAAATATAGTCGCCTAAAGGTTGACCATCAAAATTTACCACATTATCTGCATCAATGGTTATAGCTCCACCTGATGGGTCCATAGTGATACTCCAAAGCCCTGGATCTGCTCCCGAAAGTTGATTGTCCAAATCTATGGTGGTGCCACCGTTCGAAGAATCGGCACAAACACTGGCCCCAGTTGTGGTTCCAGGGTTGGGTTCTTCGTTTACGGATAGCTGCACCGTTACCGTATTGGGGCTAGCACAATTGTTTAAACTATCGTAATAAAATCCGTAATAGGTATTGTTGTTGACCACCTGTGTGCCTGTTACAACACTTGAAGCCAAATAATCCGCTGTTACACTTGAGTCAGGGTTTGAGCTCCAAACCAATTCTGTTCCAATTGGTGCAGCTTCATCTACATAATTATCCAAATCCTGAGTAAAATCATCAAAACTTGCTACACAGAACTCCTTACCTACATCGTTAAGTGATGGGGCTGTTGTTCCTGCGGCACAGGAATCATCGTTGTTTATTGTAACGGTAGCTGTATCAGAAATATCAATAGTAAAGGCTGTGCCACCCAAACCAGACATTGAAACTTCCAAGGTTTCATCCCCTTCAATTAATGCATCAGCAGTTGGAATTACATCAAAAGTCTGTACTTCACCCGCATTCCCCGCAAATGTTAACGTTTCGTTGACCGATGTATAATCAGAACTAGCGATTGTTGCTGTACCATCAGCGGAAGAAACATTAACTGTAAAGCCACCTGTGACCTCGTTGTTTAAAGTTGCAGAAACTGTAATGGGGCCATCATCTTCATTACCGCTTGCGTTTGCAATCGTTACGGATGCACTGTCGTCGTCAATATTTTCAGCTGAAACATTTTGATCAGAAACACCCAAATATGAAAGTGCACTTCCTGCTGCTACACTAACATTTATGTTATAAGGTTGCAAACCATCTACAATAGCATCATCAACCCCTGTTACCGTTACCGTTTGAGGAACGTTCCAGTTTCCCGTAGTAAATGTTAATGTTGAAGGTGAAACCGTTCCTTCCCCCACGTCATCAGAAGTAATATCAAAAACCACATTACCTATTAAAGTCCTGCGATTAAGCACAACCGTAAATGTATCCGTAGTCCCTGCCTCTGAAGTTAAAGTTTCTCCATCCGATTCCACTATAGTAAACCCGGCTACATCATCATCGGAATTCGTTACTGAAACAGTTTCGGCTAAGTTATCAAAAGCGTCATCGCTGTTTGTATTATTAACATCTACGTTTACGGCAAAAGTTTGGGCACCATCTATAATAAAATCATCTTCACCTGTGACCGTAACCATTTGTGGTGTATCCCAGTTGGCAGGTGTAAATGTCAAAATTGCAGTAGAGACAGTTCCCTCCCCTGTATCATCGGACTCAATGTCAAACACCACATTACTTGTTGGCTGTATATCCAAAACTACGGTAAAAGTATCCGTAGCTCCATCTTCTGAAGTATTTGTAGATCCATCCGTTTCAACTATTGAAAAACTAGCGGAGTCATTATCGGCATTGCTGGCTGGAACGGTTTCAAAAAGACCATCAAAAGCATCATCACTAGAACCATCGTTCACGCTTACCGTCACATTATAGGATTGGTCACCATCAATAATTGTATCGTCAACCCCAGTTATGGTTACTTCTTGCAGTGTATCCCAATCTCCTGATGTAAATGTCAATATTGATGGAGAAACGGTACCCTCCCCTACATCATCCGATGCAACATTTAATACAACATCACTTGTTGGTTGAGCATCCAATATCACGGAAAAGGTGTCTGTAGTACCATCTTCTGACGTAACAGTGTTCCCATCCGTCTCCGTAATGGTTATGCTCGCTGAATCATTATCCGTATTCTGAGCGGATACAACTTCTAAAAGACCGTCAAAAGCATCATCACTGACGGAATTATCAACACTGATTGTTATATTATAAGGTTGTGTACCATCAATAATATTATCATCTACACCAGTCACGGCTATTTCCTGTGAGGTATCCCAATTTGCATTGGTAAATGTCAACTGACTTGTACTAACATCGCCCTCACCAGTATCACTGGATGAAATATTAAGCACAACATCACTTGTGGGTTGTGCTCCCAATAGCACTTCGAAGGTATCCGTGGTTCCATCTTCCGAGGTAACAGTGCCGCCGTCTGTTTGTGTGATGATTATTGAAGCTGTGTCATCATCCGCGTTTTCTACCGGCACCAATTGGTCCGACAACGAATCAAAGGCATTGTCACTGTTCGTAGCATTTACGCTAACTGTAATATTATAGGTCACAGTCCCATCCACGATGGCATCGTCCACACCCGTGACGGTGACCGTTTGCGGGGTATCCCAGTTGGTATTGGTAAAAGTTAATGTGCCAAAGTCAACCGTTCCCTCATCGGTGTTACCGGACACAACGTCCAGAACAACGTCCGTCGTCGGCTGGGCGTCCAGAACAACCGTGAAAGTATCTGTCGTTCCATCCTCTGAAGTATTTGTAGATCCATCCGTTTCAACTATTGAAAAACTAGCGGAGTCATTATCGGCATTGCTGGCTGGAACAGTTTCAAAAAGACCATCAAAAGCATCATCACTAGAACCATCGTTCACGCTTACCGTCACATTATAGGATTGGTCACCATCAATAATTGTATCGTCAACCCCAGTTATGGTTACTTCTTGCGGTGTATCCCAATCTCCTGATGTAAATGTCAATATTGATGGGGAAACGGTACCCTCCCCTACATCATCCGATGCAACATTTAATACAACATCGCTTGTTGGTTGGGCATCCAATACCACGGAAAAGGTGTCTGTTGTCCCATCTTCTGAAGTAACAGTGTTCCCATCCGTTTCCGTAATGGTTATGCCCGCTGAATCATTATCCGTATTCTGAGCCGATATAACTTCTGAAAGACCATCAAAAGTGTCATCACTGACAGAATCATTTACCTCAATTGAAATATTGTATGGTTGTGTTCCATCAATAATATCATCATCCATACCAGTAACGGTAATCGTTTGCTCGATATTCCAGTTTGCATTGGTGAAAGTTAATGTGCTAAAATCAACCGTTCCCTCGTTCGTATTGCCCGAAACAACATTGAGCACAACATCAGTTGCAGGTTGTGTATCCAAAACAACTGTAAAGGTATCAAAAGTACCTGTTTCAGAAGTATTAACACCATCCCCATCATCTATGACTATAGTTTGCCCATACCCCACACCAATACCAAGAAGTATAAAAAGAACAAACAATAGCCCACCACGAACTATGGCAGTCCTGGGTTTATTTGGGGCATTTTTATATAAGGTTGACATCACCAGTTCAATCAGTTTCAGTTTGTCCAAAAGCTATATATAGGTCGGTGATTTGGGGCTACCAATATTACAAAAAAAGGCAAGGAATATCCTTGCCAATTAGTTTAAACCTCAATTTATTCGGATAAAGTGTTTTCCTTACCTATGAAACTGTCGCCGAACTGGTTTCGGCCTCGCGGTGGATTTTTTTAACCAAGCCTTGCAACACCTTGCCCGGCCCTACTTCCACAAAGGATGTAGCCCCATCTTTTACCATTTGTTGCACGCTTTGCGTCCACTTTACGGGGGCCGTTAATTGTAGTATTAAATTCTTCTTGATTTCCTCGGCATCGGACACGGCCGTGGTCGTCACGTTTTGATAAATAGGGCAAGTAGGTATTTTGAATTCCGTAGATTCAATCGCTGCCGCCAATTCTTCCCTTGCCGGTTCCATTAAAGGGGAATGAAATGCTCCTCCAACCGGCAATAACAAGGCTCTTCTTGCCCCGGCCTCCTTCATTTTTTCGCAGGCTATGTTTACCGCATCCACCTCTCCAGAGATTACCAATTGCCCTGGACAATTATAGTTGGCGGGAACCACAATACCTTCCACTTCGGCACAAATTTTTTCTACCACCTCATCTTCCAAGCCCAAAACAGCAGCCATGGTACTGGGTTGAACTTCACAAGCCTTTTGCATTGCCAAGGCACGTTGTGACACTAATTTTAGGCCATCTTCAAAATTTAAGGTCCCGTTGGCTACCAAAGCGGAGAATTCCCCCAAGGAATGTCCGGCCACCATATCGGGCTTAAAAGCATCTCCCAACACCTTGCTCAAAATCACGGAGTGCAAAAAGATGGCGGGCTGGGTCACCTTGGTCTGTTTTAGGTCTTCGGCAGTGCCCTCGAACATGATATCGGTTATGGAAAACCCAAGAATTTCGTTGGCTTTTTCAAAAAGTTCCTGTGCTTCGGAATGGTTTTCGTAGAGGTCCAAGCCCATACCTACAAATTGTGCTCCCTGTCCCGGAAAAATATATGCATTCATAATTGTCGAGTTTTTGAGTGGGACAAAAATAGGGATAATTTGTTTGCTTACCCTTCTTTAAACCAGCTGGAGTACTTTACATAGTTGTTGGCGATCCTATCTATTTCTCCCTTGGAAAGCTCCGGACTGATGTCCTTTATCTTTTTAGCTGGCATACCCGCATATATACTCCCGGCTTCTACATGTGTACCTTTGGTAACAACCGCACCCGCTGCAATAATGGAATTGCTTTCCACCACACAATCATCCATGATTATACTGCCCATGCCCACCAGCACATTATCCTTAATGGTACAACCGTGCACTATGGCATTATGTCCAATAGAAACGTTATTTCCGATAGTGGTTGGGGATTTTTCATACGTACAATGAATCACGGCACCGTCCTGCACATTGACCTTGTTTCCCATTTTTATATAATGGACATCGCCCCTGATCACGGCATTGAACCAAACACTGCACTGGTCGCCCATACATACCTCACCAACAATAGTGGCGTTTTCAGCTATAAAACAATCTTTTCCTATTTCTGGGGATTTACCCCTCACTGGTTTCATGATCATTGATGTAAAATTTACCTTTTAAACAAAAAAGCATCTCGACTACCCTTTCGACTGCGACAGGCTACCCTTGAACCTACATCCATCAATTATGTTTGAAAGTTAATTATTCGCAGCCGGGCAGTAACAATCGTAACGATTGCCTTGGTCGCTTTGTCCAAAATCGTAACCCAAAGTGATTTGATGAAAACCACCGTTATCAAAACGGATATCCCCGGATTGGTAGGAATAATTGTAAGAAAACATGAATCTATTCACATTAACCCCGATAATCGGCGTAAACAATTGCAAGCGTTGTTCACCGAAATTTCCGTTGGATTGAAATTGTGCCCCATCAAAACTACGTCGGTACGACAAACCTGCCCATACTGTACCAAAACTCACATCTCGGTACACCTTGGCATTCAAATCTACAGTTTTCTCTTTGGTAAAATCCGTCATCTGGAACAAAATGGATGGTTCAACCCGTGTATTTTTTCCAAAAACATATCCAACGGAGAACAGGTAACGTCTCAAGTTGTCAAATTCAGCTGCCGTGTATAAGTCACGTCCACTGCCCAAAATATTTAAAATAGCAGCATGTGCATAAAACTCGAACAAATTGTAGGAAACGCCCAAATCCATATTAAAATAGCTCGCCGTGTTCTTTACCCCGGTAACAACAGGGTCTGGAATTACGGACCTAAATTCCGTTTCGTCCAAACTACTGAGAATAATGCCTGCACTCAAACCTAAAGATAGCTGGTTGAGCGTTCTAAAATCGCCGCCTAATTGCAAATGGTGTGCGTAAGTCGCTTTGAAGCCCGTTTGGGAGTGGTACCCATTGGAATCGTTAAAAAGTATGCCCCCTATCCCACTGCGTTCACCAACCCTGGAATTTATGTTCAATGTTTGTAAGCTTGGTGCTTCATCCACATTAAACCACTGTTTCCTAGCGGTAAGACGAACTTTGGTCCCCTCGGCGATACCTGCCATGGATGGATAGACCAAGTAATAATTGTCCGCCAAGTAATCAAAATACACGGGAATTCCTTCCTGTGCTTTGGCCACGGACCCAAAAAACAGGGTTAGGATAATTGAGGTTAAAATACGTCTCATGTGACGGTTGGGGCTAGATGGTTGTTCAATACAATAAAACACTAAGATAACGGCAAGCAGCACACATTATTATAATATTTTGCTGCGCATCCTAACTATTGGTATTTTTGTATCAAAGATTCAAGATGAAAGAATACAACATTACGGTTGTTCCTACCAACAACCCCAAGATAATCAAGTTGGAAGCCAACCATTTTTTGGTTAAGGGCAACTATGAGTATAAAAATATAGACGAGGCCAAAAATTCCCCCTTGGCACAACAACTCTTCTATCTTCCATTTATCAAAACCGTTTACATTTCCAGTAATTTTGTGGCATTGGAAAGGTTTGACATTGTGGAGTGGAACGATGTTAAGGACGAAGTGGCCCAGCAATTGGTGGAGTACCTTAATGCTGGAGAACCTGTGGTAAACGAAGAAGATGTTAAAAAGAAGCAGCCCATTACCGTTTATGCGGAGGTGACCCCCAATCCTGCGGTGATGAAGTTTGTCTCCAACAAGCGTATTGTTCCCAGCACTTACGAATTCAAGAATATTGATGAAGCGAAAGATTCGCCTTTGGCCATAGAATTGTTCCATTTTCCCTTTGTAAAAGAGGTTTTTATGGACGAGAACTATGTTTCCGTTACCAAATATGAGGTTGCGGATTGGGAGGAAATCAACATGCAATTGCGTGAGTTTATCCGGGATTATTTGGCTGATGGCAAGGACGTAGTAACAGCAGAGGCCATTCAAAAAAGTAAGGAAACGGTAGAGCAAAAAACGGTGCAGACCGATTATGATGATACTTCCCTGCAAATCATAGACATTTTGGAAGAATATGTAAAACCTGCCGTTGCCAGCGATGGCGGAAACATTCTTTTCCAATCTTATGAAGAGCAAAGTGGTACGGTTAGCGTAATCCTTCAAGGTGCTTGTAGTGGTTGTCCATCTTCTACATTTACACTAAAAAATGGCATCGAGACCATGCTCAAGAACATGATGGGCGAAAAAATCAAGGAAGTAGTGGCTTTAAACGGCTAATTATCTTCATTTTACTGCCGGATTTCCATCAAAATTTGTTAAATTCAAGGGAATCTAAAAAATACATTGACCATGGCAGTTTTAAAAGTTATTGAAGTATTGGCGAATTCCAGCAAAAGCTGGGAAGATGCAACCAACAAAGCGTTGGACCAAGCATCAAAATCCGTCAAAAATATTCGTTCCATCTACATCAACGAGCAAAGCGCCACGGTAAAAGATGGAAAAATTGATGACTACAGGGTAAACGTAAAAATTACTTTTGAAGTTCAGTAGAAAATTTGAAGAAAAGGAAATGCGTCCCGCAACGGACGCATTTTTTTATGCTTAAAATGTTCAGCTAATGAAAAAAGTGCTTTTCTTCATAATAATTACAATCGCAACCCTAAGTTGCAAACAAAAACCTAAGGAAGTGACCCACGAACATACCAATGCACTCATCCATGAGACTAGCCCCTATCTTCTGCAACATGCCCACAATCCCGTAAATTGGGAAGCATGGCACCCCGATGTGTTGGAACGGGCAAAAAAAGAGGATAAGCTATTGCTCATCAGTATTGGCTATGCCGCTTGTCATTGGTGCCATGTGATGGAAAAGGAATGTTTTGAAGATGCGGAAGTGGCCGAGGTGATGAACAAAAACTTCATCAACATTAAAATTGACCGTGAGGAGCGTCCCGATGTGGACCAGATTTACATGGACGCCATCCAAATGATATCTGGGCAAGGTGGGTGGCCCCTAAACATAGTTGCGCTACCCGATGGAAGGCCTTTTTGGGGTGCTACGTACGTGCCCAAGGACAATTGGATAAAATCGTTGGAGCAGCTCGCAGAACTTTATAAAAAAGATAAACCACGGGTAACCCAATACGCCACGGATTTGGCCAATGGTCTCCAAGCCATCAATTTGGTGGAAAACGATAAGGACAGTGACCTGTATTCTTTGGATCAACTGGAAGTGGCAATCCAAAATTGGACCCAATATTTTGATACATTTTTAGGTGGCCACAAGCGCGCCCCCAAATTTATGATGCCCAACAACTGGGATTTTTTATTGCACTATGCCACCGCCATGGACAAACCTAAAATTATGGAGTTCGTGGACACGACCCTGACCCGGATGGCCTACGGCGGTGTATACGATCATGTAGGGGGAGGGTTTTCCAGATACGCCGTGGATGTTAAATGGCATGTGCCCCATTTTGAGAAAATGCTGTACGACAATGGTCAGTTGACAAGCCTTTATGCCAAGGCCTACGCCGTAACCAAAAACGAATTGTACAAAAACGCAGTGGAAGAAACCATCAACTTTGTTCAAGAAGAACTTTTGGATCGCAGTGGCGGTTTTTATTCCTCTTTGGATGCCGACAGTCTTGATAAAAACGGTGAATTGATAGAAGGCGCCTATTATGTTTGGACCAAAGAAGAACTTACTCGTTTATTGGGAGATGACTTCGAGTTATTTCAAAAGTATTTCAACATTAATTCCTATGGATACTGGGAAGAAGAAAACTATGTGCTCATTAGGGATAAAAATGATGAAGAAATAGCCGAAGAATTCAATATTTCCGTTTCCGAATTGAATGCTCAAATAAATGAGAATCTGGACACGCTTAAAAAGGAAAGAAACGAACGCTCCAAACCGCGTTTGGATGATAAAATCTTGACCTCTTGGAACGGTTTGATGTTAAAAGGGCTGGTTGATGCATACCGTTATTTAGGCAATGACGCCTATCTAAAACTTGCGCTAAAAAATGCCGAGTTTATTGAGCGTGAAATGATTAAAAGTGATGGCTCGCTTTACCGTAACCATAAAGCCGGGAAAAGCACCATCAATGGTTTTTTAGAGGATTATGCCTCCGTAATCGACGCCTATTTTTCGCTATACGAGGTTACTTTTGATGAAAAGTGGCTCGATTTGGCAAAAAATCTTCTTGATCATTCCAAAAAACACTTTTTTGATGAAGCTTCCGGCATGTTCTTTTATACTTCGGATGAAGATCAATCTTTGATCAGAAGAACCATAGAGGTGGATGATAATGTAATTTCTTCCTCGAACTCCATCATGGCCATCAATCTGTATAAATTTCACAAGCTTTATCCCAAAGAACCCTATGGAACCATGTCCGAGCAAATGTTGAAAAATGTTCAAAAGGATTTTGATCGCAGGGCACAAGGTTTTGCCAACTGGTTGCATTTGGTGCTATTTCAGAATCAAGATTTTTATGAAATCGCCATACTTGGCGAGGACTACAAAAGTTTAGGGCAACAAATTGGCAAGGAATATGTGCCCAACAGTATTTTGGCAGGTTCCAGAAAAGAGGGAAATTTGGAATTATTAAAAAACAGGGAAAACCCTAACAAAACCTTAGTCTATGTTTGTATAGAAGGGGCCTGTAAGCTCCCTGTAACAAAAGCGGAAGAGGCTTTAAAACAGCTGTAGGCAACATTAACATTTGTTTAAAAACCTTTTCTTTTATTTCAGTTGAATATTAACTACGTTGCCATTTAAACTAAAAAACCATTATGGAAGAACTAGAAAATTATCAAACATACATTGATCAGGCCATGGATTGGGCTGTAGGCATTTTACCAAGTCTTATAACAGCTATCATCACATTTTTTATAGGTCTTTGGGTCATCAAATTTTTCAATCGAATGGTCCGTCGCTTTTTTGCAAAAAAGGATTATGATGAAACCTTGGAATCTTTCTTACAGAGTTTTATCAGTATTACCCTAAAAGCATTACTGTTTGTTTTGGTGATTACGCAATTGGGTGTTAAGACCTCTTCCTTGGTCGCCATTGTGGGTGCCGCAGGCCTTGCTGTTGGTTTGGCATTACAGGGGTCTTTGGCCAATTTTGCCGGCGGGGTACTTATCCTCATTTTTAAACCTTTTAAGGTAGGGGATTGGATTTCTGCACAAGGTGTGGATGGCACTGTAAAGGAAATTTCCATTTTCAACACTAAGTTGAGCACTTTTGGCAACCAAATTGCCATTATCCCTAACGGACAACTGTCCAATGGGAACATTGTGAACTACAATATGGAAGATACCCGAAGGGATAAAATAGATGTGGGTATCGGTTACGGGTCCAACATCAAGGAAGCCAAAGAAATCTTGTTACAGATTTGCGCGGATAATCCCAACATCAATACCGAGCCAGCACCGGAAGTCTACGTTGGCGCATTGGCAGACAGTTCGGTAAACCTAACGTTACGCTTTTGGGCCAATAATGATGTGTTTTGGCCAGCACATTTTTATGTAATGGAACAAACAAAATTACGCTTTGATGCTGCTGGAATCGAAATTCCATTCCCACAAAGGGTTATGCACAAAGCATTGGAAGATTAATTTTTTTTCTTTTTCTGCTGAAGGACAAAGTCTTTGAGGTAGTAAGGTTCAAAATAGGCCACATCCTCAAATTGTTTGGAAATATATTTATGGAAGGCAATTGAAGCCATTTCCTTAGCAGAAGGAACTACAGATTCATTAAAAATAAAATTGGGGTGTTGCAAAACACCCCTACATTTTTCTGCTCCACTACCCACCACATATACTTTGGTATTGGAAACATAATCAGCAAAAGATTCCTCATTGACAATCTCTGCACGGGTCTCTCGTACTTCTTTATAATCAGAACCATAGACACAGGAATAGACTTCCATGCGCCTGGCATCCAGCACAGGAATCACCAATTCCCCCGGTTTTAAATCCACTTGATGGGCCATACTTTGTAAAGTAGGTACGGAAATCAAAGGTAAGTCCAAGGAAAAACAGAGCCCTTTGGCCGCGGACACCCCTATCCGGAGACCTGTGTACGAACCGGGTCCTTTACTTATAGAAATGGCATCCAGGTCCAAAAATGACAAAGAAGCCTCTTTCAAGGCTTCTTTTATAAATACATGCAATTGTTCCGAATGCGAATAGCTTGTGGCATTGTTCTCTTTTAGGACTAGGATGTCGTCATCCTTAGATATGCTTACGGAGCAATTGGTGGTCGCAGTTTCTAAATGTAGTAGTATAGCCATAGCGGCCACAAAGATACTAGTTTAATGCAATGGGCAACCCGAAGTAGAACTCCAATATTTTCAACCGGAAGATATAATCGTACTTGGTGCGGATCACATCGGCTTGGGCATTTTCCACTCTGGACTGTGCCTGGCTAAAGTCAAAAGCGTTCATTAATCCAACATCAAAACGCTCTTTGGCATATTCGTAGGCCAAACGTCTGGCTTCCAAAGTTTTTTCCGCTGCGATATAAGCCTTTTCAAACGTACTTACATCCACATAGGCCTGTTGGATAGTGTTTTCCAAGTCCAGCTTATCCTGTTTAAATTGCAATTTTGCTTTTTCCAGACTGATCTTAGATCGCATCACGTTGTTACGAGTGCTCCATCCGTTAAATATGGGTATGTTCAATTGTGCCCCGTAACTTATACCATCAAAAATCCATAACTGGTCCGTTAGGTTCGGCGTGTAGGGAATTCCATCACCGTCAGGTATTTGGGTCACATCGGAATATCTTGTACCGTACTGGAAAAATGCAGACAAGGTCGGCAAATAAGCACCTTTGGCAATCTTAAGGTCCTGTTCGGCCAAATCCACATTGGATTCGGAGAATTTGATATCGTTTCTAAAACCCAAGGCCTTATCAAAAATTACCTTTGGAGAGTTTTTAAGGATATCCGAAGGCGGAATTTCGAACTCCTCTTCTGCAATATCAAAGTTTTCGTAATCGGTTATCTGTAGCAATTGTGCCAAATTAACACGAGCGATCAAAACATTGCTTTCACCGTTCACGATCTGCTGTTCTTGATTGGCAGCGGTTGCCTCAATCTCCAAAAGATCCCCCCTTGGCACAACTCCGGATTCCACCAACTCCTTGGTTCTTTTCAGATCTTGTTCCGTAACGGCGTATTGCGCCTTAAAGGTTTTTAATTGCTCCTTGTTGGATAGTACCTGTAAATAGGCATTGGCCACATTTAAACGAATATCGTCCTTTAAATTATCCAAACGATATTGGTTGGCAATGGCATTCATTTTTGCCCTGTTCAATTGGTGCATGTTCCTCAAGCCATCAAAAAGGGTTACATTGGAGCTAACACCAATGTTCATGTTATTTGCCGTGCTGTTTGTAGGCAGGTTGTTTGTTGGGTTAATGGAGAAACCTGTATTGCTCGATACCGATACTGATCCATTTAAGCTAGGAAGCATATTTCCTATGGCATCGGACTTATCTATTTTAGCGTTTTCCAGATCTAGTTCAAATTGTTCTACGGTCAAATTGTTCTCCACCGCGTATTCCACACATTCCTGTAGCGTCCATTGACGTACTTGGGCACTGGTCAAGGTAACGGCGAACAATAATAGTAGTAACGTTATGCTATTTTTCATTCGTTTTTTGATTTTGGTTTGTAAAATGATGGTCAGCATGGATTAATCCTCTTCAGATTTCTTCTCGAGCTTGTTCCAAACTTTGATCTTATCATCTTCGTCAATGCCTGAAACAATTTCTACGTCTATACCATCACTGACACCCAACTCAAGATCTTTGCGTTCGAATTCGTTTTCGCCTGTCTGTACTTCCACGTATGGTTTTTCGGTCTCCTTATCAAACTGAAGCAAAGCTTCTTTTATGGCCAACACATCCTTTTTCTCTTCCAAAACAATGGAGGCATTTGCACTGTACCCGGCCCGCACATACGAGGTGCTATCGCTTTCTTTGACATCCAAATCACCTTCGATCTTAAACTGAACAGCACCTTCTTCTTCCACCCCTTTAGGTGCAATGAATTTTAATTTGGCATCGAATTTTTGCTCCTCCAAGGCTCCAAGGCTTATTTCCAATGGCATTCCCACACTTAACTTTCCAACCTCGGCCTCGTCCACTTCACCTTCAAAAATCATTTTGGACATATCGGCGATGGTGGCTATGGTGGTCCCTTCGTTAAAGTTGTTGCTTTGGATTACCTGATCTCCTTCTTTTACAGGAATCTCAAGAATAGTTCCGGAAACAGTGGCTCTAATGTTAGTGTTGGCACTAGCTGAACCTCCGGCAGAACCTTTTCTGATAATCTGATAATCGGCCTGGGCATTTTTTAATTCTTGCAAAGCCTGGTCATAGGTCAACTTTAAGTTGTTAAAGTCCTGACTGGAGATAACACCTTTATCAAACAGCGTTTTGTTTCTATCGTACTCTATTTTGGCATTGTTAAGGGCCAATTCCGCATTACGGACCCTTCCTGCGGCTTGGTTCACGGATTGCTCATTGGGAACCACTTTTATTACTGCGATAAGGTCACCGGACTTTACCTTGGCTCCTTCTTCCAATAGGATTTTATCTATAATCCCGGAAATTTGAGGTTTGATGTTGATCTCATCCTCAGGTATTACCTTTCCGGTAACGATTACTTTATTTACAATGTCCTTTCGTTCTGCTGTTTCGGTTTTATACAGCTCTACAGGAGTACTGTTCTGCTTTAAAAAGTAGACAACGGCGGCCAAAATACCAATGACCACTACCCCTATCAATCCGTATTTTACATACTTGTTCATTCTTGCTTATTTGATTCGTTATTTAATTGTATTGATGATTATTCTTCTCTTAGTGCGTCTATGGGCTTAATTTTTACGGCCCGGTTGGCTGGCAATAGGCCTATGAGCACACTTAGCCCTACCATTAAAATGAATGATACGATAAACTGTGGAATGCTTATCATGGGCTGCACGAAAGGGAAGTTCTCCCCGCTGCCAAACATGGCATCCAAAATGGATAATATTCCCACTGCGACCGCAAATCCTACCAAACCTGCAAATGCTGTTAAAACGATGGCTTCCACAACAATTTGACGTTTTACGATGACCGGGGTTGCGCCCAAGGCCCTACGCACTCCTATCTCTTGTGTACGCTCCTTTACCGTAATCAATAGTATATTACTAATGGCTATCACGCCCGCCAGTAATGTGAAGATTCCCACAAAAAAGGAAAACCCTTTTAGAACCGTTGTAAATGCTGTGATGTTATTGAATATTTCCGACATATCGAAGCTTCCTATGGCACGCTCGTCATCTGGGTGGATATCGTACTTGGCCTTTAAAATGCTCTTAATCTGACTTTCTACAAAGGGCACTGGTGTATTCTCTTCGACCGCTATGGCCATCCATCCCATCCTATCGCCAGAATTAAAGGCTTTTTGAAAAGTGGTAAAGGGTATAAATACTGCATTTTCTCCATCAATATTAATGTTGTTGTTGGGCTTGTAAATTCCCACCACACTAAAATATACGCCGTTGATACGGATATCCTCGCCTATGGCCTTATCCCCTTTATCAAAAAGGAGTTTATAGGTCTCCTCCCCAATAACACATACTTTTTTGGAATGTTCAATATCGGTCTGGTTCAAGAACCTGCCTTCCACCAGTTTCTTTTTGGTGATGTTGTCTATTTCCGGAAAGTCCCCGTACACTGCAGAACCACTTGTCTGTCCATTTCTGTAAACGGTTACGGTTCCCCTGTGATTGGCCAGCTCAATTCGTGGTGCCAGGACCTCAATCTCCGGAATCTGTCTTTTTAAGATGTCCGCATCTTCGAGCTTGTAACGGATTCTTCGCCCACGTTCAAAACCTTTGTAGGGTTCGGAGGTTGATTGTCCCCAAACAAACAAGCTGTTCGAGGCTGTTCCTGCAAAAATTTTATTGAAACCATTGCTCATTCCATTGGCAGACCCCAATAACAGCACCAATATGATCATGGCGAAAATTACGCCCAACATAGTTAGGAAGGTCCTGAACATATTCTTGCTCAGCGTATGAAAAATTTCTATCCACAAATCCTTATCAAATAACCACATAACTATATATCACTTAGTGCAACAATGGGTTTAACATTTGCAGCTTTCATGGCCGGTAATAGCCCTGCCAATACTCCTGCAATTATCAAAATAATTGTGGCCGTAACCACGGTGGAAAGATTTACAGAGGGGTTGCTAAAGGCAGGTGTTTCTATCATGGGGCCTACCGCTGCCAAAATCATCCAAGCAAACAACAATCCCACAAAACCAGAAATGGCGGTAATAAAAACGGATTCCAACAATACCAAGTTTATTATTTGACGTGGTCTTGCCCCAAGTGCTTTCCGCACCCCGATTTCTTTTGTTCTTTCCTTGATCGTAAATACCATAATATTTCCGATACCAACGATTCCTGCAACGAGGATCAAAAAACCAACTCCGATACCGATTCCTTTTAAAACCGATGTAAAACTGCTGATATTTTCAAAGGCTTCTGCATAGTTCCATACATTAAGGCCAGCTTGATCGTCCGGAGCAATTTTATGACGTCTTTTCATCAACATTTCCAATCTTTCGGAAAATGCCAATGCCTCTGTCAAATCATAATTGGGATTATAGGTCAAAGCAATACTGGCAATTTCGTTGGTGTTGCCATAAATGCGTTGATAGGTACTCACTGGCGCATAAATTCTTCTTTCCGCATTGTCATCGCCATCATCGGTAAAAATCCCGATTACCCTAAAGGGTAAACCATTGAACTCTATAAACTTTCCAAGAGGGTCTTCTTTTTTGAACAGATCTTCGGCCACTTTTCTGCCGATTACAGCTACTTTGGCCTTATTGACAATATCTGCCTCATTAATATACCTACCGGCAACTACCAAGGTTTTTTCTATGGCCTGATGATCGGGATGGGTTGCCTGCACGGAATATGAGCCTGTTTCGTCTTTATACCTTGCCGCTGCGTTGGCATAATATCGGGCACTTATGTATTCAATATCTTTAGAAAAGCTCTGCTTGATATATTCTAAATCATCATTTTTTAATTGAATACGTCTGCCAGCTTCAAAACCACCATACGCTTTGGATGTAGTTCCTGGGCGAACAAAGATAGAGTTGGTGGCATCATCGTTGAACTGACCAACAAAACCATTCTGCATACCGTTTACCGAAGCGAGCAACATTACCAAAATAAAGATGGCCCACCCCACGGAGAAACCTGTCAAAAAAGTTCTCAGCTTATTGGTTTTGATCGTATTGAATATTTCCTGCCAAACGTCTCGATCAAACATACTGTTCTGCTCTTACTTGTTCAATTTTCTTGTCTTCCACAATAACACCATCCTTAAGGTGTACTATACGTTTGCACATGTGGGCTATATCTTCCTCGTGGGTAACCACTAATATGGTATTGCCGTCATCGTTGATTTTTTGGATAAGGTCCATGACCTCATAAGAAGTTGTACTGTCCAAGGCACCCGTTGGCTCATCCGCCAAAAGCACTTTGGGTTCTGCAGCCATGGCTCGCGCAATGGCCACCCTTTGCTTTTGACCTCCGGAAAGTTCACTGGGCAAGTGGTCCGCCCATGGTTTTAAGCCAACTCGCTCCAAATACTTCATGGCCTTTTCTTGGCGCTCCTTTCTGGGCACTTTTTGATAATAGAGCGGAAGGGCCACATTCTCCAAGGCACTTTTATAATTGATCAAGTTGAAGGATTGAAAGATGAATCCCAAGAATTTGTTCCTATATTGGGCAGCCTTGGTTTCGCTCAGGTTTTTGATCGGCACACCATCCAAG
This sequence comes from Allomuricauda sp. TY007, assembly GCF_010468565.1. Lineage (GTDB taxonomy): Bacteria > Bacteroidota > Bacteroidia > Flavobacteriales > Flavobacteriaceae > Flagellimonas. Next base: position 281,626 of record NZ_WUEG01000004.1, read on the forward strand.
GTATACTCACCGGAATCCGCGCCGTCCAACATTCCCAAAATGTTCAACAATGTGGATTTTCCAGATCCGGAAGATCCCATAATGGCCACAAGCTCCCCTTCTTCTACTTTAAAATTTATTCCCTTTAAAACATGAAGGGAGTTGCTCCCCATTTTATAGGATTTATGAAGATCTTTGATTTCTATCATGATTGATGATGTTAGCTATCTTACGTTTACCTCTGCAAGTAAGACAGTAAAGTTGTTAAATTGTTACAAGATTTTTTACTTTTTTTTCCTAACGACGGATTTAATCATATGTTCCTTGGCAAAACCCAGGTAGGATTACCCAAATAAAGATACCCGTGGCAACAGAAAGTCCGGTTAAAAAAATGTTGCTGACCCTTTATTATGGTGTCAAATATTTTTGCCACTGTTCCAGGTCGAACAAGGCCGGTTATTTTGATTAATGAGTCACGCAAGCGTCTATCAATAAGACAATCAAACTTACTAAATATACAGGTGTAAGGTAAAACTTGTGCAGAAAAGCTATTTTAGCTTCTCATTTTTCTATAAATGAAGTAGAAAAGGCCTGCCACCAAAACATAGGGCACGGCCATTAGGTAAACAATTCCGTTATTGATCGCCTCTGCAGTTTTTCCATCGGATTCACTTTCCACAACTGCACGGCACATAGCACACTGGGCTTCCGACACAGTTGGGAAAACCAATATAACAAATAGAATGAGTAGCAATTTTGTTTTCATGGAAAAATCAATATTGATAATAGGGTGAAATCATCACATAGACCAGAACTCCGGTAACCGCAACATATAGCCATATTGGGAAGGTATATTTTGCCCATTGCCTGTGAGCCTCAAAATCGTCGAGATACACCTTTGAGTAAGTAATCAGCACCAAAGGAATTACCGATATGGACAAGACAATGTGTGTCATCAAAATAAAGTAATAAACAAATTTAATGGGGCCTTCTCCACCAAAAACAGTCGTTTCAGAGGTCATATGATAGGCTACATACATGATCAGAAACAATGCTGAAAGCACAATATTGGTCGTCATCAACCTACGGTGTATCAATTGTCTGCCATTTTTAATGGCTATAAATGCAACAATAAGCAATATAGAGGTTAAACCATTGATTCCCGCATAGATCGGCGGCAAAAATGATAATGGCTTTGCATTTGGAATTTTATACCCAAACAATAGAGCAACCACTAGTGGTACTGCTATTGAAATTACGGTAATCAACCTATTATACCGTTTTTCCTTCAAAGAAATTTCATCGGTCATTCTGCCAATAATTTTTTAATGTCCTCTTTTAAAATTGTAATCTGTTGGGTTTCCCCTTCTGAGTTTACTTCTTGCTCTTCTGTAATGGTACCGCGATAATAGATCAGCGGGTTGCCAAATTCATCTTCACGCGAACGAATATATCCATTTTTATCAACCAATGCGAACATACCGGAATGCTCAAACCCGCCCGGGGCATCTTGGTCTTCATTGGCAAAGATGTAAAATCCTTCTCGTGCCAATTGATAGATCTTGTCCTGATTACCTGTCAACAAGTGCCAATCCTTATCCGTAATCCCATATTTTTTGGCATACTTGGTCAACACGGATGGTGTATCATACCGTGGGTTGATGGTAAAGGATGCCACCCCAAAATCCTCATCTCCTTTAAAGGTTTCCTGCAGTTCTACCAAGTTCTTGGTCATTACAGGGCAAATGGTAGGACAGGTGGTAAAGAAGAATTCCACCACATATACCTTCCCCAAATAATCTTCGTTGGTAACTAATACGCTATCCTGATTGTAAAATGAAAAGTCGGGAACTCTTCGTTTTTCTCCCTGGTTTACCACAAAACCCACTTTGGTATTTTTGTTTGGAACACTCATACGGTCGTTTTCCACGACTGTGCCCCCTTTTACACGTTTTGTAATTTCGTACACGGCAAAAATCCCAAAAATCAAGATGATTGCGGATACCCAAATGTAGGTGTACTTTTTTTTATTATTTGCTCCTGTCGGCATTGTTCTTTTTTAGGGCCAGACGGTATTCTGCCAAGATAATCTTGACATCGTCCACCATTTTATTGTTCAGTTCTGCTACGGAAGAGGTATCAAATCCATATTTGACACCTTCATCTTCGTCGTCGGTTCGTCCGCGTAGGCTTAGGTCTTTGTCAACTATAAAAACATTGGGTGTAGCCAAATCATCGTCCAAATCAATATTGGCTTGCAATGATTCAAAAAGTGACTTGATTTCGTCTTCGGCTCCAAAGGCAAAGTGCCATTTATCCACATTGGACAATTTCCCCAATTCATTCTTCAACTCTCCCACTTGCTCTTCATTACCTTTGGGAACGACCATAATCATTTGAAAATCGTTGAACTCCCCAAATCTTTTGTAAATCTTTTGATTTAGATTGAAAGCATTTCCTTGCATTTTTTCCACATTGTTTCCCAAAAAACCGAGAATGGTTATCTTGTCTTTAAACTGAACGTTGGGATCCATTCGGGAAACATCGGACACTTTTTCGGTAAGGATTGGCAAACGTCCAAAATTGTTTACCCCTGATGCAAAAAACAAGTAGACCACGACAGGGAGCACAAAAAGGGCGGCTAATACGATTTTCTTTTTCATAGTGTTCAACCGTACAAAAATAAAAAAAGACGGTTGGAAAACCGTCTTTTAATTTTGTTAAATACTTTTTTAGAAGTCCCAGGTTATGAATCCCTCGGTATATACATTATAAATGTAATCTGCTTCGAACAGCAGAATGAATATTAAATAACATATTAGGAATACGGGGGTCCATACAATTACCCTTCTTAGTGGTGTTTTTTCGTCCCTAAGGTGCATAAAGTCCCACGCAATGTAATAGGCTTTCACCAACGTTAGGATGATAAAAATCCAATTGAGCAATTTCATCCCCAAAAAGTAGCCGTGGGTCAAAAATCTTGGTTTAACAATACCCAAAGCAACTTCAATAGTGGTAACTATTGTAAGGAAGATAAGTACGCCCCAAATTTTTTGGGTGTTCGACTTAAATTTTAAAAGTCCTCTAAAAATCTCAAGTTTATGTTCGTGTGCCATTTAAAATCAATGTTTTTATACCAAATAAAAGAATGTAAATACGAATACCCATACCAAATCCACAAAGTGCCAGTACAGCCCAACTTTCTCCACCATTTCGTAATGGCCCCTGCGTTGGTATGTGCCCAAAATCACATTAAAGAATATGATGATGTTGATTACTACACCCGAGAATACGTGGAATCCATGGAATCCTGTGATAAAGAAGAAGAAATCCGCGAACAGTCTATGACCGTATTCGTTGTGGACAAGGTTGGCACCTTCTACCACTTGATTGGCTTCCAATATTTTGGCCAAAGATTCTTTTCTGTCCAAAAGGGTCTTTTCTCCCTCTTCATTCAATTGTTCGGTACGGATCAAGATATTTGGTGTTGCCTTGAAACCTTCCACAACTTCATTTAGAGAATAGGATGTTTTGTAACCTTCGTTCTCAAACCAAATTCCCTCGTTTGCTTGGTGCTTTATCCTTTCTTCCGGTAGGGTTTCGGCAAAATCCGACAAAGCAGCTCTTTCACCTGTTTCGGCATTCACAAACTGAAGAATTCTTCCCGAGTTCGTTTCTACCGCTCCATAATCCCCTTTTATAAAAGTTGCCCATTCCCAAGCTTGTGAACCAACGAAGATGGCACCACCGATTATGGTAAGGAACATGTAAAGGATAACGCTTTTCTGTTTCATTTTATGACCTGCATCCACAGCCAATACCATGGTTACGGAAGACATAATCAAAATAAAGGTCATAAAGGCCACATAGTACATGGGGTAGTTTCCATGGAAGAAAGGCACGTGGGTAAATACCTCATCGGCAATTGGCCATAGCTCTATAAACTTAAATCTTGAGAAACCGTATGCCACCAAAAAACCAGAAAAGGTCAAGGCATCCGACATGATAAAAAACCACATCATCATTTTTCCATAGCTAGCGCCGAGGGGTCTGTTCCCGCCTCCCCAAACACTGTCTTCTGTACCGGTACTTACCGTTGCATCCATATAAAAGGTCGTTTTATTAAAACTTTCACAAATTTACATTTTTTGATGTATTGTAAAAGACAAACTTGATTGAAAACTGCTCCAATCAAAATTTATTTCACGAAATACATAAATAGAATTAGATATACCCAAATAAAATCCAGAAAATGCCAGAATGTGGCACCAAGCTCCATTCCCAACATATTTTCGGGGGTATACTTATTTCTGAGTTGCTGTACCAATACCACAGAAAGTGATATTAATCCTGCCACGACGTGGGCAATGTGCACCGCTGCCAACAAAAATACGTAGGACATTTTTATGTTGCTCGTGGGACCAGTAAAATAATAGCCGTTTTCCAACATCTGGGAAAATCCTACAAATTGTAAGGATATAAATGTTATTCCGAGCACCAATGTGATGAGCAAAAATATTGTCCCGTTCTTTTGATTGTTCTTGGCTACGGCTTTTTTTGCCAACAAATAGGTAATACTGCTCAAGATAATCATGGCGGTGCTAATGAAAAATGCACTTGGCAGCTCCAAATCGCTTACCCAATCCTCCCGTTTACTACTCACTATGTAAGCACTGGTCCAACCGGCAAAGCCCATGATCAAACTCACAATACCGAACCAGAGCATCATTTTTTTTGCCCGACTGTTCTTTTCTTTCGCTGTTCCTTGGGTTAAATCCATTTTAGTTTATAAACTTATCTATTACGTACACTATTTGAATCAATGATATATAGGTGACACTGGCCAACATCAATTTCCTTGCTGAAGGATTGTCCCTGTTTTCGTATAATTTGAAGGCGAAGAACAACATGACCAATCCGGACAGCAGTACAATTACGGCTGCTGGAATAGAAAGATGCAATCTTCCTGTAAAACCAAATACGGGGATTATGGAGATAACGATCATCCAAATGGTATACAGAATGATTTGTATTGCTGTTCCCTTGTCCTTTTTGCCTGTAGGCAACATTTTAAACCCTGCCTGTTTGTAATCTTCGTCCAGCATCCAGCCAAGTGCCCAAAAGTGGGGAAACTGCCAAAAAAACTGGATCATGAACAACGTTCCTGGTTCAATGCCAAAATCATCCGTTGCCGCTACCCACCCCAACATAAAAGGAATCGCCCCAGGAAAAGCCCCCACAAATACTGAAAGTGGCGATTTGGTTTTTAATGGTGTATACACACTGGTGTACAAAAAAATGGATATGGCCCCGAACATGGCTGTTTTTGGGCTTAGGGCAAATAATGCCAACACCCCCAAGACCGTCAAGACTACGGCAATGATCAATGCGGTTCTCACGGACATTCTCCCTGATGGGATGGGTCTATTTCTGGTACGCTTCATTAAAGCGTCCAAATCTTTTTCTATGATTTGATTGTATGCATTTGATGCCCCTACCATACAATAGCCCCCGAACATTAATAATAAAAGGGAAACTACATCAATCTGGTATGCGCCTAGAAAATACCCCGCGATGGAAGAGAAAACCACACTAATGGCCAGTTTGGCCTTGGTAATCTCCTTAAAATCGGAAAATAATAAGGAAAAGGTATTATTTTTTACGGAACCTACGGCAGATTTCATCCACATCTTTATTGGCTGGCAAAGATAACGCCAGTACGTATCTTTTGCAACGAAAGCTAAAGTTTTATGATTCTTGGAGTTAAATCCATAAAAAAAGCCCGAATGAAATTATCATTCGGGCTTTTCCATTCCTGCCTCGACAGGAATTATATAACTCTTATTACTGTAGCTTAAATGTAATTGGAATACTGAAAGGTACTTTTACGGGTCTACCTCTTTGCTTTCCAGGAGTCATTTTAGGCAGTTTTTGGATAATTCTCATTGCCTCAGCTTCTAAGTTTTTATCCGGTCCGCGCATTCTAATGTTTCCGATACTTCCATCTTTCTGGATAACGAAAATTACGCTAACCCTACCTTGAACCCCCATTTCTTGGGCAATTTCTGGGTAACGGAAGTTTTTACGGATGTGCTTCTGCATCATTTCTTGGAAACATGCTTTCTTATCGCTTGCATTTTCACAACCTGGGAAAACAGGAACATCTTCAATTACGGCAAAAGGAACGGAAATATCCTCTTCCACCTCTTCCACTTCAACTTCCTCGATTTCGATCACCTCTTCTTCTTGGCTAGTTTCGGTAGACTCGATAACGGTCTCTTCCACCTCTTCTTCATCTTCTACAACCTCGATTACTTCGGGGGCAGCAGGTGGCGGTGGCGGTGGCGGAGTTTTGATTTGCTCGGTCATTGGCACTTCTTCGTCCAATTGATCTTCAACATTCATAGAAATGTCGTAGTCATTGACCTTATCATATTTTTTCCACTCCATGGCACCGTAGACCAATGCCAAAACAGCGGCCAATCCTATAACAAAATATAGCGTACTGTTTCTTCCTACGTCTGCTTTCGGGTTCTTTTTTGGTTCCATCCTTTTTCTCCTTTTCTAAATTTAGTGTTTGCTAATTTAATTATTAATTGGTTAAATAAACAATTAAAATTTCCATTTTAACGGGTTTTTCTTAGAAAAAACCCACACAATAAGCCCAATTCCTGCAAATGCGCCCAATGTGTTGGCCAAAACATCGCCAATTTCGGCCATTCTATCGGTTGTGACCATATATTGTAATACCTCAATAATTATACCATATACGATTGCCAAGCCCACAACAATTTTTGTGGTTTTGCTCAATCCAAGGCTTCCCTTGGTTCTTTCCCGAAAACTCAAACAACCTACAAATCCGAACACCATATAAAATATAAAGTGTGTGATTTTATCGACATAGGGAATGTTTAGGTTACCTGTATCCAAGTCCATATCCGAAAAAGAAAATAAGCTGAGTATCGTAATAACGATTACCCAGCTTACAAATAATAAGGTATATATATTTTTCTTAAGCACCTATCAACGCCTTGTAGTCGTCGGCACTCATAAGGCCTTCCACCTCAGAGGGCTCGCTTAGTCTAATTTTCACCATCCATCCATCACCATAGGGGTCGGAGTTTACTTTCTCGGGCTCGTCTTCCAAAGCTTCATTAAACTCAACAATCTCTCCACTCAAGGGCAAAAACAAGTCAGAAACGGTCTTTACTGCTTCAACTGTTCCAAAAACTTCTTCTTTATCCAATGTTTCGTCCAAAGTTTCCACTTCAACGTAAACGATATCCCCTAGCTCGCTTTGGGCAAAATCCGTAATGCCTACGGTAGCGATATCTCCATCTATTTTGACCCATTCATGGTCTTTTGTATATTTTAATTCTGATGGTATGTTCATTACTATATATTTGAATTAGTCGATGGACAAATGTAACAGATTGCGGAAAGCTTTTCAAAGAAACTTTGCGACAAAATGAAAGAAAATCGGATAACCTTATGTATTAGTTCCCAAAGTTGTACCGCAACGTAAAGCCCGCATTGATGGTTGTTTGTGGAAATGCCGTGGAAACCGCAAACTCCGAGAAGGAATGATCGTAAAAGAACAGCGCATTCAAACTTTTGCTCAGGGCATAATCGGCCGTGAACTTGATGGACATTAATTTTTGCCCTGAAGTGATTTGGTTGTTGTCGATATCCAAATTACGGATTATGGTAATGTTGTCACGAAGTGAAAGGTCCGCTTTTAGGTTCAAATCTCCTTTCAGCCTAGTTTTCTCGCCTCCGATATTGGTCACAAACTTTACATCCTTAAAGCGGTAACCAAGACCCAACGTATATTCATTTCCATTGATTTCCGTCAACAAATTGTTGTCAAAACTCAAGGACAAGGTTCTACTGGTCCGTACTTCGGCCAAGAAACTAAAGGAGTTCTGCATTTCAAAATCCACCCGCATCAACGGACTGAACTCATCCGTAAGCACCACGTTATTGATCAGTGTTTTGGGGAGCAAATCCCCATTTTCTGGGTCGAATGTGGTGTTCTGGCGTTCCAAGTTGGTCTGGAACGAGTTCACACTATAGGCGGCACGATACCCATGACTCAAGGAGAAACGCTTGAATTTCTTCTTGAACCACCTATTCTTCATCAAACCTGTGTACTTAATGTTCCAGTTGGGGATTGGAATATCACGGAAGGCATCCATGTTTACACGTTCCACATCCTGCCCGGTATAGGCTGCGAAGAATGCGGGAAGCAATACTTCCTGTTGTGTTTTACCGTAACGTTCCGGGAAACCATCCTCATCCAATTCTCCTGGGCTCTCTCCCCTATCGGATACCAATCTGTTGGCGATGGTTATTCTATTTTGTTTGAATTGCTCAAAGGTTTCGGAATCGAACTCATCACTTTTATTGAAGACTGTTCCGATCATCACTGTGGAAATACTAAAGTTGCCCATTTCATTGATCAGTCCATTCTGTCCATTCATCCATTCTTCTGGACTGTAACTTTCTTGGGAGGAACTCATATAATTTCTATCAGCACTCAAATCTATGGTCAAATCTTGGGTGGGCTGTGCCGTAGCGGTAATGTTCAATTGTTTGTTGGTGTTTTGCATAAACTGACGGCTATACTCGGGATAATCGGTCAACCATCCCCTACGGGCCGCCTCGAATCGAATATCGGCCTGACTTCCGAACACAAAGCCCAAAGTTGGTCGGGTGGTCCCGATAAAACCAATGGATTGGGTATACCCTGGCAGTACGGTACCGCGGTTTTCGCTGTAATTTACATTTAACCGTTTTACCATGGTAACTATATCCACCAACGTATTAAAACCCTTACTTGTTTTTCTTGGTCCATCGGCAGCTTCACCATTTGCAGGATTACCCGCTTTATCCCTTCTAATAGCAGCTTGGTTTGCCGTCACTTTGCCATCACGCTTCTTCAGACCTAAAAAGTCGTAAAAACGTTGCATGCTCATATTGGCCGTTAAATTATGGGTGCTTGCATTTTGAACTGTATTGATATCCACTTTGGCCACCTCTCGCAATGCATCGCCCCCACGTTGCCAATCAAAATTACTGGTGTAGGTGTACTGTGCATTTATAAAATTTAGGAAGGGTATCTTGCTAAAGGGCAGCTCGTAGTTCAACTGCATTTGTTGCGCATGTCTGTTGGGTTCGCCTATATCAAAAAATCCGTCCCAAAGGTCAAGTGCCTCGTTTATGCCAGAGTCGGGATTTTCATCCACATTAAAATAATTACGGACAATGTTATTGTTGGACGCGGTCAAATTCAACCGTAACGATTTTGTAATGCTATAATTGAGGGCATATTGCCAGTTGAACAAATAATTTCGCTGTTGTAACAATGGTAATTCCAAAGCATCCACACCAGGTTCCAACACATCCCGATACCGTTGTTGGTTGAAGGAGCGGTTGTAATTGGCGTTTACCGAAAGACTTGTGGGCAGGGCATTGAAGTTCAAATCCTTTAACCATTGCCAGTACTTGCTCGTGAGCATGGAATCTTTTTTGGCAAAAGGTGCTACGGGAGCAGGTCTAAAGTTATGATTGTACACAAATCCAGTAGAAACATTTTGATCTCTAAGTTCGGCCACTTCAAAATCCCTATGGTCGGTTTCGTTGTAGGAATAATTAAAGGTAAAGTTTTCCACGTCGAAGAAGTTTTCCTCGGCTTCCTCTCCTCTATTTTTTCGCACACCGATCAAATTGATACTGGTACGTTTTGTATAATCCTCGGCTTGTTCCTCTATATCCTCTGCTTCTTCTGCCGTTGACGCAGCGGCTATCCTATCATCCAACCTAAGATCGTCATATACGGGGTCGAACTCCGGGGTAATCAAGGTTTCAGAAATTCCATAATTGAACGGTAGCTGTAGGTTCCATTTTTTGGGAAACAACTGCCCCACATTTACATTGGTCACCACATCGTAAGAAATGGCATCTTCCAAAGAACGCTCCGTAGGAGTTTGGTCAATGGAACCAAAGCCCGATGTGCTTCTGCTTCCTGTTGCCGTCACATTGGCAAAATCGGCCATGTTGGCGTCCAAAGCAGCGGTAGCGGCCCAACCTCCACTATTCTCGAGACCTGCCAAGCGAAGCTCATTGAACCATACTTCCCCACGCGCCGGAATATCATCAATGTTTTTGATACCGACCATCATACCACGAATACTTCCCAAAGATGGATTACCCCTGATTCCTATTCGAACCCTTCCCAAGGTACGTGGAGCAAATTCATCCACAAGAACGGCCTCACCGTTCACAATTTCGTAGTATTTGATATCGTCCAAGGTCTGATCCGATATCCCTTTGGATTTAACCTTGCCCAAATCGCTCAATGCGACATCAATTTCGTTTACATCGGGCCAAATCTCTTCTGCCGAAGATGCTCCAAAGGAAGTAAATTGAAGCGGCAACTCTATTTGATAGAAATTTTCGGAGAAATCGGTACCGATTCTTAGGAAACCGACCAACGGTGTATCACTGTCCGAGTAATCCGCATTGAATATTTTTTCGGCGTGCATAAACATTTTTAGGCGTTCGTACTGGCGTACATCGATGTTTACATTTTTGAATACCCCGCGAGCATCCTGAGACTCCAAATTCTCTACCACAAAAGATAAAGACTGTTCATTTTGACGGATAATCGTGTTGTTGTTGTTCAATTGTTCACGTACCACTCCAGGGGGCAGTACATAAGGTATGGGCTGCCTTCCGTAGTTTTCTTCAATGTTCACGGTATTCACATCGGTTACCGTGGCATCATCCGAAGGATCGTTGTCCACAGTGGGCTGTAAGGAGTTGGTATACGTTCTCCAATCGCCACGTACCAAATCCAAAGTTGCAAAACGCAGTACCATATCATCCGAAAACCCGGTCATGTACATTCTCATGAAGCTAATTGACCTAAAATCGGCAATCCCGCCCACGGCATCGGTGAAATCGCTCAATGGAATTTTATATTGAATCCATCTACGGTTCAATTGTGTACCGTTTGGCAGTGTTGGTGTTTGCCCTTCGCGGATATCGGTTACATATTGATCGTCGATAGTGGTATTGGGCTTTATCTGAATACGGTATTCATAGTAACTGTTCACCGTGTTCATGGTCAAATCCCTGTCAATATCTTCTACATCGGGCAAAGTTGTGGAACCTCTGTTGGTATTTGTTACGGAAACCGGTGAATTTCCTTGGGTATTATTGAAATCAAAATAACGTTCTAAGATACCACCCTCTCTGTTCAAATAATATTGATAGTTATCCAAAGCAGGGTCTTCCGCCGGACCATTATAAATTGCAGCCTCTTGGGCGTCGCCGTAGCCATCCAGACCAAGGTCTTGAGCTGTTCTGTTGGCCTCATCGGCATCAAAGGCATATACTAAAGATTGGGTCGATGGCACTTGGCCCCAGGCGGTTTCCCTTGGCACTTCGTTGTTCGTGCTTGCGGGAAGTCCGTTTTCATATTGCTTACGGCCATCTTTTAGGATATCTTCGGAGATATTGCCTAAATTAAGCACCAGTTCCCCGGCGTTGGCATCGGTTGTTTCTCCATCAATATAGGGATCCAACACCCAAAACTGAACAAATTCCACGTTGGATTGTTCAAAGTTGGTACTGCTCAAGGGTCTCATAATACCGCCCCACTTGGCATCTGGGGTTTCGGATTCAAAACTTGGATTGGCATTGTAGGGCCCTTTTTCATTTGGGTAATACACAATATCCAGTGTGCTCTGCACCTGCGTCTGTCCTTGGGCAATATCGGTTTCGGTAAACACCTCATCAATAAAAACCCTACGTGTCGAGTTCAGGGAAATATCGTTGTCCGACAATCCTGATGGTCTCTGATTCGTATAAAAAATAGGGTCTATAGTGTACCATGCCATTTTTGCACGCTCATAGCCCACATCAATCCCTGTTCTATCATCTATAAACTCAACTGGAGGACTGGCCAAGGTCCATCCCAATGAGGAACGGATATCGATTAAGGCCTGTGCTCCTTCAAAATCATCCAAATAGGTGGTGGTTTCCCCTCGAAAATCAGCATTTTTAGGTGAATTGGGCTTTAAAAAAGCCACTTCGCCCCTCAACGAGAGATTGGAGGGCACATCTGTATCAATATTTGGCAACTTATTGACCAATCTTGTCAAGAATGGTATTTCGGTACTGAAATTTCCGTTCAGACCAAAAATAGTATTGTTGACGGGCTCAATCCCGTAGTTTGATTTTTGGGTAAGGGGACGCTCGTTTAAGTTGAGCAGCGTACCGCCCAAAACAAATTTATCATTGAACTTATGTTCTACATTGACCCCGGCAAATCGCCGTGTCTGTTGACCAAATACAGCATTGTTCTCTACAGAAATATTGATAGGGGTATTGGATGCCTCCAAACTTGGATCCAAAAGTTGAACCGTTCCTGCTTGATAGTTCACCGTATAATCGATACCTTCTTGCAATTGGCGCCCCCCTGCGGTAACAGTAACGGAACCTTGTGGCACATTAAAAGCCCCGATGGGAATACCATTATTGGATTGTGAAGTATACCGCCCTTTGATTTGGAATCGGTTTTTTTCCGCATTTTGCAACGAAGCCGCCTTGGTCTTGGCATACATGTTCCGGAATACGTAACGCCTTTGGTTGGGATTGTACCCTTGGTCGTTATCCACATCGTAAACTCCGCCTCCCAATTTCTCAAAAAGGTATTCTCCAAAGGGTTCTACCTTGGTAAAAATAATTCGTCCCGATTGGGAATCCACCGTAATCCCCTCAACATAGTCAAAAAATCCATCCCCGCCTGGTTGTACATCATTATAGGTGTTCAAACGGTCCAAATTGAACACATTGAGCAATATCTGATCTTCCAAGCCCGAGGGCCAACCTGCGTTGGGGTCTACTGGCGTAATATAGTTTCGTGGTGTTGGGTCGGAATAAAGGATGTTCAACTTAAAATCCTCTTGATTCAATTGATAGGCCCCTGTGGAATAGATGTTTTTCATCATCAAATCCCAAATAGGGTCCTCTACATTGGTAATGTTACTTTTCAGTAATTTTAAGACCAATGAATTATTTTCAACAAAACTTGTGTTAACCGAAACCGATGTCGCATCAACCCCACCATTGGCAAACTCACCTACCTGATAAACCTCACCATTGTAGGTATACTGAAAAGCTACTCCCAGTACCTCATCGTTGCTCAAACTCTGACTTAGGGAGATATATCCCAATTGGGAATCGAACTCATAATCCCTTCCTGCCTCAAGTTTTCTGGCGTTTTCAAGAATTGCATAATCAAAACCTTGGTTTACGGTATACCCTGGAATATTGAACCCGGATTCCACCGTGGCAATATCCCGAATAGCTGGTGTTAGCGCACCACTTCCTATTTGATTGGGGTCGTAAGCATTGGCCCCGTTCTGCGGAAGTCCGCTTACCACGGCCTGGGCATTGAAAAACCCGGCAGGGTCACCGTTGTTGACACCGATACGGGTATTATCCGAAATGGCCTCTCCCAAATCCTGAATGGCCACAACATTTCTAACGTTCTGTGTTTGTTGGTTTCGGTTGGTCACCCAGACCTCCAAACGTGTAATTTGCACTTGCGTTTGAATGAATGGATAGAACTCCAAAGCGCGATCGTAATTATCCCGGAAATAATGGGCCAAGAAAAAGTGCCTATCCTCATCGTAATCCAATGCGGTCAAGGAAAATTCGTTTACAGTTCCTCCACCTTGGGCAACCACGGTGTTGTTTTGTGATCTTTGCTCGGAAAAAACCGCGGTAACCGTTGTTTTTCCAAACTGAAGTTGTGTTTTCACCCCGAACAAGCTCTGTGCACCTGTAATCAATGAACTGTTGAGCGGCATACTTACGTTACCCACTTCAATTTTTTGAAGAATATCATCCTCGGTCGGGGTATAATCGAGTTTTACCAAATTCTGAAAATCGAATGTGGCTTCGGTATCATAATTTGCGGTAACCTGAAGACGCTCGCCTACTTTTCCCAATAAACTCAAACTGATACGCTGATCAAAATCAAAAGAAAGATTGGTTCTGTTCCTGGGAGATAGTGCTGGGTTATCGTTCTTTTGCCATAAAATCCCCAAATCCATCGCAACCGACCCTTGTGGGATTACTTCAATGGTATTCCCTCCAAAAATGGTCTCAAAAAAGTTACTGTTCACGTAAAAATTGGGCAACAGGTTTCTTCTTGCTTCTTCACTCCCTTCTTTCTTCCCTGCATAGGCATCTGCCTTTTGCTTAAAGTAGGATTTCATTTGTTCCTTTTCAACAAGGTCGTAGTACTGTTCCGGGGTAAGAATTACGGGGTAGTTGACATTAAAATCCCCTATGCTCTCTCTGTAAACGTACGTATTGGTTTTGGGGTCGTAGGTGTATTTTGCAACAATACTATCAGGGTTTTCCATGATAAGGCGACCAAGCTCTACACCTGTTTTTACAGAATCCTGAGCCTGTTCGTTGGTTTCCTGTGCCATTATTGTAGCTATGGACAGCAAACAAACAACAAAGAATATGTACTTAAAGCGTGTTGGTTTAAGTATTGGTTTTGCCCCTTTTTTCAAACTAGTTACAAATTTTTCAGCGCCAGTTTAATAATGTTCTCTACGCTTAGCGAAGTATCTTGGGAAACTACCTTGTCCACCACCTTTTCAGATTGCTTTCTGGTAAAACCAAGAACCTCTAATGCAGATAACGCTTCTTCTTTATTTGTATTGTTTGATTGTTGTGAAACTTCGCCCATGTCGTAGACTTTTAAAATCTTATCCTTCAAATCCAAGATTACACGCTGGGCCGTTTTGGCGCCAATCCCTTTTACAGACTGGATTGTGGGCACATCTCCATTGGCTATGGCATCCCTGACATCGGATGGGGACAAGGAGGATAACATGGTTCGTGCAGTGCTTGCCCCGACCCCTGAAACCGATATCAATAAACGGAAGACTTCGCGTTCGGCACGCTCGGCAAATCCGAACAGGGTATGGGAGTCTTCTTTGATCAATAATTCGGTGTAAATAAATATATTTTCCTCGTCCAGAAGCTGGGAAAAGGTGTGCAACGAAATGTTTAAAAAATACCCAACCCCATTGCACTCCACAATGGCATAGGTTGGATTTTTCTCTACTAGCTTTCCTCTTAAGTGGGTAATCATAAAAATCAGTTTGACCAGGAGTTACTCCCCTTGCATTTTGGCTTTTCTTCGTTTCTCCCGCTCTTGGGCATCAATCACGGCCACGGCGGCCATATTCACCATTTCGTCCACGCTGGCGCCCAACTGTAAAATATGGGCAGCTCTGGTGAGCCCCACCATTATTGGACCAATGGAATCCGCATTGTTCAAGCCCTTCAAGAGTTTGTAGGTGATGTTGGCGGACTCCAGATTCGGGAAAACCAAAGTATTTACTTTCTTCCCGGATATTTTGGAGAACGGGAAGTTTTTGCTACTCATTTCAGGATCCAATGCAAAGTCAGTCTGAATCTCTCCATCAACCACCAAATCTGGGTTTCTTTCGTGTAAAATTTTCACGGCTTCCCGTACTTTTTTGGCATGTGGATGACTCGATGACCCAAAGTTCGCATAGGACAACAAGGCCATTACAGGATTGAAACCAAAGGTTTTGGCCACATTGGCCGTCATTTGCGCAATCTCGGCCAACTCCTCCGCATTGGGGTCTATGTTGATAGAAGTATCCGCCAAAAAGAGCGGCCCTCTGTCCGTTATCATAATATTTACCGTACTCGCATTTTTTACATTCTTGGCCCTACCCAAAACTTCAAACACGGGACGAAGCACTTTGGGATACGATCTTGAGTATCCGGAAATCATACCGTCAGCATCTCCTTCCTTGAGCATCATGGCGCCAAAATAATTACGTTTGCCCATGTTTACCCGAGCACTATATTTGGTCTCACCCTTTCTTTTTCTCAGTTCCCAAAGTTTTAAGGCATATTTGGTCCTCATCTTACTGAATTCATCGGAGCGAGGGTCTATAATGGGGACTTCAGCATCAAATTCGAGTTCCTTCTTTAAATTTTCTATGGTTTCCTTATTTCCTAAAAGGATTGGGATACCTATACCCTCATCATGAACGATTTGGGCCGCTTTCATCACATCCAAAAGTTCAGCTTCAGCAAAAACAATGCGTTTTGGGTTTACTTTGGCCCTATTGTGAAGCAAACGGACAACTTTGTTGTCATTACCCGATCTTTGGTAAAGCTCCTCTTCATACTTTGCCCAATCTTGTATGGGGAATTTCGCCACGCCACTGTCCATGGCCGCTTTGGCCACAGCAGGTGGAATTTTGGTGATTAAACGGGGATCAAATGGTTTTGGAATGATGTAATCACGTCCAAAGGTCAACCTAGTGGCATCGTAAGCAATATTTACCTGTTCCGGCACGGGTTCACGGGTCAAATCGGCCAAGGCCCTTACTGCGGCCATTTTCATTTCCTCGTTGATTTTGGTTGCCCGCACATCCAAAGCCCCTCTAAAAATAAAAGGAAAGCCCAACACATTGTTCACCTGGTTGGGATGGTCGGAACGGCCTGTTGCCATAATAATGTCGTCCCTGGTCTTCATGGCCAAATCGTACTCAATCTCAGGGTTAGGATTTGCCATGGCAAAAACAATGGGGTTTTCGGCCATGGAATTCAGCATTTCGGGGGAAACAATGTCGGCAATGGATAGTCCAATGAACACATCGGAATCTTTCATGGCTTCTTCCAAAGTGTCAATCTTCCGATCGGTGGCAAATTCTTTTTTCTCTTCACTCAGGGTTTCCCTGTCGCTCCGTATTACTCCCTTGCTGTCCAGCATCACAATGTTTTCTGCCTTGGCACCAAAGGCCTTGTACAAGCGTGTACAGGAAACGGCCGCTGCTCCTGCTCCGCTCACCACAATTCTGACTTCCTCTATCTTTTTATCGGCAATTTCCAAGGCATTCAACAAAGCGGCGGCGGAAATGATCGCGGTTCCGTGCTGATCGTCGTGCATTACAGGGATATCAAGTTCCTCCTTCAATCTACGTTCAATCTCAAATGCTTCGGGGGCCTTGATGTCTTCCAAATTGATGCCCCCAAAGGTTGGAGCTATCGTCTTAACAGTCTCGATGAATCTATCCACATCCTTGGTGTCAAGTTCAATATCAATTCCGTCGATATCGGCAAAAATCTTGAATAGCAAACTCTTCCCTTCCATAACTGGTTTAGAGGCTTCCGGTCCAATATCCCCCAAGCCCAAAACTGCGGTTCCGTTGGAGATTACGGCAACAATATTGCCTTTTGCGGTGTACTTGTACACATCATCCTTGTTCTTTTCAATCTCCAAACAAGGTTCGGCCACCCCCGGGGAATAAGCCAATGCCAGGTCCCTTTGTGTAGAATAAGGCTTTGTTGGTACAATTTTTATTTTTCCCGGTTGTGGTTTTGCGTGGTAGAGTAACGCTTCCCTTCTTTGTTTTTCCTTGCTCATATTGTCGAAAATGAATTGGTAAAGTTAGGGTATTCCAAGGTTTTATAGGGAGATCTATAACAATCAATTTTTTATTGACGTCTTACATACAAAACTAACGGTCTTTCAACTCGTTGATTTTGTTTTCAATATAAATATGAACAAAAATTCAAACTAGGCTGTCCATTTATTTTTTAATAAATTCAACATTACGTTTAAGGCCGGACAGTTTTGTTCTTTTTACCGCTGATTTTTTGAAGATTTTTTTAAAGACATCTTCCGTAATCTCTTCCCAATCCTTTTTGGTGTAGGACAATAATTCTGGGTTTGGGTCAAAAAGGGGTTCGCTATGCGATTTGGAAAAACGGTTCCATGGGCACACATCTTGGCAAACATCGCAACCAAACATCCAATCATCCAATTTACCATCAAATTCGGAGGGGATTTCGTTCTTTAATTCAATAGTGAGGTATGATATGCACTTGCTTCCATCCACCACATAAGGTTGTACAATGGCGTCGGTTGGGCAAGCATCTATACAGGCAGTACAGGTTCCGCAGTGATCGGTTACGGGAGTATCGTATTCCAGGTCCAGGTCCACGATCAGTTCGGCTATAAAATAAAAAGAGCCCACTTGCTGGGTAAGCAGGTTACTGTGCTTGCCGATCCAACCCAGACCACTTTTTGCGGCCCAAGCTTTGTCCAGAACAGGTGCAGAATCCACAAAGGCTCGCCCATGAACTTCTCCGATTTCTTCTTGAATAAAGTGGAGCAGGCTTTTGAGTTTATCCTTTATCACAAAGTGATAATCCATGCCATAGGCATATTTGGAAATTTTATAGGAATCCGGGTTTTGTTGTTTGGAAGGAAAATAATTCAACAGCAATGAAATCACCGATTTGGAACCCTCTACCAATTTTGTTGGGTCCAGTCGTTTGTCAAAATGGTTTTCCATGTACTGCATTTCGCCATGCATGTTCTGGTTGAGCCATTTCTCCAAACGGGGCGCTTCTTCTTCCAAAAATTCGGCCTTTGAAACACCACACGACAAAAAACCGAGGCGCTTGGCTTCGGTCTTAATCATTGATGTATGTTTTGTGGTCGATCTCAATATCGGTGACTACTTATATTTTGAAGCACCAATATACAAAAGACATACGCAATTTTATTGTGAAGGGAGAGCAATAGCCATGTCAAAATCGGCTGCCGTGACCAATACTTTTTGAATAATTTCTGGTTTAACAGATTTCATGACAGCATTATCTTCTGTTTCGGGAATGCCGAAAGTCTCAAAAAACTTGTAGAATCCTTTGGGACTGTGAATATTGACCCAGGTACAAGGTGAATCGGTTTTATTACTAAAGGTATGCAAGGTTCCAGGTGGCACATCCACAGACTCTCCCTGTTTACAGATAAAAGTTTCCCCGTTTACAAAAAACTCAAGCTCGCCTTGGATCACCATAAAAGCCTCTTTGTATTCGCTGTGCACATGTGGCGGGGGTCCTTGTGCACCAGCTGGAGTTTCACAAACAACTAAATCATAATCACCCGTGGTCGGATGCAACGTCACTTTTTGGCCCAAGACCCATTTTGAAGTATTGTTTTTCATTTTCGTGAGATTTTTGTCTCACAAACATATATATTAATTTTCACAGTTCAAAATTTTATGAGATATTTGTCTCATGAAAAAGGAACATATTACGTCCGGGCGTAAAAAACAGAAGCAGAATACACGAGACAAAATCCTTGAGGCATCTCGGCAATTATTAGAAAAGAAAGTGGCGTTGACCATGGAAAACGTAGCAGAAAAAGCCGGTATTTCCAGAGCAACCATTTATAGGTACTACACCAATATTGATTCCATTTCCATGGATTTGATCCTTCAACTCGATGTACCCAATCCTGAAACCATTTTTAGTAACAATGAAGGAGCCTCCCACAATGATGCGCTTCTAGACATCCAAAAAGCCTACCTAGATTTTAGCCTTCGAAATGAGCAAACCTCCAGAAAGTTCTTGACAGCGGTGTTGGCATCATCGAACCCACATATGCGAAGGGGAAAAAACCGCATCAATACCATTAAGGAGCACTTTAAATCCAATAAGGTAGATTTGAGCGAAGCGGATAAAGAAAAGTTGATTCACCTATCCGTACTTTTAATGGGGATAGAGTCTATCATCACAGTTAAGGATGTATGCGGATTGGACAATCAAACAGCTACCGACACCTTATCATGGGGCTTACAAATGATTTTGAAAGGCTGCGGAATAGATAAGTAATTTATCATTCCTAAAACCTACTTGGTTTTGACCATATCAAACTCGTCCTTATAATATTTCATTATGGGTTGGAACGGCCCCAATTGATGCTGCTCTTCGGTAAAATTGTCAGAATATGGTCCGTACGGAGTAGATACCGGTTTCTTGACCAAATCAGGAAAATCAACTTCCCGATTGGGCTTTGTCGGTCTCAATTTTTGATTGATGTACCCCGCCACATCATATGCTTCAGCATCGGTAAGTACAGGGTTATCGAATGTGGTTCCGTAGGGCATATTCCCTTTTATAAACTGTGCGGCGGTAATCACACGTGTCATGCCGGCGCCATTATTGTAAGAATCGTTTCCCCACAATGGCGGGTAGAGATAAGTGCCATCTGCTTGGGACTCTCCTTGCCCATCCGCGCCATGACATTCAACACAATTTTTGACAAAAACCTGTTCTCCATGCTGTAAATCCACGGCCCTATCAGGGATTTCAATGGTCAAAAAACCTTGTCCTTCTATTTTTCCGTTTGATGGGGCAGCCCTTCCCAACCATTCCATGTAGGCGAGCAAAGATTTCATTTTTTCACTGTCCTCTGGCATAACCTTACCGTTCATGCTGCGCTCCATGCAACCATTGATTCGCTCCTCGATGGTCCCCATTTTATCCTCTCGACCACGATACTGTGGAAATCGCTTGACCACACCTATCAGCGGAGCAGCATAAGGCTTTGTCCCTCCATTTAAATGACAACTGGCACAAGCCAAATTGTTCCCGGCGTACATCTGTGTTGAATCCCCTTGTTTGGGACCCAAATGTTGTGGGGTGTTCCTAAATACGTCAAAACCTTCCTTTATTTTTTGATTTTTAGCAGAATTAGAGAGATTGTACACATTGTAATCCAAGTAATAGACATCATCTGGAAATGCTGCATATTCTTTGGAACCGAAGTCGCCGAATGCGACCAAAACAACAGTAAAGGCCAACCCCAGCATCAAAATGACACAAACACCCAGTTGTACGCACAGCTTTTTAATCTGCCGAGCAATGGCTATGTTTTTATCCGAACTCCACTCTTCTGGATGTATTGGTTCTTCCATGATTCTTCTTTAATCATGCAAAGCAATTACGAAATGATAAGATAGGGGCACTTTCCTTGATTCTCATAAAATGAATTTCCAATCCAAGAAGACAATCAAACAAGCAAGTAAATTACAAAAAGATTTAACTGGAAAGCAACAAAACATCAAAACAATCCGCCCTGCGTACCCCCTTTTACCTTGCCCAAATGTCTATATGCAAGTTCGGTGACTTCTCGCCCTCTTGGGGTTCGCATTATAAAACCTTGTTGAATCAAAAAGGGTTCGTAAACTTCTTCCAAGGTCTCTGCACTTTCGGACACAGCTGTCGCCAAAGTGGTGATACCAACGGGCCCTCCCTTGAATTTATCTATAATGGTGGTCAATATTTTATTATCCATTTCATCCAGACCATGGGCATCCACATTTAAGGCCTTAAGTCCAAATTGGGAAATTTCAAGATCAATATTTCCGTTGCCCTTTATTTGGGCAAAATCCCGGACCCTGCGCAATAGTGCATTGCATATTCTGGGAGTTCCCCTGCTTCGCCCGGCAATTTCTATGGCTGCATCATTGGTGATAGGTACCTTAAGTATTTCCGCACTACGTTCCACGATGGTGGACAACAGCTCGGTGTTATAATATTCCAACCGGCTCTGGATACCAAAACGGGCCCTCATGGGGGCTGTAAGCAATCCCGAACGGGTCGTAGCTCCAATCAACGTAAATGGACTAAGGTTAATTTGAACGGTACGGGCATTGGGACCCGATTCAATCATGATGTCGATCTTATAATCTTCCATGGCCGAATACAGGTACTCCTCTACAATGGGGCTCAACCTATGGATTTCATCAATAAAAAGTACGTCGCGTTCCTCTAAATTGGTCAACAGTCCCGCCAAATCACCGGGTTTGTCCAATACGGGACCTGATGTAACTTTAATGCCCACACCAAGTTCGTTGGCCAAAATATGGGCCAAAGTTGTCTTGCCAAGTCCTGGGGGACCATGAAAAAGGGTATGATCCAATGCCTCGCCCCTGAGATTGGCTGCCTGTACAAAAACCTTGAGGTTTTCCAGTACTTGGGCCTGCCCTGTAAAGTCATCAAAACTAACGGGCCTCAAAGCTCTTTCTATATCGAGCTCCTCCGGTGAAAAATTATCGGCTGTTGGATCTAAATTCTCGTTCATTCTACAACAAATATAACCGAAAACCCCATCGACCTAAAACCTTATACATAAAAATAGTGCTACAGATGGTTCTTAATATTCTAAACCTTAACTTAGGAAAGTCATAACTTCATCAATAAGGTTCAATATGATTACCACAGATTATTCCTCTGGAATTCTACAATACATCCCTTTTTTTTATGTAATCTGGTCTGATGACTTGCTCTCTGCTTCAGAAATTTCGGTCGTACAAAAAGTGATCGAACTGGACACATCTTTGAATGTGGATGAAAAACATCAATTACAGAGATGGTTAAAAAGAGATGCCCCTCCTTTTGATGATGAAATCAAGAATTGGAAGCAGGCCATTGCCAATTCCGGAGTGAAATTGATCGAAAGCGACATCTACCCTCTTTCTTCCCTTAGCCAACGCTTGGTCAATGGTGATGATGTAAACGAACAACTGAAGCATATCGAAATCCATCTGGGCATACAGCCCAACCATTACAACCATTTATTTGATGTGGAAGTAGTGCATGAAAAAACTTCAAATGAATACGACGCTAAAATTCTGGACAACATACAAAAGGGAGAACATTCCGAGGTAGTCGACAGGTTCCGAAAGTTTTTGGATAGGCCTGACTTTTCATGGCAGGTTTTAAGAGACAAAGAAGATTTTAGGAACAGGGTTTTGCATCAAGTCCAGCTTTTGGGAGAAGCAGGGTACGGCGCTATGGCCTACCCCAATGCGTATGGAGGAACGGGAAACATGCCCGCCTACGCAGCTATTTTTGAACATCTGATGTTCGTGGATGGCAGTTTGGCGGTAAAGTTTGGGGTACAGTTTGGTCTTTTTGGAGGAAGCATCCAGAAATTGGGAACAAAAAAACATCACGATCAATACTTGACCCAAGCCGGGGAAACCAAACTATTGGGTTGTTTTGCCATGACGGAAACGGGACACGGTTCCAACGTTAAGGGCATAAAGACTACCGCCACCTATGAAAAAGCTTCCGATTCCATTATTATACACACGCCTGGAAAAAATGACAACAAAGAATACATTGGCAATGCCTTACATTCCAAAATGGCCACCGTTTTCGCACAATTGATTGTAAATGGTAAAAATGAGGGGGTACATGCCATTTTGGTTCCCCTCAGAAATGAAAATCATGATACTTTGAAAGGCATTACCGTTGAGGACAATGGGTACAAGTTGGGGTTAAATGGCGTTGATAATGGAAAAATCTGGTTTAACAACGTAAAGGTACCACGAGAAAACCTGCTCAACAAATATGGCGAAATACGGGATGATGGAACCTACTTTTCCTCCATAAAAAATCCGAACAAGCGATTTTTTACCATGCTGGGAACTTTGGTCGGCGGACGTATTTGTGTGGCCCGTGGCGCATTGGGGGGAAGCAAAATGGCCTTGTCCATCGCTGTAAAATATGCCCTGAACCGCAGGCAGTTCAATGATAATGTGAAGGTCCAAGAAGACTTGATCATGGATTATCCCACGCATCAACTCAGGCTTACTCCTGCGATTGCGGGAGCCTATGTCTATCACTTTACCTTGGAAGAGATGATAAAGCGTTATAGTGATGACTCACAGCCTGACAAAAGAAAAATAGAGACCCAAGTGGCGGGGCTAAAGTCCATTATTACCTGGTTTGCCAACGATACCATTCAAGAATGCCGCGAAGCATGCGGTGGCAAAGGTTATCTATTGGAGAATAGAATTGCCGATTTAAAAGGCGACGTTGATATTTTTACCACATTTGAAGGTGACAACACCGTATTACTGCAACTGGCGGCCAAGGGTATTCTTTCCGATTTTAGGTCCGAATTCAATAGTGCAGGTTTTGCATCGGTGCTGAAACTTTTACAAACCCAACTATCGGACAGGCTTACCACTATAAATCCCCTATATTCAAATAAGGTCGATGCGGAACACCTGTATAACCCTAAGTTTCACAAGCACGCCTTTGATTATCGTACCCGAAGATTGACCTATACCTTGGCGATGCGTATTCGCAACTATATTAAAAAAGGGATTCCATCGTACCAGGCTTTCTTAAAGGTACAGACCCATTTGTTGGCTCTCGGGAAAGCTTATAGTGTGGAATTGGCCTACCATATTTTTTGTAATCATTGTGAACAGATTACAGACCTAAAGTACAGGGCATTGATGCAGAAGGTGGGGTGTCTTTACGCCCTTGATCAAATCAATTTGGATGCCAGATGGTTTTTGGAGCAGGGATATATTGGTGGCACAAAATCGAAAGCGATCCGCCAACGGGTGGAGCGTTTATCCACCGAATTACGTCCACACATAGAAGTTTTGGTAGATGGTTTTGGCATTCCCGAGCATTGCCTAACCGCCCCAATTACAAAGTAATTGTCATTCTTCCTTTTTGATAAGTTGGGAGGTATCCAAAAATTCCTCTATGGTAATTTTTGGGGTACCATAGAGATAAATACCCGCGCTTCCTGATGATTTTATCGAAATATCACCAAATGAATATATCCTAGCATTTGCGGTTCCGGTAATTTCCAGTTGCGCTGAATTTATCTGCATGGTTTCGCCCTTATAGTTGGTATCGTCCAATAAATTGGCATGCAATCTATCCGAAGTGCCCTCCATGGCCAAGGATGAATTTCCTTCCAAATCCAAGACTCCTGCATTGATTTGGGCATAAACATAGGCTTGAGCCCTTTTGTTCAGGTTAATATTCAAAGAATCGACTTCCACATGAAAATCCCCGCTGCTCGTATCTTCCAGATTAATATCCATTAAGGCAGCATTTGCTTTGATATCCAACTTGGTATTATTAAATCCGTCCACGAACAATTCGTTGGCATGAATTACATCCTTGGAGAGAATACTACCATTTTTTAAGGTGATTGCCTGCAGCTCGGTATAGTTAACAGTTATTTGCAATTCTTTTTTAGCTGTAATATTGTAATAAGAACTGATTACCAAAGTACCGTCTTCCACTTCAAACTTGAGAATGTCCACCAAATTGTCATCAGCGATAAGGTGATAGCTTGGCCCCAACGCCTTATTCAGTATAATTTCAAGGTCATCAGTCAACATAATGGCATTAAAGGGCGGAAGTTCCTCGCTTATTTCAGTAACGATTCTAGTGCCTTTTATTTTGGGTTTACGTTGAGCAAAGGAAAGTATCGGGGTTAATATCAACAGTAGGATTAGTAACTTTTTCATGATGGTTATCTTTTTGAAGTGGGAAATGCTTTTTAAAGATATGCAATTCACTTCAAAATCTATTCCAACAAAAAAAGCCCATCCAAAAACGGACGGGCCTTCTCACTAATATAAATGTAATCTTAATGGTTGAGTTCTTCTTCGTTCTCTTGAAGCGGAACGTTTTGCGGAACAAAATCCTGCCCTGCAATAATGTACTCTCCATTTTCGTATGTTTTGCTATAATCGTAAGCCCAACGGTAAACATGTGGAATTTCTCCCGGCCAGTTACCGTGAATATGCTCTTGAGGGGTTGTCCATTCCAATGTATTGGCACCCCATGGATTAACAGGTCCTTTTTTACCATAGAAAATACTGGAGATAAAGTTGTAAACGAATATTAACTGGGCAAAACCAGCAATAATCGCAAACACGGTCATCAAAACCTGTACATTGGTCAGTTCATCGAACATTGGGAACGCCGTATTCTCATAGTAACGTCTTGGCACACCGGCCATACCCACAAAATGCATTGGGAAAAAGACACCGTAGGAACAAACTGCAGTAATCCAAAAGTGGACATAACCCAAATTTTTGTTCATCATTCTTCCATGGAACATTTTTGGGAACCAATGATAAATGCCCGCAAACATACCATACAGGGCGGATATACCCATTACCAAATGGAAGTGGGCAACAACGAAGTATGTATCGTGAACGTTGATATCGAGCGTACTGTCACCTAAAATGATACCTGTTAAACCACCTGTAATGAAAGTGGACACCATACCTATTGAAAAGAGCATTCCAGGATTGAGCTGGAGATTACCCTTCCATAAGGTGGTAATCCAGTTAAATGCCTTCACCGCAGAAGGAATAGCTATCAAAAGTGTCGTAAACGTAAATACTGACCCCAAAAACGGATTCATACCGGACACGAACATGTGGTGGCCCCATACTATAGTGGATAAAAATGCAATGGCCAGAACAGAGGCAATCATCGCCCGATATCCAAAAATTGGTTTACGTGCATTAACGGCCATTACCTCCGAAACTATTCCCATAGCAGGAAGAATAACGATATATACTTCCGGGTGACCCAAGAACCAGAACAAGTGTTCGTACAATACCGGGGACCCCCCTTGATAATGCAATACTTCACCTTGAATAAAGATATCCGACAAGAAGAACGATGTACCAAAACTTCTGTCCATAATCAACAACAAGGCTGCCGAAAGCAATACCGGGAACGAAACTACACCGATTATTGCGGTCACAAAAAATGTCCAAATTGTCAAAGGCAGACGTGTCATCGACATTCCTTTTGTCCTAAGGTTGATTACGGTCACAATGTAGTTCAACGACCCCAACAAGGAGGAAGCGATGAATATGGCCATGGATACCAACCAAAGTGTCATACCCATACCTGAACCTGGCTGCGCCATTGGAAGTGCACTCAATGGAGGATAGATGGTCCAACCTGCTGCTGCAGGTCCTGCTTCCACGAACAATGAAATAATCATGATCACAGAGGATACGAAGAACATCCAGTAAGAAACCATGTTCATGAATCCTGATGCCATATCCCTGGCACCGATTTGCAATGGAATCAACAGGTTACTGAAAGTACCACTCAATCCCTGCGTTAATACAAAGAACACCATTAATGTACCGTGAATGGTAACCAATGCCAAATAGATATCGGCATCCATTACACCGTCTGGGGCCCATTTGCCCAAAACAGCTTCAAAAATACCGAAAGATTCGCCTGGCCAAGCCAATTGCATTCTAAACAACAATGACATGGCTATACCTATGAATCCCATGATCAGACCCGTAATGAGATATTGCTTGGATATCATCTTGTGGTCCTGACTGAAAATATATTTTGTTATGAAGGTTTCCTTATGGTGATGTCCGTGATCATCGTGGTGATCATCGTGATTTACATGGGCTACTTCAGACATATTCCAATTAATTTATTTCGTTATTCTCTTTTGTTTGTTATTCTACCGAAGCTGTTTCGCTCAATTCAATATCAGCGTCATCTTCCAAGTTATGTGCTTGCTCCGTTTCATCGATCATAACAGTTTCTTTGAACGTTTTCTGTTCGGCAAGCCATTTATTGAACTCTTCCTCGGTTTCCACTATAATCTTCATCTGCATGTTATAATGGGATTTTCCGCATATTTTGTTGCACAGCAATACGTAATCGAACTCCCACGGTTCGTTATTTGGTATCCCTTCTGCTGCTTTTTGTGCCCTAATGGCATTGGTTCTTTTTACCTTGTCCACAACATCTGGGTTTAAACGCATTTCTTCTGTTGTAACTGTTGGTGTAAAAGAGAACTGGGTAATCATACCGGGCACACAGTTCATCTGCGCCCTAAAGTGTGGCATATATGCCGAGTGCAGTACATCTTGTGACCTCATTTTAAAGTTCACTTTTCTTCCTACGGGCAAGTGCAATTCTTTTACAATAATGTCATCTTCTGCGTTGGGGTCGGACTCATCCAAACCGAGTACATTGGCATTGGCAATATCAATCAAACGAACATTGGCTTCACCAAGAACGTTGTCGTCTCCACCGTATCTAGCAGTCCAGTTAAATTGTTGTGCGTAAAGTTCCACAATCAACGGATCATCATCTTCGTTGATGTCCATGATATTGGTCCATGTGTACAATCCCCAAAGAATCAAACCAGCCAGTACAATTACTGGAATAATGGTCCAAATGAACTCCAATCTGTCATTATCCGCAAAAAAGAGTGCTTTTTTACCCTTTTGTCCCCTGTACTTATATCCAAAATAGTGGAGCAAAGCTTGGGTTATGGTTTGAACAAAGAATATAATTGCGAAAGAGACCCACATCAATTGGTCATAATCTGCCCCATGTTCGGATGCAGCCTCAGGCAAAAGCATCTTATAATACTTGGCAAAACTGAAAATAGTTATTCCGTAAATAAAAATCAGGAAGGCGAATAATAGGTAGCCGTTATTTTTATTATCGGAATCGTTCGCAATCTCATCGTGCTCTGTTTTTGTTTGCGATAATTCAAAAATTTTGGTCATCTGCCAAATTGCAATCGCAACCAGTACTAAAACAGTTAATGTTAATAATGCAGTCATCGTATATCTATCTAAGACTTAAATCGTATTGTATTAATAATGAAAATGTCTACTCTCCTCAATAAATGGGTTTCGTTTGGGCTGTAATGGTGCCTTTGTCAAAGCAGTAAACACCCAGTAAACGAACAAACCTCCGAAGAACAAAATACCACCAATCTCTGGCAATCCAATAGACCATTGGTCACCAACCGTTGCAGGCATTATCATATTAAATATATCCAAATAGTGGCCAAATAGAACCACAATACCTGTCATGATCACAAACCAGTTGATACGCTTATAATCACTGTTCATAAGCACCAATAACGGGAACACAAAGTTCAAGACCAACATTCCGAAGAATGGCAATTTATAATCTTGGAACCTCGCCACATAATAGGTAACTTCTTCTGGAATGTTCGCGTACCAAATCAACATGAATTGTGCAAACCACAAATACGTCCAGAAAATACTGATACCGAACATAAACTTGGCCAAATCGTGAATATGGCTATCATTTACATCTTCCAGATATCCTTTTGATTTAAGGTAAACGGTTACCATAGCGATAACAGTGATACCAGAAACGAACATACTTGCAAATACGTACCATCCGAACAATGTACTGAACCAGTGTGGATCAACACTCATAATCCAGTCCCAAGACATCATGGACTCGGTTACAAGGTAAAATACCAAGAAACCTGCTGACCATCTAAAGTTTTTTACAAAGTTGGTGTTGTCATCTGATTCATCTTGCGCCAAGGACAATTTTCTTGAATATTGACGGTAAAAAATCCACCCACCCAAGAATATTGCAGCTCTTATCAAAAAGAAGGTTGGGTTCAAATATCCCGCTTTACCTTGCAGCAATTCATCATGGGCCACAACCTCGGGATCCATCCACACGAACATATGATTCATATGCATTGCGGAAAGTAACAAAATCACAAAAACAATGATCCCGCCCGGAACCAAATAAGCGGTAATACCCTCCATGACCCTAAAGAGCAATGGGGACCAACCTGCTTGTGCGGCGCGCTGTATGGCATAGAATGCCAAAACGCCCAATGATATCATAAAGAAAAAGAAGGCAGCTACATAAAGTGCGGACCACGGCCTGTTTTTCAACTGGCTCAACAAATGCTCATCGTGGGAAGCATCGTGTTCCTCACCATGAGAAGCCTCTGCTCCATGGCTTTCGGCGGCCGCTTCTGCATGTCCTCCCCCATGACCATCATCATGTACTGCTACCATGGCCTTGGCTTCTTCCACGGTTGATGGGGCAGACATAAAACCAATTACAAGGAAAATGAATCCTAGCCCCATGGCGATGAAAGATCCTATTCTAAGTTTGTTTGAAAAGGTATACATAGTTTCTTCTTATCCTATTATTTTGTTAGGTCTTCCTTTAACTTCATTACATATTCGGACACTTGCCACATCTCTTCCTCACTGGCAAACTGAGAGGCGTATGAGCCCATGGAGTTCAATCCATAATAGATAGTGTGGTATGTGGTTCCTACCGTAATATTTCTGGCTGGATCATCGTAGCTGGGAACACCCAATATTTTTTCTCTTTTCACAAGATTTCCCTGTCCAGCTCCTTTTGGTCCATGACAAACAGCGCAGTAAATTGCATAGAGTTCTGCACCTTTTGCCAAGTTCTCTTCTTGTTTTAACGAATCCAAAGGGCTTGTATTCAATCTTGCTAGCTCTTTACCTTCCGGAGTGTTTTCAAACTCATAGGGCATGTATCCTCTGGAGATGGTACCTTCTGGTGGCAAAAGGGCCTCTGTCCCATCGGGGAACAACCCATTATCCACACCTTGATAGGTCTCATATCCTACAGGTTCGTACATGTTTGGCATGAATTGGTAGTTTGGACTGCTCTTGTCCGCACAAGAGGCCGCGAACATCACCAAGACCAAAGCAACACTTATTTTACCTAATTGCTTCATATTATTAAGACTCCTTTTCTGTAACTTTTACTTCTACCGCTCCTGTTTCCCACAACAAATCGGCAAGTTCATTTTCGTTATCGTGCAACCCTATTTCCATTAAAAAGTGGTCGTCGGTTGTACGTTTATCGGGGTTTTC
Organism: Allomuricauda sp. TY007; assembly: GCF_010468565.1. Classification (GTDB taxonomy): domain Bacteria; phylum Bacteroidota; class Bacteroidia; order Flavobacteriales; family Flavobacteriaceae; genus Flagellimonas. The sequence continues at coordinate 312,018 of NZ_WUEG01000004.1, forward strand.
TGCTTTTTTGAACGGCCACATTCTACTTCTAAGGTAAAAGGTGATCACCATCAAGTGAGCTGCAAAAAACACCGTAAGCTCGAACATGATAGGAACAAAGGCCGGCATGTTTTCCAAATAACTAAAGCTTGGCTTACCACCAATATCCTGCGGCCAATCCTCGATCATGATATAGTTCATCATAACTACGGCAACCGTCAACCCCAAACATCCGTAGAGGAAAGAGGTAATAGCTATTCGTGTATCCGCCAACCCCATGGCCTTATCCAAACCGTGAACGGGGAACGGAGTGTACACTTCTTCAATATGATGATGCTCTGCCCTAACCTTTTTTACGGCATGCATCAACACATCGTCATCGTTGTAAAGTGCCTGTATAACTTTTGACGCCATAATTATTTTTTATCGTTTAACAACTTTGCCTGACCAGCCCAATCATCGCGTTGTGCGCGCCCTGGGAATCTTCCAGTAATCGAGTCTAGCAAATCATACTCCTTTTCAGTCATTCTAGCGACCTGGGCATAGGTGAATATGCCAATTTCGTTTAAGGTACGCTCCATCTCCGGACCTACACCTTTTATCTTTTTCAAATCGTCGGGGGTTTCTGTTGCCGAATCAAAAGTTCCGATAGCGCTCAACAATTCAGAAACTCCTACTTTATCGCCAACTGTTGGTTTGGGCTCGCCCATCAAAACATCATCGGTAATAGGCTCATCGTAGCTGACTACCTTGTTAACACCTTGTGGCATTTGATACAGAGGCTTTCCTGCATCCCTTAGCTTTTTGTATTTCTCTCCTGATGATTTCAAGATTGATTTTACCTCTGCCTGTGCAATTACGGGGAATGTTCTGGAATATAATAGGAACAGTACAAAGAAGAATCCGATGGTTCCTACAAAGATTCCGATATCCACAAATGTTGGGGAGAACATGGTCCATGAAGATGGTAGGTAATCCCTATGCAAAGAGGTGACAATGATTACGAAACGCTCGAACCACATCCCTATGTTTACCACAATAGAGATAAAGAAGGAGAACATGATGCTGGTACGCAATTTTTTGAACCACATAAACTGCGGAGAGAACACGTTACAGGTCATCATGGACCAGTAAGCCCACCAGTAAGGTCCGGTAGCCCTGTTCAAGAAGGCGTACTGTTCGTACTCCACACCAGAGTACCACGCTATGAACAGCTCAGTGATGTAGGCACATCCTACAATGGAACCTGTAATCATGATTACGATGTTCATCAATTCGATATGCTGTACGGTAATATAGGCTTCAAGGCTGCACACTTTTCGCATAATGATCAAAAGTGTGTTCACCATGGCAAACCCAGAGAAAATCGCACCGGCAACAAAGTACGGTGGGAAAATGGTGGTGTGCCATCCTGGAATTACCGAAGTAGCAAAGTCAAACGATACGATGGTGTGTACAGAAAGTACAAGTGGTGTTGCCAAACCGGCCAATACCAAGGAGACTTCCTCGAAACGTTGCCAGTCTTTAGCTCTACCTGTCCAACCAAAGCTCAACAAGCTGTATATTTTCTTTTGAAATGGTTTTACCGCCCTGTCACGGATCATGGCAAAGTCAGGCAAAAGACCTGTCCACCAGAACACCAATGACACAGAAAGGTAGGTCGAAATCGCAAATACGTCCCAAAGCAATGGCGAGTTAAAGTTCACCCACAAGGAACCAAATTGGTTAGGGATTGGAAGTACCCAGTAACCCAACCATGGACGCCCCATGTGGATAATCGGGAACAAACCTGCCTGAACAACCGAGAAAATGGTCATCGCCTCTGCAGAACGGTTGATCGCCATTCTCCATTTTTGACGGAAAAGCAAGAGTACAGCTGAAATAAGTGTACCTGCGTGACCAATACCTACCCACCATACAAAGTTGGTAATATCCCAGGCCCAGTTAACGGTTCGGTTAAGTCCCCAAACCCCAATACCCGTGGAAACGGTATAAATGATACATCCTAGACCCCAGAGGAATGCCACTAATGCGATGGAAAATACTATCCACCATTGTTTATTGGCCTTTCCCTCAACCGGACGGGCAATGTCCACTGTTACATCGTGGTATCCTTTGTCTCCGACCACTAAGGGCTTTCGAATAGGTGCTTCGTAATGCGACGCCATAATTTATCTTCTAGTTACTTCTTTTATTGATTAAGCCTCGTTGGTGTTTCTAACTTTTACATGGTAGAACACGTTTGGTTTTGTTCCCACGTGCTCCAATAAGTGGTACATTCTGTCATCATTTTTCAACTCCGCAACCTTACTGTCGTGGTCGTTGATATCCCCAAATACCATTGCTCCACTGCTACATGCTGCAGAACAAGCTGTTTGGAACTCGCCATCCTTGACCACTCTTCCATCCCTCTTCGCATCCAAAATGGTTTTTTGGGTCATTTGGATACACATGGAGCATTTTTCCATTACACCTCTTGAACGTACGTTAACATCTGGGTTGATTACCATTTTACCCAAATCGTTGTTCATGTTAAAGTCGAACTCGTCGTTGTTGCTGTACAAGAACCAGTTGAACCTACGAACTTTATACGGACAGTTGTTGGCACAATATCTTGTACCCACACAACGGTTATATGCCATATGGTTTTGACCTTGTCTACCGTGAGATGTTGCCGCAACCGGACAAACAGTTTCACAAGGAGCGTGGTTACAGTGTTGACACATTACAGGCTGGAAGGCAACTTGTGGATTGGCAGATGGATCTTCCATCTCCCTGAATCCTCCAAGGGAACCTTTATCTCCCCAAAGGCCATCCATGCTTTCCTTCTTCTCATTATCCTCTTCAAAGGTTTCTTCAGAAGAATAATATCTATCGATTCGCAACCAGTGCATATCTCTGGAACGACGCATTTCAGCTTTACCAACAACAGGAACGTTGTTCTCTGCATGACATGCTATAACACAAGCACCACATCCGGTACATGCATTTAAGTCGATGGACAAATTAAAGTGATGCCCAATGCTTCTATCAAATTCATCCCATAGATCCGCATCTGGCGAAGTCACAGGAATTTCCTGATGGTTCAACGAAACGTGAGGCATTGGGTTCCACTCTTCGTGGTCTTTGGTATTGAAGATTTCCAAGGTAGTTTCCTTGATGATATCTCCTCTACCCATCAATGTCTTATGTGATTGGATACAAGCAAACTCATGCTCACCTCCAGTTTTCTCAACGGTTACAGATTGCACATCGGAGAAGTTACTATACAAAGTATAAGCATTAACTCCTGTTGCCATCTCTTCCTGCATACCGGCCTTCTTACCATAACCGTAAGACAGACCAACAGTACCTATCGCTTGACCTGGTTGAATGATGACCGGGACATTTTCCAGTACTTTACCATCTACGGTCAATTTTACATAGCTACCGTTAACACCCCCATCGGCTTCGATAGTATTTTCAAGCCCCCAAGACTCAGCATCAGCTTTGGAAACCGTTACATAATTATCCCAAGACACCCTAGAAATAGGATCGGGGAACTCTTGCAACCAAGGGTTGTTGGCCTGACGGCCGTCACCCATCCCAACTTTGGAATAGAGCACCAACTCGGTACCCGGGCTTGTTGAATTTACCAAAGAACGGATTGCCGAGGCAATCGGAACTATTTCGGGCTGTTCTTCTTCCGATTCAGCAGTAGTTGTTGGCTCGGTATCTTCAATAGCCACCGCAGGTGCAGCGAACACACCATCTTGCAATGCTTGATTCCAAGATCCACCCTGAAGCACATCTGTACTCCAAGTTTCCTTGATGTATTCGTAGTATGTCTTCTCGATACCCATCCATGTCAAAAGTGCTGTTTGAAACTGTTTTGTATCAAACAACTCGCGAATGGCAGGTTGCATCAAGCTGTATTCTCCTTTTTTGAACTGGGCATCACCCCAAGACTCTAAATAATGGGATGCGGCAGCGACATAACTGGACGCTTGTGCGGTTTCATCGTTGGTATAAGCAAAATCAACCGACAGATCCACTTGCTCAAGCCCAGAAAGGAACTCTTCAGCATTTGGCAATGTATACGCCGGGTTAACCCCATCCATAATTAATGCCCCAACACGTCCTGCGTTCATATCAGCAACCAATTTGGCCACTTTTGCAGCATCACCTTGACGTACATATTTTGGTTTTTCAGGATCAAAAGCTTCGCTAGCCAACAATTTGTTGATGGCCAACACAACTGTCTGTGCATTTTCGTCGTTCAAACCACTTACCACAACCGCTTTACGGCCAGCTTTTTTAATTTCGGCCGCAACCTTGTCAACAGCTTCGTCTACATCAGAAGTTCCACCTCCAACACTACTGCCATTCAACTTGCCGTACAATTTGGCAAGGGCAATTTTTTGTTGCGTAGGCGTCATTGGGTATCTCTTGTCGGCATTGGCTCCAGTCAAAGACATATTGGACTCCAATTGCACGTGTCTGGACATTTTTCCATTTTTGGGAACACGTCCTTTGGCGTAACCAGAGTCGTAACCCCCACCTTGCCAATCACCAAGAAAATCCGCTCCGAAAGAAACAATCAATCCTGCTTTCTCAAAATCATAATCAGCCAAGGCACGCTCACCGTAAGCTTTTTGGTATGCATTCAATGCAGCATCTTCAGAAATGGCATCGTAAACCACATGGTTCACATTTTCTCCGTAAGCTGCCTTAAACTCAGATATTAATTTTGTAGTTGAGGGGCTGGCATAAGTTTGCGTCAACAAAACCACTTGCTTATTGGAACCTTTCAAGGCATTCAACTTCGCCTTAACAGTAGCATCCAACACCTTCCATTCCACGGGCTCACCATTGGCCATCGGCCCCTGAACCCTTTTGCTATCGTACAAGGTTAAAACAGAAGCCTGCACTCTTGCATTGGCACCTCCGTTAACCTTGGCATCGGTATTGTTTTCAATTTTGATGGGCCTACCTTCTCGGGTCTTCACCAAGATGCTGGCAAAATCAAAACCGTCCGCAATGGTGGTGGCATAGTAATTGGCCACACCGGGAACAATACTGTCCGGCTGTACCACATAAGGAATGGATTTATGAACAGGGCCCTCACAAGCCGCAACTGTAGCTGCTGCCGTACTGAAACCTACATATTTCAAGAAATCCCTACGGGATGTGTTGGAGGAAGACAGGTTTTCCTTGTCGCCCAAAAATTCATCAACGGGAATCTCTTCGGTAAACTCGTTGTTTTTTAGCGCCTCAACAATGGAATCGTTCGGATTCAACTCCGCTTCACTTTTCCAATATTTTTTGTTTGATGCCATACGATATATCTGAGATTATCTTCTTTTAATTCTTAATAGTGACACTTTCCACATTCAAGACCACCCATCATGGCAGCGGTCAATTTCTCTACCCCATACTTCTTGGACAACTCCTCGTGAATTGCTTCGTAGTACGCATTGCCCTGAACCTTGACATTGGTCTCGCGGTGACAATTGATACACCACCCCATGGTTAACGGAGCAAACTGCTCCACGATTTCCATTTCCTCGACCGGGCCGTGACAAGTCTGACATTCAACACCAGCAACAGAAACGTGCTGGGAGTGATTGAAGTAGGCAAAATCGGGCAATTGGTGAATCCTTACCCACTCTACTGGCTGTGTCTCACCCGTGTAGCTTTGGTTTTCTTCATCCCAACCTACTGCCTTATATAATTTTTTGATCTCTCCAGTATAAAACTCATTGGTATGGCCCGCCGCCAAATCCTCTGCAGATGGACCTTCCGGGTTACCTGTGTATTCATATATGGATTTGTGACAGTTCATACAGACATTCAAAGATGGAATCCCTGAAGTTTTTGACACCCTAGCAGAAGAGTGACAGTATTTACAGTCAATATTATTATCACCAGCGTGGATTTTGTGCGAAAAATGGATTGGCTGCACAGGGGCATAACCTTGATCCACACCAATTTGCATCATCCAACCATAGGCGAAATAAGCACTGGCCAATAGCAAGAACACCACACTTACCAAAACCAAGAACTGGTTTTGAACAAATGCTTTCCAAAGAGGCAAACGCTTTTCTTTTTCCTTTTCAAGAACAACTCCATTGGCTTCGGCGATTCTTCTCAAGGTCTTGTTCACCAAGACCAACATGATCACCAAAAGACCAAATACCAAAGCCAAGGCCCCAAGAATCATCTCATTGGATATTCCCGAACTTGAACCAGTTGCTTCCCCTCCAGCCGTTGTTGCAGTTGCAGTAGGTGCGGGTGTAGATGGAGGTGCGGCCGTGTAGGCCAAAATATCGTCAATATCCTCGTTCGACAACGTTGGGAATGGCGTCATTGCCGCCTGATTGTACTCTGCGTAAATCTTGTTTCCATAAGCGTCGCCGGAAGATATAACAGCAGGACTGTTTTTTATCCACTCATAAATCCATTCTTTATCCAACCCCTCATCTTCCATCAACCTTGTTTCCACATTGGCCAATGCAGGACCGGTCATTTTCCTGTCCAAGGAGTGACATGCAGCACAGTTCTGGTTGAACAACTGCTTCCCCTTTACCGGGTCGCCCTCAACGGCATCGGCAGTTTGTTCCGCTGCAGCATCCGTAGCGACCTCAGCCTCTTCCTGTGCATAAAAAGATGATGAGAACAGTAGGAAAGTTAAACCTAAAACTTTAGAAAATAGATGGCGGTATAAAACCTTTTTCATATTCGTGAAATTTCTATCGAAATCTTTGGCATGATTCTTTCTACTGAGTTTGAGAGCAATAGCTTTTTACCCTGCCAAGAATGGCAACAAAAGTAAGACATACAGTCATTTTTTGAAATGTTAAGGTATTTATAACTCATAATTTATAAAGATTCTAAATAACTTTGTCCGCACATGATTAACCTATAATAATCTACATTTGCAAAAAGCGTAAACGATACAACACAGCAACGACATGAAAACCACTGTATTTGCAGCAATTTTAATTGGCTTAACAACGCATCTTTCGGCTCAGAACGCCCAAGTGACCATTCAACAAGATCCAAAGATTGATGAATTGGTAAAACTCTACACCAAGGTTAATTCCAATACCGGGTATTATCAGATTCAGGTGGGTTTTGGCAATTATAAAAAAGCACTAGATCTCTTGAACCAAGTGGAAGTCGATTTCCCTGACTGGTATTCCAAAATAGAGTTTGAATCCCCCACCTACCGTGTTAGGTTGGGAAGGTTCAAAACCAAATTAGAGGCAGAAAGGAAGTATTTGGAGGTGCGTAAAAAATATCCGCATGCCATGCTACTAAAACCGGAAGAAAAAGAATCTTAGCCATAAAAAATCCCGCTCTAAAGGCGGGATTTTTTTATTCGATCATCTCTTCCTACAGCTTTTTCTTCACTGCTACTTCTTGGAAGGCTTCTATAATATCACCCTCCCTAACGTCATTGTAGTTTTTAACCTGTAGTCCACAATCATATCCTTTGGACACTTCCTTGACATCATCTTTAAATCGTTTCAACGAGGCCAATTCTCCAGTGTAGATCACAACACCGTCCCTAATCAACCTGATGCGTGAGTTCCTGAATATTTTACCACTGGTAACCATACAACCAGCAATGGTTCCGATCTTGGAAATCTTGAAGGTTTCCCTAACTTCAGCGTTACCCGTGATTTCTTCTTTCATCACTGGGGATAACATCCCTTCCATCGCATCTTTAAGGTCGTTGATTGCATCATAAATGATGGAGTATGTCCTGATATCGATTTCCTCCTTATCCGCAATGGTCCTGGCATTGCCCATTGGCCGTACGTTAAATCCGATTATAATCGCATCGGAAGCACTTGCCAACAACACATCGGATTCTGTAATGGCTCCAACTCCTTTATGGATAATATTCACCTGTATCTCGTCGGTGGACAATTTTTGGAATGAATCTGTCAAGGCTTCCACTGAACCGTCCACATCACCTTTAAGGATAATGTTCAGTTCTTGGAAGTCGCCCAAAGCGATTCTACGTCCAATTTCATCCAAGGTAATATGGCGTTGTGTTCTTACGGATTGCTCACGTTGCAACTGTGAACGTTTTGCTGCAATCTGTTTTGCCTCACGTTCATCTTCCAATACGTGGAATCTATCACCTGCCTGGGGCGCTCCATCCAATCCCAAAATTGAAATTGGCGTGGATGGCCCGGCACTTTCTATGTTCTTACCTCTTTCATCGTGCATTGCCTTGACCTTACCACTACAAGTTCCGGCCAAAACGTAATCACCTATATTCAAGGTACCGGTCTGTACCAAGATTGTGGCCACATACCCTCTACCTTTATCCAGGAAAGCTTCTACAACTGTACCAGATGCAAGCCTGTTCGGATTTGCCTTAAGCTCCAACAATTCTGCCTCCAACAGTACTTTCTCCAATAATTCTTTAACTCCCTCCCCTGTTTTGGCAGAAATATCGTGGGACTGAACTTTTCCTCCCCAGTCTTCCACCAACAGATTCATACTGGCCAAGCCCTCTTTGATCTTATCGGGGTTTGCCGTAGGCTTATCAACTTTGTTGATTGCAAATACAATAGGTACTCCCGCCGCTTGAGCGTGACTTATGGCTTCTTTGGTCTGAGGCATAATATCATCGTCCGCAGCAATTACAATAATTGCAATATCCGTTACCTGGGCACCACGGGCTCGCATTGCGGTAAACGCCTCGTGGCCCGGTGTATCCAAGAATGTTATTTTTTGTCCATCTTCAAGCGAAACTCCGTAGGCTCCGATGTGTTGGGTAATTCCCCCACTTTCACCTGCAATCACGTTCTCTTGACGAACATAATCCAACAAGGATGTTTTACCGTGATCTACGTGTCCCATCACGGTAACTATTGGTGCACGGGATTTTAAATCTTCAGGGGCATCTTCCACCTCCTCGATGGTTTCTTCGATTTCAGCGGTTACAAATTCGACTTCGTAACCAAATTCATCAGCCACAATGGAAAGCGTTTCGGCATCCAAACGTTGATTCATCGTTACCATTATTCCCAAGGACATACAGGCCGAAATAATCTGGGTCGTGGAAACATTCATCATGGTTGCAAGCTCATTAACCGTTACAAACTCGGTCACCTTGAGGATTTTGCTATCCATTTCTTGTTTCTCAAGATCTTTCTCCGTTTGTTGACGATGCTGATCTCTCTTTTCCCTACGATATTTGGCTCCTTTGCCCTTACTGGATTTGCCTTGGAGTTTCTCCAAGGTTTCCCGTACTTGTTTTTGTACTTCTTCCTCGGTAGGCTCTACTTTAGGCGCGGATGAACGTTGTCCCTTTCTTACAGCACCTCCTCTTGTATTTCGGCCACCACCTGCTTGTGGGCCATTCTTCACAATTCTTCTTCGGCGCTTTTTTCGCTCTCCGGCATCGGATGAACCACCTTTGGCTTTTTGACTATCCTCTTTCTTCTTTTTGGCAGGTTTTTTGAACTGGGAAAGGTCAATTTTATCCCCAGTTATCTTAGGACCTGAAAGCTTTTGGTATTTAGTCTTTATGGTTCCGCTTTCGGACTCTTCTTTGCTTTCGGCACTTTCTTCCTTGGCTTCAATCGCTTTCTTTTCCGGTGCTTCAGCTTCCGACTTTTCAGTCTTTTCTTTAGCTGGTACTTCTTCTTTTACTTCTACTTCCTCTTTGGCTTTTTCCGGCTCAGCTTTTGGCGCCTCTTCTTGTTTTGGCTCTTCCTCCTTGGGCTTATCGGGTTTTTTATCCAAATCAATTTTACCCACGGTCTTGGGCCCGGAAAGTTCGGCCTTGGCTTTTACAACTTGCTGTTCAGCTTCTTTTTTCTCCTTGGCCAATCTGCGCTCTTCTTGTTCTTTTTCCATTCGGATTCGGATGGCCTCCTTTTCCTTGCGCTTTTCTTCACCAACTTCCTTGGAAGCAACCTTTTTGCTCTTATCCGTTTGGAATTCATCCAACAGAACTTGATACACCTCATTGGATATTTTAGTGGTAGGACGCGCCTCTACCTCATGCCCTTCCGAGGCTAGGTAATCGACTGCCCTATCCAGTGAAATGTTCAATTCTCTGAGAACTTTGTTAAGTCGTATTGTTGGATTTTCTGCCATAAATAATTTTACTTGCCCTAAATTTTCGCTGCTAATATAAGCCTAATCTTCAAATTCTTCCTTGAGGATGCGAACGACCTCTTGGATTGTTTCTTCTTCTAGATCGGTTCGCTTTGCCAAATCTTTTACATCTTGCTCCAAAACGCTACGTGCGGTATCCAATCCAATCTTCTTGAATTCTTCGATCACCCAGCCTTCGATTTCATCGGAAAACTCGGTCAACTCCACATCTTCCTCAACGCCTTCGCGGAACACATCTATTTCGTAACCAGTCAATTGACCTGCCAATCGTATGTTATGCCCACCTCTACCAATTGCCTTGGAAACTTCCTCTGGCTTAAGGTATACTTGAGCTGTTTTTTTCTCGTCGTTCAATTTAACGGACGACACCCTAGCAGGACTAAGTGCCCGGGTGACCATTAATTGTGGGTTGTTGGTCCAATTGATCACATCAATATTTTCGTTGCCCAACTCACGTACAATTCCGTGGATTCGGGACCCTTTCATACCCACACAGGCCCCTACGGGATCAATTCTGTCATCGTAAGAATCCACAGCAACCTTAGCTTTTTCGCCAGGGATACGAACTGCCTTTTTAATGGTTATCAGCCCATCGAACACTTCTGGGATTTCTTGGAAGAACAATTGCTCCAGGAATTTCGGGGAAGTTCTGGACATGATAATTGCCGGCTTATTTCCTTTAAGTTCGACACTCTCAATAATGCCACGCACATTGTCTCCTTTACGGAAAAAGTCGGAAGGAATCTGCTTCTCTTTTGGAAGAATAATCTCGTTTCCTTCATCATCCAACAAAATAACTGCACGATGTCTTATATGGTGCACCTCTGCAGTATAGATCTCACCTTCCAGATCTTTAAATTGCTTGTAGATGGTGGTATTGTCGTGCTCATGGATCTTGGAGATCAAATTTTGACGCAATGCCAAAATCGCCCTTCTACCAAGGTCCACCAATTTTACTTCTTCCGAAACGTCTTCGCCCACTTCAAAATCGGGCTCAATTTTTCTAGCTTCGGACAAGGAAATTTCCTCGTTAGGCTCTTCTACTTCGCCATCTTCAACAACCACACGGTTTCTCCATATCTCCAAATCCCCTTTATCGGGGTTGATAATAATATCAAAATTGTCGTCAGAACCAAATTTTTTCTTGAGCGCACTTCGGAATACTTCTTCCAAAATCGCCATAAGAGTAACCCTATCAATAAACTTATCGTCCTTAAACTCCGAAAAGGATTCGATGAGCGCTAGGTTTTCCATTTTCTACTACAATTAAAATTTTAATTTAACTTTTGCCTCTTGAATATCAGAAAATGCGATTTCCTGCTTTTTCTGCACTGTAACTTTTCCTTTACCTACTGGTTTGGGCTCTCTCGCCTTCCACTCCAAGGTAATGCTATCTGTCGAGGTCGCTACCAATGTACCCTCCAATTGCTCGGAGCTGGTCTTGACCTGTAATTTTCTTCCAACATTTTTATTGTACTGACGGGGCAATCTCAACGGAGAAGTAGCTCCGGCCGATGTAACCTCCAAGGAAAAATCCTCTTCCTCGCGATCCAAATTATGTTCAATGGCCCTACTAATGTTCATACAGTCTTGCAGACTCACCCCTTCATCACCATCCAAAACCACTTTGATACTGTTGTCGCTGCCCATTTTAAAATCTACCAAGAACAAGGAAGAGTGCTCTTCCAACGCCTTGCCCAGCAACGATTCCACTTTATCCTTCAACATAAAAATGAGAAATAAGTAATAAAAGAGGGGACTCAAGGTCCCCTCATGAATACTTTTATATCCGTTCAGTTTTGCAAATATACAACAAATAATATCGCTTGTGCAACTCATTCAACCACAAAAATAAACCTTTTGCCATCTACTTTTCAGTGTATTACAATAATTTATAGATGACCGGCTTCCCAATAATCTGTATAACATGAATGCCATTTGCAGGGTTATTTATAAACGTAACAACAACAATCCCTACATTATTACAGGGTTAACATTCGTTTCCCTCCCTTTCACAACAAATATTTTGAAGCTAAGTAGCCCCCGCTAATTTTGTGGTACAATCAATTAAAGTACATGGGCACAACCTCTTTCTTCGATAAGAAGATGAATCATTTTCCGAATGGATGGATGCTGATTATCACATTTTTCCTACTGGGAACATTTCTTTCATTTTCCCAAACCACTATTTGGAGCGAAAGCTTCTCCTATCCCGATGAAACTTCCAACGGAACGGCCACAGGCCCGTCCAATACAAATTGGTCTTCCAACAACCCCGGAAGGTTAAGGGTCATTGACAACGGACTTGAAGGCAAAAACCTGGGCACTGAAAGTATTTTTCAAACAGGGCCTATAAATATATATGGGTACACCGCCGTGGATTTTAGCATGAACGCTACGGTTTTTCAGGCCAATCGATTTGAAAACTCAGACTATTTTATTGGGGAATATCGTATTGATGGAGGTTCGTGGGTAAAGTTTGAAGATGCTTCCGGGGCTACTTCGGACCCATTGGACACCTCGTACACGGTTAACCTCCCCTCAACGGGCTCCACTTTGGAAATCAGGGTAAGAATGTACAATGATTCAGGCAACGAACGATATTATTTGGACAATTTGACCGTGAATGGAGTTTTGGACCTATGTAATGGTGAAATTGATTTTGAATTTTATGATAGTGCACCTTCCGGGTACACCACGGACAATATTCCCACAACGGGTTATCAGGGGGCCGGGACTTTTACCAGTTTTAATGTCGATGCATTACAAAACCAAGAAGACCCTGGCGATGCCGACGATTTCAGTATTCGATATTCGGGCTACATTCAGATTGATACGGAAGGCTCATATACCTTTTTTACATCATCGGACGACGGCTCCAAGCTTTTTATTGATGGAACCGAAGTGGTTGACAATGACGGAAACCACGGCACACAAGAAAGGTCTGGCAACATTTCGCTGACCACTGGACTGCACGACATTACCGTTCTGTTTTTTGAAAATGGTGGCGGTGAAACACTGAACGTACAATATCAAGGACCCTACTTGTCCAAACAAAATGTGCCGTTTTCCAAATTATACTCGAATTGTAGTGTGGCCAGTGCCGACCTTGATGGAGACGGTGTTAATGATGTGGCCGATATTGATGATGACAACGATGGAATCCTTGATACTGATGAATGTGGCGGAGCCTCTGGGAATTTTGTCCAAACAGCGACCAACGTTCAAAATTTCAACAATCCCTCCAATGCCGAGGGAGATCCGGGAACCACTTATGCTGCCAACGCAGTTTCCACCTATCAGGGTCAGTCCATATTATCGTTCCAGTTCGCCCAACCTATTCCCATGGGGACCACTGTGAGCGTTTTTTTAAGTGCGGATCCTTCAGTCAGCTCCACAGATATGCAAATCCAAAATGCCGGTGGCGGCTGGATTGCAAGTGCCAACAACATTACACCCGGATCTATAACAGAAATAACATTCAACGTTTCAGCCAGCAATTTTCAATCCTTTAGAGTAGTAGCATATCAACTTGGAGCCCGAGTTCACGGGGCCGGTTACGGTGGGTCTGTAGATTGTACCACGGTCGATACCGATGGCGACGGTATACCCAATTACCAAGATCTGGATAGTGATGGTGACGGCATACCCGACAATGTGGAAGCACAAACATCCTTAAACTATATATCCCCTTCGGGAGTTGATGCCAATAACAATGGACTGGATGATGCCTACGAAGGAAGTGGCTTATCCGCTGTGGACACCGATGGCGATGGCACTCCCGATTTTATGGATACCGACAGCGATAATGATGGGACATTGGATACCATTGAAGCTACCCTTACCCTTGCTGGATCGGATAGCGATAATGATGGCCTGGACAACAATGTGGATAGCTCGACAGGGTATTCCGACCCCGGAGGCACTATAGACAACCCCTTGAACACCAACGGCGGTTCTTTGATGCTATCCGATTCCGATGGCGATGTTGCTTCGGGAGGTGACTTGGATTTTAGGGACGATACTTTTGACGATAACGAACCACCATCCATTACAGCTACGGGAGACCAATTTTTTTGTCCCGGCGATACGATTTTTATTGTTGAAAGTGTAGATATTTCAGACGCTGATAGCAGCACGTTGGATGGTGTTTATGTGCAAGTCACTTCAAATTACGATGTTTCCGGCGATGTTCTGAGCTTAACGGGAACACACCCCAACATAACGGCCAGCTATGACACTTCCGAAGGAAGGTTGTTCTTGGAAGGACCGGCGACTTTGTCCGAATTTGAGGCAGCCATTGGCGCTGTAGCTTTCCAAACTACGGCCACCGTAAGCAGTGGCGACACAAGAACTTTTTCCATAGTAATGAACGAGGCCAACTATTTGGAATCGACAGGGCACTATTATGAGTATGTCCCTTCCGAAGGAATTACTTGGACCGCTGCCCGAGATGCCGCAGCCTTAAGAACATTTTACGGACTCCAAGGCTATTTGGCCACCATTTCCATTCAAGACGAATCGGACCTGCTGGGTTCACAAGCACCGGGAGCAGGTTGGATCGGGGCAAGTGATGCCGCCACAGAAGGAGATTGGTACTGGGTAACCGGCCCTGAAGCAGGAACCTTGTTCTGGAGAGGAACTGGAGGCGGAACCTCATTTGGTTATGAATTCTGGAATTCCGGCGAACCCAATCAATCCGGAGATGAGGATTATGCCCACATCACCGCCCCAGGAGTTGGCTTGCCCGGGTCTTGGAACGACCTTTCCAACACGGGAGCTGCCAGCGGGGACTATCAACCAAAAGGATATTTGGTAGAATATGGAGGCATGCCCGGCGACCCCACTCATCCAGACTTAGCAGCTACAACAATGATCACTGTGGAGTCAACAGCACCTACAGCAAGTACTCCAGCTCCAATAATGGTAAATTGTTCGGCTGACATTCCTACACCAGATGTAACCGTAATAACAGATGAAGCTGATAATTGCGATCCAAATCCAACGGTAACTTTTGTAAGTGACGTTAGCGACGGGGGAAGCAACCCCGAAATCATTACTCGCACATACAGGATTACGGATATGGCTGGTAACACCACTGATGTAGAGCAGATCATTACGATAACGCCTTTCACCATATCATCACAACCCACAGACCAAACAGTTGTTATGGGCAATAATGGAAGTTTTTCGGTTACAGCTATTAACGTAGATACCTATCAATGGGAAGTAAGCACAGATGGAGGCAGTAATTTTATGCCTATCTTGGATGGAACTGAATATTCGGGCACCCAAACAGCAAACCTCATCGTAAACTCTCCGGACACCTCTAAAAATGGATATATTTTCCGGGTACTTGCCTCCAACAGTACCGGAAGCTGCAGTCCAATTACTTCGGATCAGGCATCTTTGACCGTTAAAACAGGAAGAGTCATCACCAACCGAGGGGTAACTTACCGCGTGAACAACAACTAATGTATTGCCCAAAACCAGATAAATACCTCTTTTAGGTGATTCACAATTGTTGTAATGCTTCAAGCTGAAAGACCTTTTCCATTGGTATTTCCCACATAAAGGAGTATCAAAAATTCAATTGAAAATATCTTGCCTCTGTATCGAAATAAAACATACTTTCGGTAAAGAATAATGACACTGGAAAATAAAGTTCAATTGGTTGAAAAGTTATTTGATCAATTGGAGAAAGAAACCCATCAATTTCAAGAAGCATCTGGAATTGGCTGTGTTTCGGGTTGTGGAAAATGTTGTACTTACCCTAATATTGAAGCTTCTCCTTTGGAGTTTTTACCTTGGGCATTTCATCTATTTTTATCTGGCAAAGCAGAGGATGCACTTACAAGCATCAACGAATACCCGATTATGTCCTGCTTTATATTGACACCCGTTTCCATCATTGGAAAGGGACATTGCGGCAGTTACAGGCACAGGGGCCTCATTTGCAGGTTGTTCGGCTATGCGGCCAACAGGGACAAACATGGCAATTTACGATTGGCAACTTGCAAAACCATCAAAGAAGGGCGGACCGATAACTTTTTGGTTGCATCCGAAGCTATTTTGAAAGGAATGCATGTCCCGGTCTTCACGGATTACTACATGCAATTAAGCCAAATAGATTTTCAATTGGGCTCCAAAATAGTACCCATAAACAAGGCCCTTAAAATGGCTTTGGAAGAAGTTTTACAATACTACACTTATAGACCTGCTCCCAATTTGGACAAGAAAATTGTATGAAACGCAATACTAAGACAAAAAAAGCCCCACAAATGGAATTTTGCGGGGCTTTTTTGTTGGCCTACAAGGACTCGAACCTTGAACGACTGAACCAAAATCAGCTGTGTTACCAATTACACCATAGGCCAGTACCGTATTTGAGCGTGCAAATTTATAACAAACTTTGGTTTCAACAAATATTTTTCACAAGAATGCACCCTATTTTTCTTGAACAAGGGTGTTAAAGGTTTTCCAAAAAGGGTTAGGCATCTGTTCTAGATTTACTAAATTCGCCACAATTCGGTTAATAACCAACTCTATGTTTGCAAAAGACTTCAAAAAATGGGATACCATCCTTGGATGGATTTCCTTCGCCATCGCGTTTATAGTTTATGCCCTGACCGTTGAACCCACAGGAAGTTTTTGGGATGCAGGGGAATATATTTCCACTTCGGCAAAATTGCAGGTTGGCCACCCTCCAGGGGCTCCATTGTTGCAAATGATAGGGGCTTTCTTTGCCATGTTTGCCTTTGGCGATGCAACCAAAATAGCCCTTATGGTTAATGCAGTCTCCGTTGTTTCGAGTGCATTTGCCGTATTGTTCACTTTCTGGACCATTACCAATTTGGTCGGGAAATTGGTTTCCAAAAAGAGTAAAATGACCAATAGCAAAGCTATTGCTGTTTTTGGAAGCGGACTTGTTGGGGCGCTTGCCTTTACTTTTTCAGATAGTTTTTGGTTCAATGCCGTAGAGACCGAAGTATACGCCATGGCCAGTTTAATTATGGCTTTGTTACTATGGTTAGGTTTAAAATGGACGGATAATTTAGGTGATCCCAGAGGCCACCGTTGGCTTATGCTTATCTGTTTTGTCATCGGCCTTACCTTCGGAATCCAGTTTATGGGCTTTTTGGCCATTCCATCCATAGGTTTACTCTATTATTTCAAAAAATATAAAACCACCACGGTAAAGAACTTTTTGTTGGCCAACATTGCAGTGGTAGCGGTACTCATCTTGGTTTACAAATTCTCTTTGACCTATGTACTGGAGCTCTTTGGATGGAGCGAAGTATTCTTTATAAATGAAATTGGCCTTCCGTTCAATTCAGGTTCCATCATCATGGGGCTCCTATTTGTGGCGGCCTTCTATTTTGGATTGAGATATACCCGAAAACACAATTACTACAATGCAAACATTGTGGTGCTTTGCCTCATGTTCCTTATCCTTGGATTCTCATCTTGGTTGATGCTTCCCATTCGTGCAAACGCCAAAACCGTGGTCAACGAAAACAACCCTGCCGATGCAAGGGCCCTTTTGGCCTACTATAACAGGGAACAATATCCCGGTGTGGACAGTCCCGTTTATGGCGCTTACTATTCGGACACCTTTGCTCCCGCTGGAGAAGATAGGGACGACAGCCCCAAATATGAAAAAGACCTGGAACTGGGCAAATATGTTATTGTAAACCACTACAAAGATGCCTTGCCCGGGCCCAACGAAAAGCATGTGGGCATTTTGCCCAGAATGTGGAGCGACCAGCATGCCGAAAATTACATGCGCTATTTTGGTGCACTGGAATTTCGGATAAAATCGGAATACATCTCAAACAACGATCTTAGGGATGCCGTAAACCAATTTAAAACGGCATACTCCCAAGGAGAACTCGACACCGAACAATATATTCGCTTTTTGCGCGAATTTGGAGAGTACATTGAAGTGGAACCGCCAACCGTATGGCAAAACATCGAATACCTATTCGATTTCCAGTTCAGCTACATGTACATGCGCTACTTTATGTGGAATTTTGTCGGAAAGCAAAACGATGTACAAGGTAGATACGATGAAAACGGGAACTGGCTGAGCGGCATTAATTTTATTGATGGCATCCGTCTGGGAAGCCAAGAAAACCTACCCAGCGACTGGAAAAACAACAAAGGGCGCAACACCTATTTCTTCCTACCGTTGCTTCTCGGAATTTTGGGCATTGTATTCCAGATATCCAAAAACCCGAAACAATTTTGGGTCCTCTTCGTATTCTTCATGTTTACGGGACTGGCCATACAGTTCTACACCAACCCCTACATTTTCCAACCTAGGGAAAGGGATTATTCTTTGGTGGGATCCTTTTATGTTTTCTGTATTTGGATCGGTATTGGGGTCTACGGCCTGTTTGAAGAATTTAAAAAACTGATTTCGGCCAAAATTGCTGCACCAGCCATTACAACCTTATGCCTATTGGCTGTACCCCTGTTGATGGCCTTCCAAAACTGGGACGACCACGATAGATCCGACCGATATACCGCACCGGCCACTGCCAAAGCCTATCTCGATTCCTGCCAAGAAGATGCAGGGGCAATTCTGTTCACTATTGGGGACAACGATACCTTCCCGATCTGGTATGCACAGGAAATTGAAAACTATAGAACCGATGTTCGTGTGGTAAACACCAGTCTTTTTGCCACCGACTGGTACATAGACCAGATGAAACGTAAAGCCTACGAGAGCGACCCCATACCATCGCAATTGACCCACGACAAGTACAGCTATGGAACAAGGGATGCAGTTTATTATCAAGGCATTACTGAAAACCGATGGAACATCAAAGATTTTATGAACTGGATCGGGAGCGATAAACCCCAAACCAAGTTCAGACATATTTTAACCAATCAAGGTGCCGATTTGAGTAACTATTCGGAAAGCACCTTGGATATTGTGTACTATCCCACCAATAAGATTAGGATTCCGGTCAACAAACAAAATGTACTGGAAAGTGGGTTGGTCAAGGAAAAAGATTCCGCATTGATTGTGGATTATATCGATATCGACCTTCCAACCGGGGCACTTCCCAAAAACAGAATATTGATGTTGGATGTAATAGCTAACAACGATTGGAAACGCCCCATCTATTTCTCTGGGGGAAGTTTTGACAGTGCCGAATACATTTGGATGAAGGATTATCTTCAATTAGATGGCCTGGTGTACAAATTGGTGCCCATTAAAACACCAAATAGAAATTCCTTTGAAATGGGCCGTATTGATTCCGAATTGATGTACGACATTGTAAAGGATTGGGATTGGGGCAACTCAGGAAGCGATGAAATTTACCACGACCCACAAACGCGTTCCCAAGGGCTCTCCTTTAGGAGCAATCTGGCTCGTTTGATGGAAACTCTTATCGAAGAAAACAAAATAGACAAGGCCAAAGACGTTATCAACACTGCCATGGACAACATGCCTGTGGACCATTATGGCTTTTATGCCTTTGTGGAACCATTTGTAGATGGATACTACAAAGTCGGCGAGACCGAAAAGGCCCGTGCGTTGTTCGGCAAGCTCAAAAAAGTATACCAAGAACATTTGGAGTATTACGCCAACATTCCTTTGGATGAGCAATACGATAAAATTGACGATATCCTGTCCGATATGCAGGCCTATCGTAGAAATATTGACATCCTTATTGAAAACGGCGATAAAGAGCTAGCCGAATCTGAAACAATTATTTTTAATGAGTATATAGATAAGTTCTCGCAGTTTGTGGACGAAGAAGAAGAGAGTTTGGACGAACCACTCCCTCTTGACCCAGATATGGAAGATTCCATGTTGCTGGACACCATAGAAAGTGTTCCGGATTCCGCACTTCCTGAAGAGTAAACCGCTATTATGGATTTGAAATCCATAGTTTTAAAGAAAAAAGAATAAAATTCTTTGTCATCTTGTATCAAATATTCCCTTAATCCTTCCAAGGAGGGAAACTTCTCCCCTTTGGGGAGACTGGAGAGGGGATTATCCAAAAAACTTATAGAAACTAAAGTAACTGCAATAAAACCAGACCGCCGTCCAAGGCAAGTTTGCAGGTCTGCCGGCAAAGGCAGGGTTTTAACCTTTAACTAGAAAATAAAAAACGAGGGGGTCCAAAATGTCGCTTTTCGTCAACCTGAACTTGATTCAGGTTCTCATAGCGATGTGTTTATCAGTATGATGAGATTCTGAAATAAATTCAGAATGACGGGTTTCAATGCTTTATAGCCTCTTTCTTTATTGGATGTATTCGTTTAGGATACCTATGAGGGTATTGGCGTCCTGCTCGCCACTTTGGCGCCAAACCATCTCTCCTTTTTTGTAAAT
The DNA here is from genome assembly GCF_010468565.1 of Allomuricauda sp. TY007. Classification (GTDB taxonomy): domain Bacteria; phylum Bacteroidota; class Bacteroidia; order Flavobacteriales; family Flavobacteriaceae; genus Flagellimonas. Next base: position 332,479 of record NZ_WUEG01000004.1, read on the forward strand.
CATTAAAGTGGGCAATCCCTTAATGCGGAGTGCCTGCGAAAGCTCCTTGTTTTTGTCCACATCAATTTTTATAACCTTTCCCTTATCGCCAAGGGCAGCGGCCACATCGCTCAAAACAGGATGCATGGAAGTGGACTCCTCGTTCCATTCTGCGTAAAAGTCTAACAATACAGGGACTTGTAAATCTATAAGTTCACCAAATTTGGACATGTATTCTAAGGTTTACAATCAAAAATAAGAAAAAATGTGAATGTTTTTATAGCAAGTCAATGCTTTACCTATCAGTCTATGGCAAATTTTCATTAAACCATCTCTGCATATAGTGATCCATTACCGTGTCTTATTACAATATTTGTTCTCACAAACAATACAATCAATCATCATAAACCCATATTCCAAAAGCAGTTTATTTACAATTTTTATGATTTTAAGTTCCTGAAATTCAGTATATTTAATAGAGGGATTAAAAAATTGGATATGGGAATCAAGAGTTACACAGGAAAAAGGGTAAAGGAAATACCAAAAGAAATACCGCTCAAAGTGAGTGATTATATGACTCGGGACTTAATCACCTTTAGTCCTGACCAATCTATAGAGGAGGTCATCGAAGCTTTGATACGGCATAAAATTTCGGGAGGCCCGGTCGTTAACGAAAACAACGAGTTGATAGGGATTATTTCAGAAGGGGATTGTATAAAGCACATTAGTGACAGCAGGTATTACAATTTGCCCATGGAACACAGCAGGGTAGAGCTTCGAATGATTAAAAATGTAGAGACCATTGATGGCAATATGAACATCTTTGATGCGGCAAAAATGTTCCTCGAAGTCAGAAGACGCCGTTTCCCTATTTTGGAAAACGGAAAACTTGTTGGTCAAATATCCCAAAAAGATATTCTAAAAGCTACGATGGGAATAAAGGGCCAAAACTGGAAATGATATCATAAGTCGTAAAAATTTCCTGTAAACCCATAAAATCGGATTTACGCCGCCATTCCCTTTTTCTTCAAGGTAATCACCGAAATCTCGGGCCAAATACCAAAACGACCGGGGTAACCAATAAACCCAAACCCTCGGTTTACATTGATAAACTGGTCCAACTCCTTGTAAATGCCCGCCCAATATTTGTAACGCCACTTAACAGGGCTCCATTTAACCCAGCCAGGAATCTCAACACCGAACTGCATGCCATGGGTATGTCCGCTCAAGGTCAAGTGAAAATGGTAATCATCATGGATCACCACATCTTCCCAATGCGATGGGTCGTGGCTCAACAATATTTTAAAATCATCGTGGGAAACACCCACTTTGGCCTTTTGTAGGTCGCCCGCTTTTTTAAATCCACCACGGCCCCAGTTTTCCACCCCTACCAAGGCAATCTTTTCGCCACCCTTTTCCAAAAATCGGTTGGAGTTGAGCAATAGGTCAAAACCCATTTCTTTTTGCATGGTTTTGAGGTTCTCCAAGTTTTGTGCCTTCTCTTCTTCCGTATCCCAAACAGCATAATCCCCATAATCGTGGTTGCCCAAAATAGAGAACACCCCATCTTTGGCATCCAAACGGGAAAAAACCTCTTTCCAAGGTTCCAACTCATCCGAACGGTTGTTCACAATATCTCCGGTAAAGAAAATTACATCGCTCTTTTGTTGGTTGATAAGACTTACCCCATATTCCACTTTTTTATAATCGTCAAAACTACCACTGTGCACATCGGAAATCTGTGTAATCTGATAGTTGTGGAAGGCATCCGGAAGATCATCAAACTCCAGTTCGTATTTTAAAACTTGATAATTGTATTTTCCACGGTACATGCCATACAACAAAGCCCCAAAAGGCAACGCAGCCAAACCAAGGGCAATACCGCTAATAAATTTTCTTCGTGAAGGGAAGTAACCTGCATCAGTATCCGAAACCCCAACAATTTTGTTATACCCGTAGCCAATCACGCGTACCACATCTTCCAGCAAAAGGAAGAAGCCCAAGACCAAAGCCAATAAAAAAAATGAAGCAAATATGGTTCCTGCAATGGCGGCGGTACCTTTAAACCCATCGCCAGGGTCGTATGTCATTACTTTGATGGTCAAGAAAATCAAGGCACCCAAAAAAAGTACAATATAAGCCCATTGCATCAACGGACTTTTGAACAGTGTACGGAATGCCTGAAAACCATAAAAGGCCAGCACCACATACAAGATTGCCAAAACAATAAATCGGGACATACAATTTTTTTACAAAATTAGTGCTAATCTCCTATTAAGCAGTGCTTTTTAATTTTATTTAACGGCTCGAACAATGCTGGTCAGCGTTTCCAAATTGGAAACTGCCACCTCATCTTCCACCAAATGTTTTGCAGAGTTCATACTGATTTTACCTTCTAACGCCACTTGATGTCCGAAGGAAGTCCCCGAGCAATGGATGGCACTAAGTCCAATATCCTTGAAATCCAATGCATTCTTGGGAGACACACCTCCACCTGCCATAATGGTCATGGTGGTATTTTGCTGCCATAACTTTAAGTGATTGATTCCTTTTTTCGCTGAAATCTCTCCTCCAGAGGTTAAAATGGTCTGTACCCCAAGTCCATCAAGCTGCTTGATGGCATCCAAGGGCTCCCCCACCCAATCAAACGCACGATGAAAGGTAAAATGCATTGGCTTTGCCAAATCCACCAACGCTTTGGTTCTTTCCACATCCACAGTAAAATCTTCCATCAAAATTCCAGAAACAATACCCTGCACACCCAAAGCCTTGCACGCCAAAATATCGGCTTTCATCACCTCAAACTCAGTACTGGAATAGGTGAAATGCCCACCCCTTGGACGAATTAGTACATGAACGGGGATATTCAACTCTCTTTTAACCAATTGGATCAATCCAGCGGATGGCGTAATGCCCCCCACCCCGAGTTCCGAACAAAGTTCAATTCGATTAGCCCCTGCCCTTTCGGCATTCCTTGCCGATTCTAGGGAATTGGCACAAACTTCTACCAGCATATTGTATATTTATAGCCCTTAAAAATAAACATACCATCGCATGGAACGACGCAAATTTCTTAAAAATTCCAGCCTCTCCGCAGCCGGACTGGTTTCCGCCTCCACTTTGGTTTCCTGTAAAATGGAACCTAAACCCGAAGTTACTCCAGCTACGACAATTCCAACTCCAAATCCCATAAAACCCATTGTGGTCTGTACTTGGAACTTTTTCAATGCCACGGAGAAGGCGTGGGAGGTCTTAAAATCGGGCGGTAATGCCTTGGACGCCGTAGAACAGGGCGTAAGGGTCGAAGAAGCGGACGAAACCAACGAAACGGTAGGCAAAGGCGGCCGACCGGACCGTGATGGTAATGTTACCCTGGATGCCTGCATTATGGATAAGGATGGCAATTGCGGCTCGGTGGTCTGCATGCAAAACATTGTGCACCCTGTTTCCGTGGCCAGAAAAGTAATGGAGAAAACCCCGCACATTATCTTGGCGGGCAAAGGTGCGGAGAAATTTGCCTATGAACAAGGCTTCAAAAAAGAAGACCTATTGACCGAAAGTACCAAAAAACAATACGAAGAGTGGTTGAAGACCTCCAAATATGAGACCACCATCAATATAGAAAACCACGATACCATTGGTATGTTGGCCATTGATGAAAATGGCGATATTTCCGGGGCTTGCACCACAAGCGGAATGGCCTACAAAGTAGCAGGGCGCGTTGGGGACTCCCCCATTATTGGCGCCGGGCTATTTATTGATAACGAAGTGGGCGGTGCTACTGCAACAGGTGTAGGCGAAGAAGTAATCCGTACCGTGGGCAGCTTTTTGATCGTGGAACTCATGCGGCAAGGAAAAAGTCCGCAGGAAGCCTGTGAAGAAGGTGTAAAACGTATTATGAAGAAAAACAAGGGTCGAAAAGATTTCCAAATCGGGTTCTTGGCCATCAACAAAAATGGAGAAACGGGCGGCTACTGCGTGCATCCTGGGTTTACCTATCGGGAATACTCCGATAATGGGCACGAGAACCGGGAGGTCGTCAGTTTTTATGAATAGACATTTGATAATAGACCGCTGCGTTGTTAGAAGAAAGAACCAAGACCGCTACGCTATTAGAAAAAAGACTGCAAGAGCAAGGAAGTTTTGATTAACAGAAAGAAAATAATAGAAAAAGCACATAAAATCAAAAGCATAAACAATTGAAAAGTCTAAGCTCTAGTCTCCAAACTCTAGGTTCTTTTTTCTACTTTTAAAACCTGCCTTTTATAATTGTTTATTGAACATTGATAATTGACAACTAAAAATACATGTCCGAACAAAAACGACTTTTTTTACTCGATGCCTACGCACTTATATTCCGTGGTTATTATGCCTTGATCAAAAACCCGAGAATCAACTCCAAAGGAATGGACACCTCTGCGATTATGGGGTTCATGAATTCCCTGTTTGATGTAATCAAACGCGAACAGCCCGACCATTTAGCCGTGGCTTTTGACAAAGGGGGAAGTGTAGAGCGCACCGAAATGTTTGAAGCATATAAAGCTAACCGTGACGAAACCCCAGATGCCATCCGCATTGCGGTGCCATACATCCAACAAATTTTGGAGGCCATGAAGATTCCCGTGGTGGAATTGGAGGGCTATGAAGCCGATGACCTTATCGGAACCTTGGCCAAACAGGCCGAAAAAGAGAATTACAAAGTATTTATGGTAACGCCCGACAAAGATTTTGGGCAGTTGGTGAGCGAGAACATTTTTATGTACCGCCCCGCCAGAATGGGCAACGGTATCGAAATTTGGGGCATTCCCGAAGTACAAAAGCGCTTTGGCGTAAAACGTCCGGAGCAGGTAATCGACTATTTGGGAATGATGGGCGACGCCAGCGACAATATTCCCGGACTGCCCGGTGTGGGCGACAAGACCGCCAAAAAATTCATTGATCAGTTTGACTCCATGGAGGGCCTTTTGGCCAACACCGACCAATTGAAGGGCAAAATGAAGGAAAAGGTGGAAGCCAATGCTGAGCTGGGCCGTTTATCCAGGCAATTGGCAGAAATCAAAACCGATTGCGAAGTGCAATTTCACGCGGAGGATTACGAAATGTGTCCGCCAGATGCGGAAAAAGTGCAAGAAATCTTCGAAGAATTGGAGTTCCGTAGGCTGAAAGATCAATTCATCAAATTATTTACCGAAGAAGCGGAAGCGACCACCCAAGTGACCAGCACCCAAACCGCCAAGAAAGAGGCCAAAGTAGCGGGCAGTGGTCAGTTTACCCTCTTTGGTGGCGACCCGTCGGAAGCTGCGGCCACCATAAAAGACGTGAACAGCCGCATGACCATTGCCGATGTCCCCCATTTTTATCAGCATGTAAAAGATGGTTTGGGCATGGAACTGTTCCTTGAAACCTTGATGAAACAACCCTCCGTCTGTTTTGATACCGAGACTACCTCCCTGAATCCACTGGAAGCAGAATTGGTAGGTATTGCCTTTAGTTGGTCGCCCGGCAAAGGGTTTTATGTGCCCTTCCCCGATAACCATAATGATGCAAAACCACTGATTGAAAAATTACGTCCCTTCTTTGAATCGGAAACCATTGAGAAAGTAGGGCAAAACCTAAAGTACGACATTAAGGTGATGCAAAACTATGGCGTGGAGGTCAAAGGAAAATTGTTCGATACCATGCTGGCCCACTACCTCATCAATCCAGATATGCGCCATAACATGGACGTATTGGCTGAAACGTATCTCAACTATACCCCCATTTCCATAACAGAACTCATCGGCAAAAAAGGGAAAAACCAGCTCAATATGCGGGAAGTTCCTTTGGAAAAACAAACGGAGTATGCCGTGGAGGATGCAGACATAACGTTTCAACTGGGGCTGAAATTTACCCCGGAACTCAAGGATGCCCATACCGACAAGCTGTTTGATGAAATCGAAATTCCGTTAGTTCGGGTGCTTGCTGATATGGAACTGGAGGGCATCAATTTGAACGAAAGTTATCTGAAAGAATTATCGACTGCACTTGAAACGGACATTGCCGAACTGGAAAAGAAAATTTATGCAGATGCAGGCGAAGAATTCAATATTGCCTCCCCCAAACAGTTAGGCGACATCCTTTTTGGAAAGCTCAAATTGGTGGACAAGCCCAAAAAGACCAAAACAGGACAGTTTTCCACTTCGGAAGATGTACTCTCCTATTTGGCGAAAGACCATGAGATTATCCAAAATGTATTGGACTACCGAGGGCTTGCCAAACTAAAAAGCACATATGTGGATGCGTTGCCCAACGAGGTGCAACAAAAAACCGGTCGCGTGCATACCGATTATATGCAAACGGTAGCCGCTACGGGCCGTTTGAGCAGTAATAATCCCAACTTGCAAAATATTCCCATCCGTACCGAGCGAGGACGGCAAGTGCGAAAGGCCTTTATCCCACGGGATGAAAACTACGTGCTGTTAGCTGCGGATTACTCCCAAATTGAGCTGCGCATTATTGCAGCATTGAGCGAGGAAGACACCATGATCTCCGCCTTTAAAAATGGGGAGGATATTCACGCTTCCACTGCATCCAAGGTATTTAATGTACCGATTGACCAAGTAACCCGTGAGCAACGTAGCAATGCCAAAACCGTGAATTTTGGGATCATTTACGGGGTTTCGGCCTTTGGGCTGAGCAACCAAACGGATTTGAACCGTACCGAGGCCAAGGAACTCATTGAGACCTATTACAAAACCTACCCGAAATTACGCAATTACATCAGTGAGCAGATAGATTTTGCCCGGGAGCATGGCTATGTGCAGACCATTTTGGGCCGTCGCCGCTATTTAAAGGATATTAATGCAGGCAACCAAGTGGTACGCGGTGCCGCGGAACGCAACGCGGTGAACGCCCCCATTCAAGGGAGTGCTGCGGACATTATTAAGATCGCGATGATCAACATCCACAAAAAGCTTTCCGAAGGAAAATACAAGACCAAGATGTTGTTGCAGGTGCATGATGAATTGGTGTTCGATTGCTACAAACCCGAACTGGAGGAAATGAAAAAACTCATTAAATCTGAAATGGAGCACGCTTACGAACTCTCAGTGCCGCTGGATGTGGAAGTTGGGATTGGTGAGAATTGGTTGGAGGCGCATTGATTTAATTCATTTCAAATGAAACTAACCATTTTCATTGCCATTATTGTTGTCCTAAGATTTTTGCTTCCTAGATTGGTTGATTTTGGTGCCCCGAAAAAATCTGAACCTAAAAGCGAATGGCACTACCGCGTAAAATTCGCCAAACTCAACAAGGATAAATTTAAAAAAGCAACTCCTGAAGAAAAACAGGAGTTGTTGTATTACTTCACTCATAAATTAAGACAAGCTGGCAATTATAGTGAAGCTTCATTTAGAAATATGCCCGAACTGCTTCAATTGGTTTGGCTGATATACGAACTGGAAGCGGAGGTAAACAATGGAGGCTATCTTCAATTTTTCACTAATTCTTCGGGTAGATATGTTGACGAAACGTTGGACGCTTTGAAATTAATTGGTGCCACTTATAACCACAAGTTTTTAAAAAGTGCCTTTCAGGTGTTGTCAAAACACAGTGACCCCCCCAATCATCTTCACGATAAGATCAATTCAAAAAAGTTATACCAGTTTATTGATTTCCCCAAACTTTATAGTAATCCCGAACTTCAAAATGAAATGTATGAAATCGATAAAAAATTCTACCAATCCAAAGAGAATCTTTCCAAACTGAAAATGGACTATTTTGAAGACAATTGCCACAACTTGTGGACAGAACTAGAAAAAAATCATCCTAATTGATTTTGTGCAATGGCAACCTATTTTAATTAAACCCTCCAACCTCATCCTCCCCATCACCGTGCTGTCTCAGTTTTTCTGCACTTCGCTTTGGTTTGCGGGCAATGGGGAAGAAATGTGTGGAAGTGGGTGAGAATTGGTTCTAGACGCATTGATGATTGATTATTGATAAGCAAATCCTCGGATACCACAGACAACATCTAAATTGATTCATTTTTGGTGTATATTTGCACCAAATCACCACAATCATGGCAAGACAAAGCATTTCCCTTACAGAACCCAATGATGAATGGTTAAAATCCCAAGTGGACAGCAAAGAATATTCCAGCAAAAGCGAATTGGTAAACGACCTCATCCGGCAGGCTCGCAACCAACAGGCGCAATTGGACTGGATACGGGCCAAACTCACCAAGGCCGAAAACAGCGGGTTCACAACAGATAGTAAGGATGATATTTTAAAGCAATCCAAATCCTCTTAGCGTGGCCAAGTATAGGTTGAGCAATGAGGCCAAGGAAGATTTGATACGAATACACCAGTATGGCGTGGTCAAATTTGGCATTGCACAGGCCGATACCTACTTTGAAGCTTTTTTTGAACATTTTGATCGGATTGCCCAAAACCCTTTTTCCTTTGAATCCGTAGATCATATCAAAAAAGGATATAGGCGCTGTGTCTGTGGTTCGGACAGTATATTTTTTAGGCTGAACAATGATATGGTTGAAATCATGGCCATTGTGGGAAGGCAAGATTTGGGTAACTTGCTTTGATTACACGAAATTTCTTGTAATCAACTATCTTTAATCCATGGACATTAAACTCACAGAAGCCCAAAAGGTCAAAATCCTGAACTCGGACGACCTGTACGGCATTATGCAGCGCATTCTCTTGCGGGAGGACAAAATAGACCAGAACCGGGAGCACTTTTGGGTCATTGGCCTTGAGAACAACAACCGCATTTTGTTCATTGAGCTGATCAGTCTGGGCACCGTAAACCGCGCATTGGCCGAGCCCATGGAGGTATTTAGCCTGGCCCTGCAAAAAAGGGCCGTAAAAATCATCCTGTGCCACAACCACCCTACGGGCGAACTCACGCCCACGGAGGTGGACAAGGACATTACCGACCGCCTTATACAAGTGGGCATCATCGTGAACACCCATGTGCTGGACCATTTGATCATCTCCACCAAAAGCTACCTGAGCTTTAAGGACATTGGGCTTATGGACGAACTTTTGGAGAGCACCCAGTACGTACCCAGCTACATTTTGGAAAAACGCTTTAAAAAAGAGGCCGCCGACATCGCCAAACGAAAGCGTGAAATTGAAATCGCTCGAGAAATGAAGGGAAAGGGAATGGATGTAGAAACTATTTCCGAAATCACCGGACTTTCCGTGGAGGAGGTGAAAAAACTAAGGGCGAAGCGGAAGAAATAGTATAAACCAAAATTAAACTTGAAGAATCAAGATTAGACACCATATCAAACTAAACTGCACATAAAAATGAAACCTATCAAACTACTTTTGTTATTGCTTACAGTAGCATTGGCAAGCTGTGGCAACCCAAAACCAGAAACCGAGGAAACTACCCAATCACAAGAGACTGCATCAGACGATCGTGAATTCTATCAACTGAAAATCTATTCTTTCAGCTCCGAAGAACAAGAGGCCATAGTGGACAATTACCTTCAGAACGCCTTTATGCCCGCTGTAAAAAGACAGGGTATCGACAAGGTCGGGGTTTTTAAATCACGTCCAACCGAAACTGACACAGTTCAGAAAACCTTTGTACTGTTACCTTTTGAAGATTTCGGACAGTTCCAGACGTTGGAGGAAAAAATCATGAAAGACAGCACCTATGTAAGTACTGGCAGCCAATATATCGATGCGAATTACGACAATCCGCCTTATGATCGCATCCAATCCATACTGATGCGTGCCTTTGTTGATATGCCCCAAATGAAAACACCCGATTTGGAGAGTCCAAGGTCGGAGCGGATTTATGAACTACGCAGTTATGAATCTCCGACGGAAAAATATTATTGGAACAAAGTGGATATGTTCAATGCGGGAGGAGAAGTAAAGCTGTTTGACCGACTGGGATTTAACGCTGTATTTTACGGTGAAGTGCTCTCCGGGCCCAAAATGCCCAATTTAATGTACATGACCACACATCCCGATATGGCCACTAGGGACAAGAACTGGGAAGCTTTTGTGGATTCTCCAGAATGGAAGGCACTGATTGCCATGCCCGAATATGAAAACAATGTGAACCATGCTGATATATGGCTCTTGTACCCCACTGAATATTCCGATTATTAGGTAATTCGAACTTGAAGTATCACATGACGGAATTGATTTTTTTTACCAGCAAAACCTGCGGGGTTTGCAAGGTCCTAAAGCCTAAACTCCTTGAGGCGGTTCAAGAAAACTTCCCAAAAGTAGGCATCCGTTTGGTGGATGTGGAAGAGGAAGAAGCGTTTACGGGACAATCCATGGTATTTACCCTTCCGGTAGTCATCATCAAGGTCGACGACAAGGAAATGTACCGTTTCGCCCGGAGTTTTTCGGTCTATGAAGTGTTGGAAAAACTGAAGCGGTTGAGTACGTTATCCTCTTGAAGCAGCTTTGATACATTAGTCGGATAACTCCTCCATTGTTTTATGTATTTTTAAGGCACTAGGGAAGTATCCCAATAATTAGTTAGTAACCTCAAACCAATCCAATGAGAAAAATATGTGTTTTAGGAATTGCATTACTGGCAACGGCACAACTACTGTCCCAAGAAGGCACTTTGTTGTTGCGTGAGCCCACCTTGAGCAACAATTCCTTAGTGTTTGTACACGCCAACGACCTTTGGAAAGCCCCACTTAGCGGTGGCGAAGCCCAACGCCTTACCAGCGGGGTGGGCAACGAGTCCGATCCCCGTTTTTCAAAGGACGGAAAATGGATTGCCTTTACCGCAGAATACGATGGCAACAGCGATGTGTATGTGATACCTTCGGATGGGGGCACACCCAAACGGATTACCTTCCACCCTGCAATGGACGAAGTACAGGGGTGGACACCTGATGGAACTATCTTGTTTCGTTCCACCCGAAATGCACGACCGACCATGACAAGTCAGTTTTTTACCGTTTCACCAAACGGAGGACTGCCCATAGCATTGGAAATACCTAGAGGGGCCTATGGCAATATCTCTGCCGACGGTTCACATATCGCCTACACTCCCATCACTTCGTGGGACCCCGAATGGCGAAACTATCGTGGTGGACAGGCCATGCCCATTTGGATCGTAAATTTGGATACCTACGAATTAATGACTACCCCTCAATTGGACCAAGAACGTCATTTGTACCCCGTATGGTCGGGCAACAAGGTGTATTACCTTTCGGAACGCGACTACACCAGTAACGTATGGAGCTTCGATATCAACACCAAGACCGAGGAACAGATTACGTTTCACAAAAAATTTGATGTAAAAAACTTGGATGTCCGTGGCAACCAATTGGTCTATGAGCAAGGAGGTCGCTTACACGTAATAGACCTGACCTCAAAGCAAAGCAATCCTTTGACCATAACCGTGAAGGGCGATTTGAACTTCAGCCGCGAGCGATGGGAAGAGGTTTCGGCGAATTCGGTGCGAAACGCAAACATTTCGCCCAATGGAAAAAGGGCCATTTTTGAACATCGTGGCGATATTTTCACCTTCCCTAAAGAAGAAGGTAGCTGGAGAAACATAACCCAATCCTCCGGGGTAGCGGACCGGTATCCCGTGTGGTCGCCCAAAGGCGATAAAATTGCATGGTTTTCCGACCGCAGCGGGGAGTATCAATTGGTGGTTTCCGATCAATATGGGAATGACCAAAAATCCTATCCTTTGGAAAACCCGACCTTCTACTTTCAACCGGATTGGTCCCCCAACGGCAAACTGATTGCCTATACCGATACGGATTACAATATGTGGTACGTGAACATTGAATCGGGAAAAGTGGTCAAGGTCGATACAGACCGTTATGCCCACCCAAACAGGACAATGAATCCCGTTTGGTCGCCCGATAGCCGCTGGATTACCTATGAAAAACAACAGGACAGTCATTTTAAAGCCATTTTTATTTACGACACCCAAACCGGAAAAACGGTTCAGGTAACGGAAGGAACGGCTGATGCCACAAGTCCCATTTGGGATGTTTCTGGTGAATACCTGTACTTTTTAGCCAGCACCGATTATGGCCTGGCATCGGGTTGGTTGGATATGAGCTCTTATGATCCAAGAGTTACCCGGAGTTTGTACGCTTTGGTATTGAGTGCTTCGGGCAAGGCCCCGAACCTTCCCGAAACTGATGAAGAAAGCTCCAAACCGGAAGAAAGTTCATCGGACAAGGGACCCAAATCAAAAAAGGATGACAAAAAAGAAGAAGAATCGACATCCAAGCCTGTGGTAATCGATTTTACCAACATTCAGGATAGGGTGGTCGCGTTGGAGCTTTCTGCTAGGGACTATCAGTTTATACAGTCTGGTCCCGAAAAGCAAATTTTTGTGGCTGAAGCAATTCCCAATACCTCTGGCCTAAAAGTGCATTCTTATGATGTTGCAAAAGAAAAAGCCACTGATTTTGCCGAAGGCGTTAACTTTATGCGAACCTCCACGAATGGGGCACATGCATTGGTCAAAAATTCAGGTGGTTGGATGATTACCGATACCAAGGCCTCCCCAAAACCAGAGGACAAACTAAGCATCAATGCCCAAATAAAAATTGACCCTAAAGCGGAATACGCACAAATCTTTAAGGAAGGTTGGCGCTACATGAGGGATTTTCTTTATGTCGATAACGTCCACGGTGCTCCCTGGGACAAAGTCTACAGTTGGTACCAACCTTGGATCAAACACGTAAAACATAGAACCGATCTCAACTACGTGGTCGATATCCTGAGTGGAGAGGTGGCCATTGGCCATTCCTATGTTTCCGGTGGGGACATGCCCGATGTGGACCGCGTTCCCGTTGGTCTTTTGGGAGCGGATTTTGAGGTGAACAACGGCCACTATCAAATCAAAAAAATATATACCGGAGAACACTGGAACCCAGAGTTGCGCGCTCCTTTGGCCATGCCAGGTATGGATGTCAAGGAAGGGGATTACCTTGTTAGCATTAACGGCAAAGCGCTATCCGCCAACAAGAATATGTATGAATTATTGGCCCAGACTGCAGACCGTACCATCAACATCCAAGTAAACAGCAAACCAAGTATGGAAGGTTCGCGAATGCTCACCGTAAAGCCTGTTGCCAACGAGTATCAACTACGGTATATGGACTGGGTGGAGGAAAATCGAAGGAAGGTGGACGAACTTTCGGAAGGTAAATTGGCCTATGTGTACATTCCAAACACCAGTGGCAATGGCTTCCGTAGTTTTAACAAGTACTACTTCTCCCAACAGGATAAAAAAGGGGTCATTTTGGATGAGCGTAACAATGGTGGCGGTTCGGCAGCCGATTATATGATCGACATCATGTCCAGGGAACCTTTTGGATATTTCAACAGTAAAGCCAATGATAATCGTCCTTGGACCAGTCCCATAGCGGGAATATGGGGACCAAAAGTAATGATCATTAATGAACGTGCAGGATCTGGAGGGGATTTATTGCCCTATATGTTCAAGGAAAAAGGACTGGGGCCTTTGGTAGGTACCCGAACCTGGGGAGGACTTGTTGGGACTTGGGACACCCCGCCCTTTATTGATGGAGGACGGATGGTAGCTCCCCGAGGCGGCTTTTACAACAATGATGGCGAATGGGATGTGGAAGGAAAAGGGATTTCCCCGGACATCGAAGTGATTCAAGCACCAAAGGAGGTAGTTGCTGGAAAAGACCCCCAATTGGAACGTGCCGTACAAGAAGCATTGAAGCTCTTGGAAACCCAAGAATTTATAATAAAGCCGGAACCTGATGCCCCCGTGCGATGGAAGCGTTCCGCAGGCTATGATGAAGAAGGAAATCAATAATTTTGAACTTATATCAAACTAAAAAAGGCACCGAATCGGTGCCTTTTTCATTCCTTTTCATAGCATAATGATCAATTGCCAAAACTATTGGCCAATCGTGGTTTTTGACTTTTGCTCCCAATAAACAAATCCGTAAGCGGTTTAAAGTGTCGCTTCCACTGGTAGGGAGCAAAGTCAAACCACAATTTAACTTCGGGGGCATTGCCCTTCTCCACCGTAAAACCATCCTCAATTTGAAAATCCAGACGGTTAAATGAGTTGGCGGATTCGGTCACCCCATCTTGGTAGACAAACTGGTTGCCCCATCCCGCCATATAAAATCGCAATGCAGTGTATCTACCATCGGGTAAAGAAAGTACGCTTTTGGAACGTATAAAATTACCAGAAGCAATTCCTTTTAGGGTAACCGGGTTCTGCCCAGGAAAATCTATTATAAAGTGTTCATTGCCTTGTTCGTCCAATGCGGAGAACTTGGTAATGTTGAGCGACATTTCTGAAACATTGAGCGAGGTAGCTGCCTCATTCTTCAAGATCAATTCCGCTCCCTTTGTATCGGAGCCATACCAGTCTGCCATTACACTCGGGGTGTAAACTGCTGTTGACCATATCGTTGGATAAATATTCATCTTTTTCATAGCAATTGTATATCTAAAGTTATACAGGTACAAAGTTGCGGTGGTTTTCCCGACCTCGCGTCCAATAGATTATCCAGTTTATATGCTCTATTAACACAAAATATAGTTTTTAATATTTTTTAGGTTAATATGACATAAAATTAACCTTTATACAACTTACAGCAGTATCTTTCCTGTGTATGAAAGTGGACTATATTTTTTTATTGCTTGCCCTGGTTGCCGAAATCATCGGAACCATTGGAGGCTTTGGCTCGTCGGTGTTTTTTGTTCCCTTGGGCAACTTTTACTTTGACTTCTATTCCGTACTGGGCATGACGGCCATTTTCCACCTATCCAGTAACGTTAGTAAGATTTTCCTGTTCAAAAAAGGGCTGGACAAAAAACTATTGCTCTACATCGGAGTACCTTCCGTCCTCTTTGTAATTCTGGGAGGATTTCTTTCTAAAATGGTCAACAGTGGTGCCCTCGAAATCGTGTTGGGCGCCTTTTTGGTCGTTTTCAGTTTGCTGTTTCTTATCAAAAGTGAAATCATTGTCCTTCCTAACAAAAAAAACTCTATTATCGGGGGGTCTTTATCAGGCTTTTCCGCAGGACTCCTGGGTACAGGGGGTGCCATCCGGGGTCTTACCATGGCGGCATTTAATTTGGAGAAGAGTGCCTTTATTGCTACTTCAGCTTTTATCGATTTTATGATTGATTTCTCTCGGACCTTTGTATACTACGGCAATGGATATATTGGTAAACAAGAACTGACCTATTTGCCGTTTTTGTTTGCCATTGGATTGATTGGCACGTATTTGGGCAAAAAAATACTCAATTACATCCCTCAGGAAAAATTTAGAAAAATCAGTTTAATTTTAATTCTATTGATTGGTCTGGTCACTATAGCCAAATTGACCTTTGACCATTGGGATTAGTTTTCTTCGTAGTTCTCCCCGATTTGGTCCAAGACCCTTAGAAAGGTTTCAAAATCTGAAGCATCGACATCTTTCACGGCAAGTCTCCTTAATGCTAAAGCACTTGGCAGGGTAATATCCAAGATTTCTTGTCCTTTTGGGGTCAATTCCAATTTAAAACGCTTTTGATCCCCATCAAAACGGGTTTTGGAAATCCAACCTTTACGCTCCAAGCCTCCGATTACCCGCGAGATTGTCGCCCGATTACGAAAATTCTCGTTGACAATGTCCCTTTGACTGGCATCTTCACCCATTTGATGGATTTGATAGAGAATCACCCATTGCTCTATGGTCGTATCCACGCCGAGTTCATCAAACTTGCGTAGATATGCTTTTTGAATCTTACGGAGTACCAAATCCAAGTGGAACCCCATCCCCTGTATTTCATCTATACGACTGAGCATGTTTTAAAGAATAGCCACAAAAATAGGGATTCCAATTTTCACAACTGCCATTGACAACGAGCGTCAAAAATTTTAACTCAAAATTGAGTAGGTGAAATCGTTTTCGTGTTCAAAAATTATTATTTTTGTTGTTAATGCAACAAAATAAAACTGAACAATAAAAATATAAACGAATCATGGAAACATCAACACTTCCAAAAGGAGCAAATACATCAGAGGATTTTATGCCGATAAACGGTACCGACTACGTGGAACTTTACGTAGGGAATTCCAAACAAGCGGCACACTACTACAAAACTGCCTTTGGCTTTCAATCCTACGCGCAAGCTGGTTTGGAAACCGGTCTCCAAGACCGCGAAAGTTATGTGGTGGTGCAAGATAAAATCCGTTTGGTACTGACTTCCCCTTTGAAGAGCGGAACGGAAATCGGAAAGCACATCGACAAACACGGGGATGGCGTAAAAGTGGTGGCCCTTTGGGTGGATGATGCGACAGTAGCATACAACAATGCCATGGAGCGTGGAGCAAAATCGTATATGGAACCCAAGGTAGAAGAGGATAAAGATGGAAAGGTAGTCCGTGCCGGAATTTACACCTATGGTGAAACAGTTCACATTTTTGTAGAACGCAAAGATTACAATGGAACTTTTCTTCCTGGCTATAAAAAATGGGAAACACCCGACTACAATCCTGAACCTACAGGCTTAAAATTTGTGGACCACATGGTAGGTAACGTAGGATGGAACAAAATGAACCATTGGGTAAAGTTTTA
This sequence comes from Allomuricauda sp. TY007, assembly GCF_010468565.1. Taxonomy (GTDB): domain Bacteria; phylum Bacteroidota; class Bacteroidia; order Flavobacteriales; family Flavobacteriaceae; genus Flagellimonas. Next base: position 349,035 of record NZ_WUEG01000004.1, read on the forward strand.
TGAAGATGTGTTGGGATTCAAGAACATTCTTTCTTTTGATGACAAGGATATATCCACCGAATACACTGCTTTAATGAGCAAGGTAATGAGCAATGGAAACGGAAGGATCAAATTCCCTATCAATGAACCCGCCGAGGGCCAGAAAAAATCCCAGGTAGAAGAATATTTGGATTTTTATGAAGACGAGGGCGTGCAGCACATTGCCGTGGCCACAGATGACATCATTAAAACTGTTCGCGATTTAAGAAGTCGTGGCGTGGAATTCCTACGTGTTCCTGCCACCTATTACGATGCGGTTACCGACCGTGTAGGTGAAATTGACGAGGACATTGCCCCGTTGAAAGAATTGGGGATCCTTGTAGACCGTGATGACGAAGGGTATCTGCTACAAATCTTTACCAAGCCCGTGGAACCAAGACCAACGATGTTCTTCGAAATTATCCAAAGAAAGGGCGCACAATCATTTGGAAAAGGTAACTTTAAAGCATTGTTCGAGGCCATAGAGCGCGAGCAAGAGCTTCGTGGCACATTGCATTAAACATAGTTAAGAGTGATGAGTTATGGGTTATTGAATTCCAGACTCATAACTCATAACTTTAAACTCAAAACTGATAAAAATGCCTATATACCATAAACTCGGGAAAATTCCGCAGAAGCGGCACACCCAATTCGAGAAACCCGATGGCGGGCTTTATTATGAGCAGCTTTTCGGTACTATCGGTTTTGATGGGATGTCCTCGCTTTCCTATCACATTCACAGACCCACACAGGTCAAGGAAATAGGAAAAGCCTTGGACGTGAGCCCAAAAATTGCCGTGGAGAAGAATATTACCAGCCGCAAGTTCATCGGTTTTGACGTAGCCCCAAAAGATGATTTTTTGGAATCGCGCGAACCACTTTTGGTCAACAACGACGTTCATGTAGGTTTGGCCGCACCCCGAAAATCCGTTACGGACTATTTCTATAAGAATGCGGATGCGGACGAAATGCTCTTCATCCACAAAGGGTCGGGAACGCTCAAAACCTTTTTGGGGAACATTCCGTTTGAATATGGGGATTACCTCATTATTCCCAGAGGGATGATCTATCAAATCGAATTTGATACAGAGGACAACCGCATACTTTATGCCGAATCCTTCCATCCCATTTATACCCCAAAACGCTATCGTAACTGGTTTGGGCAGCTATTGGAGCACTCCCCTTTTTGTGAGCGCGACTACAAATTGCCACAGGACCTTGAGACCTTTGATGAAAAAGGAGAATTTTTGATGAAAATCAAAAAGCAGGGCATGTTGCACCAATTGGTCTATGCCACACATCCTTTTGATGTAGTGGGTTGGGACGGTTACAACTTCCCATACGGATTTTCCATCCATAACTTTGAACCGATAACAGGGCGCGTACACCAACCGCCACCTGTTCACCAAACTTTTGAGACAGGTGCTTTTGTGGTGTGTTCGTTCTGCCCAAGGTTATATGATTACCATCCAAAATCCATTCCTGCACCTTACAATCATTCCAATATTGATTCGGATGAAGTGCTGTACTACGTGGATGGTGATTTTATGAGCCGTACAGGGATAGGACCAGGCTATATTTCATTGCATCCAGCGGGTATTCCACATGGGCCGCACCCTGGCACTTATGAAGCAAGTATCGGTAAAAAGGGCACGGAGGAGTTGGCAGTGATGATTGACACTTTCAAACCTTTACAGGTTACAGAGAACGCTCTCAAAATTGATGATGGCAAGTATTATAAATCGTGGTTGGAGTAAAATTGATAGTTTTAAACGTCATTTCGAAATGAGCATAGCGATTGAGAAATCTAAGATTGAGATTTCTCACATTCGTTCGAAATGACATATTAGATTCCCTTTTTAACGGGAATGACATATAAAACCATATATGATCATAGAAATACCCGAAAACTCAGATTTTTCGATTCACAATATTCCCTTCGGGATTTTTTCCACGCAGAACCGAAGCCCACGCGTAGGAGTCGCCATCGGAGACCATATTTTGGATTTGGCCGCCGTGGCCGAATTGGATGTGTTCGACTTTAACACGGCCTTGTTGGAAAAAGATACCTTGAATGATTTTATTTCGCTTGGTAAAGAAATCACTACACGGGTACGCAAAAAGATTCAGTATTGGCTAAAAGATGATGAATCGGTTTTGGCAGGTAGGCCAGAACTCTTCGTGAAGCAGTCCGAGGCTCAAATGCACATGCCCGTAGCGGTTGGGGACTATACCGATTTTTATTCGAGTCTGGAACACGCCACCAATGTGGGCAAAATGTTCCGCGACCCTGAAAATGCCCTTTTGCCCAATTGGAAGCACATTCCTGTGGGCTACCATGGCAGGGCAAGTTCTATTATCGTAAGCGGGCAGCCCATTCATCGTCCCAAAGGACAGACATTGCCCAATGGTGCTGAGCTCCCCGTTTTTGGTCCAACAGAACGTTTGGATTTTGAATTGGAAATGGGCTTTATCTGCGGTAAGGAGACCCAATTGGGCGAATCCATCTCTACCAAGGAGGCTGAAAATTATATTTTTGGTTTGATATTGTTCAACGATTGGTCTGCCAGAGATATCCAAAAATGGGAGTATGTCCCGCTTGGGCCGTTCTTGGCGAAGAATTTCGCTTCATCCATTTCGCCTTGGGTCGTTACTTTGGAAGCCTTGGAGCCCTTCAAACTAGCAGGGCCCAAACAAGAACCCGAGGTTTTACCCTATTTAAAGTTTGAGGGTAAAAAAAATTATGACATCAATCTAGAAGTCGGTATCACTCCAGAACAAGGTGAAGAAACCACTATTTGCTTTAGCAACTTTAAATATATGTACTGGAATATGGCCCAACAATTGGCACACCATACTGTAAACGGATGTAACATCAATATTGGTGACATGATGGCTTCGGGAACTATTTCAGGTAAAGAAGAAAACAGCTTTGGCTCCATGCTTGAATTATCCTGGGGAGGTAACAACCCCATCAAACTGAAAGATGGAACCGAACGAAAATTTATAGAAGATGGTGATACGGTGACTATGCGAGGTTACGCTCAAAATGGCGATATTAGAGTCGGATTTGGCGAAGTGACCACTAAAGTGCTGCCCGCTAAATGATTTTGGTAGCTGAGCGCAGTCGAAGTCCCCTTAACTGAAAACGAATAGAGATTCCTGCCTTCGCAGGAATGACAGAAAATCAAAATACATGATCAAAACCATAGACCCAACCACCATACCGCAACCCGAACTGTACAGTATTTTATCGACCGCAGTGGCTCCGCGACCGATTTGCTTTGCCAGCACGGTGGATGCAGAAGGCAATGTGAACCTAAGTCCGTTCAGCTTTTTTAATGTATTCAGTTCCAATCCGCCCGTAATGGTGTTTTCCCCGGCTCGAAGCGGCAGGGACAATTCCCTGAAACATACCCATCAAAATGTTGTGGAAGTGCCTGAAGTGGTCATTAATGTCGTAAACCACAAAATGGCGGAACAGATGTCGCTCTCCAGCACGGCCTATGATAAGGGGGTGAACGAATTCGTGAAAGCTGGTTTTACCCAAGTGCCCAGCGTGAAAGTGAAGCCACCGCGAGTAGGCGAGGCTCCCGTTTCGTTCGAATGTACAGTTTTGGAAGTAGTGGAGATTGCCCAAACCCCAGGAGCGGGAAACTTGATCATTGCCCAAGTGGACATGATTCATATCAACGATGAGTACCTTACAGATGATATATTGGACACCGAAAAGTTGGACTTGGTGGGACGTATGGGCGGCAATTGGTATATCCGGGCCATTAAAGAATCCTTGTTCGAGATTCCAAAACCTATCCGCACCCATGGTATTGGGGTTGATGCCTTGCCGAAAGGTATTAGAGAAAGCGATGTGCTCACAGGGAACAATTTGGGCCGTTTGGGAAATTTGGAACAATTACCTTCTCCCGAGGATGTTAAAATCATAGTAGCCAACGAAGGAATAGAAAATACCTCCAGAACCGAACTGCACACTCTGGCCAAAAAGCTATTGGAAGAAGGTGATACGGAAAAGGCAATGGCTTATTTGTTGTTTGCGGAGGGTTTATCAAAATAGCATCCTTTTAAAATTTAATAACTAGTTGAGATGAAATACTCTATATACATACTATTTCTGATTTTAACTTTGACTTCGGCCAAAGTAAATGCTTGCACATGCAAGACTCCAAAAAATTTAAAGGCTCTACAGGACTATGAATTTGAAAACTCTGAATTTGTTCTCATTGGAAAAGTTTTAAAAATTGACCTCAACAACAACACTTTTCAGGTAAAAATTATAGAATCTTTCAAGGGAGAGGAAAAAGGAAAAATCTACAATGGAATTTATGACAAGTATTGTAGCCCAATAATTGATAAGAAGGGAAAGTGGCTAATTTATGGAAATTTAAACTCTGAAAAACTAATTACCATTAACACTTGTGGACTAACTCGTAGTTTTGAAAGTCCTGAAAATAACATTTCAGCAACATACCCACCTGTACCGCCAATACTAAACAAAAAAAAATCTAAATCTCAGGACGAAAAGAAACTAGCCAAATGGAAATTAAGAGCAAAGTCAGATTTAAAAAATGAAATAGCTGATTTAAGAAAAAGAATAAAATAAATCCAACATCATAACTGACAGACATGCGAATGTATTCATAATGAAAAAAGACATAACATCCACTTTCAAGGCCCATTTGGTGCCCAAAGAAGTATATAAAGGTGGAAAAAACATTCCCCCGACCGATAAAAAAATATACAAGCTGTCCTCCAACGAAAATCCATTGGGCGCATCGCCCAAGGCCGTTGCTGCAATGAAAGTTGCTTTGGACAAGATTGATATCTACCCAGACCAGACCGATATTCGTCTGCGCGAAGCCTTGGTCCAAGATTTTAACGGCCAGTTGAGTGCCGACCAGTTTCTGTGCGGCAATAGTGGTTCGGAGGTTATCGACATTATTCTTCGGGCTTTTATCAACGAAGGGGACGAAGTGATTTTTTCCAACCCTTGCTTCCTCCCCTACGCTGTTTTTTCCAGATGGTATGGTGCCAAACAAGTTGACATTCCGCTCTTGGCCCCTAACTACGAGTTGGATGTGGAAGGTATTTTGAATGCCATCACCGAGAAGACCAAAATCATATTTTTAACCAGCCCCAATAATCCTACGGGAACATACATTCCTAAATCCGTAATGGACGATTTTATGTACCGTGTGCCCAAAAACATTGTGGTGGTGTTTGATGAGGTCTACCGCCACTTTGCCGATGCAGAAGATTACGTTACCGCATTGCCTTATGTATTGGAAGGTCACAATGTGGTTGGACTGAACAGTTTTTCCAAAACCTATGGTTTGGCAGGGCAGCGTATCGGGTATGGGTACACCACGGCAACCATTGCCAACTATGTTCGCTTGATCCACAAACCTTTTTTACTACCGTTGACTTCCATTGAGGCGGCCATTGGGGCTTTGAACGATACCGAATTCATTGAGGAAACAGTAAAAACTGTTTTGGAAGGCAGAAAATACATTGCAAAGGCATTTGATGAACTGGGTATCACCTATTGGCCAAGTCAAGCCAACTTTTTTATCATTGACCCACCGTTGCCCGAAATGGAATTTACGGACAAAATGATGGAGGAAGGCATAATGGTGCGACCTGTTTCACAATTTGGAGCACCTGGCAAGGTTAGAATCACCATAGGTGATGCTGAGGCAAATGAGGCTTTGGTAAAAGCACTTCAAAAAATTACAAACGATTAAATGTCATTCCTGCGAAAGCAGTAATGACACTTAAAGCACAAACCTATAAGTAGCTTTCAACAAAAAGATATTCTGTGGTTTTTGACCAAAAATATTGTCACCTAGACTAGGCAGTAGACCTGCAATAGGGTCTCCGTCCCTTGACACATCTTGTGACCATACCAAGAATATTTCCGAACCTGGAATATACTCCCATCGAATCACCAAATTGGAACGAAACTGTACAAAGGAAAAATCAGGGTTATCAAAACTAAAATCGGTAACACCATCCAAATCTTCATCAATGGCGTAGGTGCCATCCGACAAAGTGGTTTGTTCCGCCGAATATTGTATAAATCTGTCCTCAAAGACCTTGGCCACGGGATCGGTGATGTGTTTAAAATTGGAATACCTCCCTCTTGAAATAAAAGGTTGTCCCCAATACTGAATGGTCAGGTTGGGGTTGATGGTGTAGTTCAATCGAACCGACATGCTCAACGTGTGCTGGTCAATCTTTCCGTTAAGATACCGTTGAGTTCCGTTAACATCATCAAAATTATCAATGAATTGTAGTTTATCGTGATTTATATCCAAAGAAGGGAAAACGGAAACCCGCAAGGCATTTATGGGCTGATACACAAATCCTCCTTCCATATAATAGTTCTTTATGGAATTGTCCAAAGCTCTTCGTCCATTATGATAAAACGAAAAGCGTAATTTTTTCCGGTAATCGGTGCTGATGTTGTTCCAAAAGCTTACCCATGGAGACTGCCTTAACCTAGGGCCGCCCCGCAAAGCGAAATTGGAATACTCAATCGGGGCTATATTGAACCCGATGTTGGATTGGTAATTATTTTTCCAGTTTTGCCAGCTATTGGCGTTGAATTGCAAATAATTATGATTGCCTTGAAAATCCCATGCTGTCCAATGGTTATAATTGATGCCCACACGTCTAAACGTACTGTCCGGCTTTAAGGTTTGGTAGCCTATCCAAGTATAATGTCGAACATCGTCGGCCTGCCGCTGAAATCCGATATCGTTAAGTTCGAGTTCAGGCGAACGCCATGTAGCACCCGATTCAAACTTCCAATGGCCATTGCCCACCTTTCCGATTTGAACATTCCCACCTGTACCAGTTAAGGATGTCCTTGTAGTATCCACGGCAACATGGTCCGCGCCCACCCTATTGAACAAGTGCGTAATGGATTGTTGAGTGTTTGTTATGGCCTCCTCACTGCCTCGAACATGGCTCATATTTATATTTCCACCAACATACCAATCCCGATTGGCCCATTGATGTTTAAAATCCAGTCCGCCAGTGTACGCAACATCGTGCAAAAAATTGAGTTGTTCTGGGATTTGTTCGCGGTTGGTAGCCGTAAAAATACCGCCAATATAAGAGTTCCTTTGATTGAAATCCTTTTGCAGCCTGCCCACAAAATAATTGGTCAATGGCTCTACCATTTCCTTTCGGGTATCCCCTTCATCATTTATTATAGTCGCGGTCCGTTGGGCGGTCACACTTTCAAGCACACCGATGGCCCATCCATCCTTGGTCTTTCCACTGAACTTGGCCGCTCCAATAATTGGGGTGTTATCGGGTTGGTCCACAAACTCGCCATCTACGGTGTCTGGATACCCTTGCGGACTTCTACCTATCCTTCGCGAATAAAAAATATTGTCCGAACCAAATGTGTTTCCTGCTTCGGATTGTGAAACCCTAAAATCGAAAATGTTCTTGTTCTCCACAAAAAACGGACGTCGTTCCTGAAAAAATATCTGGAATCCATCCAACGCAATTGCCGAAGGGTCTGCATCCACTTGACCAAAATCAGGGTTGACGGTCAAATCCAAAGTGAGGTCATTGGTAATCCCTATCTTGGCATCGAGTCCGGCAGTGATATTGCTTTCACTTCCATCCCTAAAAGGGTTGCCTTCCTCGGCCTCGTAGGTTTCGGTCTTTGCAACTGTGTAAGGTTGAATCTCCAACTGTTTTTGTGGCTGAATGTTCTTTAGCCCGTGCAATTCACCAAACTCGCTTACCCAACCAGGCTGGTCCACAGGTTTTCTTTGCCAAAGGGAACGCTCCTCGTTCCTAAAAAAGCGGCGTGTGGACTGCAGGCCCCAAACCTGTTCATCGGCATTTCCAAACTTCAATTGGCTCAATGGGATGCGCATCTCCGCTGTCCAACCCTTATCATCAACATTGGTTTTGGCATACCAAATAGGGTTCCAACTTTCGTCCCAATTATTTCCATTGTTTGATATAAACTCATCACCCTTTACCCCTGCAGCAGTAATCGTAAAGGAGAAGGCAGTACGTTTATCAAAATAACTGTCTATATTGAACTCTACCCAGTCCCCATCAAATCCGTCCCTTCGGGATAAACGCTTCACAATTTTATCGGGTTCGGAATCGTAACAGCGTACACCTATATATAGATTCTTGCTATCATACAAGATTTTAAATTTGGTCTGATGGGTCGGGGGAGTGTTTTCATCGGGTTGCCATTCTATATAATCCCCGCCCCATTCTACCAAGTTCCATGCTTCATCCTCTAAAATACCATTAATGGTAGGGGCAGCATATTCGCCCAAGGCTTTGGTGGTATATTTTTTTTTGATGATGACTTCGGTGGAATCTTGTGCTTGGGCGGAATAGATAAATAAAAGGGTCAGTAAAACCAGAGCTGCGTTTCTCACGTGTTCGTTTTTTGATTGATAGAATAAAGACCACAGAAAATTTGGAGAGTTACAGTTCTAATTCTTTTTAACTTTTTTTAACATTTTACAAACCTATCCTTACGGGCGTTTTTTATGTCTTAAGTTTGATTTTGAAAAAAGTAAAAAAATATTCCAGACCAACCGTTTGTAATTCAATCTAATAATTGTACATTTGCAGCCCGTTAATCGGGATAGGTTATTTAAATCAATAATATTCGAGAAGTGGACACATTAAGTTATAAAACTATTTCCGCCAATAAATCTACTGTTGACAAGCAATGGTTATTGGTTGATGCTGAAGGACAGACCTTAGGAAGATTGGCGTCTAAAGTAGCCAAAATACTTAGAGGGAAATATAAGACCAACTTTACCCCTCATGTTGATTGTGGAGACAACGTTATTGTCATCAATGCTGAAAAAATCGACATGTCCGGTAACAAATGGGATGAGAAGGAATATCAAAGATATACCGGATACCCGGGTGGTCAACGTTCCGCTACCGCGAAAGAAGTATTGGAAAAACATCCTGAGCGAATCATTGAAAATTCCGTAAAAGGGATGCTACCAAAGAATAAACTTGGGGCTGACTTGTTCAGAAACTTAAAGGTATATGCCGGTGCTGAGCACGGACAAGAAGCGCAAAAACCAAAAGCTATTAACTTAAACGACTACAAATAATGGAAGTGGTTCATAAGATAGGTAGAAGAAAAACCGCCGTGGCCAGAGTATATGTTTCCGAAGGATCTGGGAACATCACGGTAAACAAAAGAGACCTTAACGATTACTTTACCACAGGTACATTGCAGTACAAAGTGAGACAACCTTTCACTTTAACTGAAACCGATGGCAATTACGACGTAAAAGTAAATGTTTTCGGAGGTGGTATAACAGGTCAGGCAGAAGCTGTTCGTTTGGCTTTGTCCAGAGCAATGTGCGAAATAGACGCAGAGAACAGAGCTGTTCTTAAGCCAGAAGGGTTGCTAACAAGAGACCCAAGAATGGTGGAAAGAAAGAAATTCGGTCAGAAGAAAGCCCGTAAGAAATTCCAATTCTCCAAACGTTAATATTTTCTGGATGCCTTTGGCATTCAACTATATATAAGTTCATTGAAAACCCTGAAAGTGCAAATATTTCAGGGTTAAATTTTTAACCAAGTTGTCGTTGTTCCAAAAGGGATTAACAATTCAACTTTTTGGAAACTAGTTTAGCATCTAAATGGGCTGGGCGAACAAAATTTTGTGACCACCAGTGCATTGCTACTTACAACGGAACGTAAACTAAGTACAAAAAATGGCAAGTAAAATTGAAGTTAAAGACTTACTGGAAGCAGGTGTGCATTTTGGACACCTAACAAGAAAGTGGAATCCGAACATGGCTCCCTACATCTACATGGAGCGTAACGGAATCCACGTAATCAATCTCTACAAAACAGTTGCAAAACTTGAGGAAGCCAACGAAGCCCTTAAAAAAATTGCATCCTCAGGAAGAAAAATCCTATTTGTAGCCACAAAAAAACAAGCAAAGGACATTGTCGCGGACAAAGTATCCAAAGTAAACATGCCTTACATCACCGAAAGATGGCCTGGTGGTATGTTGACCAACTTTGTGACCATTCGTAAAGCTGTTAAGAAAATGGCAGCAATCGACCGCATGAAAAAAGATGGTACATTCAACACCCTTTCCAAAAAAGAGAGATTGCAGGTTGACCGTTTGCGTGCCAAGTTGGACAAAAACTTGGGTTCTATCGCAGATATGACCCGTTTGCCAGGCGCACTTTTCATTGTTGATACCATGCGCGAGCACATCGCTGTAAAAGAAGCCCAAAAATTGAACATCCCGATTTTTGCCATGGTAGATACCAACTCAGACCCTCGCGATGTTGATTACGCCATCCCGTCCAATGACGATGCAGGTAAATCCATCGAAGCGATCATGGAATCTGTAACAAGTGCTGTTGCCGAAGGTTTGGAAGAGCGCAAGAGCGAGAAAAACAGCGGAAAAGACAAAGAAGAAGATTCTAAGAAAGAAGAGAAAAAAGCTGAGGCCGCTCCAAAAAAGGAAGAAAAAGCCGCTGAGGAAAAACCAGCCAAAAAAGCTGAGGCCGAAGCTCCCAAAAAAGAAGCAAAAGAAGAGGCAAAACCGGACGACCTTACCAAAATTGAAGGTATTGGACCAAAAGCTGCCGAAGCTCTTGTAGCCAGCGGAGTAAAAACTTACGCCGACCTAGCCGATGCCGATGCCGAAAAAGTTAAGGAAATCTTGACCGAGGCCAGCTCAACTTTAGCCCACTTGGATCCAACATCTTGGCCAAAACAAGCTAAAATGGCTGCCGATGGAAAATGGGACGAACTTAAAGAATGGCAAGACAACGTAAAAGGTGGCGTTGAATAAACCTGCTGATTTAACATTGTCCTAAACAAAAACACTTTTACAGTGTTTTACTTTACGTAAAATTTAAAAAAGAAAAGAAAATGGCAAAGATTACCGCCGCAGAAGTAAATAAATTAAGAAAGGCCACTGGAGCTGGAATGATGGATTGTAAAAAAGCTTTGGTCGAAGCCGAAGGTGATTTCGACCAAGCAATTGAGATCCTTAGAAAAAAAGGTCAAAAAGTTGCAGCAAAAAGAGCTGACAGGGAATCTTCAGAAGGTGCAGCCATCGCAAAAGTAAATAGCGATAGTACACAAGGTGTTGTTATCTCCTTGAACTGCGAAACTGACTTTGTTGCCAAGAACGATAGCTTTGTAAAACTTGCAAACGATTTAGCCGATTTGGCACTTGGTTTCGATAGCAAAGACGATTTCCTAGCTGCCTCTTTTGATGGAATGACCGTTGCCGATAAATTGACAGAGCAAACCGGCGTTATCGGTGAAAAAATCGAAATCGGAAGCTTTGAAAGATTAAATGCTCCTTTCGTTGGATCTTATATCCACGCGGGTAATAAAATTGCAACCTTGGTAGGTTTGTCCGCCAATGTTGATGGCGCTGCAGAAGCTGCAAAAGATGTAGCTATGCAAGCTGCCGCAATGAACCCGGTTGCCCTTAACGAGGAAGGTGTTGATCAATCCATCATCGACAAAGAAATCGAGATTGCGAAAGATCAATTGCGCGAAGAAGGCAAACCAGAGGAAATGTTGGACAAAATTGCCCAAGGCAAATTACAACGTTTCTTTAAAGACAACACTTTGGTGAACCAAGCTTTCATTAAGGATAGCAAACAAAGTGTTGCCCAATACGTTAAGTCGGTGGACTCCAGCTTGGAAGTTACCAGTTTTTCAAGAGTAGCATTGGGCTAATTCACCACAACAATAAATTCAAAAACCGCTTCTGTCTGGAAGCGGTTTTTTTATGTCCATATCAAACCCGAAATTCTTCATTTCCCATAAATAATTTTGATTATTTTTGTCCGGACTTCAAGAAACTCTCAATGCATTACAAAAGAATTTTATTAAAATTAAGTGGAGAAGCCTTAATGGGCGAACAACAATATGGCATTGATGCCAACCGGTTGGATGAATATGCCGAAGAAATAAAATCTGTAATCGATAAAGGTGTTGAAGTGGCCATCGTAATTGGTGGAGGAAACATTTTTAGGGGCCTCGCAGGAGCCAGCCAAGGCATGGATCGCGTACAAGGAGACCACATGGGCATGTTGGCCACGGTAATCAATGGTTTGGCATTGCAAAGCGCCCTAGAGATAAAAGGAGTTCAGACAAGGCTGCAATCGGCCATCAAAATAAATGAGGTCGCCGAGCCCTTTATCCGAAGAAGGGCCATCCGCCATTTGGAAAAAGGAAGAGTGGTCATTTTTGGCGGTGGAACAGGAAATCCATATTTCACCACGGATTCCGCTGCAGTTTTGAGAGCCATCGAAATAAAGGCAGATGTGATTTTAAAAGGTACCCGTGTTGACGGTATTTACACATCCGATCCCGAAAAAGACAAAAACGCCACTAAATTCGACTCCATTTCCTTTAACGAAGTACTTTCCAAAGGACTTAAAGTGATGGATACGACAGCGTTCACATTAAGTCAGGAAAATGAGCTGCCCATTGTGGTGTTCGACATGAATACACGAGGTAACTTAATGAAAATAGTATCTGGAGAAAATATCGGAACCGTGGTCAATGTTTAAATTGGCATATACTTTGGTTTTAGTTTTATAAATTTGAAAGTTATGGACGAAGAAGTAAAATTTATTCTTGATAGTACAAAAGAAAGTATGGAGGCAAGTATTGAGCACTTGCAAAAGGCATTGACAAAGATTAGGGCAGGCAAAGCCAGTCCTATGATGCTTTCTACTGTAATGGTGGATTACTACGGTTCTCAAACCCCACTTTCCCAAGTATCCAACATCAATACCCCCGATGCAAGAACGCTCTCCGTTCAACCTTGGGAAAAAAACCTGCTGGGCGAGATTGAAACTGCCATCATGAACGCCAATTTGGGCTTCAATCCCATGAACAATGGTGAAATGGTAATCATTAACGTACCCCCATTAACAGAGGAAAGGAGAATACAACTGACAAAACAGGCCAAGGCCGAAGCCGAAGACGCTAAAGTAAGTATCCGTAGTGCCAGGCAAGAAGCCAACAAGGAATTAAAAGCATTGGACATTTCCGAAGACCTTTTAAAAAACGCCGAAGTTGATGTGCAAGAACTAACCAACAAGTACAGTGATAGGGTTGATGCCATCTTGACCACAAAAGAGGCTGAAATAATGAAGGTGTAAAATTTGGATTTTGAGCGGCCCCTTTCCTAGGAACACAACATATCATTTTCTACCTTTGCGCCCAACAAAACCCAGATGGTAGCAAAGCTCACTAAAGGATTTTGGCCAAAGGTCGCAAGAATTATACTCCGCAATAGAATCCTCATTCTTTTAGCGGTTGTCGGCTTTACCGTTTTCTTGGCCATGCAATGGAAAAACATGCAGTTTTCCAACACCGAGGCCAATATTCTGCCCAACGATCACCCTGCGAGCATTCAATACAATGCATTTACCAAAATATTTGGCGAAGAAGGCAACGCCATAGTTTTGGCCATTAGGGATTCCTCACTGTTTACCCCAAAAAACTTTAACCGATGGAACACCTTGAGCAAACAGCTCGATGCTTTTCCCGAGGTTGACTACGTTATCTCTTTGGAGAATCTAAAAGAGCTCATCAAGGACAAGGACACCCAAACGTTCTCCATGGAGCCTTTAATAGCCGACCCTCCCAAGACCAAACAGGAAATAGATTCCCTTACCAACCATTTGTTCACAGAACTTCCTTTCTACGATAATTTGGTTTACAATCCCAAAAGTGGAACCATCCAAACTGTTGTTTATCTGGACAAGGATATAATGAACACGGCGGTTAGAAACGAGTTTATACTCAATGATCTAGCCGAACTTGTTGAAGATTTTGAGCAAGAGACCGGCATGGATGTACGTATTTCCGGTATGCCCTACGTACGTACATGGAACACAAAATCCATTGTTGATGAAATCGGGCTTTTTATCGTAGGTGCCCTACTTGTTACCTCGATTATCTTTTTCTTTTTCTTTAGAAGTTTTAGGGCCACGTTCATATCCATGTGCGTTGTGATCATTGGGGTAATGTGGGCCTTTGGAATACTTGGGCTTTTACAATACGAAATTACGATTCTAACCGCTTTGATTCCGCCATTGATTATTGTAATCGGTATTCCCAATTGTATTTTCCTGATCAACAAATATCAGCAAGAAGTAAAAAAACACGGAAATCAAGCACTTTCCTTACAAAGGGTAATCTCCAAGATTGGCAATGCCACCTTAATGACGAACATTACCACCGCATCAGGCTTCGCTACCTTTATTATTTTGGACAGTGACCTGCTCAAGGAATTTGGTATCGTCGCCTCTATCAACATCATTGGGATTTTTATTCTCTCCCTGTTGATTATACCCATCATTTATAGCTTTATGCCGCTTCCTAAGACCAAGCACCTAAAGCACCTGAACAAAAAATGGATGGACATTTTTGTGAACTGGATGGAAAACATGGTAAGAAACCACAGGATTGGCGTTTACATTACCACAGTTGCAGTTTTGGTATTGAGCATTATCGGGATTTACCAGATGCGAATCACTGGAAGTAGGATTGAAGACCTCCCCAAGAAAAGCCACTTTTACAAGGACATCCAATTTTTTGAGGCTGAGTTTGACGGTATCATGCCCATGGAAATTGTGGTGGACACCAAACGCAAAAATGGGGTGGTAAAGCCTGCCACACTTAAACGAATGGACCAATTGGGCGCTGTAATCGATGAAATTCCAGAACTATCGCGACCTATTTCCATAGTTGATTTGGTAAAATACTCTAAACAGGCTTTTTACAACGGAATTCCAAAATACTATCAACTGCCCACCAGTCAAGAGAACACATTCATTATGAACGCTGTTCAAAAGTCATCAACTGATGGAACCAATGAACTGCTCCAAAGCTTTGTGGACAGTACGGGACAAACAGCCCGTTTAACGACTTACATGCGCGATGTAAAAATCGACCGTATGGAGGAAATTGAAAAAGACCTGCAAGAAGCGATCACAAAGCAATTTCCATCGGAACGATACGATGTTTTTATGACCGGAAAAGCCCTCTTGTTCCTAAAAGGAACAAAGTACTTGGTCAAAAACCTGTTGTTGTCCCTTGCATTGGCCATTGGACTCATTTCGCTATTTATGGCCTACCTCTTCCGGTCCTTTAGAATGGTCATCATATCCTTGGTACCCAACTTACTGCCTTTAGTTATTACTGCAGGTGTAATGGGATACTTGGGTGTTCCCATAAAACCATCCACCATTCTTGTATTTAGTATCGCATTTGGCATATCGGTGGATGATACCATTCACTTTTTGGCCAAATACCGGCAGGAACTCACTGCACACCGTTGGCACATCAAAAAATCGGTGTACGCCGCCTTGCGCGAGACCGGAGTGAGCATGTTCTACACATCCATAGTCTTGTTCTTTGGGTTCTCGGTATTCATCATCTCCAGTTTTGGGGGCACCAAAGCATTGGGGGGATTGGTTTCGGCCACCTTGTTGTTCGCCATGCTGTCCAACTTGATCTTGTTGCCATCACTTCTCCTCTCCTTGGAAAGAAGTATTGCCAACAAACAGGTGCTCAAAAAACCTCAAATCGACATTTTGCCCAAGGACGAGGACAATCCCAAGGACAAATAGTGTTTGAAACAGCCATAAATTAGGCTATTCCATTGCCATCGTTTTTTATCAAAAACCTATCTTTACCAACTAAATTACGATAGTTTTAGAATGATGTCTTATTCCATAAAAGAATTGCTAGAAAAGCAACCCGTAGGAGATTCCGTTGAAGTAAATGGATGGGTAAAAACATTTAGAAGCAACCGATTCATTGCATTGAACGACGGTTCTACCATACATAACCTGCAATGTGTCGTAGATTTTGAAAATTTGGACGAAGCATTGCTGAAGCAAATTTCAACAGGTGCCGCCCTGAAAATATCAGGGACTTTGGAAGAAAGCCAAGGCCGAGGGCAAAGTGTGGAAATCCAAGCTACGGATATATTCGTGCACGGTACCGCAGACCCGGAGACCTACCCTATTCAACCCAAAAAACACTCGTTGGAGTTTTTAAGGGAAAAAGCGCATCTTAGGGTACGGACCAATACTTTTTCCGCGGTAATGCGGGTAAGATCGGTACTTTCTTTTGCCGTTCACAGCTACTTTCAGCAAAATGGTTTTTACTACATGCACGCACCCATCATCACAGGCTCCGACGCCGAGGGTGCCGGGGAAATGTTCCGTGTATCCACTTTGGATGCCAAGAACCCGCCTTTAGATAGCAATGGTGAAGTGGATTACTCCGAGGACTTTTTTGGAAAAGAGACCAACCTGACCGTTTCAGGTCAGTTGGAAGCCGAGACCTACGCCATGGGCTTGGGCAAGGTGTACACTTTTGGGCCTACTTTTAGAGCTGAAAATTCCAACACATCACGTCACTTGGCCGAGTTCTGGATGATCGAGCCCGAGATGGCCTTTTATGATTTGGATGCCAACATGGATTTGGCAGAAGATTTTATCAAATACATTATCCAATACGTGCTGGACCATTGCCAAGATGATTTGGAGTTTTTGGAAAAACGTTTGTTGGATGAAGAAAAGTCCAAACCTCAGAACGAGCGTTCTGAAATGGCTTTGATCGAAAAATTGAAATTCATTGTAGAAAACAATTTCAAAAGGGTTTCTTATACCGAGGCAATTGATATTTTAAAGAACAGTAAGCCGAACAAAAAGAAAAAGTTCCAGTTCCCTATTGACGAATGGGGGGCCGACTTGCAAAGCGAGCACGAACGCTTTTTGGTAGAAAAACACTTTAAATGTCCCGTAATCCTGTTTGATTACCCCGCAAACATCAAGGCATTTTACATGCGCTTGAACGAGGATGGGAAAACCGTACGTGCCATGGATGTACTTTTTCCGGGTATCGGAGAAATTGTTGGAGGTTCCCAAAGGGAAGAACGTTTGGATGTACTGGAACAAAAAATAAAGGAACTGGATATTGATGCCAAAGAGCTTTGGTGGTATCTGGATTTGAGAAAATTTGGCACCGCGGTGCACAGTGGTTTTGGGCTTGGTTTTGAGCGCATGGTGCAATTCGCCACCGGAATGGGCAATATCAGGGACGTAATCCCCTACCCCAGGACGCCACAGAATGCTGAGTTTTAATTTGATTTTATTATTTTAAGAAGGTTACGATTGTAAATCATCAATCAATATGCTGAAACAACATCTACAGTTTAAGCTTTCACAAAAACTGTCTCCACAGCAGATTCAGCTCATGAAACTTATTCAATTGCCAACGCAGGCTTTTGAACAAAGGTTAAAACAAGAGCTGGAAGAAAATCCTGCTTTGGAAAGTGGCAAGGAGGAAACCGATACCTTGGATGATGTTTACGAGGATACCTACGATGATTCGGCGGACAATGAAAACATTGACACCGAAGAAATCAATATTGATGATTACCTGAGTGATGATGAAATTCCCGATTACCGCACCCAAGCGAATAATTATAGTGCGGACGATGAGGATAAAAGGGTTCCGTATGCCGCTGGAACATCATTCAACCAATACTTGATCAATCAGTTGAACACGACTTACTTGGATGATCAGGAGTGGGCCATTGCCGAATTTTTGGTGGGCAGCGTGGACGAAAGCGGTTACATACGAAGACCGCTTCCAGACATTATGGACGACCTTGCCTTTACACAGAACATTTACGTAGAGGAAGATAAAATAAAACAGGTTCTGAAGATCGTTCAAGATCTAGACCCTCCGGGGGTTGCTGCCCGTTCATTGGACGAATGCTTGATTATACAGTTGAAGCGCAAGGAGCCAAAGCCTTCTGTGGAACTGGCCATCAATATACTTGAGCGTTCTTTCGAGCATTTTACCAAAAAGCATTACTCCAAACTTATACAAAAACACCATGTTTCCGAAGAACAGCTAAAAGAGGCTATTTCGGAAATAGAAAAACTCAATCCAAAACCAGGTGGTTCCTATTCCGGCAACACCCGTATGATCGAGCATATTGTTCCCGATTTCTCCATAAAAATAGTAGATGGTGAACTGGAACTTACCCTTAACGGTAGAAATGCCCCGGAACTTCATGTTTCCAAAGACTACAGCAATATGCTGGAGGGGTACAAAAATGCCAAGGAAAAATCCAAATCCCAGAAGGACACGGTCATGTTCATCAAACAAAAGTTGGATGCTGCCAAATGGTTTATAGATGCCATAAGACAACGTCAGCAAACCCTTTTCATCACCATGAACACCATTATGGAATATCAAAAAGAATATTTTATGACGGGGGACGAAAGAAAATTGCGCCCCATGATTCTAAAGGATATTGCCGATAAAATAGATATGGACGTTTCCACCGTGTCGCGGGTCGCCAACAGCAAATACGTGGATACACCGTATGGGACCAAACTGATCAAGGATTTCTTTTCAGAATCCATGAAGAACGAACAAGGGGAAGATGTGTCCACTAGGGAAATAAAAAAGATATTGGAGACCGTTATTCGCGATGAGGAGAAAAAAAAGCCCTTGACCGATGCAAAGTTGGCAAAAATTCTAAAAGAAAAAGGGTATCCCATAGCCCGGCGGACCGTTGCCAAATATCGGGAACAACTAGACATTCCAGTGGCAAGGCTACGAAAAGAGATTTAATGCGCCACGTATACAACATAATCTCCTATGTGTTCCACCCATTGTTTATACCAATTGGTGGTACGGCGATTTATTTTATGGTGGCACCCTATAGTACCCTGCAAACCCAGAGCGGAAATATACTTCCCATTTTTATCCTTACGGTAATCATTCCCATTATCTTTTTCTTGATATTGAAGAACCTTGGTATCATCAGTTCCATATTCCTGCCCACATTAGAGGAACGCAAATATCCGCTTTACATAAGCTGTATTATCTTTTTAATGATATTGTACAAGGTTATCCCCAATAATTACGTACACGAACTTTTTTACTATTTTACAGGACTTCTGACAGCGACCAGCGCAACTTTAATTCTGTTGTTCTTTAAATTTAAGACGAGTATGCACCTGTTGGGCATGGGAAGCATCTTAACTTTTATGGTAGCATTGAGCATTCATTTTGAGACCAACATTACCATTGCCATAAGCTTGTTCACCCTTTTTACGGGGCTGGTGGCCACCTCAAGATTATATTTGAAGGCTCACACTAAAAATGAACTGTTGATAGGTTTTATTCTGGGGTGTTGTTCCCAGTTGATTATTCTAAAATACTGGCTATAGGATATAAAAAATCAATCCAATACGCAGCACCCTAAAGTCGATATGGTTTCCATTAAGCGTAGCATCTTCTTTAAGCAATGGATTTAACGCATAGTAGGCATGAATGTTCCAGGTATTATAACCAAAGTTCAGCATAAGGCCATATTGGAGCTTTTCAATATCATTATTGGAAAATGAATCATTACCGTCATCTGTTACCAATTTTGACCTACCCGAGAACACATAACCCAATTTGGCACCAGCGTATATCCGCCAAAACTTATATTCCTCTGCGGTCGATGTACGCCATCTTAGTTCCAATGGAAGTTCTATGGAATGGGTTTCGAACTTGCTCCTATTAAAATTGGAGCCTTCCATTACTTGGTAAACAATCGTATTGGATTCTTCTGATGAAACGACGTTTGAATAATAAGAGTTCACAGCATATCCAAGCCCTAAACCAACACCAAAATTCCTTCTTTGGTTCAAGGGAATGTCCTTTATAAAGCCAGCTTGCAGATTATAAGATAGGTTTTGTTGGCCCACTTCGTCCGGGGTATCCAACAATACATTATAGCCAAGTCCGATATAAAACTGATCTTCCAGATACCGACTATCGGATACTATGGTGCTATCCATTCCGTTTTGGCCCAAAACGGATATGGCAAACAATAAACAAACAGCATTGCCTATAAATTGAAGTACGATACGCATCATGGTAACAATTTAAAACAAAAAACGCCCCAAATTAAAAATTTGGAGCGTTTCCCACTAAATCTAAGCTATTGCCTACTGTAAATTGTTAAAAGCGTCCCCTTCATAAGTGGTATAATTCACTTTAAGGGCATTTACTTCTCTCAATTGTTGCTTAATATCGGTGATAAGACCCATATTGGCATCCTTATCAACTTTTAAAGCAGTAGTCAATACATTTTGAAGTTCTTGCGGTTTTTTTGCACGTTCTGCCAAAATAAATGAACCTACTTCGTCCACATTGGCAAATTTATCATTCAATTGAATTTTTGGTTCGGTACCAAAAACTTTTTGATATTCTTGCGTTGGTGTTCCTACATATATGTAAATAACGCGATCCTTCTTTTCCAATTTCTTAATTTCTGAAGCATTGGGAAGGGTATTGGCAACCATTAACGAACTATCTTTCATTGTGGTTACGGTCATAAAGAAGAACAGTAGCATGAAAACGATATCGGGCAACGAAGCTGTTGATACCGCTGGCAAATCGCCATCCTTCTTTTTGGTAAACTTAGCCATATTAAATAGTTTTTAATTGGTTGTTGTTTCTGCCTCTGAAAGCTTTTGTGGGAACATATCCTGAATACGCTTCACTTTCTCTTTCAAGTCATCTCTTACGCTCGACGGGGTCTCTGGATTCAGGTATTCTGCTTCCATTTTGGTAAAGTCCCTGCCGTACAAGCGTTGTGCTTCACGATTACGCAACTCGTTATAAGCACCTACCAGTTCGTTTTGAACTGTAATGTAAGTGCTGTACTTGGTTTCCCGATCGTTTTTTAACGAGATAATGGCCTTTGTCGGGTTATCTGATGAAGCTGGGTCTTTTCTACCCTTACAGTAATCACATGTTCCGTCCGCACCATTTTCAAGGAATTTGATAGCCGCTTCTCTAAGATCCTTAATATCCATTAAGCTCTCCTCAACCAAAAGTTGCCCATTTCTATTGATATTAACAGTGAAAATGTTCTTCTGCTTGATTACGGGCGGTTCTTCATTTGGCGGTTCAGCAGGCGGCAACATACGATCTAGTCCTGCATCCGTTTCTATGGTGGTGGTCACCAAGAAAAAGATAAGCAAGAGGAAAGCGATATCCGCCATGGAACCGGCATTTACTTCCGGTGCTCCTTTTCTTCTAGGCATAATTCAACTTTTTACTTAACAAACATTCTTTTCAAACCTGGTACTATCATTAGAATTACCGCAATTAGCGTAAGGATAAAAAATACATTCAATCCCATTCCAATGTTTTTCACAGTTCCTTCCGTAGTCTCAATACCTCTTTCAGACATTGTTTCTACCACAGCCATGTTATCTGAAGAAAGCCCGTAAGATATAGCCACTACGATGGCCAATCCACCAATGGCAAAAAGAGCTTTCTTTATACTTCCTTTTGTGGTAAACAATTTTGCAAACCCGAAAACTACTGTAGTTACAACTGCAATAGCCAACAAGATGTACATAATAATGAACATGAAGTTCATTGCTCCACTATTTATGGCACTTGGATCATCGGCAGACGGGAGGGAGAACCAAAGAACGGCGGCAACCAATCCGATGACGATGAGCAATATTTTTACTATTTTATTCATGATTCTCGATAGTTTTTAATTCGTAATTACTTCTTGTGGGCAGCCAACATGTCGATCAATGCGATTGAGCTGTCTTCCATGTCGTTTACGATACTATCGATTTTAGCAATAATATAGTTGTAAAAAATCTGAAGGATAATCGCCGTGATCAAACCGAATACGGTTGTCAACAACGCCACCTGGATATCTCCCGCAATCAAGGAAGCACTCAAGTTACCTACAGCTGCAATTTTCTGGAAGGCCTGGATCATACCTATTACCGTACCCATGAAACCTAGCATGGGAGCAATAGCAATAAAGAGGGACAACCAAGAAACGTTTTTCTCCAACTGGCCCATTTGTACACCTCCGTAGGAAACAACAGCTTTTTCAGCTGATTCCAAACCTTCATCAGCTCTATCCAAACCTTGGTAGTAGATAGACGCAACAGGTCCTTTAGTGTTTCTACATACTTCTTTGGCTGCTTCTACACCTCCTGAGGCCAAAGCATCTTCAACTTGTTGCTTCAATTTGGTGGAATTTGTAGTTGCCAAATTCAAATAGATGATTCTTTCGATGGCAACCGCCAACCCCAAGATCAAACACAGCAATACAATTCCCATGAAGGCAGGTCCCCCTTGGATAAATTGCTCTTTCAATACCTGGGTGAAACCTTTGCTGGCTTCAGCTTCTTCTTGCAACATTGCTGCAGATGCAGTTGTAGTTCCCATCACAAACATTCCGGCAGCAGCCAGAGTAAAGGATATTTTTTTCATTTTACTTAAACTTAAATTTAGTTAGTTAATAATGTTAAAGATATAAAAATTTTATAATAGAAAAACTAAAATACCTTGCAGAGAGGAAGGGATTCGAACCCTCGATACACTTTTGGTGTATACACACTTTCCAGGCGTGCGCCTTCGACCACTCGGCCACCTCTCTATTGTTTCATTTAGGGCGACCAATAAACAAAAAAATAATTAGTTATAGAAATTTGAAGCGTTAATTTTACACCATTTCACCACGGAGTGGTGTCTCAAAAATTGTCTTGAACAATTTGTCGGGAACCCCTGTCCCCAATAGGTACATCGCTTTTGTTATGGCAGCCTCCGTTGTAATATCCTTGCCATTAACCAGTTGCATCGCCTTAAGTTTTTCACTGGTCTCATAATGACCCATGGAAACACTCCCTCCAGAGCATTGTGTCACATTAATAATGTGCAATCCATTTTCCACCGATTTTTTTATGGCTTCTAAAAACCATTTGTCCATCGGAGCATTCCCTGCACCGTAGGTTTCCAAAATCAATGCCTTCAAATCGGGGATATTAAGGACCGACTGCAGGACATTCTGATTGATTCCCGGAAACAACTTGAGAATCGCCACTCGATTGTCCATTTTTTTATGTACTTGGAGCGACTTGTTTTTGGTCACTTTTTTGATCAGATAATTATGATGTACCTTTAAATGAACGCCAGATTCCACCAAAGGCGGATAGTTCAAGGAATCGAAAGCCTCAAAATGTTCCGCATTTATTTTGGTGGTTCTGTTGCCACGATAGAGCTTGTACTCAAAATACAGTCCAACTTCCTGTAACACGGGTTTCCCTTTTTTCTGTAGCGCGGCAATTTCGATGGAGGTAATCAAGTTCTCCTTGGCATCGGTGCGCAAATCCCCAATGGGCAATTGTGATCCCGTAAAAATGACGGGCTTTTCCAGATTCTCCAGCATAAAGCTCAAGGCCGATGCGGAATAACTCATGGTATCACTGCCATGAAGCACCACAAAACCATCATTATCGACATAGTGCTCCTCGATAATGGATGCGATTACCGACCAATAATGTGGATTCATATTGGAAGAATCAATGGGCTCATCGAATGAAATCCCTCTCAGGTTACAGTCCAATTGTTTTAGCTCCGGGATATTTTTCACAAGTTCTTCAAAATTGAACGCCTTGAGTGCACCCGTTTTGTAATCCTTCACCATACCGATGGTACCCCCGGTATAGATCAATAGTATGTTGGTTTTCTTTTTCATAGATCAGATTCCGAATATTTCTTTGGAGTTTTCCGTGGTGATTTCTGCAATCTCTTCTTCGGGCATACTATATATGGAGGATAGTTTTTCCAATACCTTGATGATGTACGAGCTCTCGTTCCGTTTTCCACGATAGGGTGCCGGCGCCAAATACGGGGCATCGGTTTCCAGAACAATATGTTTCAAGTCAATTTGGTTCAAAAACTGATCTATTTTACCATTTTTGAAGGTGGCCACTCCCCCAATGCCCAACTTCATATTATAGGACAAGGCTTGATGGGCCTGTTCCAATGTTCCTGTAAAACAATGGAAAATCCCGAAAAGGCCCTCGTCTTTTTCCTGTTCCAACACTTCGAACACCTCATCAAAGGCATCACGACAATGAATCACAATGGGCAATTGATGCTTTTTTGCCAATTGAATTTGAAAGGCAAACGCTTCTTGTTGCTCTTTCAAAAAGGTTTTGTCCCAATACAAGTCCACCCCTATTTCGCCCACAGCATAGAACTTTTTCTTGGTCAACCACTCTTCCACATGAGCAAGCTCTTCCTTATAATTTTCTTTGACATGGGTTGGGTGCAGGCCCATCATCAAAAACACATGGTCCGGATAGCTGGCCTCAAGATCCAACATGGATTGGGTGTAGGTTGAATCAATGGCGGGGATAAAAAAGCGTTGCACCCCGGCATCCATTGCTCGTTGCATCATTTCACTTCTATCCTCGTCGAAGGCTTCACTATATAAATGAGTATGGGTGTCTGTAATAATCATATCGCAAAAATAGGCTTATCTTAGATGTCCCAAAACTTTGTTACTGATTAAAGCCCTTCAAGATTATATTTCCCTATGGCATCACTCAAAAAATTTCTCAAATCCAAAGACTACATCACAATACCTTTGGTATTGACCGAAACCAACCACTTTGAACTCGTGGCCAGTATCAATGGGGTCACAGGCAAGTTTATTTTGGACACTGGAGCTTCCAATACTTGTGTGGGGATGGATAAAATCGAGTTTTTTGAAATGGCTTCCGAAGCTACGGACATTAAAGCTGCTGGAGCAGGCGCCACGGAAATGGAAACGTTGATCTCCATCAAAAACAAGATCCAGATCGGGGACTGGAAAAAGAAAAAGCAAAAAGTAGTTCTGTTCGACCTCAGCCATGTAAACCAAGCGTTGACAGCGCATAATGCTTTACCTGTAGATGGCATTATTGGCGCTGATGTGCTCAAAAAAGGTAAAGCCGTAATCGATTACAATAAAAAATGCCTCTACTTAAAAAAGTAAAGGCATTTATTCCAAAACCTCTGGATTGCGCTTCGACTACGCTCAGCGACCACTCTTGAGGCAACAATATTCTATAATTCCAACGCTTTTTTCACGTTTCCGTCCATCAACAATTCTTCTGGACTTTCCAAAGCTTCTTTTACAGCGACCAAGAATCCTACGGATTCCTTACCATCAATAATTCTGTGGTCATACGAAAGTGCAACGTACATTACAGGTGCAATGGCAATGGCACCATCCCTAACAATGGCACGCTCCACAATGTTGTGCATCCCCAAGATGCCACTTTGCGGTGGGTTGATGATCGGAGTGGACAACATGGAACCGAATACACCCCCGTTGGTGATGGTAAAAGTGCCTCCAGTCATTTCATCCACGGTTATCTCACCTTCCCTGGCACGGATAGCCAAACGCTTTACTTCGGATTCAATTCCTCTGAAGGTCAGGTTCTCCGCATTTCGGATTACGGGAACCATCAAACCTTTTGGTCCTGAAACCGCAATACTGATATCGCAGAATTCGTAGGTGATCATTTCCTTACCATCGATCATGGAGTTAACGGCAGGGTACATTTGCAAGGCACGAATTACTGCTTTCGTAAAGAAAGACATAAATCCAAGACTTACCCCGTGCTTTTCCTTGAACGCTTCTTTGTACTGTTTACGCAGTTCGAAGATGGCGGACATATCCACTTCGTTGAAGGTAGTCAGCATCGCGGTCTCGTTCTTTGCAGACACCAAGCGCTCGGCCACTTTTCTACGCAACATGGACAATTTGGAACGGCTTTCGCCACGGTTGCCACCTGTTGGGGTTCCCATGGATGGCTTAGCTTTTACAGCATCATCTTTGGTGATGCGTCCATCACGCCCACTACCGGAAACGGATGAAGGCTCGATGCCTTTTTCGTCCAATATTTTCTTGGCCGCTGGAGATGGAGTCCCGGAAGCATAAGTTTCCTTTTTAGGCTCCTCTTTCTTAGGTGCTTCTTTTTTAGGCTCTTCCTTTTTGGATTCCTCTTTTTTATCGGAACCACCAGATGAACCTTCAGGCTTTTCCGCACTTGTATCAATGAGGCAAACCACCTCGCCAACAGCTACTGCATCTCCCACTTCAGCTTTAAGGGTAATAATTCCACTCGCCTCTGCAGGAAGCTCCAATGTTGCCTTGTCCGAGTCCACCTCGGCTATGGCTTGGTCTTTCTCCACATAATCTCCATCCTCAACCAACCAATCGGCGATTTCTACTTCTGTAATGGATTCCCCTGGTGAGGGAACTTTCATTTCTAAAACCATCTTTATTGTAGTTTATACTTGTATTATCTTATTTGCATATTATCCTTACTCTTGTCAAAAACATAGTCCAACACTTGAGCATGACGCCTTTTTGAACGCACGGCACTACCGGCAGCGGGCGCTCCGTAGAACCTACGGGATGCCACCCTAAATTGTTTGGCTTCGTCCAAATGCATCAACATGTGGCTCCAAGCCCCCATGTTTCGCGGTTCTTCTTGAGCCCAAACAATATCGTCTGCGTTCTTGTATTTTTTGATGATGCTTCGCATTTCTTTTGCTGGTAATGGGAACAATTGTTCCACACGTACCAAAGCCACATCGTCCCGCTCCAATTCTTCACGTTTATCCAAAAGATCGTAATAGAATTTACCGGTACAAAAGACCAATGTTTTTACTTTACTTGCTTTTGCATCTGCATCATCAATCACCATTTGAAAACTACCGTTGGCCATTTCTTCTTTAGTGGACACTACTTTAGGGTGCCTCAACAAACTCTTGGGCGTAAATACCACCAATGGCTTACGGAACTTGGCCTTCATTTGTCTACGGAACAAGTGGAACAGGTTCGCCGGGGTGGTCACATCTGCCACGTACATATTATCCTTGGCACAAAGTTGCAAGTACCGTTCCATACGCGCCGAAGAGTGTTCCGCTCCCTGACCTTCGTAACCATGTGGCAACAAAAGGACCAAGCCGTTCTGCAGTTTCCATTTGTCTTCCGCTGATGACAAATATTGGTCTATTATGATCTGGGCTCCATTACTGAAATCCCCAAACTGTGCTTCCCAAATGGTCAATGTCTTAGGGCTTGCCATGGCGTAACCATAATCAAATCCCATTACGGCGTATTCCGATAGCAGTGAGTTATAGATATGGAACTTTCCGTTTTGGTTATCGCCCATTTCGTTCAACAACACCACTTCTTCTTCGTGCATTTCCGTTTTGATGACGGCATGCCTGTGGGAGAAGGTTCCCCTTTCCACATCTTGGCCCGTCATGCGAACATCGTACCCTTCCTCGATCAATGACCCATAGGCCAAAAGTTCCCCCATGGCCCAATCGAGCTTATTGTCCTCAAAATACATTTTATGGCGGCCTTCCACCAATCGTTCCAATTTTCTCAGGAATTTTTTATCCTCTGGAAGCTTGGTAATGCTTTGGGCAACCTCATCCAACTTTTTAAGGTCGTAGGTGGTATCCATGGGTTTCAGCATCACCTCTTCGGTCACCTGCTCAAACCCTTCCCATTCATCTTGCATGAAAGGGGTTATTCTGGTCTTTTCGATTTTGCGGGAATCCAAAAGGTCCTCCTCAAGATCGTTCTTATATTTTTCTTCGAGCTCTTTTACGTAGTTCTCATCGATGACTCCTTCGGCAATCAATTTCTCTGCGTAAATATCCCTCGGGTTTTTATGCTTGGAAATGGATTTGTACAACAAGGGCTGTGTAAACTTGGGTTCATCACCTTCATTGTGGCCATACTTTCTATAGCCCAACAGATCCAAGAAAATATCACGCTTGTATCGCATCCTGTATTCCAGCGCAAAGGTCGTGGCATGCACCACAGCTTCGGCATCATCGGCATTTACATGAAGTACCGGCGAAAGGGTGACTTTCCCAACATCGGTACAATAGGTGGAGGATCTAGCATCCAAATAGTTGGTGGTAAACCCGATTTGGTTGTTCACAACAATGTGGATGGTACCGCCTGTGGTATACCCATCCAAACGGGCCATTTGAATCACTTCGTACACCACTCCCTGTGCAGCAAAAGCAGCATCTCCATGGATTAAAATCGGCAGTACTTCAGAGATTTCATCACTGTGATCACGATCTTGCTTGGCTCTGGCTATACCTTCAACAATGGAGTTTACGGTTTCCAGGTGCGAAGGGTTCGGGGCAATGTTCATATTGACCATTTTACCTGAATCCGTCTCACGTTTAGAGGTCCATCCCAAGTGATATTTTACGTCCCCATCAAAAATGGTTTCCTCGTAATCCTTACCATCGAACTCGCTAAAGATATCCTTTGGCGATTTCCCAAAAATATTGGTCAGAACGTTCAAGCGCCCTCGGTGGGCCATACCTACCACAAATTGCTTCACGCCTTTGTCCGCCGCTTTTTCAACAATCACATCCAAAGCTGGAATCAAAGATTCGCCACCTTCCAACGAAAATCGTTTTTGCCCCACATATTTGGTATGCAAAAAGCTTTCAAAGGAAACGGCTTCGTTCAATTTTCTAAGGATGTTCTTCTTCTCCTCAGGGCTATAATCGGGATGGTTGTCGTTCTTATTGAGCCAATCCTGAATCCATTGAATACGTTCCGGGGTACGGATATACATATACTCCACTCCTATCGCATCACAATAAATACTCTCGAGGTGTCGTATAATTTCTTTCAAAGGGGCTGGACCTATTCCAAGAATTTTTCCAGCATCAAAAACAGTCTCCAAGTCCCCTTCGGTCAGGCCAAAGTTGGCTATACCCAAGGTAGGGACATACTTTCTCCTTTCCCTTACAGGGTTTGTTTCGGTAAAAAGGTGTCCGCGGGAACGGTAACCATCAATAAGGCGTATAACCTGAAACTCCTTTTGAAGGGCTTCGGGCATTTCCACTTTCCTTCCATTGGAAAGCACCACCATTCCCCCTTTATCGGATTCAATCCCCAAATCTTCAAGGGAACCTTCCAAACCAAAATCAAATCCTTGAAAAAAAGCCCTCCAACTGGGCTCTATAGTATCGGGATTCGTTAGATATTTTTCGTATTGCTCCGCAAAAAACGAAGTGTGCGCAGCATTTAAAAATGAATATTTGTCCATTCTTTATGTTTCTCCAAAAACTTTATGGAAAATTTTGTCAAAAATACGGGTTTTAGCATTTATATGCTTGCATTCCCTTTAATTTCTTATTCAAATTTACAACTAAATCACAGAATGAACAGGAAAGCGATAAAAATGAAATTTTTAACTGAAATTAACAGTAGAAACTAAAAATAATTTAACTTGAACGCCCAGTTAAACCAACCAAACATGTCCAAACTTAAAAACAGATATCTTTCCTTGGATGTTTTCAGGGGTCTGGATGTCGCCTTGATGATCATTGTTAACTCACCGGGCAATGGTTCCACTACTTTTGCTCCATTATTGCACGCCGACTGGAACGGATTTACATTGACCGACCTTGTTTTTCCCACTTTTTTGTTTGTGGTGGGAAATTCCATGAGTTTTAGCATGAAAAAGTATGAAAGCATGGGCAACCCTGCATTTTTTAAGAAGGTCCTGAAGCGAACTGCCATCATTTTTCTTTTGGGCTTTTTAATGTACTGGTACCCATTTTTTGATGACGGACAGTTAAAGCCATTTTCGGAGACCAGGGTTTTCGGGGTTTTGCAACGTATTGCCTTGTGCTATATGTTTGCCTCCATCATCCTTCACTTTGTAAAGGCCAAAACCGCTATATGGCTGAGCGCTGTCTTTTTGGTGGGCTACCATCTTATTTTAATTGGTTTTGGCGACCTTACCTTATCGGGAAATGCCGTTCTTAAACTGGATGAGTGGCTTATCGGAGCCGACCATATGTACCATGGCGAAGGCATTGCTTTTGATCCCGAGGGATTGTTGAGCACCCTTCCCGCCATTGTAAATGTGATTATTGGTTACTTGGCTGGTCGATTCATCCAAAACAACGGTCAAAATTTTGAGACCGTCGCCAAATTGATGATGTTCGGTTTTGCCCTGGTATTTGCGGGCTTGGCATGGGACCTTATTCTGCCCATCAACAAAAAATTGTGGACGAGTTCCTTTGTATTGCTCACTTGCGGTATTGACCTTTTTGCCATCGCTACGCTTATTTATATCTTGGATATGAAAAAGGCGAAAAGTTGGAGCTACTTTTTTGAAGTTTTTGGCAAGAACACCTTGTTTATTTATTTATTGTCGGAGTTATTTATAATCACTCTTTTTGCCATTGACCTCAACGGAGAATCCCTATACAGATGGATTGCCGACAACATATTTATATCTTGGTCAGGTGGATACACGGGCTCATTATTATTTGCCCTTTGGATTATGCTGACTTGTTGGCTCGTGGGCTATATTATGGACAAAAGAGGCATTTACGTAAAGGTATGACCTAAGGTCAGCGGCTATATTTGGCTTTATACCATACTTTTTGCCATTCTCTTTTCAATAGTAAAAAAGATACCTCCGCCGAAATATCAACGACATCTGACGGAACTATCTTTTTGACTTCGTTCTCGGAGATATCCACTACATATAATAGGTTGAGATATTCCGGGAACTTTTCCACAATCAAATAATAAATTTTTTCGTGGATGGTACTTTTGAGTTCTTCGGGAGATATATCCAAAGGGATGTTGATGGGCACATTGGCCAATTCAAAATCCTTTTTTAATTGTTGCAATAATTTTTGATAGAGTTGTTGTTGCTGGACACCTTCCAGCAACTCCATACTAGTATTAAAGTTGGGCAGCATATGCTATTTACGATCAAAATATGCTTTGGGATTTTTTCAGTTTGAACTTCTTACGATTTTTTCCCATTCCCAAGCGGATTTCATGGCATCATCAAGGCTGGACTTTGCCTTCCACCCCAAAACTTTATTTGCTTTTTGGGTATCCGCATAGGCTTGGATTACGTCCCCTGGCCTTCTACCAACTATTTTATAGTTCAACTTTTCTCCAGAAACGCGCTCAAAGCTATGGATAACTTCCAAAACGGAACTTCCTTTTCCGGTACCCAAGTTGAACACCTCGTAATTGCTTTCGTTCTTATCTTCCAAAAGACGTTGCAATGCTGCCACATGTGCCTTCGCCAAATCCACTACATGGATATAATCCCTAATGCAAGTCCCATCTTCGGTGGGATAATCATCTCCAAAGACCGAAAGTTGTTCCCGCAATCCCACACCTGTTTGGGTGATAAAGGGCACCAAATTTTGTGGCACTCCAATGGGCAATTCCCCTATTTTTCCTGATGGGTGCGCTCCGATCGGATTGAAATAACGTAATGCAATGGCTTTCAACTCTGGGTTTACCTTGCAGGTATCCCTAATAATCTCTTCGCCCACCTGTTTGGTATTCCCGTAGGGAGACTCTGCCGGCTTTACGGGAGCAGCCTCGGTAATGGGCATTTGATCCGCCTGTCCATAAACGGTGCAAGAGCTGCTGAAGATAAAGTTTGCTCCCTCTTTTTTCTTCAACTCTTGAAGGATGTAGACCAATACCCCAAGATTGTTCTCATAATACAACAATGGTTCGGCCACACTCTCCCCGACCGCTTTGGAGGCCGCAAAATGGATTACCCCTGCGATATCGGCGTGCTTTTGAAAGAAATCTTGGACTTTTGGCTTGTGCCGAAGATCAAATTCTTCAAAAATGGGTCTTTTGCCCGTTATGGCTTCAATACCGTCCAAAACATTTATGGAAGAATTGGAGAGGTTATCGACAATTACCACCTCAAAGCCTTCATTTTGCAATTCAACAACGGTATGGGACCCAATAAAGCCCAAACCGCCTGTTACGAGTATTTTCATTTTTATTTGTTTACGAAATCAATAACCAACTTGGTTATAAAATCAATTTGCTCATCGTCCAACTCCGTGTGCATGGGGAGCGAAATAACCTCTTCCACCAATTGATTGGTCACAGGAAAATCTTCTTCATTGTAACGGTCGTCCGCATAGGCTTTTTGCTTATGCAACGGAACCGGATAATATACACCACAAGGAACGTTGTTATCATTTAAATGTTGCACGAGTGCATCTCTTTTGCCATTGGTAATCCGTAATGTATATTGGTGAAATACGTGGCAATCACACACACTTTTCTCGCTATCGCAACCGCATGATATTTTTGGCACTACAATATGCTCCTGTCCTTTAAATGCCGTTGAATATTTTGATGCTGCCTCCCATCGTTTCTGGTTGTAAAAGTCCAATTTGGGCAGCTTTGCCCTTAAAACTGCCGCTTGAATGGAGTCCAACCTGGAATTCACACCTACCACATCATGATAATATCTTTTGTACATACCGTGGTTCACGATACCACGAATGGTATGTGCCAAATCATCATCGTTGGTAAAAATGGCTCCGCCATCTCCATAACAGCCCAAATTTTTGGACGGAAAGAAAGAAGTGGCCCCTACATGTCCAATTGTCCCAGCCTTTTGTTTGGAACCATCTTTGGAGAAATAAGACCCCCCAATGGCCTGCGCATTATCTTCAATTACATACAGATTGTGTTTTTTGGCCAAGGCTATAATCTCATCCATATTGGCGCACTGCCCAAATAAATGTACGGGCACAATGGCCTTTGTTTTTGGTGTAATGGCCTTTTCTATGGCCTTCACATCAATATTAAAAGTATCGGGTTCCACATCCACCAAAACTGGGGTCAATTGTAAAAGACCTATCACCTCAACCGTTGCGGCAAAAGTAAAGTCGGCCGTAATTACCTCATCGCCCGGTTTCAACCCGAGCCCCATCATGCAAATTTGAAGAGCATCCGTCCCGTTGGCACAGGGAATCACATGTTTTACGCCCAAATATTCCTGCAACTCATTTTGAAAAGCCTGTACATGAGGTCCGTTTATGAACGCAGAGGAATCCAAGATTTCTGCAATGGCTTCGTTGACCTCGGTTTTTATACCTTCATATTGACCTTTTAGGTCAACCATCTGTATTTTTTTCATCCAAATAAATTAATGGATCAAAATTAAGAAATTAAGATGCTATAATGGTCTCTGACCGAAAGAATGTATTTTAGCGAAAAATGATGCCCTTGCGTTTTCTTTACAACATCCTCATCAACATAGCTTGGCTCGTGCTAAAGGTGGTCGCTCTTTTCAATGCCAAGATCAAATTGTTCGTTCAAGGCAGAAAGTTAACTTTTCCCACACTTGAGGATAGATTCGATTCCGAAGACAGAACTATTTGGATGCACGTGGCTTCGCTGGGCGAATTTGAACAAGGGCTGCCCATTTTGGAACGATTACGCTCCAAGTATCCCGAACACAAACTGGTCCTGAGCTTTTTTTCACCTTCTGGTTATGAGGTAAAAAAGAATACGTCGATTGCTGATGTAGTGGTATATCTGCCTATGGACAGTAATTCCAAGGTTCAACACTTTTTGGACCTTGTTGACCCGGAGTTGGCCATTTTTGTAAAGTACGAGGTTTGGCCCAATTATCTGTATCACCTTAAAAAAAGGAACATTCCCGCTATTTTGGTATCGGCCATTTTTTCGGGTAGACAGATTTATTTTAAGCCTTATGGCAGGTTTATGCGAAAGAGCCTCGGGAAATTCGACCATTATTTTGTTCAAGATAAAAACTCCAAAAAGCTATTGGAATCCATCGGATTTACAACTAGCAGCATTAGCGGGGACACTCGTTTGGACCGGGTTTCAGAAATTTTGGAACGCAACAATCAATTGGATTTCATGGATCGTTTCAAAAACAACCAACTTTGCTTGGTAGCGGGCAGTACTTGGCCCGAAGATGAAGAGATACTCATCAGCTACATCAACAACAGCAAGGAAAAGGTGAAATTTGTAATCGCCCCTCACGAAATAAAACCTGCCCATATTGAGAAAATCACCTCGTCCCTTCAAAAAAGGACGGTACTTTATTCCACGATGGGCAATCAAAATTTAAAGGAGTTCGATGTACTTGTGGTGGACACCATTGGCCTGTTGACCAAAATATACAGTTATGCCAACATTGCCTACGTAGGGGGCGGTTTTGCCACGGGACTCCACAACACCATGGAACCTGCTGTTTTTGGAATACCCATCATCATCGGGCCAAAATTTGAAGGCTTCAAGGAAGCAGAGGACCTTGTTAACGAAGGTGGTATACTGCCCATTTCGAGCAAAGATAGTTTTGGCGATTTGGTGAGCGACCTTTTGAACAACCCCGTTACCATTAAAAATATTGGAGCAATCAACTCCAATTATATCAATTCCAACAGAGGTGCTGCCGATTTGATCATGGAACACATTTCCAAGATTATGTAAATTTTGGTTAGCTTTAGCAAAATTCACCTTTTATATGGACAAGCGTATTTTTAGAATTTCATTGACGGCAGCCCTAGCGGGCTTTTTGTTTGGGTTTGATACCGTTGTTATTTCCGGTGCCAACCAACCCATAAAGGAAATATGGGACACCAACTGGTTTTTGGGCGATTCCATTTTTACTTTCCACGGCATCTTTATAATGTCCATGGCGCTTTGGGGAACCGTTCTGGGTTCGCTTTTTGGAGGTATACCAACCGACCGTTTGGGAAGAAAAAAGACCCTGTTCTGGATAGGTGTACTCTATTTTGCATCGGCGATGGGTTCGGCTTTTGCTCCCGAACCTTATAGTTTTTCGCTCTTTAGGTTTATTGGGGGTATCGGTGTAGGAGCCTCATCGGTGGCCGCCCCCGTTTATATCTCTGAGATTTCCACTGCCCAAACACGTGGTAGGTTAACGGCCATGTACCAGTTCAATATTGTTTTTGGGATTTTGATTGCGTTCATTTCCAATTACCTCATCGGGATAATTTTTGATCAAAGCATAGCTTGGCGTTGGATGTTGGGCATTGAGGGCCTCCCTGCTCTGATATATACGATTATGGTGTTCAAAATCCCGAACAGCCCTAGATGGCTTTTAATGAAAGAGCGAGCAGATACCGTTGTCATGGAATCCATTACCCTTTTAGGCATTGCAAAAGACAAGGCTTCCATCCATTTGGAGCAAATCAAGATTGCCTTGGTCGAAACTACCGAAAAACAGAAAGACAGTTTGTTTTCGGGCAAGTATAACAAATCGTTGGTACTGGCTTTTTTGATTGCCTTCTTCAATCAACTTTCGGGAATCAATTTTGTACTGTACTACGCTCCAGAAATCTTGGAACGTGCAGGTCTCGCTTCCGGTGAATCGCTCTTTAGTTCCATATCCATCGGGGTCATAAATTTGATTTTCACCTTTGTGGGAATCTCCCTTATTGACAAACTGGGTCGCAAGCAGTTAATGTATATCGGTTCCATTGGCTATATTGTGAGTTTGGCCATGGTGGGCTGGTGTTTCTATTCAAGTGCCAGTTCCGTGTTGTTGCTCACTTTTATTTTGATTTTTATTGCCTCCCATGCCGTGGGGCAAGGTGCGGTGATCTGGGTGTTTATTTCGGAAATTTTCCCGAACAAGGTCCGGTCTTACGGGCAATCGTGGGGTACTGGGACGCACTGGGTATTCGCTGCTTTGATCACCTTGCTCACCCCTACTTTTTTGGATGCTGAAATAGGCATCTTCAAGGACAACCCTTGGCCTATTTTTATCTTTTTTGCCGTAATGATGGTATTGCAATTGCTCTGGGTACTATTTATGATGCCAGAGACCAAGGGAATCTCTTTGGAGGAGTTGGGAAAACTGCTCAGCAGAAAACAGGATAGATCCAATTGATCGGTTTACGGCATGTGGTATAAATGGATCCTTTAGTCGAATATTGGTTTTTACTGTAAGGGTAATACGCAAATAATTCCGTAAATTGATGAAAATTACTCTATTATGGCAGATGAAATTAGCTTTGGAAACAGACTTATAGTAGGTTTTTTACGAATCATGGTCTTTGTATTGATCGTAATATTGATTGCAATACCCGTTTTGATTGCATTGGACTTTTTGGGAATTTTGGAGGCAATAGGACTATCCTCTTAAAAAATTACGTCTTCTTCCCCCATTGATTTGGTTACCAACTTAACGTAGGAATCTATGGCTTTATCGACATTCGTTGGCTCCGTAACGTCCACTTCGCCCCTCCAAACAAGCTCTATCTCCTTTCCAACACATATACAGTATAGGGAGGTTTCTGCATGGTATATGTTAAAAGTATCGTAGTATTCGGGATCATAGTAAATTTCTTGATGTTCCAAATAATCCGTACTGAACCTCATAAGCATTTTATCCACTTCGTTAATGTGTTCCCTAAACGTTCTTCGGTTTTCTGTGCCTACGACCTTGGTAAACAAAATAGCATCGAACCCTTTGTCCAGCAACTGTTGTTCCACTTCCTCCAATTCCTGTTCAGATCTTTGGGAAGAGGTGAATTCCACATCAAAAAGATCAATACTGCGCATAGCATCCACTCCTTGATTTTTTAAAGCATCGGCAAACCTGGATTCAAACTCCATTCGGGCGCTATCGTCCTGCACCATGCCCACTACCAGCACTTGATATGCATCAAATAGCACTATATCGGGATTTTTCCAAGTACTCACCAATCTAGTTGAAGAGCATCCAATAAGGAGCAGTAAACTTATGCCGATCAATTTGAGTTTCATTATCCTAATCTTTAAAAATCTGTGCGCAGCAAAGATCTTATATTTCTATTAACGGGTGGCAAAGGTAGCCTGTCTTTTTTCCAACTGTCTTCTCAAATCCTCAATGGTCTGGGACATGGATTTTTCAAAATCGTCGGTATCCGATTTGGCAAATATTCTGGGTCCCGGGGCACTCAGCTCAATTTCACAGATCTTGCCTTCTCCTGTTTTATCGTTTTCTGTTTTAAACAATACATTGGCCTTGATCAACCAACTGTATTTTTGCTCCAAACTTTCCAGTTTTTTCATTAATAATTGGGTCAACGACTCACTGGTCTTCATCTTTTGATATTGAACATGTACTTCCATGATTATTGTTTTGATTATATTCAAATCTATGACTGTTGTAGTTAAAATATAATGATAATTGTCAGTTAAAAAACCGATTCTTATCCCAAGAAAAAGGGCTGGCCTGTGCTTTGGAGTACGGAGAACCAAAACTCGCCTTCCACATCAATTTTTTTTCTCTTTTTTGTGACCTCTGTAATGGGTACGTAAACATAACGGTTATTTATCCTACTGGCCACAAACTTGGTTTTTCCGGCCATGGCACCATGCACGGCGTGGTATGCCAATCTACTGCAATAAACACTGTCCCTGGAATTGGCCGGGGCACACCGTACAATATAGCTAGGATCAATGTACTTAATGGTCACTGGCCTTTTTCCTTTGAAGAATTCTATAATTTTTTCCTTTAGGAAAACACCGATATCCTCGTGCTGTACATTGCCCGATGCATCCTTTACCATCTTTCTATCTTTAAAAAGTTGTTGTCCCGCACCTTCTGCCACCACAATAACGGCATGCTTTTTTTCTTGTAGGCGTTTTTCCAAAACTTTTAAGAAACCTTCTTCACCCTCAAGGGAAAAATCCATTTCCGGAATCAGCACAAAATTAACCACGGGCATGGCCAAAGCGGCCGAGGCTGCAATAAAACCACTATCCCTGCCCATTAATTTAATAATGGAAATGCCGTTGTAGGCTCCTGTAGCCTCATTATGGGCGTCGCGCAAAATGGGACTCGCTACGTCAAAAGCGGTTTCAAATCCAAAGGACTCATCAATCAAATCAATATCGTTGTCTATGGTCTTGGGGATTCCCACTACACTGATTTTACCGTTTCTTTTTGCAATTTCTTCACCTATGGCATTCACTCCTTTTAAGGTTCCATCACCGCCAATGGCAAATAGCATATCCACATGGTTTTTCTCAAGGGTGTCCACCATTACGGATACATCTTGTGCTCCGCGCGACGAACCCAAATAGGTGCCTCCAAATTGATGGATATCCTTCACCTTGTCCGGTGTCAACTCCACAAAATCATGCCCTTTCTCTGGGTTAAGGCCTTCATATCCGTAAGGTATTCCAATAATTTTTTTAATGCCATAGAAATAATGCAGGGCCATGACCAATCCACGGATTACATTGTTGATTCCCGGGCAAAGACCACCACAGGTAACTATTGCCGCAGTGGTGTTTTTAGCATCAAAAAAGATGTTTTGTCTTGGGCCTGCTTTTTCCATACATATAGGTGCCTCTCCATCATTTAAACATTGATTGTAATATTGTACGGATGGATCGAACACCAATCTATCCGACTCGCTTACAAAGTTGAATATGCGATCTCCCTTAACGGTACTGAGCTCAAGCGGAGATGAATACTGAGGCACCCCCAGGCTTTCTATATAAAATCTATTGTTATCGTTCACTTTTATTGGATCTTAAAGATGTTCGGACAAACTGTGGCGCGAATGTATCGGCAGCGACAGCATCTTCAAAGGTAAAGATTTAATCCAGGGCCAATACCGGTATCTCGGAGTGCAGGGTCAACAATTTTGTCAATCTTCCTTCCGAAGGTGAGCTTTTTTCGGCATGGTTACGGGGCAATATGGCTAACAGATCAATGTTTTTTTCGTTGATGTAATCCAAAATGCCTTGTTCCACATCTTCATTTTTAGTGAAGGTATGATCGGCATAAAAGTGTTCCAAATAGTATTCCAACAGATTTTCATTGGAGTCTTTGATGGCTTCTTCATCAAAAACGGAATCCTTATAAATGGTAAGCACATGGACACGGGCGTCAAATGCTCTGGCAACTTCCAATAGTGTTCCCAAAACGTTCTTATCATCAATTTTTTCGCCACCCATTACCAAAGCAATGTTTTTGGGCTCTTTAATGGCGGTTCCATAAGGAATTGATATTACAGGGCAATTGGCCTCCAATACCAATTTTGATGTGTTTGTAATGGCTTCGTCCGTAATTTTATCGCCCATAGTGCCCATCATAATCAAATCTGCTTTGCTCTTTTCTTGGGCTGAAAGAATTGTGCTGGTCACTTTGCCCGTATCGGTGGTGAATTCGGGGCTGACCTTTAATGTTACATTGAAAGAATCCAACACTTTTAAAAAATCTCTCTTTAATTTTTCACTATCGGATTCACTAATGGCCATAACGCCTACATAAAGGCCCAAGATATGTATAGCTCTCTCTGTACCCACAAAATTGACCACATACTCCAAGGCGTTTACGGATGCCTCGGAAAAATCAAACGGAACTAATATTTTATTTAAACTGCTCATACCTATTCTATTTTATTGATTTCAATTCTTGTTTCCAAAAGTAGAACCACTCTATGATCTAAAACATGACAGAAGTCAGGGTTTTCAACTTTTCCTTGATATTAGCAAAAAATCAGCGGTCATAAAAGTCAAGGAGGTTATTTTATTGCCTCCATAATAGTTATATTTAAAAGCCGTAAAACAATGTGATTTTAAATATGGATTTAGTAATCGGAATAGATATTGGAGGAACCAAAACCAAGATCGGATTGGTAGATGAAACTGGTAAATGTCATGAAAAAACTTTTTTTAGAACCAAGGAATTCCCAAATCTGGATGCTTACCTTGATAAAATAAAAGCTACTTCCGATGAGCTTTTGGCACAATTTGGAAAGGATGCCAATATTATAGGTTGTGGTATTGGCGCTCCAAATGCATCCAGCAAAAACGGCACTATTGAAAACGCCAGTAACTTAGTATGGAAAGGCAGTGTTCCCTTGGTTAAACTCCTGAAACAAAGAATGGATACGGACATGCCCATTCGTATAATGAACGACGCCAGTGCCGCCGCATTGGGCGAAATGCTCTTTGGAGGCGCTAAAAATATGACCGATTTTATTGTAATTACACTTGGTACCGGCTTTGGAGCCGGGATAGTGGCCAATGGCCAACTTATTGATGGATATGATGGATTTGCAGGCGAATTGGGCCATGTGGACATGACCATGGGAGATGGCAGGTTGACCGGACTCGGCGTAAAAGGAGGGCTGGAGGCTTATGTATCCGCTACCGGATTAAAGCGAACCGTTATGTACATGCAGAGTAAATATTTGGTGGACAGTAGGTTTAGGAGCATCGCCTATAACGACCTCCACGGGGAGGACATTACCCAAGCAGCGGAAGAAGGGGACGAAATTGCCCTTAAAGCTTTTGACTATACAGCTCGAATTATGGCACAGGCGCTGGCCAACTTTACGGCATTTACCCAGCCCGAAGCATTTATTTTAATGGGAGGGCTCACCAATAGCGGTAAATGGATCATGACACCTTTGGAAAAATACTTTAACGGGTT
This sequence comes from Allomuricauda sp. TY007, assembly GCF_010468565.1. Taxonomy (GTDB): domain Bacteria; phylum Bacteroidota; class Bacteroidia; order Flavobacteriales; family Flavobacteriaceae; genus Flagellimonas. Next base: position 389,289 of record NZ_WUEG01000004.1, read on the forward strand.
CCTTTTGGATGTGTATAAAGGAAAAGTAAAGCTCCTACACTCCAGTATGGAAGGAAAAACTGCCGCCATTTGTGGTGCTGCCGCCCTTATCTGGGAAAACCAAAAGAAGAAAATTGTTTAAAAACCAGTTTTTATTGAAAAAGGTGAATCCACTACAAGCATTATCCCTCCAAAAAAAATATATCCCAGAACAACTACTTAATACAAACATCAGTTACTCGGAAAACAAAACTGTTTCGACCTCCATTCAAACCTGACTATTGTCATGTTTTCTGATTTTGGAGAACGCTACCTTTAACATAGTTAAATAGTAGCAGTCATGAAACCAAAAAAGAACCCAAACGCAGAAATTGGACGCAACAGCGGTCTATATTTTATGATAGGACTTACTTCGGTATTGTTCATGACATGGCAATCCTTTGAAGTAAAGTTCTATGAAGAGGAATCCAAAGTTTCGGAAGTTGTGCAGGTAACCGACGAACTTAAGGAAGATGTACCCATTACCGAGATAATCAGGACCGCACCACCCCCACCTCCGCCATCTGCACCTGATGTAATTGAAATTGTGGAAGATGTGGAAGATGTGAAAGAAACCGTAATTGAAAGTACCGAAAGCAGTCAAGAAACCTATATCGAGGATGTTGTGGTAAAAATCGAGGACGTTGAAGTGGAAGAAGTTGAGGAAGAAATTGTAGTGCCCTTTGCAGTAATTGAATATGTTCCTGTATTCCCTGGATGCGAGCATCTACAAACTCAAACAGAGCGCAAAAATTGTTTTAACCAAAAAGTTCAGGAGCATATCAAAGCTACTTTCAATTATCCACCATCGGCTTTGGAAATGGGAATAACGGGCAAAGTCTACGTACAGTTTGTAATCGATTCAAACGGTCAGGTGACCGGCATACAAAAAAGAGGCCCGGATAAGCTGTTGGAAAAAGAGGCCGAACGTATTATTGCATCTTTGCCCAAAGTAAAGCCAGGCGAACAACGTGGCAAAAAAGTAAGTGTAAAGTATAGCATACCTATAAACTTTGTAATGCAAAATTAAAAACACCAGGCATACCAAAAAAAGAGGCCCGAGGTAATCCTTGGGCCTTTCTATTGATTGAACCACAAGGTTTTGGTGTACTCTTCATGTTTTGAAGCACTTTCCCTATTTTTGGCCACTAAATGGTTTTTATCCAATTTTCTTGCCCTGTAACCCAACAAGTGAAAAAATGATTTGGTAAAAAAACGGGCCACCCTTTGGTCAACCATCAGGGTATCTTTCTTATCCGTTTCCCAATCCACACCAGGCAATTTCACTAAAATATGGTCTACTTTGAACCTTCTCAATTTTTTGGACAGCCATAACCAAGTTTTGGGTATGGGTCTAATAAAATAGAATCCTTCCCTGCCCTGTTTTTGATACAAAGGCATAAAAATCTGTCGTTTTTTGGTTGCCTTTAGGGCAACACCATCAACAAGGGCCAAATTTGTCCCCTTTGGCACCATTTGAAAGTTGGCAAATCCTGGGTACATTTCAAAATCATTTTCAGGCTCTATATCATGCTGATGATAAATTTCATAGAACTTTTGGGAAACCTTGCTCGATTTGGCGATTTCACCCATCAATCTTTTTACTTCGCGCCCCGAAGCATCCAAAGATTGCGTCAAAGTCAAGGAATATCGAATAAAATCAATACTGTTTTTGATGGCCTTATTGTCATCATGCCGGCCACTTTCAAAACCAAGGGAAACATAGCCAAGCTCGTTAATGTAGCTCAACAATGCGCCTTTTAGGTACTCCTCTATTCCCAAAATTATGGGCAAAGGATAGTTCGATGCGTACTTACGGTTCAGTAAACTATCGTTGAGGACTATAAAAGGTGAGGTGTCGCTCGATGTGGTATGAAGGTCCAAAAAATAGAATGGGGGATTGCTCTTTTTAAGGATGTCCTGCACCAAAAGATAAAGTTGGTTCAGTTCGTTTTCCTCGTTATGATGAATCTCATTATTTATAACTATCCGCTCTATCCGCTCGGGCAACCAGATTCTGTTCAGGTCTTCATCTTGAAAACGCTGTCTACTTTCCAGGGCGCCCAAATTTCCCGAAATGGCATACAGTTCACCGTTGACCTGGGTTTTTTGGGACCTGATTTCACCAAAAACATTTTTTAGGGCAAAAACTCCAGCGGTCTCATTTCCATGGACACCTCCAAAAAAAACTACAGTGGGGCCTCCTTTCTTGCCTTTAATATGATCGATCACCCTATTGGATCGAGTGTTTTTTTCCAATGTCATACTTTGCACTAAGGTCATAATTATAAATCAACTTTACTGATAATGCCCACAATATGGGTACCAACACAAACCGGCAAACATACGATTTGGTGTTTCTCCATCATTTTCTTAGCCGTTTCAATTTCTGTTCTTGGCTCTACCGTTACCACATTTTTCACCATAATATCCGATACCCTGACCTCTTTTTTGTCCAGTTTTTCGAACTTTTCGATATGGCTCCACGTAAGCAGCCCAGCGAGTTCCCCTTTTCCGTTTTCCACAGGAATATGATGGATATTGTTCCATTGCATAATGGCCAACGCCAAATTGGCATAATCATCTTCGTAGAGTTTCATGAGTTTGGTGGACATGACCTGTCTTACCCATTGGAACGATTCCTTGGCCTTCTTCACCCCCCCAATGGGCTTCCATTGGTGCACAGGGATGTTGATCTGCTGGTTTTGGTACATTGATCGGGTCAATTGTACAATGGCACTGTCCAGCTTCATCTGCTTTTGCAATTCCCTAAAATTATGGATCTGCCATTCTGCACCTGTACCGCCTTTTGCCCTAGCTTCGATAACCCCCAGTAATCTTGTGATATCCATTTCATCAACATTGAACTTGCGGAGTCCCTTGTAAGCGATGGGCAGGAGTTCGTCCATAACAATCCTATCCGCTGTCATGGCCTTTCCCATCCAAGAAAACATGGCATGCCTACCACTTGTTGCTGCCCTTAAAAAGTTTAGTTTGGCGGTTCTAAAATCCATCAAGCTTGGCATATCATCGTATTTTTTGGGCCTTCCGGCCATCAGTCCCACCCAAAATGCAAAGTTTGCCATTTCATCGATTACGGTAGGGCCTGCAGGTATATAGCGGTTCTCAATACGTAAATGTGGTTTTCCGTTGCCCACTCCATAGCATGGGCGGTTCCACCGATATACCGTACTGTTGAAGAGGCTCAACGCTTCCAATCTTGGCACGGTTCCTTCTTCAAGTTGTTTCAACGAGCTTTTTTCAATGGGTTTGGTAAGCAAAATCCGATGGGTGGAAATGTCCTGTTTAAAGATCTCGGCCACGGAATTTTTCTGCCAATGTTCGCCAAAACCTACCCGGGCCACTTGCTCCTTGACCGCCTTGGTCCAAACCCGAGCGTCCAAACTTTGTTGAAAAAGGGCTGTTCGGGTCTCTCTCCACAACTCTTTCCCTAAGAGCAATGGAGAATTACAGCATATTCCCAAAACGGGTCCTGAAATGGCCTGTACCCAATTATAACTTTTGATAAAATCGTCGGGGGGAACCTGCAAATGGAGTTGGAAACTGGTATTGCAGGCTTCAAAAAGAACCGAATCATGCTTAAGGGACAACTCATCCGCACCTTTGATCCTTACTGTAAAATCATCGCCCCTCCAAGCCTTCAAGACTTCATTTATGCGATAGTACCTCGAGATTGGGGTCATAAAATCCATTCCGAGCTCTTCTTTGCTTATGGTGGGAAGAATACCGGTCAAAATAATCTTGACACCATGTTCGTCAGCCGTTTGTTTCACCTTGTCCAACAATTTAACCAGTTGCCGTTCCATATTGGCAAAGCAATCCCTGTCCAACTTATATGGGTCGAGGTTCGCTTCTATGTTGTAAGTGGCAAATTCGGTGGTAAAATGGCCATCATTGACATCTTTGATAATCTCCAACGATTTTGGAGAAGGTCTATAATCGCCATTGACCAGGCACATTTCCTGTTCTGCACCGATGCGGACAATATCGTTCTCTATCAATCCGCCTTCCATCATTTTTTCCAAGGCCCATATATCATCAATAAGATGCTGCACAAACGATTTCCGTTCCACTTCGCTAAACGTACTTTTTCCGATATGCTCTCCCATAGGGTTTGAATTGATTAAAAATCAGAATCCTTTAAAGGTACTATGTCAAGGGAACGAAAAATATGATACCTATCAGACTTTAAACTTCATTTTTCACCATTCTATGTTCCAATCCTGACAATTATCATGTTTTATGCTATCTGCCCAAGGTACTTTTGGGGTATAATGAAATCATACATACAATTATGTGCGGATTAGTTCAGAAATACAATGTTCCCGGGCCACGATATACCAGCTACCCCACCGTTCCATATTGGGATTTGGAGACTTTCTCCGGTAAAAAATGGAATTCCAGCGTACTGAAGGCATATCGGGAAAGTCCAGACGAGGGAATCAGTTTATATATACACTTGCCCTTTTGTGAAAACCTGTGCACTTTTTGCGGGTGCCACAAGCGCATTACCAAAAGGCACGAGGTTGAACTGCCTTATATAAAATCGGTAGTAAAGGAATGGGAACTGTATTGCGACCTGTTGGGATCCAGACCTGTTATAAAAGAGCTTCATTTGGGCGGTGGTACCCCTACTTTTTTCTCGCCCGAACATTTAAAAATGCTCATTGATGGAATTGTACGCTTAGGCAAAAAGGCAGACAAAGTTGAGTTCAGTTTTGAAGGACACCCCAACAACACCACAAAAGAGCATTTACAGGCCCTATTCGATGTAGGCTTCAGGAGGGTTTCCTATGGTGTACAGGATTACAACCTTACCGTTCAACGTGCCATCAATAGGATACAGCCCTTTGAGAATGTGAAAAATGTTACCGAATGGGCAAGGGAGATAGGATATACCTCTGTGGGACACGATATTATATATGGATTGCCCTTCCAAAGCCTTGACAATGTAATGGAAACCATTAATAAAACCAATGCCCTAAAACCCGACAGAATTGCTTTTTACAGCTACGCCCACGTGCCTTGGTTAAAAGGAAATGGCCAGCGTGGTTATAAAGATGTGGACCTTCCTACCTCAGAAGAAAAAAAGGCACAATACGAAATGGGCAAAAAAATGCTCACGGAGTCTGGTTATAAAGATGTTGGCATGGATCATTTCGCCCTGCCAACGGACGGTTTGTACAAGGCACTGGAAAATGGTTCCCTACATCGAAACTTTATGGGCTATACTGCTTCAAAAACCAAACTTATGATTGGTTTGGGGGCATCCAGTATTAGCGACAGTTGGTATGGATTTGCCCAAAATGTAAAGAGTGTGGAAGAATATCAGAATTTGGTTTCGCACGGGGTTATTCCTATTTTTAGGGGACACATCCTCAATACAGAGGATGAAATCTTAAGAAGGCACATCCTTAATATTATGTGCCAATTTGAGACCACTTGGAACGCTGAAGAAGAGGAAATAGTCGATTTTGAAAGCATTCTGGCCAATTTATCCGAACTAGAGGCGGACGGACTGGTCGAGATCAACAGCCCTAACATTAAAGTAACCGATAAGGGAAGACCTTTTGTAAGAAACATTAGCATGGCATTTGATCTTAAAATGCATCGAAAAAAACCAGACACCCGAATATTTTCCATGACCGTTTAACCTAAAAAACAATAAAAATGAAAAGTATAATCGTACCGGTTGATTTTTCCAATCAATCCGAAAAAGCCCTCAGGGTCGCAGCTTCTTTAGCAAAAGAGCACAAGGCAGAACTCTATGTACTGCATATGTTAGAACTTTCTCCAGCCATTATGGGGGAATCCGGATATATTTCCCAAGAACAAGTAGTACACCTTATTAAACTGGGAGAGCAAAGGTTTACCGACTTTTTGGACAAACCTTATTTAAAAGATGTAAAGGTAATACCCGTAATCAAACATTATAAAGTATTCAGCGAGGTAGCCGAAGTAGCTGAAAAACATAAGGCAGACCTTATTGTTATGGGGTCACATGGCGCAGATGGCTTACAAGAAATTTTTATAGGGTCGAACACCGAACGTGTAGTCAGAACTTCAGATGTTCCTGTATTGGTGATCAAAGGCAACGAGGTAAATGGCTTTAACCCAAAGCATTTTGTATTTGCCTGTGATTTTGAGGAAGAGAGTGTTCCTGCCCTAAAAAAAGCCAAAGAAATGGCAGGGCTTTTAAAGGCCAAGTTGCACCTTGTGTATATAAACACTCCTGGAGACGAGTTTATGAGCACCAATGATGCCGCTGAAAAAATCTCCAAATTCCTGGACGAGGCCAAAATAAATATTGGAGTGGAAATATTTAACGACTACACTGTCGAAAAAGGCGTTATCAATTACTGCGAGAAAATATCTGCTGACCTTATCGGTATTCCAACGCACGGGAGAAGAGGCCTATCCCACTTTTTCATGGGAAGTATAGGCGAGGATATTGTCAACCATTCCGAAGCTCCTGTAATAACCTTTAAAATTTAATCGGATTGCATTTTTGAATGGTTTCATGCGATTCAAAAAAAGGGACAATTTTAAAATTGTCCCTTTTTTATGGCATTTAAACCTATAAATCTTTAACCGTGAAATCTTGCATAAGCCGCCTTTTCCAGTTCTTCCCTATGGTCTGGATGCGCTATGGAAATTAAGGCTTTGGCCCGCTGTTGCAGGTTTTTCCCAAAAAGATTCACCACACCATACTCCGTGGCCACATAGTGCATGTGGGCTCGTGTGGTGGTCACCCCTGCACCTTGCTTTAAAAAAGGTGTTATTTTGGAAACGCCTTTTTTGGTAGTGGCCGACATGGCTATGATGGGCTTTCCACCTTTAGAAAGTGATGCCCCTCTCATAAAGTCCATTTGCCCACCCACTCCAGAGAATTGGTATCCTCCGATGGTATCTGCACAGACTTGACCCGTGAGATCAATTTCTATGGCACTGTTAATGGCCGTTGCTTTAGGGTTTCTTCGAATTCTGGCCGTATCATTGGTATACCCCGAGTCTCTAAAATCACAAATGGGGTTATCATCTATAAAATCATACAGTTTTCGGGAGCCTACAGCAAAACAAGCCACTATTTTACCTCGCTTAACCGTTTTTTCTTTTCCGTTGATAACACCACTTTCCAACAAGGGCAATACCCCATCAGAAAACATTTCGGTATGAATCCCCAAGTTTTTATGGTTTCCCAAGTTGGACAGCACTGCATTGGGTATGTTCCCAATTCCCATTTGCAAGGTAGCGCCATCCTCAATCAAGGATGCTACGTGTTTTCCAATTTGGTGTTCTACTTCCGATATTTCGGTCGGATTATGTTCGTGAATGGCCCTATCGACCTCTATGGCATAAGATATCTCATCCACATGAACGATACCAGTACCATGGGTTCTGGGCACCTGTGGATTTATCTGTGCCACAATTTTTTTGGCAGTTCGAATCGCTGGCAATGCCACATCCACGGATACTCCCAAGGAACAATATCCATGTTTGTCCGGTGGCGAAACTTGCACAAATGCCACATCCAGCGGCAAATATTCATCGGCGAACAACCATGGTATTTCACTTAAAAAAACCGGAATATAGTCACCCATATAGGTGTTTACAAAGGTCCTAACGTTGCCTCCCACAAAACAGGCATTCAAGGTAAAGGCCTCGCAATAGGGTTTTCGGGTATACTTTGCATCCCCTTCGGTGTGGATGGAAATAATCTCTACATCCTTCAATTCGTTGTGACGCTCACAAAGCGCATCGATCAATTCGTTCGGGGTCATGGCCGCTCCTTGGAAAAAGACCCGGTCTCCTGATTTAACTATTCCTACCGCTTCTTCCGCTGATGTTATTTTCATTTTGGATTTTTATTTTTAGGGTTGATGGCATTCAATGGTCGCCGATACTGAATCTGCAGGTGCAACTTTAGGGGAAACATAGGGTATTCCCAATCCCAGCCCACGTACAATAAACAATATACCAATGATGACCACAAATACCGGTATCAATTTCTGTATTTTAGATTTAATGGAGGTGCTGAACATTCCTTTGGAATATACCACCAAGCTCATTAAGGGCACGGTTCCCAGGCCAAATATCATCATGTAAAGTCCGCCCTCCATGGCACTTCCCATGGCCAAGGCTCCCAAAAGGGCCATATAAACCAGGCCGCAGGGCAAAAAACCGTTTAAAAAACCAATGGTCAAAAAGGTATCGGGTGTCTTTTTTTTGAGTTCGGCACCGAGTTTGGATTTCACCTTTCCTATCAAGGAATAAATAGGCGATAAGATCTTATGGCCATTCAGGTATTTCCCTGGGATCAGAACAAGGACTATCATTAAAACCCCTATTCCAATGGACAGTTTTTGTTGAATTCCGAAAAGGGACAATCCCTTGCCCAAAAGTCCAAATAGAACACCAATGATACCATAGGCCAACAATCGTCCAAAATGATAAATGGACAATTGTGCGGTCTTCTTCACATTGCTGCTTTGGTCCAAAGGCAGCATAAAGGCTATTGGCCCGCACATGCCCAAGCAGTGCAGACTTCCCAAAAGCCCAAGTACCAATGCGGATGTCAACATGGTCAGTATGTTAATTTTTCTTTATGTAAAAAGGAATTACCTTCGTATTCCCAGTTTATGGAAATGTCCCAGCGACCGTCTACCAAGCGATTGTCAGGTATGAGCAAATGTGTGTTGGACAAACTTATAGGAAAGTCTGTGTCCAAGTGCTTGTTAGACGGTCTGTATAGGGACACTGTTCCACTTATTTTTTTGGGGTCGAAACGTTCAGGAAAATAGACCACCAAGCCTTCATCTGTTTTTTCAATCGTTAGGTTGGCATTCATTTCCGTAGCCTTTTTTGATGCATCTATCTCCTGCTGATAGGACAATTCTTTTTTATAATATTCCTCTGTCACCAAATCGTGGTTGGCACTATCATCCGTGCTCATCCTAAAGACAAAGTATAGGATGAAGGTGATAAAACCTATAAATGCCAATACGATTCCAGTTCCCCAATTAATTTTCATCTTACTACCTTTTAATTATAACTCCTCGGTGCCAAAAACTGGGTCACCGTAGTTTCTATGAGCTTATCGCCACTGTACACACCGATCTTCAACTTATCCTTGTCGCCGCTTAATGCCGATGCATTTATTTCGATGAACAGGGTACCTTCAGTCAACTCTTCCGCAGGAACGGTAAAGGTATCTTGCGAGACCATTTTAATCTCTCCATCGTGAGACATCAGTTCAAAAGATACATTTTCGATATCCTTTGTGGTCTTGTTCACTAATTTATAGGTGTACACATTACTGATGATATTGTTTGCCTTACGCTCGTACAACTGGCCCGGCAGGCGCAATACATTGGCCTCGACCTCGTTCCGCATAAACAACATTCCAATAAGGACGCCCGTTAGCACAACAAGTACTGCCGTATAACCTTTCATACGGGCGGTAAACTTAAACTTGTTCTTATTGGTGATCTCATCTTCACTGGCATACCTGATCAACCCTTTGGGTTTATTGATACTTTCCATAATGTGATCGCACTCATCAATACAAGCGGTACAGTTTACACATTCCAATTGTGTTCCGTTACGGATATCTATCCCAGTGGGGCAAACATTCACGCATTGGAGGCAATCAATACAATCCCCATGTCCCAGTGCTTCCCGATCTTCATTTTTCCTGAATTTTTTACGTCCGTTTTCACCTTCGCCACGTTTGTGATCATAGGCCACCACAATGGATTTATCGTCCAATAGCACACCTTGTAACCTACCATATGGGCAGGCAATGATACAGACTTGTTCCCTAAACCAAGCAAAGATGAAATAGAACACCCCAGTGAAAATTAGCAACGGGATCATGGTACCTAAATGTGCCATGGGGCCATCGGTAATGTATGATAAGAGTTGATCACTTCCAATCAGGTATGCCAAGAACACATTGGCAATAAAAAAGGAGATGATGAAGAAAACAATCCACTTCAACACTCTCTTCCTTATTTTTTTCCCCGTCCAAGGTGCTTTGGCCAAACGCATCTGTGCGCCTCGATCACCATCTATCCAATATTCGATACGACGGAACACCATTTCCAAAAATATGGTCTGTGGACACATCCATCCACAGAAAATACGCCCGTAGGCCACTGTAAACAGCGCAATGAAAATAACGCCAATGATCATGGACACAACGATCAAGTGAAAATCCTGGGGCCAAAACGGAAGTCCAAATATATTGAACCGCCGATCCAACACATTGAACAGCAAAAATTGGTGCCCATTGATTTTGACAAAAGGAGCTGCAATCAAGAAAATCAGCAGAAAGTAACTTACGTACTTTCGGTAATTGTAATACCGTCCACTGGGTTTCTTGGGGAAAATCCAATTTCTTTTCCCTTCTTCTGTAATTGTGCCTATGGAATCCCTAAAATTCTCTTCCATCACATTTGTGGTTTGTGGATAAATGTTTTGATGCAACTTATCCAGAACCTGAACCCGGCCCCGATGATTCTTGGGACACAGCTTTTCGTATCAGGTTCGGTTTGCTTAATTTTCATCAGGAGCATCTGGGTCTACCCAAATATCCCCTTCAGGTTCCTTTGGATTGGCAGGTGTGGTTCCGCCCAAAGTAATTATATAACTGGCCACCTGGGCCATTTCGACCGGTTTTAAGGTTTGTTTCCATGCTATCATCCCTTTGCCATCGCGACCTCCTTCGGAAATTGTGGTAAAGACATTTTTGATGCCTCCGCCCAAAATCCAATACTCATCGGTCAGGTTTGGTCCAATTCCTCCTCCACCATCGGCCATGTGGCAAGCAACACAATTGGTCTGGAATATTTTCTCTCCTGCGGCCAAGTCGGATTCATCCGAAAGGAACTCCACCGTACTGGCATCCACCAAGTCTTTGGCAGTTCTTTTATATTCTTCAATAGCTGCTTGGGCAGCGGCCACCTCTTGTTCGTATTCCTGTTCTTGTGTATAATCTCCAATAACGTGGAAGCGCACTAAATAAACAACTGCAAAAACAATGGTCGCGTAGAAAAGGTACACCCACCAAGGCGGGAGCACATTGTCCAGCTCGCGGATACCATCATAATTGTGATCCAAGACAATTTCACCTTCTTTTTCAATGGCTCGGCTCTTGGTCAATTTTTTCATGAGGTTTTTGGCCCAAGTCCATTCAAATTTCTTGCTTTTGGTTTCCAAGTAACGTTGCTTGCCTTCTTCTGACAGGGTTTGGAACATAATGTTCTCTATGGAAGCCAAAATCAATTCAATGGCAATAAGGATCATCAATATCAACAGCATAAAAAACTGCGTGATGGGGTATTCAAGTATTGCGGGTTTGTCACCGGAGTCTATAAAAAATTCCATCAATCCTAAGATCAAAAAGAATAAAACCGGGACTCGTATCCACCAAGGTGTTTTAGTACTCATAATGTTATAGTTTGTGTTGTTGATCATCGTTATCCAATGGCAGTTCGGACATCTCCCTTATGTGTTCCTTGGTAGCGGTAAATACCCACCAAAACAAGAGAACGAAAAAGACAAAGAAGATGAGCAGGGAAACCATGGGGTAGTTGGCTATCCCATCTATGGTTTCCATATGTTCTTTTACAAATTTCAACATGGTTATGTTAGATTTTAGATGCAAGAATCAAGATGCAAGACTTTGAAATCTTATGTGTCTTCGCCCCTGAATCTTGGTTCATTATTTTTATGTTATTCTTCTGTTCCTTCAATCTTAATATCGGTACCCAATCGTTGCAAATAAGCAATCAAGGCAACGATTTCGCGATCGCGCATTTCCACAAATTCCAATCCGTTTTCCTCTGCGTATTTTTTATCCGCTTCGTAGGTTTTTTCAAATTCTGGGTCTGTGTACAGGCTCTTCTCTATTTGGGCCGCTTGCTCTTCCATGGATTGCGGAGCGTTGGCAATGTCCTCATCAGTATATGGTACCCCCAATTTTACCATAGCTTCCATTTTAGCTTGAACATCGCTACGATCGTGTTCGTCCGTAACCAGCCATTCGTAAGAAGGCATTATGGAACCAGCCGAGGTACTTTGAGGATCGTACATGTGGTTTAAGTGCCAACTATCGGAGTATTTGCCTCCAACGCGCAACAAGTCGGGACCTGTACGCTTACTACCCCACAGGAACGGGTGGTCGTACACAAATTCTCCTGCCTTGGCATACTCACCATAGCGTTCCACCTCACTACGGAACGGTCTGACCATTTGTGAGTGACAGCCCACACAACCTTCTCGAATATAAAGGTCCCTACCTTCCAATTCCAGCGGAGTATACGGTTTAACACTTGTAATGGTCGGAATGTTGGATTTTACCAAAATGGTTGGGACAATCTGAATAATACCTCCAATCAAAATAGCGATGGTGGCCAAGATGGTCAACTGAACGGGTTTCCTTTCCAACCAGTTGTGGAAGGTTTCGCCCGCCACTCTTCTTTTGGCTACGCGTTCCAATGCCGGAGCTTCCGCAGCTTCGTCCTCTACTTTGCTACCAGCCCTAATGGTCATCACAATATTGTAAAGCAACACGAACATACCTAGGATGTACAACGAACCTCCAATGGCCCTCATCCAGTACATTGGTATGATTTGGGTTACCGTTTCCAAGAAGTTACCGTATACCAAGGTACCATCTGGGTTAAATTCTTTCCACATTAATGCTTGTGTAAATCCAGCTACGTACATGGGAAGGGCATACAATACAATACCCAAGGTTCCAATCCAGAAGTGGAAATTGGCCAATCCTTTGGAGTGCAAATTTGTTTTGAACATTCGTGGCACCAACCAGTAGATCATACCAAAGGTCAAGAATCCGTTCCAGGCCAAGGCACCAACGTGAACGTGGGCAATGATCCAGTCACTAAAGTGAGCAATGGCGTTTACATTTTTTAGGGAAAGCATGGGGCCTTCGAAGGTGGCCATACCATACCCCGTAATAGCTACCACCATAAATTTTAATGTAGCATCGGTACGCACTTTGTCCCATACTCCACGGAGGGTCAACAATCCGTTGATCATACCTCCCCAAGATGGAGCCAGCAACATTATGGAGAATACCACACCTAGGTTCTGTGCCCAATCAGGCAAGGCAGAATACAACAAGTGGTGGGGACCTGCCCAAATGTAAATGAATATCAACGACCAAAAGTGGACAATGGACAATCTGTAGGAATAAATGGGCCTGTTCGCCGCCTTGGGAACAAAGTAGTACATCAACCCTAAGAAAGGAGTGGTCAAAAAGAATGCCACCGCATTGTGACCGTACCACCATTGTACCAAAGCATCTTGCACACCAGCATACACCGAATAGCTCTTCAGCGCAGATACCGGCAGCTCCAAGCTATTAAAAATGTGCAACACGGCTACGGTAACAAACGTGGCCAAGTAGAACCAGATAGCCACATACAGGTGCCTTTGCCTTCTTTTGAGGATGGTACCGATCATGTTCCATCCAAAGACCACCCATACAATTGCAATGGCAATATCTATGGGCCATTCCAACTCGGCATATTCCTTGGTGGTGGTATACCCCAATGGAAGTGTGATCGCTGCGGCGACAATGATCAATTGCCAGCCCCAGAAGTTGATGTTGCTCAAGGCATCACTGAACATTCGCGCCTTAAGCAAGCGTTGCAAGGAGTAATACACCCCTGCAAAAATGGCGTTCCCCACAAATGCAAAGATCACGGCGTTGGTGTGCAATGGACGCAAACGCCCAAAACTCAACCATGAAATGCCCTCTGTAACATTGGGGAACAAAAACATAAAGGCCAATAAAAGGCCTACCGACATACCCACTACGCCCCATAAAATGGTGGCGTATAAGAACTTTTGTACGATTTTGTTATCGTAACGGAACTGTTGTATTTCCATATTTATTGGTTTGTACTTTTAGTTTGTTTGATTTCCTTTTTATTTGGGTTTGATTTTTCCTTGTCCTTAACCACCTCATCCTCGAACAACATTCTTACCGATGGAGTATAGGTGTCATCGTATTGTCCGCTTTTTACCGAGAAAACAAAGGCTACAAAAAAGATTACGGCCACCGTTATGCTTATGGCCAACAACACATAAATAACACTCATACCTGCCTGAATTTAGGGGTAAAACTACTGTGATGGTATTCCTCAAAAAATGACATATATCAGCTTTCTAAAATTTTTAAATCTTTACCGAGGTAATTTGTCGCCAAGGTGGTGAACACCACAATACTGATAGAGCTCAACGGCATCAGAATAGCGGCAATAACGGGCTGTAACTGACCTGTGACGGCAAAATACAATCCCACGACATTGTAACAGAGCGATAACAAAAAACTCATTTTTATAATACGAATGGATTTTTTGGACAGTTGTATGAACTTTGGCAGCATTCGCAGCTTGCTCGCATCCAGAATGCCATCACAAGCTGGCGAAAACACATTGATGTTTTCCGAAACGGCCAATCCCACATCACTTTGGGCCAGGGCTCCCGCATCGTTCAAACCATCGCCCACCATCAAAACTTTATGTTTTTCCTGCAACTGTTTGATGTATTCCAACTTGTCCTCAGGTTTTTGATCAAATAGCATTCTTGTTTTTTCCGGAAGCACTTTTTTCAACTGCGCTTTTTCTCCATCATTATCCCCCGAAAGAATGCCCAGTTCTAAATCGGTGGACAGCTCATCAAAAATTTGACCCATCCCTTCACGATAGGTGTTTTTGAACACGAACCGCCCCTTAAAATCTTCATCGGCACTTACATAGACAGAAGTATTGGTCAATGCATTGGATTTGCTTTCACCCACATAGGATGCCGAACCCACTTTTATGGAGTGCTCCTTACATTTGCCCTCGATACCTTTTCCTGTATGTTCCTGAAATTCTTCAAGAGTCATGATGGCATTGGATTTTAAAATATCGTAAAGTGACCGGCTCAACGGATGGTTGGATGCCCTTAAGGTGGTTTTCAAGAGTGCGGTTTCCTCCTCCGTAAGTTCCATTCCTTCATAATGGATGGTATCTTTTTGATTGGTGGTGAGCGTTCCCGTTTTATCAAAAATAGCGGTGTCTATTTTGGACAAGCGTTCGATCACATTGGTATTCTTCAAATAGAATTTATGTTTTCCAAAAATGCGTAGCATATTTCCCAAGGTAAATGGGGCCGCAAGGGCAATGGCACATGGACAGGCAATAATCAATACCGAAGTGAACACATTCAAGGCCAAACTCGGGTCAAAAATCAACCAAAAAGCGGTGGCCAAGGTAGCAATGCTCAAAACGGCAATGGTAAATCGTTTTCCGATGCTATCCGTAAGGGTTTGGAATTGACTTGCCTTGTCCTTGGAAAATATGGAGTTGCCCCACAACTGGGTCAAATAACTTTGGGAGACGGATTTGAGCACCTCAACCTCCAAAACCCCTGAAAGTTGCTTGCCACCTGCAAACAGTTTTTCTCCCGATTCCTTAAAAACTGCTTCGGATTCGCCCGTTACAAAACTGTAATCAATCTCGGCAGTTCCTTTGATCAGGATACAGTCCACTGGGATAATTTCATGGCTTCGAATGAGAATCCTATCCCCTACGTCTATATTATAGATTTGAATGTTTTCTTCTTCTCCATTTTGCTTCAAACGGGTAACGGCTATGGGAAAATAGGATTTGTAATCGCGTTCAAACGAGAGATAGGCGTAGGTCTTCTGCTGAAAAAATTTCCCCAACAACAAAAAGAACACCAAGCCGGTGAGACTATCAAAAAAGCCTGAGCCCAAATCAAACGCTATATCGACGGTGCTTCGTAAAAAGAGGACTAAAATCCCCAAGGCGATGGGCACATCAATATTCAACAGTTTGGAACGGATGCCCTTGTAGGCCGAGATAAAGTAATCCTGAGCCGCATAAAATACCACGGGCAGGGAAAAGGCGAACATCAACCAACGGAAAACCTGCTTGTATTGATCCAGCCAAAACTCTTCAACTTCAAAATACTCGGGAAAGGAGAACAACATTACGTTGCCAAAGGCAAAACCCGCAACACCCAACTTATAGATTAGGGAACGGTCTACTTTCTTTACTTTTTTGTTATACTCCTCAAGGGAAATATAGGGCTCATACCCAATGCTGCCCAACAAAAGCACCAATGCTTTCAAGGAAAAATCCGCTGTTTTATAGGTGACCCGGATGGTTTTCTTTGGAAAATCGACATGGGAAACCTTAATGGCCGAATGTAACTTATTTAGGTTTTCCAACACCCAAATGCAGGAACTGCAATGAATGGCAGGAATACTCAAGCTGACCACCTGTACACCTTCTTCATTGAATTCCACGAGTTTCTGTACAATTTCTTGGTTGTCCAAAAAATCGTATTTCTGACGGATTTCGTTAGGTGTGGTTCCTGCCTTGTCCTCTATTTCGTAATAGGTGGACAGGCCGTTGGACGTAAAAATTTCGTAAACGGTTTTGCAACCATTGCAACAAAAATCCTTATCATCAAACTTAACGTAACCTTTACCGCACTCGTCTCCACAATGATAACAGGTCGAGTCTGCCATTTCACATTTGCTTTACCTAGTGCAAATTTGTAATACTCTTCTTCCTAAAAATATGATATTTATCAGTAATTCGTAAATGTTTAACCCTTAAGTTTGCCAAATCAGGTAAGCAAAACATTATGGAAAGTAGATGTGAAAATTGTATCATCCGACAGTTCAACTCGCTCCGTGCCATGAGCAAGGAGGAATTGAAACAAGTTTCCGATACCAAAACCACAAAGATTATAAAAAAGGGTGAATCTTTATTTGAGGAGGGTGATAAACTCAACGGGGTTTATTGTGTAAGGAACGGCGTATCCAAACTTTCCAAGTTGAGCGCCAACGGAAAAGATCAAATCGTGAAATTGGCCAGCAAGGGTGAAGTTCTGGGCCAACGCTCAGTGATTTCCCAAGAAATAACCAATCTTTCCGCTGTTGCCGTAAACGATATGGAAGTTTGTTTTATTCCAAAAGACAGTATCACAAATACACTCCAAAAGAACCCTAATTTTACTTTAGAGGTTTTGCGGCACATAGCCCACGATTTAAAAGAGGCCGATGATGTAATCGTCAATATTTCCCAAAAAACCGTAAAGCAACGCATGGCCGAGGCTTTTTTATATCTACAAAACAATTTTGGTGAGGATGCCGATGGTTTTTTGGCACTTACCTTGTCCAGAGAAGACATTTCGAACGTGGTGGGCACTGCAACCGAATCCGCCATTAGAATTATTTCCGAATTCAAAAAGAAAGGTTTGATCCATACTTCTGGTAAAAAAATCGGAATTAAGGATGAACGTAAACTTTTGGAAGTGGTCGAGGGTTTTTAATTCACTTTCCAAAACCTGACAATTGTCATAGTATCCCCTAGCCCTTAGGTCTAATTTTATCGCATCGAAAATCTTAGTCAGATGCAAAAGATATTAATACCTACGGATTTTTCGGAAAATGCGTGGAACGCCATTGATTATGCCATGCAATTGTTCCGCAACAGGCACTGTACTTTTTATTTGCTCAACACCTATACCCCTGTTATTCCCAGCAGTCGATTTATGGCAAAAATGATTGATGGGGTTCGGATTGTGGATGCAGTCCGAGAAAATTCTGAACGGGAATTGAACAAAACAGTGGAACGGATAAAAGCCAAATATGGCAACCCCAACCATAGTTTCGAGACCATTTCTTCTTTTAACCTATTGGTGGAGGAGGTAAAAGATATTGTGGAAACTTTTGGTATACACATGGTAGTTACCGGCACCAAAGGAGCATCTGGTGTGGACGAGGTATTTATGGGAAGTAACACGGTACGGATTATAAAAAGCACTAAAAAATGTCCTGTTTTGGCCATTCCCCATCATTTTGAATATGTTACGCCTTCGGAGATTGCTTTTGCCACGGATTTTAATAGATTTTACACTACATCCGAACTATCACCACTATTGGAAATGGCAAAGATGTTCAAAGCCACCATCCGGATTGTGCATGTACAATATGGCATAAAGGCATTGACGGAACTACAACAGTTCAACCTTAACATGCTGCGGCGCTATCTGAACGATGTAGAGCACTATGTGCATACCGTTTCGGAACTCAATTCCGTTTCCCATACCTTGGAAACCTTTTCCAAGGAATTAGGCATTCATCTGTTGGCGATGCTCAATTACCAACACAGCTATATGGAAAAAATGACTCGTGAGCCTATTATCAAAAGAACGGCATTCCATACCCAAATACCATTGTTGGTGATACCTGAACTGGGCATGGAAGGTATTTCGGCAAAGGCCAAGGAGGAAGAGGAAGAAGTGGAGTCGCACAATTAACATCCCATTGTTATCTTTACCATGATTCAATTGCTACAAAAATCGGTACAAGGTAATTTTATGGACAAACAAGAACTAATTGACTGCCACGAGCGGATAAAACCTTTTATCCACAATACGCCCGTTCTTACTTCCCGCCTCATTGACGAGATGGGGGGTGCCCATTTGTTTTTTAAGTGTGAAAACTTTCAGCGTATGGGGGCATTTAAAATGCGTGGAGCCACCAATGCCATAATGCAACTTACGGACGAACAAAAGAAGACCGGTGTAGTCACACATTCTTCGGGCAATTTTGCCCAAGCCTTGTCCCTTTCCGCACAAAGTTTAGGGGTTAAGGCCTATATTGTGATGCCAAGTTCGGCTCCCCAGGTAAAAAAAGAAGCGGTGAAGGGCTATGGTGGAATTTTGATTGAATGTGAGCCTACTCTGGAAGCTAGGGAACGTGAATCTGAACGTATTGTAAACGAGCACGGGACTACTTTTATCCATCCTTCCAATGATGACCATGTGATTTTAGGGCAAGGAACTGCCTGCAAAGAGTTATTGGAGCTACATCCTGACCTTGATTATGTAGTGACTCCCGTTGGTGGTGGTGGTTTGATCGCAGGTTCAGCCCTTTCGGCCCATTATTTTGGAAACCATTGTAAAACCATTGGGGGCGAACCTTTTGAGGTGGATGATGCCTATCGCTCCCTACAAAGTGGAAAAATAGAAACCAATACCACTACAAACACTATTGCCGACGGTTTAAAAACACAGTTGGGCAATCGAAACTTTCCTGTTATCCAGAAGCACGTGGAAGGAATTGTCCGTGTGACCGAAGAGGAAATCATTGTAGCCATGCGATTGATTTGGGAGCGACTCAAGATTGTATGCGAACCTTCCAGTGCCGTAGCCTTGGCTGCTGTTATTAAAAGAAGGGGGAAGCTCTCCAATAAAAAAGTAGGTATTATTATCTCTGGGGGCAATGTGGACTTGGAGCGTTTGCCCTTTTAGGTCACTGTATCTTGTTGGGAAGTGTTATGGTAAAAGTACTCCCTACCCCCTTCTCACTTTCTACCTCAATTTTTCCATCCATGGCTTCCACTTGGGTCTTTACCAAGTAAAGTCCAAAGCCTTTACCTTCGGTTGCTCCGCTGAGCCTTCCATACATATCAAATATTTTTCGTTCCTTTTCGGGCGTAAGCTCCATACCAATACCATTGTCGGTAAATTTTAAAATCACCGTTTCCTTGGTTTGATAGGTAGATATATTTATTATGGCAGGAACACCGTCCTTAGCGTAATGTACCGCATTAAGAATAAGGTTGTAAAAAATGTTTACTACATAACTTTTGGCCCCGAACACGGTATCCGTTTGAGAAAAATCGGTCCGAATCGACGCCTTTTGCTTCATGACCTCTTCTGTTAACAGCCCATTCACATCTTTCATCACATCTTTAAGGCACACCGCTCTGAACTTTTTCTTGTCGGCAGACTTTAATGATAGGGAAAGGTGGAGGTCTTTAATGGTCTGATCAAGTGCCTCGGTTGTATGTTCAATCTTTTTAACAATGTCGTCGTTTACTTCATCTTTGCCCCATTCATAAATTTTGGACAACATTAAAAGGTTGGATATAGGCCCTCGCAGATTGTGCGATATGATTCTAACAAAATTCTGAAGCTCTTGGTTTTGCTCCACTATTTGATGATTGGACAATACCTCTTTGGTGACGTCTTGCGTTGTACCGGACATGTACTTAGGTTTACCGTGCTCATCGTAATAAGCCCTACCCTTTTGGTGCACATAACGTATTTCACCGTTGCCCAAAACAATTCTATGGGTAATGTCGTGCATTTTGTTTTCCTCAATACTAGTTTGAACATCATCAATAAACGCTTGGCGATCATCTGGGTGGATAATTTCCGATAATGCACCAAAGGTTGCCTTAAATTTACCAGGATCTTGTTCAAAGATTCGAAACAATTGGTTGGACCAAACAATTTTATCCTCTTTCATATCCCAGCCCCAATGCCCAACATTCGCAACTTCTTGGGCTTCACGATACTTTCTTTCGCTTTCGAGCAAACGATGGTTATTGTCCACTTCCTGCGTTATATCCTTTTGCCAAATGCAACAACCAATAACCTTTCCCGAACTGTTCATAAAAGGTTGAAACGAAAACTCATGCACCACTACTTCCCCATTTTGTTCAAAAGTGTGTCTAGAAGTGGTTGCGAATCGGTCAAAGGCCCGTTCGCACCCCTGTTCGCATGGTTTAAAGAAACTTCCCGACCGATATATCGCTCTTAGATCCATACCTCGGTCGGCTTTGTCCCACCCCTCACCTTTAAGTCTTATCTTAAACGATGGATTAAAAGCGGTCAGCCGATAGTTTAAATCCATCGCCCACACAGCGTCATCCCTATCCTCTACGATTTCAACCTTGTTATGAATAAGTGTCTGTTTCCTTTTCAAAAGTTAAAATTTAATCAGAATGGATCGTTTAAAACTTAGGTCGTAAAAGGGGAACCAAATACTTTGTCTTAGCTGATGGATACTAAGAGACTATTTATTGGCACTTTGCAGGTAATCTTCCAAATGCTCAATTCTTAAAGGCTTTGTAATAAATTCCTTTACATATTTCCCATACTTTTTTGCTTCTTCTTTATCCGCATCGGACTCGGAAGAAGTTACCAAAAGTACTTCGTTGGTTACCGGAAAATCTTCTAGCATCATGAATTCCAAAAATTCGAAACCGCTCATCTCGGGCATGTTAATGTCCAATAAAATAAGCGTTTTTGTTTGAGGATTATCTCTAAATCTTAGGTCATCCAGTGCCAATTCGGGATTGGTAAAGCTTTTAACCCTATCTTCCATTCCCATTCTTCTGAAGTGAATCGCATTCACCGTATTCACTAGGTCTTCGTCATCGACCAAGTATATTTCCTTGTACATAGCGCAGTTGGTCTTTTACTTTGTTAGTTTTGGTTTGGTTTTGTTCTACTGTAAAAAATATTGACAAATATCAATATTCTGCATTAAGTAGAACTATAATCGGAAAACTTTATTATAAAAACATTCAACAATAATTGCTTATTGCATTTTTAGGCTTAACCCAATTGTTTTCCTCTCTTATCCGATTTCAATTTAGTAATATCCCCTCGTTTTAACAAAATCTTACGGATAATTTCAAAAATCAACTTTTAATCTTTGATTTTTATCATCATCCCAAATACATTAATTATGAGTAGCGTTTCTTGACCAGTGCGCAAATAAGCAGGTTAAAAGTAATATAAGTTACTCCCTATAATACAATCGTGCTTTAAATGATTTAGGGATACTATTTATCAATTCCGAAGGTTTTTAAAACAGGAAAGGACCTGGTAAATTCTTGAATAATAACGCTTGAAAAGAATCTGATTTCAAAATGGGAAATACGTGACGGATTTTTAACACAAAAAAAGCTCCTCAGTTACTGAGGAGCTTTTTGTGCGGGTGAAGGGAGTCGAACCCCCACGCCTTGCGGCACTAGATCCTAAGCCATCACTATCTTGCACCAAAATAGGTCAAATCAACTGATTTATAATTGGTTACATTTTTTTTGGATTCCTTTGAATTCAAGTAAAACCATCCAAAACCAATAAATGTTTTACTTATATTGTACCAATTTTTCAGTACATTTAAAACAGTACTTTCCAGTAGAGTATGTTTTTCCTGATTTGACTTTCCAACAGGACAAACATGGCTGCAAGTTTACAAATAATTTTGAGAAAAAAGCCCAATAAAACGGGCGAGTGCCCTCTTGCGATTAGAATAACAAAAAATCGCCGTTCCACATACAAATATATTGGACTGCGTATAAGAAAAGAATTTTGGGACGATAAAAAGAAGAGGGTAAAAAAGACCCATCCAGATTCCAAAAAATTGAACAAGCTTATAAAGGCCAGAATTAGGGAGGCCAAAAAAGGGATGGTAACCCTCCAGACAAAGGACAAGGATGCTTCAGTCCATTACATGAAGAAAGAAATTTATCGATCTAAAAGAAAGCTTAGTTTCTTCGAGTTTGCCCAAGAACATTTGGATGAAGCTGAATTAGCGGGAAAACATGGAAGGTTCATCGCTGAATCAGCCTATACAAGCTACATCTTGAAGTTCAGCAAAACCAAAGGATTGACTTTTAATGATATTGATGAACGGTTTCTAAAGAGGTTCAAAATCTATCTCAGAAAAAAACATTCATTAAAAGAGGTCAGTGTCATGAACGTCCTTGTTTACATTAGACTTCTATACAACAAGGCCATTAGGGAGGGAATTGTCAAAAGAAAACATTACCCCTTTGGGGCGGGCAAGGTCAAAATCAAATTCCCTGAAAGCGAAAAAATCGGTCTTACCAGGGAAGAAATTTTAACCATAGAAGGATTAACAGATTTAACCGAACTGGAAATCCATGCCAGAAATGTTTGGCTCTACTGTTTTTATTTCGCAGGAATCAGGGTATCGGACGCTTTAAGGGCTCGTTGGAGTGATATTAGAGATGGAAGACTTTACTATAGAATGAGTAAAAACTCGAAATTGCTCAGTCTAAAAATCCCAGAGAAGGTATATCCCATTTTGGATTATTATAAAAGAGAGAAACGAGACGCCAATGATTACATTTTTCCTGAAATGAAAGGTGTTGACCTGACAGACTCCAAAAAAGTTTACAACAGACTCAGAAACGGTAATTCAAAACTCAATATCAGGCTAAAATCAATTGCTGAAAAGGCTAAAATCGATAAAAAACTAACTATGCACATAGCCAGGCATAGCTTTGGTAATATAGCAGGAGACAACATACATCCGCTCATGCTCCAAAAACTGTATCGTCATAGTGATTTAAAAACGACCATCAACTATCAATCGAGTTTCATCCACAAGGAGGCTGATGATGCCCTCGACAAGGTTATCAATTTCTAATAAAAAAACATGTTACTGATTTTCGAATACATACGTAGATATGTGTTAAATGTTTCGTTTATTTCGTTTATTTCGTTTATTTTTGTTCCAAACAATACAACATTCACCCATGGAAGAACTGGAAAACATAAAAAGGCCTTCAAAAGAAGAGCAGTCTACTGCAATAGAATCTTATAATGCATTGGAAACCGTTTTAAAGGAAATTAAGGACAAATCGCCTGAAATTGAAATTGAGGAAACCCAGGATAAAATAAGAATCCCCCTTAAGGCCTTAAAGCTATTGGCCGAAATCCTAAAAGCAATGGGAGATGGAAAACCAATTTCCATCGTGCCAATTGCCGCCGAAATGACTACGCAATCGGCTGCAGAGTTTTTAGGATGTTCAAGGCCGCATCTAGTAAAACTGTTGGAGCAAGGAAAAATTCCATTTACCAAAATCGGAAAACATCGAAGAGTAAGATTTGAAGATATTTCCAAATACAAAAATCAAATGAAGAAAGAACAAGAGGCTTTAATCATTCAAATGATGAAGTCAGACGAAGAATCCGGGTTGTATGATTCATAGTGTCAGATTTACATGTGTTTTGGACACAAATGTCATTTACCCACTATTGATCAGGGACTTAATGTTTTGGTTTGCCCATTACGAATTGTTTACCCCGAAATGGAGCAGGCATATTTTTATGGAATGGGATGATGTTATGAAACGAAAGGGGATTGGTAAGGAGGAACGCAATAAGAGAATCGATGTTGCAAATAGAGCATTTCCAGACGCAATGGTAAATAACTATGAGCCACTAATTGAGACCCTACAATTACCTGATGAAAAGGACAGGCACGTTTTGGCTGCAGCCATAAAAACAAACGCGAACGTTATTATAACTGAGAATTTAAAGGATTTCCCCAAAGAATATTTAGCGTCCTTTGGACTTAGTGCCAAATCCAGCGATGATTTTCTAACAGATATCATTGACTTAAATCCAGAAAAAGCAGTAGAGGCGTTTAAAAAATTAGTAATGAACCGAACCAATCCAAATCTTAATGAATTTGAGATTTTGGACAGATTAAGAGCCCTTGGTTTGAAGGATACTGCAAATTACTTGCATGCCTACCTATAATTAGATAAGCATACTTATCTCTAGAATCCAGGATATATAAACCTTTTTATTGGAGTTGTTATTCAGCTCATTTTTTTGACACTCATGAGCCGAATAAGATCTATAATCGGCTCAAGTGAAAAACAATTAATTTAAAATATACAAGGCGAACGAAGCAAAGCGAAGTGCTGCAAGCCCAAATCTTGCCAAACTAATTTACTGAGCGAGGCAAAAAAATCAGTCCTTGACGAGTCCCAAAAGAATTTTTTAAGGAAACTATATGCCAGCTTTTGGCCTGACATGGTTTTGGTTGACAAATTTTAGGCAGGCCGTATTAAAGACTACTCTTAACAATGGTTGCAATATTTTGTTCGATTGTGATTTTAACCGCAGCACTGGAGATATGTACGTAATTTGATTTTGTCATCCTTTTTACCCTATCAAATAGACTTCTATTGGATTTCATTTCCTTAATTATTGGATAGATATTACTGGAAGGATGAACAACACAGTTTAGAATTTTGACAGCTTGCCCCATTTTAACTTTTTTATATGACAAGTCCTCTCTGTTCCAACGTTTAAACTTCAATGATTTTTCCCTCTTAATTCCATTGAAAAGGAGATCAGTCTTTGTTATTTCTTTTTCTTTCTTAGCTTGTTTCTCGGGTTTATTTTTGGAAAACGGATGGAAAACAGAAAAACCTCTTCCCCCTTGATTTTCATATTTGAATTTAGTCATGTACAATTGGGATTAGGTTAACGCTCGATATAAATCACAACGAACCAGGCATAAATAAATTATTAGAAACGAACCCTTTCCTTTAAAAAAAGTATATGATGGAATTATTTTGTAGAAATCAATAACAGATTTTATCTGCCCAACAGCCTTGACTTTTGAAATTAGTCCTTCTTCAAGAGCTTTTCCAAAAAAGCAACCTTATCCTTTTCAGCTTGAACAAGTCGTTCATATAACTCAACCACCTTATCCAATGGATTAAAATTTGGCTGAACATTAATTGCGTTGATTGTAGAACTGTCGTTACTGGTAAAAGTGTTTGAAATAATGTTTAGAACATTTTCCTCCGAAAAATTCTCAATACCTTCCTTGGTCACACCAAGCGCTTTGGCAACCTCTTCCAACTTGACATCATCTACCTTTTCGCTGTTCTCGATATTGGAAACGGCCTGTTGGCTAATGCCCAATTCTTCGGCAAGGGTCTCCTGCTTCATACCGCGAAGTTCCCTTATCCTACTGATCTTTCTGCCTATATGATTGTTCTTGGTCTTTGTCTCCATATCTCAAATATAGGGTCTTTCCCACAATAATCCGATTGTAAAATACAAATCTGGTCCAATAAAATACAAGTACCCATGGTGGGATACATGGAAATGTGGCCTTAATATGGTGGATGATTCTCGAACCCTTTTAACCACATTTCTATGACACATGGCACAAACATACCTAAACACTTTGAAAAAGCGGAAGAGCTGTCCGAACTGCTCGATAGCATCCTGAACATTATTACCATTGATAGGGTCTTTCTATCCCGTAAACAAAATGAAGGCAATACAGAATATTATTTCCTTACCCTTTTTGTGGATGTCAACAATGATCCCCTTCCCAATGAGATCCGTTCCTTAGTTGCAAAAAAGGGAAAGAAACATCCTGATTTCAGGATAAGGGTCTATACAGAGAACCAATCCGAAACAGGTCTTGAAAGAGGATCGCTCTATTTCCTGGAACATTGCTGCCTCGGGAAAACCGTATTCGCCCATCCCGAGGGAGAGAACATCATGGATTATTCAACAATGGCCTACAACACGCTCATGAAAAGGGCTTCTCGCTATCACAAATCTGAATTGGGAAAAGTAAATGCCTTTGCCAATACTGCGGACATCTTGATTAAGGAAGGGGATTATGCCATTGCCACCTTCAACATGCACCAGGCCTTTGAACTTTCGTTCCGGTTCATCGAACAGATGTGCATAGGAAGAAGTATGGTAACACACAGTATCATTAGCCACATCAACTACTGCAAACAGTTCTTCCCCACCCTGCAGCCTTTTTTGGAAACTTCCGAGTTGAAGAGCAATGAACTGCTGCTCCTTTTGGAACATGCCTACAGTGTTGCCCGGTATGGCAATGAGTTTGAGATTACAAAAATTCAGACCAAGACCATCCAATCCAAGATGAAGGATTTCATCCAAGAAGTGGAGTCCATTTTCAATAGGCATCTCGAACAGTGCAAAGACCATATCGAAGGAATCGAAAAGAATAAAACATCTCCAAAAGAAACCAGGATTGTCAAAAACAATAATGAACCATCCTTATTTAGTCAATTGAAAGAACTGGAAAAAGAGCACTTCTTTGCCCTGAAGCCCTATATTCCAGAAAAGGGATTGTACAGCATCGATCTCATAACCGAAGGATATGGGGAAACCTCATTTATGATCTCCAACTTGATCAAGGTCTGTATCACTGCATTGGAGACGGAGAATTATTCGGCACGTGCCGTTCCCCAATCCTACCGCAATATAAGCGAGGTTCTTGGATATATATTGGATCTGATTCCCCATGATGAAATGGAATTCTTGGACAAGGTCAGAAAATTGCTATCCGAACAAAAGACAACCGCGACCCAATAAATCCATTCATATGAAATCAAAGAAACAAAGGTTAAAGACCTTGGAAGAGATCCAACAGCTCAGAAGCAATCTTTCGGGACTGTTGGGAAATAAAAAGTCAATCGACCCCAAGGGAAATCATGTATCCTTCGAGGTCAGGGACAATAACCATCTTTTGACACAGATTATCAGTCTTCTGGAGGTATGTGTGCTTGCACTTGATGGGGAGGGAATGATGTTGTTTCCTGCCAACCAAAATGTATCAAAAGAGGATAGTGTCATCCAAGTATTGGAACTGGTATTGAGCATCCTTCCAGATAGTCAAATGTACTTCATGGACAAATTGGACGAAAAGCTATCGAAACTGGAAAACAAAAAATAGACTCATGAACCCTAACGAAGAAAAGCTCATCAAGGATTTGAGACACCACTTAAATGAACATACTCCAACCCTTGTTCCCCATCCATATTTCAAGGACAAGTTCCAACCCAGCTTCTTTTATCTTGATGGTCATGCCGATTTATTATTGACCGTCCGTGCCTTGCTATATCTTTCCACAAGAGCAATTAATCCTGAACTTGGTCAAGATGATGTTATGGACAAGAACCAAGAAGAATATATCCATCAGGCAATGACCGTAGCCAACCGGTTGATGCCAGTTGGGGAAGAGGCCCTAATGGACCATGTAAACCTATTTTACAGGGAAGAAAAGAAAGACCAAAAAGAGGAATGATTTAGTATTGCTTTCTCAAAACACACACCTCATTTTTTATTTTTACGCTAAAAATTCCTTGATCTTACTGGGCTAAACATGTTTTTAAGCTAAAAACTGCATTTATCCTTAAATTTCAAATGGTCAAAAGATTGAAGACGTATCGACACTTTATCCATACACCGAACAATCATTTTTTCATCAAAAATTCATTGATTTTACTGGGCTGAGCGCATTTTTTCATCAAAAATGGCACAAACCCAATGAACCAATTTTTTCAAAAAACACCCTAAAATCGGGCCTTTCCGAAGGAAAATGAATCAATAGCGCTGCGCCAGCACGCTATCCTCTTGCTATTCCCTTTCTTTTGCAAAGTAAAACAAACTGAATAGCTTCATAGTTGGTTAACCAAATAAGAGAAAGTATATTTAGCTTTCCAATAGGTATGGAAATTTGTTTGGGTCGAGAAATAAGCTTTCTTTGAAAATTCCGATAAATTTATAATCGACAAACTGATTTCCATTCTTTTAAAAACAAACGAGTTAACTTAAGTAGACCCATTAATGGAATTAATCGTTAACAGAATAAAATATAAACTTCCAAATGAAGAAGGACTAAGAATAATTGTATCAGCCAATAAAGACTTAATGTTTCATTTCAACCTTAGTTATTTCAAGAAACGGTTCTTAATTGGTGAAGAAAAAAAAATAGATGAATGGGCTCTTGAAAATGAAATTGATGAAGATAGTTATATTGGTTTCAGCTTTTCAAGAAACGCTGCAGAAGAATATTTGGAATTACCTTTTATCAAAGAGTTTGAATATTATTACACTCTGTGGCTTCTAGCAAATTATTTTAAGAGTACTGGATTTCTAATACAAATAAAACCAAAGGGAATAGATCTTTCATGTTTTGAGTTTATTAATGAGCACAATGACTTTTGGGATGTTTACAAAAAATGGGATTTTAAAATAAACACTAAGTACAAGGAATTAACATTTAACATAGGGAGTTCTGAATCGTACATTAGCAAAGACAAAATTGACCTAAACGAAGACTTGGGCAATATTTCTTGTATTCTATCAAATAAGGAAATTCAAAAATCTAAGCATATTGGTCTACAAAAATCTAAGGTTGTTGCCAATAGAAAATTAAAAACACAACAGGGCCTTGAATCTTCAAAAGCACCAATTAATTATGCCTTTAGATACAAAGAATTAAAATCCTTTTTTAATTCGAAGCTGAAACCTTCAAACAAAATCATGTTCCATTCAATTGGATTTGATAGTTTAAGAGCAGACAAGGTAAGTTTTTCCAAGAATAAAATGCTTTTTCGAAATGGACAAACAGATATTAATCCAATTACTGGAATGCGTAATTATGGAGTTTATCAAGATGTCCCCAACGCTTTGGAAAAACAGTTCATATTTATTTATCAGAATAATGACGATGCGAATACACTATACAAATATCTAAAAAATGGCTATAAAGGTTTTCCTGGACTTCTTCCTTATGTCAATATCCCTGTAACATTGGCTAACTCGATTGAAAAAGATAAGTATAAAAGACTGGAATACTCTAATATCAATACTTTGATGGATGAGTATAAAAATTTTGAAGAAATAGAACTTAGTGAAGATTATTATCCAAACCTATTTGCTATAGTTATTGGGCCCTTTAATAAAGATGAACCATGTCGTGAATATTTTAATCTTAAGTTATCACTCATAAAAAAAGGAATCCCTTCTCAATTCCTAAACTATGAGAATATAAGAAAGTCAGGTGTTTTCAACTACCATTTACCAAATATAGCCATCGGTATACATGCAAAAATGGGCGGCATTCCTTGGAGACTTGATAGCCCTAAAAAACAAGAACTTGTTATCGGGTTTAATCAAATCGTTTCTGAAGAAGGTAGGTTCATTGGCAGCACGGTGTTTTTTGATAATCAGGGAAGGTTAAAGCGTACGCATGCTTTCGAAGAGCAAAATTCAAGCAATGAAGTAATTGGGTTATTAAAAATAGCCATTGAGGATTATCTAGTGCAGGAAACAGATATTCAAAGACTAATTATACACTACCATAAATCTCTATCACAAAAGGACAAGAGTAATATTGAACGAGTTTTAAGGTCAGAATTCAATCTTTCAATACCTTACGCGGTTGTTGAAGTTAATGATACCAAATCTAGAATTGAATTAGGTTTTGACCCTGATCATGACTTTAGAATGCCTGTGAGCGGCAGTTTTGTCAGGCTAACCCCCAAGGAGTATCTACTTTTTAACAATAATCGTTTTAAAGAAGTTGCTCCAATAGGAGTCAGAGATGAGCTTCCCCTCAAGCTGAAAATTCATTTTGCAGATGAGGCCGGTTTCTCCCATAGAGAATTGATTGAACAAGTTTATGAATTCTCAAGGCTAACATGGAAGGGCTTAAAACAGAGAAGTCAGCCGGCAACATGCTTTTATGCCAAGGAAATAGCAAGGTTTAAAAGCTTTGTTGATGAACCCATACCAGATAATGAAATAACTCAAACAACTCCTTGGGTCATTTAAGATGGAGAAACTAGATTTGGATATTATAATGCAAAAATGTCTCTTTCTTTTTGGGGCTGGTGCAAGTTACGATTCTGGTTGTTTAACCTCTAGTCAAATGTTGGAAGCTCTGGAAGAAGAACTAAACAAGCCAAAATCTTTTAAACTAATTGAACCTGAAGCCGAAGCTCTTCGGTTTGTTATTTCCAGTTTAGAATACCATAGTAAATGGAGAAGTTTAGAAAGTGGGTCTCAATTTAGATTTACCTCCAATATTGAAGAACTAGCATTAGTAATCCGAAAAATAAAAAACAGAGAAAACTTTCTACCCTATCCTATAACAGGTAACTGGGCAGATAAATTAATAACACTAGAAAAACAATTTGACTCCAAAAGTGAGGATGATAAAGGATTGTTTGCCAATTTAGAAAATAAATTAAAGTCCGAATTAGTTCCATTATGGCTCAAACATGATAGTGCAAAATTAGGATATTTGGATCCATTGGTTCAAATTCTTTCTTCTGACAAATTACAAACTCCTTTGGAGTGCTTTACTTTAAATTATGACAAAACCATTGAGGATGCCTTAAAAAAACATGAAACTATGCCTTATACCGGGTTTGTTTCAAGTGAATGGAAAGGTATGGAAACCTTAGATGTCCCCGATAATTTTGACAAAATAAAGTATTATAAATTACATGGATCAATAGATTGGGTTAGGCTTCAACTAGATGGTTCTGTCAAAGAATTGGATGGCTTAACAATGGAACAGAAATCTGACATCGACATTGAGCATAGCCCTTACATTATTTTTGGTCATGGAAGCAAAACATTTTCTTTCAATCCATTTTTTGATCTTATCTCTAGCTTCAAAAAGAAGCTTGAAGAAAGAGACTATATTTTTGCCATCGGCTACAGTTTTTTTGATCCCTATATTAATAATTTACTCATTGAAGCATTAAATTCATCCCCATACAAAAAATTAATCATCATAAATCCTAATTGGGGACCGCATGATTTACCTGCTAATGACGAAACAGAAAAATTTGATTTGTATACTATAAATAGTGGACAAAGTGTTTCACAAATTTTAAGTGAATACATTAGGCAAATACAACTTAACTCATTCTACAGTGAGCTGCCAGAATTCAATCTAAGTAAAATTGGTGGAGAAAAAACCATACATTTTATGGAAATAGGGTTCAACTCATTTCTTGAAAAATATTTTAGTAATGAAGGAAAAGAACTAATAAGCATGATTAGTGACTATGAACAATCTAGGATGAATGAGGAAAGCCCTTTCTAGCTGTAATAATTGAAAGTAATAAAAAATAGATGGCTACAAATAAACATGCGACCATCAGATACAATACACTTGACCGATGCTTTAGTAATCCGGGCAAAAGATATTACATTGAGGATCTTTTAGATGCATGTAACGAGGCACTATTTGAATATGATCCGGATTCGAATGGTATTAAAAGACGACAACTTTTCGAAGATATAAAGTTCATGGAATCCATTCAAGGATGGAATATTCCCTTGGATAAGATTAAAGATGGAAGACGAGTTTATTATCGATACAAAGAAAGCTCATTTTCAATAAACAATAGTCCCCTAAATGAAATGGAAGCTGAAAAACTAAAATCAGCAATGTTAGTATTAAACAGATTTAAGGGATTACCTCAATTTGAGTGGGTAAATGAATTAATACCCAAGTTAGACCAAACCTTTAATCTTTATGGCACCGACCATAACATTATTAGTTTTGAAACAAACGATTTTCTAAAAGGCACTGAGTATATAACACCACTTTTTAATGCAATTCGAAATAGGCAAAGTTTAAGAATTGATTACCAATCATTTAAGAGGGATAAATTAACTTCTAAAATCTTCTATCCGTATCACTTAAAAGAATATAACAATAGATGGTTCGTCTTAGGATTAGAAAAGGAGAACAATAAAATAACAAACTATGCTCTTGACAGAATTCAAGACCTTGAGGAATTTAATGATAAGTATAATGACAGTCTCAATCTAGATTTCAATGAATTTTTTGAGGATATAATAGGCGTTAGCAAACCGTATGACGGTCAATTAATTAAAATTGAAATGATGGCTACAAAAGAACTAGCTCCTTATATCAAGACAAAACCTATTCATGGTTCTCAAAGAAGAATTAGCGATGATGAATCTGGATTTACATTTATGATAGAGGTCATTCCAAACTTTGAATTAATCCGGCTAATTCTTTCGTTTGGAGCAGGATTAACAGTAATTAGCCCACTAAATATAAGAGATGAGGTAATTGGTTTGCTTAACACCAATCTAAATAATTATTAGTTGTGCAGATTGACTGCACAGGTACAAAGTAATATTGCATTGTTAACAAATAAATCTTAGTATAAAATATGACGTCACATTCTAATAGACATATCGATGAACTTCAAAATCAGCTTTGGCGCATAGTCAATATTTTGCGTCAAGATGGCATTGATGGATAAGCCGGGTAAACTGACCCACCTTCGCCGGATGAAACTGACCATGGCAAATGGACTGCCCAGATTTGATCTATCCTTGGGTTAAACTTAGTTTTTATTTTTCAATTTTCTTCTCATTGATTCTCCTTTTATATCTATTCTGT